>NZ_JBIAWT010000001.1:1123386-1221591 GCF_042895955.1 Streptomyces sp. NPDC001339 | reverse complement strand
TGAAGTTCGGGGCGCCTGCCCGGCCTTCCCGGCAGTTCTTCCACGCCTGGACGTACGTCTTCAGTACTGCTTGCGCGGCCTGGGCGGGCAGGACGGCGAGGAAATCGAGGTCCTTGCGGGCCTGCCGAATCGCGGCATCCGCGTTCGCCAGGGTTCGCTTGTCCTTCGGCATCATCTGCCACCAGGCGTGCAGCAGGTTCCACATCGTGCGGGCCGCATGCGCCTGCGCGTCAGCCGCTGCCACCTCGGCAGGCGACAGCGCAAGCCGGGCCCGATGCCCGAACTGCCGCTTCACCAAGGCGACTTGACTCACGATCGCGAGCGTATCATTTGGCTCATGTCGCCACGGTGGAATCCGAATCCCGATGTACGCACCGGCCGTCATGTCATCTACAACCTGCACGCTCACTTGGTTTTCGTCACCAAGTACCGGCGCGGCGTTTTCACCGACGCCATGCTGAACAGGTGTGAGGAGATCATGCGGGAGGTGTGCGAGGACTTCGAGGCCGAGCTGAAGCAGTTCAACGGCGAGCACGATCACGTGCACCTGCTGGTGCACTACCCACCGAAAGTCCAGCTCTCCAAGCTGGTCAACAGTCTCAAGGGCGTCTCCGCCCGCCTGCTGCGCAAGGAGTACGACACCCACGTCCGTCGGTACCTGTGGGGCGGACGTTTCTGGTCCGGCTCCTACTTCGCCGGTTCATGCGGAGGGGCGCCGCTCACCGTCGTACGCCAGTACATCGACAACCAGCAGCGTCCCGTGAGCTGAGGCCAACAGTGCAGACCGATGGTTCGCGTATCGGGCGGATATCGGGGGCGACGCCGCCTGGTGCGGCCTCGTGGCTGTGGCTGCGGCCGCGGCCGCCGGAGCCGGGAGGGCGGTGGCTGCGACGGCGGCGGCCGCCAGCGCGTTCGCGAGGGTGGGCAGGGTCCACCATGACTTTCCGGACTTCGGCACTCAGTGCTCCTGAAGAGGACGAGGAAGGAATCGTGTTGCACATGCCGCACGTGCCGTACGTGCTGCACGTGCGGCACGTACGCGTACGGCACTGATGCTCCAGGCCCTGCTCCTCGCGATCCATCGCACTGGGGCCACTCTGTGGGGTGGCACCAGCGCCACCCCACAAGGGGCCCCCGGGGATGGCAGTCTGTGCCCATGCGTTCGCTTCTGTGCGCGGCCGGTGCCGCGGGGATCCTCTGGGCGGCCGGAACCGTACCGGCCGCCGCCGCGCCGGCCGCCGCCGCGCCTGCTGTCGCCGTACCGGCCGCTGCCCATGACGAGCCGGACGGCTTCACGATCAGCGACCCGCGCATCACCGAATCCAGCGGCCTGGCCGCCAGCCACGCACACCCCGGTATCTACTGGACCCACAACGACAGCGATGACGGCCCGTACGTCTACGCCGTCGACGGACGAACCGGCCGTACCGTCGCCAGGATCACCCTGCGCGGCATCGGCAAGCCGCGCGATGTCGAGGGGATCTCCATCGGCCCGGACGGTGCCGTCTACGTCGGCGACATCGGCGACAACCTCGGCGGCACGTGGAACCACGTATGGATCTACCGCTTCCCGGAGCCCCGGCAACTGCACGATGCCACCGTCACCGCCACCCAGTACACCGTGACGTATGCGGACGGCCCGCGCGACGCCGAGGCGCTCATGGTGCACCCCAAGACCGGCCGGGTCTATATCGCCAGCAAGAAGCAGGACGGCAGCGGGGCGTTGTACGAGGGGCCCGGGCGCCTCAGCACCACCGGTACGAACACCTTCCGCAAGGTCGCGCCGGTCGACCTGTGGGCGACCGACGGCGCGTTCTCCCCGGACGGCACCCGGCTGGTGCTGCGCGGCTACTTCGGCGCCCGGATCTACCGTTGGCGGGACGGCGGCGGCCATCCCGGCCCCCAGGACCTCGGCAGCGTCGGCGTACCGATCCAACGGCAGGGCGAATCGGTCAGCTTCACCCCGGACGGCCGCACCCTGATGTACGGCTCCGAGGGCCGCGACAGCGACGTCACACCGGTCGGCCTGAGCGGCGACCAACTGCCGGAGTCGGTGGCGGAGCGCGATGGCTCGGGCGAGGCCGATCGGGGGGACGGTGGCGAAGGCGCCAAACACCCTGACGGCAAGGGGAGTTCAGAGGGCGAGGGAGCGGACCTGAACCCCAGCTTCGTGAAGGGCGCGCTGGTCCTCGCCCTGGCGACGGGGCTGGTCGTGGCCGTACGGCGACTACTCCGGCGGCGCTCCTAGGAGGGCGGCTGGCCGGCAGTCTTCTCCGCCCGGACAGCCCACGCCTACTTCTACTTCTCCGTTACTTCTCCTTCTCCTTCTCCTTCTCCTTCTGCTTCCGCTTGCCGCGTTCTGCGACCAGTACTTCCAGTCCGTCCAAGATCCGCTGCAGCCCGAACTCGAAGTGGTCGAAGTCGGGGCCGAAGGTGTCTTCGGAGAGCGAGGCCAGGGTGGGGTAGCGGCCGGACGTCATGGCTTTCTCCAGCATCGGCCTCTGGGCCTGCCAGAACTCCGCGTCCGTCAGGCCCGTCCGGCGTTCCGCGTCCTGCTGGTACAACCGGGTGCGGGCGGCGCCCATGACGTACGAGTCGATCACGATGACCGCCGAGAGCAGCTCGGGGTCGGACAGTCCCATCGGCTTGGTCCAGGAGAAGGCCCGCTCCATGGCGTCCAGGGCACTCGGGCCGATGAGTGGCCGGGACTGGTCGACCTGGAGCAGCCAGGGGTGGCGCTGGTAGCGGGCCAGGGACAGACGGGCAATGGCCTCCAGGGCGGGGCGCCAGTCGCCGTCGCCGGGAGCCGCCGGGTCGTCGGAGGGGCGCTGGACGCGGTCCAGCATCAGGTCGAGCAGTTCGGCCTTGCCGGGGACATAGCGGTACAGCGACATGGTGCCGGTGCCGAGCTCGGCGGCCACCCGGCGCATGGACACCGCGTCCAGGCCCTCGGTGTCCGCGATGCGGACGGCCGCTTCCACGATCTGGTCGAGTGTCAGTGTCGGCCGGGGGCCTCGGCTGGGGCGTCGGCCCGTGTCCCACAGCAGTTCGAGGGTGCGGGCGATGTCGCCGCTGCCGCTGGTCTCCGTTCCGCCACTACTGCTGCCTGTCATGGGATTCAGCTTAAGGCGCCGATGAGATCCCGGCGGAAAACTGGGTACGTCGTACGCGTAATCGGGTACGGTGTACTCAATTGCTGAGGGAGGGACCAGGAGGGGCTCATGGAGGGTTACGCCATACACGCAGAGGCTCTGGAGAAGCGGTACGGGGGAGAAACGCGCCCTCGACGGTTTCGAGCTGGCCGTCCGCGAGGGCACCGTGCACGGGCTCCTCGGCCCGAACGGCGCGGGCAAGACCACCGCCGTCCGCATCCTCTCCACGCTCGTACGGCTGGACGGCGGCCGGGCGACCGTTGCCGGCCTGGACGTGGCCCGGCGGCCGCACGAGGTGCGCGCCCGGATCGGGCTCACCGGGCAGTACGCGGCCGTGGACGAGGTGCTCACCGGCCGGCAGAACCTGGAGATGTTCGGCCGGCTGTTCCACCTGGGCGGCAAGCGGGCCAAGCTGCGCGCCGCCGAGCTGCTGGAACAGTTCGACCTGACCGCCGCTGCCGACAAGGGTGCCGGCGGTTACAGCGGCGGTATGCGGCGCCGACTCGACCTCGCCGCGTCGATGATCCTCGCCCCGACGGTGCTCTTTCTCGACGAGCCGACGACGGGGCTGGATCCCCGTAGCCGCGGCGAAGTCTGGGAATCCGTCCGGGCGTTGGTGGCGGACGGTACGACCGTCCTGCTGACCACGCAGTACCTGGAGGAGGCCGACAAGCTGGCCTCGCACATCACCGTCATCGACCAGGGGCGGGCCATCGCCGATGACACCCCGGACGGGCTGAAGAACCGGATCGGCGGCGACCGGATCGAGGTCGTGGTCGCCGAGCGGACCGACATCCCGCAGGTGGTGAAGGTCGTCGCCGGTGTCTCGGACGGCGAACCCGAGGCGGACGAGGCGGAGTTGCGGGTGCACGCCCCGGTCACCGACCGGGTTTCCGCCCTGACGGAGGTGGCGCGGACGTTGCGGGACGAGGGTGTCCAGGTCGAGGACATCGGACTGCGCAGACCGAGCCTGGACGATGTGTTCCTGCGCCTGACCGGACACCGTACGGAAGCGAAGGAGGCCGCCGCATGAGCGCTGCGGACCCGACTCTCCCGGCCACCCGCGGACGCCTGTACTGGCTCCTCGCCGACGTCACGAACATCGTCCGCCGCGGCCTCACCCACTACCGGCGCCAACCCGTCAACATCGCCTGGCAGCTGGGCTTCCCGATCCTCTCCGTCCTGCTCTACGGATACGTCTTCGGCAGTGCGATGAAGGTGCCCGGCGGCGGGGATTACACGCCCTTCCTCATGCCGGGGATGTTCGTGATGACGATGGCGTTCGGCTTCATCAACACCGCCACCCTCGTCGTCCACGACTCCACCAAGGGCGTCATCGACCGGTTCCGCTCCATGCCCATGGCCTCGTCGGCCGTGGTGGCGGGGCGTGGGGTGACCGATCTGATCGTCGCCTGCGCGGAGTTGGCGATCATGATGCTGACGGCGTTCGCCATGGGCTGGCGTCCGGACGGCGGCTTCGGCTTCCTCGCCGCCTTCGGGCTGCTGCTGTGGCTGCGGTTCGCGCTGATCTGGATCGGCGTGTGGCTCGGGCTGCTCGTGCCGAACCCGGAGGCGGCGGGCGGGCTGTTCGCCGTCGCCTTCCCGTTGACGATGATCTCCAGCGTCTTCGTGGCACCGCAGCTGATGCCCGACTGGCTGGGCTGGATCGCCGTCTGGAACCCCATCTCCTCCACGGCGGCCGCCACCCGTGAGCTGTTCGGGAATCCGGTGGCCGGCGACGCCTGGGTCGAGCAGCACGCGCTGCTGATGGCGGGGGTGTGGCCGGTGGTCCTGACGCTGATCTTCCTTCCGCTCGCGGTGCGGAGGTTCCAGAAGCTCAGCCGGTGAACTTCCCCCTTCCCGGACGGCGATATGCCCGGGCTGAAGGACGGGCCGTCGCCTCACGCGCTGGTGAGGCGACGGCCCGGATTCCTTGGACCCTGGACGTCAGGACGTCAGGACGTCAGGCCATCGACGTCAGGCCATCGACGTCAGGACGTCAGGCCATCTTCTCGATGACGTAGTCGATGCAGGACGTCAGCGCCTCGACGTCCGACGGCTCGACGGCCGGGAACATCGCGACGCGGAGCTGGTTGCGGCCGAGCTTGCGGTACGGCTCGGTGTCGACGATGCCGTTGGCGCGCAGGGTCTTGGCGATGGCGGCGGCGTCGATGTCGTCGTTGAAGTCGATCGTGCCGATGACCTGCGAGCGCTTGGCCGGGTCGGTGACGAACGGGGTGGCGTGCTTGGAGTCCTCGGCCCAGCCGTAGAGGGTGCGCGAGGAGGTCGCGGTGCGGCGCACCGCCCAGTCCAGGCCGCCCTGGCCGTTGATCCACTCCAGCTGCTCGTTGAGCAGGAAGAGGGTGGCGAGGGCCGGGGTGTTGTACGTCTGGTTCTTGCGGGAGTTGTCGATCGCGGTGGGGAGCGAGAAGAACTCCGGGATGTGGCGGCCGGAGGCGTGGATGCGCTCGGCGCGCTCGATCGCGGCGGGGGAGAAGACGCCGATCCACAGCCCGCCGTCGGCGGCGAACGACTTCTGCGGAGCGAAGTAGTAGACATCGGTCTCCGCGATGTCCACGGGCAGGCCGCCGGCACCGGAGGTGGCGTCGACCAGGACGAGGGCACCCTCGTCGGCACCGGCCACGCGCTTGATGGGCATGGCGACACCGGTCGAGGTCTCGTTGTGGGTGAAGGCGTAGACGTCCACCCCTTCCTCGGCCTGCGGGGCGGGATGAGTGCCGGGGTCGGCGGAGATGACGCTGGGCTCCTCCAGCCACGGGGCCAGCTTGGCGGCCTTGGCGAACTTGGAGGAGAACTCGCCGAAGGTGAGGTGCTGGGACCTGCGCGCGATCAGGCCGTGTGTCCCGATGTCCCAGAACGCGGTGGAGCCGCCGTTGCCGAGGACGACCTCGTAGCCCTCGGGGAGCTGGAAGAGCTCGCGGATGCCGTCCCGCACCTTGCCGACCAGGTTTTTGACCGGGGCCTGGCGGTGGGACGTACCGAGCAGGGAGGTACCGGTGGCGGCGAGCGCGTCGAGCGCCTCCGTTCGCACCTTGGAGGGGCCCGCGCCGAACCGTCCGTCGGCGGGCTTGATGTCAGCGGGAATCTGGATATCAGCCACGGAGGCAGCCTAAACCGTGGTGACGAGGGGCCGTACGGCGGACAGGCGGGTCGTAGGCGGACTGGACGGTTCTGGACTGTTCTGGACGGTTACGGGCGGTCGGCGAGCCGGTCGTCGTATGACCCTGCCCCGGTGGGCAGGCTGGACACATGGCTGATCGCACCGAGACGCAGCACGAGTCGCAGCACGAGTCGCAACACGAGTCGCAGCAGCGCGACCTCGCGAAGGAGCTGTCGGCCGCGGTACGAGGGGAGGTCTCGTTCACCGCGGCCGACCGGGCGCTGATGACCATGGACGCATCCAACTACCGGCGGGTGCCCCGGGCGGTGGTCGCCCCCCGGGACGGCGAGGACGTCGCGGCGGCACTCCGGGTGTGCCGGGAACGCGGCGTACCGGTCGTGCCCCGAGGCGGCGGGACCAGCATCGCCGGACAGGCCACCGGCACCGGCGTGGTGCTGGACTTCACCCGGCACATGCGGCGGATCGTGTCCCTGGACCCGGAGGCCCGTACGGCTGTCGTCCAGCCCGGCGTGGTGCTCGACGACCTGCGCTCCGCCGCCGCCCCGCACGGCCTCACTTTCGGCCCCGACCCCTCCACCCACAGCCGCTGCACCCTCGGCGGCATGATCGGCAACAACTCGTGCGGCTCGCACTCGGTGGCCTGGGGCACCACCGCCGACAACGTCCACGAACTGCGGCTGCTGACGTACGGCGGGGAGCCGGTGCGGGCCTCCCGCGGGACCGATGCCGCCGGCGCGCCCACCGGACTCCCGCCGCGCCTCCGCGAGGGCGTAGGAGCCCTGGTGGAGAGGGAGCTGGCGGTGCTGCGCACGGGCTATCCGCAGGACCTGCCCCGCCGGATCTCCGGGTACGCCCTGGACGCGCTGCTCCCGGAGGCGGGCACCGACCTCGCCCGTGCCCTCACCGGCAGCGAGGGCACCCTCGGGGTGCTCACCGAGGCGACCGTACGGCTGGTGGAGACCCCGGCCGCCCGGGTGCTCGCCGTCCTCGGATACCCCGACGAGAGCGCTGCCGCCGAGGCCGCCCACACCCTCCTCACGCATCGGCCGATGACGGTCGAGGGCATGGCGTCCGACCTGGTGGGCAGCGCGTCCGGCCTGCCCAAGGGCGGCGCCTGGCTGTTCGTCGAGATGGGCGGTGCGAGCCCCGGCGAGGCGGCCGCCCGCGCCGAGGCGCTCTGCCGGACGGCGGCCGCGGACGGCGCCACCGCCCACACGGTCGTCACCGACCCGGCCGGCCAACGCGCCCTGTGGCGGATCCGCGAGGACGCCTCCGGTACGGCGACCCGGCTGCCCGACGGCAGTGAGGCCTGGCCCGGCTGGGAGGACTGCGCCGTACCGCCACCCCAACTCGGCGCATATCTACGGGACTTCCGCACCCTGCTCGCCCAGCACGACCTGCGCGGCACCCCCTACGGCCACTTCGGCGACGGCTGCGTCCACGTCCGCATCAACTTCGACCTGATGACACCGCCCGGCATCCGCCGCTTCCGCGCGTTCTCCGGCGACCTGGCCGACCTGGTGGTCGCCCACGGCGGCTCCCTCTCCGGCGAACACGGCGACGGGCAGGCCCGTGCCGAGCTCCTCCCGAAGATGTACGGGCCGGAGCTGGTCGGGCTCTTCGAGCGGTTCAAGGACCTGTGGGATCCGGCGGGCGGCCTCAACCCCGGCATGCTCGTACGGCCCGCCCGCCTCGACGAGAACCTCCGCTTCGCCGTCCTGCCGAGGCGCCCGGTCCCGGTCGCATTCGGCTATCCGCACGACAACGGCGACTTCTCCGCCGCCGTACGCCGCTGCGTGGGCGTGGCCAAATGCCGTAATGCGACGCTGAGTCCGTCCTCGCCCGACGTCATGTGCCCTTCCTTCCGCGCCACCGGCGAGGAGCAGCACTCCACCCGTGGCCGCGCCCGCCTCCTGCACGAGATGCTGGCCGGCGAGGTGATCACGGACGGCTGGCGCTCACCCGAGGTCCGCGACGCCCTCGACCTCTGCCTCTCCTGCAAGGGCTGCCGCAGCGACTGCCCGGTCGGCGTCGACATGGCCACGTACAAGGCGGAATTCCTCCACCACCACTACGCGGGCCGCCTCCGCCCCGCCGCCCACTACTCCATGGGCCGCCTCCCCGAATGGCTCCGCGCGGCGGCCCCCGTCGCCCCCGTCCTCAACGCCCTCGCCCGTACGCCCCTGGCTGCCCCCGCCAAACGCCTCGCCGGCATCGCCCCCGAGCGCCCCATCCCCGCTCTGGCCACCGAACCCTTCACCCGCTGGTGGTGGCGCCACCGGCCCCCGGCTTCCGGCCGCACCGTGATCCTCTGGCCCGACACCTTCACCAACTTCCTCTCCCCGGAGGTCGGCCGTGCCGCCGTACGGGTCCTGGAGGCGGCCGGCCTGCGCCCCCTCCTCCCCCCGACCGCGCCGCCGCGTTCCGGGAGGTCACGGGCAGGACGGGCACGAGTGCGGGCAGGACGGGTACGGGTATGGGCAGGACGGGTACGGGTAAGCCCCCACCGCCCCCTCTGCTGCGGCCTGACCTACCTCTCCACCGGCCAGCTCGACCGCGCCCGCGCCGTCATGCGCCGTACGGTCGACGCGCTGACCCCCCTGGTGGCCAACGGTCACCCCCTGATCGTCCTCGAACCCAGCTGCGCCGCCGCCCTGCGCACCGACCTCCCCGAGCTGCTGTCGGACGACCCCCGGGCCGCCCGCCTCGCCTCCTCCGTCCTGACCTTCGCCGAGTCCCTGACAACGCTGGCCCCCGACTGGCGCCCACCCCGCATCGACCGCCCCGTCGCCGGCCAGACGCACTGCCACCAGCATGCGGTGCTCGGAGACGGTCCCGATCGACGACTACGCGAACTGGCCGGCTTGACAGGCGAGTTGAGCGGCGGGTGCTGCGGCCTCGCCGGCAACTTCGGCTTTGAACGCGGCCACTACGACGTCTCCGTATCCTGCGCCGAGGACCAACTCCTCCCCGCCGTAAGGGCGTCGTCCCCGGAGGCGGAGATCCTGGCCGACGGCTTCTCCTGCCGTACGCAACTGTCCCAGCTGGGGGACCGCCCGGGACGCCATCTGGCCGAGGTCCTGGCGGAGGCGCTGGACCACCCGCACCGGGTGCCGGACCGCCCGCGCCAGGCACCGGACCGCCCGCGCCAGGCACCGGACCGCCCGCGCCAGGCACCGGACCACCCGTGAATGCACCCGCCGCCCCGTCCCGGGAGGACCTGAGGGTCCTGTGCCGGAGCGGGGCGGCGGTGTGGGCGGGTGCGCGCGTGCGTATCGGGGCAGGTCAGCGCTTGTCGGCGGTGCGGCGACGGGAGGCGATGACCAGTCCCGCACCCGCGGCGAGGGCAGCGGCGCTGCCGCCGACGATCCACGGGGTCGCCGAGCCGGCACCGGTGGCGGCGAGCTTCTCGTCGCTGCTGGAAGAGGCCGGCTTCTCAGCGACGGACTTCTCGGCAGAGGGCTTGTCGGCGGCCGGCTTCACGGGCGTCACGGGCTCGCTCTTAGGGCTCTCGCCGGTCTTTCCCTCGCCGGTGGAGGGCTTGGCGGCACCGCCGTGGGAAGGCTTGTGGCCCGCGTCCTTGCCCGCCTCCTTGCCCGCGTCCGGCTTCTTCTCGCCACCCGGCTTCTTCTCACCGTCCGGCTTCTTCTCGCCGTCCGGCGTCTTGTCGTCCCCGGTGTCCGGGCCCTTACCCTCCTCCACAGGAGCGGGGAAGAAGTAGAAGAAGGGGTACTGCTTGCGCGGCCGGTCCTTCTCCTTCGGAATGCCGAAGGGGGCGATGAAGCCGTTGACACCCGCCTTGTAGATGAGGCGGGGCGCAAGCCGCAGGCGGAGGTCCACGGTGGCCTTGCCGTGCGCCTCCACCGACGGCACCTCAAGCTTGAACTCTTCCGGGCTGTAGGTGTTCGCGGGAGCGATCGCCTCCCAGGAACCACCCTGGGCACGCTGCTCCAGCCCGATCTCACCGTACTTGGGGGCCCAGCCCGAGTAGCCGACCACCATCTGCACCGAGAAGCCGGTGAGCGGTACGTCGTCGGGATTCTCGACGGTCAGCTTCGCCTGCAGCCACTCGCCGGTGGTGACCTTGCTCTGGCCGGTGATGGACAGCGGGACGGCGCTGAGCTTTCCTGCCTCCGCCGGTGACGGGGTGGCGGCCTCCGTAGTGGCAGTCGCCGGGGCGGTGGCCGCAACGGCACTGGGCGCCAGGAACAGAACGGGGGCTATCGCCGCTGCGGCGACGACAGCGGCGGAACGCTGCAACTTCACGTGTCAAAACCTCTGAGGGCAGGCAAATACGGATGGGGATGGGGATGGGGATAGTAAAAGCGACTGCTGTAGCAGTGGGTGGGGGTGGGGGTGGGCCGGCTCAGTGCTCGTCGGCCGTGCGGCGGCGGGAGGCGATGACCAGTCCTGCACCCGCGGTGAGAGCAGCGGCGCTGCCGCCGACGATCCACGGGGTCGCCGAGCTGGCACCGGTGGCGGCGAGCTGCGCGCCCGAGGAGCCGGTGCCGACGGATGCCACGGCGGGCTTGGCGCCGGTGGTGCCGTGGGAGGCATGGGCGTCCGAGACATTCCTGGCGCCGGTCTGCTCCTGCTGCTTGTCACCCCCGGAGCCCTTGCCGTCCTTGGACTCCTGACCGTCCGTGCCCTTCTCGCCGCCCTTGTCGCCCTTGCCCTTGGCGGCCTTGGCCTCGTCCAGCTTGCGGGCCTCGTACTGGCCGACCTCGAGGAACTCGCGGAGGGCTTCGTGGGTCTGCTTCCTCAGCGCCTCGACGGCAGCCTTCCGCACGGCCTTGCCGCCGATGCTGGAGATCTGGACGGTGCGCAGCCTGTCGTCGCCGTACTGGGCCAGTTCGTAGCCTGTTTCCAGGAAGCGCGTGCGGTCCGCGGGGCTGCCGTCCATGGCCGCCTGCGCGGCATCGAAGACCATGCTCCCCGGCTTGGCCTTGCTGATGATGCGGGCGATCTCGACGGAGTTGTCCTCATCACGGGCCTTGTACTGGCCGACTTCCAGGAACTCGAGGAGAGCCTCGTGGGTGTTCTTCTCCAGCGCCCTCTGGGCTTCCCGCTTCACGCCCTTGCCGCCGACGCTCATGATCCGGAAGGTACGCAGCCTGAGGTCGGTGGTCTGGGCCCGCTTGTAGCCCTCCTCCAGGAAGCGCACGCGGTCCTCGGGGGAGCCGTTCATGGCCGCCTGCGCGGCTTCGTGGACCATGCTGCCGGACTTGGACTTGTTGATGATCTTGAGGATGGCGTAGCGGTTGTCCTCGTCGCTCGCGTTCTTGGCTGAGGAGGACGAGGCGTCGGAGCCCTTGGGCGCCTCATCCTTCCGTCCATCTGCCTTCTGCGCTTCCGATGCCGTATCCGGAGCCGAGGCCGTCGACCCCTCGGAGCTGTCCGCGGCGAACGCCGGGGAGGAGAGCAGGACGGCAGGTGCTATCGCGGCAGCGGCGACTGCAGCGGAGATGCGCTTGAGCTTCAAGGCGGATGCCCCCAGTTTTCGGTGGACGACCCGTATATCGGTCATGAGGTCGTAAATTACGCAATCCAGGGTAGGGCAGCCACATGTTTTCCCGGAGGGCGGGTGAGAGTTAGGGCCTGTCCGATAGAAGGAAGGCTCCTACCCCGACCGTTACCAACTGCCCTCATGCCGCTCCAAGGGCCACCGCTCGCCGGACAACATCCTGTGGTCGAACGAGGGCAGCCTCTTCTGGAAACCCTGACCTCCCTGACCTCCCGGATCACCGGCCTCTCAGACGGCTCTGTGGCCGAAAAGGCGCCCTAGCAACACAGGGACCACCTCTCGCATAACAGAGACCTATCGCCCCTGACGCCAGGCGGGAGAATCAGCATGAACCCGGCTCACGAGGTGCTGACCCCGGCAGAGGATCTGCCCATGACCACCGACCAGCGGCCGGTGCACGAACGCATCGCCGCAGACGTGCGTGAAGACATCCTGTCCGGAGCCATCCCTTCCGGCGTCGTCCTACGGCCTGCCGACCTTTCCCGCCGCTTCGGCGCCGCCGCCGCGTCGGTCTGCCAGGCACTGCGCCTCTTGGAAGGGGAGTTCCTCATCGCGCCGCGCGCCGAAGGTGATGTGGTGGTCAGAGGCCACCGTCGGCAGACCATGCGCCCAGTCCAGGGAATGACTGCGGCCGGTCCCGGTGAGCCTTTCCCGTGGATAGCGGAGGCCCGCAGGCGTGGGGTGGATGCCTGCAACACCCTCCTGGAGGTCGCGGTCCTGCGCGAACCCCCGGCCCGAATAGCCAATGCCTTGGCTCTGTCCGCTGGGCAACCGGTGGTCCTGCGTCATCTGATGCTGTCCTTCGACGAGGAGCCGGCCGCCTTGATCAAGGCGTACTTCCCGTACGACATCGCCGCCGGAACCCCCATCACCGGTCCCGGCCTCATCCGCGGAGGCATTCCCACCCTCCTCGCCCGGCGAGGCCATCCCGCGCTGCGGTGCGTGGACTCGATCTCCGCCCAGGTCCCGACGCAGGAGCAGTACACCCTTCTACGGCTGCCCGAAGCGGTGCCGCTCCTGCGCACGTTCCGAGTGGTGTACGGCACCGGCGACCGGCCCGTATTCGTGAACGACACGGTGGAGGCCGCTCACCTCTACGAGCTGCAGTACGAGTTCTCCCCAGCCGCCTCTCTTTAGTTCTCTCCAGCGGCCAAAGGTCCCATCACTGTCTTGTCCGTCGGCTCGTGAGGGGTCGCGCGTTCTCCGGGCAGGGACCCAATAGGGCTGTCCTGAACAGCCAGATGACGTACGCCCCAGGTGTGCTTCGTGCGCCCCTCCGTCGTGCGTGTGCCCCGGAGGGGACGGTGGGGATTCGGTATGTACGCGGACGAGTTCCGCCCCTCCGTAAGGAAGATCCGAAGGGGCCAGGGGCCAGGGGCCAGGGGCAGGATTCGCTTGGTGTGGAGGTGTCTTCTCACCGTCCCGCCCGGCTTGGACAGGGCAGGCGTTCCGTGACAAGTGACGACAAGCAATGTGGCAAGTGACGACAAGCAAAGGGGCATCACATATGCCGACTCACATCCTTGCCGGTCTGGGAACCGCTAGCTCCAGCTACAGTCCGCCCATCACTCAGAGCGCGCAGACGGTAACTGTGCACAGTGATACGACATTTGTGCCGCCTGTGCCCTGCGCCGATGACCCTACTAGGCTACTGATGTCCTCTCAGGTCGACGGCACCTTTGTGACTCAGTGCCTGGGCACCGTCACCGACCCGAACCACCATGGCACGCTCAGGTGGTCGGACGGCACCACCAGCGCGTTCAACGTGAACACGTTCACTGCCGAACGCGTGGAAGGCCACATTGTCGGACATGCCGAGGGCACCATCATCAATGGGCACTACTCAGGTGCCACCATCAATCTTCTGCCTCTCCGGCTGGCAAACCAGACCGCAGCCTGCCTGGCCGGTAGCAGTGTTTCTGGCGGCACTGGTTCAGAAGTGGTCGTTGTGACAGCGCCCTGAGTCTGGATCAACCGGTCGGCGACAGGGCGCCGGTCTTCTCCCTCTCGCGCGTCGGCGGAGCCGGGGCGCGCAGCAATGAAGAGATGGTGCATGCGAGCCCACGTCCACGCGCGTCATGCGAGGGACCCGGTGGCCCTTGAGAAGCTGCGGATGCGGCGTGATCTGCGACTTCAGGATGCCGGGCACGACGATTCCCGGTTTCCGCGCCCGCGCTCTGCGGGTCGCGGCCGTCGGCATCTTCGACGTCGATGTCCACCACCAGCACGTCGTGCGGCCCCTTTTGCCCGCCCTGGGAGTGATGCGTGGCCCGGCAGGGGGGAGGCCCGGGAGCGACTGAGGCAGCACCTGGAGTCGCTGCGGGCGCAGGCATCCCGCGCGCGAGAACTGTACGAGCGGATGAACGCCGGTGACGGTCCAGGGCGTTCCCGTACCACAGCGCAGGAGGTCACGGCATGACACAGGAAGCGGGACAGGACATCCAGCCGGTGCTGCCCGAGCGTCTGGTCACCCTGTTGACCAGTCATCTCGACGTCAAGGCGGACCCGCAGCAGCTGACGGCGGCGACGACATTCGAAAGCCTCGGGATGGACTCTTTGTCCTTGATGGAACTCGTGGTGGCGGCCGAGGAGGAGCTCGGGATCGTCCTGCCGGAGGACGCCGTGGAACTGTCCCCGATAGCCACGCTGGGCGAGGCCGCCCGGGTGTTCGAGCGTGCGCGCTGAGGTCGCGGTCACCGGACTGGGTCTGGTGACTCCCGCGGGGCACAGCGCCGAGGACAACTGGGCGGCTCTGTGCCGGGGCCGCTCCCTGGCCGCCTCCGATCCGGAACTCGCCGGACTGCCCGTCGACTTCTCGTGCCAGGTACCCGGTTTCGACGCCGTCGACGAACTGGGACGGTCGCTCGCCCGGCGGGTGGACCGGTTCATCCAGTTCGCCCTCGTCGCCGCCAGGCGAGCCGTCGCCGACGCCGCGCTCGACCCCACGTCCTGGCCGGCCGAGCGGGTGGGCGTCGTGCTGGGTGTCGGCTCGAACTGCCTGAGTACCTACGTCACCGAGTTCGGCCACCTCGGCGCGGGCCGCCCCGAGCGGGTCTCACCGCTGGCGCTGCCGCGCAGTGTGCCGAACATGGCGGCCGGCGAGGTCGCGATCGACCTGGGCGCCCAGGGGCCGAACTTCACCACCTCCAGCGCGTGCGCGTCCGGCGCGACCGCGATCGGTGTCGCACGGGACCTGCTGCGGTCGGGCACCTGCGACATCGTCCTGGCAGGCGGCAGCGAATCCGGGCGCTCCCGCATGACGGCTACCTGCTTCACGCGGATGCGCGCGCTCTCCCGACAGCGGGAGCAGCCGGAGCTGGCCAGCCGGCCGTTCGACGCGGCGCGGGACGGCTTCGTCCTGGGCGAGGGCGCCGCCGTCCTCGTAATGGAACGCCTCACACAGGCAAAGGCCCGCGGCGTTCCGGTGCCGGCGCTGCTGCGCGGCTATGGAGCCGGTGCGGACGCCAGTCATCCGGTTGCCCCGGACCCGGCCGGCGCCGGAGCGGCCCGTGCGGTCCGCGCCGCGCTGGAGGACGCGGCCTGCGCTGCGCGTGACGTGGGTCTGGTCAACGCGCACGGTACGTCGACGCCGTTGAACGATGCCGCCGAGGCCGCCGCCCTGACCCGGGCGTTCGGTGACGACGTGCCGCCGGTGACCGCGTCCAAGGGCGTGATCGGTCACGCTCTTGGCGCGGCTGGAGCGATCCAGGCCGCGTACACCGTCCTCGCCCTGCGCCGCTGCCTCATCCCGCCGGTGGCGAACTTCCAGGGCCAGGACGGCGAGCACAAGCTGGACATCGTGGCCGGCCGCCCGCGCCCGGTCGACACAAAGACGGCTATC
Source organism: Streptomyces sp. NPDC001339 (assembly GCF_042895955.1). Classification (NCBI taxonomy): domain Bacteria; kingdom Bacillati; phylum Actinomycetota; class Actinomycetes; order Kitasatosporales; family Streptomycetaceae; genus Streptomyces; species Streptomyces sp. NPDC001339. Next base: position 1,205,932 of record NZ_JBIAWT010000001.1, on the reverse strand, counting down.
AGCTGTTCCTTTGGGTTCGGCGGGCAGAACGCCGTCCTGCTGTTCACGGCCCCCTGAGACGGACAGGATGCGAGTGCGAGCGTTGAGGCAGCTGCCCCCCACCCGCACACCCGGAAAAGAGCGAAGGGCAATCGATGGGGGAACCGACGCAAGACTCCACCACCCAGACCACACACCGCCACGCACGATCACCGGAAGGCCCCTCGCCCGCTCCGCGGATCAGGGCGATCAGGACGGCGTTCCCGCCGTACCGCTACCCCCAGCACGAGATCATGGCCACGCTGGCGCGCACCACGCTCATGAACTCCGCGACCGGCATCCTGATGCTGCGGAAGATCGAGGCCAACGCGGGCGTGGCCACGCGCCATCTGTCCCTGCCCCTGGGCAAGCTCGTCGAACTGGCCGATCTCGACGACTTCACACAGACCAACCAGGTATGGCTGCAAACCGCCCTGGATCTCGGCGAGCAGGCCCTGACCGGAGCCCTGAGCGAGGCCGGGGTACGTCCCGGGGACGTCGACGCGGTGATCAGCACCACCGTGACGGGGCTGGCCGTACCCTCGATGGAAGCGCGACTGGCCCAGCGGACGGGATTGCGGCCGGACATCAGACGCATCCCGCTGTTCGGCAACGGCTGCGCCGGGGGAGCCGCGGGTCTCGCCCTGCTCCGCGACTACCTGAGCGCGCACCCGGACCAGATCGCCGTCCTGCTGGCAGTGGAGCTCTGCTCCCTGGCCTACCAGCAGAAGGACGGATCGATGGCGAACATCGTCGCCGGCAGCCTGTTCGGCGACGGCGCGGCGGTCGTGGTGGCGGCGGGCGGTCACCGGCCAGGCGAGCATAAGGGGCCACAACTGATGGACGGCGCGAGCTGGTTGGTGCCTGACAGCGACGATGCGCTCGGCTGGGCGATCGGCTCCCACGGCTTCCAGATCCGTCTGGCGCCGGAGGTGCCCGCGCTCACCGAGGAACACCTGCCCCAAGCTGTGCACTCCTTCCTCTCCCGGCATGCGCTGACGACCGACCGGATCGGCAGCTGGATCATCCACGGCGGCGGGCCGAAGGTGCTCACCGCGGTGGAACGGGCTCTGGGCCTCGCGCCGGATGCCACCGTACTCACCCGCCGCTCCATGGCCGACCGGGGCAATCTCTCGTCCGTGTCAGTCCTCGATGTCCTGGACACCGCGATGGGAAGCCCGCCCCCGGCCGGCACTCATGGGCTCGTCGCAGCCATGGGCCCCGGATTCGCTGTCGAACTCGTTCTCGTCCGCTGGTGATCGGCCGCGGCTACTGGAAAGGAGGTGCCATCATGACCGACGCGGGCTTCACGGGCTTCACGGCTGCGTGGAATCAGCCGGCCTGAGGCCGGAAGGCAACGTCCCGCCGCGCCCCGTACGCTCGCTTCTGCCTGCCTGCCTGCCTGCCTGCCTGCTTGCCTGCCTACGTACGCACCGCGGCGCAGCCCTCTCAGCGGTTCCGGTTCTCCAGCTCACTTCCCAGCGCCGCACGGAGTCGCCGGAATCCCTCCAGCACGGCTACCAGCGAGTTTTCTTGCCCATGAGGGAAGTGACGAGAAAGCCGCATCAGCCGCTGTTCCAATTCCCGCTGCCGCCCCATCGCCCCAGCCTCTCGGTATACGTACTGGTCCCGGCCGCTGCCCCTCACGCCCGCCCCCTTTGTGCGCGCCCGGAAGGCTCCGGCCGGGCAATGAACGAGTACGTACACCCCGCCGCATCAACCGCCCTGAGCACAAACGGAATCCCGGCCCCCAGCCCGTCCATCGCCCAGCCGTACTCGACCGAATCGTCCAGCCACGCTCGCACCACTCGGTCGTACGGAGCACCCAACTGCTGCGCCACTTGTTCCGCCCGCTTGCGGACCCAGCCCAGCGCACCACCCGGCGAGTGCGACACCCAGCCGCCGAGGTTGACCGGAGTCCCATCCGGACAACGCGCCGTAGCCACCGCCCGGTAGCCCATACGCGCAGAACCTGCCAAGCCCGCCAACCCTTCCGGACCTTCCGGACCTTCCGGGCTTGTCACAGCCGATTCCGCCCTGACGTCGGCTGACGCAGCCACGAGCCACCACCTACCACCAGCTCCGCCCACACGGTCTTTCCGATGTCGCCCCGGTCGACGCCCCAGCAACTTGCCAAGGCGTCCACCAGCACCAAACCACGCCCGCATTCCGCATCCTCCTCGACTCGTTCGATCACGGGTAGTTCGTCACTCATGTCGTGCACCTCCAGCCGCAGCCATCCGTCCGACAACACGAACCGGACACCGACCTCCGCGTCTATGGGCTCCTGCACTTGCGCGTTCACGGCATTGGTCACCAGCTCGGACACCAACAGCTCGGCGGAGAAGGTGATTTCACCGTCGACTCCCCAAACACGGAGTTGGCAACGGAGAGCTTCACGAGCCCGCCCGGCGCTGCGGCTGTCGCCGGGAAGGCGGTAGGTGGCGGTGGCCGACTGAGGTGGTGTGTGTCGTGTTGCTACTGGTCGGGCGCGTGTGGACATGGCCATCCCCTTGGTGCGCATGACGAAGCGTCGATACGACGCAACGCGACTTGGCGTGTGCGATGCGTCACTGACTCGAAAGTAGAGGGGTCGATTGGCTTGCCGCAAGTTCAACGATCGCAAATTTGCGTTGACTCTGCGTGGGTGTCCAGACTGGCCGCGTATCGTGCCAACACGTCACACTGGGGCCAATGTTGAGAAGGAGGGGGCATGCCCGCAGGCGGGAAGCCGACGGTCCGTAGCCGCAGGCTGGGAGCTGCTCTGAAGCGTCACCGGGAAGCGGCCAGCCTTGATCAGGCTGATGGGGCTGAGGCGATTCTCAAGTCCGTGTCCAAGATCAGCCGCCTGGAAAGTGGGCAGACCTCCGCCTCGGCCTTGGAGGTTCGCACCCTACTGGATCGCTACAGAGTGACAGATCCAGAGGAACGCGGCCGGTTGCTGGAGTGGGCCCGCAGGAGCAACGAGCGCGGCTGGTGGATCGACTATCAGGAGTTGGTCCGGCCCGGGTATGCGGACCACATCACGCTTGAGGCTGATGCGACGTATATCCGTTCCTGGGGTCCCACGCGTGTTCCTGGTCTGCTGCAAACCCCGGAGTACACGGAAGCCGTCATCGCTACAGGGCCCAAGTTCATTCCTCCGCCTCGCGTAGCGGAGCTGGTGAAGCTTCGGCAGGAGCGACAGCGTCGCATTGAAGAAGACGGTACGCACCTTACGGCGATCATGTGGGAGCCGGCTGTCAGCGCGTTGATGTGTGAGCCCCATGTGTACACCGGCCAGTTGATGCATCTTGTTGAGGTGAGCCAGCGGCAGAACGTCACCGTTCAGCTGCTTCCAAGTGCTGAGAGTCTGATCGCTGGGATGTCAGGAGCTTTCGTGGCCTTCTCGTTCGGAGTAGAAGCGAACGTGGAGGCAGTAACGCTTGAGAATCCGGCGAATACCAGTGTCGTAGAGGCACCGGAGGATCTGGCCTTGTATGTCAACATCTTCGATCAGCTACGCTCGGCGGCGCTGTCGCCGGATGAGAGTACTGAGCGTATCCGGAAGGCCCTTGACGGTGGCCCCCGGAACAGGGAAGAGGAATCGTGAAGCCTGAAATAGTTGGCGCATTTCGCAAGTCGTCCTACTCGGGCCAGGAGGGCGACTGCGTGGAGGTGGCTCGTACCGCCGACGCGGACTGTGTTGTACGGGACAGCAAGCAAAACGATGGCGCCTGGCTCGTCATCGGCGCGAACGCTTGGACTTCTCTCTTGGCGACGCTGAAGGCTGACTCGACCGCAGCCGCTTGACAGGTGTTCACATCGGGCTGCGAGCTCAGCTCCCCGCCGTTGCGCTGCTGGCTCAGCGCAACGCCTCAAGCGCCTTCAGTATGAGCGTTCGCGCTTCGGCGCCGTACACGGCCATGCTGCGTAGCCGCTCGAATGCCTTGAGGTACAGGGCGATTTCGGAGGGCTGAGTGACTCTCACGCGCGCTGACACCAGCTCAACCGATACAAGGCTGTCGTCGTAAACGTGGAAGGTCTCACGCGGCGACTGGACCCGGTTGTGCGCTGCCATCGGGATGATGCCGAGCGACACGGTCGGCAGGGCGCCAGCCGTAAGCAGGTAGCCCAGCTGCCCGGCCATCGTGTCGGCATCCCCGATGCGATAGTGCAGCGCTGCTTCTTCGATGAGGAGTACAAACCGGCGTCCCGGTTCGTGGATGATGCGGGAACGTTCGACCCGGGCCTGCGCCGCCTCCGCGCTGTCGTCAAAGGGGAGCCCTCGGAATTCCGCGACCCTGCGCAGCACGGCAGCCGCATAGCCTTCGGTCTGCAGAAGGCCCGGAATCAGGGTTGATGAATACACCCGGAACAGCGTGGTCTGGCGGAAGAACTGGGCTGAACGGTTCTGCAACTGCTTGAGGCCGTTGCGCACCTGGTGCCGCCACTCGGTGTACAGCGACTCGGCGTGCAGGGATTGTGCGATGAGGTCTTCTGCCTCGTCGTCCGCCTGGCAGGCTCGGCACCATAGGCGGATGTCCTTGGTTGAGGGCGCGGTCCGGGCGTTCTCGACGCGGGACGTTTTGGCATGGTGCCAGCCACACCGGTCAGCCAGTTCGATAACCGTCAGGCCAGCGCCCTTGCGCAGGTCGCGCAGCCGACGCGCAACGGCTTCGCGACCTGCCTGTGCAGACGAGGACGGTGAGACGGACATGAGCTGGCTGATTCGGTGCCTTTACTAGCGGATCTTGTACTGGTCGTGCGGTATGGCTCGCGACCATACGGCCTCGAACGCCTCTGCGCACAGTTTCGCCGCGGAAGGATCGTCGGTGACCTCCGGGCCGCCCGAGGCGCCCTCACCGGTGAAGTGATTCCAACGGACCAGTTGCTCGTCGAACAACCAGAAGTCGTTGCCGGGGAGGGCAATGTCGGAGGCCCGGCGGCGGGGGAGCCAGCGGACCTGTTCGCCGGCGGCGACATTGGTGAAGGTGCCGTCGTAGAGGAACCGGGTGTACTCGCTGACCGGCTCCGACACGATGCGGGCCCGCCGCACGACGATGCCACGGGACACCGTCTCTTGGATGAGGTCGAGCCAGGGACGCCACCACGATGCCCGGTCTGCGGGATCGCGCCGGAAGCCGTTCTTCCAGTCTGCGAACGGCCCCTTCTCGTAGTCGACGGCGTAGGAGTCACGCATCTCCAAGTGCACAGCTGAGTGCGTGCACTTGGAGATCAGATCATCGAACTTCGGGACGTTCGACGGCATTGCACGCCTCCCGGATCATCTGCGTCATCCTGGCGGGGATGCGGATCACGGCTTCGTGGTCCGGGATTCCCTTCGCGTGACCAGGGAGCTCGAACGCCGCACATTCCGCTTCGAGTTCGCGGTTCGGCTTCCAGCCTTGGAGGACGATTTCGTTCTTTTCCTGGTCCACCCACACCGTGGGACTTTCGTCGTCCTCGGAGTTGGGGTCGATCCCGATGAACTGTAATGCCATGTCGGTCTCCCTGTGATTGTTGCCGTGCATGAGCAGTTCGTCTTTTGCCCCGTGTCGTTACTGGAGCTCGTACTGGGCGTGCGGAATGGCTCTTGCCCACACCGCTTCGAAGGCGGTTACACAGAGTTTGACGGTAGCGGGGTCGTCGGAGATCTCGTGGGCCGTCACGGCGCCGTCCCCATCGAAGTGGTTCCACCGGATCAGGCGGTCGTCGAAGAGCCAGAAGTCGTTGCCTGGCAGGGTGATATCGGAGGCGAGGCGGCGCGGAAGCCAGCGAACCTGTTCGCCAGCATGGGTGTTGACGACGACGGCCTGATGCAGGTACCGGATGGAGTCGGACACCGGTTCGGACACGATGCGTGCTCTCCGGATTGCAACGCCACGCGCGACGGCCCGGGAAATCAATTTGACGTACGGCGCCCAGTATGTCGAATCGGGGTCGAGGTCCTGCTGGCCTGTGCGCCGCCAGATGGCGAAGTCCTCGGCTTCTTCGCTCACGTTGTAGAGATCCCGCATTTGCAGGAACACGGCGGAGCGCTGAGCGGACTCCATGAGTTCGCTAAATTCTGAAAAATCCGCTTCATCCTCCAACGATGGTTGCGCAGCGCTCTGCAACTCAGTGGGTCGCACGGGTTTCTCCCCCTGTCGGTTAGCGGATTTCGTACTCACTGTGTGGGATGGCGCGGCTCCACACCTCTTCGAAGGTGTCAGTGCGGGTGGCATGCGGGCGAGGCCGGGCCCCCTGATGTTGGTGAGCCGGTCCGGCGCGTATCGAGGGCAGGGGCGACGAGCGGTAGGGCATGACGGTCCTCCGGTTTCAGACTCATGACTGTGCGGAGATGTGCATCACGATGGCCGGGTGTGAGGGGTCGGGTCAAGACCGCAAAGCAGCCAACTCGCCTGTAGGAGTGGGTTCGTGCACATCTCTGCACATGGATGGCGGGCTCATATGCGAGGTCCTTAGCGTCGCCATCTACTGCAGTTCTGCCCTGCGGCCGCATGTGGCGGCCGTGCTTGGTCTCAGCCACGTCCGATGGAGGAATTCGCATGTCCAACCCTGGTTCTCCAGCCACGCCCGCTACGCAGAAGTGCACCGAGTGCAGGGAGCTGGAGCGCGGCCGGAAGGAGGCCGGGGCGGCTGGGGATTTCAGTCGGGTGAGCGACTTCAACGTGCTGATCGTGCGGCATCGGGTGGCGCACGCGGAGGGGCCTGAACCGGGCGCGGGGTCGCGGTAGCTGCGAAGACTCCCGCTCCGGACGTCATTCCCTGGCAGGACACGTCCGGAGCGGGCGGGCCCGCCAAGGGGCCCTCGCAAGTGCACGACGACGCGCGGACCGACCGCGTGCCGACAGAGCACCGAGGAGATCACCATGCGGTACCGCCTCGACCCGGTCAAGTACGGCGGCGATGAGGACGACAGTCAAGAGGGCAACCCCAGCGGAGGGTGCGGCGACGGGGACGGCTGCGGCCGTCAGTAGGCAGCTGACGGCGGTGGCCTTCTGGCGCCCGTGATCAGGCGGCCCCTGCCCATGTCCGTGTCCGTGTCCATGTTCGTACACGGGCAGGGGTCGCCCTTTCTGAAGTGTTCGGCGACGAGCTGCCGGAGCGAATGATGCTCACCGGCACCTGGCAGGGAGTGAAATGGTGCGACCCCACCACCACGCCTACGTCTGGCTCGGGCACGGCGATGTCCTTGTGAAGCCGGGTGACGCTCACCGGCGGCCGGGGCACCCCGAGTTCCCGTCGGCGCAGGTGATGCCGCTGGAGTGTGCGGACTGGCTGCTGAAGCCGGCCTCGCGGGTCGAGGGGACGTTTTACGAGCCGGAGGAGGGGGCACGGTGGTACGCCGGGCAGTTGGCGAAGTACGCGGAGTTGTTGGCCGGGTTGTCGTATGCAGTGGTCCCGTCGGGCGAGACGCGTGAGCAGTGCGAGCAGTACGTGGAGACCGTGCGGATTCTGGTGGCGGGGGAGGACCGGGTTGGTGGATGGTGGGTGAGTGGGGACCGGTTCCTGTCGCTCAATTTGATTGCTTGCAGCCCGCACCGGGTGCGTCCGGAGTACCGGTGTCCGCTGCGCTAGTGCCGCATCAGGAGACCGCAAACCGACGAAAGGTCATGTGAGGGACTTAGCGAACTATCTACCGAAAAACCGGAACGAACCGACGGCATAACTGATCCCCCGGCGCGCAGCAGTGGGTCGTCCCCGGAGTGAAACGGCGACCTCTGGTGGCTATGGGGGTGTCGCTTGGTGACTATGGGGTGTCGCTCCGTGTCGCGCTGCTGTTGGCCGCACTCTCCGATGGCGGCAGGTGAGGTGCAGGTAGCTGTAGTGTGCGGGGGCTTCGTGTGGCGGACAATGATCCACATGCAGGAACGAATAAGACAAGTAGCACTCGGCAGCCGGTACCTGTTGGTCGGCCTGTTCACGGCGATGGTGTCGATGCTTGTACTGCCGCTGCTGGTTGTGGGGGCGATCGCCTCCGGTCTGACGGCGTTGCCTGTACTGATGAGGGCTCTGCGGCACTGGTCGGAGTGGCACCGGCGCAGGGCGGCCGCACTGCTCGGCTTCGACATACGTCCGCGCCCGTCCGAACTGCCCAAGGGCCTGCGCGCACAGTGGCGCCATCTGCTCGACGACACCGAGAATCGCCGCGACCTGCGCTGGGTCCTGCGGCAAGTCGCCACCGGTCTCCCCGCTGGCCTGGCTGCGCTGGCCTGTGTCGCAACCGCCGTGTTCAGCGTGGCTGCGGCCCTGCTGTGGCAGCTGTTTCCGAACGAGGAGCCGCTGCGTCTGCTCGGCGTGGTGCCGGTGGCCAGCTGGGGCACCGCCCTCGCTCTCGGTGTCGTACAGGGCGCCGGCGCCGGCGCGCTGACCTGGTGGGCCATGCCTCGCCTCGCCCGGATGCATGCGCGCAGCACCGTCACCGCGCTGGAGCCATCGACAGAGGAATGGCTCACCGAGCGCGTCGGTGAGCTGGCCGAGAGCCGAGCCGGAGTCCTCGATGCCCACGGTGCCGAATTGCGTCGTATCGAACGCGATCTGCACGACGGCACCCAGGCTCGCCTCGTCGCCATCGCGATGCGTCTCGGCCTGGCCCGAGAAGAGCTTCCCGACGACTCGGGGGCCCTTGCCAAGCTCCTCCAGGAGGCCCATGAGGGCGCCGAGGAGGCGATGGCGGAGCTGCGCGACGTGATCCGCACGATGTATCCGCCGATCCTCGCCGACCGGGGCCTGGAGGGCGCGGTATCCGCGGTCGCGGCCGGCGCGGGCATCCCCGCCGAGGTGGAACTCGGCGAACTGGGCAGACTACCCGCGGCCGTTGAGGCCGCCGCCTACTTCATTGTGGCCGAGACCCTCACCAACGCGGCCAAGCACAGTGGCGCGACCCGGGTCACCGTACGGCTGATACGGCAGGATGCCGCCCTCTTGGTCGAGGTCGCCGACGACGGGCTCGGCGGTGTGGACGAAACCCTGGGCTCCGGTGTCATCGGGATCCGCCGCCGCGCGGCCGCACTCGACGGAACCGTACGCGTCAGCAGCCCGCCCGGTGGGCCCACCGCGGTCACAGTGGAGCTGCCGTGCGCGTCGTGATCGCCGAGGACAGTGTGCTCCTTGCGTCGGGGCTGGAACTGATCCTCGGCGCCAAGGGGATCGAGGTCGCCGCGGTGGTGACGGACGCGCCGGGCCTGCTGGCGGCGGTCGCGGAGCACGCCCCGGACGTAGTGATCGCGGACATCAGGCTGCCGCCCTCGTTCCGCGATGAGGGCATCAGGGCCGCGCTCCAACTCCGCCAAGAGCGCCCCGGCCTGCCCGTACTGGTCCTGTCCCAGTACATCGAGAAGGTATACGCACGCGAGCTTCTGACCAATGGGTCGGGAAGCATCGGATATCTGCTCAAGGACCGGGTGAGCCGGGTCGGTGAGTTCGTGGACGCGCTGCGGCGGGTGGCGGCGGGCGGTACGGCGATGGACCCCGAGGTGATCACGCAGCTGCTGGCGGGGCCGGGCGGGCATGCCGTCGACGCGCTGACCCCGCGGGAGCGCGAGGTGCTCACCTTGATGGCGCAGGGGCTCAGCAATGCGGAGCTGGGCAAATGCCTGTTCATCACCGACAACGCGGTGCAGAAGCACATCGGCAACATCTTCGCGAAGCTGGAACTGCCGGTCGCCGATGGCGGGCACCGCCGGGTCCTGGCGGTCCTCAGCTACCTGGACAGCGTTGCCGGCTGACCGCAGCAGGCCGACCCGACCCTCATGCGGCGGCAGTCCGACTGGGCTGATCTCTCCTACCGCGGTGGTGGCGGCTGCCGTATGGGCCTCCGCCTCAAACCCTGGCCTTCTTAGCGCCAACTCGACGCAGTGATGCGGTGCCGGAGCCCGCTTCCGCAGCGGTCAGTTCCGCGTGTGCAACGACATGTGCATGGACCGGGCCGAGTGCCGACCCGGTCCATAGAGTTGCCGTTGCCTCAGTAGTACGTGGTGTCGTTGAAGGTGTGGATCAGGAACCGCTATAGCTGGCGGAGGTGGTCGCGGAGGGTGCGGGCGGCCTGGGACATGAGGGCTTCGGCGCCGGGCTGGTTGCCGGCCGGGACGAGGGATTCGGTGAGGACGGCGATGGCGAAGGCCTGGCCGTCGGAGTGCTCGACGACGCCGATTTCGTGGCGGAGGTTGAGGAGGGTGCCGGTCTTGGAGGACCACGTGGTGGCGTCGGAGCTGAAGTCCGGGGCGAGGCGGTGGCGTAGCATGTTGTGGGCCATGAGGTCGCGTACGCGCGCGGCCACTTCGGGGTGGATCTTCGAGGGGGTCCACAGGGCCTGGAGGAGTTCGACGTAGGCGCGTGCGCTGCCGGTGTTGGCGCGGGTGGTGTCGAGTTGCGGCACCCGGTGGCCGCGGCCGCTGGTGCCGGCCTCTATGGCGAGTGCGTGGGCGAGGTGGGCCTGGTCGGCGTCGAAGCGTTCCTCGGGTGTGTCGGTCAGTTCGTCGACGGTGTGCCGGACGGTGATGCTGCGGAGGCCGAGCTCGTGGAGGAGGGCGGCGACCTGGGCGGGCGGGGTGAGGCCGAACAGCGCGTCGGCGGCCGTTCCGTCGCTCAGGCAGGTGCTCAGGTAGAGCAGGTCGTCGACGGCGATCCGGGCGGGGTGGCGGAATCGGCTCAGACCGGTGGGGCCGCGTGTGGTGATCCGCCCGGGCGGTACGTCGAGCATCGTGGCTCCGTCGAGCTCGCCCCGTCGGATGCGCTCCAGCGTTGCCAGCGCGAGCGGGACCTTGACCAGGGAGGCGGACGGCAGCTGGGTGTCCGGGTCGATGCCCAGCTCTTCTCCGGTGTCGAGATCCCGTACGAGCAGGCAGCCGTGCAGGCCGCCGTCGCGAAGTTGTTGGCGCAGGTCGCGGAGGAGCGCTTCGGTGTTCATGCGGTCCTGGCTCCTGCGCTGTTCGTCTGCGTTTCCGCCCGGGCATCGGCTCGGGTTTCCGTCCGGGCGTCGGCTCGAGCGTCGGCTCGGGTCTCCGTCCGGGCGTCCGCTCGGGTTTCCGCCCGGGCATCGGCTGGGGTCTCCGCCCGGCGGTCCGCTCGGGTGTCCGTCTGGGCGTTGGCTCGGGTTTCCGTCCGGCGGTCGGCTCGGGTGTCCGTGCCGGGGTGGTCGGGGTAGTCGGGGGAGCCGAGGCAGCGGGCGAGGGCGGCGCCCAGGCGCGCTTCGAGGGACTGCGGGTTGCCGTCAGCGGCGGCGGCGAGGGCGTAACCGCGGCTGAGTGCGATCTCGCCGATGGGCCGCCAGTGCAGGGCGAGTTCATCAGCCTGCGCCGGGGAGCACAGCAGCAGGTCGCGGGTGCCGATGACCTCTGCCGCGGCGGTTGTCAGGTCGGTCGCGGCGACGAGCTGTGCGGGGCGCAGGCCGACCGCGTCGCGCAGTCGTGTGAGCGGGTCGCGGATGTGCGGTACGTCGTCCTCCGGCTGGATCCAGATACGGCGGGCCGGGCCGGGGGAGGCCCGGCCGATCCGCAGCGTTTCGAGATAGACGCGCTTCACGCCGGGGTCCTGGGCGCCGGCGAGCCCGAGCGGAACGGACCATGTCGTCTCGTCCGCGGGTACCGCGAGCAGGGCGGCACGCACCTGCTGTGAGTGGAGCAGTTCCACGCGCTGTGGCGGCGCCGCGACGCGGAGGTCGAGCGTGACACCGTGCTCGCGTGCCTCGGCGACGAGACGGGCGAGACCGGCCGTGGAGCAGATGCCGGGCATGGCGAGCCGCCATGGCTTGCGTTGGGCGGCTTCCGCCTCGTGCAGCAGGACGTCGGCGGCCTGTACGAGCTGCCTGGCCACCGGCAGCATGTCCCGGCCGAAAGGGGTCAGTACGGCCCGGCGCGATGTGCGCTCGAAGAGCTGCTCACCGAAGCGCTCCTCCAGGGCGGCGACGCGACGGCTGGCCACCGACTGGGACATCCGGGCGGCGGCCGCTCCGACGGTGAAACTGCCGTGCTTACTCACGCTGACGAACGCGCGACACGCTCCCACCACATCCACGGCCCGAACCCTATGCCATATGCCCCATGCCGATATGCCATATCGGCATGGAACGACGCGTTCACGTATTGGACCGCATAGCCGGTGGTTGGCGAGGGTGGGTGGTCCTGGCACGCACGCATGACCACGTACCTGGAGGTTTGGAGCATGCAGTACAGTCGCGCCCGACGGGCCGTTTTCTCCACATTTGCTGCGCTTGTCCTCGTGCCGCTCGCGGCCTGCGGCCCGGCTGACGCCTCGGCTTCGGCCTCGTCCTCATCGTCTCCGTCCGCCGCGGCGGCGGGGGCGGCGGGGGCGGGTGCGGCCGCGAAACCGTTCGTGGGTGAGTTCAAGAAGCTTGAGCGCAAGTTCGAGGCGCGGCTGGGCGTCTACGCCATCGACACCGGCACCGGACGCGAGGTGGCCTACAACGACGGCGAGCGGTTCGCCCATGCCTCCACGTTCAAGGCGCTGGCCGCCGGTGCCGTGCTGCGCAAGTACGCGCCGAACGGGCCGAACGGGATGAACAGGCCGGACGGGATGAACAGGCCGGACGGGATGGACAAGGTGATCAAGTACTCCAAGGACGATCTGGTCGAGTACTCCCCTGTCACCGAAAAGCACGTCGAGACCGGGATGACCCTGCGCGAGCTGTGCGACGCCGCCGTCCGCTTCAGCGACAACACCGCGGGCAACCTGCTGTTCGACGCGCTCGGCGGGCCCAAGGGCCTCAACACCGTGCTCAAGGAGATCGGCGACGACGCCACCCGGATGGAGCGCCGCGAGCCCGAGCTGAACGACTGGGCCCCGGGCGAGCAGCGGGATACCAGCACGCCGCGGGCACTGGCCAAGGACCTGCGCGCGTTCGTCCTCGGTGACGTCCTCGGCGAGGGCGAACGCGCTCAGCTCACGAAGTGGCTCCAGACCAACACCACCGGAGCCGAGCTCATCAGGGCCGGAATGCCCAAGGGCTGGAAGGTCGGCGACAAGACCGGAGCCGGCAGCACCTACGGCACCCGTAACGACATCGCCGTCGTATGGCCGCCCGACTCCGCCCCCATCGTGATCGCGATCCTGTCGAACCGCACCACGAAGGACGCCAAGTTCGACAACAAGCTGATCGCGGAAGCGGCCTCCGTGGTCGCCGACACGCTGTCGTAGCGGGAGGCATGCGCTCCACCTGTTCCTCTGGCAAAGGAAAAGGCATTTCACGGACCGGAAGGACGGGCTTTAGCGTGGGTGGGGTGAACGCATCGCCCGCCGGTCCAGACGGACGCATATCAGCTCCCACCGCCCTCCGTTCGTCCTCCACCGCCGCCCCTCCCGCTGCCCCTCCCGCCCCCACCGTTTCTCCGGCAGCCTCCGCAGATCCCGTGCCGGGCGCCACATCACGAGCCGAGGCCGGGCCCGGGCCCGGGGCGGGGGTGGTCGGCGCGCGCGGGCAGATCACGTCCGTGGCGCTGGTGATCGGCGGGATCGTCTCGCTGCAGTTCGGTTCGTCGGTGGCAGTGCTGCTGTTCCCGAGGGCGGGGGCACTGGGCGTGGTCGCGCTGCGGCTGGCCGTCGCCGCGCTGGTGCTGCTGGTCGCGTGCCGTCCCAAGGTACGCGGCTATACGCGCGGCGACTGGGCCACGGTGCTCGCCTTCGGCGTCGCCCTGGCCGGTATGAACGGGCTCTTCTACCAGGCGATCGACCGCATCCCGCTGGGCGCGGCGGTCACCCTGGAGTTCCTCGGCCCGTTGATCCTCTCGGTGGCCACCTCGCGCCGGCTGCTCAGCCTGGTGTGGGCGGCGCTGGCGTTCGGCGGTGTGGCGCTGCTGGGACGCGAGGGGTTCGACGGGCTGAACCCCGTCGGCGCGGTGTGCGCGCTGGCGGCCGGCGGGCTGTGGGCCGCGTACATCCTGCTGTCCGCCCGCACGGGGCAGCGCTTCCCGCAGGCGGACGGGCTGGCGCTGGCGATGACCGTCGCCGCGGTGCTCAGCCTGCCGCTCGGCGTCGTCAGCGCGGGTACGGCGCTGCTGAACCCGGTCACCCTGGGGCTGGCGGCCGGGGTCGCCCTGATGTCGTCCGTTCTGCCGTACACCCTGGAACTGCTCGCCCTGCGCAGGCTGCCTGCCTCCGGCTTCGCGGTCATGATGAGCCTGGAGCCGGCCGCGGCGGCCACGGCTGGTTTCCTGGTGCTGGACCAGGGGCTGGGGTGGCTGGAGATCCTGGCGATCGGCCTGGTCGTCATGGCGAGCGTGGGGGCGGTGCGGTCCGCGGCCGGCAAGGGTTCGTAGCCGAAAGGGTTCGTAGTCGAACTGCGAGGCCCTGTCGTCCGGTTCCCGTCGTCTGCCCGGAGGCAGGCGGGAGATCGACGACAGGGCCTTGCGTTTGCGATTGCGTCTATTTGCGATTGCGTTTACCAGAGCCGGCCGTGCGGTGGGCCGAGGCTGCCGCCTGTGCAACCTTCTGACGTTGCTCGGATGCCCTTGGCCCCGTGCCCGGCGCCCTGGACCGTCCGCCTCACATGGCGCCTTGGACGGTCCGCATCACATCCCGAGGAGGCGGCCGAGCGCCCCGCCGTCTTCTTCGGACTCCCCCTGGCCGGCCGCACCGGCCGCGGGGCCTTTGGCTTCGCCGTCTTCGCTGCTCTCGCTGCCCTTGTCCGCCGAGTTCTTGTTCTTGCCGGACTCGGAGCCGCTGCTCGACCCGAAGCTTGAACCGAAGTCGCCGGGGTCGTCAGCGGCGGCGGCGGTTCCCGCGCCGCCGAGCAGGGCAGCGGTGGCCAGGGCCGCCGCGAAGAGCGTGGTACGGATACGCATGAATCCTCCTGAAATTACGAGACGGTGATCAGCCTCTGTACTTCCCGTCGCCGGGCACTGAATGTGACGCGTGCGCAAAGATCACCCCACTGGCTCCTTGTGGAACTTGTTCTTGCGCTGCCTGCCGAGGCGCTGCCCGCCGAGGCGCTGCTTGCTGCCGGCTGCTTGTCGAAAGGCGCTGCTTGCCGAGTCGTACCGATGGATGCGACGAAGGCGAGCTGATGAAGACGAGCTGTTTCCGTGCGATGAAGGCGAGTTGGTGCGGTACCGCGAGGCCATATCGAATTCGCATAAAACGAAAGTATGGTTTTCGTGATCGCGGTGGTGAAATGCTGCCGCGGCTCGCTCGGAGTTGTTTCGTCGAGCGTGCGTGGCTGCACCGGCCGTGAATGTTCCTGCCGCGATGCTGTTCCTGTCGCGATGCTGCTCCTGCTGGGAAGCTCCTCCTGCCGCGAGGAGCGCTGTCGCGAAATGGATTCCCGGCGACCGCATTCCCTCGCCCGTCGCTCATTACTTGCTGATGAGGTTGGTGCAACCCATGGACGAGCCCAACGCGGTGGACTGCATGCCGGCGACGACCCCGAATGCGCCGATGACGTCTGCGCCCAGGTCGTGCGCTCTGCACGAGCTGCCCTGCAGGAGATCCAACAGGGAGCCGCCCCCTCCGCCGTCGGCGTGGGCGGGGGCGGCGCCGAGGAGGCCGACGGTGGCGAGGGCGGCGATCACCACGGCAGCCTTGGGGAGCTTGTGCATTTCATCTCCGGGTGGATTGAGCGGATGCGATCTGCGAGGGATCGACTATCGTAGGATTACGAAAGGATAATGGGAAATAGCAGGTAATTACTTGGCGGCGCGCCGAAACTCGTGACCGCTCGTGATCGCTCGTGACCGTTGCAAAACGGCGCCTGTTCACTCCTCGGGCAGGACCCGAACTTCTCTCTTGTATCCCGCCCTCGGGCCACTCCCATCAACCGATCGGTTGATGGGATTTCACGCGTGATGGGTGATATTCCGGGCACTTCCCGGACGTGACGCTTGACGGATCAAGGTGAGTTGGGGGTGTGGGTGGAGTGGTGCGGGTGGGGGCGCCCGCCGTTCGGTGGCGGTCGCGCAGGCGTAGGGGACGGGACGGGGACGGGATGGGGACGGGCGGTCCGGCTCGTCCTTGCTCGGGAAAATCATGCAGGCGTGCTTGCTTGTTTCCTGCCGCGCTGCCACCCTCGGAACGCGTCACGGACCCGTACCCACACCCGTACCAACATCCGTGCCAACGCTCGCGCTAATGCCCGTGCCGGAACTCGTACGGGAACTCGCGCCAGAACTCGCAGCAAAGCCGCACCAGGACCTGTCAACTTTCCCTGCCCGTCGGGGGCATGGGGCCGACGAGGGGAGTGCCGCGTGTCGTTCGATCCCGGCGCCGTACTGGCGGATCTCGGAGCGGAGAGCGAGGAGCTGGACGCGCTGGTCGCCGGACTGTCGGCCGACCGCTGGGCGACGCCGACGCCCGCCGAGGGGTGGACCATCGCCCATCAGATCGCCCACCTCGCCTGGACCGACCGTCAGGCGCTGCTCGCCGCCACCGAACCGGAGGAGTTCGTACGGGCCGCCCGGCAGGCGCTGGCCTCGCCGCTGACGTTCGTCGACGAGGCCGCCGAGGCGGGGGCGAAAGCCCCGCCCGCCGAACTGCTCGCCGAGTGGCGGGCCGGCCGTAGCGAGCTGCACCGGGTGCTCACCGAACGGCTGGAGGGTGAGCGGGCGGGGGAGCGGGTGCGTGAGCGGGCGGGCGAGCCGGGGCGTGCGAGGTCGGGCGAGCGGGCGGGCGAGCGGGTGGGTGAGAAGCTGCCGTGGTTCGGGCCGCCGATGGGTGCCGCGTCGATGGTGACCGCCCGGCTGATGGAGACCTGGGCGCACGGCCAGGACGTCGCGGATGCGCTGGGCGTCACCCGGCTGCCCACCGTACGGCTGCGGCATATCGCCCGGCTCGGGGTGCGGACCCGCGACTTCTCCTACGTGAATCGCCAACTCGATCCGCCTGATGAGGAGTTCAGGGTGGAGTTGCGGGCTCCGGACGGGGTGACGGTGTGGGCGTACGGCCCGGCGGGGGCCGAGCAGCGGGTGGCCGGGACCGCGCTGGAGTTCTGCCTCCTGGTGACCCAGCGGGCGCACCGTGACGACCTGCCGTCCCTACGGGCCGAGGGCGCGGACGCGGAGCGGTGGCTGGGGGTCGCCCAGGTCTTCGCCGGTCCGCCGGGGAAGGGGCGGCCGCCCAGGTCCGAGGGGGCCATGACTTGAGCGGGAACGGTATACGCGGGATCGGTATATGTGGGAACGGTATGCGTGGGATCGGTATACGCGGTGGGGGCATAAGTGGGGGCGGTACCGACAAGGGCGGCGGCATCGACAGGGGCGGCGAGCCGCTGCGGATAGGCAACGCCTCCGGCTTCTACGGCGACCGCTTCGACGCACTGCGCGAGATGCTCACCGGCGGCCCCCTCGACATCCTCACCGGCGACTACCTCGCCGAGCTGACCATGCTGATTCTCGGCCAGGACCGGCTGAAGGACCCCACACGCGGCTACGCCACCACCTTTCTGCGGCAGCTGGAGGACGGCCTCGGGCTGGCCGTCGAGCGCGGCGTGCGGATCGTCACCAACGCGGGCGGGCTGAATCCGGCCGGACTCGCCGACAGAGTAAGGGAGTTGGCGGCGAAGGTCGGGGTTCCGGTGCGGGTGGCGCATGTGGAGGGGGACGACCTGCTGGGTGGTGGCCGGAGCCGGGGCGACGGGGTGGACGGGGTGGACGGGGTACTGGACGGCGCGCTGACCGCCAACGCCTATCTCGGCGGCGGTGGGATCGCCGAGTGTCTGCGGGCCGGCGCCGATGTGGTGGTCACCGGGCGGGTCACCGACGCCGCCCTGGTCAGTGGTGCCGCCCAGGCGCACTTCGGCTGGGCGCCCGATGACCTGGACCGGCTGGCGGGTGCGGTGATCGCCGGCCATGTCCTCGAATGCGGTACGCAGGCCACCGGCGGCAACTATCCCTTCTTCGAGCCGATCTTCGAGCCCTCTGCCGAGCCCGGCATGCTCCGCCCCGGCTTCCCGCTCGCCGAGATCGCCGAGGACGGCTCGTCGGTGATCACCAAGCATCCGGGGACGGGCGGTGTGGTCGACGTCGGTACCGTCACCGCCCAACTGCTCTACGAAACGGCCGGTGCACGCTACCCCGGGCCGGATGTGACCGCGCGACTGGACACCGTACGGCTGCGGCAGGAGGGCCCGGACCGGGTCCGTATCGACGGGGTACGGGGCGAAGCGCCGCCACCCACGCTCAAGGCCGGGCTGACCCGGCTCGGTGGCTGGCGCAATGAGGTCACCTTCGTCCTGACCGGGCTGGCGGTCGAGGCGAAGGCCGAGCTGGTGCGTGCGCAGATGAACGCGGCCTTCGCCGCCTCCGGGCGCCGCCCCGCCGAGGTGCGCTGGACGCTGGTCCGCACCGACCGGCCCGACGCCGACGTCCAGGAGGAGGCCGGCGCGCTGCTGCGGCTGGTGGTGCGGGACACCGACCGGGAGGCGGTGGGACGGGCGGTCAGCGGCGCCGCGATCGAGCTGGCGCTCGCCAGCTACCCCGGCTTCCACGTCACCGCGCCGCCCGGCAAAGGGGCCCCGTACGGGGTCTTCGAGGCGGTGGCGGTGGACCCTGCCGAAGTGCCGCACACCGCCGTACTGCCGGACGGGGGAGGTCGGGTATCCATCCAACCACCCGCCGTGACGAGGGAGTTGGTGCGAGTGGCGGATCCGCCGCTGCCCGAGCCGCTGCCGGACGTCCGGAGGACTCGGCGGGTGCCCCTCGGCCGCCTTGTCGGGGCCCGCAGCGGCGACAAAGGGGGCTCGGCGAATGTCGGGGTGTGGGCCCGTACGGACGCGGCGTGGCGGTGGCTGGCACATGAGCTGACGGTCGAACGGTTCCGGCAATTGCTGCCCGAGACCGCCGGTCTGCCGGTCGACCGGCACGTACTGCCGAATCTGCGTGCGCTCAACTTTGTCGTCGATGGTCTGCTCGGCGAGGGCGCCGCCGCGCAGGCCCGGTTCGATCCCCAGGCCAAGGCCGTGGGGGAGTGGCTGCGCGCGCGGCACACGGACATACCGGAGGAACTGCTGTGACCGTGGAGATGTCGTGACCGTACTCGGAACCGCGCTCGACCCGACGAGCGCCGCGTACACGGAACGCCGGGCGGCGATGCTCGCCAAGCTGGCAGAGGTCGAGGCCGAGCACGCCAAGGCGGTCGCGGGCGGCGGCGAGAAGTACGTCGCACGGCACCGCGAGCGTGGCAAGCTCCTGCCCCGGGAGCGGATCGAGCTGCTGGTCGACCCCGATACGCCCTTCCTGGAGCTGTCGCCGCTGGCGGGCTGGGGCAGCGACTACCGGGTCGGCGCGTCGCTGGTCACCGGCATCGGGGTGATCGAGGGCGTGGAGTGCCTGATCACCGCCAACGATCCGACGGTGCGCGGGGGCGCCAGCAACCCCTGGTCGCTGAAGAAGGCTCTGCGCGCCAACGACATCGCGCTCGCCAACCGCCTTCCCTGCATCAGCTTGGTGGAGTCGGGCGGAGCGGACCTGCCCTCCCAGAAGGAGATCTTCATCCCCGGGGGCGCCATCTTCCGGGACCTGACCCGGCTGTCCGCCGCTGGCATCCCCACCGTCGCCGTCGTCTTCGGGAACTCGACCGCCGGCGGTGCGTACATCCCCGGCATGTCCGACCACGTGATCATGGTCAAGGAGCGCGCGAAGGTCTTCCTCGGCGGCCCGCCGCTGGTGAAGATGGCCACGGGTGAGGAGAGCGACGACGAGTCGTTGGGCGGCGCCGAGATGCACGCGCGCGTGTCGGGTCTCGCGGACTACTTCGCCGTCGACGAGCCGGACGCCCTGCGCCGGGCCCGGCGGGTCGTGGCCCGCCTCAACCACCGCAAGGCGTACGAGGATCCCGGCCCAGCGGCCCCGCCCACGTACGACCCGGAGGATCTGCTCGGCATCGTCCCCGACGACCTGAAGGTCCCCTTCGACCCGCGCGAGGTGATCGCCCGGATCGTCGACGCCTCCGACTTCGACGAGTTCAAGCCGCTCTACGGGACGAGCCTGACCGCCGGCTGGGCGGCCCTGTACGGCTATCCCGTCGGCATCCTGGCCAACGCCCAGGGGGTGTTGTTCAGCGAGGAGTCGCAGAAGGCGGCCCAGTTCATCCAGCTGGCCAACCAGCGCGACATTCCGCTGCTCTTCCTGCACAACACCACCGGCTACATGGTCGGCAAGGCGTACGAGCAGGGCGGCATCATCAAGCACGGCGCGATGATGATCAACGCGGTCTCCAACTCGACGGTGCCGCATCTGTCCGTCCTGATGGGCGCCTCGTACGGCGCCGGTCACTACGGCATGTGCGGGCGGGCGTACGACCCGCGCTTCCTCTTCGCCTGGCCCAGCGCCAAGTCCGCCGTCATGGGCCCCCAGCAGCTCGCCGGTGTCCTCTCCCTCGTCGCCCGGCAGTCGGCGGCGGCGAAGGGGCAGCCGTACGACGAAAGGGCCGCGGAGGCGGACGCCGCCCTGCGCACCATGGTGGAGCAGCAGATCGAGGCCGAGTCGCTGCCGATGTTCCTCTCCGGGCGGCTGTACGACGACGGCGTCATCGATCCGCGCGACACCCGCACCGTCCTCGGCCTGTGCCTGTCCGCCGTCCACACGGCGCCGTACGAGGGCGCGCGGGGCGGCTTTGGCGTCTTCCGGATGTGAGGGATCACGTGATGTCGACGATGAGGGATCACACGATGTCGACGATGAGGGATAACGTGATGCCGACGATTTCGACGCTGCTCGTCGCCAACCGGGGCGAGATCGCCTGCCGGATCTTCCGTACTTGTCATGAGCTGGGGATCAGGACGGTCGCCGTGCACTCCGACGCCGACGACAACGCGCTCCACACGCGCGTGGCCGGTGCGGCGGTACGACTGCCGGGCGCGGCTCCCGCGGAGACGTATCTGCGCGGCGATCTCCTCGTGAAGGCGGCCCTGGACGCGGGCGCCGACGCCGTCCACCCCGGCTACGGGTTCCTCTCCGAGAACGCGGACTTCGCGCGTGCCGTCATCGACGCCGGCCTGACCTGGATCGGGCCACCGCCCGAGGCGATCGAGGCGATGGCCTCCAAGACCCGCGCCAAGGAGCTCCTGGGCATCGCCCCGCTGACGTCCGTCACCGCCGGCGACCTGCCCGTCCTCGTGAAGGCCGCGGCGGGCGGCGGCGGTCGCGGTATGCGGGTGGTCCGCGAACTCGCCGAGCTGGACGGTGCCTTGGCCGACGCGCGGGCCGAGGCGTGGAGTGCCTTCGGGGATGGCGAGGTGTTCTTCGAGCCGTATATCGAGGGCGGGCGCCACATCGAGGTGCAGGTCCTCGCCGACGCGTACGGCACCGTATGGGCACTGGGTACCCGGGACTGCTCGCTCCAGCGGCGTCACCAGAAGGTCATCGAGGAGGCGCCCGCTCCGGGCCTGGCGCCCGAACTCGCCGCCGCCCTCGAGGAGATGGCTGAGCGCGCCGTCCGGGCCACCGGCTACCGCGGCGCCGGTACCGTCGAATTCCTGGTCGCCGACGGCCAGGCCCACTTCCTGGAGATGAACACCCGCCTCCAGGTCGAGCACCCCGTCACCGAGGCAGTGTTCGGCATCGACCTCGTCGCCCTCCAGATACGGATCGCCGAGGGCGGCCCGCTGGACGGCGACGGACCGCCCCGCGCACACGGCCACGCGGTGGAGGCCCGCCTCTGCGCGGAGGATCCGGCCGCCGACTGGGCCCCGCAGACCGGCACGCTGCACCGCCTCGCGGTCCCCGGAGCGGTGCGCCTCGACACCGGCTACGCCGACGGCGACCTGATCGGCGTGCACTACGATGCGCTGCTCGCCAAGGCCGTCGCCCACGCCCCCACGCGGGCGGAGGCGGTGCGCCGGCTCGCCGGGGTCCTGGAGCGGGCCGCCGTCCACGGACCGGTCACCAACCGTGACCTCCTCGTACGTTCCCTGCGGCACCCCGAGTTCGCCGAGGCCCGCATGGACACCGGGTTCTACGGGCGCCATCTGGACGCCCTCACCGAGCCGGCCCCCGACCTTCCCTCAAGGTCTCGGCTTCGCTCGAGCAGGGGGGACCCCCACGCACCGCTCGCCGCCGCTCTCGCCGACGCGCACGGCCGCTCCCGCTTCGGCGGCTTCCGCAACGTGCCGTCGCAGCCGCAGACGAAGCGCTACCGCACCGAGCCCGACGGGACCGAGCACGAGGTCCGCTACTGGCACACCAGGGACGGCCTGGCCGCTGAAGGAGCGCACGTCGTGGACGTCGTGGACGCCGTGGACGTCGTGCACGTCGTACGCGTGGAAGCCGGGGCGGTCGTCCTCGAAATCGGCGGCGTGCGACGGAGGTTCGACGTGGCGCGGTACGGCGACCAGGTGTACGTGAACGCCACTGCCCTGACCGCCCTGCCCCGCTTCCCCGAACCGGCCGCGCAGTATGCGCCGGGATCCCTGCTCGCCCCCATGCCGGGCACCATCGTCCGGGTCGCCGAAGGGCTGGCCGAAGGGGCGCGGGTGGCGGCCGGACAGCCCCTCCTGTGGCTGGAGGCCATGAAGATGGAACACCGGATCACCGCACCGGCTTCCGGCACGCTCACCGCCCTGCACGCCGCCCCCGGCCACCAGGTCGAGGTCGGCGCCCTGCTCGCCGTCGTACAGGCCGCCGTACCGGAGGAGGAATCAGAGGAATCATGAGCATCGTGCCGGACGCCCCGGAATCCACTGCCCCGGAATCCACCGCCCCGGAAACCACCGTCCTGGAAACCGAGGAGCACCGCGCCCTGCGCGCCGCCGTCGCCGCACTCGGCAGGCGCTACGGCCGCGACTACCTGACCGCCGTCGTCCGTGAGGAGCGCCACCCCGACGAGCTGTGGGCCGAGGCCGGCGCACTCGGCTACCTCGGCGTCAACCTGCCGGAGGAGTACGGCGGAGGGGGCGCCGGGATCACCGAACTCGCCATCGTCCTGGAGGAGTTGGGTGCGGCCGGCAGCCCCCTTCTCATGATGGTCGTCTCGCCCGCCATCTGCGGCACCGTCCTCGCCCGCTACGGCACCGAGACACAGAAGCGGGCCTGGCTGCCCGGCCTCGCCGACGGCAGCCGCACCATGGCCTTCGGCATCACGGAACCCGACGCCGGCTCCAACGCGCACCGGATCACCACCACGGCCCGCCCGGACGGCACCGACTGGCTGCTCAGCGGCCGCAAGGTGTTCATATCGGGTGTCGACATCGCCGACGCCACGCTGATCGTGGGCCGCACGGAAGACGCCCGGACAGGCCGCCTCAAGCCGTGCCTGTTCATCGTCCCCCGCGACACCCCCGGCTTCAGCCGCCGCCCGATCGCGATGGAACTCGCCGCCGCCGAGAAGCAGTTCGAGCTGGTCCTGGACGATGTACGCCTGCCCGCCGACGCCCTCGTCGGCGACCCGGACGCAGGCCTCCTCCAGCTCTTCGCCGGCCTCAACCCCGAACGCATCATGACCGCCGCCTTCGCCCTCGGGATGGGCCGCTACGCCCTCGCCCGAGCTGTCGACTACGCCCGTACCCGCCAGGTGTGGAAGGAACCCATCGGCGCCCACCAGGCCATCGCCCACCCCCTCGCCCAGGCCCATATCGAGCTGGAACTGGCCCGGTTGATGACGCAGAAGGCAGCACGCCTCTACGACGCGGGCCACGACATCGCCGCGGGGGAGGCCGCCAACATGGCCAAGTACGCGGCCGCCGAGGCCGCGGTCCGCGCCGTCGACCAGTCCGTCCACACCCTCGGCGGCAACGGCCTCACCCAGGAGTACGGCCTCGCCTCGCTCATCACGGCCGCCCGGGTGGCCAGGATCGCCCCGGTCAGCCGCGAAATGATCCTCAACTACGTCTCGCACCAGTCACTGGGCCTGCCGAAGTCGTACTGAGCCGACACGAAGGCCGACGCCGACGCCGAGGCCGACACGAAGGCCGACGCCGACACCAAGACCGCCACCAAGACCGCCACCAAGACCGCCACCAAAGCCGCCACCAAAGCCGCCACCAAAGCCGCCACCAAAGCCGCCACCAAGGCCGACGCCGAGGCCGCCCCAACGGAGAGGAACCACAGGGATCCATGACCAACGCGTCTCCACCACCCCTGGTGCTGCGCTCCCACGACCGCCGCGGCATCACCACCCTCACCCTGAACTCCCCGCACCACCGCAACGCCCTCTCCGCCCGCCTCGTGGCCGAGCTGCACCAGGCACTCACGGACGCCGCGGCCGACGACAGGACCCGCGCCCTCGTCCTCACCCACACGGGCAGCACCTTCTGCGCCGGTGCGGACCTGACCGAGGCGACATCCGGTACGGCCACGGACGGCCCGTTGGGCCTGGCCAGGCTGCTGCGCACGCTCGTGGAGCTACCCAAACCAGTGGTCGCCCGCGTGTGTGGCCATGTGCGGGCCGGCGGCCTCGGGCTGCTCGGCGCCTGCGACATCGCGGCGGCCGGACCGGACGCGACCTTCGCCTTCACCGAGGCCCGGCTCGGCCTGGCGCCCGCCGTCATCTCCCTGCCGCTCCTGCCCCGGCTGGACCCGCGCGCCGCGGGCCGCTACTACCTGACCGGCGAGGCGTTCGGCCCGGCCGAGGCGGCCAGGATCGGTCTGGTCACGCTCGCGGCGGACGACGTCGACACCGCCCTCGCCCCCGTACTGGACGGCCTCCGCAAGGCCTCACCCCAGGGCCTGGCCGCCTCGAAGAAGCTGCTCACCACCGACATCCTGCGCACCTTCGACCGCGACACGGACGCGCTCGCCGCAGCATCCGCACGTCTCTTCGGCTCCGCCGAGGCCCGCGAGGGCATGACCGCCTTCCTGGAGCGACGGGCCCCGGCATGGGCGGTCTGACTCCGGTACGCGGCGCCGGACCACCCCAGCAGGAACGCAGCCGTGCCACCCGCCACCGGCTGCTGGAGGCCGCCGTCGCCTGCCTCGCGGAGCGCGGCTGGAGCGGCAGTACGGTCTCCGTGGTCGCCGAGCGGGCGGGCGTCTCCCGGGGCGCCGCCCAGCACCACTTCCGTACCCGCGAGGACCTGTTCACCGCGGCCGTCGAGCACGTCGCCGAGAAGCGCAAGGCCGCCCTGAAGGCGCTCGCCGCCGACCTTCCCCCCACCAACTCCCCCGCCCGCACCCGGATCATCGTCGAGGAACTGGTCGGCCTGTACACGGGGCCGCTGTTCCGCGCCGCACTGCACCTGTGGGTGGCGGCAGCCGACGAGGACCAGCTCCGCGCACGCGTCACCGCCCTGGAAGCCCGCGTGGGGCGCGAGGTACACCGCACGGCGGTGGCCCTCCTGGACGCGGACGAATCCGCCCCCGGCATACGGGAGACCATCCAGGGCCTCCTCGACATGGCCCGCGGCCTGGGCCTGGCCAACCTCCTCACCGACGACTCCCCCCGCCGCAAACGCGTCGTCGACCAGTGGGCACATATCATCCACACGTCCCTGCGCTGACGGCGGTTCCGGCTGATCAGCGGGCGCCTCGGCGAGGACCACTTACTCGGGGTGCTGCTCGTGAGTCAGCCGGGGAACTTCCCGCCCTTAATGACAGAGACGAACGACGACCAAGCGCCAGTCTTGAAGGTGAGCGCGGGGCCGTTCGGGTCCTTGCTGTCACGGACGGGAACGATGCCGGTGATTCCCTCGCCGATCTCGATGCACTCGCCGCCGTTGGTGCTGCTGTAGCTGGACTTGCGCCAGCGGACTGGCAGTGTGCTTGCGCTGGTCATGCCTTTTTCAGTCCTTCCAGATGATCGCCAATGAGGGCGGCTGAGTCCTCCGGCGACAGGGCGTAACTCCTGAGGAGATCATAGGCGTGTGTTGCTGCTGTGACTTCTGTCGTGTCCAAGGCTGTCCGTCCTTGGGAGAAGGCGTCCACATACAGCACGTCATGCGGCGGCTTACGGTCGCCAGTCTTCGGGTCCTTCCCCTGGTCGAAGGTGAGCAGGGTGAACGGTCCGGCCAACCCTGGGTGTGCAGCGATGGTGTCCGGCACCACCTGAATGACAATCCGGGGTTCGTGGCTTGCCGTCAGGAGGCGTTCAAGCTGTTCTGCCATGACATCAGGGCCGCCGATTTTCCGGCGTAGCGCTTGCTCATCCACGATGAACCACGTACGCGGGGGTGCTGCCCGCTCGAATATTGCTTGGCGCGTCATGCGGGCGGCAACGAGATCATCCAAGTTGTCAGGTCGTACCGGGGCGAGCATGGCTCGCGCGTAGTTCTCTGTCTGCAATAAGCCAGGAATGACTTGGCTCTGAAACGATCGGATCGCTGAGGCTTCGCGCTCAAGTTCGATGTACGGCAGGAACCATGCCGGGTAGGCGTACCGGACTACAAGGGGGTAGAACTCGGCGAAGAAGTCAACCTCAAACGCCTCGTCGAGGTCGTGCGCCAAGTCGGCAGACGGTACCCGCTTCGCGTTTTCCACATAGCTGATCATGGCGCCGGTGGTGTGCGCCTCATTCGCTAACTCCGCCTGCGACCAGCCGCGTTCGGTGCGCAGCTTGAGCACTCGTGATCCGAAGAAGCCCAACAGGCTTATAGGTGGGGCGGGTTGTCCGTTGTCATCTTCCGTTGCCACAAGCGTGCGACCCCCTTGATGATCTTGGCTCTTAACTTCTGCGGAGTTAAGGCTCCGCCCCTGTTCAGCGTACGCCCGGCCCGGCACGGTGGAACCACTCAACAGGCTAACGAGAGAGCGCAACCATGGCAGTCCAGACGGCGTGGCAGACGGCGAGCGAAGTGCGTAAGCGACTGGACGACGCGCTCCGACGGGCGGGTTTCCACTTGGAGCCGTCGCTCGTGTCGGTGACCCGCAACGGGCCGGACCGAATCGCCCCGCCGAACCTGTCCTTGACGGATGCTGAGCGGCTGGCGGCGAAACTGGATGCTACGCCGGAGTCGGGGAGTCGACGGTGAGCGGATATCAGGAACGCGCGGTAGAGCTTCCCTGGCCGTACAGTCCCCAGGATCTCGACCCGGAGCCGGTAGAAGGCTGTGAACGGTGTGCAGCGCTGGCTGCGGAACGCTCACAGGCGCGCGAGCACGCGAAGTACGGGGTGTCGGTTATCGCCGGCATGAAGATCGCCGAACACCGGCGGTGGGGCTCCCACAACGAAACCCCCGAGACTCCCGGCCAGTCATGAGGCCGGGGATGCTCCCGGTCAAGGGAGCACCGAGCAAGTCGAGTTGAGAAGGGAGGGACAGACCATGACCGACCAGGAGTCGACTACGGCGCAGCCGGAGGTGAACCCGTTCACTCCACCGAGGGTGATCGATCTGGGGAACGCTGCTGCGCTCACACAGGGCAGCGACCAGAACAGCACGGAGTCGAAGCAGAGCCCGTATGACTGACCCAAGTGTGGCGGTCCCCATTTCGGGGACCGCCGCTCCGGTGATGCGGCAAGTGAGGTGCCAATGTGAGAGGTGCCAATGTGAACGGACTTCGGATGCGGTGGTTCGGCGGTTGCGCACCAGGTAAGCGCCCTGTTGCTCCGGTGGGCGCTCGCCTGGTGTGGCAAGACCCGCCATTGTGGACGGTCGGCGATGTCGTGCCCGGCCACCTGCGCACGCTCGAACAGTCGAATGCGAAATTGGCGGTGTTCGGACCTTGCTCTGCCACCGAACAGGACATGAAACGTGCTTTGTCCAGTCCTATGTTTGCCTCGGCTGCGGGGGCATGGGCGGGTTCTTATACGGCCGTGCGGGGCGGCCCGGGCGGCGCTGTCGAGGTGCTGGCGGACGCCACCGGCGCGAGCCCCGTCTACACGGTGGCGACTCCCGACGGGGAGGTATGGGGATCAAGCGCCTTTGCCCTTGGAGCATTGGCCGGGGGCGCTGTGGACACGGATTGGCTGGGGGCGTACCTCCGGGAGCGAAACGCGCCGGCTTCCGGGCTCAGCGCGTGGGTGGGTGTTCGGTCGGTCCCTCCGGGTCACGTCCTGAGGTGGAGCAGCGATGGTGGCGCACCCTCGCTTGCCGAGTGGTGGTCCCCGTCGGAACGGTCGACGGATGCCGCTATGGCTGCGCTGCGGTGGGCGCTGGGGGAGGGCGTTCGCGTACGGGTAGAAGGGGTCACCGCCACGTCGGACCTGGCGGGGATGGACTCGACCACGGTGACGCTGCTCGCCGCACGGCACGGGCAGGTCACGGGTGTCACGCTGCACCCGGTAGAAATCACGGACGGCGGAGACCTGGAATACGCCCAATCGCTCTGTGGGGAAAAGGTGTTGTGTATGCGCCTTCCGCTTACGGTGGGGCACCTTCCCTTCTCTGAATCATCTGTGCCCTTACCCGTTACGGATGAGCCGGCACCGTCGACCGCCGTGTGGGCGATGTTCTCTGAACAACTACGAGCCGTGGCCGCTGTGAGGTCAGGCTGCCACTTGACCGGTGACGGCGGGGACAACCTGTTCACGGTTCCGCCTACACACCTGGTGAACCTTTCCCGGCAAGGGCGACTGCTGCGGATGGTGGGAGACGCGATGGATTGGGCCCGGCTTCGTAAACAGAGCCCCCGACTGTTGATCGCGGCGGCGCTGCGCGGGGACGCTGGCCGCATAGGCCGTGCGGAACGCCCCCGCCCCGCTTGGCTCTCAGCGAATGTGCCGGATCCGGTAGGCACCGGCACCACGACTGATCCGAACGCCCTACTTGTTGCCTCCATTCGGGGCGTCGCACGTTCCGCCAAGTCGGAATTACAACTCGCCGACTCCTTGGGGGTTGCTCTGCATAATCCGTATTTCGACGGGGCGGTACTGGACGCGGTGGTTTCCGCTTGCGCCGAAGTTCGGTTTTCCGCGCGTCGCTACAAGCCTTTGCTGGCTGATGCATTCGCGGGTGTGCTCCCGAAGGCACACCGCGAGCGAGCGTCCAAGGGGGTGTTCGTCGGCGACTTCCACCAGGGGCTCCGGATCAACCTGCGGCGCCTTCTCACCCTCGCTGACGGACGCCTCGCGGCTAGGGGTTTGGTCAGCCCGGGACCACTGCGCGCTGCTATGCACGCGGCAGCCCTGGGGGCGCGGACGATATGGCCGCCACTGCTGTCCGCCATCGCGGCGGAATCGTGGTTAGAGGCGATCGACCGCAGCCCGCGCACTGAGTGGTGCACGCTGCCCTGGGCGGGTGCGCAATGAGCCGAAACAACACGGTGGCCGCGAAGGCCGCGCATGCCTGCGTGCTGATCGACTACGACACCGGCCGCACAGAGCTGCGCCCCGCGTCCGAGGCCGCCGCCGTGCTGGCCGCAAATGTCATTCTGCTGCGCGAAGTTGCCCCTTCGTGGGGGACCGTCGAACAACCGGCCGCACTGTCGCCCCTTCCATGTACGCCGTGGCGATGGCGGGTGGGGGCCGTCCCCGCCGTGTTGGTTACCACAACAGCATGGACGGTCGGCCGCCGTCGGCACCGGTTCTGGCGGCTCGTCCGGCTCGCATGCTTTGGCCGCGCTCTGCGACCCGCAACGGCGTATCAGGCTCGCTACGCTGTGTGCGCGGTCCGCTGGGCCACACGACGGATGCCGATGCGGTGGGCGTGCATGGAGGAATCGACATCGGCAGCTCTGCTGCTGGCGTTCGCGGGGCGCCGGGCGGAGTGGCGGCATGGCGTGGCCGTTGACCCTGTGCGACTGCACGCCTGGATTGCCGACCCGGAAGGCAACCCCGTTGAGGAGCCCGCCGATACCGCGCTCTATACCGCTACCTACACACCAGACGGGCCGGGCACCGCCCGGGACCGGCGGGAAGAAACACCGTGAGTGATCCACACATTCTCTTGACGGGCGAAAGGCTTGCCCTCGGGATGCCCCGGCAAGATTTGCTGCCGGAGTACCACCGATGGGAGAACGACGCGCGAACGATCCTGGGGTACGGCAACCAGTGGGCGCAGGCGTGGGAGGTGCGCGCGGCCGGGTACGAGCGACAGCGCGCGAACGACCGCTACCAGCAATTCGAGGTGGTGCAGCTCGAAGGGCAAACAGCCATCGGCATCACCGTGTTGCAGATCAACACGTTCGTGCGAACGGCTGAGTTCGTGATCGTGCTCGCCCCCGAGGCGCGAGGGAAGGGGTATGCCACCGAAGCAACCCGGCTCACTCTGGACTGGGCCTTCCACCTCGGTGCGTTGCGCATGGTGTGGCTGAAGGTTCTGGCGCCCAATCGGGCTGGGGTCGCCGCGTACCAGAAAGCCGGGTTTCGGGAGGTCGGGCACCTTCGGCAGTCGGGGTACTGGCTGGGGGAGCCCGTAGACGAAATCCTCATGGACGCCATCCCCGCCGACTTCCCGGGGCCGTCTGCCGTGACTGCCGCCATCGGCGACTGACTGGCAAAGAGAAGAACGCCCCCAGAGACCGATCACGGCTGTTCTGCGTCTGTCGCCTGACCGCCGCGAGCCGACCCGGGCGCGGCGGTCAGGCGTGTAGGCGGTCAGCTGCCGGTGAGGGCGCCGTATCCCTCGATCTCGTGCGGGCTGCGTGCCGCGGGCCCCACGTAGCGGGCCGACGGGCGGACCAGGCGGCCCGTGCGCTTCTGCTCCAGGATGTGGGCGCTCCAGCCCGCCGTCCGGGCGCAGGTGAACATGGAGGTGAACATGTGCGCCGGGACCTCCGCGAAGTCCAGGACGATGGCCGCCCAGAACTCGACGTTGGTGGCCAGTACGCGGTCCGGGCGGCGGTTGTGCAGCTCTTCCAGCGCGGCCTTCTCCAGGGCCTCGGCGACCTCGAAGCGCGGGGCGGCCAGCTCCTTGGCGGTGCGGCGCAGCACGCGCGCCCGCGGGTCCTCGGCGCGGTAGACGCGGTGGCCGAAGCCCATCAGGCGCTCGCCCTTGTCCAGGGCCTTGCGGACGTAGGCGGTGGCGTCGCCGGTGCGCTCGATCTCCTCGATCATGCCGAGGACGCGGGACGGCGCGCCGCCGTGCAGGGGGCCGGACATGGCGCCGACGGCGCCCGAGAGCGCGGCGGCGACATCGGCGCCCGTGGAGGCGATGACGCGGGCGGTGAAGGTGGAGGCGTTCATGCCGTGCTCGGCTGCCGACGTCCAGTACGCGTCGACGGCCTTGACGTGCTTGGGGTCGGGCTCGCCGCGCCAGCGCTTCATGAAGCGCTCCACCACGGTCTCCGCCTTGTCGATCTCCTTCTGCGGCACCATCGGCAGGCCCTGTCCGCGCGCCGACTGGGCGACGTACGACAGCGCCATCACCGCGGCCCGGGCGAGGTTGTCGCGGGCGGTCTCCTCGTCGATGTCCAGCAGCGGTTTCAGGCCCCATACGGGCGCGAGCATGGCGAGCGCGGACTGGACGTCGACCCGGATGTCACCGGAGTGGACGGGGATGGGGAACGGCTCGGCGGGCGGCAGGCCGGGGTTGAACGCGCCGTCGACCAGCAGTCCCCAGACGTTCCCGAAGGACACGTTCCCGACGAGGTCTTCGATGTCGACCCCGCGGTAGCGGAGCGCGCCGCCTTCCTTATCAGGTTCGGCGATCTCCGTCTCGAACGCGACGATTCCCTCGAGTCCGGGTACGAAGTCGGACATCAGGCGGCTCCTCAGAATGGGGACGGCATAGGGTCCGTGACCGGCTGCCGTGCGGTCGAGTGGTGTGCGGTGCCGACGCGGTTACGCGGCTGCGCCGGGCAGCTCGCGGTCCGTACCGGTCACCCCGGTGATGCCCCGCCAGGGCATGGGTCACGCGATGGGCCGTGCCCGCGGTGGGCCGGACGGCGGGCGGCGGATGCGGTGGTGCGTGCGGTGCGGTGCGGCGCTGTGTTGTGCTGTGCACCGTAGTGCTCATGAGTGCTCAGGCCGCGGACCGGACGGCACACGGTACCTGTACCCGTACCTGTCCCTATCCCTGTTCCTGTCAGGGCACCACAGTGGGTCGGCCATGATTCTGGCGGGTCCCTCCACCCGCGGGGAAGCGTGACATCCGGCACACCGGTCGTTTTGCCGACGGGAGGGTTACACCAGGTCGACGAGGGGCAGACTTTCGCACCAACCCGGCTGACCGGGCCGGTGCCGATGTTGCAAGATGAGGCCGTGCACCCAGCCGACGCGCCCCATACCGAGACCCCTGATCCCTCCACCATGCGCGCGCACTACCGCGCCGAGGGACTCGCCGAGTCCGACCTCGCGGCCAGCCCGTACGACCAGTTCGCGCGCTGGTTCAAGGACGCCACGGTGGCCGGTCTGCACGAGCCGAACGCCATGGTCGTCTCGACGGCGGACGCCGCCGGCCGGCCGAGTTCACGGACCGTGCTCCTCAAGGGGTTCGACGACCGCGGCTTTGTGTTCTTCACCAACTATCACAGCCGCAAAGGCCGTGAACTGACCGAAAACCCTCATATCTCGCTGCTGTTCCCCTGGCATCCGCTCTCCCGCCAGGTCGTGGTGACCGGCACCGCGGAGCGCATCGGGCGGGACGAGACCGCGGCGTACTTCCGTACCCGCCCGCACGGGTCCCAGCTGGGCGCCTGGGCCAGTGAGCAGTCGGCGCCCCTGTCGTCGCGCGAGGAACTGGAGCGCGCCTACGAGGAATTGGCGGCCCGTTACCCGGAAGGCGAGCAGGTGCCGGCGCCGCCGCACTGGGGCGGCTACCGGGTCACCGCCGAGACGGTCGAGTTCTGGCAGGGGCGGCTGAACCGTCTGCACGACCGGCTGCGGTACGTCCGCCGGACCGGGAGCGAGGCCGGGGGAGAGGTTGAGGGGGAGCTTGAGGGAGGGCTCGAGGGGGAGGCCGCGGTCGAGGGCGAGGCCGCGGTCGAGGGCGAGGCCGGGGGTGGTGCCGGGGGCGGTGCGGTGACCTGGCGGGTGGAGCGTCTGGCGCCCTGAGGGGTAACGGGCCGGGGGAGACGCCCGGCGGCCCCGTACGCGGCCGTACACGCAGACGACCCGCGGGCTGTTTCCTCCGCGCTCGGTGGCGCGAAGGGCCGGTCGGACGAACCGGCAGCCCGCGGGTCGGGTGACTGCGTGGGATTGGCCGGCTGCGCATCTGCAGTATGCGCTGGTCCGGCGCTGCACTTCGGTGAGCGACGGGCCGCTAGCCCGCAGCCACCTCACATGTCCGGTGCGAAATCATCGGCCGAACCACCTCCCTTCTTGTGTGCGCCACACACTAGGAAGCCGTCCGGAGCCGCACAACCGATTTTCCGGGAGCTCGGGGAACAACGATTTCCGCGAATCGGGTGTGGGGTGGGTCACGTTCCAGTTGAATGTGGCCAGGTGCAGCACGTACGGCCGCGTTCGTGAGGAGTGCCTGTGACTGCTTCGTCGGCTTCTTCAGGGCTTTCCGGTTCTTTCGGTCCTTCTGGTTCTTCCGATTCTTCCGGTTCTTCTGGGCTTTCCGGCTCATCGGTGCCGGCGCGCCGCGGCGGCGACCAGGCCGACGACTCCGGACTTCTCGCCGCTCTCCTGGACGGAATGGACGCCGCCCTGATGGCCTTCGCGGCGGACGGCACGGTCACCCACTGGAATCACGAGGCCGAGCGCATCCTGGGCTGGACCCCCGCCGAGGCCGTCGGCCGCACGGGGCTGTCCGGCTGGGCCGTCCGCAAGGAGGACGCCGGCGGCATCGAGGCGGCGCTCGCGGCCGCGATGCGCTCCCCGGGCCGCCAGGTCCACGAATTCGCCTTGCTGGCCAAGGGGGGCCACCGGGTGCTCGTCCGTACCCAGTCCTCCGCCGTCCGCGCCCCCGGCGGCCGGGTCGCGGGTGTGTACTGCGCCTTCAGCGAGGTGCACACCCAGCTGGACCTGGAGCGGTCCGTCGCGCTCAGCGAGGCGCTCTTCGAGGACGCCTCGTGGGGCGTGGTCCTGGTCGACGTGGACCTGCGGCCCGCCCTCGTCAACGGGCGTGCCGCCCGCACCCTGGGCGTACGCCGTACCGCCCTGCTGGGCCGCCCGCTGGGCGATCTGCTGGCGCAGGGCGCCGAGGAGCTGGAGTGCGTACTCCAGCACGTCCTCGCCGGGGGCGCGCCGCCGGCCGTCGCCGAGATGTGGGTGACGCTGCGCTCCGAGGAGGCCGGGCCGTCGCTACGGTGCTGGCGCGGCGGCTTCGTCCGGCTGGCCTCGCCGCTCGCGGAGGAGCCGGTACCGCTGGGCGTCGCCTGGCTCTTCCAGGACGTCACGGAGGCCAAGCGCACCGAGCGGGAGAACTCCCTGGTGCGCTTCCGGGCGCATCAGCTCCACCGGGCGGGCCGGGCGGCCGCGGAGTGCCCGGACCCGGCCGAGGCCGCCGCCGTCCACCTGGACTTCGCGCTGGCGGGCTTCGCCGACCACGGTCTGGTCGACCTGGCGGAGAAGTCCGCGCCGGCGCCGTACGGGGTGGTCGCGGAGGACGACACGTACGGCGACACGTACGGCGGTGCGGACGGTGATGGGGATGGGGGCATGTGCGGGGATGCGTACGGCGACACGTACCGCGATACGCATGGGGACGCGTACGGCGAGAGGTACGGCGATGCGTATGGCGTTACGTATGACGGCGGCGGGTGTGGTGGGGCGGCCGAGGGGGAGAGCGCCAGGGACGCGGGGGTGAGGGGGGCGGGCTGCGGTCTGGTGCGGAAGCTGGCCTCGCCGCCCGGTGAGCCCGGTGCGCCCGGTCCGTCCGAGGCGTTCTCGGCGACGACCGGCATGCCTGTGCCGTACGCACCGGGCCATCCGGCCTTCCAGGCCTACCGGCGGCGCGGCCCGGTGCGCAGCAGCGCGGGGCCCGCCCCGGCGGAGGGCTGGGCGGCGGCCCGTAACTGGCCGGACGGGACGGTGCACGGCCTGTGTGTGGTGCTGCGCAGCCGCGGCCGGACGCTCGGTGTACTGACCTTCCTGCGGTCGCCGGCGCGCCGCCGCTTCGACCGCGCGGACGCGGACTACGCGGAGGAGGTCGCGGCCCGGATCGCCGCGTGCCTGGATCTCGCGGGCGCGGCGCCGGCCTGACGGCGTGGCCTCGGCCTGACGGCGGGGTCTTACGTGTTCGGCCTGACGGCGCGGTCCTACGCGTGGTGCCTGCGACGCGGTCTCACGTGCGGTAGAAGATCCGGTCCGCGTACTCGCGCATCACCTGGGCGTTCCAGTCGTGTCCGCCGTCGACGTTGCCGGAGCGCAGCAGCGGCGGGTCGATGCCCCGCTCGGCGAGCGTACCGGCCGCCGTCGCCACCATGGCCTGCATGATCGCGCTGGTGACGACCGTGGAGGCGGGGCCGAACGGCGCGCCGATGCCCGGCAGCGTCAGCTCCGCGTCGCCGACCGGGATCCGGCTGTCCAGGACGAGATCGCAGTGGTCCTTGAGGTAGCTGCCCGAGGCGTGCCGGGACGTGGCGGCGTCCGCGTACGCGACCGAGGTGACGCCGATGACCTTGATGCCGAGGGCCCGGGCGTGCCTCGCCATCTCGACGGGCAGCGCGTTGCGCCCGGACAGCGAGATGATCACCAATGCGTCACCCGGCCGCAGCGGGCTGGTGTCCAGGACGGCGGCGGCCAGCCCGTCCACCCGCTCCAGTGCGCTGCCGAGCGTCGCGGGCCGTACGTCGACGCCGACCACGCCCGGGACGGACAGCAGATTCATGACGGCCAGACCGCCGGCGCGGTAGACGGTGTCCTGGGCGGGGAGAGAGGAGTGCCCGGCGCCGAAGGAGAAGACCCGGCCACCGGCCGCGACGGTGTCCGCGATCAGCCGTCCGGCCGCGGTGATCCGGTCGCCCTCCCCGTCGCGGACCTGGCGCAGCAGGTCGATCGCGGCGTCGAAGTACGTCCCGGCCAGCCGGTCGCTCCGGTCGCTGTCAGCCATGGCCGCGGGCCCCTCTCGTCGGATCACGTCGGATGTCGCCGCATGTGTGTCGCGTCTGCGGCGCATCTGCGTCGCCGCATCTACCTCGCATCGCGTCGGCGTCGCGTCTGCTCAGTGGCGCGGATCACGTTGCGGTCTGGACCGCCGCGCTGTCAATACAGCCGCCGGATGTCCACCGATCCGGCCGTCGAGCATGCGCTACCGGGGAGAGGAGGCACCCGTTGTCAGTGGAATGCGTCAGAATTGGATGCAGGGCCACCGCACCACACATCGAGGGGCAGCACGCATGTCCGGACTGATCGACACCACGGAGATGTATCTCCGCACCATCCTCGAACTGGAAGAGGAGGGTGTGGTGCCCATGCGCGCTCGCATTGCGGAGCGGCTCGAACAGAGCGGCCCGACGGTGAGCCAGACGGTCGCGCGCATGGAACGAGACGGACTCCTGACGGTCGCCGGCGACCGCCACCTGGAGCTGACGGAGGAAGGCCGACGGCTGGCCACGCGGGTGATGCGCAAGCACCGCCTCGCCGAGTGCCTGCTCGTCGACGTCATCGGGCTCGAGTGGGAGCAGGTGCACGCCGAGGCGTGCCGCTGGGAGCACGTGATGAGCGAGGCGGTCGAGCGCCGCGTCCTCGAACTGCTGCGGCATCCGACGGAGTCGCCGTACGGCAACCCCATTCCGGGGCTCGCGGAGCTGGGCGAGAAGTCCGAGGTCGACCCGTTCCTGGACGCCGGCATGGTCAGCCTGATGGAGCTGGACGCCGGCGCGGACGGCAAGACGGCCGTGGTGCGCCGCATCGGCGAGCCGATCCAGGCGGACGCCCAGCTGATGTACACGCTGCGGCGGGCCGGTGTGCAGCCGGGCGCGGTGGTGAGCGTGACGGAGTCGCCGGGCGGGGTGCTGGTCGGCAGCAGCGGTGAGGCCGCGGAGCTGGACTCCGAGATCGCCTCGCATGTGTTCGTCGCCAAGCGCTGACCGCCGCCCCGCCGCCGTTTCGCGCTCGTCGTAGCGCTTCCGCGAGCCCGCTGAGCTGTGCCGACGCGCTGCTGGGCGGGCTCGGTACGTGTTTGTCCGTTGAACGGACTTGTGCGAATCCGTGCGGTACGGCCGGTCTCGTGACACGCTGACGCATGGCCATGCGTCGGCCTGTCCTTGCCAGGGAGGGGGCTCGGATGCATCCACGGACCGTGGTGACACTCAGGGCCCCGGCGCTGCGAGCAGCCGGGGCCCTGCCTCCCCATGTCCCCCGCCCCAGACCCGGAGCCCCGAGCTCTCAGGGTCTTCCCCCACAGGCCCCCTTCCCGGTAGGGCCCGCCTCCCGGCAGATGTCTCCCCGTGGTGAGCGTGGTCAATCCCTGAGCGAGGTCACTCGAACGAGGGGTGTTGCGTGCCAGAACGGTGCGTTCGAATAGAGGTTCGATAGTGTGGGCGTGCTCGCGGGACGATTGGGGGTGCCAGGACATATGGTGCGGCGCATCGATGTGACGGGGGCCGGCGGCGTGCGACTCGCCGCCTGGGAATTCACTGATCCGCCCAAGACCGGCGGCGGGCTGGACGGGGGCGAGCAGCGGCCGGGCGTGCTGCTGCTCCATGGTCTGATGGGGCGTGCCGCGCACTGGGCCGACACCGCCCGCCGGCTGAGTCCCCGTCACCGCCCGGTCGCCCTGGACCAGCGCGGCCACGGCCGTAGCGAGAAGCCCGTGGACGGGCCGTACGACCGCGAGGCGTATGTCGAGGACGCCATCGCCGCCATCGAGCAGCTCGGCCTCGCCCCGGTCGCCCTCGTCGGGCACGCCATGGGAGCCCTGACGGCGTGGCAGCTGGCGGCCCGGCGCCCGGATCTGGTCAGTGCGCTGGTCATCTGCGATATGCGGGCCTCCGCGCTGGGCGCGGCCTCGCAGCGCGAATGGACCGAGTGGTTCCGATCCTGGCCGGTGCCCTTCGCCACCCTCGCGGACGTCCGCAAGTGGTTCGGCGAGGACGACCCGGTGCTGGAACGGCCCCGGCCGGCCCGCGGCGAGTTCTTCGCCGAGGTGATGGCCGAGCGTGCCGACGGCTGGCGCCCGGTCTTCTCCCGCCGGCAGATGCTCACCGCCCGCGAGACCTGGGTCCACGACGCCCATTGGGAAGAGCTCGCCCAGGTGACCTGCCCAGCCCTGGTCATCCGAGGCCTCGATGCCGAACTGGGCCGCGCCGAGGCGCAGGAGATGGTCCGCGTCCTCCCACGCGGCACCTACGCCGAAATCCCCGACGCGGGCCATCTGCTCCCTTGGGAGCAGCCGGAGGCGTGGTGCGGGGCGGTGGAGGGGTTCCTCTCCTAAAAATCGCCGGTCCGCCAGTCCGCTGCGCTTGGCTGGCTTCCCACGTTTTTGGCTGCGGCGCCGTACCTTCCGTTTCGCCGTTGCGCCCGTCGCGGCGCCCCGTTTGTTCTTGGCTGTCCCGCCGTTGCGCCTGGCGGCGGGCTGTTGCCGCTGCGCGGGGCTGTACGTCACGGGTGCGCCCCTCCGAACTTCGTTCTGCGGTGCGCCCCCTCCCGTGGGTGGGTGGAAGAAGACCGGTGGGGGTGTACGTAAGCGATCACCTGCGCGTAGTGGACCACTTGCGTACACCCCCACTCACCGTTTTTTCTCCCACTCCCGGGAGGGGCCGCTCCGCAGGACGAAGTCCGGAGGAGCGGACCCGCGCCCGACCAACCCACGCCCGCCGCAGGCGTAACGGCGAAACGGAAGGTACGGTGCCGCAGACGACAACGTGGGAAGCAAGCCAAGCGCAGCTATTGGCTAACGGCGGTGAGGATCTCCGGCAAGCGCCGCACCGCCCGCGGAGCGGCCACGCGGAAGCCCAGTTCGGCGATGCCGGTGCCGTAGAGCACGCCGGCCGGCAGGAGTACCCACAGCAGACTGTGCAGGCCGGCGACGTGCAGCCAGATGGTCAGGGCGATCAGCGGCGCGCACAGGACCCCGGCCGTCACGACGCCGCCGAGGAGGCTGAACCAGGCGATGGCGGCCTGGCCCGGGGCGACGTTCTTGTTGCCTTCCGAGGGTATGGAGTAGGGGAAGAGCGTGGACGCCAGCGCGCCGGTGGCTATCAGGGCGCCGAGCGCGGCCAGCGACAGCCCGTACACCTCGACGAAGGCCGACCACGGACCGACCAGCGCCGCGAAGCCGATCACGACCAGCGTCACATACGGGACGCCCACCAGCGCCAGCGCCGCCGCCCGGCCGCGCAGCTCCCGGTAGGCGTCGCGGGGCGTGGCGATCGACGAGGCGACCATCCAGAACGCCGAGGTGTCCTGCCCGAACTGGTTGTACATCTGCATACCGAGCAGTGCGGACGCGGAGAACGTCGTGTACATGCTGCCGTTGCCCTGCACGGACGTGACGACCGGCAGCAGCAGGCCGAGACCCAGCGCGCTCGCCCAGGACATCTTCGACTTCGGGTCTCGCCAGGCGTAGCGCAGCGTACGGAGCATGACCGTGCCCGTACGGCCGCGCGGCAGCAGGCGTGCGAGCCCCCGCTCGCCGGTGCCGGACCGGCGGGCGCTGTCCTTCTCCACCGCCTGGAGGGTGGAGGAGTCCGGCGAGGTCATCAGCGTGGTCAGCGTGCGCCGCCACCACCACAGCAGCAGCGCCAGTGCCAGCGCCGTCAGCCCCAGTCCGGCCAGCGCCCGCCCGTACGCGCCCTGACCGGCGTGCTCGACGGCGCTGATCGCGGAGGCCGGCGGCACCCAGCGCAGCACGTCCCCCAGCGGTTCCAGTACGGCCAGACCGTCCGGGCGGCCCAGCCGCTGGGCGGCGATGTTGACGCCCTGTGCGCCGAGCGCGATGAACAGCCCGCTCAGCACGGCGAGATCGCGGCCGCGTCGGCTGGTCAGCAGCCGTACCGCGGCGGTGGCCACCGCGCGCGCCAGCGCGACACAGACCAGTACCACCAGGACGACGGCCGCCACGCCGGTGACCGCGGCGGCCGGCCCATGGGCGACCGCGATGACCGAGCCGGCCACCAGCGCGACGGTGACGACCGGGCCGATACCGACGAGCGAGGCCACCAGCAGGGAGACGACCAGCGGCCGTGGCCGCAGCGGCAGCATGACCAGCCGGGTCGGGTCCAGCGTCTCGTCGCCCCCGGGGGAGAACAGCGGCATCACCGCCCAGCCCAGTGTGAGGATCCCCGTGAGCAGGACGGCCAGCGCGCCCACATGGGCGGTGCCGCGCAGCGCCGTCAGCCCCAGTACGGCGCCGGCGGCGAACAGCAGGCCGACGGCGATGGAGGCGATGTACGCGAGGGTGCGCCCGGTGGACTGGCGCAGTCCGTTGCGCAGCAGGGACAGCTTCAGCCGTATGAAGACGGAGGTCAGGGACGGTGCGGCGGCCGGGCGCGAGGCCACTGCGGTGGATTCGGGCGTCACGGATTCGGTGCTCATCGTGCGCCGCCACCGCCCAGCCAGTCCAGGTCGTGCGCCGTGCCCCGGTCGTTCGCGCCGACCAGTTCCAGAAAGGCGTCCTGCAGGGAGGGCGCGGCGCCGCGGACTTCGGCGAGCGGGCCCTGGGCGCGGATCCGGCCGGCGGCCATCACCGCGACCCAGTCGCAGAGCGACTCGACCAGTTCCATCACGTGGCTGGAGAAGATGACGGTCGCGCCGGAGGCGGTGTAGCGCTCCAGTACGCCGCGGATGGTCTGTGCCGATACCGGGTCGACGCCTTCGAAGGGCTCGTCGAGGAAGAGGATCTCGGGGTTGTGCAGCAGCGCCGCGGCGAGGCCGATCTTCTTGCGCATTCCGGTGGAGTAGTCCACGACCAGTTTGTGCTGGGAGCCGGCCAGGTCGAGGACGTCCAGCAGCTGGCCGGCCCGTTTGTCGACTTCTTCGCCGGGCAGGCCGCGCAACCGTCCTATGTAGCCGAGGAGTTCGCGTCCGGAGAGGCGCTCGAAGAGCCGCAGTCCTTCGGGCAGCACTCCGATCCGGGACTTGACGGCGACCGGGTCCTGCCAGACGTCGTGTCCGCCGATCTCGACCAGTCCGGAGTCCGGGCGCAGCAGGCCGGTCACCATGGAGAGGGTGGTGGTCTTGCCGGCGCCGTTGGGGCCGACCAGCCCGATGAAGCGGCCCGCGGGCAGCGTCAGGTCGATGCCGTGGACGGCTATCTGCTCGCCGAACTTCTTCCACAGGCCCTGGATGCGTACGGCGGGCTGGCCGTCCGAAGCGGCGGCCGCCGCGTGCTGTGGCGGTGCCGCGGCGGCCTGCCTGTCGATGTGCCCTGGATCGCTGGTCACTGGTCCTGCCCTCCGACGTCCCCGCAGAGGCCGGCCTGGCCCCCGTCCGGCAATCCACGATACGAGGAGCCGCTGACAGCGACCGAGGGCGGTCGGAGGGGAGCAGTGGGCAGTGAGCAGTGGGCGGGGCAGGCGCCGATGAGGCGCCCGGGCCCCGGGGAGGTCCGCCGGTGGGGCGCGGCCCGGGGAAGCCGTCCGCCGGGGGCGGCGCGGCCCGGGGAAGCCCGCCCGGGGCCGGTGTGCCCCCGGGTCAGCGTGCCCGGGCCGCCGCCGCGTCCTGTGCGCAGGCGTACGCGAGCTGGCTGATCAGGTCCTCGGCGTCCGGCAGCCAGCGGTTGGCGGCGGTCGGGCGCCGGGCCCACTGCACGGAGCCGTGCGTGCCCACCCGGGTCGGCGGGGCGGCGATGTACTCACCCTCGCCGCGGCAGATCAGATCGAGACCGGCCGGCGCCCAGCCCATCTCCCGTACGCGAGCGGGCACCTTCGCCGAGGCGCCGGGCAGGACGAGGAAGAACATCCGCCGATCCGGGGTGCGGGTGACCGGGCCGAGCGTCAGCCCCATCCGCTCCATACGGGCCAGCGCCAGGCAGCCGGCGGTCTCGGGCACATCGAGCGCCTCGAACGTCCGGCCCGTCGGCAGCAGGATCGAGGACCGCGGCTGCTTGCTCCACATCCGGCGCACGGCGGTCGCGCTGCCGCTGGCGAGTCCGGCCCAGCCGGGCGCAGTGGGGTGCGCGCCGGGCGCGGGGCAGTCGTGGGCGCCGCACGAGCAGCGCGGTGTCTCGCCGACGTGCTCCAGCCATGCGCCGGGGAACACGTCCCAATGGCGTTCTTCCGCGTAACGCACTGCAGTGTCGAGCAGCTGCTCGCCGCGCTGCTTGGGGATCTGCGCGGCTCCTGTGACTCCGATGGTCTCTTCCACGCTGATGACAACTCTCCGTGTCACCAAGGGTTACGGCTCAAGGGGTGACCTGCCCGGCGCATCGTTCTTGCACGTGGGGCGCATGGAAGCACTGGTGGGGGCGCGTAGGCGGGCCGGGGCCGAGCCGCGGGTAGCCACCTGCGTGACGGGCGGGAAGGCCGCCCGGCGGCCGCCGCGGTGCATGAGGGGGAGGCCCTGCACGGCGGTGCCGCTGTCTGTGCACGGACACCGCCGCGCGCCAAACGCCTTTGTTTCGCAAAGCGCCCATCGGTCTGAGTCCGTCGTATCGCGCATATCCGGGATGACTCGGATATCCGGGATATTCGCGGGGCATCGATCACGGGGAACGGCGTTCGCCGGTGAACGCGCAGCAGTAAGCCAGGGGGTAACAAGCATGGCCGCCAGGCCACTCGTCGCGCGGCAGCCCAATGAGCGGCTGCAAGCGCTGATTCAGGAAGCCGCCTGTTCCAACGCGGGGCTCGCCCGCCGCGTCAACATGTGCGGTGCGGAACACGGTCTCGACCTGCGCTACGACAAGACGTCCGTGGCCCGCTGGCTGCGCGGACAGCAGCCCCGGGGCCGCGCCCCGGCCGTCATCGCGGAGGCACTGGGCCGCAAACTGGGCCGTACGGTCACCATCGACGAGATCGGGATGGCCGACGGCAAGAACCTCGCGTCCGGGGTGGGCCTGCAGTTCTCGCCGACCGTCCTGGGGGCGATCGAGCAGGTCTGCGAGCTGTGGCGCAGCGACGTAGGGCGGCGCGACTTCCTCAGCGGCTCCACGGTCGCGGCCTCGGCGCTGGTCGAGCCCAGCCGGGACTGGCTGATCACCGGCGCGGACACCCAGGTCGCCCGGAACGCCGGCGCCCGGGTCGGGATCTCGGACGTCGACGCGGTACGCGCGATGACCGCGGCGCTCGGCGAACTCGACCACCGCTTCGGTGCCGGCCATGTCCGGCCGGTCGTGGTGCACTACCTCAACAGCGTGGTCTCCGGGCTGCTGGCCGGTTCGTACCGCGAGTCCGTGGGGCGGGAACTCTTCGCCGCTGTCGCACGGTTGACGGAACTGGGCGGCTATATGGCCGTCGACACCGGACAGCCCGGTCTCGCGCAGCGCTACTACATCCAGGCGCTGCGGCTGGCCCAGGCGGCCGGTGACCGCGGCTACGGCGGCTATGTGCTCGCCGCGAGCATGAGCCATCTCGCCGCCTCGCTCGGCAACCCGAGGGAGATCGCCCAACTCGCCCGCGCCGCACAGGAAGGCGCCCGCGGACACGTCACCCCGCGGACCGAGGCGATGTTCTGCGCGGCGGAGGCCCGCGGGCACGCCCTGATGGGCGACAGCCGGGCCTTCCAGGCGGTGGCCGGCCGGGCGGTCGCCGCGATGGAGCGCGCCGAGGGGGGTGCCGGCTGTTCCGGCGACGACCCGGCGTGGATCGCGCACTTCGACCCGGCGTATCTCGCCGACGAACTCGCCCACTGTCACCGGGACCTGGGGCAGCCGGGGCCGGCCGCCCAGCGTGCCCAGGAGGCGCTGAACGGGCATGCGGAGGGCCGGGTGCGGCGCCGCGCCATCGGGCTGCTGCTGCTGGCCGGTGCCCAGGTGCAGCAGCGTGAGGTCGAGCACGCCTGCCATACGGGCACACAGGCGGTGGAGCTGCTGAGCGGGCTGCGCTCGGACCGCGGTGCGGAGTACCTGGAGGACTTCCAGCTGCGGCTGGAGCCCTACCGGGACGAACCGGTGGTACGGGAGTTCGGCGCGCGACTGGACCTCCGGGCGGTGGCGGCGTGACCGAGGCTTCATCAGGAGGCGGCGGCTGGTCTGTCGAGTTTGTTGCCTGACGCCGTTTTTGCCGTAATGCGTCGGGCGGGCCGTCGGCCGGGCCCGTCCGGCGCGACCGGAGGGGCGGGCGGAAGGGTGGGCGGAAGAGTGGGCGGAGGGGCGCGCGGGAGTTTGACGACAGGGCCTGGTGAGGGCCTGGTGGGGGTGGTGACCAGGCGGCATGGTCGAACGTCACTGCGAACCGGTAGCGTGCAGCCGGAGTTTCCATAGTTTCCACAGGTCTGCACGTCGGTAGGAGTCACGGTGACGCAGAGCGGACAGGGTCACGACCCGCAGAATTCTGCGGCCGGCCGCCCCGCGCGAGAGGGCGTAGTGCTGCCCCCTGACGGTGAGGCGTGGGCGCCCGACCAGCAGGCCGCACCGCCCGCCGGGCAGCCCTGGGGCCAGCCGTGGGGTCCCGGCCAGCAGCCGGCTCCAGGGCAGGGGTACGGCCAGCAGCCGCAGTCCGGTCCGCAGCCGGGCCACGACCAGCCCCCTCCGGCACCGGCGCAGCCGCAGGCTCCGTCGGCCCCCGCGCCCGTACCGCCAGCGCATCCGCAGGGCGGTGGCCAGGGCTTCCCGCCGCCGCCCCAGGGGCAACCCCCGATACCGCCCGCGCCGC
Organism: Streptomyces sp. NPDC001339; assembly: GCF_042895955.1. Classification (NCBI taxonomy): domain Bacteria; kingdom Bacillati; phylum Actinomycetota; class Actinomycetes; order Kitasatosporales; family Streptomycetaceae; genus Streptomyces; species Streptomyces sp. NPDC001339. Next base: position 1,161,596 of record NZ_JBIAWT010000001.1, on the reverse strand, counting down.
CGTCGATATCGTCGATACCGCAGCAGGCGCCCCCGCAGCAGCCGTACGGCCGGCCGGCCCCGGAGGGCGGCCCGCAGCCCCTGCCGGGCCCGTCCGGTGAGCTGGTGCGCGCCACCCCGCAGGCCGGGGCGCCTCTTCCCCCCGCCGCCGCGCAGAACAACGGGGCGCCGCCGCCGTCCGCCGCCGCGCAGAACGGCGCGCCCCTTCCGCCCGCCGCTGCGGGTGACGCGGAGGCCACCGCGCTCATACCCCCCATCAACTCCCAGGCTGGTGCGCCCTTTCCGCCCGCTGCCGCGGGCGATGCGGAGGCCACCGCGCTGATACCCCCCATCGACTCCCGCTCCGGCGCTCCTGGCACTCCCGGTGCCCCTGGCACCCCCGGCACCCCTGGTGCCGCGCCGCTGCCGCCCGAGACGCCCGAGACGCCCGATGAGTCCACCACCATGCTCCGCGCCATCAAGCCGGGGCAGCGCGGGCCGCAGGGCCAGTCCCGCCCGATGCCGCAGGCGGCACAGCCGATGCCCGGTGCCGGCGGCGCGGGCGACTCCGCCACCCAACTGCTCCGTCCGGTGGGCGGCGGGACGCCGGCCCCGCCCCCGGGCACGCCGTTCGGCACCGGCCCGGGCATGCCGGGGGCCGGCCCCGGTGCGCCCGGCGACCGTCCCACCCCCGCCGAGTTCGAGGGCCTGTTCCGCGACGGACCGGGCGCGCCGCCCGCCGGCGGACCGGCCGGGCAGCCCACGGAGGCAGCCGACGCCACCGCGCAGCTGCCCCGCTTCGCGGACCCGGGCCGCCCCCCGTACGATGCCTCCGGCCCGGGCTACGGCCGGCAGTTCCCGCCCGGCGGCGGCCACGACCCGTACGACCAGCAGGCCTTCCACGACCAGCAGGCTTTCCATGACGAGGACGGCGGCGGGCGGCGCCGTCGGCTCGCCCCGGCGGCGATCATCGGTGCTGTCGTGGTCCTGCTCGCCGGCGCCGGCCTCGGTCTCGGCTGGATGCTCAGCGGCGGCGGCAGCGACGACGGCGAGAAGAAGCCGGCTCCCGGGAACAGCGCAGGCCCGGCGGCCGGGCCCGCGGAGAAGGAGAACGAGCCCAAGCCGGCCACGGACCCCGCCGAGGGCCAGGCCAAGGGCCTGGACGCGCTGCTGGCCGACAGCAACAACAGCCGCTCGTCGGTGATCGGCGCCGTCAACGGCATCAAGTCCTGTGACAACCTGGACGGTGCGGCCAAGGACCTGCGAGCCGCGGCCGGACAGCGCAACGACCTGGTCAAGCGGCTGAACCAGCTGCCCGTCGACAAGATCGGCGACCATGCGGCGCTGACCGCGGCGCTGACCAAGGCCTGGGAGTCCTCCGCGGCCGCGGACAACCACTACGCGGCCTGGGCCGGCCAGGTCGCCGACAAGAAGGGCTGCCACAAGGGCAAGGCCCGCGCCACCAAGGAGACCGCTCAGGGCAACGCCGCCAGCGGGCAGGCCACCCAGGCCAAGAAGGAGGCGGCGAATCTCTGGAACCCCATCGCCCGCAAGTACGGCCTGACGGAGCGCAGCCCCCAACAGCTCTGAGGCGGCCCGTCCAGCCGTGCCCTCCTGCTGCCCGTCGAGCAGTGCCGTCCAGTTGCCCGTCGAGCAGTGCCGTCCTGCTCCCCGTCGAGCAGCGCCGGTCGGTTGTCCGTCCAGCAGTGCCGGTCAGTTGTCCGTCCGGCGCCGTTCCAGCGTCCCCGTGACGTTCACGAACCCGTCCTGCGCGGCGACCAGTTCGCCGTCCCGGACGACCTGGTAGGTCACCATGGCGTTCACTATGCGCGGGAAGTCCTGGACGGCGAGCATGTCGTCGTCGCGCCAGCGCAGCTTCGGGGTGAGGCCGCCGGTGTCGACGGCGCGGTCGCCGCGGTCCAGCGTCGTCTGCAGGCCGTGTGCGGTGATGGCGTCGGCGCCCCGGTCGTCGAGCTCCTCGATCAGCGCGCGGAGGACGGTGTAGGCGATCCAGGTTGTCTGGACGCCCTGGTCCGCCGGGTCGACGCGGTTGTCGTCGAAGGCGAACTCGGTGATGACCTTGCGCATCGGGTCCCAGCGGCGGTCGCCGGCGGCCGGGTACCAGCCGGTGATGTCCGCGCCCTCCAGGGGCCCGGATCCGCCGCCCGTACGGTCCAGCAGCGACTGGCCGACGCTCCCCAGGACGGAGGCGACCCGCACCTTGGGGTGGTCCTTCTGGAGCCGCCGGAACGCGTCGAAGAAGGCGTCCGTGTGGTCGCCGAGCGAGGCGGCGACACAGGCTCCGGCCGCCGCGCCGCCGGCCGGAGCCGTCCCGTCGGCGGCCGGGTCCGCGCCGACCGCCGCCAGGGCGCGGGTCACCTGCGGTGTGTAGTCGGTGCCGTCCTCCGGCGCCTTGATGTCCTTGGCCGTCTCGCGACTGCCGTTCCGCAGGCCGGAGTTGAGCAGGGACGGCATCTGGTCGCCCTGGATGGTGTCCGGGCGGACCAGTGCGACGCGGGTGCAGTCGCCCGCCAGCTGGCGGCCGTTCCCGGCGAGCAGGGACGCCTGGCCGCCGTTGACCGGGTACGACAGCGGGCTCTCGAACTCCTCCGCGGAGGCGCCGTAGCCGCCGATGAAGGGGATGCCGGAGGCCTCCAGCGGCGACATGAACTGGCGGCCGAACTGGCTGTACGAGCCGACCACGGCGACCGCGCCCTCGTCCACCGCGCGCCGGGCGCACTGCGCGGCGGCCACCGAGTCGTTGCGCTCGTTGCAGGTCAGCACCCGCAGCTGGTGTCCCCTGATGCCACCGCGGGAGTTGACCCAGCGGGCGTACGCCTGGGCCATGGCCGGCATCCCGGGCATATTGGTCGCCTTGGTCCCCTCCGGCGCCCAGGTCATCACCGTGAGCGGCTCCTTCTCCCCGGAACCCCCCGGTCCGGGGAGGGAGCCGCAGGCCGAGAGCAGCGACGCGAGGGCCGCCCCGCACGCCACCGTCGACACGATCGCGACCGCGACCGTGGGAGCGTGACGGGCAGGGCGGGGGGAGGGGCGTCGCCGTCCGGTCATGGCACCGCAGCCTGGCGTCCTGCGAGGAACGTTCGAGTGACGACGGCGCAACGGACGGTGACCTGGAGGTGAACTCCGGGGGCCCGCTGGAGATCGTCGAAGCGGAACGTACGATCACATACCGTGCAAGGTTCGGAGAAGTCTTCCCGTCGCGGCCGTCGCTCGACCACCATGGGCGGTATGCCACTCAACGACATGCCGTGGTGGCGCTGGCGCAGCAATGTGCGCTCTGCGCTGCACATGCTCTCCGACCCCGCCTTCCACCGGGACGTCTGGCTGGCCGGCCGGCCCGGATACGGAGACGTCACCGACGCCGTCTACCGGCTCGTCGAGGACACCTGGCTGGATCACTGGTCCGCCGAGAGGTACATCGGCACGATCTTCCGTGACGTCCACGAGGCCCAGCTGGTCGACCTCGCGGTGCTGCGGGTGCTGCGGATCATGCACCAGGTCGGCCCGGACGCCCCGGTCGCCGCGTACACGGCGCACGAGGGCTGGCCGGAGGCCGTACAGGCGGCCCGGGAGGCCCACGTCCGGCTGGCGACGGCCGACGGCGAGGACCCCGATGCCGCGCCCCGCGCACTGCACGTGCTGGCCATCATGACCGGCCAGCCGGCCACCGCGGCCTGAGCAGCGCTCCGGGTGCCTGAGCAGCGCTCCAGGTGTGCGACCCTATGAGGTCATGAGCGAGTCGCAGTCCCCCCAGCCCGGTCCCGTCGATCGGAACGGCCGCACGAACGATCACGGAGATCGCGGTGGCCGAGGCGATCAGTACGTCCTCACCCTGTCCTGCCCGGACAAGCCGGGGATCGTGCACGCCGTATCCAGCTACCTCTTCATGACCGGCTGCAACATCGAGGACAGCCAGCAGTTCGGCGACCGCGACACCGGGCTGTTCTTCATGCGGGTCCACTTCACCGCGGACTCCCCGGTGAGCGTGGACAAGCTGCGGGCCAGCTTCGCGGCGGTGGGCGACTCCTTCGGCATGGACTGGCAGCTCCACCGGGCCGACGAGAAGATGCGGGTCGTCCTGATGGTGTCCAAGTTCGGGCACTGCCTCAACGACCTGCTCTTCCGCTCCCGGATCGGCGCGCTGCCGGTCGAGATCGCGGCCGTGGTCTCCAACCACACGGACTTCGCAGAGCTGGTCGCCTCGTACGGCATCCCGTTCCACCACATTCCGGTCACCCGTGACACCAAGTCCGAGGCCGAGGCGCGGCTGCTGGAGCTGGTGGCGGCGGAGAACGTGGAGCTGGTGGTGCTCGCCCGCTATATGCAGGTGCTCTCCGACGATCTGTGCAAGGCGCTGTCCGGCCGGATCATCAACATCCACCACTCCTTCCTGCCGAGCTTCAAGGGCGCCAAGCCGTACCACCAGGCGCACGCCCGCGGTGTGAAGCTCATCGGTGCCACCGCGCACTACGTCACCGCGGACCTCGACGAGGGCCCGATCATCGAGCAGGAGGTCGAGCGCGTCGGCCACGAGGTCACGCCGGACCAGCTCGTGGCGATCGGCCGGGACGTCGAGTGCCAGGCGCTGGCGCGCGCCGTGAAGTGGCACAGCGAGCACCGGGTGCTGCTGAACGGCAGCCGGACGGTGGTCTTCGCCTGAGTGCCGTGTGCTGCTGGGTGCTGAGCTCCGAGGGGCTGGGCGCCGAGCGCTGAGCACCGAGGGCTGGGCGCGGGGTGCCGAGTGCTGGGTGCCGAGCGGTTGAGCGCTGAGTGAGTCTTCCCGGCATCGGGGAATGCTTTCCGTCACGGGGAATACTCGCCGCCCCCGTCACGTTGTGGCCCCGAGGGGGCGCTTGGATCCCCTACGGGATCTGTTCGACCGCCCCCTACGGGAAAGCCCCCAAAAGCCCCCGGAAACCCTCTACGGGAAACCCCCTAGAGGCGGGACAGCGACGCCGTCGCGAAGAGCACTTCGCGGATCGCGTCGCGTTCGCCGTTCTGGCCCGCGGCAGCGTCCTCGGGGGAGATGTGACCGGCGGCCAGCTGGCAGAACTCGGCGCTGTCCAGGGCGATATGGGCGACCGTGTGATCCGGTGTGCCGAGTGCGGCCGGTGAGTCCAGGGCTATGTACCAGTGGCCGCCGCCATTGCCCTCGATCTCCAGGTGGAGCGTACGCCCCGGGGCGCCCGCCTCCACCAGTCGCCGTGGCGGTGCGGCGCGCCCGGCCCGGCGGCGGTCGGCGAGCGTACTGGGCAGCAGCCGGGCGGCGAGGTCGACCATGCGGTGCAGATGCGCGGCGGACGGGGCCTCGTACGGATAGTCCACCGCGTCCGCGATGTCACCGGCGTGCACCCAGCACTCGAAGGCGCGGTCCAGGAACGCGTCGCGCAGCGCGAGGCTGAAGTCCCCGTACGAGACGGCGAGTTCGGCGACCTTGCTGCCGGCGAACGAGACCTGCCGCATCAGGGCGTAACTCTGGTCGCGCCAGGGACCGTGCGTGGCCGGGCGGTCGAGCGCCCGGTCCGTGTCCCGCCAGAACGTCTCCGTACGGATGAGGGGATTCGGGGTGCCCGGCGGGGCGGCCGTGCCGAGCGGGTCGGGCAGGCCGAGCGCCGTCGCGACCAGGCCGTCGACCGCCAGCAGATGCCCGATGACACCGGCGACGGTGGTCTCCCGCTCCGCCGGGCGCTCGTTCTCGAACCAGCGCAGCCGCACCGGAGCGCGCCACTCCGACTCGCCCATGTCGCGCAGCAGCGCATCCAGTTTGGCGGTCTCCGCGTCGTACGGAACCGCCCAGTCGGGCACCGGGATACGGGCCGGCCGGCGGCCCAGGCAGCCCTCCAGCACACGGGACCGCAGCCGCGGATCGAGGTCGAGGCTGTCGGCCGGGTGCAGCAGCCCGACGGCGTCGCGCAGCCGCAGCGCCTCGTCCGCGCAGGCGGCGCAGTCGGTCAGATGCGCCTCGACGGCGGCGGTCTCGTCGGCCGAGCAGGCCGACAGGGCCCAGGCGCCGAGGAGGGACTTGAGGACGGCGTGCGACGGGACGGGCGTCGGCGCCGGGAACCGGCCGGGTGCGCCGGGGCCGGTCATGGGCCCGGTTTCCGGTGTGTGCGGAGCGATGCCGTACCGGAGGGCGTCGCCCGGCGCGGTGTCATGGCCCGACGCACCCAACGGATCGCCGGCGGGCGTGCGCGGGATGTCGGGGAGCGGGCCGTGGTCCTCGGCGGCGGGGCGCGGTGCCGGTATCCGCGGCCGTTCACCCGGTCCGCCGGACAGCTCGCGGCCGTCCCACTCGTCCGGGCCGTTCACCGCGTCCGTCCATGGCCGGGGCCGGGCGGTGCGGAGGAACCGGGGCCGGTGTGGGGGTGCGGTGCCCGTGGCACGCGGGGCGAGTGCGACGGCTGTGCCGCACGGGACGGCGCCACGGGGGTGGCACGTACGGTGCTCGACGTGTACGTGGTGCGGTGGGTGGGCGGCAGCGCCTGATGGTTGTGGGCGGTGGACAGCAGCTGCAGGCCGAGGCGGAGCCGGCGGCGGGCCTCGTCCTCGGTGACGCCGAGGTCGGCGGCGGTCTGGCGGTAGTCCCGGCGCTGGAAGTACGCCAGCTCCAGTGCGGCCCGCAGGGGTGCGGGCATGGATGTGACGATGTAGTCGGCGCGGGCGGCGGTCGAGGCCTCGCGGATCCGCTGCTCTATCTCGGCCGGCTCGGGTGCCTCGTCTCCGCAGTCGCGTGCCGAGGCGGCCTCGGCCTGGCGCAGCCGCTGGACGGCGTGATGGCGGGTGAGGCCGGCGACCCAGGAGCGCAGTGAGCCCTGTTTGGGGTCGTAGGAGCCGGGGTGCTCCCAGATGTAGCCGAACACTTCCCGGGTGATGCGGTCGGCGGCGTCCTCGTCGTCCAGGACGCGGTAGGCGAGGCTGTGCACGAGCGAGGCGAAGCGGTCGTAGAGCTCACCCAGCGCGGCTGCCTCGCCGCGGGTGAGTCGCTGCTGCATCCGCCTGTCCCAGCGCGGTGGCGCGTCGTGTCCCATCGGACCCCCATCCCTGCCCTTTCGGCTGTGAGCTCACACCTCAGCCGACGCTCCCGCACACACTTTGCCCGGTTCTGTGCGCAGGATCACCGAATCCGCCGTGCCAACGAATGTAATGGGAGGGTCCGACAGTGCATGCCCGTTTGCGGCAAACCGAGCCTTGAGGGGGACGCGGGTGGTAATGGACTGACGGCCGTACCGTCGCCCTCTGGTGGCGTGGGCGGTTGCGCGGACCCGGGGGAGACACAGGAGAGACCTGAGGGAGACCCGCGGGAGACCCGAGGGAGGGCCGGGCGAGACCCGGGGGACGGTGAACGAATCTGCCCGTAGGGGCATCGATGATGCATTGATGATGACCGCTTACGCCTCTATGAGGCGATCTGTTATCCGGGTGTGACCGAATATCGGAGAAAACCCTCCCCGTCCTGGGCATAGCCTTGGAAGGCAACGGCCTTTTGCGTCACCGGTGTGCCGACGGTTCGCACGGGTTTCAGCGGATCGAGGCCGGGCAGTCGAGCCGGGGAAGGGTGAGTTCCGGATGCAGCCGGGCACACCCGTCCGCAAGCGAGCGAAGGGCTTCGAGCGCGTGTCGTTGAAGGTGGCAGAGGACCAACAGGGCCGCTGGGCGGTACTCCAGGTCTCCGGTGAGATGGACATGGCCACGTCGCCCACGGTACGCCAGCATGTGCACAACGCGGTGGCCGACGGCCGCCGATCACTCGTACTCGACCTGTCCGAAGTCCTGTTCTGCGACTCCAGCGGCGTCGGCGTGCTGATCGCCGCCCGCCGGCTGATGCGCTCCTGCCAGGGACGGCTGCGGCTGATCCTGCCCGCACAGGGCGCCGTCGACGGCTCGCACGTCAACCGGGTGCTGGCGGCGCTCGGCGTACGCCGCCTCTTCGAGGTCTACCCGGACCTGCGCACCGCCGTCGACGAGGCCGCCGCACCGCTCTCCGCCTGACTCCGCGCCCGAGAGCCGGCGGTCCGTACCCGAAGCCGGCGGCCGGTGCGGGAACCCCACCCGGCTCAGGAACTCCGCTCAGTGCGGGAACCCCGCCCGTACGGAAGCTCCGCCCGTACGACGAACCCCCCGTCGGACGTAGGACGCGCCTCCAGCGTCCCGCCGAGGCTCTGCGCCCGCTCACGCAGCCCCACCAGGCCGTGGCCGCCGCCCGGCAGCGCCGGAGCCGTCGCCGACGCGTCCGCCGGCCCGTTCCGGATCTCCACCCGCAGCGCGGTGTCCACCGGATCCACCCGGACCCGTACCCGCGCCCCGGGCGCGTGCTTGCGTACATTCGTCAGCGCCTCCTGGACCGTACGGAACGCCGCCCGCTCCACGGTCTTCGCACCGCTCGCGCTGCCGGCCGCACCCTCCTCGTAGCCGGCGCAGCCCTCGTACGTCACATCCAGCGCGCTCATCTCGATCAGCCGCGGCAGCTCCGCCAGGCCGGGCTGCGGTGCCAGATCACGCGCCTCCTCCGTATCGCCGCCGTTCGCGCGCAGCACACCGACCATGTGCCGCAGCTCCTCCAGCGTGCGCACCGACAGCTCCCGGATCGTGCGGGCACCCACCCGCGCCGCCTCGTCCGCCGTGCTGACCTGCACCGCCCCCGCCTGCAGACTGATCAGGCTGACCTGATGGGCGACCACGTCGTGCATCTCGCGGGCGAGCCGGGCCCGTTCGGTGGTCGTGATCCGTTCCGCGAGCAGCTGGTCCTCCCGCTGCCGGCTGCGGGTCAGGTCCGCGACCCGGGAGGCGAGTTCCTGGCGGGTGCGCACCAGCAGGCCCAGGGCGATCGGCGCGGCCGCGGTGACACAGGCGTCGATCAGCGTCAGGGTGTTGTCGCGGTACTCGGCGAGCTCGAAGTCGGAGATCGGATATGGGAAGACGTGCGCCGCGATCAGCAGCACCGCACAGATCCCCAGCCGGGCCCGGCCGGGCCGCCGGCCGGCCAGCGTGTAGAGCGCGATCATCGGTGCGAACCAGATGTAGCCGATGTACAGACCGGGGAGCGTGCCGAGGAAGACCAGCAGCGGGAACCGCCGGCGCAGCAGTAGCGCCGCCGCGGCGGCCATCGAAACGCCCAGCTCCAGGGCCATCTCCAGCTTGTTGACCAGCACCGCGTCGGCGATCGCCAGCAGTACGGGTACCACCACCGGCACCACAACCGGCACCACTGGGGCGATTCCGCGCAGCCGCCGCCCCCGCACCTCGCGCGCTCCCCGAGCCATGGCCCGTCCGGCCTCCGTGCCACGCCCGGGCACCCGCCCGTACCCGGGCCTCACTCCGCGCCCGGGCCTCACTCCGCGCCCGGGCCTCACTCCGCGCCCCCCGGAACATCCGACACCAGGCCCGCCCGGTCCGCGACGATCGCCGCCTGAATGCGATTGATCCCGCCCAACTTGCCCAGCAGGGCCCGCACATGGTCCTTGACCGTACTGGGAGCCAGCCCCATCCGCTCGGCGATCTGGGCGTTGCCCAGCCCCTCGCCGAGCAGGGCCAGCACCTGCGACTCCCGGGGTGTCAGCCCGCTCACCGCGCGCGCCGCCGCGGTCTGGCCCTCGGCGGTCAGATACCCCCCGATCACCGCCCGGGTGACCCCCGGGTCCAGCACACTCCCGCCGGCGGCCAGCGTCCGTACGGCCCGTACGAGTTGCTCCGGATCGGAGTCCTTGAGCAGGAACCCGGCCGCGCCCTCACGCAGCGCCCCGGTCAGGTACTCCTGGGCGTCGAAGGTGGTCAGCATCGCCACGGCCGGCGGCTCGGGGGCGGCGCGCAGGCCGCGCAGGACGGTCAGCCCGTCGACATCCGGCATCCGGATGTCGAGCAGTACGACCTCGGCCGCGCAGCGCAACACCGTCTCCACGGCCTCCGCGCCACCGCAGTCCGCGACCATCTCGATGTCCGGGGCGGTCCCCAGAATCATCCGCAGCCCGGACCTGACCAGCCGTTCGTCGTCCACCACAGCGACACGGATCACCGGCCGCCCCTTTCTCCCTCGCACCCTTCCGAGCTCGCGGACCCGCCCGGCGCCGCGCGACTCTTTACCGCTGTCCCACGACCGCCCCGCATGGCGACGGACCTCCCCCACTCCCGACTCCGCTCGGTGGGGGACTCCTACCCCCGCCGCTCGGCGGGGGTGAGCCCGCGACCTCGGGAGGATGCCGTACGGGAGCCCCCGGGGGCAGAGTGGTTCACATGCTGCACCACTGAAGAGGCGACAAGCCCAGGACGCGTTGCAGCGCATATCGACGGCCGCCGCGCCCCCCACACGTGGCGGCCGTCTTCGGCGCGCGAACGCCACGCGCAGCCCCCGCAGTCGCAGCAGCCCCCACAGCCCCCGCAGCCGCAGCAACCCCCGGCGTCACGCCCTACGAGCGGCCGGCCTGTGCCGTACGGAAGCCTTCCGCCCGCTGCCCGCCGTACGGGCCGGAGCCGCGGCCGGTGGCCAGTACGACCACCGACGTCATGGCCGCTAACGCGTACGCGGTGGTCGCCAGGGACAACGCGCCCTCGGTCGTCTCGAAGGACCGGTTGAAGAAGCCCGACACGGTGAGCCCCACCACCTCCCGCACGGTCATATACAGCTCGATCCCCGCGAACACCAGCAGTGCGCCCCGGACATCGTGCCGCGCCCGCAGCGCCAGCAGGCCCAGGACCAGCAGCACCGCCACCGAACTGACGGTGGTGAACTCGGCGGGCGGCGCCAGGCTCGGCGTGCCCAGGACGGAGTCGTCGACCAGAGCGCGCAGCGAGCGCGACGCCTCCAGTTCGCCGGCCGTCAGGGTCCGTACGGCCCAGCCGAGCCGGGTCAGCCCCAGCACGACGAAGAGCGCCCCGCCGACCATGGACGCGCGACGACGGCAGGCGTCCGGCCCCACGGCCCGTCGGTCCGTCCCGGGCCCGGCCCGCCGGTCCGTCCCGGGTTCGCCCCGCCGGTCCGCCGCGGGCCCGCCCCGCCGTTCCGTGGCGGGCAGCATCGCGCAGAGCACGGCCAGCGCCACCATCAGCCCCAGCCCATGGGTGGCGAGTGTCCAGCCGCCCAGCGGATCGCCCCGGTACTGGCTGCGGTAGCCGGCGTCGAAGAGGCCCACGGCCTCCGGCAGGACCCCGGCGAGCAGCAGTACCGCCGAGAGCAGCGCGGCGGACCGGGCCATCCGCCGCTGTGCCAGGGCCAGCCCCGCCACCACCAGGAGCATGGCGGTGAAGGACCATTCGTACGGGCCGAGCGTCTGAGGGCCGGTGGACGCGACGGGGTTGAACAGCCCCTCCAGGAAGTCCCCGATCCCGCCGTCTCCTTGGACGATGCCGCGGAATGTCCAGGCGATCAGCGCACCGGCGTAGAGCGCCAGGCTCAGCGCGGTCACGCGGTAGGCGCCGTGGTGCTCCGGAGCGGCCCGGCCGGGGTCGGTGCCAGGGCGGACGTCCACCGTTCCACCGTCCTGCATCACCATGACCGACCCCCGCTCCGCCTGTCGCAGCCGCCGCACCGGCCCGTCCCGTACGGCAGCCTCACTGTGTCAAGGACGGCGCGGGAGCCGGTGGAGGTTCCACCCCGTGTGTCGGACCGGGGGTTTTCCCGGGTTCGGACCGGGGCTTTCCCTGGGGTCGGACAGAGGCTTTCCCTGGGTTGGGACAAGGGTTTTCCCTGGGTTCGGACAGGGGTTTCCCTGTGTATCGCTGTGTATGGGAGGCGGAGGTTGATTCGACGGTCAATGCGACGGCCAATGCGACGGCCAATGCGACGGTCAATTCGCCACGGCCATCGACGCGTTCCAGCTCCCCGGGACGTGACCCGGACGTGACCCGGACGTGACTCGGGGCGTCCTCAGGCCGTGCCCCGAGATGTCCCGTCGGGCCAGGCCAGAACCGTTGTGGCCAGCAGGCGCTGGCGCGATGACGGATACCGGGGAAAAGCCGTTACTGCCGGGTACACAAAGCGTCCGGGGAGGAATACCCTCGCCGACATGACGGACTCGCAGGACACCGGAGCTTCCCCTACGCTCGAATCCTCCTCCACGCCCGGCTCCGCTCGCGCGGGGGGACCCCCAAGCGCGGGAGGTGCCCCCGCCTCCACCGCCGACGAGGCCCCCGCCTCCACCGCCGCCCCCGCCGACGGCAATCCGGTCGTCACCGCCCCGCCCGGCACCCGTACCGCCGCCGAGGTGGTCACCCCCGAGGTCGCCGCCCGGCTGACCCGCGGCGTGGTCAGCGGGGGAGGCCGTACCGCCAACCACACCCCGTTCACCGGCGAAAAGCTGGCCGACCTGCCCGAGTCCGCCCCCGAGGACGTCGCCACCGCCTTCGCCCGCGCCCGCGCCGCCCAGGAGCGCTGGGCCAGGGTCCCGGTCCGGCAGCGCGCCGCGGTCCTGCTCCGCTTCCACGACCTGGTGCTGCGCCGCCAGGCCGAGGTGCTCGATCTGATCCAGCTGGAGACCGGCAAGGCGCGGCTGCACGCCCACGAGGAGGTACAGGCGGTCGCCGTCGCCGCCCGCCACTACGGCCGCAAGGGCCCCGCCTACCTCCGGCCCAAGGGCCACACCGGTGTCGTACCGACCCTCACCAAGGTCACCGAACTCCGGCAGCCCAAAGGGGTCGTCGGCCAGATCGCGCCCTGGAACTACCCCCTCGAACTCTCCGTCGGCGACGCCCTGCCGGCCTTCGTCGCGGGCAACGCCGTCGTCATGAAGCCCGACACGGAGACCGCGCTGACCGCGCTGTGGGCCCGGGAGCAGCTCATCGAGGCCGGGCTGCCGGAGGATGTCTGGCAGGTCGTCATCGGCGAGGGCCCGGTCGTCGGCCCCGCCGTCGTCGAGCACGCCGACTACGTCTCCTTCACCGGCTCGACCCGCACCGGCCGGGAGGTCGCCCAGGGTGCGGCCGCCCGTCTGGTCGGCGTCTCCCTCGAACTCGGCGGGAAGAACGCCATGTTGGTGCTCCACGACGCCGATGTGGAGAAGGCCGTCGCCGGTGCCGTCCGCGGCTGCTTCTCCTCCGCGGGCCAGCTCTGCATCTCCATAGAGCGGCTCTACGTCCACGAGTCCGTCGCCGACGACTTCCTCCGGCGCTTCGCCGCCCGTACGAAGGCGATGCGGCTGGGCAACTCCCTCACGTACGGCGCCGACATGGGTTCACTGGTCGGCGAGCGGCAGCTGGCGACCGTCACCCGCCATGTCGAGGAGGCCGTCGCCAAGGGCGCGGAGCTGGTCGCCGGCGGCCGCCCCCGCCCCGACATCGGCCCGTACTTCTACGAGCCCACCATCCTCGACGGCGTCGAGGGCCCCATGGCCGTCTGCGGCGAGGAGACCTTCGGCCCGGTCGTCTCCGTCTACCGCTTCAGCGACGAGGACGAGGCGGTGGCGCTCGCCAACGCCACGCCGTACGGCCTGAATTCCAGTGTCTGGACCAAGGACGGGCGCCGCGGCCGCGCCCTCGCCGCACGCCTGCGCACCGGCACGGTCAACGTCAACGAGGCCTATGCGGCGAGCTACGGCAGCGCCCAGTCCCCGATGGGCGGTATGGGGGACTCGGGCCTGGGCCGCAGGCATGGCGCCGAGGGCATCCTCAAGTACACCGAGGCGCAGACCGTCGCTCACCAGCGGGTGATACCGCTGGCACCGTCCTTCGGGATGACCGACGAGCAGTACGCCCGGTTCATGACCCGCAGCCTGCGCGTGCTGAAGGCCCTGCGGCTGCGGTGAACGGTCCGCGGTGAACGGCCTGCGACAGCTCAGTCCCTCCGCCCCTCCGCCAGCGACCAGCAGGGAGAGCCAGTGCCCGGGGAGAACAACCAGGAGAACGGCGAGGAGAACAACGAGGAGAACAACGAGGAGAACAACGAGTACGACTACGACTACGACTACGACGTGCTGGTCGTCGGCTCCGGCTTCGGCGGCTCGGTCTCGGCGCTCCGGCTGACCGAGAAGGGCTACCGGGTCGGCGTCCTGGAGGCCGGCCGCCGCTTCACCCGCGAGACGCTCCCCAGGAACTCCTGGGACCTGAAGAACTATCTGTGGGCTCCGGCGCTCGGCCTCTACGGCATCCAGCGCATCCACCTCCTCGGCAAGGTCATGGTCCTGGCGGGCGCCGGGGTCGGCGGCGGCTCCCTGAACTACGCCAACACCCTCTACGTACCGCCCAAGGCGTTCTTCGACGACCCGCAGTGGAAGGACATCACCGACTGGCAGGACGAGCTGAAGCCGTACTACGACCAGGCCCGGCGCATGCTCGGCGTACGGCTCAACCCGACCATGACGCCCTCGGACGTCCATCTGAAGGCGGCCGCGGAGGCCATGGGCGTCGGCGACTCCTTCCACATGGCGCCGGTCGGGGTGTTCTTCGGAGACGGTGAGGACGCCGACGGGTCGGTCACGGCACCGCCCGGACAGGAGGTCGAGGACCCGTACTTCGGCGGTGCGGGGCCCTCGCGCAGGGCGTGCACCGAGTGCGGCGAGTGCATGACGGGCTGCCGCCACGGCGCGAAGAACACCCTCAACGAGAACTACCTCCACCTGGCCGAGCAGGCCGGGGCGGTCATCCACCCCATGACGACCGTCGTCGCGCTCACCGAGGACTCACGGGGCGGCTTCGCCGTCCGTACGCTGCCGACGGACGACAGGAAGAAGGGCGCGGGCAGGACCTTCACCGCCCGGCGCGTCGTCCTCGCCGCCGGTACGTACGGGACCCAGACCCTGCTCCACCGGATGAAGGACAGTGGCCTCCTCCTCTGCGTCTCCGGCCGTCTCGGCGCGCTGACCCGCACCAACTCCGAGGCGCTGGTGGGCGCGCAGACCGACAACCGGCGCTACCGCAAGCGCCACGGCGCGCCCCGTGTCGACTTCACCAAGGGCGTGGCCATCACGTCCTCGATCCACCCCGACGAGAACACCCACATCGAGCCGGTCCGCTACGGCAAGGGCTCCAACTCCATGGGCGGCCTGACGGTCCTTCAGGTTCCCTACCGCCCCGCGGGGCGGGTGGCCGGCTGGCTCGCACACCTGGCCCGGCACCCCTGGCTGGCGGCGCGCTCGTTCTCCCACCGCCGCTGGTCGGAGCGCACCATCATCGGACTGGTCATGCAGTCCCTCGACAACTCCCTGACGACGTACCGCAAGCCCAAGGGCCTGGGCAAGGGCCTGCTCACCGCGCGCCAGGGCCACGGCGCCCCGAACCCGAACCAGATCCCCGAGGCCACCTGGGCGGCGACCCTCCTCGCGGAGGAGATCAACGGCTTCGCGGGCTCCAACATCGGTGAGCTGATGGGCACTCCGCTCACCGCCCACTTCCTCGGTGGCTGCCCGATCGGCGACTCGGGCGACTCCGGCGTCATCGACCCGTACCACCGTCTCTACGGGCACCCGGGCATCTCGGTCGTCGACGGCGCCGCGGTCTCCGCCAACCTGGGTGTCAACCCGTCGCTGACCATCACCGCACAGGCCGAACGGGCGATGTCCTTCTGGCCCAACAAGGGCGAGCCGGACCCGCGCCCGGCCCAGGGCCAGGCCTACCGGCGACTGGCCCCGGTCGAACCGGTCCGCCCCGCCGTCCCCGCCAAGGCCTACGGGGCCCTGAACCTGCCGTTCCTGCCCGTCCCACCTGTCCCACCCGCCCCATCCACCCCCGATTCCACCACCGATTCCACCCCCGATTAGGGCCCTAGGGCCCGCCCCGCACAGCGAAGGGCCCCGGATACCGTCCGCTAGGGGGGTGCGCGGACGGCCACGGGGCCCTTGGCTTTCGGCGCCGACGTCAGGGCAGCGTCGGCACCGAGGGGCGGCGCTGGGGGGGGGGGTAGCGCCGCTGGCTTATGGGTGGTGCGGGGGTGGTACTCGATGGTGCGGGGCCGCACTGGTCGGACCAATGGCAGTGCAAAAGTCCAGACCAGAGGCGGTGCGTCGTTCGTCAAGCATCGTGCTGGATACGCCTCACCCGGCGCAACCGTTTCGACTGGATGAGGTCGGTCCCGGGCGTCCCCAGGACCGACCACCCCATCGGTGTGACCGGGCTGCTGTCCCCTGCTGACCGGCCACGGCAACGGAGCGAGGTCCCACGACGCGGACCGCGGTGAGCGGCCGACGTCTCATCGCTCCGGGATTCCGCCCGCGGGGCGGCGTCTACGCGTAGTCCTGCAGGCCGCGCCTGGCTGGCGTGGCACCGGGAACAACGAAGCCTCGCGGCGGCCGGTCACGCGCCGTACGGGTGAGTCGGCAACCGAACTCAGATCCGGCGGCTGCGCCGCACTTCCGGATCCCCTCGCCGCACTGCCGGCCCCCTCAGCTGCGCTGCTGGCTCCCTACGCTGCCGGACTCCCGCCCAGCGCGCCGTCCACCGTCAGATCTGCCCTCGGGACAGCTCCAGCAGCGTCATGGCCAGTGCGGTGCCCGGCTTGCCGAGCTGATCGCGGTAGTGGGCGAGGATCTCCATCTCGCGCGCGAGGTTCACCCGCCGTCCGCCGGAGGAGACGCGCTCGCGCTGGATGACCGCCGAGACGGCCATCCGTTCCTGTACGAGGCCGATGATCCGGCCGTCGAGATCGTCGATCCGGCTCCGGGCGTCGGTGATGGCCCCGGCCGCCTCCGGGGTGCGTGCGCCGGTGTCGGGGGCAGGGGCGGGGGCGGGGGCAGAGGCAGGGGCCGGTGCCGGGGAGGAGGAGCCGGCGATCATGTCGGTGCGGTCGGTGGTCTCGGTGCGGCGGTCGGCGGTGCGGCGGTCGGCGGTCTCGGTGCTCATGTCCGTGTCTCCTGGGGTGTGACCTGGGGTGTGACCTGGGATGGGGCCCCGGAGCCGACGACCGGTCCCGGACGAACGACAGGCGCCCCGGACCTTGTCGGCCCGGGGCGCCTGGGAAGTTTGCTCGTCAGTGGATCAAGCAGCACGACCATGGCAGCCGGACGGGCCGGTGCCATAGGTAAAGACGAAGGTCAGCTGCTGGAACATGGGCCACAGTATGAGCCCGTTAGAATCGAAAGTCCAACCCTGCTCCACCCCGCCCGGAAGGCCGCCGAAGTGCCCTCAGCGCCCCCTGCCGCTGCCCCGGACGTCGTCCTCGTAGTCGACTTCGGCGCACAGTACGCCCAGCTCATCGCCCGCCGCGTCCGTGAGGCCCGGGTCTACAGCGAGATCGTTCCGTCCACCATGCCGGTGGCCGAGATGCTCGCCAAGAACCCCGCGGCGATCATCCTCTCCGGCGGTCCCTCGTCGGTCTACGCGGAGGGCGCCCCCCGCCTGGACCGCGCCCTCTTCGAAGCCGGTGTCCCGGTCTTCGGCATGTGCTACGGCTTCCAGCTCATGGCCACCACCCTCGGCGGCACCGTCGACAACACCGGTGCCCGTGAGTACGGCCGTACCCCCCTGACCGTCTCCAGGCCCGGCTCGACCCTCTTCGAGGGCACCCCGGCCGAGCAGTCCGTGTGGATGTCCCACGGCGACGCCTGCAGCGCTGCCCCCGAGGGCTTCACGGTCACCGCCTCGACCAGCCTCGTCCCGGTCGCGGCCTTCGAGAACGACGAGAAGAAGCTGTACGGCGTGCAGCACCACCCCGAGGTGATGCACTCCACGTACGGCCAGCAGGTCCTGGAGCACTTCCTCTACCGCGGCGCCGGCATCCAGCCGTCCTGGACCACCGGCAACGTCATCGAGGAGCAGATCGAGGCGATCCGGGCCCAGGTCGGTACCAAGCGCGCGATCTGCGGGCTGTCCGGCGGCGTGGACTCCGCGGTCGCCGCTGCCCTGGTCCAGAAGGCCATCGGCTCCCAGCTGACCTGCGTGTACGTCGACCACGGCCTGATGCGCAAGGACGAGACCGAGCAGGTCGAGAAGGACTTCGTCGCGGCCACCGGCGTCCAGCTGAAGGTCGTCGACGCGCAGCAGCGGTTCCTGGACGCGCTCGCCGGGGTCTCCGACCCCGAGGAGAAGCGGAAGATCATCGGCCGGGAGTTCATCCGGGTCTTCGAGCAGGCCGAGGCCGAGATCGTCGCCGGGGCCCCGGACGACCAGCCGGTCCGGTTCCTGGTGCAGGGCACGCTCTACCCGGACGTCGTCGAGTCCGGCGGCGGCACCGGCACCGCGAACATCAAGTCCCACCACAACGTGGGCGGCCTCCCCGAGGACCTCGAGTTCGAGCTCATCGAGCCGCTGCGCAAGCTCTTCAAGGACGAGGTCCGGATGGTCGGCGCCGAGCTGGGCCTGCCCGACGAGATCGTCCAGCGTCAGCCGTTCCCCGGCCCCGGCCTCGGCATCCGCATCGTCGGCGAGGTCACGCGCGAGCGTCTCGACCTGCTGCGCGAGGCCGACGCCATCGCCCGCGAGGAGCTGACCGCGGCCGGCCTGGACCGCGACATCTGGCAGTGCCCGGTGGTGCTGCTGGCCGACGTCCGCTCCGTGGGCGTCCAGGGCGACGGCCGTACGTACGGCCACCCGATCGTGCTGCGCCCGGTCTCCTCCGAGGACGCCATGACGGCCGACTGGTCGCGCCTCCCGTACGAGGTGCTGGCGAAGATCTCCACCCGCATCACGAACGAGGTCCCGGACGTGAACCGGGTCGTCCTGGACGTCACCAGCAAGCCCCCGGGCACGATCGAGTGGGAGTGACCACTCTTGCGGGGCTCTGCTGATCCGGGGCTCCGCCGAGGTCGACGTCGACGCCGCCGCTCATGCGTCTGAGCGGCGGCGTCGTCGTGTTGTCGTATGCGTATGGGGGTGCTGCGGGTCTTCTGTTCGTGATGTCGGTGGGCACATCGTGACGCCGGTGGGCACACAGGGGCGCGTCGGAACCCTGGTCACCCGCGGAACTGGAGGGTAGCTTCCGCACCGAGCCACCGAGCCACCGAGCCACCGAGCCACCGAGCCACCGAGCGCTCTACGTCGCATGAAGAAGCCGGATGCGCCAGGAGGAGAGCCGCGATGCCCGAGCCGACGCCCATACCCACCGAGCAGCTGCACTTCGCGATGCCGCCGGCGCCTCGGACCGTCGAGGAGGAGCGGCGCCACCGCAAGGAACGGCTGGCCGCGGCGCTGCGGCTCTTCGGCCGCTTCGGTTTCGAGGAGGGCGTCGCGGGCCATATCACCGCCCGCGACCCGGAGTTCCCCGACTGCTTCTGGGTCAACCCGTTCGGAATGTCCTTCCGGCACGTCACCGTCGGCGATCTCCTCCTGGTGAACGCGGAGGGCAGGGTCGTCGAGGGCCGCTATCACGTCAACCAGGCGGCGTTCGTGATCCATTCACAGGTCCACCAGGCCCGCCCCGACGTCATCGCCGCGGCCCACAGCCACTCCATGTACGGCAGGGCGCTGTCCGCCCTCGGTGAGCTGCTGGACCCGATCACCCAGGACGCGTGCGCGTTCTACGAGGACACCGCGCTCTTCGACGACTACACGGGCGTGGTCGTGGACGAGGAAGAGGGCCGCCGGATCGCGGCCGCGCTCGGGCCGCACAAGGCCGTCATCCTGCGCAACCACGGGCTGTTGACGGTCGGCGGCTCGGTGGACGCGGCGGCGTGGTGGTTCATCGCGATGGAGCGCTCCTGCCAGGTGCAGCTGACCGCCAAGGCTGCCGGCAAACCGGTCCTGATCGACCATCACCACGCCGTCCGCACCCGCGAGCAGCTGGGCAGCGATCTGGTGGCCTGGATCAACTACCAGCCGCTGTACCAGCAGATCGTACGGAGCGAGCCCGACCTTCTGGGGTAGTGGCGCGTCCCTGTGGATGACCGCCCCCGCCTTCTCGGTCAGTACGGCGTCGTCCAGTACGGCGTCGTCACGCATGCGGGGACAGCGTCGTCACGCATGCGGGGACAGCGTCGTCACACATGCGGGAACAGCTCCAGCAACGGTTCCGCACCCGCCGCGATGCCCTGGCCGAACGGCGAGTCGAAGTCCCAGACGAGGAACAGCAGGAAGGCGATCAGTGCGCTGAACAGTCCGGCCATCAGCAACTCCCGTCCCGACCGCCGGATTTGCAAGGTGAACATCACCCCGATGGAGATCGCGCCCCCGATCACCAGGCCGAACCACACCACCCCCGGTAGCGTCGAGCCCGCCGCGTCCGAACGGGCGCTGCGGGCCGCGTCGATCGCCGCCACCTGGTCCACGAGCGGCTGGTAGGACTGCCCTTCGAAGTCGTTGGCCGGGTGGTAGTCGGTGACATCGGCGCGTACCTTCGCCAGCAGATCCGCGCCACGCTGGGTCAGCTGCTCCTCCTCGGCCATCACCGGCCACTCCTCGTGCACGACGTACGACACGTACGCCGCGACGTCCGAGCGGATCCGGTCCCGCACCGGCGCAGGGTAGGCCCGCGCCCGCACACTGACCTCGTGCAGGGCCTGTGCCTCGGTCCGTACGGTGTCCTGGGCCGCGCCCCTGGCCTCCCAGACGCCGGCGATGGCGAGGCCCAGCACGATCGCGTACACCACCCCCACCATCATCGTCAGGTACTCGATGACATCCGGTGTTTCGGTCGGGTCGTCGTCCTCGCCGATCCGGCGCTCCTTGAGGACGGTGATGATCAGTACGACGCCGCAGACCGCGGCCATGGCGATGCCCAGTACCAGCCATTGCGACATGGAGACCTCCTACGAGGAACGGCGCCCGGCGGAACCGGACGAGGAGCTCGAACGGGGACGGAGGGCGGCGCCGGCCAGTACGGCCGGGGCGGTGATGAGCAAGGTCGTGGTCACGAGGGAACGTCCGTGGTGTGGTGAGTGTGATGCCTGCGGATGGCTGTGGGGCATGGCGGGGGTGGGTGAGGGCGGAGGAGGGGGAGTCTTGGGCGGCGATGGGGGAGGGGGAGCGGGGCGGGCGTGGTGAGTTGGTGGCGGGGGTGATGAGGGCTGTGGGGGCGCAGGTGGTGGTGGGGGTGGTGCAGGTGGGCGTGGGCGAGGTGCCAGCGGGCGGATGGGCGCGGGTGAGGGCTTGACCTTGGTGCAGGGGAAGTGCCAGCCGCGCGGCATCGGGAATCGGCTCGGTACGTGCACCGGGGGCCGGATCCCGGCGAAGGCGCAATTGTCGCCGGTGGGTGGGTGGTTGGGGCTACTGAGCTGCTTGTCTCGTGGAGACTGGCTCGGGTGGCTCGGGTGGCTCGGGTGGCCGGGGCGGCCGGGGTGGTTGGACTGGTGGGGCCCGCCTGGCCGGTTGGACCCGCCTGGCCGGTTGGGGCCGTTGGGCCGGTGGGGCCCGTCGTGAGCGGACGCCGGCGTCGCGTCGGCTGACAGAGCGGCGGCGACGCCGGTCAGGAGCAGCAGGACGGTGGCCAGCGCCCCGGCGGCGATGCTTCGAGGCAGGCCGCAGAAACCGCGCACCCCATGAGGCCTGCTTACCTCATGAGGCCTGCGCACTCCATGAGGCCTGCGCGGCCCGTGGGGACTGTGCAGGCTAGGGGAACTGCGCAGGCTGTGGGATTCATGCAGTCCGTGCGACTTGTGCAGTCCACGGAGTCTCTTGTGCAGTCCACGGAGTCTGGGGAATCTGGGAAATCTGGATATCTGCCGCACGGCGAGAGCTTGCGCGCAGCGGAGGCTGCTCAGCCGTCGCATCGCCTCGGTTCGCCCAAAGGGGGGAAGCGCCGGGTTTGCATGGTCGGCCGACGATCAGGTGTGCGGATCCGCCTACCGGCGTCAACGTGCCGCCGCACCACGCCACCCGCCACCAGCTGGACATTTGATATCCGGCCCGGCCGTATGCGGCACAATTCCCTTTCGCGCAAGACAAGTTGATGGCAAGCGGTCGCGGGGCGGTAACGGACGTGTCGGTTGAGGCGGCGGGCAGGATGGCCGGAACGAGCAGGCCGAAGGGGAGTGGTGGCGCGCTGCGCGCCGACGGCGGCGGCGAGTGCCGATGCGGGCGGTGCCCGCACGGCGCCCGGACGGGGCACCGGAAGGCGCTAGCCGCGTTCATCGCGCTGCGCGAGGACTTCGCGGCCGGCCGCGGCGTACCGTCGGGGCTCGCCCGCTCCGCCGGTGCCGCCCGGCAGTGGGTCTCCGATGAACTGACCCTGTCCGCCCGTGAGTTGGCGCGGCGCAGGGCCGACGAGAGGATCGCCTGGCTCACCGCCGTACGGTGGTCCACCCTGCTCCTGATCTGGATCGCGGTGGTGGCGCTGCTGCTGGTGCAGGCGCTGACCGCCATCGGCGCGGGCTGGACGGTGACCCGTACGGCGGGCCTGGTCGCGGCCGTCGTCCTGGCGCTGGGGCTGACGCTGGCTGCCTGGCGGCACCGTGCGCAGGGTGGGGCGATGGCGCCGCTGATCGGCGAGGACGGTCGGCTGTCCACTTCGCGGACGGTCGCGGCGGCCTGGGCGACCGCGGTGCTGTACGCCGTTCTGACGCTGGCCGTGCAACTGGCGGCGCGGCCCGGCCCGCGGGTGCGACGCCGCCTGCTGAACGGCCTGGAACTGGAGCGTTCCGGAGCCCTGTTGGCGGCCCTCGCACTCGCCTGCGGGGTCGCCGTTCTGGCGTACGGGATGGTCGCCACGCGGGTGCGGTCGGGGCGGCTGCAGAAGATCCCCGCGGAGCGGCCCCGCGCCGCCGACCTGCTGACGGACGACGCCGGGCGCGGCAGCCTCCTCGATGTGCAGTACGCCCTGGTCAACACGGTCGTGCTGACGCTCGCCCTGGTCCGGCTGGCCGAACAGCCCGATGCGCTGCCGCGACTGCCCTGGGGGCTGGTGGCCCTGGCCTTCCTCTCCGGGGCGGTGTATCTGGCGGGGAAGTCGGCGGGCGGCGGCCGCCCCGTGATCCTTTCTGTCGTCCGCTCCCGCGAACTGGGCGATCTCGCCGCGCCCGTCCGTACGGGTGACGACATCGAGATCCGCGGCACCGGCTTCGTCCCACCGGGCGCCGCCACGCCCGACCGGCTCGCCCGTACCGTCGTACGGATCGGCGGCGTCCATGTCCCCGTCCCCCTGGTCCCGGTGGCCGGGGGCTTCGCCAACCCGACGGACGGGGTGCTGACGGTCCCGGTACCGGTCGACGTGGAGCCGGGCCGCGTCGAGGTCCGGGTGATCACGGCGGCCGGCGTGGAGACGGCCGGCTACCCACTCGACGTACTGGACTGACTCGCCGCCCCGACAGGGACACCAGGCGACCCGACCCGACTCGACTCGACATCTCCACGGCGTGTCGATTCTGTGTGTGTCACGCGCCCGACGTGCATCAGTCCGTTGAACGTCTTGCGCCCGCGCGTACCTACCTCCCTTTGAGCCCCGGGCACCGGCACAATCGTTCTGCTGCCAGTGGCAATGGAATGGAGAGGAGGCGGACGTTGTGGTTCACGCGAATCGTTCGATCGGTGCCGACGTGGGAGGGACAGGCATCGGCGGAGGGGCGGGGTTCAGTAGTTCCGGCGCCTGGCTGCGCGCGCTGCTGGCTCGCCATGCGCTGCTCCCGCTCCGTGCCTTTCTGGGCGTCACCTTCCTCTACGCGGGCGTGGACAAACTGACAGATCCGGCGTTCCTGGCGGACGGCGGTGCGGGTTCACTGGGGGAGACACTGCGGCAGGTCCACGACACCGCGGCGCTCCCGCTGCTGGTGGACCTCGGCCAGAAGAGCCCGGTGGGCTTCGGCTACGCCATCGCCGTGGGTGAGATGGCGGTGGGCCTGGGGGTCCTCCTCGGCTTGTTGGGCCGGCTCGCGGCATTCGGCGGTGCACTGATCTCCCTCTCCTTCTGGCTCACCGTGAGCTGGGCGACCACGCCCTACTACTACGGCAACGACCTCGTCTATCTGATGGCCTGGCTCCCCCTGTTGCTGGCCGGCACCCCGAGATTCTCCGTGGACGCGGCCATGGCGAATCGCCGTAAGCGGCACGGGACGAAACTGTTCGGTTAGGCCCTGTGCCGGGCGTCGCGGGGCAGGCGGGACTTCCGACACAGACCCTCACAGATCGTCACGCCCTCAGACCGTCACGCCCTCACAGGCCGCCACGCTGGCGCTCGTACAGGCCCTCACAGACGGGCCGCTGACGTCCTGAGCTGAGCCCTGTCCAGGGGAGAGCGGACGAGCTGTCGCCCGGGGTGGGCGTCATGCGGTCTCGGGCCGCTGGGATATGGGCGGTTCGTCGGCGTCCTGGGCGCGGTGGCGGCGGACCGTGGCCCAGAGCGCGGCGGTGATGCCGGAGAGGACGAGGCCGGCGGGGATGACGAGGAAGAGCCAGGGGCCGGGGGCGTGCCAGATGCCGAGGGCGTCCAGGCCGTAGGCGGTGCCGACGGTGAGGGCGGTGAGGCCGGAGATCAGGCGGGCCGGCTCGAAGGGATGGCGCTTCACTGTGGGGCTCCCTGGCGGGTCGGGGCGGTCGGCGGGGTGGACGGCGGCGTGGACGAAGGGGTGGGCGAGGGGGTGGGCGACGGGACGGGGGCCGGGACGGCGCGTTCGATGCTCACCTGGCCGGCGCCGACATGGAGATCGAGGTCCAGGGTTCCGCGCGGCTTCTCGCCCTTCTTGAGGCCGTCGGCGGGCAGGGTGACGGTCTCGTCCCGGCCCCCGGTTGTGAGATCGACGTTGTCGGGCGACTCACCGGGCAGCTGGATGTCGCCGAAGCCGAGGGAGATGTGGAGGCGGGCCGTGACGCCTCGGGGGAGCGTCACCCAGAGGCGGCCGGCGCCGACCGATGCCCCGGTATGGAGCGTGCGGCCGTTGGTGAGGGGCAGTTCACTGAGGTCCAGCCGCCCCTCGCCGGAGCCGAGTTCGTAGTGCGGCTGGACGGCGGCGAGGCTGGTCGGAGCCCAGGTGTGCCGCTGCCAGTTGGCGGTGAGGTTCTCGGGGAGCACCGTGGCACCCGCCAGCAGCGCGGCGGTCAGCACGACCATGAAGACCGTGCCGCCGCCCGTACGGCCGAACCAGGCACTGAGGACGAGTCCGAGGCCGAAGACGACCAGTGCGGCCGCCAGCCCGGCCTGGAGGGACGACGCGAGGGCGTCGTGCCCGGAGACGGCGACGGCCGTACCGGCGCCGATGAGCAGCGCGAGGAGGAACGTCCAGCCGCCGAGGGGACGCCCGCCGCGGCGACGGCTGGGCGGGGCGCCGACGGGGCGCGCACCGTGCGGCGGCACACCTGGCGGGCGTTCCGGCCCGGTGTGCCGCCAGCCGTGCGGAGGGCCCGGGGCGGCGGCCGGCGCGGCGCCGTGCTCGAACCGGTAGGTGATGTCGAGGGGGAGAGAGGTGGTATCGGGGCCCCAGAGGTAGGCCCGGCCGGCCGTTTCCCTGGAGTGCGGGCCGCGCCACCAGGAGGGGCTCACGGGCGCCGGGGGCGCCTTGGTCTCCGGCGGGGCGTCGGCGACCGCCTGGGCGGTGGCGGCGTCCATCGCATCCGGTCCCTGGGCCTTCGCCTCCCTGCGCCGGTGCGACCAGTACGCGGAACCGGCCACCGCCAGCCCCAGCATGATGGCGAAGGACATCATGCTGCCCTTGCCGAGCGTCGTCAGGAACAGCCCGCAGCCGACCAGCGCGAAGAGCAGCGCCGTCAGCGCCGATCCCTCGACCCGGCCGGAGAGCAGCCTGCGGCCCTCGTTCTCGTCCTCGCCGTCCAGGGGGATGAGCAGCCAGGCGAAACCGTAGACGATCAGGCCGATGCCGCCGACGGCGAGCACGGCGAGCACGATCCGGAAGATCACCGGGTCGAGATCCCACTGTCGGCCCAGCCCGCCGCACACCCCGCCCAGGACCTTGTTCCGCCGGCTGCGGCGCAGCGGTGCATGCGGCGGGGCGGAGCCGGCGGGGCCGGAGGGCGCCGACTCGTCGACGGAGGCTGCTTCGTTCATGAAGCCATGGTGACAAGGCCGGCTTCGTCACGGCATCCGTGGAAACCCTGGCCGAACCCTGAGATCCGCCGCCGGCACCCCGAGACGCCCCAGGGCCCAGGGGGCCCAGGGGTCCCGAATCCCTCGCAGGTACGCATATGCCCCGCGGCCACCCTCCTGCGGCCGGACAACATGGCGGACGCGCGGCGGGCAGAGGCCTGTCCGCGGCCGCCGTTGACTATCGTTGCGCCCGGGATGAGTACGGGTTTCCGGAGGGGCGTGCGGTGACGGAGGCGGCGTCGGTGGACGAGGGACGACTGGTCGCCGGGCGATATCGCCTGATCGAGCGGATAGGCCAGGGCGGTATGGGTACCGTCTGGCGGGCACGGGACGAACTCCTCGGCCGCCAGGTCGCGGTCAAGCGTCTCCATGTCTCACCGCAGCTGGACGCGGACGAACTGGCGACCCGCCATGAGCGCACCACCCGGGAAGCGCAGGCCGCGGCCCGCATCAACCATCCCAATGTGGTGGGCGTGCACGATGTCGTGGACGACGCCGGGCTGCCGTGCATCGTCATGGAGTACGTCCCCTCCACGACGCTCGGCGACGCCATCAAGGAGGCCGCCCGGGCCGGCAGTTCGGTCCCCCCGCGCGAGGCAGCCCGGATCGGCCGCGGCATGGTCGCCGCGCTGCGTGCCGCACACGCCGCCGGTGTGCTGCACCGTGACGTCAAACCCGGCAATGTCCTGCTGAGCGACGACGGCCGGGTCGTGCTCACCGATTTCGGTATCGCCGTTGCCACCGGCGCTTCCACGCTCACCAAGACCGGCGAGCTGGTCGGCTCCATCGACTACTTGGCGCCCGAGCGCGTCAAGGGCGGTACTCCGGGGCCCGCCTCCGACCTGTGGGCGCTGGGCGCGACGCTCTATCAGGCGGTCGAAGGACGGCCCCCCTTCCGGAAGAACACCGCGGTCGAGACGGCGTACGCGATCGCCATGGACCCGCTGGAGCCGCCGCGCAACGGTGGACCACTGACCCCGCTGATCGAGGCGCTGCTCGCCAAGGAACCCGGGGACCGGCCGACGGCCGACATCGTCGAGCGGGCGCTGCGGGTGGCCGAGACCGACGCGGACACGGCCCGGATCGTCCAGCCGCCCCTGGCACGGGGGACCGTGGACCCCGGTGGCCCGGAGGCGGCGGACGAGCACACGGAGGCGCCTACCCGCCCGGTGTCCCACAGGGGCGGAGCCGGAGACGTATCGGGCGATGCCGGGGGGCGCACGGGCACCGGTACGGACACTGTTGGTAAGGGCACCGCCGGTACGGGCAGCGGTACAGGGACCGGTGCCGCGACCGGCCGACTGGCCGTCCCGGATGGCGCGTCCGGCGGGCGGCCCGTCGACGGCCGTACGGACGGGCTCCCGGCCGGCCCGGCACCCCGTAGGCGGCGCGCCGCCCGGGCGGTGGCCTGGGGCGTCGTGGGGGTGCTGGCCGTCGGCGGTGGCGCGGGCACCGCCTGGTACCTGCTGCACCGCGACGATGACTCCGGCACGTCCCAGGAGACCGGCGACGAGGGCGCCCCGGCTCCGGTCCTCCCCAGCCCCCCGGACAGCAGCATCGGACCGCCGCCACCCCTTCCCGACGGCTACCGACAGGTCACCGAATCCGCGCTTGGCGTCAGTTTCCCCGTCCCCAACGGCTGGACGCGAAAGGTCGAGGACGGCGGCCGGCAAATCGTCTACGCCTCCAAGACCGACTACGCGCAGCTCACCCTGAGCGTCCTGGACTTCTCCTCGGCGGATCAGGTGCAGCACTTCAAGGACGTCGAGGTCTCCTTCAAGCACAAGTACCCCGTCTATTCCCGGCTGCGTATGCAGGACACCGTCTTCCAGGGCGACCCCGCGGCGATCTGGGAGTTCACCTTCGGGGGCCGGGCCCGCATGTACCGGGGCATCGATCTCGGGTTCGGGCGGGAGGGCGGCAAGGAGTACGCGATCTACGTGTCCGCTCCGTCTGCCGACTGGACCACCTACAAGAAGGTCTTCTCGAACGTGAAGGACGGCTTCCGCAGGGCCGACCCGAAGAGCTGACGCGGACCGGTGGGCCGACCTCGACCGCTGAGCCGACGCCGACCGCTGAGCCGACGCCGTCCGATGAGCCGACTCAGCCCGCAGAGCTGACAGGGCTGACCCGCCGCTCCGCCGCCCGTCCCTGAGCCGCTCGGCGGAAACGTCAGGGGCGGGCTCAGGGACGACCCTGATGCCGCCGACCCCCGCAGCGTGTGACGATCGGGGACATGACCACCGCACCGCCCCGCGCCGAGACCGCCTACGGTCCGGCACCGGATCCCGACGAGCCGCCCGTGCGCAAGCTCTACCGCAGCGCCGAAGGGCGGCTGCTCGGCGGTGTCGCACGGGGGCTCGCCGGGCACCTCGGCCTGCCGGTCTCCTGGGTGCGGATCGTCTTCGTGGCCCTCTTCATGGCCGACGGCCTGGGCGCCCTCCTCTACGCGGCGTTCTGGTTCTTCGTCCCGCTGGGCGTCGGCGGAGTGGAGCATCGCCCGCCCGCCCCGGCCCTCGGGCAGCGGCGCCTGCTGCGGCACAAACCCGACAAGGGCCAGGTCGTCGCCCTGATCGCGCTCCTGATCGGTGCCTCCGTCATCGCCTCGCGGTTCCAGCTCGGCCGGGCCGACGGCTATCTCTGGCCGGTGCTGCTGATCGGCGCCGGTGTAGCCCTGGTATGGCGCCAGGCGGACAACTCCCGCCGCGCCCAATGGCTGGAGATCGGCCGCCGCAAGGCCCTGCTGCCCGTGCTGCGCGGTGCGGCCGGGGTACTGCTGGTCGGTGTCGGTGTGACCGGCATCGTTGTGCTCCAGGGCTCGGTGCGGAACCTCGGCTCGGTGCTACAGGCCTCGCTCGCCGTGATCGTCGGTGTCGCGCTGCTCGCCGGCCCCTACCTCGTGCGGATGATGCAGGACCTCTCCGAGGAGCGGCTGATGCGCATCCGCGCCCAGGAACGCGCCGAGGTGGCCGCCCATGTCCATGACTCCGTGCTGCACACCCTCACCCTGATTCAGCGCAACGCCGACGACCCCCGCGAGGTGGCGCGCCTGGCCCGGGCCCAGGAGCGCGAGCTCCGCGCCTGGCTCTACAAACCAGAGGGCCGAGGCAAGGAGGAGGACGAGGAGCCGTCCACTCTGGCAGAGGCGGTCCGCCGGTCCGCCGCCGAGGTCGAGGACGATCACGGCGTCCCGATCGAGGTGGTGATCGTCGGCGACTGCCCGTTGGACGAGGCGCTGGGCGCCCAGATGCAGGCCGCACGCGAGGCGATGGTCAATGCCGCCAAGTACGGTGGCGAGGGCGGCCCGGTGCAGGTGTTCGCCGAGGTCGAGGGCCGTACGGTCTTTGTCTCGGTGCGCGACCGGGGCCCCGGATTCGACCTGGACTCGGTCCCCGCCGACCGCATGGGCGTACGGGAATCCATCATCGGCCGGATGGAACGCAACGGCGGCACGGCCCGGCTGCGCTCCGCACCCGACGGCGGCACGGTCGTCGAGCTGGAGATGGAGCGCGAGGCGACGGAGAGCGACCCATGACGGGGTGGGGCCGATGACCGGCTGGGGCCGGCGGCGGCCATCGGCGGAGCCGCCCGTGACACGGGATGATGACGGAGCAGACACCGAAGGACGGACGGAAGACACATGAACACCGAGGACGCACAGCAGCACGAGCCCGGCGACGAGGCGGCGGAGAGCCGGACGGTACGGGTCGTGCTGGTCGACGACCACCGGATGTTCCGTACGGGCGTCCAGGCCGAGATCGGTGAGACCGGCCGCACCGGTATCGAGGTGGTCGGCGAGGCCGCCGACGTCGACCAGGCGGTCACGGTCATCACCGCCACCCGCCCCGAGGTCGTCCTCCTGGATGTCCACCTCCCCGGTGGTGGCGGCGTCGAGGTGCTGCGCCGCAGCGAGGCGATGATGACCGACCCCGACCGCCCGGTCCGCTTCCTCGGGCTCTCCGTCTCCGACGCGGCCGAGGACGTCATCGGCGTGATCCGTGGCGGTGCGCGGGGCTATGTCACCAAGACGATCACCGGCACGGACCTGGTCAACGCGATCTTCCGGGTCGCCGACGGCGACGCGGTCTTCTCCCCGCGGCTCGCCGGCTTCGTCCTGGACGCCTTCGCCGGGACGGACATCCCGCCGGTCGACGAGGACCTGGACAGCCTCACCCAGCGTGAGCGCGAGGTCCTGCGGCTGATCGCCCGCGGCTATGCCTACAAGGAGGTAGCCAAGCAGCTGTTCATCTCGGTGAAGACCGTCGAATCACATGTGTCGGCGGTACTCAGAAAGCTCCAGCTCTCCAACCGCAACGAGCTGACGCGCTGGGCAGCCGCCCGCCGCCTGGTCTGACCGCCGTATTGGTGTTCTGACCTGGGAGGACCGGGAGCCCGGCAGAGCCGGCCGGGAGCGGGCCGGGAGCCGGATGAGAGCCGGGTGAAAGCCGGACGAGAGAAGGGACGAGAGACAGACCGAGGAGGTGACGTTGGCCACGACGACGTAAAGAAGAGCAAAGACGGGCAACCAAGAGCCGCGCGGATGTCCTCTAAGGGCGCGGAGAGGCTCACTGCCGGAGGGCGGGGCCCGAACCACCCCCCACGTCCTTCGCATAGCTGTCCTGGAAGCGAGTTCCCGATGAGCCTGACGGGCACCCCTTTCTTCCTCACCGCGGTCGCCCTGCTGATCGTCGCCGTCGTCCTGCCGCTCGCGCTGTGGACCCGAATATCCGGGCCCGCTGTGGTGCGCGGCCTCGCCCGGCTGCTCATGCTGCTGTTCGCCCAGGTCACGGCCATCACCCTGGTCTTTGTCCTGGTCAACAACGCCAACAACCTCTACGACACGTGGGGTGATCTGCTCGGCACCAACAGCCATGTCGCGGCGGCCAAGGACCTCGGGCCGGACGGCATGGGCGGCAAGCAGGTCGAGGATGAGCCCAAACAGATCCAGCAGTTCCGGCCGGCGGATGACCCGCGGATGGGCCAGGGCGTGCAGATGACCGATCTCCAGGGCCGTATCTCGGGCGTGACGGGCGAGGTCTACGTCTGGGTTCCGCCCCAGTACAACGACCCCGCCTACAAGGACAAGAAGTTCCCGGTGGTCGAGCTGCTCCCCGGCTACCCCGGCTCGGCGAAGGCCTGGTTCGGGTCGCTGCACGTGACCGAGCAGCTCAAACCGCTGATGCAGCGCGGTCAGGTCAAGCCGTTCATTCTGGTGGCGCCTCGCACGAACATCATCAACGGTGCCGACACCGGGTGCGTCAACCTCCCGGGCAAGGTCAACGCCGACAGTTGGCTGACCGTCGACGTACGCAAGATGATCACTGACAACTTCCGCGTCGGCGACACCCCGGACTCCTGGGCCCTGGCCGGCTACTCGGCCGGTGCGCACTGTGCCAGCAAGCTCGTCCTCGCCCACCCGGACCGCTACCGCGCCGCGGTCGCCATGTCCGGCTACAACAACCCGGCCCTCGAACCGGACTCGCTCGCCGGCAAGGACCCCAAGCTGCGCGTCGAGTCCAACCCGCTGAACATCCTGAAGTCGGCCAACGCGGCCGGCAAGCCGCCTCGTACGGCGCTGTACGTGTCCGGCGCGGCGGCTGACGGCTACCAGGCCGGCATCGGCCTCCGCCAGATCGCCAAGCCGCCGACGTCGATCAACGTCCAGCTGATCCCGGCGAGCGCGGGCGGCCACACCACGGCGGTCTGGCGGCAGCAGATCCCCGAGATCTTCCGCTGGCTGGGGCATCAGCTCAAGCCGTGAGCGACGGGCCGGCCGTCCCGTAGGGGGCGTTCGAACGGATCCCTTAGGGGGCGCGAGCACCCCTTGCGGTCCTCAGCGAACCGGGGACGGGAGATATTCCCGCAGTAGGCGCCCCGCCCCCGCGAGGCGCGTCCGGCCCCTGCGAGACGCGTCCGGCTCTGTCAGGTGTGCCTGGCCCCGGGCGGTGCGTCCGGCTCCGCGAGGTCAGACCCCGCGAGGCGTGTCCGGCCCCGTGTGGTGCGTCGGAGCCCGCCGGTCGGGGCCGGTTACGCCGGGCGGGTGGCGCCGGCGAAGGGCATCTGGTCGATGGGGGCGATGCGTACCGGGGCGCCCGGGTGCGGGGCGTGGATCATCTTGCCGTCGCCGATGTAGAGGCCGACGTGGCTGACGCCGGAGTAGAAGAACACCAGGTCGCCCGGGGCGAGTTGGGAACGGTTGATGCGGGGTCCGGAGTTGATCTGGGTGTAGGTGGTGCGGGGGAGGGCGACACCGCTGGATTTCCAGGCGGCCTGGGTCAGTCCCGAGCAGTCGTACGCGGAGGGGCCGGTGGCGCCCCAGACGTACGGTTTGCCGAGCGCCGCATAGGCGAAGGAAACGGCCTGTGCGGCACGGGAGTTGGGGGCCTGTGTGACGGCCCCGGCCGCCGCGGTGGCCGTCGAGCCGGCGGGGATGCCGCCGAGGAGGCCGTCCCCGTGCCCCGTCCGCCGGTCCTCGTGGCCGGTGTCCGACGCGTCCTCGGCGGGGCCCTGGCTCGCCATCAGCCGCCGCTGCTCCGCGGTCAGCCGGCTCAGCAACTGCTCGGCGGCGTCCAGCTTCCGTACGACGGTGACCCGGTGTCTCTTCAGCCTGGTCTCGGCGGCCGCCAGCCGCCGCGTGGTGTCCTCGGCCTGCCGGCGGACCTGCCGTACGCTGCCGAGCCGACGCGCGTAACCGGCCACCGCGGCCGCCTGATGGCTGCCCGCCCGCTCCAGCACCGCGGCGCCGTCCAGATAGCGCTGCGGATCGGCGGAGAGCAGTAGTTGCACGGCCGGGGCGACGCCGCCGGAGCGGTAGCGGGATGCCGCCATGGCGCCCAGCTCGGCGCGGGCGGCGTTCAGTTTCCGGGACCGGCGGGCGGCCTCGTCCTGCAGTCTGCTCAGCTCCTCGCGTGCCGTGTCGGCGGCTTCCTTCGCGCCGTTGTAGTTCTGTGTGGCCACCTCTGCCTCCTGGTACAGCGCGTCGATCCGGTCCTTGACCTGGGCGGGAGTGGGCTGGGGAGCGGCCTGGCCGGTGCCGTCGAGCGCGGTGGCGGTGGCGGCGCCGGCGAGGGCCAGCGTGGCGGCCAGGCGGACGGCGCGCGAGCTGCGCGGGCCGAGGCCGAAGAGCGCGGCAAGCGGATGCTGCCTTGGCTTGCGGTGCGAGGCCACGGTGGCCGTCACTTCCTTCCCTTGCGGGCCGTGGATCCGGCGGCGGTCCGTCACGAGGGAGCGGACCGCCGCCGGATCTCCCGGCGGGGCGGCCGACGGACGCCGGTGCGGAGTCCGGCGATGGTGGTGAGCCGGCCGCCTGGAGGAGGACGCTAGACCGGGCTGTCGTGGGAATGAGCCCGCTTGCCCGGGATTGTTCGGTTTCGACCGCCGCCGACATGCGGCTGACCGCGGCGTCATGGCCGTACGGCCGGGACCGGTCTGCCGTGACCGAAGCGACGATTGTGCACGCCCTGCCGGAAGTGCCGTGCTATACGGCGGATACGATCCAGCACTATGGACGTAGTGATCAATGTCTTCGTCGCCCTGCACATCATCGGTATCGCCTCCCTGCTGGGCGGCTTTCTGACCCAGATGAAGGCGATGGGCGCGGGCACCGCGCGCTTTGTCCCAGCGATGCTGCACGGCGCGCTGACGATGCTGGTGACCGGCATCGTGCTGGTCGGCCTCCACCAGGCCCAGGACCACCACGTCAACAACATCAAGATCGGCGTGAAGATGGCCGTCCTGGTGGTGATCCTGGCGCTGGTCTACGTCAAGCGGGACGAGGAGAAGGTCGCCAAGCCGCTCTTCGGCGCGGTGGGCGCGCTCACGGTCGCCAACATCTTCATCGCTCTGCTCTGGACGTGATGTCTTCGCGCGCGGCTCAGGTGTCTTCGCGCGCAGCCCGGGCGGCTTCGCAGGCGGCCCGGGCGTCTTCGCGAAGGGCTCAGGCCGGGCGGACGTTCCCGTAGACCGGCATGTAGTAGATCGACTCCTCCCGGACGCTGGCGCCTGGCTTCGGCGCGTGGATCATCTTCCCGCCGCCTATGTACATGCCGACATGGCTGATGTCGTTGTAGAAGAAGACCAGGTCACCGGGCTGGAGGTCGTTGGTCGCCACCCGCTCGCCGACCTTGACCTGGTCCCAGGTCGTCCGCGGCAGCTCGACCCCGGCCGCCTTCCACGCCGCCTGGGTCAGGCCCGAGCAGTCGTAGGAGTTGGGGCCGGTCGCGCCCCAGACGTACGGCTTGCCCATCTGGGAGCGGGCGAAGGCAAGGGCCTTTTCGGCCTTGGTGGAGTACGCGTCCCCGGTGGAGCCGCCACCGCCGGTGCCGCCACCGGGCCGGCCGCCGTCCGTACCGCCACCGGACTGGTCGCCGGAGTGGCCGTCATCCGTCCTGCCGCCGTCCTGCTGCCGTTCGCGCTCCCGCTCCCGCTGCCGTTCGCGCTCCTGCTGGCGGCGCGCCTCCTCCTCGGCCTTGCGCTGGGCCTCCGCCTCCTTCCGGCGCTCCAGCTCCGCCAGCCGCGCCTTCTCCTGGGCCGTCAGCCGGGACAGCAGCTGCCGGGCCTCGGCCAGCTTCTGCTGGACGGACCGCTTGGACGCCTTGAGCGACTCCTGTGACGCCTGCAGCCGCTCCAGGCCGCGGGTGGCCTCGGCCCGCTGGCGCGCC
This sequence comes from Streptomyces sp. NPDC001339, assembly GCF_042895955.1. NCBI lineage: Bacteria > Bacillati > Actinomycetota > Actinomycetes > Kitasatosporales > Streptomycetaceae > Streptomyces > Streptomyces sp. NPDC001339. Next base: position 1,127,121 of record NZ_JBIAWT010000001.1, on the reverse strand, counting down.
GCCGCAGCCGCCTGCCCCTGGTAGTCGGCGACGGCCTGCTGCTGCCGGGTGGTCAGCCGCTCCATCAGGTGGGTGCGGTCGAAGAACTGCTGCGGGTCCTCGGCGAGCATCAGCCGCGCCGTCGGGTTCACGCCACCGCCGCGGTACTGCGCCGACGCGAAGGTGCCCAGTTCACGCCGCGCGTCGTTCATCTTCTGCGCGCGGTGGGCGGCGGCGTCGAGCAGGTCGTTGACGGTCTCCTGCTGGTGGTCGGCGCTCTCCTTCGCCGCGTTGTACTTCTGGGTGGCCACCTCGGCCTGGCGGTAGAGGCTGTCGACCTTCTGCTGGACCTCTTCGAGCTGTTCGGCCCCTTCGAGGGTGGGCCGGGGCGCGCTGGGTGCCGCCTGGGCGGACTGTGCGAGCAGGGTCACCGAGGCGAGCGCGGCGGTGGTGAGCCCGACGGCCGTACGGCGGCTTCCGGGCGAGGTGAGAACGCTGGTGCGAGGCTTGCGGTGGGACGCCACGACCGGCGGCTCCTTCCGTGTGCCGCCTACCGGGTTAGCTGAAGGGTTCGGGCTGACGGAAGGGCGGCCCTACGGTCCGGGCGTCCGCTGTGAGCGGCGGTCGCGGGATCGATTCACCCCGGTGGTGCGTGTGGGGCCCCGGCTCCGGCCGGGACCCGGGGTTCGGATCTTCCGGCGCGTCTGGACTCGGCGGAGGCGGCCCGTGCCGGTGCTGTCACCGACGGCGTGCGGGCTGCCCGAGCCAGGACGTTAGCCAACTGGTGTGGCTTCTGGGAAGGCTGGTGTTCGATATGCCCGAAACCTTTTCGTGACCTCAGTGACGACGGGCCACTACGGCCCACTACGGCCACTACGCCCACTACGACTGCTACGGCCACTACGGCCCACTACGGACGGCGTTCGCCGGTACACAGACCGGGTTCATCCGGCCCGCCGGCCACACTTGTCCACACTCCCCAGCGCGCTGTCAGTGCCGCGGCCTAGACTCGGTGGGCGATGAGCAGCCTCTTTGACGACAGCTTCCTGGCGGACCTCGCCCACAAGGGCGAGGACGAGCCCCCGCCGCCTCCCGAGGACGAGCACGAGCCGGCCTCGGAGGAGATCCCTGCCGACCTCTTCGGCGGGCAGTTCGACGTGCCCGCCTCGAGAGACGCGTACTACCGCGACGGCGCCGCCCGCCCGGCCATCGACCCCGCGGCGCTGCTCGAGGGGCTCAACGACCAGCAGAAGGCCGCCGTGGTGCACTCGGGCAGCCCGCTGCTGATCGTCGCCGGCGCCGGCTCCGGCAAGACCCGGGTGCTCACCCACCGCATCGCCCATCTCCTCGCCGAGCGCCATGTCCACCCCGGCCAGATCCTCGCGATCACGTTCACCAACAAGGCCGCCGGTGAGATGAAGGAGCGCGTCGAAGAGCTGGTCGGCCCGCGCGCCAACGCCATGTGGGTCTCGACGTTCCACAGCGCCTGCGTCCGCATCCTGCGCCGGGAGAGCAAGAAGCTGGGCTTCACGTCCTCCTTCTCGATCTACGACGCCGCGGACTCCAAGCGCCTGATGGCCCTGGTCTGCCGCGATCTGGATCTCGATCCCAAGCGCTTCCCGCCCAAGTCCTTCAGCGCGAAGATCTCCAACCTCAAGAACGAGCTCATCGACGAGGAGACCTTCGCCGGAACGGCCGCCGACGGTTTCGAGAAGACGCTGGCCGAGGCGTACGCGATGTACCAGGCGCGGCTGCGCGAGGCCAACGCCCTGGACTTCGACGACATCATCATGACGACGGTGCATCTGCTCCAGGCCTTCCCCGATGTCGCCGAGCACTACCGCCGCCGCTTCCGCCATGTCCTCGTCGACGAGTACCAGGACACCAACCACGCGCAGTACACGCTCGTACGCGAACTGGTCGGCCCGGGCACCGCCGACATCCCCGCCGCCGAGCTGTGCGTCGTCGGTGACGCCGACCAGTCGATCTACGCCTTCCGCGGCGCGACCATCCGCAACATCCTCCAGTTCGAGGAGGATTACCCCGAGGCGACGACGATCCTGCTGGAGCAGAACTACCGCTCCTCGCAGACGATCCTGTCCGCCGCCAACGCGGTCATCGAACGCAACGAGAACCGCCGGCCCAAGAACCTCTGGACGGACGCCGGCGCCGGCCCCAAGATCACCGGCTATGTCGCCGACACCGAGCACGACGAGGCCCAGTTCGTCGCCGACGAGATCGACCGGCTGACGGACGCAGGCGACGCCAAGGCCGGCGACGTCGCCGTCTTCTACCGCACCAACGCCCAGTCCCGGGTCTTCGAAGAGATCTTCATCCGGGTCGGGCTGCCCTACAAGGTCGTCGGCGGCGTGCGCTTCTACGAGCGCAAGGAGGTCCGCGACGTCCTCGCGTATCTGCGGGTGCTCGCCAACCCCGAGGACAGCGTCCCGCTGCGCCGCATCCTGAACGTCCCCAAGCGGGGCATCGGTGAACGCGCCGAGGCCATGATCGACGCGCTCTCCTCCCGCGAGAAGATCACCTTCCCGCAGGCGCTGAGCCGGGTCGACGAGGCGTACGGCATGGCCGCCCGGTCCGCCAACGCCGTCAAGCGCTTCAACGTCCTCATGGAGGAGCTGCGGACGGTCGTCGAGTCCGGCGCCGGACCCGCCACGATCCTGGAGGCCGTCCTGGAGCGTACGGGCTACCTCGCCGAGCTCCAGGCCTCCACCGACCCGCAGGACGAGACCCGGATCGAGAACCTTCAGGAACTCGCCGCCGTGGCCCTGGAGTTCGAGCAGGAGCGGGGCGAGGCTGCGACATCAGGGGATGCCGCCCCGGGGCCCGGCACTCTCGCCGAGTTCCTGGAGCAGGTCGCGCTGGTCGCCGACTCCGATCAGATCCCCGACGAGGACGAGGAAGGCGCGGGCGTCATCACGCTGATGACCCTGCACACCGCCAAGGGCCTGGAATTCCCGGTCGTCTTCCTGACCGGCATGGAGGACGGCGTCTTCCCGCATATGCGCGCACTGGGCCAGACCAAGGAACTGGAGGAGGAGCGCCGGCTGGCCTATGTCGGCATCACTCGCGCCCGTGAGCGGCTCTATGTCACCCGCTCGACGATGCGCAGCGCCTGGGGCCAGCCCTCGTACAACCCGCCCTCCCGGTTCCTCGAGGAGATCCCGGACGACTACGTGGAGTGGAAGCGTACGGGCCCGGCGACGCCTTCCGCCTCGATGGGCGGTCTGTCCTCGCGGGGCGGCGGTGGTGGTGGAGGCTTCGGCGGGGGCATCGGCTCCACGCTGTCGTCGTCCTCGGCCCGCTCGAAGGGGCCCAGCGGCTTCGCCACCCGCCGTGCCAAGGACCGTCAGGTGGTCTCGCTGGCCGTCGGTGATCGCGTCACCCATGACAGCTTCGGGCTCGGCACTGTCGTCGGCGTCAAAGGCAGCGGCGACAACGCCGAGGCGACCATCGACTTCGGCGGCGAGAAGCCCAAACGTCTCCTGCTGCGCTACGCCCCGGTGGAGAAGCTCTAGTCCACCGTCTCCTCGGCCCCGGGCGCTCCGGCACCCGGGCGCCGCGGCCTCGGATATCGCGGTCTCGGATATCGCGTTCTTCTCGGCCCCGGGTGCCACGGTCTCCTCGCATGCCATGGTCTCCTCGCGTGCCGCGTGCCGCGTGCCGCGTGCCGCGTGCCGCGTGCCGCGTGCCGCGTGCCGCGTGCCGCGTGCCGCGTGCCGCGTGCCGCGTGCCGCGTGC
>NZ_JBIAWT010000001.1:118873-1123290 GCF_042895955.1 Streptomyces sp. NPDC001339 | reverse complement strand
CCGCGTGCCGCGTGCCGCGTGCCGCGTGCCGCGTGCCGCGTGCCGCGTGCCGCGTGCCGCGTGCCGCGTGCCGCGTGCCGCGTGCCGCGTGCCGCGGTCTCCGGGGGTTCCGTGGTTTCCGTGGTTTCCGCGGTTTCCGTTGTCTCCTCGGTTTCCCTGGTACCCCGGGGCCGAGGAGAACGGAATACCCCTCGCCCCCGCCTTGTTGTGGCCCCGCAGGGGGCGCTCGCGCCCCTTAGGGGATCTGTTCGAGCCTCCCCTAGGGAAACACCCTGAGAACCCCCGGGCGTACGGGAGCTTTGAGGGGGGCGCGGCGTGCGCGGGTGTGACCCGGGGCGTGCAGGAACGGTACGGCGGGGGTCAGTCGGGGTTGAGGTCGTGGGCGCGCAGCCAAGGGAGGGGGTCGATCGGCGATCCACCGCTGGGCCGCACCTCGAAGTGCAGGTGTGGGCCTGTGGAGTTGCCCGAGTTGCCCGAATAGGCGATCTGGTCACCGGCCTTGACCGATCCGGAACGGACCTTGGCACTGCTCAGGTGGCAGTACCACGTCTCGGTGCCGTCGGGCGCGGTCACTATCGCCATGTTGCCGTACGCGGTGTTCCACTGCGTACGGACCGTGCCGTCGGTGGCGGCCAGGACCGGGGTGCCGTAGCTGACCGGGAAGTCGATACCGGTGTGCACGGACATCCAGTTCACGCCGGCCTGGCCGAAGAGCGCGCTCAGCCCGTGCTCGGTGACCGGCAGCGCGAACTTGGGCCGCATGGCCTCCTTACGGGCCGCCTCCTCCGCCTTGCGCTTGCGCTCCAGCGCCTGGCGCTCCTTGAGGTCGATCCGCTCCTGGGTGCGGCTGGCACGGTCACGGAAGTCGCTGGCGCTGGCGCTGAGTCCGGCGAGCTGGGTATCGAGCTTCTTGTTGGCCGCGGAGCTCTTGACGCCCCCCGGGTCGACCGGGCCGGCCTGGTTGGTCGTCGTGTCGTCCTTGTCCTCCCCGCCGAGACCGGCGACGGACGCGGCGGCCACCCCGCACACCCCTATGGCGGCGACCGAGGGAACGGCGACGGTCAGCAGCGCCGACCGTTTCGCCGGGCGCCGTCGTCCGCGGCCGCGGACGGGCTTGCCGGGATCCGGCCCGGCGACCCGGCGGGCGGCGGGGGCGGCACCCACCGTGGTGACCGGCATGGCCTGCGTCATGGCATCGGCGATGGCGGCGGCATCGACGTCGGCATCGGCGTCGCCGGTGTCCGCGCTGCCACCGGTGTGGCTCATGCCGCTGGTGCCGCTGGTGTCGCCGGCGTCGGCGTCGCGTCGGCCGAACTCCTCCCACGGGGTGCGGACCCATGGCTCGCTGTCGTCCGGCGGGGGGCCGGCCTGCGCCGGGATTCCGGCGGTCAGCTCGGGGTCCGTGGCCGGCCAGATCGCCGTGGCCTCGTAGCTCGCGGTCTCGAACGCCGCTGTCTCGAAGCCCGCGGTGTCCTCGACGGCGGTGGCCTGCGGGCCGATGGTGTCGTAGCCGCCCGTCGTCCCGTACGTGCCCGTCGGCTCATACGTATCGGTCGGCTCGTGCGCCCCGGCTCCGGCCGTCTCGTAGGCACCCGTCGCCTCATAGGTGACCGTGGCATAACTGCCGGTGTCGTAGGCACCGGTGGGGTAGCTGCCGGTGTCATAGCCGCCATGCCCGTAGGCGGTGGCGCCGTACGTGACCGCTTCCGGCGCGGGGCTCTCGTACGCGGTGTGCGCGTACGGGGCGTAGCCCGCGGACGCGGTATCCGACTGCAGGTCCGTAAAGGAGTGGGAGCCGGTGTCGTGGGTGCCGGCGGCCCACTGCGTCGTGTCGTAGGAGCCGGTGTCGTAGGCGGCCCCGGTGACGTCGTACGTCCCTGTGCTGTAGGTGTCCGTGCCGTAGGCGTCGGTGCCGTGGGTACCGGCGTCGTAGCCGGTGGTGTGGAACGTGCCCGTGTCGTACGTGCCGGTGTCGTACACCCCCGTGTCGTACGGGCCGGGGAACGATCCGAACAGGGGGGCGCCGTCGCCGTATTCGGCACCGGCGGCCGGGGAATACTGCTGCCCGTAGGAGTCGTAGGCGGGGTAGTGCGCATACGAGGCGTCGGAAGCGGAGTCGGTCGGAAGAGGGCCTTCCGAAGGGCGACGGTCGTTCACCAACTTCTCTTTCGCCTCGGCAGCAGGAGAATTAGCGGCGACTGTACCCGGCGGTACGCGACGGCGACAATCTTCCACGGGTTCCGGGCTCGCCGAGGGCGGGCATTTGGCCGCCTTTCGGCACTCTCATGCGAGTTCTTGGCGCCCCGTTCGACGTTTGTTCGATATGCGTCGCCTCGCGGGTCGGTGTTCAGGCCACCACCGACGCGGAGTCGGCGGCTCCCGCCGCTGCCGGTATGCCACCTGAGGTGAGTGCCTCGCGTATACCGGCTGCGACAGTGGCGTTGACCGGCAGGGCGAGATGTCCGACGCCGACTACCTGCGTGTTGTACGCGAGCAAATCCGGGTGATCGATTCTGGCTGTGCCAGGTGGCACCATCACCTGATCCTCCTCGCTCCAGAAAGCGACAAATTGTGTTCGGCAATTCGGGGCCGGAAGCGCCAACTCTGCTATCACTTCGGAATCCGGGCGCATCTGCCGGACGACAGGGTGCGCCGACATCAGCGGGGCGACACGGGTGCCGGAGTGCGGGGTGCCGAGCGTGACGACCGTACGGACACGGGTGTCGCCGCCGAGCCGCTGGACGTAGTAGCGCGCGATGAGCCCGCCGAGGCTGTGGCCCACGATGTCCACCCGGCGGTGGCCGGTCCGCGCGCACACCTCCTCCACATGACGGCTCAGCAACTCGGCCGCCTTGCGGAGATCACAGGTCAGCGGGGAGTAGTTGAGCGCCTCCAGGTGGCGCCAGCCATGGCGGTGCAGGGAGCGGCGCAGCGGTACGAAGACGGAGCGGTTGTCGATGAAGCCGTGGAGCAGCAGGACCGGCGGGTGCGACCGGCCCTCGGTCGGGAGCAGAGCGGGCGGAGCGGGCAGAGTGGGCTGGCCGGCCGAGGCGGGGCCCGGTGCGGGCGCCGGACGCCCTTCCGGGCCCTGTGTCGTGGGGGGCGGTATGGGCCTAGGTACGGGCCGCTCCTGGGTGATGCCGGTGGGGTAGAGGAGGAGATGTCCGGCGAGGACCATCAGATCCACGACGGTGCTGCGCAGCAGCAGCGACGACGCACGCCCGGGAAGCAGGCGTACGCACCGGAGGGGCGCCGAGACGGCGCGTGCGATCAGCAAGGGTGCGGAGAGAAAGGGCAGGGCTCGCATAGCCGACCTCCCGAACGGCACGCGGGAGACGGCTCTGACCCCCGTATGCCCTCGTGGGAAGCCACCCCATGCGAGGGCGAGAGTGCGGCGCACTCGCCCTGATGCGCGCCTCAAGGCGCGGTGGCCCGGCTGCGGCTCCCCGGGCGCGCGGCCCGCGCGTACGGAGTCACCCGTCCCTGAGGTGACGACACGCGGAACGCGGCGCGTAGCGGACGTGTCCCGTGTGTGATTTCCCCCTCGCCGGATGTCACGAAACGGCTGGGTACGGGATGCTGGAGATAACGTTCGTTCACGCTCGTGGCCGCCGGACCGCGGCCGCGCGATCGATTGTCGGCTCGGCACCATCGTGTCGTGCGTGGCTTGGAGGCTGTGATGAGTGTGGCTCGGCAGGACGGGGCGCAAGCGGGAAGCCAGGGCACGGCGGGCCGTTCGGGGCCGATCCGCGTGGTGGTGGCCAAGCCGGGCCTGGACGGGCACGACCGGGGCGCCAAGGTCATCGCGCGGGCGCTGCGCGACGCGGGGATGGAGGTGATCTACACCGGGCTGCACCAGACCCCGGAGCAGATCGTCGACACCGCGATCCAGGAGGACGCCGACGCGATCGGGCTGTCCATCCTCTCCGGCGCGCACAACACCCTTTTCGCGAAGGTCCTCGCCCTGCTGGTGGAGCGCGATGCGGCGGACATCAAGGTCTTCGGCGGTGGCATCATCCCCGAAGAGGACATCCCGCCGCTCAAGGAGCAGGGCGTCGCGGAGATCTTCACGCCGGGCGCGACGACCGCGTCGATCGTGGAGTGGATCAACGCGAACGTACGCCCGGCGGCGGTCTGAGGCTCCACGGAGGGATCCACGGAGGGAACCAGGGAACATCCGACGGCCCAACCGGCGGAGGGCGGACGGGACGCTGCGGATCACGGCACCCCGGATCACAGCACCCCGGATCACGGGACCACAGAGCACGGCACCGTGGATCACGGCGCGGCCGGTCATGGCGTTGTCCGGTCGTTGTCGCCGGGCGGCGGGGTCAGTTCGGCCTGCATGGTGGCGCGCAGCCGGAGCGTGCCGACCAGGCGCTGGAACGCTTCGGACCAGTAGCCGCCGGAGCCGGGCGAAGCGCCCTCCGGCTCGTCCGTGAGCGCGGTGAGCATGCCCAGGCGGTCCGCCGTGGACGGGTCCAGACAGCGCTCGGCCAGGCCCATCACCCCGCTGAAGCTCCAGGGATAGCTGCCCGCGTCCCGGGCGATGTCCAACGCGTCCACGACGGCGCGGCCGAGCGGCTCGGCCCAGGGGACCGCGCAGACGCCGAGCATCCGGAAGGCGTCCGACAGGCCGTGCGCCGCGATGAACTCCGCAACCCACCGGGCCCGCTCGTCATCCGGCAGCACGATCAGCAGCTTCGTCAGATCCCGTGCCGAGCCGGCCGGTGCGACCTCGGCGGACTGGTCCGGGGCGCCCGGCGTGCCCAGCAGCGCTCGCGCCCAGTCGGTGTCCCGCTGGCGTACCGCGGCGCGGCACCAGGCGTCGTGCAGCTCGGTGCGCCAGTCGTCGGCCACCGGGAGGGCGACGATCTCCGCCGGGCCGCGCCCCGCGAACCGGTCGCGCCACCCGTCCAGCGGTGTCGCCGCCACCAACTGGACCAGCCACCAGGACCGTTCGCCGCGCCCGGAGGGCGGCTTGGGCGCGACGCCGTCCCGCCGCATCCCGGCATCGCACTCGTGCGGCGCCTCGACGGCGATCACCGGCGCGTCGGCCGTGCGGTCCAGCGCGACGCAGGCGTGGGCGCGCCGTGCCATACGGGCCGCGAGCGCGGAGCCGGGCAGTGCGGAGAGCAGCTCGGCGGCTGTGGCCCGCACATTCCGGCTGCGGTCGGAGAGCGCCTGCTCCAGGAAGGGCTCGTCGGTCGCGGTGAGCTCCTCGCGCAGGGAGTCCAGGAACGTCAGCCGGTCCTCCGCCCGTTCCGTCGGCCAGGTCGTCCCGAGCAGTTCCAGGCCCGCCCGCGGGTCGCGGCGGCGCAGCGCCGTCAGCAGAGCGACCCGGTCCGCGAACAGGCCCTCCTCCCACCGGCGCCGTACGTCCTCGGGGCCGTCCGCCCCGGACAGCGCGGCGGGGCCACAGCCACCCCCGCGGAGTGCGAACTTCCAGTCGTCGTTGAGCCGGGCCAGCCACCGGGCGCGCGGTCCGGCCAGGGCGAGTGCCGCGGGCCGCAGGTCCGTACGGGCCCGGGCGGCGTCGAGCAGTGCGGGCAGCAGGGCGTCGGGGGCGCGGTAGCCGTGGTCGTGCGCGGCGGTCAGCCACTGCGGCAGCAGCTCGGTGAGATCGGGAGCGGTGCTGCGGCGGCCGCCGCTCGCGCTGCCGCCGCGGTCGGCGAGCAGCAGGGACAGCCTGCGTCGCGCGGCCGGCGGCAATGGGGGCCGTGGGTCGGCCGGGGCCGGGGCGGGGCGCTCACCGGCCGGGGCGGGGCGCAGCGCACCGCGCCGGCGCACCGTGGCCACCGCCGCCGCGTCCAGCAGCGCGGCGGCTGCGCCCTGCCCGGACCGCACCGCCACCGGCGGGAGCCGCCGTTCGGTGCCGAGCAGCGCCGCACTCACGAGCTCGGCCCACGGGGCCGCGGCGGCCGGAGGGGCGGAAGCCGGTGGGGCCGATGGCGGGGGAGCGGCGGCAGGGGCGGTGGGCGCGGTAGGGGTGGGAGAGGTGGGAGAGGTGGGAGAGGTGGAATCGGAGGGAGAGGCAGGAGCAGGAGTAGGAGGAGAGGCAGAAGCAGAAGCAGAAGCAGACGGGGCTGGACAGGTGGAGTCGGGGGCTTTGCCGGGGGTGCAGGGGCTGGTGGCTGTCGTCATGTGCTTGCTCCGGGCATGTGTGGTGGGCGGGGTACGCGGGTGTCGTGGCCGGTGCCGCGGTCATAGGGCCACCGGGGCCGGGTCCCAGGCGGTCAGCGGGAGGAAACCGCGGTGTCCGCACTCGCCGAAGACCGTGACCGGCTCGCCGCCCGATATCGCGGCCAGCTGCCACAGGCCCGTACGGCCCAGACAGCGCGGATCCAGCGGAATCGCCGATTCGCCGTCCGCGTCGGCCAGTTGCCATCCCTCGCCGCTGCGGGCCGGTATCGGGGTGACGTCGGCGAGCACCACCGGCCAGGAGTCCAGCCAGGGGTCGTCGCGCAGCGCGTCGCCGTACGCGGCCAGCGCGGCATCGACGCCGCAGCCCGGCGGTACCGGACCCGGGGCCGCCTGGGCGTGCCGTTCACCCAGGAGGGCGCGCAGCGGGCGGGCACCCGGGTAGTAGGCGAGGTCCGCATCGATCGCCAGACCGGGCGGCAGCGCCAGATCCAGGGGGCGATGCGCGCCGCCGAAGGAGAGATACAGCGCCATCCGGCCGGTCCGCTCGCCCCGCAGGAAGATCCTGCGGGTGGTCAACTTGCCGTCGTCGCTGTCCTGTTGGGACAGCACCAGCCAGCGGTCCCGTACCGTCGTCGTGCCGGAACCTGCCAGCAGGTCTGCCGCTTCCGTGGTCAGTCCTACGCGTGCGCGGACCGTCGCCGCGAGCGGGGCGGGCAGCCGCTCGATGCCGAGGAATCCCCGGCTGAGGAGGTGCAGCAGGGCACACTCCTCCAGCAGCCGTGCCGGCCAGTCCGGGCCGGATACCGCCACCACCGAATCCAACTCCCGTACCCGCGAAGCGAGTCCGGGCGCCTGGGCGTCGACCATACGGGCCGCCGTCTCGCCCCACGAGGCGGTGCGGCCGGCCGAGGCCAGGCCGGACCGCAGCAGATCCGCCAGCCGCTGTTCCAGCTCCGTGGCGCCCGCGCCGATCCGCCGCATCCGGCGCTCCGCCCGGCGTTCGGCGGCCTCCGGGTCGGACGGCGCCCGCGACGCGGTACCGCCGCCGGGTGCCCCGTCCGCTGTCCGCCCGGCGGCGCGCTCCCGGCGGCCGGCCAGCCATTCTGCTGCCCACGGCGGCGGTTCCCCGGCCGCCACTGTCCCCTCCGCGCCGGCCCAGAGCAGCAGCAGTCCCAGTGCGTGCTTGCACGGGAACTTGCGGCTCGGGCAACTGCACGTGAAGGCAGGGCCCTTGGTGTCCACGACCGTCTGGTACGGCTTCTTTCCGCTGCCCTTGCACAGCCCCCATACCGCACTTCGCCCCGCGCCCGTGTCCGGCCACGGGCCGGGTGTCGCGAGCTTGCCACCTGCCTTTCGTGATGCTTCGTCAGGCGCCAGTGCGAGCACCTGATCCGTCGTCCAGCGTTCCCCCTGCGAATTCATGTCTCCGACGCTACGACGCGGCACTGACAATCGCCCTCGGTCGACCGCTCTTCACGATGAAATCGCAGGTCAGAGGTGCTTTCGGGGGCGTTGTCAGTGGTGTGGTGCAGGCTGGATTCCGCAAGCGGCCGACGGGATTTCGCGGAGGCGGCCGCAGTCCTTGCGATAGGGGGAGCCATGCCCGAGAACACCTTCACGACGACGGATCACGCGGCGCCAGATCACGCGACCACTGATCACGCGGCGACAGATCAGGCAACGGCTGATCGCGCGACGACGGATCAGGTGGCGGTTGATCGTGCGACGAGGGGCCATGTGACGGTGGACCGCATGACGGGGGATCAGCCGCCGGAGGCCGCCGGGGACGGCGTGGCCCTGCGCCCGCACGCCGAGGAGAGTTTCGCGGCGGAGCTGGCGGCCCTTGCGGCCGTCGACGACCGGCTGCGGCCTGCGCGCTGGCGGCTCTCGCCGTGGGCCGTCGCGACGTACCTGCTCGGCGGCACGCTTGCCGACGGCACGGTCATCACACCCAAATACGTCGGCCCGCGCCGCATCGTCGAGGTCGCCGTGACGACCCTGGCGACGGACCGCGCACTGCTCCTGCTCGGCGTGCCCGGAACCGCCAAGACCTGGGTGTCCGAGCATCTGGCGGCGGCTGTCAGCGGCGACTCCACCCTGCTGGTGCAGGGCACCGCCGGCACCCCGGAGGAGGCGATCCGCTACGGCTGGAACTATGCCCAGCTGCTGGCACACGGCCCCAGCCGGGACGCGCTGGTGCCCAGCCCGGTGATGCGCGCCATGGCGCAGGGCATGACGGCCCGGGTCGAGGAACTGACCCGCATTCCCGCGGACGTACAGGACACGCTGATCACGATCCTGTCGGAAAAGACCCTGCCCATCCCCGAGTTGGGGCAGGAGGTGCAGGCCGTCCGGGGCTTCAACCTGATCGCCACGGCCAATGACCGCGACCGCGGCGTCAACGAACTCTCCAGCGCGCTGCGGCGCCGCTTCAACACCGTCGTCCTGCCGCTGCCCGCGACCCCGGACGCGGAGGTGGACATCGTCTCGCGCCGGGTCGAGCAGATCGGTCGTTCGCTGGATCTGCCCGCGGCGGACGGCATGGACGAGATCCACCGGGTCGTCACGGTCTTCCGCGAGCTGCGGGACGGCATCACGGCCGACGGCCGTACGAAGCTCAAGTCGCCGTCCGGCACGCTGTCCACGGCCGAGGCCATCTCGGTGGTGACCAACGGGCTGGCGCTGGCCGCCCACTTCGGGGACGGTGTACTGCGCGCCGGCGATGTGGCCGCGGGCATCCTGGGGGCCGTCGTCCGCGATCCGGCCGCCGACCGGGTCGTATGGCAGGAGTACCTCGAGACGGTGGTGCGTGAGCGCGACGGCTGGAAGGACTTCTACCGCGCCTGCCGTGAGGTGGGGGCATGACGGGGAACAGCGAGCGCGCCGGGGGTGTCGGCGGGCCGGTGCTGCTCGGGGTGCGGCACCACGGACCCGGCTCGGCGCGGGCGGTGCGCGCCGCTCTGGATCAGTGTCGGCTCGCCGCGGTCCTGATCGAGGGCCCACCGGAGGCGGACGCGCTGGTGCCGCTGGCCGCAGGGGAGGACATGCGGCCACCGGTCGCACTCCTCGCCCATGTGCAGGACGACCCCGCCCGCGCGGCGTTCTGGCCACTGGCCGAGTTCTCCCCGGAGTGGGTGGCGATGCGCTGGGCGCTGGAGCGCGATGTCCCCGTCCGCTTCATCGACCTGCCCGCGGCGCACTCCCTGGCGAGGGAGGAGCCGGCCACGACGGAGGACGAGCAGGAGGCCGGTGCTGGTGCTGAGGAAGCCGGTGGCGAGGAGACCGGTGGCGAGGAGACCGGCCGAGAGACAGGCGGCAGCCGGGTAAGCGGCGGCCAGGAGGCCGGTGGGGAGAAAGGCGGCGGCCGGGAAGGCGGCGAAGAGGGGCTCGGCGAGGGGCTCGGTGAGGGGCGCGGTGAGGTGGATGTACGGGTCGATCCGATCCGGGTGCTGGCCGAAACCGCCGGATACGACGACCCCGAGCGCTGGTGGGAAGACGTGGTCGAGCACCGCCGGGACGGGGGAGCGGCGGATGCGGACGCGCTGGCCCCGTTCGTGGCGCTGGCCGAGGCGATGGGGGCCTTGCGCGAGGCGTACGGGGATGGCGGCGGGCATGACCGTGACCCGGCGCGAGAGGCCCATATGCGGCTGCGGATCCGCGCCGCGCGGAAGGAGTTCGGCGACGACCTCGCCGTGGTCTGCGGGGCCTGGCACGTCCCGGCGCTGACGCGGCGCACCACCATGGCCGCCGACCGGCAGCTCCTCAAGGGCCTGCCGAAGGCGAAGACGGCGGTGACCTGGGTGCCCTGGACGCACCGGCGGCTCTCCCGGCGCAGCGGCTACGGCGCCGGCATCGCCTCACCCGGCTGGTACGGCCACCTTTTCAGCGCCCCCGACCGCCCCGTGGTGCGCTGGCTGACCAAGGTCGCCGCACTGCTCCGTGAGGAGGACTACGCCGTCTCGTCGGCGCATGTCATCGAGGCGGTGCGGCTCGCCGAGGGGCTGGCCACGGTCCGCGGCCGTCCACTGGCCGGACTGACCGAACTGGACGACGCCGTCCGGGCCGTCATGGGCAACGGCTCCGATGCGCCGTCCGCGCTGATCCACGACCGGCTGGTGGTCGGCGACGTACTGGGCGAGGTTCCCGAGGGCGCCCCCGCTGTGCCGCTGCAACGGGACATCACCCGCAGCCAGCGGGCGCTGCGGCTCAAACCCGAGGGCCCGGAACGGGAGCTGGAGCTGGACCTGCGCAAGGAGACCGACGCCGGACGCAGCCGCCTGCTGCACCGGCTGAGGCTGCTCGGCATCTCCTGGGGCGAGCCCAGCCGCTCCCGAGGCGGCACGGGGACGTTCCGGGAGACCTGGCGGCTGCGCTGGGAGCCGGAGCTGTCGGTGCGGGTCGCGGAGGCCGGTATCTGGGGCACGACCGTGCTCGGGGCCGCCACCGCCAAGGCCGCCTCCGAGGCGTCCGGGGCGGCCACCCTCGCCGAGGTGACCGCGCTCGCCGAGCGCTGTCTGCTCGCCGAACTCCCCGATGCCCTGCCGGTGGTGATGCGCGCGCTGTCCGACCGTGCGGCGCTCGACGCGGACGTGGGGCACCTCGCGCAGGCACTGCCCGCCCTTGTGCGCACCGTGCGCTACGGAGATGTGCGCGGTACGGACGCCGGGGCGCTCCGCGAAGTGGCAACGGGCCTGGCCGAGCGGGTCTTCGTCGGACTGCTGCCGGCCTGCCTCGGCCTGGATGCGGATGGTGCCGCGGAGATGCGAGACCATCTCGACGCCACCCACCAGGTCGTCGGCCTGCTCGCCCATCCGGAGCCCGGGGCGGAGGCCGCGCCGGCCGGGCTGCGGGCGCGGTGGGCCGGGGTGCTGCGTGCGGTGAGCGGGCGGGATGCCGTGCCGGGGCTGATCCGTGGCCGGGCGGCCCGGCTGCTGCGGGACGACGGCGAGTCGGGCAGCGACGGGCCGGGCAGGGACGGGCCGGGCAACGGCGAGTTGGGCAACGGTGATGTGGGCGAGGGCGAGTTGGGCGACGGGGGCGCGGAACGGCGGATGGCCCTGGCTCTCTCGCCGGGTACTCCGCCCACCGATGCCGCCGGGTGGGTCGAGGGGTTCCTGGGCAGCGGGGACGGAGGGGACGGAGGCATGCTGCTGGTCCACGACGAACGGCTGCTCGCGCTGGTCGACGGCTGGCTGACGAGTGTGCCGGACGATGCTTTCACGGACGTCCTCCCGCTGCTGCGCAGAACGTTCGCGGAGTACGAGGCCGGGGTGCGGCGCACGCTCGGCGAACTGATCCGCCGCGGCCCCGCGACCAGCGCGACCAGCGCGTCCGGCCCGGCCGGCGATGCCTCGGCCCCGGCCGCGCCCGGCTTCGGCCCCGGCCTGGACCGCGACCGTGCCGCGGCTGTTCTTCCCACCCTGCGCCTGCTGCTGGGGATCGAGCAGCACGGCTTCGACGACGAGCCCCACCGGCAGTCCGACGGCCCGCAGCCCGGCAATCAGAAGTCCGACAACCCGCAGTCCGGCAGCCCGCAGCCCGGCAATCAGAAGTCCGGCAGCCCGCAGCCCGGCAGTCAGAAGTCCGGCAGTCAGAAGTCCGATATCCAGCAGTCCAACAGCTTTATGGGGGTGGCACGTTGAGCGCCATGTCAGCAGGATCGGGCTCCGGTACGGACACCAGGGCAAGTGCTGCTGCCGATGCCACGGCCGAGCGTCTCCGTCGCTGGCGGCTGGTCCTTGGTGGCGGTGGCGCGGACGGTACGGGTGGTGAGCTGCGAGGGCGTGACGCCGCCATGGACGGGGCGCTGGCCTCGCTCTACGGCCGCCTGCCGGGCGGGCCGGGCAGGAACGCCGACAGCGGGCGGCGCACGGCGGGGCTGGGTGCCTCGGCACCCGGAGTGGCGCGCTGGCTCGGCGACATCCGGACGTACTTCCCGTCCTCGGTGGTGCAGGTGATGCAGCGTGACGCCATCGACCGGCTGGGACTGTCCGCGCTGCTGCTGGAGCCGGAGATGCTGGAGGCCGTCGAGGCGGATGTGCACCTGGTGGGCACTCTGCTCTCGCTCAACAAGGTCATGCCGGAGACGACCAAGGAGACCGCACGGGCCGTCGTCCGCAAGGTCGTTGAGCAGCTGGAGAAGAAGCTGGCGACCCGTACCCGCGCCACGCTCACCGGCGCCCTGGACCGCTCCGCGCGCATCAGCCGCCCTCGCCACCGCGACATCGACTGGGACCGTACGATCCGGGCGAACCTCAAGAACTACCTCCCGGAGTACCGCACGGTCGTCCCCGAGCGGCTGATCGGCTACGGCCGGGCCGCACAGTCGGTGAAGAAGGAAGTGGTGCTCTGCATCGACCAGTCCGGTTCGATGGCCGCCTCGGTCGTCTACGCCTCGGTGTTCGGTGCCGTACTGGCCTCCCTGCGGGCCATCGACACCCGGCTGGTCGTCTTCGACACCGCGGTCGTCGATCTGACGGACCAGCTGGACGACCCGGTCGATGTCCTCTTCGGCACTCAGCTCGGCGGCGGTACGGACATCAACCGCGCGCTCGCCTATTGCCAGTCCCGTATCACCCGCCCCGCCGAGACGGTCGTCGTCCTCATCAGCGATCTCTACGAGGGCGGTATCCGGGACGAGATGCTCAAGCGGGTCGCCGCGATGAAGGCGTCCGGCGTCCAGTTCGTCACGCTGCTCGCCCTCTCCGACGAGGGCGCCCCGGCGTACGACCGGGACCACGCCGCGGCCCTCGCGGCCCTGGGCGCACCGGCGTTCGCCTGTACACCAGATCTGTTCCCGGAGGTGATGGCCGCCGCACTGGAGAAACGGCCACTGCCCATACCGGACATGGCGGAGCAACGGTGACCGATGCCCCGGCGGGACTTGCGTGGCACCTGGCTCCTCGTGCAAGGATCTGGGCCATCGCTCGATCGCCCGCGACGGGTGTGACATCGAGGCTGTATGCCCGGATGTCCCCGTCCGTATGGGAAGGTCCCCTCCGTGTCCGCTGTGTTCGCTCTGCCTGCCGCTGTGCGCCTGCCGCGCACGGTGGCCGCGCGGCGCGCACTGCTGGCCGGGCTCTTCCTGGTGGGCTTCGTCGCCCTCGGCTTCGCCTTCGGTCCCGGCGCGCACGCCGACGATCACCGTACGGACGGTATGGGCAGCACGCAGGCCCTGACCGGGGCCGCGTCCCCGGCCGGGGACGCGGCTGAGGGCGCGGCCGGCGACGCGCATGCGGCCGTGAGGGATGAACCGGCGGATACGGATCAGGCGGCGACCCGGGCGAAGTCCAGCGCGGGCGCGCAGTCCGGGTTCACAGAGGGCGCGCAGTCCGGGTCTGCCGAGGGTGCGCAGTCCGGCTCCGCCGCGTTGTCCGAGGCTGCGCGACCGGAGGCCGTGCGGCCTGCCGCCGAGCAGGCCGAGCCGGTCTCCGGTGGGCTCGCCCGGCCGGTGAGCCGGGTCGTACGGAAGATCGGCGAGGTCGGCGAGGTCTCCGGGATCGGTGACATGGCCGGCGCCGTGCTGTCCGTGGAGCTTCCGGCCGTAAAGCTTCCGTCCGTCGGCCTTCTGTCCGGAGAGGACACGCGACGGTACGGCGACGGCGGGCAGCACCAGCCCGGCCGTACGCCGGGTGACGCGCAGTCGGCCGGTCCGCGGACCGCTGCGACGGCATCCGCCGTCGGTGGCGCCGCCGCCGTTCAGCCCGAGCAGTGCGCCGACGGCTCGCGCCAGGCGATCTCCGAGCACACCGAGCCCGCCGCCACCGGCCACGAGCAGCCGCGCCCGGGCCACGACGGCCTTCCGGGGCAGCTTCCGCAGGGCCCGGCGGCACCCGCTTCGCACACCGCCGGTGACGGCCATGGCCCCCGTGACGGGGACCAGCACGCCGCCGCCCCGGCACACCTCACGCCGTTCCGGCTGCTGCCCGGTGGCGTCCGCACGGCCGATGGCGCTCCGACGCGTCGGCGTGCCGAAGAAATCCTCGAATTCCCCGGCTAGGGCAGACCGTTCCGCGTCTGTACCGGACCTGCCACGCGGGGGTGGAACAGGTCTGCCCGAAACCTCCTGAATCCTGATCCTGAATTCGAAGGACTTCCTTTCTATGCGTGCGAACATCCGCCGTTCCATCGTCGTTGCCGCTGCCGCCACCGGCCTGTGGGCCCTGGGCTCCGTCGCCGCCAACGCCGCCGACCTGCCCGTCACCCCGGACCTGCCGGCGACCGGCACGCTGACCGGCGCCACCGAGCAGCTGCCGGCCGGTGAGCTGGCCGGCACCAGCACCAGCACCGGCACCGGCACCGACGCCTTCACCGGCACCGCGACCGGCACCGCCACCGACACCGTGCAGCAGACCGTGGGCGGCGTGACCGACCAGGCCGAGCTGCCGCAGGCCGGTGAGGCCACCGGTGCCGCGGACGGCGTGCAGAACGTGCAGAAGCTGGCCGGTGGCGCGGGTCTGCTCGACACTGGCGCGGTGCGCGACGCCGTCGAGCTGAAGCAGGCCACCAAGGCCGTACGGAACCCTGCCAAGGCCGTCAAGGGCGTCAAGGCCGTCAAGGCGATCAAGGCTGACAAGGTCACCACCGACCTCGGGAAGCTCGGGAAGACCGGCGAGCTGGGCAAGATCGGCGAGCTGGGCCACCTCACGGACGGCACGCTGCCCTCCGTGCCGTCGCTGCCCGCCACCCCGGGTGTGCCCGCCGCCGACCTGCCCGCCGGCCTGCCGCAGCTGCCCAAGGCGCCCGCGCTGCCCAAGGCCCCCGGTTCCGCCGACAACCTGGTGGCCGGTCTCGCCGGTGCGGGTGTCCGTCCCGAGCAGCTGACGAAGCAGGCCCAGGCGGCCCTCGCCACCGCCCGCCCGCTCGTCGACAAGACCGCCACCGCCCGCCCGCTCGTCGACAAGACCGTCGCCGGCGCGCTGCCGTCGGCCGCTCGGCAGATCGTCGTCAAGGTCCTGCCGGCCGGCCAGACCGGTGCCGTCGCCGTCCCGGTCGTGCCCGCCGACCTGGCGGGCCTGGCCGAGCCGGCCAACGCCGCCGACATCCCGGCCCTGGCCGATCTGACCAACGCCGCCAACATCCCGGCCCTGCCGATGCTCCCGGCCCAGCCTGCCCTCCCGGCCCTCCCCGTCCAGGGCGTCTGAGGCCCTCGGGGCTGACACCACCGGTACGTCGGCCGCGGCGGCGGCCGACGCCGGAACACCCATGAACACCCATGAACAGCCGGGCGGACCTCTGTGGGGGAGGGCCGCCCGGCCTTGGTGCTGCCCGGCCTTGGTGTGTCTCTCGGCCAAGTGGCCTGTCGGTGTTATGAGTTGGGGACTCGCAGGCGTTCCCAGCTGACCTGCCCCGGCACCCCGTCCGCATCCTTGCCGCGGAAGCCGAGCTTGCGCTGCCAGGACGCGTACGACGTGCGGTCCGCCTCGGTCCACTCCGGACCGGGGCCCTCCTCGTAGTGGCCGCAGCCCTCGGCCACCAGCCGCTCGCCCATGGCTGTGATGACGGGGCTGTGCGTGCCCGCGTGGAAGAAGCCGCTGCCGGGGAACGGTTCATACGGCGGATGCTGCGGCTTCGGCGGCACCGGCCGGCCGTCCCCCTCCGGCTCCTCCGACGAGACGGGCCCCTCCGGTCCCTCCGGCGCGTCCGCCAGCCGCCGCTTGATCGCTTCCCGCATGCCGTCCATCGCGAAACCGCGCGGATCGACCTTCCCGGGCTGCCACTCCTTGTGGCCGATCACCGAGCGCTCGGTCCACTTGTGCGCCCGGCAGATCGCCGCCGAGACCTTCGCGATCGCCGTCTTCTGCGCCTCCGGCCACGGGTCCTCGCCGTCGCCGAGGTTGATGCACTCGAAGCCGTAGAAATGCCGGTTGCCGTCGGTGTCGGCGGCGTCGTCCGGCGGCAGCTCCGCGTCCTCGTTGATCACCGCTTCGAGGACGTCGCGGTCGCCCAGCCCGGCGTGGTTGGCGCGGCCGTTGCCGACCAGATGCACCTCGCCCTTCTTGTCGATCACGCCGTGGCAGAGCGGACCCGGCAGATCCGGGTGGCCGTCGTAGCACAGCCCCACCGAGTAGTCGGTCCCCTCGGTGACCGTGTGATGGATCATCACCCCGTGCATCGGGCCCCATTGGCCCTTGGTGTTGCGGTTGTGGTGACGCCAGTCGCGGACCTCGTGGACGGTCAGGCCCTCCTCACGCAGTGCCCGCAGCAGATCGTCTGCCGTCAGTGGTGTGGCCATCAGGCGTTACCCCCTTCGTTGTTGTTGTCGGCGGCGGCTTCGGCTTCAGCGGTCGTCTGTGACCTGCTGCGTATCGGCCACTGCGCGTCGTATCCGGAGTCCCCCGCTTGTGAGCTCGGCGGCCCGGCGGCCTGAGGGGTCCCGGCAGTCTGAGATGTCCGGGCAGTCTGAGAGGTCCTGGCCACCGCGCCGTCCGTCCCGCCGTCCGCCCCGCCGTCCGTCCCGGTGTCCGTCCCGGCGTCCGCCCCGCTGCCCGCCGCCTCCTCGGCCCGGGCCGCCTCCTCGGCCGCCAGCGCCGCGTCGTCCGCCGCCGGAATCCCGGACGACAACGGCCGGAACGCCAGCCGCAGATCGGTTTCCGCCTGTTCGCCCGCCACCCACGCCAGCGGCGCGAAGTGCACCGTGATGCCGGACGGTGGCTCCAGCAGCGGACGGCGTGCCGCGTCCGTGAGCCACTCCACCCCGCCGGTGGCCGTACGGGCCGGGATCAGCCAGAAGTCGCCGGTGCGGTAGCCGCCGCCGGGCGCGAAGTACACCTCGACGCCGTCCTCCAGCGGCAGCCACTCGCCCTCCCGCACCGGCAGCGCGCCGTGCCGGAGCCGGTCGCCGCCCCGCCCGGCCGCCGTCCGCTCACCGCGCTCGACGGTTCTCCGGCGGCCCTCGTGGTGGTCCCAGCGGCGCAGGAACGGATGCAGCTCGGGCTGGCGCCCCACACCCGGTGCCGGCTCGCCCGACAGCCGCACCCGCCGGCCCGGCAGATCCAGCTCCTCTACCCGCAGCAGCGGCGCGGCCTCGCCCCGGCTCGTATAGGCGGTGTCCACGAACTCCACCCGGTCGCCGATGTGCAGATCCAGCTTGTCGTCGCCGCCCAGGGTCGCCAACTCGACCCAGGTGCCGTCGAGTTCGTCGACCGGGAAGGTGACCGAACCGTTCTCCCGGGACCACTTGAAGGTGGCGTCCCCGGCACCGCCCGCGTCATGGACCTCGACCCGGTAGAGCTGGTTCTCCGGCCCCCGGTAGCGGGCGTCCGGGGCGACCAGACAGGGGTCGTCGGACGTGTGGTCCGGGCGCTCACTGCGCGCCGCGAGCCGGGAGCGGGGGGCCGCCGCCTTCTGTGCCCAGGCGGCGAAGGCCTTACGGATCTCGTCCGCCGACGCAGTGTGCCCCGGCAGCCCCAATTCGGCGGCGGGCAGTGGCAGTACCTGCCACACCACCTTCGTACGGGCCGCGGTGTCCGGCAGCGCCGAACCCAGCGCCACCTCGCGCAGCGCGGGGTCCTCGGCCGCGGTCACCAGCCGCTCCCACACCTTCAGATACGCCACGTACGGGAAGGCGGTGGGCAGCCGGTCGCCGGGCCGCTCCGGGTCCCGGAAGCCGTCCGGCTGGTCCCAGTACGTCCAGGTGGTGGGCGCCGCGTCCGCACCACCCGCGCCCGCGCCGTGGCCTCCGGCGTCCCCGTCGGCATCCCTCGCGCCGTCGGCATCCCCCGGCTCGTGTGCGGGCACCGCCTCCCCGGGCCGCGGGCGGGTCGCCTCGCACAGGATGCCGTCCACGTAGTAGCGGCCGCCCCCGATGACCAGGTCGTCCAGCTCACGGCTGCCGCCCCGCAGCGTGACCTTGAAGCCGGTGGCGCCGTGCGGACCGCCGTGCTGCCCGATCAGGTCGGCGGCGAGCGTACGGGCCTGGAACAGCTGGATCGCGGTCTGTTCGTTGGCGTCGGCGTCCAGTTGTACCCGGCCCTGCTGGGCGACGACCGCGGAGTAGCGCCGTTCCGGCCGATAGGTGTTGCGGGAGAGATCAGCGTGCATAAAAGGGGTCCCCCTCGTACGGGATGCTCAGAGGTCAGAAGTTCGACGAGGTCAGAAGTTCGACGGGGTCAGAGGTTCGACGGTCACTCAACGGCGAACGGCCGGCGGGTCTTTTAGGTCACACTCAGCCTTCAGGTCACCCACCGTGTCCGCCATCCACGGCATTCAGGTCACCCACCGTGTCCGCCACTCACGGCATTCAGGTCACGAACCACACCCCCGCGTCGCTCCCGGCCGGCGTGTACTCCGCCAGCCGGGCCCGAAGGCTGTCCTCGCGCTGCGGCCGGTAGAGATCGTGGTACGCGCCCATCTCGGCACCGTCCTCCGCGCCCCGCGTGATCTCCTGCGCGCACTCCGCCGCCGGCTGCCCGTACCACGGCGTCCCGTAGCGCTCGCCGCGCAGCAGCGGACGTACCCGCGCGGCCTCCCCGGGGCCCGCCAGATCCGGCTGGCAGCGGTAGCGGCGCGGGGTGCGCGAGCCCGGCGGTACGTAGCTGAAGCGCAGGCAGCCGATGCCGCGCCGGGCGACCCGCAGCCGCCCGGTGAAGAGCGAGTTCTCCGCGAGTTCCACGGCGTGGGTGTGCACCTCGCCGATGACCGTCGTCCGGTGCGCGTACAGCACCGCGTGGGCGTGCCGGCAGTCGGGTGCGGAGAGCGCCGCGCGGTCGGACGCGGTGGCGTCCAGGAGGGAGTCGCGAAGATGGATCGGCAGCGGGTCGGTGCCCACCTCGTCGCCGGTCACCTCGATCGTGCCCAGGATGGTCCGGTCGATCTCCACACACGCGGTCGTACGGTCCAGGACCAGGCTCGGCTCCTCGGGGGAGTGCGGAGCGCACTCCGGCTCCAGGGACCAGCCCGGCACCAGCGTGCAGTGCCGCAGCATCAGTGCGCCCATCGGCCCGGTCACGTTCAGGCCGCGGCCGGTGACCAGCAGCCCGTCCAGCACCATCCGGGGCCGCTCGCCGACCGCGCAATCAGCCTCCCGCGCCCGGATGTTGAGCGCGTCCGGCCGGTTGCTGTACCAGTCGAGCAGCCGGATCACCGGCCGGGTGCCCTCCGCCGCGCGCAGCTCCAGCCGGTCGCCGGGGTCCAGGTCGAAGTCCAGCTGTTCCTGGTAGGCGCCGCTGTGGGTGATCTCGATGATCCCTTCGGGACCGCACCGCCCGGCCCGCCGGTCGTGCTGCCACGCCCCGTACGCGTCCATGATCCGCTGGAAGTCCTGGTCCGGGCCCACCCGGTAGACGGTGGCGCCCGGCGAGGTCTCCCTCTCCCGCGGGTCCCGCGGGTACTCACCGCCGCCCAGCTCGTCGCCGAACCCGTAGTGGTAGTCTACCCATACGCCCTGCCGGGGCGCCGACCGCGAGCCGAACGCCATCCGTCCCCGTTCCGGGTCGACCGCGATCTGGCCGCGCCGGGGCCGGTAGCGCCAGTCGCTCAGGTCCGCGACGACGATATCGGCGAGCGGCACCGGAGTGTCGTCGCCGTCCCGCCGGATGACGAAGCTCTTCCCCGGCCCGTAGTAGTCCGCGAGCCGGTCGTGCAACTGCCGGCGCCGGATCGCGGCCGGCACATTGTCGAGCGTGGCGATATGCGCCGCCGACGGCTCCGGCTCCGGGCGGGTCACCAGTGCCGTGTCATTGCCCAGGATGGAGAAGGTGTAGAGGTTGCGGGCCCGGTCGATGCAGTACGCGGGCGCCCGCGTCACCGAGTACGGCCGCAGCCGCCAGACGAACAGACCGACCCCGGACGGGGTGCAACCACCCTGCCCGCGCGGTGAGTCGGCCCGCCGTACGTCCACGGAGCGGGCCACCGTACCGAACGGCCCGCCGGCCAGGTCGAGCGCCGCCCCGTCCCGGACGTCCACCAGCCGCCCGCGCCCGCGCCGCCGCGCGTTGACGGCCTCGGTACCCGATCCGTACAGCTTCACCGGCTGGTGGTGCGCGACCAGCCGGGAGAGCTCCACCGCCCGGGCCGGCCAGCCCGCCACCGACGCGGACAGCTCTTCCAGCAGCGCCAGAGTGCCCTTGCGGCGCCGGTAGCCGACCGTCGCCGCCACATCGCGGCGCGGCGCCAGCGCCTCGGCCAGCCGCCGCCGCGAGGAGTCCGGCAGCCCGCCGTCCCGAAGGCCGGTGGCCAGTACCCGCTCGTACCCGGGCAGCGGGCGGTACCCCACCAGATCCCCCAGGTACGGCAGCACCCACTCCGCCGCACTCTCCACGAACCAGTCGTCGTACTGCTGGGCGACCCCGTCGCGCACCCGGTCCACCTGCTCCGCGATCACGGCCAGCAGCGCCCGCAGGGGCTCACCGCCCTCCGCGTCCCGCAGCCGGTACCACTGCGGCAGCAGCTCCGCGAGCCCGTCCGGCTCCCGCGTCGCACTCATCGGGTGACCTCCGTGAGGATCAGGGTGTCCGCCATCTGCGGTGCGAACAGGGCGAGTTGGGCCGGTCGGATGCCGCGGAATACGCAGACGGCCCGGCCCTTCGGCAGCGGCCGGGTGTCGGTGATGCCGGGGTTGAGGCGCAGCAGTCCGTCCAGCGAAAGGCCGTGGTGCGCGGCGATGGCGGTGAGCGTCTCGCCACCGTCCGCCGTGACCTCGTGGATCCGCTCGTCGTACGTGGCGAGCCGGGCCGGCACCGTCCCGCGCACCGGCTCCTCGGGACGGCCGGTGAACCAACCCGCGAGAGCCGCGAGTTCGTCGGGCGTGGCGGACGCCGGCGCACCCGTGAAGGCATCCACGTCCACGTGGTCGACCCCCGGTACGGACTGGGCCGCGGCCAGCACCTCCGACAGGTGCGCCGGCTGCCCCAGCTCCCGCCCGTCGTAGCCGAGGCGGTCCAGCAGCGCCTGCCGCACCCGTGGTTCCACCAGCGGCCACGTATGGTCGGGCGCCACCTTCACCTTCGCCCCGCACAGCAGCAGCACCGGCTCGCGGACGTCCACCCGGACCGGCAGCCTGGCGTCGCCGTACTCCGCCAGCGCGGACCGCAGTGCCCGCAGCACCTCCGCGTCCGGGGCCAGCGGGATGTCGTCGACCCCCGCCACCGTCACATGCAGCACCTTGCGCCGCCCGTCGAAGAGTTCCCGGGCCGACGCCCGGCCGATACCGGCCCGGGAGCGCGCGAAGTCCTCGTAGTCCGCGAGCGATACCAGCCGGTCCAGCGCGGACACCGACAGCGGGATCGTCCGCCGCGTCAGGCCCGGCCCGTCGGCGTCCGCGCCTCCGGTGGCCGGCTGCGGATTGGTCACGGCGGTCACCCCGAGCGGCCGGGTGACCGCCTGGGTGATCCGGTCCGCCGCGACATTCGCGGCCTGCCCGGTGCCGAACCGGTACCGGGCCCGTACGTTGTCCTGCCCGGTCGGCAGCCGGGCGCCGTGCACCCCGTCGCCGAACGTCACCGTCGTACGGGTGCCACCCCCGCTCCCGGCCGCGCTCGCCCCGGAGGTACCCCCGCCGGAGGTACTCGCGTCCGCCGTCCCCGTCACATACACCCGCTCGTGCGGTCCGCGCCCGGCCAGGCTGTCGACCGCGTGCCACAGCAGCCCGTCGACCCGGATCTCCAGCTCCGGGGTGGCGCCGAGCGTAGCGAGATGGGGGTCCCCCCGGCCGGAGGCTGGGGGAGGGGTGTCCGCCGGCCGCCAGGTCAGCGGCGACTGCCAGAGCGCGAACGTCTGATTGGCGCGGGTGGCGTCGCCGCTGCCGATCGGCTCGTCACGGCTCTCGCCGTGCGTGGCGGGTACGACATTGCCCTGGATGCGGACGGTGTCCCGCCGGTACCGGTGGGCGAGGTCCGCGGTGAGCGTGAGCACCGTATGGACGTGATCACCCGGCAGGTCGGGGTCGAAGCGCTGGTCCACCGAGGCGATCACCGCCAACTCGGTGGCGCGGAGCGTGGCCGGGCCCGGGATGTCGGTGCGCACACCGGAGACGATCAGGCGCCGCCCCGGCCGCAGCCCGTCGTACAGCTCCGCCAGCTCCAGCTCGTTCCCGTGCACGTCCTCGCCCAGCGGCTCGTCCGCCATCCGCAGCGGCCGGCCGCCCGCGTACACGGTCGTATCCCGGATCGCGGAGAGCACCACGTCGTGCTCGTCCAGCCAGGGGTCGGCCAGCGTCAGTTCGGTGCCCCGCCCGGTGATGCCGAAGTGGGTGTACGCCGCGGTCCGCACCGCGGTCACCCGCGTCATCACCAGCGCCAGCTTCTTGTCGCCCGGGATGCCGTCGTCTCCGTCCGCGCCCTTACGGGGCCGCCGGACGGCGATCCAGCTGCCGACGGTGATGCCGTCCTGGACCGAATCCAGCGGCAGTACGAAGCGGTTGGCGGGTGCCGGGACCGTGGCCAGGCCGATCTCCACGGCGGGCGGTTCGCTCCCCGGCGTACGGCGCACGGTCACCTCGAACTCGCCGTGCCGGATCTGGTCCTGGTCCCCCGGCCGGAGGTGCCAGGTCCGCGTCGCGCCGTTGTTCAGCACGACCTCGATCCGGCCCTCGTCGTCCGGCCGGGCCACGAACAGGCCGCGCTCCGGCAGACCGGGCCGCAGCCGGACGGTGACCCCGGACTCCTGCGAGTCGGTCGGACGGCGGCCGAGCCAGCTCAGATCGTGGTCCTGCCCGGTGCGCGTGGACAGCTCGACCCGCCCGGGGCCGAGGCCGAACGCCTCGTCCGCCGGCAGATTCACCCGGTGCTGGACGGTCGTACCGGTCTCGATGTGCTCGAACTCCGCCCGCACCGGAACCTTGCCGGCCGTGTCGTACACGATCCGCACGCTGGTCAGCTCACCGCCGGTCAGCGGCCAGTCGGCCTGCCGGATCACCTGTCCCTTCTCGTCCTGTACGGGCTTGAGCGGCGCGGTCGCCCCGAAGGGCGCGGCGGTCACCCGCATCGCCAGCAGCGCCCGCAGCGCGGCGGGAGCGGTGGGTGCGGCGGCCTGCCGCCATGCCGCGTACAGCCCGTCCGCGAGGCGTGGGTCCAGGGCGGAGAGCAGGCGCGCGGAGAGGTCCGAGCCGGTTCCCGGTCGCGCTGAGCCGCCGGCGGGGGACCGGGTGCCGAAGGGTGGGCGGACGACCCGGGTACGGAGGGCGGGGAGCAGGGCGGTGAGGGCCCGCAGTGCGGGCGCGGCCGCGGCACCGGCGGCGGGTGCCGCCTCACCGGCGGTCGCCGCCCCGGCAGCGGGCCGGGGAACCGTACGCGCCGGTGCCAACTCCTCCGTCCGCTCTCGGAGTTCGGCGACCACGGCCGCCAACCGCTCGAACCAGGCCGCCACCTCCTCGTACGGCGCGGCCAGCACCTGCGCCTCCGTCAGCCGCTCGTGCGGCCCGGCCAGCCGTTCGGCGAACGCGGCCGGTGACGATCCGGCCTCCCCCTCCAGGTCCCTGCGCAGCGGCGCCAGCACCTGGCGGTCGAAGGTCTCGATCAGCTTGCTGACGGGCCGCGGGTTCGGGACCTCCGGTGTGGGAGGTCCGGGCTCCCCGGGATCGTCCGGGTCACCGCCGTCCGCCGGTTCGGTGATCCACTGCCGGAGTTCGGTCACCAGCTCCTTCAGCGTGGGCGGCGCGGACCGCGGCAGCCGGACGGCGGTGAGGTCCTCGTCCCGGTCGACGCGCACGCCCGCCACGGGAAGCAGCAGTTGCCGCGTCCCGCCGAAGTCGAAGAGCAGCTGGTCGCCGGTCTGGAGGGAGGTGGACGTGCCCGCCACGAACAGCTCCGACCGGGTGGCCAGATCCTCGGGGACCAGCAGGGCCGGGCGGCGCCTGCGCACCTTCAGCTCGTTCCAGGCCCAGCGCGCGGTGAGATCCTCGTCCGTCTCGAAGGTCTGCGACTCCTCGCCGGTCGCGGCCGGCACGCTGTGGCTGCGCGCACCGCGCGGGATGACCACCGGCAGGTCCTCGGCGCGCGGATCCTTGTCGAGGGTGTAGGCGAGGTGGGTGTCCGCCGCGACTCCGGGCCGCGGCCGGTGCCCCACCAGCCGCCCCAGCAGGGCCAGCGAGCGGTGCTCGTTCGCGGTCCGGAGATACCCCTCGTCGGCGATCCGCTCACTGTGGAAGGTCAGGACGTCGCCGAGCACCGCCCAGGCGTCCAGCAGACCGATCGCCGGGTCGTCCGCCGTCCGTACCGTCAGGCCGCGCAGCGCCGGGTAGGCGGGCGAGGCGAGCCGGTCGAGCATCCCGGCGAGGAAGCTGCCGTGGTCGCCGACGAGGTAGTCCAGGGCCGTCCGCCCCGGCGGGTTGTGGAGGGCGTCGGGGGCGCGCCGCTCATCGCTGCCGCCCCGCTCATGGCTGCCGCCCCGGCAGCCGCAGCCGCAGTCGCTGCTGGTCATCGCACACCCCCGGTCCCGATCCCGATCGTCAGCCGCCCGTTCTCCGGCCGCTCCGGGTCGTTGTCGCACACCGCGATCTCCAGCGGGCCGAGCCGCAGCACACCGTCCTCCACTTCTCCGCCGCCCACTTCTCCGTCGTCCAGTTCTCCGTCGTCCAGTTCTCCGTCGTCCAGTTCTCCGTCGTCCTGGTGGAACATCCGGCCCAGCCGGGTCACCCGTACGCTCGCCACGCCCGGCACGGCCGCGGCCACCGCCGTGAGACGGCTGACCCGGACCGGCTCGCCGAACGTCAGCGCGTCCGGGTGGAAGAATCCGAGCCGTCCGCCGGGCAGCCGCCGACTGCCCAGCACGCGGTACAACTCGGCGAGGATCTGCCCGTGTTGGTGCCCGGGCGTCGCACAGACGTCGATCGCCAGATCCACCGGAACCATCCGGGCCGGCGCCACGACCAGGTCGTGCCCGATGCGGCGGTACTTCTCCAGCGCGTATGCGACCGAGTCCAGCAGCCGGGGGCCGGGCTCGCCGGTCCCCACCGCGTCGATCGCCACATGCGCCTCCTGGACGCTGCCGGTCCAGCGGATCTCCGCCGCCGCCCGCTGTACTCCGGGGAGGGCGGATGCCAGCTCCGCGTAGTCGGCGGCCGTCACGGCCCGCAGCCGCGTCCGCTTGAGGTCGAGCGGCGCGAGCTGCCGGACCTGTTCGACGGGCTCGGGTTCGGTACCGCCGGTGGCCGGGAGCGGATTGCGTACGCCCGCGACCGGCAGGGGGCCGGCGGCCTCCGAGGCTTCCGGCGCTTCCGACGTTTCCGGGGCACGGGCGATCACCAGGTGGTTGATCGCCTCGGCCCCGACGTTGCCCGCTCTGCCGCCCCCGAGGCGGTAGTGGAGGGTCAGCCGGCTGCCCGGTTCGGGCCGGGCACCGTAGCGCCCGTCCCCGAAGCGCAGCGCGATCCGCCTGTCGTCCTCCAGCTCCCCGACGAAGTGCCGGTCGCGCGGGCCGCTGGAGAGCAGATCGCGGCGCGGGAGCCAGGTGTGTTCCCCGTCCTCGATCCGTACGGCGGGGAGCGCGGCCCGCGGATCGGGCACCAGGGACGCCGCCGGCCCGTGCAGCACCGGTTCCTCCGGATGGAGCCCCACCGCGTACGCCGGACCCCAGCTCTGCGCGATCTCCCAGGCGATCCGCCCGTCCAGCACCGTCCCGGCACGGGACCGCGCCGTCAGTACCTCCAGTCGGCGCAGCTTGGCGTGCAGCAGCCGGTCGGTGTGGTGCAGCAACTCGCGCAGGGCCCGGACAGGATGCCTCCGCAACGCGAGCCGCTCCAGAGTCCGGAGGCCGAAGAGCACGGCCAGCTCGGCGATCTCCGCCTCCGACAGGCCCTCGTGGTCACGCGCGCTCCGCCACAGCTCCACCAGCCGCGCCCGCACCCGTTCCGGTACGCCCGACAGCAGGTCGGCCTGCCCCGCGGCCACCTGCGCGGGCTGCGGGAAGGGCACCGTCTGCGCGACGGGGGAGCGGTGCAGTACGGGCCGGAAGCGCGGCACGATGCCCGGATAGACGGACTGCGCCAGCAGCGTACGCAGGGCCTCGGCCTGTGCGTGCGCCGTGCCGGGCACCACTCTCTCGCGCCGCTGCCCGGCCTGTTCCAGGCCGAGCCCGGCCCGTGCGGTCGCCTCCTCGCCGACGACGGTGAACAGCTCACGGATATCGTCGGCGGTGAGCGCTTCCCGGCAACTGGCCTTCTCCAGCAGGTCGTTGATGGCCCGCGCGGTGACGTTCCCGGCGCTCCGGTGATCGTCACAGCCGAACCCGGGCGGCTCGCAGGAGCCCAGGACGGCCGGGACGGGCGGCACGGTGACGGTCTCGGGGGTGGCGTCCGGCTCGGGGGTGGTGTCCGGCGCCGTCCCGAAGGTCAGCGAACGACCGTGATCCACCAGGACGACATTGCCGCGTGCCACACTCACGTCCGTCACCGGGGCGCAGTCGGCACCGCCCCGGGTGGACAGGCACAACGGGAAGGCCAGCGCGTCCTCCGGCGCCCAGGTCACCTCCACCACCGGCTGGTCGTCGAGCTGATCGACGGCCGGGGTGACGGAGGTGAGCCGGACCACCTGCCGGTGTGCCGGGTCCTGGTCTCCCGGGGTGCCCGTACGGGGGCCCTTGACCTCCTCGAAGAGCAGCAGATCGCCGGGGGAGAGGCGGAGGGAGCGGGCCGTGCGGTCGTCGTCTGTGCGGGCTGTGCGGTGGTCGTCCGTGCGGGTTGTCCGGGCCGCGCGGTCGTCAACCGCGGGGTCGTCATCCGTCCACTCGTCCCGCAGCGTCGCGCCCGTCGCCCCCTTCGGTAGGACACGGACCTCCCCGCCCCAGGTCCACAGCCGGATGGCGTTGTGCTGGGGCCGCACGGTGAAGGGCGCATCGGTGACCGGTTCGAAGACCTCCACCGACCCCTGCTCGTCCAGTACGGCCAGATCCCGGTCGTCGATGACCGTTCCCGTCTCCGGCCGGTCGCGCGGACCGTACGTCCTGATATCGACGGCGGCGAAGCGGAACTCACCGGGGAGGAGGGTGAGTTCTTCGACCGCCTTCACGGAGACGAAGGCCCGCGCACTGCACCCGTCGTGCATCGGGTAGTCGATGAGCCGCACGTGCCGGCGTACGGACACCCGTCGCCGCGCCGTATCGAGGTACGCCTCGGTCGCCACCGCGTCCTGCTGATAGCTGATCTGATCCGCCGTGTACGCCAGCAGCTCGACGAGTGCCATCCCCAGGTCGGCCGGGTTGCGCTCGACCCAGTCGGGGGTGGTCAGCCGCAGCCGGTCCAGGACGAGCTGCCGCAGGGTGCCGTAGTCGCGCGCGGTGTAGTCGATGACGGGGGCCGGCCGGAAGGTCTCCGTGCCCGGGCAGCCGTCCGCACCAGTGTCCGTACCGGCGTCCGTACCGATGTCCGTATTACCGGCGTCCTCGGCGCAGTCGAAAGGGCTGGGGCAATCGGGCCGGAAGGCGAATTCCCGGCTGAAGTACCGCTGGTCGAAGCCTTCGTACGGCCCCGTTCCGGGCCGCCCGAAAGGATCCGTCCCGACGAGGGAGAGCCGGTAGCGGGTGGTGTCCCCGCTCCGGTCGAGGATGACGAACAACCGGTCGTCGAGTTCGGGATCCTCCTCCCGTTCGACGGACACCTCCAGCGCTTCCAGCCCGGTGATGCGCCGCCCGCCGTCGATACGGACATTCTCCGGACGCAGCCCATGGGGCGCCTTTCCGAGAAAGGTGACCGTCAATGTCACCCCGTCATCCGCGACTTCGACCGCATCAATCCCATGGAGCCGAGCCGCCCGGACGCGACCACGACGATCCTCCACCGTGCTGATACCGCTACCCGGCCCCGTGCTCATATCCCGACCCGTGCCCGTATCCCGCCCCG
Source organism: Streptomyces sp. NPDC001339 (assembly GCF_042895955.1). Lineage (NCBI taxonomy): Bacteria > Bacillati > Actinomycetota > Actinomycetes > Kitasatosporales > Streptomycetaceae > Streptomyces > Streptomyces sp. NPDC001339. The sequence goes on along the minus strand of NZ_JBIAWT010000001.1, from coordinate 1,095,374 downwards.
TGCTCATATCCCGCCCCGTCCCTCGAACACCTCATCGCGCCGGCTCGCGGTGGAGCGCACCACATAGCGCAGATACACACGGACGATGTTCTCCTCGCTCACCACATCCAGCGATTCGACCTCGATCAGGTCGCCCAGCCAGCGCTGTAGTGACGCCTGCACCGAAAGCTCCACGGCCGACGCCAACTCCGGGCTGTTCGGCGTGAAGACGAGATCCAGCAGCCCGCACCCGAAATCCGGCCGCATGACCCGCTCGCCCGGACTCGTGAACAACAACTGCTCGATCAGATCCCGCACATGAGCATCGTGGTCGGCGTGGGCGGTCCGCCCCCGCCGGTCGATCCGGAACGGAAACGCGATCTCGGTACGCACCTGCCTCCTGGTCCTCATCGACTGGAAACCCCCTGACGACCGCCCTGGCCCCGAGGGGCGGACGCGATGGCCGGCGGCCCCTGCGGCACCAGATCCGCGCTGAAACACATCCCCGCCGTGGTGTCCAGCAGCACCGGCACACCGTCCACGCATACGGCGTGATCGCCGGCGTCCGGAGGCCACCGGACCGTGACGCATGGCCGCGCCCGGCCGCCGACGGAGTGCGGACACCCGCTGACCGTGAACACATCCGCCGCGGTCACCACGGACGCACCATCGATCAATACCTCCGCGCCCGCACCCGTACCCGCGCCCATACCCACCCCCGCTCTCGAGACGGATATCGCACGCCCGCCGTGCGGGCAGCTGATCAGCGCACCTCCGTGCACCACATTCCCCTGAGCCATCTCTCCTGCCTCCCCCGTTTCCCTCAGCGCTTATGGGGCACGATCAACCGGCCCTCATTCACATCGACGTGATCTCCCCGAACGGAGATCGAGGCCCCGAACCCATTGCTGATATGGACGCCCGTGGCATCGATCCGTACGTACGCACCGCCCGGCGCCTCCAGCAGAATCCCTTCGGTCGGCACGTCCGACATCACGATCTTGTGCTTCCCGGGGGTCTGGACAACCACCGGATGCGCCGTCACCGGTTCCCGCCGCGCATCCTCCGGCAATTCGTCCCGGCTTCCGTACCAACACCCCACCCAGATCGGATAACTGGGCTCTCCCTGCTCGAACTCCACCCACACACCTGCCCCGACGGACGGCACGACCACCTGCCCCGCCTGCGGTCCGGTGAACGGAAAACACGGCAGCGCCCACGTCGACGGCTCGTCACCGAGCACATCCGGAACCTGGACGATCAGCCGTCCCCGCCCCATCGGATCGTTGTTGTCCACCACCCGGCCGCGGAACTTGCCGAGAAAGCGGTTGTTCGGTGCGCCAGCCATCTGTGTGCATCTCCCGGATCCTGGATCTCCTGAGCCCTGCTACGGACGTACGGTGCCGCTACGGGCAATGAGCCCTTCCCTCGACAGCGTGAAATTCTGCTGATACGAGCCCGGCCGAAGAGTGGTCGTCACGCTCTTCACGTAGTAGTCGCCGTCATACGTCACCCCGGCGCCCCGCACTCCGACCAACTCCCGCGGCCGCAGCACATATCCATGCCGGTTCACATCCAGCTTCCCGGAACCCGAAATCGCATCGGCGCTCGTCGCGGCCCGCGCCAGCACCTCCGCCTGCGCGATCGCCTCATCCCGCTTGGCGGTCCCGCTCAGCGTTCGGCGCTTGAGCGCCGGCGAAGCCCGCCACCCCAGCGGCGGCCGCAGCGGACTGATATCCGGCTGGGCGAGCAACGGCGCCTGCCGCGTCACGGGGTCCTGCACCCGCACCTGCGGCTCTTCCCTCGCCGTCCCGTCGTAGGCGAACGTCAACTGATCAACCGTGGAATGCGCGTCCATATTCACGCTCAAGGCGTGCTGCCGTTGGCCCAGCCGCTGTTCGGGCCCCCAGAAGGCCGTCGACCGCCCCGGTACGGGCCCCGGATCCAGGTAGAACGTGTACCCGTTCGCCCGAGCCAGCTCATTCACATACTGCAGATCCGTCCCGACCTGGCAGTCGACCCGAAGCTGCTCCCTCGGGGGCTGCGGAATCTGCTCCCGGATGATCCGTGAATCGATCCCGTAATCCGCGTACTTTCCGAGGATCCGCTCAACCCGCTGTGACGGCGCGAGATTCGGATACCGGTCGGCCCGCTCCTCCAGGTCCATGAGCAGGGTGAGGTCCTCACCGGTGACGGTGAGAGTGGACTGGCCCGGCTGATTACTGGCCCCCACCTCCTGCCGCACGATCACCCCGTCCAACAGCACAAACGGCGTCCCTTTCACCGACACGGCCACAATCACCCGCGTCCTGGGATCAAAGAACCCCTCCGGCAGCAACCGCTGGACCAGGGCACCCTTCTTGGTCAGATCAAAGGCGATCTGAAACCCGGACCGCTCACCCGCCGTACTCGTGACCTGCGCCGTCAGCAGGGCCTCCGTCACCTCGTACGGCACCGGGCGGGCCAGCTTCGGCCCCATGTAGAGCGACACATGAACAGGCCCCCGCCCCACAGGCTGGTCATCACCCATGGCGCGCTCCGGACCCCGGTCCGCCCATTCCGGCCGGGAACCCGCCCGGCAGCGGAACGGCTATCTCCTCCCCGGGCTCATCCGTCAATTCCCGGGGATCCAGCACCGGGTTCCGATCAGCGATCTGCCACCACTGCCCCGGGTCCCCGAAATACCGCTGCCCCAACTGATCCGGTCGCTCGCCACTCCTGACGGTGTGCGGCACGACATCCTCGGCGGCGTCGGCCAGGGCCGGCCCCGGCAGCAACCGCCGCTTCGCATACCGCACTTCGGTCCCATCAGGCTGCCGGTGGACCCCGATCTCCACCCCGTGATACCGACTGCTCCGCGGATACGGATGCGCCCCCGGTACCTCGTCCAACGCCCGCTCATACGGCTCGATCACGCCTCAGATCCCCCTCCCGCCAAGCCCCAGCGCCGCGAAACTCCCGCCCCGCGCCGCCCGCGCCAACTGCTCCTTCTGCGCCAGATGCGCCAGGTAAAGCTCCGCCCCCCGGTGCCCGGCCGGCAGATCGCTCACGGTCAGCACCTTCAGCCCGATGCTGAGCGAAGCCCGTATCGGATTGAGATTCACGTCGAACGCCGACTCATTCACCGACAACTCCGTCAGCCGCACCGGCATGACCCGCTTACTCCCCCACGTGAACAGCGTCAACGGCGTCTCGATCGGACTGATCTCAATAGTCCCCTTCTTGCTGAGATGCGACGCGGCCCGCAACTGCGCCGTGGTCGGCTGCACAAGCATCTCCAGCACCGCGAGTTGGGGGTGAATCCCGTCCGGGGCCGCCACATCCAGCTGATCCGTGGCGTCGATCTCCGCCGTGAACTTCCACGTCTCCTGCGCGGGCCCTTTCAGCCGAAGCGCCTCGTTCCGATCCCCGCCACTCCCGCCTCCGCCACTGTCTCCCTCGCCTCCCGCCGCCTGAGGCGCGACCGACCGCTCCAGCGTGTCGGGGTTGAACTGGAGCACGATGATCCGCTGCGGCGTCCCCCGCTCGGGGTCGACGACCACGATGCCGGAGCGGATGGGCTTGGGAATGTCGGCGTAGCGGGTCACAGCCGGGCCTCCAGGCGTTCACGAAGGGCGGTGTAGTCGTGGCGCGGGAAGTGCTCGGGGAACTTCTCCAGCATCACCTGGAGGAACCTGGCCGTGGTGTGCAGTTCCGATGTGCCAAGGCGCACGTCCGCGAAAAGGTACTGCCAGCCACAGGTGCCCTTCGTCAGCAGTACGGCGTCGAGGTAGCCGCGGTAGTCCAGGTCCAACCGTTCGAGCCGGTGCAGACCCGCGTCGTAGAACCACAGTTCTTGGCCGGCGTCTTCCGTCACATGAATTCCCGTGATGCTGCCCGATCCGCTGTGCGGTTCGCTGTCGATTATCTTGAGCCTGTTCAGCTTGGCGTAGTCAGCTGCGGGGAGGGTTGGATCCTCCGGCGGGAACTCGTCCCCGAAGAAACTGTAGTGAAGATTCGGCAGGCAGAATTCGCCGACGATGAGAGGTCCTTCGACGGACCGCCAGATGGCGTGAATCTCGTCGGCCTGGAACAGCTGTTGCTGGTATCCGTCCAAGGGGATACCAAGGGATTTCGACATCTGGCGAACTGCGGTCGCCGGCTCCGCTCGGTCCGGCGAGAGGGGGGTGATGTGATGAGCCTCCAGATCTACATAAGGGCTGTCCGCCATCTCCTGCACGGAACGGGCGGCGCGAGTCTCGTAAGGGGTGGCGTCAGTCATCTGCGATATCCTTTTCATCGGGAGTTTTCAAACGGATTGCCCCAGTTGATTTCCTTCTTCCGTTCGTTTATTTTCGCCATGATCCGCTCCAGGTTCGGGAGTGTTCTGTTTCCCCTGGATTCATTCCGTTTGTCCGTCAGGAATTTCCTTACGTCCGCCGGGCCGCGAAATACCGTCCGGGGGATGGGAATCCTGTTGCCGTCCGCATCCTTGGTGTAGCGCGCGCCGTCGCCGGTGACCCCTGCCAGGTATCGGGCCTCTCGCTCCTCCAGCGTCTCGGGACCGAGGAAGTTCCTTATCTGGCTGGGGCCGGCGCTGTTGATGGGGAGTTTGTTGTGTTCCGAGGGATCGGGCTTCGGGATCTTCGTCTGGGCGTAGGAGTCCTTCGCGCCCGGGTCTTCCCGCCAGTCGCGGGGGGAGCGTCCCGTCCCCTTCTTCTTCGTGTACGTGCCGTAGCGCGCGTTGATATGGCTGGGGAAGCCCGGGAAGTCGTCGTACCCGAATTTCGCTTCCGCCTCGTACCAGATCATCTTGTACGGATCCGGGACGTCCTCATAGGCATTCCCCTCGATTTCCCGGTAGAAGGTCAGGTTGGTCTGCTGGCTTCGCGCGGGTACCAGGTTGTCCCCGCCCGCCTTACCGCCCAGAGCTTCCGGGAGGAGGTGCATGCGTACCCAGGATTCCCCCTTCATCCTGGACATGTTCTTATGCGTGATGTACTGCCAGCCGAGCGGCTGTCCGGCGCCCGCCACGTTGGGTTTCTCGCCGGTATGCTTCGCGGCCCTGCTGAGATATTCTCCCTTGGTTTTCTTGTTGCCGATGTTGGGAACGCCCTTCATATAAGCGGCGGCCGTCGGTGGTAGTGCGTCCTCCTTGCGTGGAGGGATCTTCGGATCGGGGAGCTGCTGTTCTTCCAGATAGTCCGTCCTGTCCTTCGGGTCGCTGAATCCGCCGATGACCTTGTCGGGCGGGTTGAGTGTCGCATGATCCTCGAATCGCTCGCGATTGCCGCGCTTTTCCAGCGTGGTGAGTCGGTACCATCGGCGCAGTACGGCGAGCGTGCCGCGGTGTATGGCTTGCGGAAGCCCCGGACGCAAAAGCTTCTTAAGTATCGCGCGAATTCTGTCGACCGCCTTGTCCAGGCGCTTCGACTTCGACTCCCTGGTGTTCTCTTTCTTCTTTTTGTCGTCCTTGCGCTGCTTCTTGTGCCGGGTGCGTCTGTTCTTCTCGTCGCGCCAGTCATGACGCTTCTTCTTGAACTTGTCGTAGAGCTTCTTCCCGGTGTTCTTGATCGACTTGCCCAGTTTGCTCTTGGTGAGCTTCCTGCCCAGCGTCTTGACCGCGTTCCTGGTCTTCTTCAGGGCCGCCTTGATCGTGCCCCTGAGCTTTTTCAGGGCGCGGCCCAGCGGCGACTTCGGCCGCTGCTTCTTGGGGCGCTTGGGAGCCTCGACCTCCTTCTTCTTCGGAGGCTTCGCCGGCGTCTTGCTCTTCTTGGCGTCAGGGGCGTCCTTGTCCGGACCCTTGCTCTTCTTGAGGTCCGGTCCGTCCTTGGCCGGCGCCTTGCCCGGACCGTCCTGGGCGGGCGTCCTGTCCGGGCCGGACTCGTCCTTGGCCTTTTTGACGTCCGCCTCGTCCTCACGCCTCTTCTTCAGCGGGTCCGGTGTCCGGCTCGTCGGGCGGCCGTCGGGATGGGTCTTCGGCTGGTGGGCGGGCGGGCCGCCGCCGGGGTTGCGGTCGGTGGAGTGGCCGGGGCGGTCCGGGACGCGGGGGCCCCTCGGTTTGGCCGGGCGCACCGGCTTGCGGAGGGCCTGGGCGGCCTTGCGGACGGCGCCCTTGGCGGCGTTGACGGCCTTGCCGGCTGCCTTGCGGGCGCCCTTCCCGGTCTTCTTCAGGCCCTGCATGATCTTCTGGGCCATGGCCTTGAGGCGCTTGCCGACGCCCTTCGTCGCTCGTTCCAGACGGATGAGGAGGAAGTTGGAGATGAAGTCGAGGAGGGCGACGATGCCGGCGGCGACCGCCTCCGCGAAAAGGCAGGCGGCCGGGCCGGCCTTGACCGCTTTCAGGTAGGCCCAGAACTTGCCGAAGGCCGCGATGATCGAGCTGATGCTGCGCCAGGCCGCCAGCAGCCCCTGGAGGATGGTGAGGATGGCGCCGGCGGCAGGCATCAGGGAGGAGATGAGCTTCTCGATGACGAGAGAGGCGATCATCATCGGGAGGGAGGCGATGATGGCGTCCCACGCCATCTTGCCGATCTGCTTGATCGACATGCAGCCCTTGACCAGGACGTTGATCACGGCCTTGCCGAGGCCGAGGATGCCTTCGACCTTGGTGTCGAACCAGCGCTTCACACCGGTCTTGATGGCGTCCCACAGGTGGTCCTGGATGCCGGCCTTCGCGGCGCTGCCGGCCTTGCCGAGCCAGCCGCCCGGGTCGGGGGCGATGTCGGCGAGGAGTTCGGCGAACTTGCCCATCGCGTCGATGGCGGCCTGGGCGAACTTCAGCGCGCCGACGATCACCGCCTTGTAGACGTTGATGGCGGCCTTGATGCCCGCCTCCAGGACGTCTAGGAGTGCGTTGAGCCCGGCCGCAAGGGCGTCCAGCAGCGTGTTGACGGCCTTCTTCAGGCCGTCCGCGAGCCTGTTGACAGTGTTGATGGCCGCGTCGCGCAGCTCGTTGATCTTGTTGCGGAACTTGTCGCGGAGCTCGGGGAACGCGGCGAGCAGGACGTCACAGACCGCGATGAGCGCGTCCGCAAGCTTGTTGATGAGGTCGATGGCCAGGTCGCGGACGAAGTCGATCGCCTTGTCGGCGAACTCCTTGAACTTGTCGATGACGCCGTTGATCAGGCCGCGGGCCTTGTCGAAGACATCGGAGACGAGTTTGACCAGGTTGTCGAAGAAGTCGGAGATCGCGCCGATCAGCTTGCCCAGGAGGCTGTCGGACTTCTTCTTCTCGTCCTCCTTCTTCTTCTCCGCCTCCTTCTCGGCGTCCTCGCGCTTCTTGTCGATGTCCTTGTTGTCGGTGTCCTTGCGGTCCGAGACCTCCTTGTCCTTGTCGTCCCGGCCCTTGGTGATCTTCCCGTTCTTGTCCTTGTGCTCCTTCTCGGTCTCCTTGTCCGCCTCCTCGATCTTCTTGTCCTGCTCATCGCGCCAGTTCTGACGCTCCTTGGTGGCCTCCTCGGCCGCCCGGCCGCGTTCCGCCGTCTGCTGATCGGCGTTGGCGGCGACCTCCTTGTCGATCTCGGCCTGCTTCTCCTGCTTGGACTTCTGCTCGCCCTGCTGGTGTTCCTTCTCCTTGGCCGTCAGCTGTCCCTGGGCATCGTTCGCCCCGCCGCGGAGTTCGGCACCCTTCTCCTGCTGGGCGACGACACCGATGCCCTCCTTGGGGGCCGCCGAGGGGCGTTCCCGGCCCCCGCCCCCGCGACGACGGCCCCCGGCGGCCTTGCCCGCCAGCTGCTCCTTCGGCGCGTTCGGGAAGATCTTGTCCTCGCCCAGCGGCTTGGACGCGTCCTCGCGTCCCGTCTCCTGGATCTTCCCCTGCTTCTTCTTCAGCGCATCGGCCTGTTCATCCGTACGCTTCGGGTCGCTCTTCCCCTCCAGTTTGATCTTCGGCGCGGGCCCGACCGTCTTGTTCCTCAGCTCGGGGTCGGTGGTCGGAACCCGGTCGGCGGCCTCCGCCACGCTGTCCGCGTCCCCCGCCGTGATCTTGCCGTCCTTGCTGGGCGGGAGTTCCGGCTTCCGGACGTTCTCCGTCGCCTTGGCGCCCTCGGCCTTCTCACCGCCCTTGGCCTTCTGCTCGCCCTTGTCCTGCTCCTCGCCGGCCCGCTCCAGCTTCCCGGTGACCGGGGCCGCGGCGGGAGCGGGCGGCGGGGGCGCCGACTGCGTCTGCGGGGCACCCGAAGGACGTTCGCGCTTCGGGGGGTTGGCGTCCAGCCGCCGCTGCTCGTCGGCGACCTTCTTCTCCGCCGCGCCGTCCACACCGGGCAGCGCCTGCTGCGCCTGGTCGGGCGGGAGCTTGCCGACCGTACTCAGCGCGGCCTTCGGGTCCTGGCCGGAGACGTCCGGGGGCTCGGGCTTCTTCTCCCGCTCGGGGGCCGCCGCACCGCCACTCCCGCCACAGCCCACCTTCCCGCCGGCGTCCTGCTCCCCGGAGGGCTCCGGCGGGGCGCACCCGCCGCCGTCCTTCTCCAGCGACGCCTCGGGGTTGGCCTTGGCCCCCTCCGGCGCGGGTGCGCCCAACTTGCCCGGGCTGTCCGCCTGTTCGCCGGCCGGGCCGACCGCGGCCTTCGCCGCCGACGGCGCGCCCCCCGGCCCCTCGGCCGCCTTCGGTCCGCCCGCGGGCTCGGACGTACCGACGGAGCCGCTCGGCGCCGCACCCGGCCCGCTCTCCTTGGGGATCTGGCTGCGCGGCGCGGCGGCTTCCCGCTCCGTACGCTCGGCCCTGTCCGGCTGCGCGGTACGGCGCGCGGCGGGGGAGGGGTGCCGGTCCTCGGCCCGCGTCTGCTCCTTCGGCGCCCCCGCGGGACGGGAGGCAGCGGCGGGCGCGGCCGTGGCACCGGCGCCCGGCCCGCCGCCGGCGGCAGCCGATGCGGGCTTCTCGGCGGCCGCCCCCTCAGGACGGCCCCTGGCCTCCGCCTTCTCCTCGTGCCGCTCCTGTTCCTTCTTCTCGTCCTGCTCGTCCTGCGCCTCGGCCGCGTCCGGCTTCTCCTGCCCGTCGCCCGAGTCGCCGTCCGCGTCCGCCGTACGGTCCCCGGCGTCCTGCCGGGCGGCCTTGGCCCCGTCCTCGTCCTGGTCCTGCTGCTGTTCGGGGCTCTTCTCCTCGGCCTCCTGCTCCGGTTCGGGCTTCTCCTCGTTCTCCGGATCCGGGCCGACCTCCTGCTCGACCGGCTTCTCCGGCGCCAGGTCCTTCTCGCTGCGGTCGGGAGCGTCGGCGGCGGGGCCGTGCTCGGGCTGCGGCGCCTCGCCCTCGACCGGGCCCCGCTCCTCACCCGGCGCCTTGGCCTCGGCCTCCGGCGCCTCCTCGTCCTCCTCCTGGCCGGTATCGTTCTCCCGCTCCTGCTGAATCCGCTCCGCCTTGGTGGGCGGGGGCGCCGGGAAGGACGGCATGGCGGCCGAAGGGTTCTCCGCCGTCGGTACGGAGGACAGGTCGGGATCGGTCTCCGGCAGATGGTCCTCGGGCTTCAGCTCCGCCTCGCCCTTGCCACCGCCGCCGCCCCGCTTCTCCTCCTGCCCGCCGTCGACCTCCTTGTCCGCGCCGGCCTCCAGCCCGAGGGGCCGCTCCTCCTCGCGCGGCTCGCCCTCGTCCTCGTCCTTCTCGTGCAGGCCGTGTGCGCTGAGTGCGCTGTCGCGCTGCTCGCCGCGCTCGTCGACCTTCTCCGGGCGTACGGGACCGGGCTGCTTCCTCGCCCTCGGATCGACCTCCTCCGGCTTCGCCCCGTCCGCCGGCTTCGCCGCGTCGTCCTGGCGCTTGCGCTTGTCCGCGCCCGGCCGGTTGGCCTGCTCGGGGTCCCGCTCCTCCCGCTCCCGCTGCTCCTTGCGCTCCTCCTTGGTGCGCTCGGCGCCCTCCTGACCCTTCTCGGCCTTCTCCGCGTCGGCCTGGTCCGCCTTTTCGCGTTCCTGGCCCTGCTTCTCCTCGTCCCGCTGCTGTTCCTTCCGGGAGTCCGCGAGCTCCTGGGCGCGCTCGTCCTCCTGCGCCGTACGCTCGCCGGCCTCCTTCTTCTCCGCCGCCGCGTCCTGCTCCGCCCTGGAGCGGTCCTGTTCCCGCTCGCCGTCCCGGCCCTTGGTGTTCTGCTTCTCCTCGGCGGCGTCCTCGTCCCGTGCTTCCCGCGACTCCTTCCTGCCCTCCCTCTGCCCGGCCGCCGCCGACCTCTCGTCCTGGAGCGGCGCGAGGGCGTCCGGTACCGGCTCGGGGACGTTCGACGGCTGAAGGGCAAGGGGCGCGGCGGCCTCGGCCTCGGCCGTCAGATCCAGCACCCGGTCGAACTCGGAGGCGAGCAGCCGGACTTCGAGACGGTCGAGGACCGATTCCTGGAGCTCCGGCCCCATCCGGGCGAGCTCTCCGCGCACCCGCCCCGACAGATCCTCCGGATCCCCCCGCAGCGATCGCAGCACCCCGTTCGCCAGCCGGTCCACCAGCGTCGCCGGGTCGAGCTGCTCGATACGGGAGCGGTCGGCGCCGGCCGTCGCGTAGCGGAGCCAGCCGGGAGTCGCCCGGCCCGGTTCGACCCCGGCAGCCGGGTCCTCCTCGCGCGTGGCCCCCTGTAGGGCGTCCCGTACGGAAGCCCTCGCCGCCGACTCCGCCTCCCGCTCGACGGATTCCTGGGGCAGGCTGACGGACCCCAGGTCACGGCCCGCGCGAAGGGCCCCCAGTCCGTGCGGATTCTGGACGGTGTGCAGCAGTTCGTGGGCCAGGAGCCGCCGGCCGTCCGCAGTGCCCGGGCGGTACGTGCCCTCGCGGAAGAAGATGTCCTGGCCGACGGCGAAGGCGTCCGCGCCCATCATCTCCGCCAGTTGCCCGGAGCCCCGGTCGGTGTGCAGGCGGACCTGGCTGAAGTCGTGGCCGAGCCGCTCCTCCAGCTCGCGCCGTACGCTCAGGTCCAGCGGCTGGCCCGCGCCGCTGACGATGTCCTTCGGCTCCGGGGCACGGGACTTGGCGGCTCGTTCCCGGCGCTTGCGGCGCTTGTCGTGGGCGGCCGAGCGGGTGTCCTGGGCGGCCTGGGACGTACTCATCGCGTATTCCCCCGTCCGGTGCGTCCCGTGTGTCCAGCGCGTCCGGTGAGTTCGGTGAGTTCGGTGCGTCCACTGCGTCCGGCGAGTCCTGCGTGTACCGCGCGTGCCAGCGCCTCACCCAGGCGTGCGGGAGAGGTGGCCGCGGGCAGGGGCGGCAGCCTGAGCCCGGTGAGGCCGTCCAGCGCCGCGCCCGTGCCGTCCTCCGCCAGTGGCACCCCGCGTTCGCGGACGAGCCGGGCCAGCTCGGCCTGGAACGCGGCGGTGACGCGGCCGGGGTCGACGCGCGCGTCGAAGCCGTCGAGGACGAGCTCGCCGATGTCGATACGGAAGCGCGATGCGGACTGCGGCGCCACCTCCGCCGGACCTGTGCCCGGTGGTCGTCCGGTGCTCTCGTTCAGACCCATCCCTGGACCTCCGACGGGGTCAGGGAACGTTCCAGCTTCAGGTACTCGGTGCGGGCGGCGGCCAGCATATGGCGCATCTGGAGGCGGTCGCCTTCGTCGGCGGCCAGGAAGGCACCCGAGAGCGCGATATTGCGGATCGAGCCGCCGGAGACGGTGAGTTGGGCGAGCAGGGAGGGTTCGATGCCCTTCACGGGAGCCTGGGCGGGCAGCACCCGGCGCCAGATCTCCGCCCGCTCCTTCTCTCCCGGGAAGGGGAAGTCGACGACGAACCGGATACGGCGCATGAAGGCGGAGTCCAGCGCCTTCTTCATGTTGGTGGTGAGGACGGCCAGGCCGCGGTACGCCTCCATCCGCATCAGCAGGTAGCTGACCTCCAGGTTCGCGTAACGGTCGTGGCTGTCCTTGACCTCGCTGCGCTTGCCGAACAACGCGTCCGCCTCGTCGAAGAGGAGCAGCGCCCCGCCCCGCTCCGCCGCGTCGAAGACCTTGCTGAGGTTCTTCTCCGTCTCACCGATGTATTTGCTGACGACCTGGGAGAGGTCGATGATGAACAGATCCAGGCCCAGCTCCTTGGCCATGACCTCGGCGGCCAGCGTCTTGCCCGTACCGGAGCCGCCCGCGAAGAGCGCGGTGACGCCCAGGCCGCTGCGGAGCGACTTCGCGAACCCCCACTCCTGGTGGACGGTCCCGCGCCGGCGTACGTGCGCGACGATCTCCTGGAGGATGCGCGTCTGCCGTTCGGCGAGGACCAGATCGTCCCAGCCGGCCCGCGGCTCGATCCGGCGGCCCAGCTCGTCCAGCCCCATCCGGGCCTCGGTCAGACCGGCCCGCCAGGCCAGCTCGGCGGCGTCCAGGGCGCCGGAGGACGGCAGACGCGTCTCCTCGAGGAGATCGCGGCGCACGGTGGCGGCGGCCGATCGTACGACGTGCGCCGGAAGCTGGAACTGGGCGACGAGAGCGCCGAGATGATGTTCCGTCACGTCATCGATGCCCACGAAGGCGTCCCGCCAGAGGCCGAGTTGCTCCTCGTCGGAGAGCCTGGGCACGGTCACCCGCTCACCGCGGGGGTGGCCGGTCCGGCGCGGGTCCGGGCTGGAGACGACGAGCGGGACGGCCGCGCCCACGATGAACGCGTCTGCGGCGGCATGCTGCTCGCGGTCCAGCTCGCCGACCTCGACGAGGAGGGCGGCGGGCAGCAGGATCGCCTCGCGTTGCCACAGGCGGGCCAGCCGGTCGCGTGCGGCGGGGTCGGCCGGGATGTCGTCGGCGGCCATGGAGTACAGGCCGAGCCCCGAGCGGCGGGCCGCGGTGGCCGCGATATCGGCGCGGGTACGGAGGTCGGCGCCGACCAGCTCCACCCGGAGCGGGGAGTCCGGGCCGGCGCCGGACCAGCCTGCCGCGACCCGGTCCGCGGCGGTGTCGTACGACGGCGGCAGGGTGCCGGGTGCGTGCGTACGGCGCAGCAGACCGTGCAGCTTGGCGTCCAGGTACGGCGCGCCGACCAGGAAGTGCAGGATGCGTTCGTCGAGGCGGAGGCGGGTGGTGGTCAGGCGGGTCTCGTCGTCCAGCTCGATCAGCTGCCAGCGGCGCAGCGGGGCGACGGGGGTGAGGGCGCTCCAGTGCGGGTCGGTGAGCGCGGCCAGGGCGAGGGCGAAGGTGGGGTGGGTGTGGCCGGGGTCGGCGCTCGCGGCGGCGCAGCGGGCGCCGGTCGTCGGGTCCAGTTCGGCCGCGGCGGCCAGGAGGACGATCTCCTGCTCGAAGGGGCTGAGGCCGAAGCAGGCGGTCAGCGCGTCGAGAGTGGCGGTGGGTGGGGTCGCGGCCTTGGTGGGCTCGGTGGGCCCGGCGGCCTCCGTGGTCCGGTCGGCTCGCGCCGCATGGGCGTCCAGGCGCGCCAGTACGGACCGTACGGCCGCCGCCAGCGCCCCGTCGCCGCCACTGTTCATGTCATCCGCTCCGCCCGCTCCGCGCACCCCGCTCAGCTCTCCTCGCCGTCGTCACGTGCGGTGGACTTGTCGGTCGCCTTCCGGGTACGGGACGCACGGGAGTTACGGGTGGTGCGGGAGGCGCGAGGACGGGCGGCCTTCGCCGCGGCGGGCTTGGCCTTCACCGCCTCGGTGGTCTCCACCGGAGGTTCCGGAGATGCCGGCGTCTCCGGCGCACCCGGCGTCTCCGGCGCACCCGGCGCCCCGAACGGCAGCGCCGTCACCTCCGGCCGTTCCACCGGCTTCGCCGGCTTCGGCTTCTCATGCCCGTCCAGCAGCACCAGCGACGCCTGGTACACGACCGACAGTGCGTACGGCGTGTTGTGGAGCATCCCCCAGAGCTTCGACGTCTCGTCGACGTCCATCTGGGTCGGTGTGAAACGGACCCGCTGCAGCGCATCGGCGAGGTCGCTGCCCTCCAGACAGGGACGCCGGGCCGCCTCCTCGATCAACTCCTTGGACAGCATGGGGATTTCGTGCAGAGTGCGCACCACACTCCCGATCAGCCGCTGCCCGACCAGCTCGGTCTCCTCGCCGTACGCGCTGATCAGGAAGTGCAGATCGATCGCGGCGGCGGACCGCTTGATCAGCGTTCCGTCGGAGGCGCGGGTGACCAGGTCGTTGTTGCGCATCGACGGGTTGTGGGTGACCTGGTAGAGGAAGACCGTGATCGTCGGTTCCGTCGGCGGGTCGGACGGCGGCTTACGGGTCTCCACCGACACGGCGATATCGAGCTCCGGGTGCAGATTGTGCTCGATCAGCAGTGCCAGGGCCTGGGTGACCGTCGCGACGGCGAGAGCGTTGCTCATCGGCCGGCCCCCTCTCCGCGCGCCAGGTAGTCCGCGAGGCTCAGCGAGGGCGCCCGCCGCTCCGTACGCGCCGGCCGGCCGCTCCCCGGGAGTCGTTCGGTACTCGCCGCATGGACCTCCAGACGGCCGATCTGTACGTGCACCACCCGTTCGGCGCCGCGCTGTCCGCGTCGCCCGGAGACCGCGGCCCGCGCCGCGGCGTTCCGGGCGGCGGCCGGTCCGTCGTCCGTACGCGGGCGCAGCGCCGGGGGCGAGGCCAGCAGGCCGGTGTCCGCCTGCGCGCGGGCGGACACCGAGGACCTCGCACCCGCGCCGGGACCGCTGTCCTCAGCTCCCGCCCCGGGCCGCCGCGGGCGTACGGCCTCGGACGCGGCCCGGCGCGGCCCCGGCTCGACGGACGCCGCGGGCCGCAGCAGCGGGGCCGCCGGCCGCACCGCCGGCCCGATAAGGCCGTCGGCAGCGCCGCGTGGCGCCTCCTCGCCCCGCAGGACGGTCGTCCGCCGCTCGCGCTCGGTGGTCCTGATCTCCCGCTCGTACCGGATCCGTTCCCCGTCGAACGGCGGCGACCACGCCGCCCGCGGAGACGGTGGCGCCGGAGCGTCCGGCACGCCCGGTTCGCCGGACGCGCCCCGCAGCGCTTCGATCCGCTCGAACGGGCCGGGCAGCCGCGGCCGTACGAGCGTGCGCCGGGCGGCCCCGTCCCCGTCCGCGCGGCCGTCGGTCCCGTACGTACGGCCGTCGGACGCGGCCGCGAACGGGTCCGCAGACCGGTCCGCGGACGGGGCCCCGGGCCGCTCGGGTGCGTACCGCGCCAGCAACCGGCCGAAGTAGTCGTCAGGCATCTGCGCACAGCTCCAGGTAGTAGCGGCGCCGCAGGGGACTCAGCGCCAGGATCTCGGGCTCGCTCCAGCCGTAGGCCGACGCGAGCAGATGCACGTCCAGGAGCACATCGCGTGCCCAGGCGTCCAGTTCGGTCCACAGGTACGCCGCGATGTCCAGCTCCGCCGGGGTGGCCGCGCCGCACTCCGGACAGGTGATGTTCAGTGCCGACTCGGCCGCTGGATCGGCCTCTTGGGCCGCTTCGCCGAACCGCTTGAGCACCGGGTCGGGCAGCAGCCGCGCGAGGTCCTCCTGGCCCGTCACCTCGCGCCCGTCGTCCCGTACCGCCGACAGGACGCAACGGGCACCCAGCAGCCGCCGGGCGTCCTCCGCCACCGCGGCCTCCTCCGCGGCGGCTGTGAGATCGGCCGGGCACGGCAGCCGGAACCGCACCACCCACCCGTCCGCCGCCACCCGCAGGCCACCCTCGGGCACTTGTGGCCGGGCGGGGCCCAGCTCGGCTGCGTCGAGCTCGAACTCCAGCGCCGCACCGCACTCCGGATCGGCGCAGTCCAGGGTGACCTGCATCCGCTCCCCGAACAGCGCCCGGCGCAGCGCGAACAGATCGGCCGCCCGCTCCCCGAGCGGCACCGACAGCAGCGCGTCGGGGCCGGCCTCGGGGCGGGCAGCGCGATGCAGCAGCAGGGCCCGGCCGCTGCCCTGCTCGGCCAGCCCGGCCTCCCAGATGGCCAGGAGTTCCGTCGGCCCGGCGACCGTCATGCGTTCACCCCCGTTCGGTCCCGTTCGGCGCTCCCGCGCTGCCTGGCTCCCGCGCTGCCTTGCTCCCGCACTGCCTCAGGGGCGTGGGAGGCCAGGCTCACGCCGGGTGCGTGAACGACGGCTCCTCCGGTTCCGGGACCTCGTAATCGCGCTCCCAGCCCTCGCACTCCAGCTTCAGGCTCTGGATGGCGACGGCGTTGGCGTTGGCGTCCATCTCGCCCAGGACCTGGTATTCGCTCGGCCAGGAGCGGTAGATCTTGTGCGAGACGGCGACCTGGCCGGCCTCGTTGAGGACCTGGATGATGATGTCCTTGCGGAAGTCGGCCAGTGAGACCTCGGCGCCGAGACCCGCGCCGACCTGCCAGACCTTGTTGGCCCAGCGGTCGAACTCCGGGTCGTGGGTGACCCCGCGCTCCAGGGTGATGCCCTCGAACTCGGAGCGCCCCGGCGACTTGCGCGGTGAGCTGGGGTCGCCGCCGTTCCGGTGCTTGACGACCTCCGTCGTCCGCTTCAGCGGGCTGATCTTGCTGACGCCCGCGACCGTACGGCCGTCCCACAGGACCAGGAACTTGAAGTTCTTGTACGGGTCAAAGCGATGGGCGTTGATCTGGAACTCTGCCATCGGATTCCTTCAGTTTCCTTCAGTAGAACTTGACCTGGACCTTGACCTTGACCTTGATCTGGACCGTGACCTTGATCTGGACCTGTAACTAGACCTAGACCTAGACCTAGACCTCGAACTGGCCCGCCATCTGCTGGATCTTGACGATCACGAACTCCGCGGGCTTGACGGGCGCGATACCGACCACGACGTTCACGATCCCGTTCTCGATGTCGGCCTCCGTCGTGGTGTCCTTGTCGCATTTCACGAAGTACGCCTGCCGCGGCGTGCTGCCCTTGAAGGCGCCCTTCTCGAAGAGGGAGTGCAGGTATGCCGAGACGTTGAGACGGATCTGGAGCCAGAGCTGTTCGTTGTTGGGCTCGAAGACGACCCACTGGAGGCCCCGCAGCAGGCTCTCCTCGATGTGCAGGGCCAGCCGCCGGACCGGTACGTACTTCCACTCGCTGTCGAGGGCGTCCGCGCCCTGCAGCGTACGGGCGCCCCATACCAACGGGCCGACCAGCGGGAACGTACGCAGGCAGTTGATGCCGAGCGGGTTGAGCAAGCCGTGCTCACGGTCCGTCAGCTTGACGGCGAGGGAGTGAACTCCCGCCAGCCGGGCCTCGGTTCCCGCAGGCGCCTTCCATACCCCGCGCTCGCCATCCGTACGGGCGATGACACCGGCGATCGCGCCGCACGGAGGGAAGGAGCGCAGCCGGCCGGAGAGCGGGTCGGTGAGCTGGAGGTGCGGGAAGTAGAGGGCGGAGTGGTTTCCGCGGACGGGTGCGAACGCGGCGATTCCGGCCCGGGCGGCGTCCACGCCGCCCCAGGCGGCGGGCGCGTCGACGAGGAGGAAGATCCGGCGCTCCTGGCAGAGCCGCTCGGCCGCGGAGAGGACGGAGACGATGTCGTCGGTGCTTTCGTACGAGGCCAGCTCGGGCAGGGCGAGCAGGTTGACGTCGTCGACGTCGCGCAGCGCCTGGAGGCCGCTCTTGTGGGCCTCGCTGCCGATCAGGTCGCGGGGGCCGGGCGGGTCACCGTCCTCGCCGCCGCACAGCGGGAACACCGGCGGGTTGACGGACGCCTCCAGGCCGAGGTCGTTGGCGCACTCGCCGAGGAAGCGGACGATGTCGCGCGGGTCGGTGGACCCGGCCACGACCTGGATGCGGTGGCCGAAGGGGATGACCTCGGCGCCGGCGAAGGCGTGCTTGCCGGGGGCGTCCGGCAGGGCGCGCAGCTTGCGTTCCAGGAGGAGGGCCAGCTCGGTGACGTCGCAGGGCGGCTCGCCGTCGCAGTCCGGGTCGTAGAGGGTGAACTCCCGCTCCACCTCGCCGATCTTGACGGTCAATTCGACGTTCAGGTCCGGGAGTTCATGGTGGAAGGCCTTGGAGACGGTGCCGGAGGGGTCCGGGCGGCCCTCGCCGACGACTTCGGCGCGGATCAGCGCGGAGCCGGCGTTGATCACCGTTTCGGCGTAGCGGCCGTGGCAGGAGTCCATGGACAGGCCGGTGAAGGATTCGCGGGAGTGGCCGTGTGCGTCGAGGACCTGGAGGTTGAAGGTCTCCTCCGGACACGGGGTGTCGTAGTCCACGGCCACGCGCAGGCCGTCGCCCCAGACGCCGGGCTCCTTGGCGTACACCTTCAGCACCGGGCACTGGCTGTGCCCCTCGGTGGACTCCAGGGTGGCGTGGGCGGCCTCGCCGCTGCCGGCCTTGGTGACCCGGACGATCACGGCGACCGTGCCGCCGTTGCCGAAGAACTGGTGGACGGCGTACGCGACCGGGCTCTGCGAGGTCAGCCCGCCGAAGCGGCGCTCGAAGTCGGCGAAGCTGGTGATCCGTACCGGCTGGTTGAGCGGGCCGCGCCGGGTGTGGCCGACGAACGCGGTCACGGAGGTGGTGACGGTGGTGATGCTGCGGACGCTGCTGGGAAGCTCTTCGACATAGACGCCGGGGTAGCCCCGATGGGCGGTATGTGTCGGCATTCCCCCTCCAATCCCTTCAGGCACCGAATGTGAGGGCACCAGGACATCGAGAAAGCCGGGAGGGGTGGCGGGAGGAGAGGGGAGGGACTCGGGTGCGGACCAGCCCACGACGGCACACCGCACCGGCCGTGGTCGCGCATCCCCCCACTGCTCATCAAGTTCCCCCGTCTGCATCCGGTGCGGGCGGTCCGTGGGCTGCCGGACGACCTGCACGGGACCAAGCCCGGAGCGCGCGGTTTCAGCTGCGGTTTCGGCTGCGATTCCGGCCGCGGTTCCGGCTTGTGACTCCTGATGCGAAAGTGCTCAACGCAGTGTGCAATGGGGGGAGTTGATCGGACAAGGCTCTTTCCGGACTCCGGCTGCGAAGGTGTTGTGCGGGTGCGTCGCACGTTCTTTCCAAGCGGATTCCTGCTCTCCCGAAACCTCTTCGTCACGGTGCGTAGCAATGCGTGGGCGCGTGAACGCGGAGCGTGCGGCCCGGGATCTGTGACCGTAATCACCGCTGGAGTGTGATCTGTGATTTAGGGCCTCACGTCCTGCGGCGATAACCTGCGAGACGGACATGCCGCGTATCCGGTCACCGTGTACGCCTCCCCTGTGACACCGCCGTCACGTTGCCCTTCGCGGCACGCCCATCGCAGACAACGAACCGCGATCACTACGGCGATTCTGAGAAGACAAGGGACGGACGCGCGTGGACCTGTTCGAGTACCAGGCGAGGGACCTCTTCGCCAAGCACGGTGTACCGGTGCTGGCCGGTGAAGTCATCGACACGCCTGAGGCGGCGCGCGAGGCGACGGAGCGACTGGGCGGCAAGTCGGTCGTCAAGGCCCAGGTCAAGGTCGGCGGCCGCGGCAAGGCCGGTGGCGTGAAGCTGGCCGCCACCCCGGACGAGGCCGTCGCCCGCGCGACGGACATCCTCGGCATGGACATCAAGGGCCACACGGTCCACAAGGTGATGATCGCCGAGACCGCACCGGAGATCGCGGAGGAGTACTACGTCTCCTTCCTCCTCGACCGCACCAACCGCACCTTCCTCTCCATCGCCTCCGTCGAGGGCGGCGTGGAGATCGAGCAGGTGGCGGAGGAGCGCCCCGAGGCCGTCGCCAAGACCCCGATCGACGCCAACGAGGGTGTGACCCCGGAGAAGGCCCGCGAGATCGTCGAGGCCGCGAAGTTCCCGGCCGAGGTCGCCGGCAAGGTCGCCGACATCCTCGTCACCCTGTGGGAGACCTTCATCAAGGAGGACGCGCTCCTCGTCGAGGTCAACCCGCTCGCCAAGGTCGCCAGCGGTGACGTCCTCGCCCTCGACGGCAAGGTCTCGCTGGACGCCAACGCCGAGTTCCGCCAGCCGGAGCACGAGGCCCTCGAGGACAAGGCCGCGGCCAACCCGCTCGAGGCCGCCGCGAAGGCCAAGGGCCTGAACTACGTCAAGCTCGACGGCCAGGTCGGCATCATCGGCAACGGCGCGGGTCTCGTCATGAGCACCCTCGACGTCGTCGCCTACGCCGGCGAGAAGCACGACAACGTCAAGCCCGCCAACTTCCTCGACATCGGTGGCGGCGCCTCCGCCGAGGTCATGGCGAACGGCCTGGAGATCATCCTCGGCGACCCGGACGTCAAGTCCGTGTTCGTCAACGTCTTCGGTGGCATCACCGCCTGCGACGAGGTCGCCAAGGGCATCGTCCAGGCCCTGGAGCTGCTGAAGTCCAAGGGCGAGGAGGTCACCAAGCCCCTGGTCGTCCGCCTCGACGGCAACAACGCGGAGCTGGGTCGCAAGATCCTGTCGGACGCCAACCACCCGCTGGTCCAGCGCGTGGACACCATGGACGGCGCGGCCGACAAGGCCGCCGAGCTCGCGGCTGCGAAGTAAGGGACGAGGGACTCCAACACCATGGCTATCTTCCTCACCAAGGAAAGCAAGGTCATCGTCCAGGGCATGACCGGTGCCACTGGCATGAAGCACACCAAGCTGATGCTCGGTGACGGCACCAACATCGTCGGTGGCGTCAACCCGCGCAAGGCCGGTACCGAGGTCGACTTCGACGGCACGTCCGTCCCGGTCTTCGGCTCCGTCAAGGAAGCGATGGAGAAGACGGGCGCCGACGTCTCCGTCCTCTTCGTGCCGCCGGCCTTCGCCAAGGCCGCCGTCGTCGAGGCCATCGACGCCGAGATCCCGCTCGCGGTCGTGATCACCGAGGGTATCGCCGTCCACGACTCCGCCGCCTTCTGGGCGTACGCGAAGTCCAAGGGCAACAAGACCCGCATCATCGGTCCGAACTGCCCGGGTCTCATCACCCCCGGTCAGTCCAACGCCGGCATCATCCCGGGCGACATCACGAAGCCGGGCCGCATCGGCCTGGTCTCCAAGTCCGGCACGCTCACGTACCAGATGATGTACGAGCTCCGCGACATCGGCTTCTCCTCCGCCGTCGGCATCGGTGGCGACCCGATCATCGGCACCACGCACATCGACGCCCTCGCCGCGTTCGAGGCGGACCCCGACACCGAGCTGATCGTGATGATCGGCGAGATCGGCGGCGACGCCGAGGAGCGCGCGGCCGACTTCATCAAGGCCAACGTCACCAAGCCGGTCGTCGGCTACGTCGCGGGCTTCACCGCGCCCGAGGGCAAGACCATGGGCCACGCCGGCGCCATCGTCTCCGGCTCCTCCGGCACCGCCCAGGCGAAGAAGGAGGCCCTGGAGGCCGCCGGCGTCAAGGTCGGCAAGACCCCGTCGGAGACGGCGGTCCTGGCCCGCCAGATCCTGAACGGCTGAAGCAGCTGAGCAGCTGAGCGGCTGAAGCAGCTGAGCGGCTGAGCGGTTGGAGCGGCTGAGCGGCTGGCGCAGCTGAACGGCTGGAGCAGCTGAACCAGCTGAACGGCTGAGGTCCTTCGGGAATACCACGTGGACCTGCCTCGTTATGGCCCCGCAGGGGGTGCTCGCGTCCCTTAGGGGATCTGTTCGAGTGCCCCTTAGGGGATACGGCCCCGGGCCCGTACTCACCACGGTGGGTCCGGGCCCGGGGCCGTATTCCGGTACGGACGTGGCCCACACGCGTGGCCGGCTCATCGCAGATCGGGGCTGAGCCGGGCCTGCTGCCCGAGGCTGTCCGGCGCGACCGGTACTGCCACACGGGGCTCTGGCGGGACTGCCACACGCTGCTCTGCCGGGACCGTCAGGCGTCGCTCTGCCGGGACCGTCAGGCGTCGCTCAGTTGGGACCGTCACGCGCGTTCCTTCCCACAGCCGCGCACCGCGGTCCGGCGTAACCGCCACCGCGACCAGAGTGACCAGGGCGAACACTCCCGTCAGCCCGAGCGCCGCCAGCGTGGTCCTGCGGGCGCTGCGCTCGCCGGAGGCCCGAACCCCCGGTCCGCACGGTGGCTCCACCCCCTCCGCCAGCAGCAACTCGTCCACCCGGGTCATCAGCTCCCCGAGCCGCCCCCGCACGATCTCGCCCTGCCGCTGCTGCCGCTCCTGCGGCTGCCCGTCGAGGCCCGGTTCCGGCACTGACAGCCGTACCGCGATCCGCTCCCGGGCATACGCCAGCCGCCCCGCCGTCGCCGCCACACTCGCCTCGACCTCGGCCGCCGTCGCACGAAGCCCGAGGCCGACCCCGTCATGCAGCAACAACGCCCGCCGGTACGGGGCGGGCAGGGCCAGTACGGCCTCCAGCAGCACCCGGCCCGCGGGCCCCAGCGGCCGGCCGGCGGGCCCTGCGGATTCCGACCCCGGCAGGCGTGCCGGGCTCCGGGCGGTCCGCAGTCCGGGGCAGAGCCGGTGCCAGGGCGTCAGCGCGTACTCGTACGCCGCCGCCCGCACCCACCCGGCTGGATCCGGGTCGACCGCGACCTCGGGCCACCGCTGCCACGCCAGCCGGAACCCCCGCTCCACCGCCCGCCGCGCGAGCCGAGGCCGCCCGGTGAGCAGATACACCTGCCGGATCAGCGCGGCCGCGTTCCGGACGCAGAGCTCGTCGAAGGCGACCGCGGCCGGGGCCTCCTCCCGTCGGCTCACGGGCACCTCCTGGCACTGGGGCAAGACATGACCAGCAGCATGACCAGCAGTTTGAGCATGACCAGCAGTTTGAAAATCCGTCCCGACGGAATCACCTCGACACACCCGCCATCCACGACACGTCGACCATCTGCCCAGTACGGGGACAAAACAGGTGTTATTGGCAGCATGGCCACGTGAGCCAGTTGATCGACCGCGGCGCCACCTTCTCCTCGTACGGCCGGACCGCCGCCCGGCGCTCCTCCGCGATCGGTGCGGCCTTCCTCGGCGGTGTGACAGCCGCCGGCCTCGGCCTCGGCGCGCTGACGGTCGCCGTGCTGCTGCTCTGGGTCGCCTCCCCCTACCCCGACAGCGGCCCCTCCCGCGCCCTGCACCTCGCCGCCGATCTCTGGCTCCTGGCGCACGGCGGCGACCTCGTCCGCACCACGTCCCCTTCCGGCCTCCCGGTCCCGGTCGCGGTGACCCCGCTGCTGCTCTCCGTACTCCCCGTCTGGTTGCTGTACCGGGCCGCCCGCCACACCCTGGCGACCGCGATCGCCGACCCCGACGCCCCCGGGCCGCGCCCGTCGGCGCCGCGCCACAGCGCCGATATGCCCCCGCCGCGTACCCTGCTCGGCGCACTCCTCGGCGGCTACCTGCTGGTCGTGGCCGGCGCGCTGCTCTACGCTTCCACCGGGCAGCTGGCCGCCGACCCGCTCAGCATCGCGCTCTACGTACCGACCACCACGGTCGCCATCCTCACCGCCACCACCTGGCACATCCTCGGCCCCGCCGCCACCTGGCATCTCCTCCGGTCCACCGGCACCAGCCACATCCTGGGCCCGGCCGCGGCCACCCTGCTGCCCTCCTGGATCCGGAACTCCCGCACCCGAGCGGCCGCGTACCTCCACCGCACCCGCTCCCACCTCCGCCCACCCGCCCCCCTCCGCGGCTTCCTCCGCCTCCTCCCCCCTCTCCGCCCCCTCCTGCGCTCCCTCCCTCGATCCCTCCTCCGTCTCCTGCTCCGCAGCCTGCTGGGCGGCCGCCTCGTTGCCGCCCAACGCGCCGCCGGTACCGCCCTGCTCACCCTGCTCACCTGCGGCGCCCTGCTCACCGTCCTCGCACTCGTCCTGCACGGCGGCCGGGTGCACCAGGACCTCCTCCAGCTCGCGCCGGATTGGCCGAGCCGCGCCACGATCCTCCTGCTCTGCCTCCTGCTGCTCCCGAACGCGGCCGTCTGGGGCGCCTCATACGGCCTCGGCCCGGGCTTCACCCTCGGCGCGGGCAGCACCATCGGCCCGCTCGGCGCCTCGACGTACCCGGCGATGCCGCATCTGCCACTGCTCGGCGGCGTACCGGACCCGGGCCCGGGAACCCCGTTCACCTGGGCGGTGGCCGCGGTACCGGTGCTCGCTGGGCTACTCCTCGCCCGCCAACTCGGCCGCACCGCAGCGACACCAGGCCCCACGACAAGCCTGACGACAACTCCTACACCAGGCCCTACGACAGATCCGGCCCACCCCTGGACACCGTGGACCACGGCCTGCACGGCCGTCCTCGCCACCGGCATCTGCGGCGCGCTCATGGCAACCCTCGGCGCACTCTCCGGCGGCGCACTGGGCACGGACGCCCTCGCCGCCTTCGGCCCGAGCTGGTGGCGCACCGGCCTCGCGGCAGCCGCCTGGACGGCCCTCACCGGCATCCCCACCACCCTCGCCTTCCGCGCCTGGCACCTGCGGGCGCGCCGCAAGGCCGGTGACATCACGACGGGAGGGCACGCGACTCGCGACGCCACGGCAACGGGGTGTGGGGCCGGTGACGCTACGGCAACGGGGTGCAGCGACGCCACGGCAACAGGACCCGGGGTCGGCGACCAACAGCCCGACGAAGCGACGACGTGAGCGGAAGCCAGGCCCTGCCCCGCTCGGCAGGGCGCCTTCCCTACGGCCGCCTCTGATTGAGGTATCGGCGACTCTCGACCGCCCAATACCCCCACCACCCACCCTCACCACCCACCTGCCTCGTGGCTGGAATGCATCGTCACCAGGGCGGCTGTCAGTGCCGTATGTCATCGTCACCACCTGGGAGCCGAACGCATTGTCAGAGGCTCGCCATGGGGACGAGGAAAGAGCCAAGGGGGAGGCATGGCCGGCGACGGCTTCGACATAGACACCGACCAACTCAAGTCCGCCGCACCAACATTCCACCGGGAATCCGTCGCCCTGGAACGAGCGACGGCCAAGCTCCGGCACACCCTCGACGGGCTGGGCGAGCCGTGGGGAGGCGACGAACAGGGCAAGAAGTTCGAGCACGCCTACGCCCCACACCGCGCGAACATAGAGAAGGCCGCCGCAGCCCTGACCAAGGGCCTGTCCAGCATCACCAAAGCCATGAACGACATGGCCGCCAACCACGAGGAAGCCGACCGCTCGGCCAAGTCCGGCTTCAAAGGCGGCGGTTCCTGATGGGCGCGGCCGACAAGGCCAAGGAGATCGTCCAGGACCTCACCGGCATGTGGTTTCCGGAAGGCGACGAAGACGAATTACGCGAAGCCGCCCGCGCCTGGCGCACCTACGCCGACGACGTCGAGGACTGCATCGCGGCCTGCCACAAGAAGGCCCAGGACGTCATCGACACCAACAAAGGCAAGTCGATCGAGTCCTTCGGGGCGTTCTGGCGGCGCTACCACGGCGGCGGCAAGGGCTACCTCGACGATGTAGCCACCGCCGCCCGCGACATGGCCAAAGCCCTGGACAAATATGCCGACCAAGTCGCCGAGGCCAAGAAGAAGATCGAACACGAACTGGAGATCGCCGGCGCAGTCCTCGTCGCCGGTACGGCCCTGGCGCTCTTCACCGGCGGCATCAGCGAAGTCGCCGCAGTCGGCGCCACCGAAGCCATCATCGCCGCAGCAAGCACAGCAGGCATCGCCGTCTCCGCCACCATCGCCGAAATCGCCGGAACAGTCCTCGCCACCGCCGCCATCGGCGGCATCGAAGCCATCACCGTTGACGTGGTCGTCGCTCAGGGCGGCCGCAACCTCCTCGGCGACCAGAAGGGCATCAACCTCCAGGAGGTCAAGGATGCCGGTGTCAGCGGTCTGGTACTGGGCGGCGCCTTGGGCGGCGCGGGCCGCACGGCAAAGGCCGTAGGCGACGCCGGCGGCATCAAGAACATCGTCTCCCACCTCGACGGTCTGAACCTCAAGGCATTCAAGGGCCTCAACTCAAAGTCCTTCGAGGGCTTTCAACTCAACATCGGTGGACCCCGCTTGGCCGTGGCAGGCGACGGCCCCACCGGCATCGGCCCGTACGTGTCGATGACCAGTAAGGGACCGGCAGGGCGTCCGTTGCTGCGCAATGCGGAGAACGGTCGAGGGGGCGGACGCGCACCGCAGAAAGCCATCCCGCCGTACTGCAAGCCGCTGGACAGCACGGGGCGGGCCACCGGTGTTGAAACGAGGATCACGCAAGACATGCTCGATACCGGTACCAAGGCTTCCAGGAGGGTGAAGCCACCCGGTTGGGAAGGAGAAGCGGCAGAGCACACTCGCGGTCACCTTCTTGCCCGGTCACTGGGAGGCGATGGCCACTCCGAGGCGAACATCGTCATCATGTATAAAACGGCTAACAACGAGGTGATGGAAAAGCTTGAGGAGCAAATATATGAAACAGTAAAGAATCGTGGAAGCGTGGAATACTCCGCCGCTCCTGTCTATGCCAATCCTGGTGACGTTATAGCTTCAGGTGTTCACGTCAGGGCGATAGGCTCTGGCCTGCACATCGACCAAACCATTATCAACAAGTAGGTGTTTCATGGAAGATCTCGAACTCCTGGGGTTGTTTCCGGAGGGTGGCGAAGCTGGGAAGGTTCTAAACGACTGGGATGATGCAGAGCGGACCCTTAATGTCACATTTCCAGATGCGTTCAAGCGGTTTCTCGATGCGTTCGGTGGAGCGAAGTTCGACGACTTCCTGCGGGTGTATCGAGCAGGTGCCGAGAACCAGCACGTTGACCTAGTGGCCAACACGCTCAAGGCCCGGCACACGATGGAGGTCACAAGGCCGTGGATCCAGAGCCTGTTGGCCGAGCGCGGGATAGAGCCATCGCAGCTGGTCTCGTGGGGCGGCACTGATAACGCCGATATGTGCTTTCTGATTCCGCATGAGGATCCGGACCAGTGGACCGTCCTCACTGTGATTGGTCGAGGCGACGAATACGACCTGTACGAAGGTCCCGTGGAGAGCTACCTCCTGCGCGTCCTCCGGGGTGACTTGGTGAGTGAGGTCTTCCCGGAGGACTTCCCTGACGAGGAACCCAGTTTTGAGCGTAACCCGTGGATCTAGCGGGCGTAGCGAAGTCCCTACGACCGGCTACGTGGCCGGTCGTAGGCTATCCCAAATATGGAGTTGGGCGGTTTTCCAGGAAGTGCTGAATCCGTAGCAGCTGTGTACGCTTCCATCAGCGTTCGTCAGCTATCGGGCAGCGGGCATGTTGCCGTCGCGCCAGTCGTTCACGCGCATCCGAATGCTGGGAACCATGGGGAGTGCGTCCACCTCTCCGGGCTCGAACCAGCGGACATCGGTCGACTCCTCGGACACCGCCAGTCGTCCGGAGCGTCCTCGTAGTCGCGCCTACCTATGAACTCACCCCTCTGGTACTGGGGTGGCCCGCTCCCAGAGCTCATCGCAGTGCGCCACGAACCGTGAGAAGACCCCCTGGTCGCTGCGGCGTCGCAGGCGCATCAGCGGTGAGTCGTGTCCGACAGCCGTCGCCAGGTGTGGGGTTACCAGCGCTTCGTCGTCGAAACGGAAGACGGAAAGCGAGACGTGATTCATGGCGTCGGTCGGTGCCGAGAAGCGGGCTTCGAGGCCGTCGACCCGGCCCAGCCGTGCAACCTGCTCGAGCGTTGTGTTGATCCTCGTGGAGACCGTCAGACGGACGTCCTCGATCTGCTCGCGTTGACGTGTCACGTCCCCGTCGGGGTCACCGAGCAGGAAGCGGACGCGGCAGCCGCCCTCGGCTTTGCGGCGCAAGGTCTCGGGGAAGGCCGGGATCTGCGTCCAGAGGAAGTAGGACGTGTAGCCGCCGAAGAACAGCTCATCGCTCGCGTCCGAGATCAGGTCGGCCCAGATGCCGGACGGGCAGGCCGACCGGAACGCATAACTCTCCACAACCTCCTGGCCGCCACCGCCCCTGAGCCGCTCCTTGACGGCTTTCGGCCACAACATCTCTGCCTCAACTCCCAATGCATTGGAGGCGTCTTCCCGATTCCTCGCGTGCGGGATCAGTTCTTCGTCCGCGATCCACCGTTCCACGGTCTTGCCGGAAACTCCCACACGGAACGCAAGCATCCTGGGCGAAAGACCGGCCGTCTTCATAGCTGATCGTAAGGCCGTGTTCAAGGTTCCCCCTAGGGACATCTGGGCGTTCTTCGACGGTAGCCCCAGAAGGCCGGAAGGTCCCTAGAAACGGTCTCCTACGACCCTCACGGGCGGTCAGTCTGGCCCTGACAGAGACCCCGCGGCTGCGATGGGAGCGGCCCGGGGCATGGTCAACGCTGTAGAGGAGCGTCAACATGCCGACCTGTACCGCCCGTCTAGTCGAAGCGATGTTGCGTGGGTTACTGCGAGCGGCGCGCCGCCATCGGTGGGCCAGCGCGCTGCCCGCCGCGCGGTGCGAGGACGCGCCGACGCTCGTGCTTTCCCGTATGCACGTGCGGCATGCGGGCCCGCTGCGTGGGGAGGACTCGGCGCTGATCCGCCCGTACGTCCTCAGTCCCGAGGAGCAGCGAGAACGGCGGGCGCAGCGTGAGCGGCGACGGGTGCTGTGGCTCGCGTCGCGTGGGATCGACGCAGGGCCGCGCTGGATTCATGGTGTGGAGGTGGTGGGCTGATGGCCCGCAGATGCCGCCCCGTCCACCTGAGGGAACCGGTATCGGATCCCGTGCCGGTTGCCGGGTGCGATGTGTGCGCGGCCTTGGCGCAGCAGCGAGCGACAGCCTACGCCGTCGGAGACAGGTCGAAGGCGTCCGACTGCAACGTGGAGATCCGCCACCATCCCCACAAGGCGGCGCGGTCATGAGCTCGGGTGTGTGGGCGCGGCTGCGTGGTGCGGTCGGGGAGGAGTGGGACCGGCATGTGAGGTTCCGGGACCTGCACCGGCTTCTCGACGAGTACCGGCACGCGCGTGTGGCGTGGGTGGATGAGCTGACGGAGGCGGATCTGGTGGCGATGCGGTGTGGCCTTGTCGAGCGACTCCAGGAGGAGTGCGTAAGGGAGTTGGGAGATGTGTCGTGAGGGCGCGTTACTGGTTTCTGGAGTGGACGCTGCCGGCCGATCCGAGGGTAGGCCTCAGGTACGTGGGCAAGTGCCTGCTCTGCGCGGAGTTTTGCGTCGACACCGTGTCCGCCGACGAGGCTCAGGTGTGGTGCCTCAAGCGCGCGGGCGCCACCGGCCATACCCGTTATGGGCTGTCGGCGTTCCAGTACTTCACTGCCGCCCTCACCGATCCGGCGGCGGGCGGTGCCCCGTAGGGCAGGTAGGGCAGGTAGGGCACGTAGGGCATGTGGGGCGACTGTGCTGTTCGCAGCCATCGTCGAGTGGCTGGGGGCCAGTTCGGGACACGCCCTAGACGAGCCACTTCCCGTCGCGCATCAGGGTCCGTCCGGTCATTTCGGGAACTGTTCCCCATGCCTGGAGCACCTGCGGGGTGACCTGGAAAAAGACGTACGAGGGGTGGTCCTTGCGAGGGTCCCAGCCGTCCTTGGCGGCGAAGGCGTCGCCCACCTCGGCCGGCAGCTCCTCGCGGGTCAGCGTGCGCACGGTGCCGTGGACCAGGACCACGTCCCGGGTATGGCCGAAGCTGAGCCGGACCCGGCCCGAGGCGCACAGGTTGCGTCCGGTCGGGTTGGTGTCGCGGGTGGACAGCCACACCGTCTCACCGTCCCACCAGAAGGTCAGCGGAACGAGGCACGGCTCACCAGTGGCATCGGCTGTGGCGACCCATACGTCGTTGTCCCGCGCGAGCCGTTCAAGCGCCTCGCGCTTGCGCTGCTCCGGGCTGCGGGGTCCGCTGAGGCGAGAGTCAACTGTCGTCATACGGGGAGGCTATGGCGTGAGCAGCTTGGTCACATCCGGCGGCGGAAGTAGGTCGCAAGGCGGAGGGCTGCCGTCCTCGTGCCGGGCGTACTCGGACAGCCCGACAATGCAGCATCGGGCGCGGGCGTGCCAGGCGCGGAACTCTCGACGTCCTCTCTAGGGCACCAGGACGACCTTTCCCCGATTGGTCCGGTTCTCGATCGCCGCATGCGCTTGTGCCGCGTCCGCGAGGGCGAACTCCGCGTGGACCGTGGGCCGCAGGACCCCCTCGCCGAACCGCCGCCACAGCTCCTCGACCCACCCTGCGTACCGCTGTGGCTGGGTCCTGGCCACGATCGCCACCTGGAACCCGATGGCCGACTTGCCGCCCACGAGGAGGTCGTACGCCTCGATGGTGCCGCCGCCAGAGCTGTACGCGACCAATCGTCCACCAGGCGCAAGTGCTTTGACAGCGGGCGTGAGCAGTGCGCCGCCGACCGCGTCGAGCACGATGTCCACCGGCTCGCCCCAGCTCTCTTCCTCGTACGTCACCACGGCATCGGCGCCGAGGGAGCGTACGAAGTCCGCCTTGGCAGGGTCACTCACGGCGGCGACGACGCGCGAGGCGCCTCTCAACTTCGCCAGCTGTAGGGCGAGGTGGCCCACCCCGCTCGCTGCTGCGGTGACGAGAACCGACTCGCCCTTCTCGGGGCGCGCGGCCTCCAGGGCGCCGAGGGCCACCACGCCGCTGCGGACCAGCACGATGGCGTCCTTGGCGGTGGCGCCCGTCGGGATCGGTGAGGCCATCGCGGTATGCAGCAGCGTGTAGTCCGCGTACCCGTGGCCGAAGCAGAGGCCGGTGACCCGGTCGCCCGGCGCGTACCTGCTCACGCCTTCGCCGACGCGCACCACTTCGCCGGCCAGTTCGCCACCGAGCGGGACGGGCTGTGTGCCCTCGCGTACTTTGCGTACGACGGGGAGCGTGACGCCGATCGCCTCGGTCCTGATGAGCAGTTCACCGGCTCCGGGCTCCGGGACGGGGACCTCCTCCTGGAACAGCATTTCGGGTCCGCCGCTGTGTTCATACCGAATGCGTCGCATGCGCAATCGCCTCCCGATGCCCTTGTCTCGATGCCCTTGGAGTTCATTGGGGATCCCAACGATAAGGGAGAGATCGTGGGGAAGTCCAACGTTTTCCCGTACGCTGCTGTGCATGGCAGAGAACCCCACGGCGCCCAGCCGAATCCGTGCCCTCCCGAGCTGGCTCCTCGGCCGTGCGGCGGCCCGTGGGCGCGGCCTGGTCGCAGAGGCGCTCGCGCGACACGACATGAAGATGTGGCACCACGTGGTCCTTGCGGCCGTCGCGGATCTCGGTCCGATTGCCCAGGCCGAACTGGGCAGGACGGTGTCGCTCGACCCGAAGGACATGGTCGGTGTCCTCAACGATCTTCAGGCGGCGGGTCTTGTCGTCCGCACTCCCGATCCGGCCGACCGCCGCAAGAACGCGGTGTGTCTTACCGCCGAGGGCGAGCGGCGCCTGGAGGAGTGCACGGAGGCGGGGGAGTGGGCCAACGACGAACTCCTGGCCCCGCTGTCGGCGGCCGAGCGGGAGGAGTTCCTGGAGATGCTGCGGAGGATCAGCGGGGTGCGGTGAGCCGGCGGAGGCGTGGGGTCGTTGCCGTTGAGGGCCGCGTCCCGGCGCGGGTCGCGGCCCTCGGGGTTATGGGCTTATGACGGCCAGCCGCCGTAGGGGACGGTGAGGAGTTCCATGGCGTGGCCTGCCGGGTCCATGAAGTACACGCCGCGGCCGCCGTCGTTGTGGTTGATCGTGTTGGGCTGCTGCCCGTGCGGGTCGGCGTAGTGTTCGATGCCGCGCTGGGTGATGCGTGCGTACGCCGCGTCGAACTCCTCGTCGGAGACCAGGAAGGCGTAGTGCTGCGGGGTGATCCGGTCCGCGGGGATCGTCGCGAAGTCCAGCGTGACGCCGTTGCTCAGGCCGACCGCGATGAACGGGCCCCACTCGGCGGTGATGTGAAGGTCCAGCAGGTTCGTGAAGAACTCGGCGGACTCCCGGTTGTCCCGGGCATGGATGATCGTGTGATTCAGCTCAACTGACAAGGAATGCCTCCAAGGGCATCTCCCAGCACCTCCATGCCTCACCCAGCCGGTGACCGACACGCGGTGCCGCCGCCGATGGTAGACGTTGTCCGGTCTGTGTTCCAGCTGGTCCGTGCTCTTCTGGTCCGTGCTCTTCTGGTCCGTGCTCCTCTAGTCCGTGCTCTTCTCCGGCCGTCGAGTGGTGGGCTGTTCGCGGCCCCAGGCGGCCAGCGGCTGGAGTGCGTCGTTGAGGCGGGTGCCGTTCTCGGTCAGTGAGTACTCGACGCGGGGCGGTACCTCGTCGTAGGAGGCGCGGTGCACGACGCCGTCTGCTTCCAGCTCGCGGAGGTGGGAGGCGAGCACCTTCTCGGTGATCCCCGGGAGCAGCCGGCGCAGCTCGCCGAAGCGGCGGTACGGGTGCTCGTGCAGCGCCCAGAGGATCAGCACCTTCCACTTGCCGCCGATCACCTCCATCGCGGCGTCGATCCCGCAGACGTGTCCGTCTGGTGCCCCTGGCCGGTTCAGCGTTGTCATGCCCCACCCTTCTGAGCTTCTGACCTGCTTGCTCACCCTGGGGTAAGCGCCCACTTCAAAGTACGTACTTGATCATCTTTGGGCCTGTGACCAGGCTAATCGGCATGGCACAGAACACTGTTGAGAAGGTTGTCGAGAAGGTCGAGAAGGTCGAGAAGGTTGAGGAGATCGGCGTCACGCTGTTGGGGCTTGGTGCGATGGGCGCCGCGTTGGGGCGTGCCTGGCTCGCCGCCGGTCGGCCGCTGACCGTCTGGAACCGTACGCCGGCCCGCGCCGAGGCGCTTGCCGCCGAGGGGGCGCGGGTTGCGGACAGCGCTGCGGAGGCGGTTGCGGTGAGCAGGCTGGTCGTCGTTTGTCTGTTGGATGATGCCTCGGTGGGTGAGGCGCTGGCCGGAGTTGAGCTGGCCGGCCGGGACCTGGTCAACCTGACCACCAGCACCCCTGCGCAGGCTCGCGCCCGCGCCGAGTGGGCCCGCGAGCGCGGTGCTCGCTATCTGGATGGCGGGATCATGGCGGTCCCGCCGATGATCGGTGTGCCGGAGGCCGGTGGCTACGTCTTCTACAGCGGCTCGCGGGAACTGTTCGAGCGGCATCGGGAGACGTTGGGCGTCCCGGCCGGCACCACCTACGTCGGCACGGACGCGGGCTTCGCGGCCTTGCACGATGTAGCCCTGCTCAGCGCCATGTACGGGATGTTCGCCGGGGCCGCGCACGCCTTCGCCCTGATCCGCAGGGAGGACATCGACCCCGTGTCGTTCGCCCCGCTGCTCGCCGACTGGCTCGTCGCGATGGCCCCGGCGGTGCACCAGACCGCCGACCAGCTGCGGAGCGGCGACTACACCAAGGGCGTGGTCTCGAATCTCGCCATGCAGGTGGCCGGTACGCCGACTTTTCTGAGGACCGCTGAGCAGCAGGGCGTCAGCCCGGAGCTGCTCAGCCCGTACTTCGAGCTGATGCGCCGCCGCTTGGCCGAGGGGAGCGGGGAGGAGGATCTGACGGGCGTGATCGACCTGCTGGTGGCCTGAGTGACCCGAGTGACCCGAGTGACCTGAGTGGCCTGCGTGAGCTGAGTGAGCTGACTGGCCGGGGCGTCCCCGGGGTGGGTTACCTCTCCGTGGCCGTGCTCAGCAGGGGGCGGAGTTGCTTGGGGAGGAGGTTTTCGCAGGACTTGCTGGCTGAGCGGGTCAGGGCGTCGTTCACGCAGGTGAAGTAGTCGCGGTAGGCGATCTGAACGGTGAAGGTCGCGGCCACCAGCATCAGGGCCAGGGAGGCGGTCACCAGGCCGGCGATCGCGGCGGTGGCCTGGGGGCGGGCGGGGCTCTGCGGGGTGCCGGGCGGGAGGCCGGGGGTGGGGGTGGTGTCGGTGAGGGGCGGGCGGCCCTCCATGGCGGCGGTGGTCGCCGCCGCCGCGGCGGCGGACTTCGTGGCGTCCGGTTTGCCGCGGAGGGAGCTGATGCCCCAGTAGATCGCCAGCGCGCCGAGGAGCAGGGAGACCTCGGGGAGGCCGAAGAGGAGGACGAAGAAGAACGCCCACATACCGGCCAGCAGCGCGTAGCGGGCTCGGCGCTGGAGCGGATCGGTGGGGTCCCAGCGCAGGTTGCCGGGGCCGCCGGGTCCGCTCTGCTGGCCGTTGCGGCCGCCCGGGCGGGTGCCGAATCCGCCGCCGCTCTGCCGGCCCGGCTGGCGGGGGCTCCACTGGCTGCCCCAGGCCGCCGGTGCCGACCTGCCGTCCTGTGCCGGGTGCTCGCTGTCGCTGTCACCGTTGCCGTTGCCGTTGCCGTCCCGGCCCTGGCCGTGGGCGTGCGAGGCCGGGTAGCGCGGGCGCCATTCCTGGTCGGGGGCGTCGGCCGGCGGCGGCGCGAAGGGGTTGTCCGGGGTGTCCTTGTCCGGGGTGTCCTGGTCGGAGCCCGGAGCGGATGAGGAGGACGGCCCCGAAGCAGATGAGGACGGCCCCGAAGCGGACGAGGGCGATCCTGCGGGAGGGGAGGATGGTCCCGTGGGAGCGGAGGACGGCCCCGAGGAAGAGGACGGAGACTTGCGATCCCGCAGCAGCACCGCCCCCGGGGAGGTGGCGGGCAGCGGGAGCAGGAGGGCCGCGCGGCGGCGTCGGTCCGTCATCTGGAGTGCGTCTTCCCCTTGTCTCGTCCGTGCGCGTGACCTCGTGGCCGGCGCACGGGTTCCCACGAACTGCACTGCTGCACTGCACGCGCACTGCCGCATGCAGTCTTATGCCCGACGCTACCTCCCGTCCTCGCCCCCGTCCCGTGGGGGCCGCTCGGTGTGCCGGTATCGTTGCTGGCGGTCGGCGCCTTCGTAGGGTCCCCCGGTTTTGCGGTACCCGCGGCTTTGTACGACCACACAAATGACCATGACTATGCAGGCGATCAGCGACCAGCGATCAACGACCAGCGATCAACGACCACGAAGAATCCGCGGATCCGCGCGAGATCGGAAAGAGCCCCATCGTGGCCTCGTCATCAGCCCCCCTCCCGCCCGACCCCTCCGCCCCGTCCGACCAGTCCGGCAAGGCCGACCCCTCCGCCCCGTCCGGCAAGGCCGACGTGTCCGCCCCGTCCGCCCGCTCTGACCGCCCCGGAAGTTCCGGCCGCCCCGGTCGCTCAGGCCGTTCCGGCCGCCCGGCCCGGATCGTCGTCCTCGTCTCCGGTTCCGGCACGAATCTGCAGGCGCTGCTGGACGCCATCGCCGAGCAGGGCTCGGAGGCGTACGGCGTCGAGATCGTGGCCGTCGGCGCCGACCGTACGGGCATCGCGGGGCTGCAGCGCGCCGAGTCCGCGCGGATCCCGACGTTCACCTGCCGGATCAAGGACTACGACGGTCGCGCCGACTGGGACGCGGCGCTCACCGAGGCGACCGCCGCGTACGAGCCCGACCTGGTGGTCTCGGCCGGTTTCATGAAGATCCTGGGCAAGGAGTTCCTGGCCCGCTTCGGCGGCCGGATCGTCAACACCCACCCGGCGCTGCTGCCGAGCTTTCCCGGTGCCCATGGCGTGCGCGATGCGCTCGCGTACGGCGCGAAGGTCACCGGATGCACCGTCCACTTCGTCGACGACGGGGTCGACACCGGCCCGATCATCGCCCAGCGAGTGATCGAGGTCCGGGACGAGGACGACGAGAGCGCGCTGCACGAGCGCATCAAGGAAGTCGAGCGAAGGCTGCTCGTCGAGGTCGTGGGGCGGCTCGCCCGCAACGGCTATCGCATTGAGGGACGAAAGGTAGTTATCCAGTGACCGCCACCGCCGAGAGCACCAAGCGGCCCATTCGCCGGGCGCTCGTCAGCGTCTACGACAAGACCGGGCTGGAAGACCTCGCGCGCGGGCTGCACGAGGCCGGTGTCGAGCTCGTCTCCACCGGGTCCACGGCGGGCCGTATCGCCGCCGCCGGTGTCCCCGTCACCAAGGTCGAGGAGCTCACCGGCTTCCCCGAGTGCCTGGACGGCCGGGTCAAGACCCTCCACCCGCGCGTGCACGCCGGCATCCTCGCCGACCTGCGCCTCGACTCGCACCGTGAGCAACTGGCCGAGCTGGGCGTCGAGCCCTTCGACCTGGTCGTCGTGAACCTCTACCCGTTCCGCGAGACCGTCGCCTCCGGTGCCACCCCCGACGAGTGTGTCGAGCAGATCGACATCGGCGGCCCGTCCATGGTCCGTGCCGCCGCCAAGAACCACCCGTCCGTGGCCATCGTCACCAGCCCCGAGCGGTACGCCGACATCCTCGCCGCGGTCAAGGCCGGCGGCTTCGACCTGGCCACGCGTAAGCGGCTGGCCGCCGAGGCGTTCCAGCACACCGCGTCGTACGACGTGGCGGTGGCCTCTTGGTTCCTGGACGGGTACGTCGACACCGCATCTGAATCTGACAGCGGCTCTGCCGCGGGGGCCCTCCCCGAGTTCCTGGGCACCACGTACACCCGCAAGAACGTGCTGCGCTACGGCGAGAACCCGCACCAGGGCGCCGCGCTGTACGTCACCGGTGAGGGCGGCCTCGCCGAGGCCGAGCAGCTGCACGGCAAGGAGATGTCGTACAACAACTACACGGACACCGACGCCGCGCGCCGGGCCGCGTACGACCACGACGAGCCCTGCGTCGCCATCATCAAGCACGCCAACCCGTGCGGTATCGCGATCGGCGCCGATGTCGCCGAGGCCCACCGCAGGGCGCACGCCTGCGACCCGCTGTCCGCGTTCGGCGGCGTCATCGCCGTCAACCGCCCGGTGTCGGTGGCGATGGCCGAACAGGTCGCCGAGATCTTCACCGAGGTCATCGTCGCCCCCGGCTACGAGGACGGCGCGGTCGAGGTCCTGGCCAAGAAGAAGAACATCCGCGTGCTGAGGGCCGAGGGAGCACCGGCCAACCCCGTCGAGGCCAAGCCCATCGACGGCGGCGCGCTGCTTCAGGTCACCGACCGCCTCCAGGCCGACGGCGACGACCCGGCGAACTGGACACTGGCCAGCGGCGAGGCCCTGTCCGAGACCGAGCTCGCCGAGCTGGCCTTCGCCTGGAAGGCGTGCCGTGCGGTGAAGTCCAACGCGATTCTGCTCGCCAAGGGAGGTGCCTCGGTCGGCGTCGGCATGGGCCAGGTCAACCGCGTCGACTCCTGCCGGCTGGCCGTCGAGCGGGCGGGGGAGGAGCGGGCGCGTGGCGCCTACGCCGCGTCGGACGCGTTCTTCCCGTTCCCCGACGGCCCGGAGATCCTGATCGCCGCCGGCGTCAAGGCCATTGTCCAGCCGGGCGGTTCGATCCGTGACGAGCAGGTCGTGGAGGCCGCGAAGAAGGCCGGCGTGACGATGTACTTCACGGGTACCCGGCACTTCTTCCACTGATCTTCCACTGATCTTCAACTGACAGCGGAGAGGCCCGCGCCGGGAAGTGTCCGGTGCGGGCCTCGGTGGTGTGCGGTGGGCGCGTGGCGTCGGCAAGCGTGACGTCAGTAACGCGGGCGGCTGAACCAGGCGTTGCCGTCATCCTTGGCGACGAGGACCAGCACCAGGACGCCCAGGGCCGTGTGGACCAGGCCGAACGGGAAGCTGAACAGGCTCACCATGGTGGTGGCCACGCCGAAGACGATGGTGCCGACGCGGACGCCGCCGCCACCGTTGCCGAACTGCGCGGCCAGGGTGATCGCGGCCGCGGTGAAGATCACGATGAGCACGATCACCACGATCAGCAGGCCCTTGCCGACGTTGAACGCCGTCATGGCGTCCTGGCCGGCGTACGACGAGGCGTTGTGCGAGGCCTTGCTGACGCTGCCCAGCCCCGCCACGGCGAGGATCAGTCCGATCAGGTTCAGGCCGGCGAGCACGAACAGCATCACCCGGGCGGCCTTGACCCCGCCGGGCATCACCATCGGGTACGGCGGCTTCGGGTACTGCGCCTGCTGCATCCCGGGTGTCCCGGGCATTCCGGGTATCCCGGGCATGCCCGGTGCGCCGGGAGCACCGGACATCCCGGGGCCGCCCGGATAAGAGCCGTAGGGGCCAGGTGCGGGCGGGGGAGCGGGCGCGGGCGCCGGTGGCGGCTGCTGCTGGGGGTAGCCGTAGCCGGGCTGCTGACCCGGCGGCGGACCGTAAGGGTTCTGGTTGGGGTAGCTCACGAGCGGTGTCCTTCAAGCGACTTGAACGGAGCCACGAAGGCCCCGATCGCGTGGTTGCGAGGGGGCCTTCGAGGAGAGGTGCGCAGCGGGCCGGGACGACGCCCCGGACCGGCTCACTTGGTCTTGACGACCACCGTGCCGACGATCTTGTCCGCGAACGTCTGGGACTTCTCGTCCCACAGCGGCCACAGGTAACCGAGGTCACACGGCAGCCCGTCCAGGAAGTGGCACAGCTTGCGCACGAAGGCCATACCGAAGCCGATGGGCTGACCGGTCGTCTCCTTGACCAGCATGATGCCCAGCGCCTTCTTGCCCGGCGACTGGCCCGTCTTGCCTTCCTTGGCGACGACGAAGAGCCCCGCGACGGTGCCGATGAGGGCGGCCAGCAGGAAGAGGATGACGGCACCGGCCGAGAGGCCGGCGCTGCTGCTCGTCGAGGCCTGGTTGATGGTGTCGCTGATGCACTGGTAGTCGCCGGGCGGGCAGTGCGAGGTGTCCGGGCTCTTGTACGACGGCGCTGAGCCGGCCGCCACGGCGATGCCGATGACGTACAGAATGGCCGGGATCACACCGATGATGAGCCCGTCGATCAGGTACGCGCCGACCCGGGCGCCCCAGCTCGCGTAACCGGTCGGCATCCCCGGCATCATCCCCGGCATGCCCGGCTGCCCGTACGGGGCCGCCGGCTGCTGCTGCGGGTACCCGTACCCGGGCTGTCCCTGCGGCGCGCCGGGGGGCTGCTGCCCGTACGGTGCCTGCTGCCCGTACGGTGCTGCCGGCTGCTGCGGGTAGCCGTAGCCGGGCTGCCCCTGCGGCGCGGCCGGGGGCTGCTGGCCGTACGGGGCCTGCGGCGGCTGCTGGCCGTAGGGGTTGTTCGGGTCACCGAAACTCATCTGCGGTTTTCCTCCGTTGGGTCAGTGGGGGACGACGCGGCATGACTCGGAGGAAAAACAGATTTCACTGGCCACCCCCCGACGAAGCCTGCGGCACTGTACGGCAATCCTTCTAGTTGCACGTTGAGTCTGTCCAGTCAAGGGCCGCTGCTGTTGTCCAAGTGCAATGATCGATTTCGGCCAGGGGCGCCGCCAGAAGGGCAGCCAAAGGGCTGCCAAAGGGCTGTCGGAGAGGCCGCCGGAGGGGCCGCTAGAGGGGTCGGGCGTGCCCTGTCGGCGGGGCCGGGCGTGCCCTGATTGGAACGTGGCCGCCCTCATCCGGGAGGATGGAGTCATGACTGCCCAGATCCTGGATGGCAAGGCCACCGCAGCCGCTATCAAGTCAGAGCTCGCCGTGCGCGTCGAGGCGCTCAAGGCAAAGGGCGTACAGCCCGGCCTCGGCACCCTCCTGGTCGGCGACGACCCGGGCAGCCGCTGGTACGTCAACGGCAAGCACCGCGATTGCGCCCAGGTCGGTATCGCCTCGATCCAGCGCGAGCTGCCGGCGACCGCCACCCAGGAGGAGATCGAGGCGGTCGTACGGGAGCTGAACGAGGACCCGGCCTGCACCGGCTACATCGTCCAACTCCCGCTCCCCAAGGGCATTGACACCAACCGCGTCCTGGAGCTGATGGACCCGGCCAAGGACGCCGACGGGCTGCACCCGATGAGCCTGGGCCGGCTGGTGCTGGGCATCGAGGGCCCGCTGCCGTGCACTCCGTACGGCATCGTCCAGCTGCTGCGGCGGCACGACGTCGAGATCAACGGCGCGCATGTGGTGGTCGTCGGGCGCGGTGTCACCATCGGCCGGCCGATGCCGCTGCTGCTGACCCGCAGGTCGGAGAACGCCACGGTGACCCAGTGCCACACCGGCACCCGGGACCTCTCCGCGCACCTCCGGCAGGCCGACATCATCGTCGCCGCGGCCGGTGTGCCGCACATCATCAAGCCGGAGGACGTCAAGCCCGGCGCGGCCGTCCTGGACGTCGGCGTCAGCCGCGACGAGGCCGGGAAGATCGTCGGCGATGTGCACCCGGGCGTCGCCGAGGTTGCGGGCTGGGTGGCCCCCAACCCGGGCGGTGTCGGTCCGATGACCCGCGCCCAGCTGCTGGTCAACGTCGTCGAGGCGGCCGAGCGCGCGGCCGGCTGAGACCTGAGACCTGAGACCTGAGACCTCAGACCGGAAGGACTGCCAGTCATGGCTGCCGAAGCGCATTCGGACGGCGCCTCCGAGCCACAGCGCTCCCCGGAACGCTCGTCGCAGCGTTCCCCCGGACGTTCCTCGCAGGGCTCCCCGGAACGATCCTCGCAGCGCTCGCCGGGACGTTCCTCGCAGGGCTCGCCAGAACGCTCCCCGGAACGTCCCTCGCGTCCCTCGCGCCGCTTTCCGACGCTGACCCGCGATACCGCCCGGCCGGAGGGCGGCGGACGGGCCGCCTCGGGTGACTACCCGGCGCCCGCCCGGCAGTGGCCGCTGCTCGTCGTGACGGGCGGGGTCGCGCTGGGGCTGCTGCTCGTCGCGCTGGACGCGTTCCGGATCGGCGCGATCATCATTGGGCTGTCGCTGCTGGCCGGTGCGGGGCTGCGGTGGGCGGTGCCGTCGGTGGGCATGCTGGCTGTGCGCTCCCGCTTCACGGACATGGTGACCTACGGGCTGCTCGGCTTCGTGACCGTGATGCTGGCGCTGATGGTGCAGCCCAAGCCGTGGCTGCGCCTCCCGTTCCTCGACGACATCGTGCACTTCGTCCTGCGCTGACCACCCGCACACGGCTCTGTACGCCGCTGTACGCCGCCTGCCCGCACGGAGATGTGTGCGGGCAGGCGGCGGAACCATTCCGTCACCCGGGGCGTTCGGCTGGAACCGGGCCACACCATGGAGACGTACCGGGCCACACCATGGAGACATGGAGACACGATGAGCATGTCCAAGGCGGACCCGTCCAAGGCGGACCTGTCCAAGGCGGACCTGTCCAAGGCGGACCCGCAGTCGCCTGCGCCGCAGGATGCCGAGACGCCGCACGACGCCGACAGCCACGATCTGATCCGTGTGCACGGCGCGCGCGTGAACAACCTCAAGGACGTCAGCGTCGCGATCCCGAAGCGTCGGCTGACGGTCTTCACCGGCGTCTCCGGCTCGGGCAAGAGCTCGCTGGTGTTCGACACGATCGCCGCGGAGTCGCAGCGGCTGATCAACGAGACCTACAGCGCCTTCGTACAGGGCTTCATGCCGACGCTGGCACGGCCCGAGGTCGACGTACTCGACGGGCTGACCACCGCGATCATCGTCGACCAGCAGCGGATGGGAGCCGACCCCCGCTCCACGGTCGGCACCGTCACCGACGCCAACGCGATGCTGCGCATCCTCTTCAGCCGGCTCGGGAAGCCGCACATCGGCCCGCCCGGCGCGTACTCCTTCAACGTCGCCTCGGTCAGTGCGAGCGGCGGGCTCACGGTCGACCGCGGTGCCGAGAAGACCAGGACCGAGAAGGTGACCTTCAGCCGCACCGGCGGCATGTGTACGCGCTGCGAAGGCCGGGGCGCGGTCACGGACATCGATCTCACCCAGCTCTTCGACGACGCCAAGTCGCTGAACGAGGACCCCTTCACCATCCCCACCTACACCGGTGACGGCTGGGTCGTGCGGGTGATCAGGGAGTCGGGCTTCTTCGACCCGGACAAGCCGATCCGCAGGTACACGAAGAAGGAGCGGCACGACTTCCTGTACCGCGAGCCGACCAAGGTGAAGATCAACGGCGTCAACCTCACCTACGAGGGCCTGATCCCGAAGCTCCAGAAGTCGATGCTCTCCAAGGACCCCGAGGCGATGCAGCCGCACATCCGGGCCTTCGTGGAGCGGGCGGTCGCCTTCACCGTCTGTCCCGAGTGCGACGGCACCCGGCTCAGCGAGGCGGCCCGCTCATCGAAGATCAAGAAGATCAGCATCGCGGACGCCTGCGCGATGGAGATCAGGGACCTGGCCGAGTGGGTCCGCGGCCTCACCGACCCCTCGGTGGCGCCGCTGCTCACCGCGCTGCGGCACAGCCTCGACTCGTTCGTGGAGATCGGGCTCGGCTATCTCTCCCTCGACCGCGCCTCGGGCACGCTGTCGGGCGGCGAGGCGCAGCGCGTGAAGATGATCCGCCACCTCGGCTCCTCGCTCACCGACGTCACCTACGTCTTCGACGAGCCCACCATCGGTCTGCACCCGCACGACATCCAGCGGATGAACGACCTGCTGCTGCGCCTGCGGGACAAGGGCAACACGGTCCTCGTCGTCGAGCACAAGCCGGAGGCGATCGCGATCGCCGACCACGTCGTGGACCTCGGCCCCGGCGCCGGTACGGCGGGCGGCACCGTCTGCTTCGAGGGCACGGTCGAGGGGCTGCGGGCCAGCGGCACGATCACCGGCCGCCACCTCGACGACCGCGCGTCCCTCAAGGGCGCGGTGCGCAAGCCCAGCGGCAAGCTGGCGATCCGCGGCGCGTCCGCGAACAACCTGCGCGGCGTCGATGTCGACATCCCGCTCGGCGTCCTCACCGTCGTCACGGGCGTGGCCGGCTCCGGAAAGAGCTCGCTGGTGCACGGCTCGCTGTGCCGACAGCCGGGGGCGGCCGACGAAGGGGTCGTATCGGTGGACCAGGCGCCGATCCGCGGCTCCAGGCGCAGCAACCCGGCGACGTACACCGGACTGCTCGACCCGATCCGCAAGGCGTTCGCCAAGGCCAACGGCGTCAAACCGGCGCTGTTCAGCGCCAACTCCGAGGGCGCCTGCCCCGCTTGCAACGGCGCCGGCGTCGTCTACACCGACCTGGCGATGATGGCGGGTGTCGCCACCACCTGTGACGACTGCGAGGGCAAGCGGTTCCAGCCGGCGGTGCTGGAGTACCGCCTCGGCGGCCGCGACATCAGCGAGGTGCTCGCGATGCCGGTGACCGAGGCCGCGGAGTTCTTCGGCTCCGGCGAGGCGCGTACTCCGGCTGCGCACCGCATCCTGGGCCGGCTCGTGGACGTCGGGCTCGGCTACCTCACCCTCGGCCAGCCGCTCACCACGCTGTCCGGCGGCGAGCGGCAGCGGCTCAAGCTGGCGACCCGCTTGGGAGACAAGGGCGCCGACCGTGGTGTCTACGTACTCGACGAGCCGACCACCGGCCTGCACCTCGCCGACGTGGAGCAACTGCTCGGCCTGCTGGACCGGTTGGTCGAATCCGGCAAGTCGGTCATCGTCATCGAGCACCATCAGGCGGTCATGGCGCACGCCGACTGGATCATCGACCTCGGCCCCGGTGCCGGGCACGACGGCGGCCGGATCGTCTTCGAGGGCACACCTGCTGACCTCGTCGCCGCCCGTTCCACTCTCACTGGTGAGCATCTGGCGGATTACGTCGGTGCGTGAGGGCGGGACGTCGTGGTGGCGTGACGCGACATGGCGTGATGGCGACATGCCGTGACGGCGACATGGTGTGACGGCAACATGGCGTGATGGCGGCCCGTCCTTTCCCCCGATGACTTGTCAGAGGACGAGCCGCCGTCCGCTCCCCCGTTTGTGGCGGAGGCGGCGCGGGGTGGACCGCGCCGCCCGGTGGCGCCGCAACGACTGTGCCCCACCGGGGAACCGGCCCGCCACCGTGCCCGCACCAGTAGGGACTCCGTGGGACGTCCCAGGCGCTGACCTGCGAGGGCTCCGGCGTTCCGGACGTCGTCCTGGGACGCAGGGGTGGGGGCAGGAGTGAGGGCAAGGGTGGGGGCAGGGGAGGGGCAGGAGTGGGAGCGCGGAGGTCCGGATGCCCGGGTGCCGTGCGGAATGCGCGAAAACGGGAACCGGAGGCCGGATCCGGGCCATCATCTGAGCACAAGGGGGCTTATGCCTCGGGGGGCAACAAAACGCGTATGGGGTGGAACATGTCGCGTTGGAAGGGGCTGCCCGCATCACTCGACCATCGGGTGCGGCAGCTCGTCATACAGCTTCGGAGGCTGAAGGACCACAGCGGGCTGAGCCTGGCCGCGCTCGCCGCCAAGACCTCGTACAGCAAGTCGTCGTGGGAGCGCTATCTCAACGGCAAGAAGCTGCCGCCGCGTGAGGCGGTGGAGGCGCTGGCACGGGTCTGCGGCGTCGACGCGACCCGGCTGCTGGTGCTGCACGAGGTCGCGGCACAGGCATGGGAGTCCGACCGGGAGTCCGACCGGGAGTTCGGCCCGGAGGGGGAGGGGGAGAGGGAGCCGGAGGGT
Organism: Streptomyces sp. NPDC001339; assembly: GCF_042895955.1. Taxonomy (NCBI): domain Bacteria; kingdom Bacillati; phylum Actinomycetota; class Actinomycetes; order Kitasatosporales; family Streptomycetaceae; genus Streptomyces; species Streptomyces sp. NPDC001339. The sequence continues at coordinate 1,051,553 of NZ_JBIAWT010000001.1, read as the reverse complement.
GGCCCGGAACCCGTCGTCCAGGAAGCCGTCATCCAGGAACCCGTCGTCCCGGAACCTGCCGGCGTGAATGCGGCGCCGGACGCCGTCGTCAGGGGCGCGCGGGTCGGGTCACCGGCCACCCGGGGGGCGCTGGCCGTGCTGGCCGTGCTCGTCGCGGCCGGTGCGGTGCTGCTGGTCGTACGGCCCTGGCAGCACGAGCAGGACACCGATGCCCGGCCGGGTACGGGCACTTCGGCGGTCGGCCGGACCGTCAGCGCCGCACCGACGTTCAGCCGACGGCCGGGGGAGACCTTCACCTGCCGTGTACAGCGCACGGCAGGCACCCTGTCCGCCGGACACAGCCGTACCGCCACGGCGATCCTGGGCAACGGCGTCGGCGGCTGGGAGGTCGTCGAGGCGCAGTGTCTGCTGCGCCATCACGGCTTCGACCCGGGCCCGGTGGACGGCATCGTCGGTGAGCGCACCCTGCGCGCCGCCAAGCGTCTGCAGAGCCAGGCCGGGCTGCCGGTGGACGGCATCGTGGGGCCCGACACCTGGAAGGTGCTCCGCCGGTGAGCGGCAACCGCAGCGGGCTGCGCGAGGGCGTCGAGAGCGCCCGACTGGCCTCGGGGATGCGGGAGTTGAGGGCGCGTACGGGGCTGAGCCTGGCCGCGCTCGCCGCCAAGACCTCGTACAGCAAGTCGTCGTGGGAGCGCTATCTCAACGGCAAGAAGCTGCCGCCGCGCGATGCGGTGGAGGCGCTGTGCGGACTGGCCGGTGAGCCGGCCGGACGGCTGGTGGCGCTGTGGGAACTGGCGGACGCGGCCTGGAGCGGCCGGGCGGCGGCACCGGGGGTGACGGATGCCGGACGCGGCGCCGAGGGACGGGGCGATGACGGACGTAGCGCCGCGGGGCGGGGCGATGACGGACGCAGCGTCGCAGGACGGGGCGATGACGGACGCAGCGTCGCAGGACGGGGCGATGACGGACGTAGCGCCGCGGGACGGGGTGATGACGGACGGGGTGACGCCGGGCGGAGTGACGCGGAACAGAGAGACCTCGGAGCGGATGCGGCCGGGCCCGGGCCCGGGTCACGGAGCGCGTCGCCGCGCGGGCCGGGGTGGCTCCGGCGGCGGGTCGTGCCGTGGGCGGCCGGTGCGGTGCTCGGCGGGCTGGCGATCGTCGCGGCGCTGGCCCTCTGGGCCGGCGAGGGGCGGGGGGAGAACCCGGGCTCGGGCGGTGCGGGGGTGAGCACCGCGCCCACGCCCTCCGCGGTGACCGGCTGCCGTGGATCGGCGTGCGACGGCGCGGACCCGTACTCGATGTCCTGCGGAGTCGCGGGTCTGGTGGAGAAGCTCACCGAGCGAACCACCGCCGGAGGGCGGCACATTGAGATCCGTTATGCCAAGGCGTGCGGCGCGGCCTGGGGGCGGCTCCGCGGCGGCCGTATCGGCGACCGGATGGAGATCGTGGTGCCGGGGGCGGAGCCGCGGTCGGTGCGGGTGGCGGACCGCTTCGACGCCGAGGGGTACCTGGTCACGTCGATGGCGGCGACGCGCGGACCGCGGGGCATCCTGCTCTGCCTCTACCCGGCGAAAGGCGCGCCCCGCGAGTGCGTGGAGCGGTGAGGCGCGCCCGGGCGACCGGACGGACGCCTGTCGGTACGGGCTCCCCGCTCGGAACCGGCGCCGGGCCCGCCGGCCGGAACCGTCTCTGGCCCGCCGACCGGAACCGTCCCTGGCCCACCGGCCGGAACCGTCCCTCGCCCACCGACCGGAACCGTCCCCGGCCCACTGGCCGGTAATCGCCGTAGAGGAAGCCCCTCCGCAATGTCGGGCGCATGCCCGCCCGTATCCCGGGCATGCGCACCGATACCCCCCACGGGTGTGGCACCACTCGGCGGTCGCCCGCCTCCCCTCCCTGAGCGGGCGGCCGCCATACTTCTCACGGGGGCGGATGCCCGTCACGGGGCGGACGCCCGGCGCACCCGGTGAGGTGTTCCACACCGGCCCGCCACCTGCTGCGGGCAGCGGTCCGATAGCCTGACGGCCGGGTCTCTCGATACCAAGAGACCTCGATAGCAGGGCAGGGACACCCACCGCCACCCCAGGTGGTACAGGGCCCTGTCCCCGGTAAACCCGGTAAACACCGCGCAGGAGATCGCCATGACCCGCACTCCCGTCAATGTCACCGTCACCGGCGCCGCCGGCCAGATCGGTTACGCACTCCTCTTCCGCATCGCTTCCGGTCATCTGCTCGGCGTGGACGTGCCGGTCAAGCTGCGCCTCCTGGAGATCCCGCAGGGCCTGAAGGCCGCCGAGGGCACCGCGATGGAACTCGACGACTGCGCCTTCCCGCTGCTTCGGGGCATCGAGATCACCGACGACCCGAACGTCGCCTTCGACGGCGCGAACGTCGCCCTGCTCGTCGGCGCCCGCCCCCGTACGAAGGGCATGGAGCGCGGCGACCTCCTGGAGGCCAACGGCGGGATCTTCAAGCCGCAGGGCAAGGCCATCAACGACCACGCCGCGGACGACATCAAGGTCCTGGTCGTCGGCAACCCCGCCAACACCAACGCGCTGATCGCCCAGGCCGCCGCCCCGGACGTGCCGCGTGACCGCTTCACCGCGATGACCCGCCTCGACCACAACCGCGCCGTCTCGCAGCTCGCGCAGAAGACCGGCACCCCGGTCAGCGAGATCCGCAAGCTCACCATCTGGGGCAACCACTCCGCCACCCAGTACCCGGACATCTTCCACGCCGAGGTCGCCGGCAAGAACGCCGCCGAGGTCGTCAACGACGAGCAGTGGCTGGCCGACACCTTCATTCCGACCGTCGCCAAGCGCGGTGCGGCGATCATCGAGGCCCGTGGCGCGTCCTCCGCCGCCTCCGCCGCCAACGCCGCCATCGACCACGTCCACACCTGGGTCAACGGCACCGCCGCGGGCGACTGGACTTCCATGGGCATCCCGTCGGACGGCTCCTACGGCGTCCCGGAGGGCCTGATCTCCTCGTTCCCCGTCACCACCGAGAACGGCACGTACAAGATCGTTCAGGGCCTGGAGATCAACGACTTCTCCCGCGCGCGCATCGACGCGTCGGTCAAGGAGCTGACGGAGGAGCGCGACGCGGTCCGCGCTCTCGGCCTCATCTGAGCCACCCGCCCAGCCTGAGTTCCGCTTCGAGCCCGTATGGCCCCAACGGCCGTGCGGGCTCGGCTCGTTCGACAGTACTGCCTTCGACCGTACTGTCTTTGACCGTACTGTCTTCGACGGTACCGTCTTCGACCGTACCGTCGCTGATCAATCGTTCTTCCTGCTGTGTGCCACGCGCCGGACGGCCTGGTTGACGGCTTCCATGACGAGGCTGACGGCGCCGACGGCAAGGAAACGCAGCCACCAGGGAAAGCCGTAGTACTCGCCGAGGATGAACGCGACGGCAAACCCGATGATGACGGTGAGCCAGAGGGGAAGAGTGGGGAACTCCGACTTCTTCGTGTCGTTCACGGTGGAGGGCACGGTGATTCCTTGTCTTCGTGGACTGAACTGACGTCCCCCGGCATGGAGATACCGGTGGAGATATCGATGGAGATGCCGCTGGAGATACCGATCGGGATACCGGTGTGAGATACCGGGGGACGTCAGCCGTGGGTCAACGTGTCACTGATTCCGGGTAAGGATCAGTGGAACATCTGCCAGATGCCGTAGAGGTCGGAGCCGACACCCATGGCGGCCAGTGGGCCGCGGACGTACCAAGGCAGGCCGCCGTACCACTTCTTGAAGTCGTCGTACTTCTTCATGACGGCCTTGGCGAAGCCCGGTACCTTCTTCAGTACCTTGATCAGGGCGCCGAACTTGCCGCCGCCGGCCCGGATGCCCTGGGCTTCCACGGCGGTGCCGTCCGCGATGGCCTGCAGTTCGGCCCGGTCCTGGGCGTTGAAACGGTTGCCCTCGTACTTGAGGAGGTTCGCGGCAATCTGCCGGGCCGCCTCATTCTCGGAGATGGTGGCCGAGGCCGCCTCGGCGCGTACCGGCTGGGCGGCGGCGTGGGCGGTGGTTCCGGCAACACCGAAGGCCAGCGCGGCCATCACAGCGGCGGCACCCACACGCGTCATCTTGCGATTCACGTTATACTTCCCTATTGCGTATACACGCAAGGGGGGCGTGGAATCAGCGCCCCGGAAAGATTTGCACACACACGATCCGGCGTGCATTTCACTCCCCCCCGTGCAAATTTCACTGGAATCCCGCCAATTGGGACGGACTGGTCAGGGCCGCCCCGGCGGGAAAATGAACGTACCTTGACCTGAACACGGCCTTCAAATTCTCTGATCTGTGAGCCTGCTCACAGAAGTGCCAGGCCGATCAGGCCGAAACGCGGATTCTCCGAGGCGCCCCCTGTTGATCAATTGTTGATCAATGGCGAGGCAAGATTGATCAATAACCAGGAAAGCTGCGACCGCCCAGCCCCCCTGAATTGGTGACCCCCTTTCAAATTATTGGCCAGCAAGGCAATTAGCCCACTTCGCCAAAGATCAAAGCTCACTTCACCAAAGATCAAAGGCAGTACGCCCTACTTCGGTGCCTGGAAGCCGCTGATCTCCTGCTCGAGCAGTTCGGCCAGCCGCAGCGGGGTCCGGTCCTCGAACATCGGGCCGATGAGCTGCACTCCCACCGGCAGACCCTCGGGGGACCGGCCCGCTGGTACGGCCGTGGCGGGCAGACCGGGCATCGTGGGCAGACCGGCCCAGACGAGCTGGTCGAAGTACGGGTACTCGGCGCCGTCGATGTCGATCCGGCGTTCCCTCGGATCGGGGTGGTGGTCGTGCGGGAACGCGGGAGTGGGCGTGACGGGACACACCACGGCATCGAACTCGGCGAAGAGCTGCCGCCAGCCGTGGCGGTGGAGCTCGCGACGGCTGTTGGCCTCGATCCAGTCGCGGTGACTGCACACCATGCCGCGTAGCATCGCCGCTTCAATGCTCTGGTCGTCCGCGCTCAGTCCGGCGGCGCGGGCCCGCAGTTGCTCGTACGCCTCGACGGGAAAGTGCGCAACGGAGCCCGAAAACAGCAACTGCCGGTAGAGCAACGCGGCTTCGGTCAGATCGGGCAGTAGCGGACTGTGCCGTTCGACGCGGGCGCCGCCGTCCACGAGCGCGTCGGCCACCCGGTTCACGCCCGCCCGCACAGCGTCCCCGGTCGGAATGAACGGATGCTCTTCGAGGACCAGGACCCGGAAGTCGCAGAGCCGCTCGTGGCGCGCGGGCGGCAGCGTCAAGTCGTACGCCACACCGAGCGTCAGCGGGTCCGGTCCGGCCATGACGTCGAGCAGGAGCGTGAGGTCGCGGGCGGTGCGCGCCATCGGACCGACGACGGCGAGGTCGTGGTCGGTCGGCAGGGCCGGCGCGGACGGCGGGACCATACCGCGGGTCGCCGCCAGCCCGAGTGTCGGCTTGTGTGCGTAGACACCGCAGAAATGTGCGGGGGTGCGCAACGAACCGGCGAGGTCGGATCCGATGGACAGCGCGCCGAATCCGGACGCCAGGGCCGCCGCCGAGCCGCCGGAGGATCCGCCCGACGTACGACGGTGGTCCCACGGGTTGTTGGTGGTGCCGTAGATCTCGTTGAAGCTCTGTATGTCCTGCAGCCCCAGGGGCACATTGGTCTTGCCGAGCACCACCGCGCCCGCGGCCTTGAGCCGCGACACCTGCACCGCGTCCTCGGCCGGCAGGTAGTTCCGGTGTTGTGGCATGCCCCAGGTCGTGGGCAGCCCGGCGATGTTGTAGGACTCCTTGACCGTCACCGGAATGCCGAGCAGCGGCTGGTCCTCACCGCGCGCGCGTGCCTGGTCGGCGCCGCGCGCGGCGGCCCGTGCACGGTCGAAGTCCGGCACACAGATCGCGTTGATCTCCTTGTCGTCCCGCTCAATACGGGCGATCGCCTCGTCGGTCAGTTCCACCGAGGTCACTTCACCGGCTCGCAAAGCGGCCGCGAGTCCTTCGGCCGTCGAAAAATTCCAGTCCATGAATCCGACCGTAGAGACCCCTGGGAGAGGTCATAAAATGGCGCTTTGCGCAACGGGGTTGATGCGTCACCCCTCTTCACTCCTCTTCATGGGCAGCCAGGCCTGAGGTGGTGTGTCCCTGTCGCGGAACATCACGCACGCCCGGCTGAACTCCGGTTCGGCAACCTTGGGTTATCGCGCTGACACGGAGTGGTTCTCTCGCCTATGCTGCGGCTTCCGCATCGCCGTGGTGGGCCGTTGGCGCGGTGCGCTCGTTGGCGTAAACGGGGGAGGCCGATGAACGGGATGGACGTGCCTGCGCAGGCTGGGGGGCCCGGCGGTGCCGGGAACACCCCGTGGCCGTTCGAGAAGCCGTCCGGGTCGCCGCCTGAGCCGCCTTCGCCACCGGCGTCGACCGGAGCGGCCTGGGTTCCGGCTCCTCTCCCCGCCACCCCGCCCGGCGCGAGTGAGGCCACTCGGCTGCTGTGTGCGGGCACGTACCTGGACGGTGAGTTCCGGGACGCGGTCATCGACGAGCTGTACGTCCACGAGGAGCGGTTCGCTGCGCCCTCCCTGGGGATCGACGCCGCCCGGGTACTCTCCCATGCACTGCGCGCCCGCCGTCTGGAGCTGGGCTGGGCCGCCGGGATCCTGTTCGCGTGGATCGTGGCGCTTCCCCTGTCGTCCGGGCTGGTGGCGCTCTACCTGTTCCCGATCATCGTCATGGGGCTCGGCCGGCTCGTGCGCCGGGCGCCGATCCCGCAGTGGCTGGCCCGGCCGCTCTCGTTCGTGCTGCGCTGGTACGGGCGGCTGACGCTGATCTTCGTGGTGTTCTCGCTGCTGATGGTGGTGATCACCGCGGAAGCGCTGTACGGCCTGGGGCAGTTGCCGGTCGGCGGGCTGCTGCCGTCGTTCGCCTTCCCGGGGCTCTTCTCGGGCGGCTCGTCGAGCGCCCTCTTCGGTGTGTGGGTCGCCCTGCTGCTGCCGGTGCTGGTGGCCATGCTGGTGGCGTTGCAGCGGGGGCAGTGGGCCCGCGCGCTGGCCGGTGAACTGTCGCGCGAACGCTTCCCGGACGTGATGTCCGACCCCGCTGAGCGGGCCGAGGGAATGCGCTTCCGGCGGTTGCGGGACCGGGTGCGGATCGAGCAGCACGGGCCGTTGGTGATGTACCGCGCCGCCGACCCGTTCTGCGGCGCCGGATGGCCGTACAAGACCTGGTCGCTGTCGGTGGAGCTGAACCCGCGGGCGGACCGGGAGGTCGAACCGCTCGACAACAGCGCCATCCTGGCGCGCATCGTGCCGCTGGTGGCGGCGCTGCGGGTGCCGTCCCCGCACGGTTCGCCGGCGGCGGCCGATGCGGTCCGCGACCGGCTCCGGGCCCTGGAGATCGACGAGTGCGTCTTCCTGCCGGCCGAGGGACTGCCCACCCGTGAGGCGGCGCCGTACGCACCGGAGGCGATCGAGCAGCACCGGGCCGCCGCGGTGGAGGAGGGCGGCGAGACCCGCCGGCACTTCCTGCGGATCCGGGTCGGGGGCTGGAACGAGGGCGTGGTCACCACAGTCTTCGTACGGGTGCACACCCAGGGCGGGATGCTGATGCTGGAGGTCGCGCCGCATGTGCTGTGGCCGCTGCGGCAGGTGTTCCAGGACGCCGACCGGCTCGCCCACCAGTACCGGCACCACCACCACTTCGGCCGGGCGGTCTGGGCGCTGGCCCAGACGCCCCGCTCCGCCGGTGCGGCGGTGGTCACGCTGGTGCGCGGTCTGCTGTCGGCCTGGCGGCTGGCCACCGCCGGACACGGCGCGGCGCTTCCCGAGGGCCCGGGCGCCTCGGTCCGCGAGCTGGGTTCGTACGGCGAGTCCTCGCTCTTCCAGGACATGGACGTGGCCCGCTATCTGAAGACCATTCAGCAGCGGGTGGCGGCCGGGGTGACCACCGCGCTGCACGAGGCCGGCTACCAGACCGACGAGTTCGAGCAGCGGATCGTGCATGTCGCCGAGGGCGGTACGTACATCGAGTCCGCGCAGGGCGCGATCGGCATCGGCGACCACAACACGATCACCAACAACGCCACTTCGAGCAGCACACCGCACGGCTCGAAGGGCTCCGCGGCGAAGGGAAGGAACCAGCGTGGCAACGGCTGACGAGCGCGGCAAGGGCATCCACATCGGCAGCGTCCAGGGCGCCTTCGCCATCGGCGACCACAACACGGTGACGAACAATGAAGGAGGGGGCGGCACCGCGGCGGATCCGGCGCAGCAGGAGCTGCTGCGCGCCCTCCGGGAGCTGCGTGAGGACCTGTCCCGGGCGGTGGAGAACCCGCAGATCACGGCGCTGGGCAGGGAACTCGCCGACACCGAGGCGGAGATCGCGGAACGCGGGGAGGCCGGGCCCGGACGGCTGGCGCGGCTCCGTACGGCGCTCACCGACGCCGGCGCGGTGGTCGGCCTGCTGGCGTCCGGTGCCGCGGTGGTCCAGGCCGTCGCTGCCCTGGTGGGAGGCTGACCGTGCGGCGCGGTGGCCAGGCCCGCTGGAACAGTGAGACGCAGCGGTGGGAGGACGGCGCACCGGCGCCGGTCCGTTCCTATACGGGGCCGATGCCGCCCCGGCCGACGTTCGCGCCGGAGCCCGGGCCGGTGGCCGGTCCGGGGCCCGGGTCGATGCCCGGTCCGGGCTTCGACCCGTATCCCGACCCCGGCACGTATCCCGACTCCGGTCCGTATCCCTACCCCGACCCCGGTGGCGGTGGTGGTGGCGGCTTCGGCGGTCCCGGTGGCGGTACCAGCCGTCGTACCGCCGCGCTGGTCGCCGCCACGGCGGTGGCCGTGATCGCCGCGTCCGCCTACGGTGGCTACCTCCTCTTCGGCCACGGCGACGCCGATTCCCCGCCCGCGGCTCAGCCCCCGTCCTCCGTCGCACAAAGCTCCGTCACCGCCGACAGCAGCAACCCACAGTCGTCCACCGAACCGTCCGCGGACCCCTCGTCCCCGTGGTCTCCCTCGCCCTCGGTTCCGGCCGGCTACCACCTCGTCCACGACGCCAAGGGCTTCACCACCGCCGTACCGGACGGCTGGCAGCGGAGCGAGCGCCCGGCCGGCGTCTTCTACACCGCCCCGGACGAGCGTGGCCTGGTGCAGATCTTCGAGATCACCGAGCCCGACACCACGCCGGAGGAGGCGCTCCGTACGGCCTCCAAGGGGCTCTCCGGCAACCCTGGCTATGCGGAAATCAGTCTCGGACCGATGGGGGGCGAGGCGCCCGGCACGGACGCCGCCCAATTGATCTACGCCTATGACAGCAAGCGGGTCGGCACCCGCGTCAAGGCCGTCGACTGCGCGTTCACCGCTGCCGACGGCCGTCAGTTCGCCGTACTGGTCCTGGGTACCGAGGCCGAATGGCCGCAGCAGGAGCGGACCCAGCGGATCGCCCTGCAAGCCTTCGCCCCCAGGAATTGAGGGCACTCGCACGGAACCGAGGGCACTCGCACGGGGAGGAATCGAGGGCACTCGCACGGGGAGGAATCGAGGGCACTCGCACGGGGAGGAATCGAGGGCACTCGCACGGGGAGGTGAGACCGGCTGCCCGGGCGGCCGGTGTTACCCGGGCAGCTCGGTCCGCTCCCACCACTCGTAGACCGGGAGCGGACCGTCGGGGGTGTCCTGCCTCCGGCTGGTGGCACGGAAGTGCTCGTAGCCGTTACGGAACGGAATCTTCAGGTCTTCCCCGGGAGGACCGGCCGGCACGATCCTCTTGGGCAGCTCCTCGGGCCCGCCCTCCAGCACTGCTTTCGCCGCTGTCTCAGCCATGCCTGCATTGTCGCTCCCCGGATGTCACATCGGGCGGTACCGGTACGTCATTCGGGTGAGGGGCTCGCTTCCGGGCCCCGCGCACACCGACGAGGAGGCACTGACAGACATGGCTACCGCCCGCATCTCCCTCACCCCGCGCCGCACCCTCACCATGCGCTTCGCGGAGTGGTACTGCCGACGCGTATACGGCGAGGTCGTGCAGCCCGCGCTGGCGCTGGGCCACCACCCGAAACTGCTGCGCCAGTACTTCTCCTTCGAGCGGAAGGTGGCCGGCTGGAAGGCACTGGATCCGGGGCTGAAGCACCTGGCGGTGTTGTCGTCGGCGGCGCTGATCGGCTGCTCGTGGTGCGTGGACTTCGGCTACTGGCAGGCCGACAAGCTGGGGCACCCGCTGGAGAAGATCAGCAAGGTGCCGGACTGGCGGGCACACCAGGACTCCTTCACGGAGCTCGAGCGCCAGGTCATGGAGTACGCGGAGGCGATGACCGCGACCCCGCCGGACGTGACCGACGAACTGGCCGAGAGCCTGCGCAGGCAGCTGGGCGAGGCCGCGTTCGTCGAACTCACCACCATGGTGGCGGTGGAGAACCTGCGCTCCCGCATCAACAGCGCCATGGGCCTGCACAGCCAGGGCTTCTCCGACAACTGCGCGATCCCGTTGACCAAACCCGGCAACTAGCGGGCCCTTCGCCCCGGATGCGCGGTGCCTGCCGTCGGCGTATGCGTATGCGTATGCGTATGCGTGGGCGTATGCGTCGACGTGTGCGTATGCATGCCGCTCAGACGCTCTTCGTCCCCTGGATCAGGTCCTCGTACACCGCGATGTCGACGGTGTCGCGGGGAGCGGGGGTCTTGGCGGGAACGGGGGTCCCGTAGTTGCTCAGCAGGATCGTGCCGATCTGGTGGTCGGCCTCGGCGGTGAGTTTGAGGGGGTAAGGCCTGCCCTTCGTGGCGACGTAGAGGGTCTGGACGATTCCGTCGAACTTCTTGGTGACGGGGAGAACCGGCCTGCCTTCGTGGACCGTGGGTTTGCCCTTGGAGAGAGTGGGGGTGGGGGTGGGAGAAAGCGGGTGAGAGGGCGGCGGGGTGCCGGTGGGGGGCCGGTTGGGGCCGACCGCCGACTCCTGGAAGGCAGTGAGGTCACAGGCCACGGAGAGGCTCTGCAGGAAGTCGTCGCGGGTCGTGCCGTGCAGGTACTTGTTCTTGTACTTCTCGGCCGCGTCGGTTCCCTCGCGGCCGGGCAGCTGGCTCTTCCAGAAGGCCGCGTCGGGCTTCAGCCAGACCTTGTTGCCGCGTTTGATGATCTGCACGCGGCCGAACGGGCCCTTGCTGATCGCGCCGGCGCAGTTGCCGGCCTGGTCGAGGGTGAGATCTAGCTTGGTGGGGTTGGCGGTGGTCTCGGTGCGCAGACGCAGGGATTTCGCGGCGACGAGTTCACCGAGGGCGTCGTCGGATATCTGCTGGGCCGATTTGCCCGCGAGGTCGCCCTCGCCGTCGGGGTCGCCGGCCGCCGATGGCGCGCCCGTGTATCCCGTGTATCCCGTGTATGCGGCTCCGGCGATCAGGGCGGCGCCGCAGGTAAGGGCGGCTGTGGTGGCGACGGCACGGCGTCTGGTGGTCATCTCGGCACCTCCGGCCGGAGGGGAGGGGGCACTCATAGGTGAGGGGAGGGGCACTCGTGGGGAGAGGGCCCTTCAGGGTACGTACCGGAATATTCTGCGGCATAATGACCCATACGGCGCATTTTCGTTTCCTGAGGCCCGCGCAGAGCGCCGCGACGCCTCCGGCGCGCAGGGCTGCCTTTCCGGCCACGCGATTTCCGGCCACGTGGTTTCTGGCCATCTTCGGCTGAATCTCACCCGCGACTTTCAGCCCCCAGGGCGCCCGATGACCGCCGCGGAGCGCCGCGATGCCGTCACTGAGTTCCGCACGGCGATGCGGCCATGAGGGCCCGGTCGTACAGGAATCACCGCACCGGGCGTGGGTAGGCAGTGGAGCGCGGATAACCCTGGAGTATGCCCTTGTCAACCGCCCGGTGTGGCGGGTGAGGTGGGCGGGGTCGGTGAGTCTGGTGCTGCGATGACCGCTGAGTTAGCGTCCTTCACCGGGTTGGCCGCGGGGAACGACGTCGTCCCGTAACGGGCCCTGACAGGCCCGGGCTGCCCTGTCGCTGAAATCACAACTGGCGTATCACGAAAGTAGGTTGCTGTGGTGACCGTTTCGCGGTCGACGATACCGGTGCTGTTCGAAGCGTGTGCTGATGCCTCTCCTGACGCGGTGGCGCTGGTCGCCGCGAACCACACCTACACCTATGGGGAGTTGAACTCCCGCGCCAATCGACTGGCCCGCTTACTGGTGTCGCGCGGCATCGGTCCCGAGGACTTCGTGGCCGTCGCGTTGCCGAGGACCGAGCACATGATCGTGGCGCTGCTCGCGGTGCTCAAGGCGGGGGCGGCGTACTTCTCCATCGATCCCCAGCATCCGGCCGAGCGGGTCGCGTTCATGGTCGAGGAGGTGTGCCCGAAACTGGTGTTGACCACGGCCGGATCCAGCACACCCGGGCTGGCGGACAGCGATGTTCCGGCCATCGCGCTCGACGACGTATCGCTCTTCTCTGAGCGCTCGGAGAGCTCGGAGCGCTCAGAGAGCAGCGTGTGGGCCGATGACGACCTGACGGATGACGACCGCATCGCGCCGCTCCGGTCCACCCACCCGCTGTACGTGATCTACACCTCGGGTTCGACCGGCCGCCCCAAGGGCGTCGTGGTCACTCACGGCAACCTGGCCAACCTGCTGACCGACCTGGGCGAGCGGTTCGGCCTGACGGCCGAGGACCGCATGCTGGCCACCTCGGTACTGGGCTTCGACATGTCCGGCGTGGAGATCTTCCTGCCGCTGGTGCGCGGGGCCGGCATCGTGCTCGCGCCCTCGGGTGCCAACCGCGAGCCGGCGACCGTGGCCGAACTGCTGCGGCACGGTGTGACCCTCGCGCAGGGCACGCCGACCTGGTGGGGCATGCTGGTCGAGCAGATCCCGGACAGCCTGCGCGGACTGCGCATGCTGGTCGGCGGCGAGGCGCTGCCCCCGACCGTCGCCACCGCGATGCTCGCACTCGGCCGTGAGGTGGTGAATCTGTACGGGCCGACCGAGACCACCGTCTGGTCGACCCTCGCGCCGTTGAGCGAGGTCTCCGGCCCGCCGCCCATCGGGCGGCCGATCGCCAACACCCAGGTCTATGTGCTCGGTTCCGACGGGTTGCCGGTGCCGACGGGGGAGACCGGTGAGCTGTACATCGCCGGAGCCGGGGTCGCGCGGGGTTATCTGAACCGGCTGACTCTGACAGCGGAACGCTTTGTCGACAATCCGTTCGTCAAGGGCGATGCGTCCGTCCAGGGCGAGTCGCGGATGTACCGCACGGGGGACCTGGTGCGCTGGTCCGCCGACGGCGATCTCGAATTCGTCGGCCGGGCCGACCGGCAGGTCAAGATCCGTGGGCACCGGGTCGAGCTCGGCGAGATCGAAACCGCCTTGGCCGCGCACCCGTCGGTCGGTCAGGCCGCGGTCGTGCTGCGCGAGGACCGCCCCGGCGACCACCAGCTGGCGGCCTACGTCGTACCGGCCCCGCAAGGGGAGTCCGAGGAGGCGGCGCGGGAGAAGGTCGACGAATGGCAGCAGGTGTACGACTCGGTCTACACCGGCACGGGCACCGGCACCGACTCGGCCCAGCCCCCGCTCGGCGAGGACTTCGGGGTCTGGAAGAGCAGCTACGACGGGCACCTGCTCCCGATGGAGCAGCTCCGGGAGATCCAGGACGACACCGCGGCGCGGCTGCGGTCGCTGGGGGCGCGCCGCGTACTGGACATCGGGGTGGGCGCCGGCCTGACGCTGGCCCGGGTGGCGCCGTTCTGTGACGCCTACTGGGGCACGGATCTCTCCGCCCCGGTCATCGACAACATCAGGACCCAGGTCGACAAGGATCCCGCGCTGGCCGGGAAGGTCGAGCTGCGGTGCCAGCCGGCGGACGACCTCGACGGCCTGCCCAGGGACTTCTTCGACCTGGTCATCATCAACTCGGTCATCCAGCACTTTCCCACGGTCGATTACCTCGTGCGGGTCCTGACGAACGCGATGGACCTGATCCGCCCCGGCGGTTCCGTGGTCGTCGGGGACGTACGCCATCTCGGTCTGCTGCGCAGTCTGAAGACCGCGATCCACCTCCACCGTGCCGATGAGCGGACGGATGCCGATGAGGTGCGGCGCGACGTCGAGCATGCGCTGGCGCTGGAGAAAGACCTGATGATGCCGCCGGAGTTCTTCGTCGCGCTCGCCGACCGGATGGACTCCGTCGCCGCTGTCGACATGCGCCTCAAGCCCGGGCGGTACCACAACGAGTTCACCCGGTACCGCTACGACGTCGTCCTGCGCAAGCGCTCGGGTGGGGACGCGGACGGGGACGGGGACGGGCCCGCGGCCGAGTCGCTGGGTGAGCTGCCCGTCCTCCGATGGGGGCAGGACATCACCGAACTGGGCGAACTGAGCGGCTACTTGAGCGGCAACTTGGGCGGCCACGTGGACGGCCACTTGGGCGGTCCGGCGGCGTCCGCGCCGCTCCGCGTCTCGGGCATTCCGAACGCGCGCATCGCCAACGAGATCGCCGCCGCCGACCGTCTCGCCGAAGGCGCGGACATCGGCGTGGTCCTGTCCGAGCTGCGTGGCGAGCCGCGCGGTGTCGATCCCGAGGAACTGCGGCTCCTGGCCGAGCAGTTGGGGTATCAGGCCATCCTCACCTGGTCCGGGGCGCCGGACGGCAGCTTCGACTGCGTCCTGGCCCCCGCGGAGGGGCCCGGCTATCCGGTGCTGTCCGACCTCTACCGGCCCGGAGCCGAGGAGAAGGCGCCGCTGGCCTCCTATGCCAACGCGCCGATGGCGGCCGTCGCGGCCGATCTGCCGACCGCCTCGTTGCGGGCGCATCTGGCCACGACGCTGCCGGACTACATGGTTCCCGCGGCCTTCGTACGGCTGGACGCCCTGCCGGTCAACGCGAACGGGAAGCTGGACCGCGCGGCGCTGCCGGCACCGCGACGGACAGCCGCCGCATCGGGCCGGGCGCCGGGCAACTCGATGGAGGAGACGCTGTGTGAGCTGTTCAGCCAGGTGCTCGGGGTGCCGCAGGTCGGGGTCGACGACAACTTCTTCGAGTTCGGCAACAGCATCCTCGCGGTCCGGCTGGCCAGCCAGGTGAAGCAGCGGACCGGCGTCGATCTGCCGGTTCACGAGATATTCGCCCGGCCGACCGCGGCCGCGCTCGCGGATCTGCTCATCCGCCCGGAATCCGCGGAATCCGGCGAGGACTACGCCGCAGAGAACTACGCCGAGAACTACGCCGCCGATGTGGACCTCGTGGCGGAGGCCTTCCTCGACCCGGCCATATCGACGGCGGGAAGTGCGCCGCTGGACCGGGACCTGGTCCGGGCTCCGCGCGCGGTCCTGCTGACCGGTGCGACCGGCTTCGTCGGGTCGTTCGTGCTCAGGGAGCTCCTCGACGGCACGGACGCCCGGATCTACTGCCTGGTGCGCGCCAGCGAGGACACCGAGGCGCTGGACCGAGTGCTGGACAGCCTGCGCGGCTACGGTCTGGCGGAGGGGGTGCATGCCGACCGGATCACCGCGATCACCGCGATCGCCGCGGACCTGGAAAAGCCCCTCTGCGGGTTGTCGGAACCGCAATTCGACATGCTGGCCGAGCAGGTCGACCTCATTTTCCACAATGGCGCACGGGTCAATCTGGTCGATCCGTACAGCCGTCTCCGGGCGGCCAATGTCGGCGGCACCCGGGAGTTGTTGCGGCTGGCCGCGAGCAAGCGGGTCAAGCCGATGCACTACGTCTCCGCGACGAGCGCGCTGATCGGCACCGCGGACAACCCGGAGCCGCTGGCCGAGGACCGGCGGGTCGATCCGGATCTGATGCCCGCGGAGGGATATGCGCGCACCAAATGGGTGGCCGAGGAAATGCTCCGCATCGCGCGGGTGCGCGGAATTCCCTCGGCGGTGTACCGGCCCGCGCAGATCGGCGGTCACACGGACACCGGTGCCGTGGGCGTGAACGACGGACTCTGGCACTACATCCGCGCGTGTGTGGAGATCGGGGCCGTACCGTACGCCGGGGCCGGCTGGACCGAGGTGAATGTGGTGCCGGTCGACTACGTCGCCAAGGCCTATGTGCGGCTCGCACTGCAACCGGAGTCGATCGGCCGCGAGTTCAACCTGACCAATCCACGGACCGTCAGGATCGACGCGATCATCGACCGGATCCGCACCCTCGGCCACCGGATCGAGGCCGTGCCGTACGAGGAGTGGACGCGCCGGCTCCAGCGGCACGCGGACACCCTCGCCGATGACCGGGACAGCTCGGTGCGGGCGACCCTCGTGCTGGTCAGCGCGGCGGTGGAGTCCCTTCAGCTCGACGACTACGGCTACGACCGGACCAACACCTCGCGAGGTCTCGCCACCTCGGGCATCGACTGCCCCGCCATCGATCAGCCCCTGCTCGACCGGTACCTCGCGTACCTCGTCGATTCCGGGTTCCTGCCCGCACCGACCGGGCACCAGGGCTGAACTGTCCTGACTGTTCCGACTGTCCTGACAGATCCGACAGTCCTGGTGGGCGACGACGAGTTCGAGGGATCCGAGGGATTCGAGGAGTTCGAGGAGGAATGATGGAGCACCGTCACGTCGGGAAAAGCGGACTGATGGTCAGCGAAATCGCATACGGCAACTGGCTCACCCATGGCCAGCAGATCGACGAGGACGCCGCATACGCCTGTGTGGCGGCGGCACTTGACGCGGGAATCACCACCTTCGACACCGCCGATATGTACGCGGACACCCGTGCCGAGGAGGTACTGGGGCGGGCACTGGCCAAACAGCGACGGGCCGGGCTGGAAATCAGCACCAAGGTCTACTGGCCGACCGGCCCCGGGCCCAACGACCGCGGCCTGTCCCGTAAGCACATTCTGGATGCGATCGACGGATCACTGCGCCGCCTCCGCACCGATTACGTGGACATTTACTGGGCTCACCAGTACGACGTCGAGACGCCGCTCGAAGAGACGATGGAGGCGTTCTACGACATTGTCCGGGCGGGAAAGGTCCGCTATATCGGTGTGTCCGAATGGCGTGCCGAGGACATCCGCGCCGCGCACCGGCTCGCCCGGGAACTACGTATTCCGCTGATCGCCAACCAGCCGCAGTACTCCATGCTGTGGCGGGTGATCGAGGCCGAGGTGGTTCCCGCCTGTGCGGAGCTGGGCATGGGCCAGATCGTCTGGTCACCGATCGCCGGGGGCGTACTGACCGGCAAGTATCTGCCGGGACAGCAGCCGCCCTCCGGGTCGCGCGGCGCGGACGCGGAGAGCCGCCAGTGGGTGGATCCGTACATGAGCGACGAGGTGCTCACCCGGGTGCAGCGGCTCCGGCCGCTGGCGGAGTCGGCCGGGCTGACCCTGGCGCAGCTCGCGGTGGCGTGGACGCTGCAGAACCCCCACGTCGCGTCCGCGATCGTCGGCGCGTCGAACCCGAAGCAACTCGCCGAGAACGCGGCGGTGTCGGGTGTCACTCTGGACGAGGAGCTGCGCACGCGGATCGACGACATTCTGGACCCGGTCGTCGAACGGGATCCGGCCCGGACCGCCCGAGAGGACCCGCGCCCGTGACGACCGTGGGACGAGGGTCCGCGCCCGTGACGACCGTGGGACCTCGCGCGTCCGGGAGAACGTACGGAAGAACGTCCGGGAGAACGTCCGGAAGAAGACACCCAATTGCTCGCCTGACTACCGGAGGGGAAGCCTGATGACGACGATCACACCGACCGGCTGGCCGCACGCGCCGCTGCCCGTCGACGAAGTGCGGCGTGTGACCGGGCCGTTCGGGGAGGCCAGCATGCTGCCGGCGGCGGCCTACACCTCCCCGGAGGTGTTCGCCTGGGAGCGACGCCACCTCTTCGCCGGCACATGGAGCTGCCTCGGCCGGCTCGACGAGGTCTTCACCGAGGGCGTGACCCAGTACGCCCGGCAGGTGGGGACCGTGCCGGTCCTGGTGACCAGGGACGGCGACCGGATCGCCGCGTTCGCCAACATCTGCCGGCACCGCGGTCACGAACTGCTCGCCGACGGCTGCTCGTCGAGCAAGCGGGTGGCGCACTGTCCGTACCACTCCTGGACGTTCAAACTGGACGGCTCGCTGCGCACGGCGCCCCGGTTCCCCGACCTGCCGGCCGATCACGGGCTGATAGAGCTGCCTGTCGAGGTCTGGCACGGCTGGATCTTCGTCAATGCCAGTGCCGATGCCGCGCCCTTCCCCGACTACCTGGGAGCGCTCGCCGGCTTCGTCGCGCCGTACGCGCCCGAGCAACTGAAGCCGGCCGCGACGCGCAGCTACGAGGTGGAGGCGAACTGGAAGGTCATCGTCGAGAACTACCAGGAGTGCTACCACTGTCCCCATATCCACCCCGAACTGGTTCCGGTGGCCCCGCCCAGCACCGCCTGCTACATCGCCGACCAGCCGGGAGCCTGGGTCGGCGGCACGCAGGAACTGGCGGAGGGCGCGGAGACGATGTCGGAGGACGGGCGGCCCGGCGCTCCCTTCCTGCCCGACGCCGAGCGGGGCAAGGTCTTCTACGCCGCGCTCTTCCCCAACCTGCTCCTTTCCCTGCACCCCGACTACGTGCTGACCCATCACCTGAAGGCGTCCTCTCCGCACCACACCCGCGTCGAGTGCGCCTGGTACACCCTGGACGGGACCATCGACGCAAGCCCCATTGACTTCTGGCATCGCATCAACCTCCAGGACTGGGACGCCTGCGAATCCGTCCAGCGCGGGCTCACCTCACCGCACTACCGGCCCGGGCCGTTCGCACCGATCGAGGACTCCGTGCACCGGTGGGTGGCCCTCGTCGGACGCGCGTACGGCGGCATGCCCCCGTGGGACCGGCCGTCCGACGGTTCGTGACGTCCGCACCTTTACCCGGTGTGACCTCTGAGCGAGCAGGAGGGCGGTTCGCCCTGCCCTCCTGCTCGTACCGCTCGCGCCACCGGACGACTTCTCTGACGTCTCTGACGTCTCTGACTCCTTTGCCTTCATTGACCGAACGACATAACGACATATTGGGAGGCGGCCATGGTCTGGGTGCTGCTGATCAGTGCCATCACCGCTGAGGTCATAGCCACCTCGTTCCTGCGACTGAGCGAGGGTTTCACCAAGCTGGTCCCGAGCGTGGTGGTCGCGGTCTCCTACCTCGCCGCGTTCACGCTGCTGGCCCAGGCGCTCAAGAAGATGGAGCTGGGCATCGCCTACGCGATCTGGTCCGGCCTCGGCACGGCTGCGATCGCGGTCATCGGGATGCTCTTCATGGACGAATCGGTGACGACGGTCAAGATCCTGGGGCTCGCTTTGATCATCGGCGGCTGCGTCATGCTCAACCTGAACAGCGACCACTGAGCGATGGCGCCGAAGCCGCAGACGTAACAGGAACAGGAACCGGAACCGGAATCGAGCAGGAACGTATCGGGCGTTAAACGGACGTTCCGGGGCATTGGTCCGCGCACTAAGTGAGTCGGGTCACTTTCGAGGAATGTTTACGCATACGTATTCGGGATGTGGGGAGGGGTCCAAGCTGCTGGTGACGACCAGCGGGAACGCATTTCTGTAAGTGGAAGGCAGCACAACGTGTCGGCAGTCGAGACCATTCACGTAGACGGGGTGTGGCGTCAGGCCGCATCCGGCGCCTCGCGGGAGGTCCTCGACCCCGCCGACGCGACCTCCCTCGCCACGGTCGCCGAGGGGGGTGCCGAGGATGTGGACGCCGCCGTGGCGGCCGCCAAGCGGGCCTTCGATGGCGGCCGGGGCGAGTGGCCCCTGACGCCCGTGGCCGAGCGCGCCGCGCTGCTGCGCCGCGTCGCCGACCTGCTCCAGCGCGACCGTGAGGACATCGCGCTCATCGAGAGCCGCGACACCGGTAAGACGCTGGAGGAGGGCCGGGTCGACGTCGACTGCGTGACCGACGCCTTCCGCTACTTCGCCGATCTCGTCATGAACGAGAGCGGCGGACGGGTGGTGGACGCGGGCAACCCGAACGTGCACAGCATCGTCGTGCACGAGCCGGTCGGCGTCTGCGCGATGATCACCCCCTGGAACTACCCGCTGCTCCAGGCCAGTTGGAAGATCGCCCCGGCGCTGGCCGCGGGCAACACCTTCGTCATCAAGCCGAGCGAGGTCACCCCGCTCTCGACCGTCCACCTGGTCAAGCTGGTCGTCGAGGCCGGTGCGCCGGCCGGTGTGGCGAACATCGTCACCGGCGCGGGCCTGCCCGTCGGCCAGCGGCTGGCCGAGCACCCGGACGTGGACCTGTTCTCCTTCACCGGCGGCCTGGTCAGCGGTACCAAGGCCGGTGCGGCCGCCGTCGCGGGCGCGAAGAAGATCGCCCTCGAACTGGGCGGCAAGAACCCCAACGTGGTCTTCGCCGACGCCTGCGCCACCGAAGAGGGCTTCGACACCGCCGTCGACCAGGCGCTGAACGCCGCCTTCATCCACAGCGGCCAGGTCTGCTCGGCCGGCTCCCGGCTGATCATCGAGGAGTCGGTGCGCGACCGCTTCGTCGCCGAACTCGCCCGCCGCGCCGAGAAGATCAAGCTGGGCCGCGGCACTGCCGACGGCGTCGAGTGCGGCCCGGTCGTCTCCCAGCAGCAGCTCGACAAGGTCGAGGCGTACGTGGCCTCCGCGCTGGCCGAGGGCGCCCAGCTGCGCTGCGGCGGCAAGCGCCCCGAGCCCAGCGACGTCCGCCCCGCGACCGGCTACTTCTACGCGCCGACCGTCCTGGACGGCTGCCACCGCGAGATGAAGGTGGTCCGCGAGGAGACCTTCGGCCCGATCCTGACGGTCGAGACCTTCACGACCGAGGACGAGGCCGTCGCGCTCGCCAACGACACCGAATACGGCCTGGCCGGAGCGGTCTTCTCCGCCGACACCGCCCGCGCGCGGCAGGTCGCCGCCCGGCTGCGGCACGGCACGGTCTGGATCAACGACTACCACCCCTACCTCCCGCAGGCCGAGTGGGGCGGCTTCGGGAAGTCCGGCATCGGCCGCGAACTGGGCCCCGCCGGCCTGGCCGAGTACCGGGAGAGCAAGCACGTCTACGAGAACCTCCGGCCCGAGCCGGTCCGCTGGTTCGCCGGCTGACCACCCGTTGCCCTGCTGACCAACCGTCAGCAGGGTTGGTACGTCCGTCTGTTCGCACCCCCGCGCACACGCACGCACTTTGCAGACACAGCAGTTTTGCAGGAGAAGGAGCACCCCCATGACCGTGTATGACTACGTCGTCGTCGGCGGCGGAACCGCAGGATCGGTGATCGCGTCCCGGCTGACCGAGGACCCGGACGTCACCGTGGCCGTCATCGAGGGAGGCCCCAGCGACATCGACCGCGAGGAGGTGCTGACGCTGCGCAAGTGGCTCAGCGTGCTCGGCGGCGAGCTGGACTACAAGTACACGACCACCGAGCAGCCGCGCGGCAACTCGCACATCCTGCACAGCCGCGCCAAGGTCCTCGGGGGCTGCTCCTCCCACAACACCCTGATCTCCTTCCGGCCGCTGCCGTCCGACTGGGACGAGTGGGAGGCCGCGGGCGCCGCCGGCTGGGGCTACAAGGAGATGGACCCGTACTTCGCCAAGCTGCGCAACAACATCGTGCGGGTGGCCGAGAAGGACCAGAACCAGATCGCCACCGACTGGATCGAGGCCTCCACGAAGGCCCTCGGCGTGCCCGAGGTCATCGGCTGGAACGACAAGCCCTTCGAGGAGGGCGTCGGCTTCCTCGACCTGGCCTACCACCCGGAGAACAACAAGCGCTCCTCCGCCTCCGTCGCCTACCTCCACCCCCACATGGAGGCCGGTGACCGCCCCAACCTGACGCTGCTGCTGGAGACCTGGGCGTACAAGCTGGAGCTGGACGGCACCCGGGCCAAGGGCGTCCACGTCCGTACGAAGGAGGGCGACGAGGTCTACCTCGAAGCCGCTCGCGAGGTGCTGGTCTGCGCCGGAGCCGTGGACACCCCCCGGCTGCTGCTGCACTCCGGCATCGGTCCGAAGAAGGACCTCGAGGCGCTGGGTATTCCCTGCCTGGTCGACCTGCCGGGCGTCGGCGAGAACCTCCAGGACCACCCCGAGTCGGTGATCGTCTGGGAGACCGACGGGCCGATCCCGGAGAACTCCGCGATGGACTCCGACGCGGTCATGTTCGTCAAGCGGGACCCGGAGCACACGGGCCCCGACCTGATGTTCCACTTCTACCAGATCCCGTTCACCGACAACCCCGAGCGGCTGGGCTACGAACGCCCCGAGCACGGTGTGTCGATGACCCCCAATATCCCCAAGTCCCGTGCCCGCGGCCGCCTTTACCTCACCTCCGCCGACCCCGAGGTCCAGCCCGCGCTGGACTTCAGGTACTTCGAGGACGAGGGCGACTACGACGGCCGCACGCTCGTCGACGGCATCAAGCTGGCCCGTAAGGTCGCCCAGGCCGAGCCGTTCGCCAAGTGGCTCAAGCGCGAGGTCTTCCCCGGCCCGGAGGTCACCGACGACGAGGAGATCAGCGAGCTGGTGCGCAAGGCCGCGCACACCGTCTACCACCCGGCGGGCACCTGCCGGATGGGCGCCGCCGATGACCAACTCGCCGTCGTCGACCCGGAGTTGAAGATCCGGGGCATGCAGGGCATCCGCATCGCCGACGCCTCCGTCTTCCCGACCGTGCCCGCCGTGAACCCGATGGTCGGCGTCCTGATGGTGGGAGAGAAGTGCGCCGAAATGCTCGTCAAGCCCACGACGCAGGGAGGTGATGCGTAAAAATGGCTACCGCTGCCGCCGACGCATCCGGCATACCCGAGCCCCGTAACGCCGCGCCGGCCGAGGAAGGCCGGGACGTCGTCTTCTCCGTACGCGACCTGTGGAAGGTCTTCGGCCCGAAGGCCGAGCGCATCCCCGGCGACGAGTCCCTCAACGGGCTGACCGCCGCCGAGGTGCGCGAGCGCACCGGCTGTACCCCGGCCGTCCGCGATGTCTCCTTCGACGTCCACAAGGGCGAGGTCTTCGTCGTCATGGGCCTGTCCGGCTCCGGCAAGTCCACGCTCGTACGCTGCCTGACCCGGCTCATCGAGCCGACCGGCGGCACGCTGGAGATCGACGGCGAGGACGTGCGGGGCATGGACAAGACCGCGCTGCGCGAGCTGCGCCGCAACCGCGTCTCCATGGTCTTCCAGCACTTCGGTCTGCTGCCGCACCGCACCGTCCTCGACAACGTCGCGTACGGCCTGGAGATCCAGGGCGTGGGCAAGGCCGAACGGCGCGCCAGGGCCCAGGAGATGGTCGAGAAGGTCGGCCTCGGCGGCCTCGAACAGCGCCGCCCCGGACAGCTGTCCGGCGGCCAGCAGCAGCGCGTCGGGCTCGCCCGCGCGCTCGCCGTGGACCCCGAAGTCCTGCTCTTCGACGAGCCGTTCAGCGCGCTCGACCCGCTGATCCGGCGCGATATGCAGGAGGAGGTCGTCCGCCTGCACCGCGAGGAGGGCCGGACGATGGTCTTCATCACCCACGACCTCGCCGAGGCGCTGCTGCTGGGCGACCGCATCGCGCTGATGCGCGACGGCCAGGTCGTCCAGCTCGGCACCCCCGAGGAGATCGTCGGCTCCCCGGCCGACGACTACGTCCGTGACTTCGTCCGCGATGTGCCGCGCGAGCAGGTCCTCACCGTCCGCCGCGCGATGCGTCCGGCCGACGCGGGCGAGGCCGAGCAGGGCGCCGCGCTCACCCCGGACACGCTGTGCGCCGACGCCATCGAGGCCGTCGCCCGCTCCGGCGGCGCGGCCCGCGTTGTCGAGGACGGCCGCTGCATCGGCGTGGTGGACCATGCGGGTCTGCTGAACGTCGTGGCCCGTATTGAGCGTGAGGAGGCGGCTGCCTGATGTCCGCCACCGCTCACGTCCCCGCTCGCGTACGTGGCCACGCCCCCACGCGCGTACGCGCCCAGGTCCGTACCCCGGGCGCGCGGGCCCGTATCCGTGCTGCCGCCGAGGCCCTGACCTCGGCCGCCCGCCGTCAGTGGCGCCAGGCCCAGCGGGCTGCCGCGATGAATGTGCCGGCCGGCACGGTGAAACGGGGCCGCGCATGAGTACCGCGACCACCGCTCCGGCGCGGGAGAGGACGGCCAAGTCCGTGGCTTCCGGAGAGACCGGCCGCTCCGGCGGGCCTGGGGGCCGTGGCCCCGACGGGTCCACCGGGTCCACCGACACCCCCAAGGCCACCCCGAGCCAAGCGCTCCTCCGCTACCGCGGCCTCAGCAAGATCCTGCTGCTCGCCGTCGCCGCGGCGGTCCTCGTCCCGATCGCCGGCGCCACCTGGGGCAGCGGGACGTGGCCGGGGGCCCTGTCGGTCGACCTGAGCGAGCCGCTGGGCAAGGTCAGCGACTGGATCATCGACAACCGCGACAGCCACCCGCTGTTCCTGTACTTCTTCGGCCACATCAGCAACGCCGTGGTGATGTCCGTACGGGCCGTCTACGTCGTGCTCCTCACGCTCGGCTGGACCGGTGTGACCGCCGGCGTCACCCTCGTCGCCTGGCGCGTCGCGGGCCGCCGCGTCGCCGTCGTCGCCCTGCTGTCCTTCGCGCTCAGCGGCCTGCTCGGCATGTGGGTACCGACGATGCAGACCCTCGCGCTGATGATCGTGTCGGTGCTGGCCTCGGTCGTCGTCGGCGCACTGCTCGGCCTCGCCGGCGGGCTGTCGGACCGGATGTTCCGCCTGCTGCGGCCCGTACTCGACACCATGCAGGTCATGCCGGCCTTCGCCTATCTGCTGCCGGTCGTGCTGATCTTCGGCCTCGGCGTGCCCGCCGCACTGCTGACGACCGTCGTGTACGCGGCCCCGCCGATGGCCCGGCTCACCGCGCTCGGACTGCGCGGCGCCGACCCGGGCGTCCTGGAGGCCGTGTCCTCCCTGGGTGCGACCGGACGGCAGCGGCTGCTGACCGCCCGCCTCCCGCTGGCCCGCAGGGAACTGCTGCTCGGCCTCAACCAGACCATCATGATGGCGCTCTCGATGGCCGTGATCGCCTGCATGATCGGCGCCGGCGGCCTCGGTGACCGCGTCTACCAGGCACTCGCCTCGGTCGACGTCGGCGCCGCGCTGGCCGCCGCCATCCCGATCGTGCTGCTGGCGATCGTCATGGACCGGATGACCGCGGCGGCGGGCGGGGCGGACCGCCCTGCCCGTACGAAGCCGAGGCCGGGCTCCGCCGACGGCCCGCGCCTGCTGCGCGGCTGGCGAGGCTGGGCCGGTGTCGCCGTCGTCACCGCCGCCCTCGCCCTCGTGGGCCGGCTCACCGGCTCCACGGTCTGGCCGTCCGGCTGGGTCGTGGAGATCGCCCCGCCGGTCAACGACTTCAAGGAGTGGATGGTCGACCACCTCTACTCCGGAGTCCCGGTCGTCGGCGGCACCGCCGACTGGGCCGCGAACTTCACCTCCTGGGTCCTGGACCCGCTGCGTGACGGCCTGACCGCGCTCCCCTGGTGGGGCGCGCTGCTGATCGTCGCCGCGCTGGCCTGGCTCATCGGCACCTGGCGCACGGCCCTGACCGCCGTGCTCGCGCTGGCGGCCATCGGCGTACTGGGCGTGTGGAAGCCCTCCATGGACACCTTCTCGCAGGTCATCGCCGCCCTTGTGGCGACGCTGATCGTCGGCGTCGGCGTCGGCATCCTGGCCTCGGGCAGCGAGCGCTTCGAGCGGCTGCTGCGCCCGGTCCTGGATGTCATGCAGACCATGCCGCAGTTCGTCTACCTCATCCCGGTGGTCGCCCTCTTCGCCGTGGGCCGCGCCCCGGCGGTGGCGGCGGCCGTCGTCTACGCCCTGCCCGCGGTCATCCGCATCACCACCCAGGGCCTGCGCCGGGTCGACCCGGCGGCGATGGAGTCCGCCCGCTCGCTCGGCGCGACCCGCTGGCAGATCCTGCGCCAGGTCCAGCTCCCGCTCGCCCGGCCCTCGCTGCTGCTGGCCGTCAACCAGGGCGTGGTCCTCATCCTCGCGGTCGTCGTCATCGGCGGCCTGGTGGGCGGCGGCGCGCTCGGCTACGACGTCGTCACCGGCCTGGCGACCGGCGACCTGGACCTCGGCCTGGTCGCGGGCGTGGCCATCGTCTGCCTCGGCCTGACGCTCGACCGCGTCACGCAGCCGACGGAACGCCGCGCGCGGAAGGGAGCCTGAACCATGGCACGTACGCGCAGAACAACGGCATGTACGCGGAGGACAACCGCACGTACGCGGAGGACAACCGCACGTACGCGGAGGACAACCGCACGTACGCGGAGGACAACCGCACGTACGTGGAGGACGGCCGTCGGCGCCGTGCTGGCCGCCGGCACTCTGACGCTGTCCCTCAGCGGCTGCGGTGCCGCCGACATGACCAAGCAGGCCTCGCCGTACGCGGCGGTGGGCGGCGCCAAGTCCGTCAGCCTGCCCATCGGAACCTGGGTCGGCGCGCAGGCCAACGTCGCCGTGGCGAAGTACCTCCTCGAGCACGAGCTCGGCTACCACGTCGACACCGTGCAGGTGGACGAGCAGCCGGCCTGGGACGCGCTCAGCCAGGGCCGGGTGGACGCCATCCTGGAGGACTGGGGCCACCCCGAAGAGGAACAGCGCTACGTCAAGGACAAGAAGACGGTCACGGCGGGCGGCGGCAACGGCGTCATCGGCCATATCGGCTGGTGGGTCCCCAAGTACTGGGCCGACAAGCACCCCGACGTCACCGACTGGAAGAACCTCGACAAGTACGCCGACCAGCTCCGCACCGCGGAGAGCGGCAAGAAGGGCCAACTCCTCGACGGTTCCCCGTCCTTCGTCACCAACGACAAGGCGCTGGTGAAGAACCTCAATCTCAACTACGAGGTGGTGTTCGCGGGGTCCGAGGCGGCGCAGATCACCCAGATCAAGCAGTTCGCCAAGGAGAAGAAGCCCTTCCTCACGTACTGGTACGAGCCGCAGTGGCTCTTCAACCAGGTGCCGATGGTGGAGGTCAAACTCCCCGAGTACACCGAGGCCTGCGGGGAGAAGGGGGCCAAGGACCCGAAGTCCATCGACTGCGCGTACCCCATCGTCCCCCTCCAGAAGTACTTCAACACCGACTTCGCCAACAGCGGCAGCACCGCCGCGAAGTTCCTGAAGAACTTCAGCTGGACCAAGGCCGACCAGAACGAGGTCTCCGAATCGGTCGCCTCGGACGGCCTCACGACCGATCAGGCGGCGAAGCGCTGGGTGGAGAAGCATCCGGACGCGTGGAAGCGGTGGCTGCCGAAGGAGGCGAAGCAGTAGGCGGACGGGCTGCCGCGTCCCCGGTCGCAGAAGAGGGGGAGGACCACCAGCTGGTCCTCCCCCTTCGCATGCCGTTTCGGCGGAGGGGCATAGTGGAGCGTGGCCCGAACCGGGGCATGAACACGTAAGGAAACGGCGTGGCCGAGGTCCGGCGACGCCGCACGAACCAGGGGGACTTGCTCCATGCCGCCCACGCCACCTATGCGACCCGTGCGACCCACGCGACCCATGCGACCCATGCGACCCATGCTGTCCATCCGACGCTCCACCGCCGTGGCCGCCGCACTCACCGCGCTGCTCGCGGTCACCGTCACCGCCTGTGGACCCAGCGGCGACAAGGCCGCCGCGCCCGGCGGTTCGGCCGCCGCCGACCAGAACGGCCGGGATGGCCGGGACGGTGGGGGCAAGGGCGGCCTGAAGCTCCCCGAGGACATGCCGACCAGCATCGACGATCTGAAGAAGTGGAAGGACGGCGGCTGGCAGCACTGGGACAAGTGGGCCCGTAAGGCACAGGACTTCGCCAACCCGATCATCAAGGACCACTGGAAGAACGAGCGCCTCGCCCAGGCGAAGCCCGTCCCGGAGATCGGGGTGAAGGCCGTCGGCGTGGGCAGTGAGTTCGACGCCACCGACCCCGAGCCGCAACCCGTCACCGCGATACAGGTCGGCCGCCCCTACCACCGGAACATGGCCCCGGTGGGGAAGATCTTCTTCGACAGCCCCAAGGGCCCGATGGTCTGCTCCGGCACGGTCATCGAGGACCCGGCGCATCCCGGCAAGTCCAACCTGGTGTGGACCGCCGGGCACTGCGTGCACTCCGGCAAGCGGGGCGGCTGGATGCGCAACATCGTCTTCGTCCCCTCGTACAACGACTACGGCGTGCCGATGAACCGGGTGGGCCGGATGCCGTCGCAGCAGGTCACGCCGTACGGACGCTTCTGGGCGGACTGGATCACCACCTCCGGTGAGTGGATCACCATGGGCAGCGACGAGCGCGGCAACGGCGGCTCGGCGTACGACTTCGCGGTGCTGCACGTCAAGCCGGAGACCGGCAGCGGCAAGTCCCTCCAGGAGACCGTGGGCAACGCCATCCCGGTCTGGTTCAACGCCCCGTCCGCCGCCGGCCTCAGCGTCGTACGGGCCATCGGCTATCCGGCGGCGCCGCCGTACGACGGCGCGCAGATGATGGCTTGCCAGGACCGTCCGGGCCGCCTCGTCATGGAGCAGGGCACGCCGGCCATGGACCGTATCGGCTGCACCATGACCGGCGGCACCTCCGGCGGCGGCTGGCTCGTCGAACGCGACGGCAAACTGGCCCTGGTGTCCAACACCTCCATCAGCTCCAGCACCCACACCTGGCTCGCCGGCCCCCACCTGGGCCCGGAGGCCGAGCGCGTCTTCAGCACCATCAGCCGGAAGTTCGCGAACCGGTAGCGGGCGGGCATGGGAGTGTCTGCCGGGGGCGTCCCCTGTGCGCCCCCGGCCGGAGTCCGGTTACACCTGCCGGTTTCACCTGCCGATTCGGCTATGCCGGCCGATTCGGCTCTGCCTGTCCCGGTGTCATGCGGGTGGAGACACCGAAGCGGTTCCAGGCGTTGATGGTGGTGATCATGGCGATCAGCTGGGCCAGCTCGGCGTCCTCGAAGTGGGCGGCGGCGCGCTCGTAGACGGCGTCCGGGACGAAGCCATCGGTGAGGACGGTGATCGCTTCGGTGAGGGCGAGGGCGGCCCGTTCCTTCTCCGTGTAGAAGCCGTCGGCCTCCTCCCAGGCGCTGAGGAGGTAGACGCGCTGCTCGGTCTCACCGGCCTTGCGGGCGTCCGCGATGTGCATGTCGAGGCAGAACGCACAGCGGTTGAGCTGCGACGCCCGGATCTTGACCAGCTCGACCAGCGCCGGGTCCAGGCCCTTACGTGCCGCCGCGTCCAGCGCGATCATGGCCTTGTAGGCCTCGGGGGCGAGCCGTGCCCAGCGGATGCCGAGGCGGGACCCGTGCCCGTTCTCGTGCCCGTTCCCGTGCGCGTGCCCGGGCGCCTGTTCCGCTGCCGTTCCAGAAGTGTTCTCAGTGGTCATCGCGTCGGTCATGGATACGACGCTACGGCGGCAGTGGCGCACCTGTATGGTCCACTTCCGTGGAGAATTCCTGGGCCACTTTCGGCCGCGATCTGCATCTGGACCTCACTGGCACCGGCACCGGCACGGAGGGTGGCCCCCGCCCCGGCGGACTGCGCGCCGCCCTCCTGCGCGCACTGCGGGACGCGGTACGGTCCGGACGGCTGGCCCCGGGCACCCGCCTCCCCTCCTCCCGCTCCCTCGCCGCCGACCTCGGCATCGCCCGTAACACGGTCGCCGACGCCTACGCCGAGCTCGTCGCCGAGGGCTGGCTCAGCGCCCGCCAGGGCTCCGGCACCCGCGTCGCCGAGCGGGCGCTGCCGCGCACCACACCCACCGCCCGGCGGGCACCCGCCCCACCCGGCAGCGGCCCCGGCCGACCGCGCTTCGACCTCACCCCGGGCACCCCGGACGTCTCCGCCTTCCCCCGTACCGCCTGGCTCGCCGCCGCCCGCCGGGCGCTGGCCACGGCTCCCAGCGAGGCCTTCGGCTACAGCCCACCGGCCGGCCGCCCGGAGCTGCGCACCGTCCTCGCCGACTACCTGGCCCGCGCCCGCGGCGTCCACGCGGACCCCGACCGGATCGTCATCTGCACCGGCTTCATGCAGAGCCTGGCCCTGCTCGCCCGTGCCCTGGGCCCCGGCAGGCTGGCCACCGAGTCGTACAGCCTCGGCTTCCACCGCGACGTCATCACCCGCGCCGGGCTGCACACCGTCCCCCTCCTCATCGACGAACACGGTGCCCGCACCGAGCAATTGGCCGCCCTCGACGACGTACGCGCGGCCCTCCTCACCCCCGCCCACCAGTTCCCCACCGGCGTCCCGCTCCACCCCGACCGACGCGCTGCCGCCGTCAACTGGGCCCGTGCCACCGGCGGTTACATCCTGGAGGACGACTACGACGGCGAATTCCGCTACGACCGCCAGCGCATCGGCGCCCTCCAGGGACTCGACCCCGACCACGTCGTCTACCTGGGCACCGCCAGCAAGAGCCTCGCCCCCGCGCTGCGGCTGGCCTGGATGGTGCTGCCGGACCGCCTCGTCGAGCCGGTCCTCGCCGTCAAACGCTGCGGCGAATGGGCGTCCGGGGCACTGGAACAGCTCACCCTCGCCGAGTTCATCTCCTCCGGCGGCTACGACCGCCATCTGCGCGGGATGCGCCAGCGCTACCGACGGCGCCGCGACCAACTGGTCGCCGCACTCGCCGAGCGCGCACCACACGTCCACATCTCCGGCATCGCGGCCGGACTGCACGCCCTCCTCGAACTCCCGCCCGGCACCGAACAGTCCATCGTCCAGGCCGCCCGCTGGCAGGACCTCGCCCTGTCGGGCCTGAACTACTTCCGCGACCCCGCCGCCCCGCAACCCGTCCGCGACGCTCTCGTCGTGACATACGGCAGGCCACCGGACCATGCCTTCGGCAGCGTCCTGGACGCGCTGATCAGAACCTTGCCACCGGCACCGGGGGCGTAGGGGCCGTACGAGCCGAAGGGGTCGTAGGGGCCGCCCTGTTATATGGCCTTAAGCCGTGTCCGACAGGTGGTGTGACTGGCGTGGCGCACCCTCCCTCCGTATAGGACAGAACCTGACCTGCATGGTCCATAGCGTGGTCCTTGACCGACGGAAGAGGAACACCGGAAGACGGATGCCATGACCGTTAACGAGCTGACCACCCGTGACCTGATTGGGGCCCCGGCCGGCGCAGGTGAGCGCGCCGAATGGCTGGAGATGCTGGCCAAGCAACGGCACTTCCTGCGCTTCACCACCCGTGACCTCACCGACGAGCAGGCCGGGCTGCGAACCACCGCCAGCGAGCTGTGCCTGGGCGGTCTGGTCAAGCATGTTGCCGCAGTCGAGCGGAACTGGGTGGCCTTCATCCTGAACGGCCCCTCTGCCATGGGGGACTTCACGGCCATGACCGAGGCTGACTGGGCACGTCGGGCCGACGAGTTCCGGATGCTGCCCGGTGAGACGCTGGCCGGTGTATTGGCCGACTACGCCGAGGTGGGTCGGCAGACCGACGACCTGGTCGCCACTCTGCCCGACCTGGACGCCACGTGGCCACTGCCGAAAGCCCCGTGGTCCGAGCCCGGTGCGCGGTGGTCGGCCCGCCGGGTGCTGATGCACATCATCGCCGAGACCGCTCAGCACGCCGGCCACGCCGACATCATCCGTGAGTCCCAGGACGGCGCCATGAGTATGAGCTAGCGACTCCGCCTACCGGCAGGTACGGCACAGGAGTGCCCATGCCCTTTGGGGCAGGGCACCCCCACCCACCACCCACTCAGACGCCTCGAGTGAGCTTCGATGACCACCACCGATGACCGGGCCCGCCGACCTGACGGTTGACGGGCCCTCAACGCGGCTTCGTCCACGAGTTCAAGCGGACGGCGTGACCGGGGACCGCAAGCCGAGCCACTGCTCGGCGTCCCAGGCTTGGAACCGCTCCACCTCGGTGAACCCCAGCTTTGCCGCGAGGCGCATCGAGCCGACGTTGGCGGTCTGGGTGGCGAGCACCACCGGCTCGTCGGGAAGGACGCCGTCGAACCAATCGAGTGCCGCCGCGCACGCCTCGGCGGCATACCCGAATCCCCACGCCCGCGGCAGGAACAGGTAGCCGAGATCAACCTTCCCCGCAGCAGCCGGGCGAAGATGCTCCGTTGCCCTCCTGAGCAGGATCTGGCCGATCATCGCCCCGTCCAGATCAACGACGAAACTCCCCGGCCACCGCTCGGGCACCCCGGGCATCTCGCGCTCAAGCTCCTCGCGCGGCCGGGGGCCGCCGAGATAGGTGTGCACCTCTGGCGACGCCAACAGCTCGATAAACGCCCCACGGTCTCGGGCCTCGGGCTCTCGGAGCACGAGCCGCTCAGTCTTGATCGGGGCAGGCGGCCAGGCGACGGATCCGAGTTCAGCCATGCCGACCAACTAATCAGCAGGCTCGGCAACGATCAAGGCTCGCGGACCGATCAAGCCAACGGCCCGGACCCCACACTCACCAACGAGGCCGTGCAGACCCGTTCCGATCCATCCGCCACTCACAGGCATAGCCAAAACCGAAGATTTTGGTGATCAAGGACCGCTCCCCACTCCCCATCTTCCCCAGACAGTTCAAAGACCAAGCAAGTGGGGCGAGGAGCAGCCCCGGCCGTTTTCAAAGGTCCCCATCACCATCGGCTGCACCGAGGGCCCTGGCTGGTTTGCGCCCTCACCAGGTCGGTTGTCAGTGCCGTATGCCATCGTCGATACCGAGAGCCAGACGCCTCGTCAGCGGCTCGCGAAGATTACGGGGAATCAAAAGCCAAGGGGGAGGCATGGCTGGCGACGGCTTCGACATAGACACCGACCAACTCAAGTCCGCCGCTCCAACGTTCCACCGAGAGTCCGCCGCCTTGGAACGGGCAACGGCCAAACTCCGGCACGCACTCGACGGTCTGGGCGAGCCATGGGGAGGCGACGAACAGGGCAAAAAGTTCGAGCACGCTTACGCCCCACACCGCGCGAACATAGAGAAGGCCGCCGCAGCCCTGACCAAGGGCCTGTCCAGCATCACCAAAGCGATGAACGACATGGCTGCCAACCACGAGGAAGCCGACCGCTCGGCCAAGTCCGGCTTCAAGAGCGGCGGTTCCTGATGGGCGCGGCCGACAAGGCCAAGGAGATCGTCCAGGACCTCACCGGCATGTGGTTTCCGGAAGGCGACGAGGACGAATTACGCGAAGCCGCCCGTGCCTGGCGCACGTACGCCGATGACGTCGAGGACTGCACCGCGGCCTGCCACAAAAAGGCCCAGGACGTCATCGACACCAACAAAGGCAAGTCGATCGAGGCCTTCGGGGCGTTCTGGCGCAAGTACCACGGCGGCGGCAAGGGCTACCTCGACGACGTAGCGACCGCCGCCCGCGACATGGCCAAAGCCCTGGACAAATACGCCGACCAAGTCGCCGAAGCAAAGAAGAAGATCGAACACGAACTGGAGATCGCCGGCGCGGTACTCGTCGCCGGCACAGCCCTGGCCCTCTTCACCGGCGGCATCAGCGAAGTAGCCGCAGTAGGCGCCACCGAAGCCATCGTCGCCGCAGCCAGCACCGCAGGCATCGCCGTCTCCGCCACCATCGCCGAAATCGCCGGAACAGTCCTCGCCACCGCCGCCATCGGCGGCATCGAAGCCATCACCGTCGACGTCGTCATCGCCCAAGGCGGCCGCAACCTCCTCGGCGACCAGAAGGGCATCAACCTCGCCGAGGTTAAAGACGCTGGCGTCACGGGCGTTTTGCTCAGTGGTGCCTTCGGCGGCGCAGCACGCACAGCCAAGGCCGTTGGAGACGCCGGCGGATTTAAGTCAGCCTTGGCAGATATCAAGCTGGACGGTCTCCAGCTTCGCCCGGCGATGGACCAGATGGGTAAGCGCCGTACTTGGCAGCTTTACCACGCCAAGGAATCGGATGCGATGGCATCGCCGGTGAAGCCCGGAGACGATGTGCTGCCGTCTGGCCACCCGATCTACCACGGTAAACAGACCACAACCATTGGCTACGACGACCTGACGCTTTCTAACCTGGAGCGTGTGGCACGGGAGCCGGGCGTTCACGATGTGGTGGTTCACGGCACGAAGAAAGGTACATTCCTCGCAGGACATGTGAATCCAGCGGGGGAGGCGAGAATCACCTATCCGGTGAGTCCTCACCATGTTGTGGAGGCGCTTCGCAACAACCCCAACTACGATGGGGGAACCGTGCGATTGATTTCTTGCCGGTCAGGAGCAGGAACCGAACCTCTAGGCCAGGATGTTGCCAATGAGTTGGGTGTTCCTGTGTATGCTCCGACAGACCGGATTGGTGTGAATCGTGCTTTAGGGACTCAGGTGCCGACGATCGACAAGGGCGGCTACTGGCGACTGTTCCTCCCCATCACTGATTGATAGCCCAACATTGCGAGGAACAATGATTCAACGTTTGGGATACTTCGAAGAACATGATGACAGCGGTGAACCTGCGGCGCGGGGCACGTCGCTGTCCGCTGCTATGGCCGGCCCATCAGCACCGGATGAGGCACGAGTTCTTTCCTACCTGGCCGGCGGTGTGGAGATCTACAGCGTGATGGGACCCGAGGAGGACGTTATCTCGGGGGAGTGGATCGCTGACGGTGGATGCTTGTTTACGGACGGGGCGTGGGTATGGCATGGATATCTTGTCCACTATCTCTCCCGCTATCACATCTCCCTGCCGGACGAGTTCCTCGATCGCGTAAGGAATTTCAAGTACAGAGCACCCACCGTACCCGATGAGCGTGCGCGAGAAATCATGGCTGAGCTTTTTCCTAAGCGTCCTTCCCCTTGGAGCTAGTACCTCCATGATGGCGACCGCCCCATGAACGCACTGCGCCAGGCAGTCGTACGTGATCAGGTGGGGAGCTTTGACGGTACGACGCTGCGCGCCCGCTCGTACAGTGCTCGTGCGGCGGCGTTCTTCAAGTGCGGGCGAAGGTGGCTGACCATGGCCCTGATCCGGTCGTCGGCGCGGCCGGACTGCACCATGGGGTAGTCGTCCAGGGCCTGATGCCAGGTGGCGCAGGCGGCTTCCAGGTGGCCGACTTCCAGTTGCCGCTCCGCGAGCGTGGCCCTGTGCCGAACCCGGGCGCGACGGTAGACGCTGAAACGAACCTTGTCCGACTGCTGCATCGCCTCGATGCTTCCGCGAGTGTCGCCTAGTTCGTAACGCACCTGACTGATGTGGTAGTTGAGCGCTGCCGGGTCGTACGAGCCGAATGCCTTCCCCCTCGACTCGGCCTTTTCCATGGCCACGTCGGCTTCCCGAAGGTACGTCAACGCGTTGCTGCGTTCGCCGGTCTGTGCATAAGCGTGCGCCTGCTGACCGGCGAGGAATGCCCGCATCCGTGGACCGGCCTGCGGGGATGCGGCTGCGGCCGCGTCAGCCAAGCGTGTGGCCTTCATGCCGTGCCCTAGGTCAACGGCCTGAACGCTCATTCCGCGCAGCGTCGTGCAGTACGTCAAGTGGTCCTCCGAAGCCCCGGCAAGCTCCAAAGCCTTCATGTAGTACCGCTGAGCCAAGCCGTGCAAGCCTTCATCCACTGCCATATATCCGGTGAGGTAGCACAGGTCAGAGGCGGCCGACATCATCGCTTTTCTGACGTGATCCGTAGCGTCAGCCCGAAGGTACGGGGCCACGCTGTTCACCAGAAAAGATGCAGCCATCGGGCGTGCGTGACGCCCCCCGAACTGATCGTCCAGTTCTGAGATTCGCTCGGTCATGGCAGTGACCATGTCGACCTCGGGCATTCCTACGCGCCGTGTTGCTCCGGTTTGAACGGCCTCCATGCGGCCCACGACGTCCGGCCAATTAGGCACGGCGAGTGCGACGGAGAAGAGGCTGGCGCCTATCACGCTTCGGCGTGATGGGTCCATGTCGTGCCTGCCGAGGTCGATAAGCCCTTCGACCGTGCCTGGTTCGCCGTTTGACGCTACGACAGTTGACGGGAATCCAGCCTCTGCATGTGTGATGGGACGTGCGAGTCGCCGTGACAGAGCTTCCACGAGCAAGGGACGCACCGCCGGCTTCGGGACGTGGCCCTTGAGCCACTGGTGAACGGACTGTTCACGCACCGCCGTGGGAGTCCCCTGCTCTGTGCCGATCTTGTTCACGGCCTGAGCACACTGACGCAGCGTCCACCCTGTCTCGCGAAACAGCCTCTCCAGGACGGTGTTTGGCTTCCTGCTGCCCACTGGTCCTCCACTCTCCCCGCAGGTCCGAGCGTTTGAAGCTTTTGAAAGCTGCTTGTGCTGTCACGGTACCGCTGTCCGTAGCGGAGCGGTTGCCTAGAGCGAGATCGCATCAGCCGCCCGATCGCAACCGCCGGGATCTGATGCGAGAGACGAAGGACCCCCGCAACCGATGTGCTTCGGCCCGGGGGCATGGCCACCAACCCCTGGGAGGTTGACGACATGGCGAACACTATCGCCAGAATCTTCGAACCGCTGTTGCGGCTGTTACTGCCATCGCGAGGACGCCACCGGTCTGTCAGCTCTATGCCCGCAGTCGGGTACGAGGAGGCACCGATGCTCGCACCTTGCCGTGTGCCCGGTGGCCGGGAGGAGCTTCTGCGGGGCGAGGACAT
This sequence comes from Streptomyces sp. NPDC001339, assembly GCF_042895955.1. Classification (NCBI taxonomy): domain Bacteria; kingdom Bacillati; phylum Actinomycetota; class Actinomycetes; order Kitasatosporales; family Streptomycetaceae; genus Streptomyces; species Streptomyces sp. NPDC001339. The sequence goes on along the minus strand of NZ_JBIAWT010000001.1, from coordinate 1,015,117 downwards.
CTACCTGATCCGCCCGTATGTCCTCACCCCCGAGGAGCGACAGGAACGACGGGCGCGGCGTGAGCGGCGTGAGCGGCGACGGGTGTTGTGGCTCGCCTCGCAAGGGATCGACGCAGGACCACGCTGGATTCACGGGATGGAGGTGGTGGGCTGATGGCCCGCATCTGCCGCCCCGTTCACCTGGGGGATCCGGTGTCGGCTCCGGAGCCCGAGCCGGTTGCCGGGTGCGATGTATGTGCCGCGCTGGTCGAGCAGCGCGTGAGAGCACACGCCATCGGAGACAAGTCGAAGGCGACCGATTGCAACATCGAGATCCGCCGTCACCCCCACCCGAAGCGGGGGCGCGGGTGACGACCGAGCGCGCGCGGTCGGCCAGGCGGCAGCGAGACAACTGCCGTGGAGTAGGAGGGGCTGCGCACCCCGTCACCTGTCCACGTCATGACTTCAAGGGCCGGACAGCCCGGCCCGGCCTGAACCCCGGCCCGGCCTGAACCCCGTTGGCCTGGCGGGGAGGAGGACAGCTCCGCCCGGCTGCCGGCGTCACTCGAATCAATCAACCAGAGGAGCGCATCATGAGCACCAAAACCGTGGAACAGGTCGAACTCGGCAGGTTCTTGAAGGTCGCCGCCCGGCAGTTCGACGCCGGGCGTACTGCCCCGGAGATGTTCTCTCCGGCCATCGACGGCGAATGGCACCGTCTTCTCGACTCGCCCGACTATCAGGCGTTCTGCACCGAGCACGCCGGGCGTCGGATCGGGCACGCGCCGAACGTGGGAGCCGGTGAAATCTCCTGGGTCCGTGCCTATGAGGAGTTGTTCGGGCCGCTGCCCGAGATCTGGTTCACCGACCAGGACGGGTGCCTGGACCACCAGGGTTTGACCCACTACCGCGAGACCGGGACCGTAGTCGCCGAATGGGACTGCTCGCCGGCCCTCGGCGACGTGGCCGCCCCCACGCGGCAGACGGCGGCAGCAACCCTGTGACCGCCATGTCCGTTGGCCGAGCGCTCCGCCTCAGTGCTGGGGCGCTCCGCCTCATCGCGCCCCGCACCACCACCCCCAGGGCGGACATCGCCGCCTACGTGGGGACCGTGACAGCCCACTGCCCCTACCTCACCCCGTCCCTTGACCGTGGCCTGACCGGCTGGACGCTCTACGAAGCTGTCGGCGCCCCCGCGGACGTCGAGGCCGAGGTGTTCCACGCCGCCGTGCAGGCAGCCGAACGGGTGCGACCGTTGGCGCCCCGTGCCCATGGCGCGTTCGTGTGCGAAAACGTCGCCATCCTGGGCGCCGGACGGGAAGTGTTGCAGTGGCCGCACTGGGCCCTGAAGCACCTCTACGGACCGGTGGGGCTGATGATCGGCAAGTTTGCTGTGGGGGAGGAGCGCACCGACCACAGTGGTCGCGGTATCCCGCCACCACCGGTCTCGTTCCTCCCGGTACGGGCCGCTGTCAGGCCCCGCGACGGGCGGTTCCTGCAACACACCCCGAACCTGGCGGCTGCCGTGGCATCTGCGAGGGACGACGGCCGCGACGTATTCAGTCATCTCGGGCACGACTGGAAGGAGATCAGGCTATGGGCGCAGCACCTCCCTTCGAGGCGGTAGCCGCTCTGGAACAGCAGTTGGGTCCGGTCACCTGCGATCTGCTCAGCGACCGGCGAGGCTCCCGCGCGTGGAAGGTCATGGGCTCCCGGGGTACTGCGGCGTTGAAGGCCAACAACCCCGAGGTCGTCCCGGGACGCGACAAGGCCGCGGAGACGGCCCAGGAGGACCGGCACCTTCTCGCCCTCACCGAGGCGGGCGCCCTCAGTCCTGGGTATCGGGTCGATGCCGGCGTGTGGGAGGGAGGCCGGTGGCTGGCGGTCGGCTGGATCGACGGAACACCACTGTGGAACGCCATGGCGCTGGCCCGCGGCCCCGAGGGTGACCGGCCTTCGGTACGGCCGTGGCTCCTGGGCATCGCCCGTACGTGGGCGGAGCAGCTTGAACGGCTGCACGCCGCCGGTTGGGCTCACGCCGACGTGCAGCCCACCAACACCCTCATCACCTCCGACGGCCGCGCCGCCATCTTCGACTTCGCCTTGTCGTGCGGGCCCGAGACGACGGGGCGTCTTCCGTACCGGGGCGCCTTGACCCACACCACCGCCCCCGAGATCGCCGACGCCCTCCTGGCCACACCTGCCGATACCCACATCCAGGTCCGGCCACCGGCCGACATCTGGGGACTGGGCGCATCGCTGTTCTGGTGCTGGACCGGACGCCGTCCCGTCCCCTACGCCGACGACACCCCGCGGACGGACAAGTTGCGGGCCATCGCCGACGGGAAACGCCTCCGGTTCGATGACGCCCGGCCATGGTTCTTCCCGGTCTTCGAGGAGATCATCTTCGCGTGCATGGCGCCGGTCGCCGAGGAGCGGCCCACCGCCGCCGACCTGGTCACGATCATCGAGGAGACCCAGTGATCACGCTGCGGGCGCTGGTGCCCGGCGACGTGTTGGCCGTGCAGAGGATCTACAGCGGCGCTTCCGCCGGCTTCACTCGTGGCCACCCCATGACCATCGGAGAGGCCCACACCTGCGTCACCACCGCCATCACCCAGGCTCGGGTGAGCCCCCGCGAGCGGTGGTGTTTTGGCGTCACCGCCGGTGATGACCTGGTCGGGTTGATCAAATTCCGGGATCGTGGCGCTGGCCACGCCACCCTGAGCTACATCTTGCGGGAAGACAGTTGGGGGCGCGGGTACGGCACCGCTGCCGTCCGACAGGTCATCGCGTACGCGTTCACCGCCACCCATGTGGACCGGCTGAGCGCCAAGCATCACCCGGGCAATCCCGGCTCCGGTCGCGTACTGGCCAAGGCCGGGTTCACCCGCACCACCGTCTTCCAGGGACAGGCGGACGGTGCGCCGGTGGCCTATCCGGTCTACGAGATCCACCGCACCCCGGGGGGTGGGGCCATGCCTATCGATCAGCCCGTGAGGTTAGCCAGGAGCTTTCCCGCCTCATGACGGAAGCCGCCGCTCGCATCCGCGAGTTGAACCTCCACCGGCTCGGGCGGTGCGACTCGATTCCACCTCTCTCGAAAAGCCGCACCGCCGTGGCCGAATTGCGCCTCTACCAGGCCCGTTATTCCGTATGCCATCGTCACTAGTTGGGGAGCCGGACCTACGGTCAGCGGCTGCCGAGGGGATACGTGCAAGAGGCCTAGGGGGAGGCGATGCATGGCTGGTGACGGCTATGACATAGACACCGATCAACTCAAGTCCACCGCACCGACATTCCACCGGGAATCCGTCGCCTTGGAACGGGCGACGGCAAAGCTCCGGCATACGCTCGACGCCCTGGGGCAGCCGTGGGGTGGTGACGAGCAGGGCAAGAAGTTCGAGCACGCCTACGCGCCGCACCGGGCACAGATCGAAAAGGCCACCGCGGCGTTGGCCAAGGGTCTGTCCAGCATCACCAAGGCCATGAACGACATGGCGGCCAACCACGAAGACGCGGACCGTTCCGCCAAGATCGGCTTACAAGGCGGCAAATGATGAGTGCCGCCGACAAAGCGAAGGAGATCGTCCAGGACCTCACCGGTATGTGGTTTCCGGAAGGCGACGAGGACGAACTCCGCGAGGCCGCCCGCGCCTGGCGCACCTACGCCGACGACGTCGAGGACTGCACGGCTGCCTGTCACAAGAAGGCCCAGGACGTCATCGACACCAACAAGGGCAAGTCGATCGAGGCGTTTGGAGAATTCTGGCGGCGCTACCACGGCGGCGGCAAGGGATACCTCGATGACGTGGCCACCGCTGCCCGTGACATGGCCAAGGCCCTGGACAGATACGCCGACCAGGTCGCCGAGGCGAAGAAGAAGATCGAACACGAATTGGAGATCGCCGGCGCGGTCCTGGTCGCCGGTACTGCCCTGGCTCTTTTCACCGGCGGTATCAGCGAAGTCGCGGCAGTGGGCGCCACCGAGGCGATCGTTGCTGCGGCGAGCGCGGCGGGCGTCGCCGTTTCCGCGACCGTCGCCGAGATCGCCGGAACAGTCCTGGCCACCGCCGCCATCGGCGGCATCGAAGCCATCACCGTGGACGTGGTCGTCGCTCAGGGCGGCCGCAATCTCCTCGGCGAGCAACAGGGCATCAACCTTGCCGAGATCAAAGACGCCGGAGCCACCGGGGTCCTGCTGGGTGGTGCCCTGGGCGGCGCGGGGCGCGCGGCAAAAGCTGTAGGCGATGCCGGTGGCTTCAAGAACGCCTTCGGCAAGACGAAGCTGGACGGTCTGGGAAACCTCAGGAACCCGCTGCGCGACTTCGAGATGCCTCTGCTCAACTCAGGCGGCGCGCGCCTCGCCATGACCGGTGAGGGGCCCATCGGTCCTGCCGGCCCGACCTGGCGCCCCTTGATGCGCGATGTTCAAGGCGGCGGAGGAGGAAGCCGCGCTTCGTGGCACGTGGGAAGTGGTGTCGAAGGGGCTGCCCGGGGGAAGACGATCCAAGCTCCACACCCCCGGCACACCTGGGGTGGGATCAAGCGAGGCCTGGCGAAGCACGAGAACACCGTGATTCTGCCGGGATACAACCAGGCAGTGAGGGAGGATATTTCTGAGATAGCGTCTGGCAAAGCAGCATGGAACTCAGAAGACCAGGTCTACGAGATCAATGGAAGATCGTACAAAGTCGAGACATCAGGTACCGTCTTCCCGGTTTCAGGGCCGGGTCTCATCGACATGAGCCGCGCCGAGTACGGTGCTCTAGGGGCCATCATGCGCGCTAACGGTGACCTTTCCCAGTGCGAGAAATTCTTCGCCAACGCCAAGCAGTTCCAGCAAGAACCTCATGCTGTCCAGACGGCGATCGATCTGTATAGGACGTACCAGCGATGATGTGTACCTTGCTGACGACCGGTGAGGGGGTTCTTGGTCGTATCGCCCCAGTCCTGGCTCGGTTCTTCGGCACCTCCGTCGATGACGTTGATCTCTGTGACGCATGGGATCTCGAAAACCGTGATTGGGATGCCTCGGTCACATGTGAATACATGTCGCTCGGTGGCGATCTGAGGTGGTCGTTGGCCATCGCCACCGATGAGACCCCACATCGCTCTGAATCCGAAGAGGATCTCGCGCTGACTGTGGCGCGATCGCTCGGCGTCGTCGTCATCTTCTCTTCCGACTACCCGGACATCTCGTGGATCGATCGCGCCGCGACCCCTCGGGGTGAGGTCTGCTATGTCAACACCGATGAAGAGGAGGGTGAGCCTCCCCGGTGGACGGTAGCGATCTCCGAGATCCACATTCCCGAATTCCCCGAAGCGGAAGTGCGACGCATCCCCGAAATCATCAGGCAGCTTCAACTGCCGACCCCGCTCACCGATGCCTGCATCCCGAAAGAGCACGCGCAGCGGCGCGTCTGCTTCCCCCTGGTGAACTGGGAGCGACTCACAGTCCGCATGGAAAGGGACTGGCCCCCGTCCGCGTGGTACCCGGCCTCGATGTACGTGGAGGATCTTGAACTGCGCGACCAGCTCGAAGACGTGATCGCGCAGCTGCCTGCAGAAGACCAGCAGCCGGCCAGAGAGGTCATGGAGCAGGTGGACGCAAAGTACCGGGCTCTTACTCATGATGACGGTGGAGAAAACCTGGCCAAGGCTGCCGAAGTGCCGATTACCGACCGTGCGTGGTATTGGTACCGGCGTCCGCTGAACCCTCCGTGGGACGGCCCGGGCAAGTAGTCGTTGTGCTGCTCGTATTGTGCGGCTTGGCTGCCGCGCCGTAGCCCGAGACCGCCCCTGCGGTACCAGTGCGGTGGGAACCTCGTCCGCCCGTGCGCGTGTTGCCCTGAAGGCCCCTCGTCATCTCGCGGGAATCAGGTGAATCGTGGTGTGTGTCAGCTGGCTGAGCCGCCGCGCGTCCGTCGTAGCGTGGCGGGGAATCGGCGTACCAAGTACGCGAAGGGTGTGGCCCCGAGAGTTGCTGCCGACACGGCGATCAACGCAAAGAGCGTTGGGTTTACCCAACTTGGGACGATTTCCACGCCGCTGCAGATGGTACTGATCGGGAATTCGCTGAACGATTCCGGGAAGGTCCTGGCCCCCATCCGGAAGTAGCAGGTCTTGTCGGGGAACAGCCCTGGCGAGTAGACCCCCGTCGCGTAGCTGTAGACCAGGAACACGGCGCTCAGGGACACCGCGAACACAAGCATCAAGGGCTTGGGGCTCGCCAGACGCGGCCTGTTCCCTTCCCGGATCCGCTGCCTGGCGTGCCGGACCAGCCCCAAGAGGGCCGCTATCCACACCATTGCCGCAGGAAGGCCGAAGAAGATGAGAAGCATGAGGCATGGTCGCATGAGCGGCGAACTGCGCTTGTGCCGCACGGCCCCATGAGCTGCCGGGTTCCCGGCGGGCGGGCCGTAGGGCGAGCGCTGTGTGAGTCCCGCCCTCCCTGTAAAGCAAGCTTGACAGTCGCCGAGGGGTGACAAGTAAGCTTTACATGTGCGAAACAGCGTCAGGAAACTGCGGTCGTCACGAGGGCTTTCCCAGGGCCAGCTAGGCACGGCACTCGGGGTCTCACGGCAAACGATCAACGCCATCGAGACCGAGCGGTACACGCCTTCCCTGCCGCTCGCCTTGTCCATGGCCAAGTTCTTCGAGGTCGGCGTTGAGGAGATGTTTCATGTCGATGAGAGCCCAGCAGATGGCCGGTAACACGGCCAGGCGGTCCGTCCCCGGCTTCTTCCTCGCCGTCGGAGCCGGATGCCTCGTGGCTGCGACTTTCGGCGGCCACTTCGCTCTCGGCCTGGTGACGTTCGGGATCCTGGCGGTCTGCAGTCTTGCCTTAGTGCTGTTGGGGCGCCGGAGCGAGACCTATCAGGGCCTCACCGAGAAAAATCCCGACGAGCGCTTCGCCCGGATCGGAGGGCGAGCCTGGGCCGGCACGGGAGTGGTCCTTACCGTGGGGAATCTCTGTGCCTTCATCGGTGAGCTGGCATCCGGAAGAAGTGGCGATCCGTACTTCTGGTTCGTGGCCACCGCCGCCATCGCCTATATCGCGTTCGTCGCCTTCTTCTCTCGGCATACCTGAGAAGCCATCGCCTCGAACGGCTCGCCACCGTATGTCCGACCAGGCAACGCGATGACCTTGGCCACCGGAGGTCGGTGTCGGCCATACCGACGTGATCAGCCATTGGCCACCACTCGATACGCGCCCTAGGTGTTCCGTCCGGGGAGGTTGTGACCGTCGTGACTTCAGGTCGTTGCCATGGGCATGGGGCGGGGAGATTTAACGCATGTGGAGTGGGCCCGGCTGAAGCCGCATCTGCCGAAGGCCGGGCAGCGCGGCGGCCGTTGGGCCAGTCACCGCAGGGTCATCAACGGCATCTTGTACCGACTGCGCACCGGGGTGCCGTAGCGGGATCTACCTGCGCGTTTCGGTCCGTGGAAGACTGTGTGTGAACGCCATGGACGCTGGTCGGCGGACAGCACGTGGGACAAGATCTTCGCGGCCGTCCTGGCCGACGCCGACGCGGAAGGCCGCATCGACTGGTCCATGGTGAGCGTCGATTCGACCTCCTGCCGGGCCCACCGGCACGCCGCCGGGGCTCGTACGACGGCGCCGCGGGTGCCAGGGAAAGACGCATGCCCCGGCAGCACCGCCCCGACTAGGGACTCGGACGCTCCCGGGGCGGTCTGACCTGCAAGATTCATCTGGCAGGTGAGGGTGGACGCCGCCCACTGGCCCTGCTGATCACTCCGGGCCAGTGGGACGATGCCCCACAGCTCATCGCGGTCATGGAACGCATCCGCGTCGGCCGCGCCGGTGGCGGATACCCGCGTACCCGACCCGACTCTGGCTCCGCCCATGATTTGCCGGGCAGAACCTGGCGGTGAGGCGCTCGAAAACCAGTGGAGCAGCACCGCTGTGCGCCATTACCGTGCTGCCCGGCCAAGTCGTCAAGGCAAGGACGTGCCGTTGTACACCCTGTGAGACCTCCCGAGTGCTGATCTGTCGCGCGTCGCGCCTGTGCGCCGCGCTGCTGTTTGCTGCGGACTTCTCACTGAAACCGGTGTACTTCTGTGCTCAATGACTGGGTGGTCATGCCCACCTGCCTGCCGACCGTTCTCCGCCGTTGCCCCGCGTGCGCGTCCGGTCGCTTCCAGGCGAACGGCAAGTTCCGCGTCAACGCACACCACAAGCTCCTCGATGCCTGGCTCCTCGTGCTCTGCACCGCTTGCGGGGACACGGCAAAGCTCACGGTCCTGGAGCGGATGAACGTGCGCTCCGTACGGCCTGAGCTGCTGGACCGGATGCATGACAACGACCCTGGCCTGGCGGCTGAGTTGCTCCAGGATCCGGTCGTGCGGCGCCGTAATCGCATCGCCCTCGACTGGGACAACGCCTGGCGCCTCGACACCGGCGGATCGGATCACCTGGACCGCGAGGTGATCGACGTCTCGGTCCGCTTCACGGCGCGGATCCCTGTCCGGCCGGTGCGACTGATCGCTGAAGGGTGCGGTCTGTCGCGGGCCGAGGTCGAGAGACTGATCACGGACGGCAAACTCGTTTCGGCAGTCCGGCTGAGCGGCAAGCTCTCCGGCGACTTCACCTTCACGCTCAAGCGCTGAGCCCTCCTCGGGACCAGGAGCCTGTCCGGCAAGGTCCACCGGACAGGCCCTAGTCGCCGAGTGCGAGCCGGATGCCGAAGGCGCCGATGGCCGTGCCGGTGATCCGGTCGAGCAATCGCCGTGCGGAAGCCCGCCGCAGGTGGTTGCGGAGTACTCGGGCGAAGGCGATCAGTACGCAGGACCAGAGCACGGCCAGTACGACGTGGACTCCTGCGAGCAGCACGCCCATGGCGAGTTGGGAGGTGCCGGGCGGCATGAACTGCGGCAGGACGGCGACGTAGAAGGCGCCCATTTTGGGGTTGAGGAGATTGGTCACCGCGCCCTGGCGCCAGCCGCCGCGCAGTGTGTCCGGGGCGCCACCTGTCCGGCCCCGGCCGATTGTGTCGTCGTCGCCTGCCGCTTCCTCCGGATCGGCCGGACGGCGCCGGGCGGACCAGATCATCCGGGCGCCCATCCACACCAGGTAGGCGGCGCCCGCCCAGCGGACGATCGCGTAGGCGAGGTGGGAGGCGGTCAACAGGGCGGTGATGCCGAGGGAGGTGAGCAGGCCCCAGGCCAGGGTTCCGGACTGGATGCCGAGGACCACACCCCAGGCGCGACGGCGGTGGCCGAGCGCTGCGGTACGCAGTATGAGGGCGGTGTCCAGGCCGGGCGTGAGGGTGAGGAGTCCCACGACCACAGCGAACCCGCACAGGGCGGAAAGGTCGGTCATGGCAGGTGAATGTACGACCATCGATCGCCGAACTGCCAGTTTTCTGCCCGGAATCGGGCACGTGGGTCCGCTTCGGTGTTCGTTGAGGCGATCCGGCAGGCGTGGCAGGCTGACCAGATCCTGTACTGGCAGAAGTACTGGGCCGCCCACAAGGGCGCCATCATCATTACGAGCCGCTTCATCCACGGGTACAAGCTGCCCAAGGCCGACTTCTTGAAGGGGAGCCGCTACAAGAAGAACAAGCGCCGACACTGCCGGCACTGTCAGGAAGATCCGGTCCCAGACAGGAAGAGCCGGACCAAGAAGCGGAACAGGAAGCGGAACGGGATCAGATGAGGACACAGATCAGGCTCACCCCCGAAGACGACGGAGAGGTGTTCGTCGCACGGCTCACGCCGTCCCAGGCGCTGGCCGTGCATGAGGCGCTGGTGTTCCTGCGCAGCAGGGAGCTCGGTGACGCGGTCCTCGCGCTCCAGCTGGGGGCGGACCGCGCGACGGTGGACGACCTCGTCGAACGCCTCACGGACGACGACGGCAGAACGCGCGACATCCGGTTCCGGGCCCAAGAGCTGCACACCATGCACAGCGCCCTGACCGCTGTGGCGCCCCTGTTCCTCGAACGCGGGCGGTTCTCCGAGGAGCCCTTCCACCAGAGGATGGGCTTCTACCGGGAGAATTTCGACGCCCTGGCACTGGGCATCGTCGACGCGCTGACTGCGGCCCGACCTTAGTCGGTTCTCCCTGGGCTCCACCCTGGTTCCGGGGTTCCGGCCGGGGTGGAGCCACAGGTATGTGCGGTGCGGTCAGGTCCAATGGCCAGCCGGGTTGAACCCTCGATAGCCGGGTTACTCCGCGATCTCCTTGGGCGGGCTCATCCAGATGGTGTCCTCGCAGATGTTCATCTGGGCCGGCTTGCCGGCCTCGTCCTGGGCTCTTATCGGCTGGCCGTGTCCGCGGTCGTGCGGTGCGGTGACCCAGGCTGTGCCATTGCTGATCAGGCAGCTGTGGGGTTCGTTGGACCCGTTGGGCTTATTGGGGCCGTGGGGTTTGTTGGGTCCGTGGGGTTTGCTGGACTCGTTGGGCTTGTGAGATCCGTTGTGCTTGTGAGGCCCGTTGGGCTTGTTGGGGTCAGTGGGGCGCGGGGCGGGGTCGGAGTCCCTGTAGCGGAGTGGGGTCGTCAGTGTGCCGCCGCGGGGCAGGTCTATGGGGAGGGGGCGGCCGCGGCCCTTCGCGTCGGAAGAGGGGCCCTTGCCGATATGGACCTCGAGGCGCGGGAAGCCGCGGAAGGCGCAGGGCTCCGGGCCCTTGTTGGCGATGGACAGCTGCGCGTCGCGGTGCGTGCTGTCCGGCTTCTTCTTCAGCAGGGTGAGTTTCCAGTGCAGGCCCTTCGTCGTACAGGCCGCATGCAGCGGCATCATCCGGGGCGAGCCGCAGCCGACCAGTCCCAGGACGAGGGTGACGGTCAAAGTGAGCGCGGCTGTCGCCGCGACAAGTGAACGCCGACGCACGAATTCCCCTGTTCGTTCCGTATCAGGCTTCCTGAAGCTTTCAGAAGCTTCCTGTTGATGAGGACAGGGATTCGTACGTCTGGGGTTGCCTCTGTTGTCGCAGCGATCGCATCCGTATCAGTTGTCGTCGGAGCGCTCGTGTCCGTTTCGGTTGTTCTCGGGGGTGTTCGTGTCTGTTTTGGTTGTCTGTTTTGTCGGTGCCGTCGGGTGATCGTTCGTTCCGGTACCGCGAGTTCACGGCTGCGGGGGTGCCGTACGGCGGTGGGCGTTCCACAGGGTGAGGGTGGTCAGGGTGAAGAAGAGGAGGTTGGCGAGGCTGAGTTGGGCGCCCTGGAGGGGGACGCCCGCCGGGCCCGGGATGCCCTTGGCCAGGAGCTGGCCGATGAGGATGCAGACGACGGGAGTGGCGGCGCACATCCAGCGGGGGAAGGAGGTGGTGCCGCGCAGGATGGCGACGGTCATCCAGAGGGAGGCGATGAGCCAGCAGGCCAGGAGGAGTGCGTAAGGGATGAAGAGGACGGTGGCGAAGTCGCCGGGGAGGGCGGTGAGGGCGGGGGAGGCGTTACCGGTGCCGGAGGCGTGGATGGCTTTGGCCGCCTGGCCCCAGTAGTAGAAGGAGCCGTGTACGAACGGGGCGAGGACGAAGCCGGTGGCCAGGAGGAGGAACGGGGGGAGGGAGAGGAGGCGGCGGGCTGGGCGCAGGCCGCGGTAGAGGTGCCAGCAGGCGGCGAGGTAGAGCGGGCCGGTCAGTACGCCGAGCAGCGCGCCCCAGGCCAGGCGGGTGGTGGAGGCGGGCAGCATCGCGGCGAGGGAGTCGCCGGTGATGCCGCTGTAGGCGCTCAGGATCGGGTAGCGGTCCGGGGAGGCCATGGGCTCGCCCAGCAGGAGGATGTCACCGATGAGCCAGGTGAGGGAGGCCAGGATTCCGCAGATGCCGGCGAGGCGTGCTAAGCGGGTCCATGTGGTGTGCGTGTTGCGGGAGTTGGAGTGGTGGTGTGGTGCCTGTGGGGAAGGGTGGGTTGGCTGGGTCGGCATGTGTCCCCCGTGGCGTGCGAGATGGATGGTTAGGTGAGCCTAAGCTAACTGATCTCGAGGGGGTGGGGAAGGCGGGATCTGGATGCCGCCTGCAAGAACCTTTTCGGCAGCATTGAAGGCGGGCGTCAGGGGCGTAAAGTCGGGCCACCCCGGCTCGCCTACCCGATACGGGACGAGTCGGAAACAGGACGGGGCTGTGTCCGGCGTGCGGGGAGCCGGTCTCTAGGCTGGCCCCGCTCGCGCGGATCTGGGCGTGGGCGGATGTCCGTCTACGGGGGAAATAAACGATGTCCGAAAAAGCACGTCGACGGCTGAGGTCCAGCACGGTGATTCTGGGCAGCATGGGTGCCCTGGCCGCCGCCCTGACGTCCTGCGGTTCCGAGCCCGACAAGCGATGCGTCGACCGGAACAGTTACGACGCCCTCAAGGGGTACCGCATCGTCGACTCCTCGAAGTGCTCAGCGGGCGGTGGCGACTCGTCTTCCGGAAACGGGGGGACGGGAAGCGCCGCCGGCGGCTACGGCAAGAAGGGCCGTGGCGGCGGAGCGGGGAACGGAGCGGAGAAGGGAACGAAGAACGGGGCGGGGAACGGGGCGGGTAAGCGGGCCGTGGATGCCCAGTGGTACTACGACCCGAGCAACAAGGGCGGTGCGTACGCCGCCGACGGCACGTTCAGCAAGACCACCGCGGTGAATCGCGGCGGCTTCGGTTGTTCCGGGTCGGGCTCGAGGTCGGGCTCGGGCGGGTCGCACGGCCGGATCGGTGGCTGAGCGGCGAAGAGGGACATGGAACGGCATAGACGCGGACGCACACACAGACGCGGACGCGGACACGGACGCGGACACGGAAACGGAACGGTGAGGCAAGGCGCCGTAAGGCACCGCAAGGCACGGTCATGAAACGGCACACCATCCAGCCCCGCCCCGGCTGGCAGCAGACCGTCGAGGCGCAGGGGCTGATCTACCCCCTCACCCGCTACCCCGACGACTCCCTCCGCCCCTACTGGGACGAGAGCGCGTACTACTCCTTCACTCTCCCCGAGGTCGAGGCCCTGGAGGAGGTCGTCGAGGAGCTGCACGGTATGTGCCTGGCCGCGGCCGCGCACATCGTCGAGCGGAACCGCTTCGCCGACCTCGGCATCGACGACCCCCGGCTGGCCGGACTGGTCGCCGAGTCCTGGCGCCGGCGCGATGAACTCCCGTCCCTCTACGGGCGGTTCGACCTGCACTACGACGGAACCGGCCCGGCCAAGATGCTGGAGTACAACGCCGATACGCCGACCTCTCTGGTCGAGGCCGCGAGCCCGCAATGGTTCTGGCTGGAGGAGCGCTTCCCCGGCGCCGACCAGTGGAACTCGCTGCATGAGCGGCTGGTGGCGGCCTGGCGGCGGCATGCGGCGCTGCTGCCGCCAGGCGCGCCGCTGCACTTCGCGCACTCCTCGGGCGATGAGCTCGGCGAGGACCTGATGACCGTGGCGTATCTGGAGGAGACGGCGCGGCAGGCGGGCCTGGAGACGGTGGCGATTCCGGTGGAGGAGATCGGCTGGGACCGCCTCTCGGGGCGCTTCGTCGACCAGCGGCTGCGCTTCATACGGTCCTGCTTCAAGCTCTACCCGTGGGAGTGGCTGGCCACCGACGACTTCGGCCCGTACGTCCTGGACACGCTCGACAACGGCGGTGGCACCGGCTCCACCCTCTGGATCGAACCCGCCTGGAAGATGCTGCTCTCCAACAAGGCGCTGCTGGCGGTCCTCTGGGAGCTGTATCCGGGCCACCCGAACCTGCTGCCCGCCTACCTCGACGGCCCGCGCGAGCTGGCGCATGCCGGCGCCCGTGGTTACGCGGCCAAGCCGCTGCTCGGGCGGGAGGGAGCCGGGGTGACGCTGCACGAGCCGGGGGCCGAACCGGTGCCGCGCGGTCCCGGCGATCCCTGCTGTTACCAGGAGCTGGCGCCGCTGCCGGACTTCGACGGCAACCGTGTGGTGCTCGGCGCCTGGGTCGTCGAGGACGAGTCGGCGGGGCTGGGCATCCGCGAGTCGGCGGGGCCGGTCACGGACGAGTTCGCACGCTTCGTGCCACATGTGATCCGCTGAGGGGCGTGGACCTGCGGGGGACCTGGGGGGACCTGGGGGCCTAGGGGGCCTGGGGGAACCTGCGGGGGGGGAGGTCCCCCGCCCCGGCCGCCGTGTGCGGCTGGGTAGCCACGTATCCACGTAGCTACGTATCCAGATAGCTACGTGTCCACATAGCTACGTGACCACATGGCGCAACGAGCGGCCAGGGCCTTCCTCGCCCGCCGACCGCCCGCTGCACGCTGCGGCCCCCTGCTCCTGCTCCTGCTCCTGCGTCTGCCGCTGCCCCTGCTCCTGTCGTGGGCCTGCGTTACGCCTCCAGTACGTCCCGGAGCTGGGCGAGCCCCCAGTCCAGGTCCTCCTTGCTGATCACCAGTGGCGGGGCGATCCGGATCGTCGTGCCGTGGGTGTCCTTGACGAGCACGCCGCGCGCCATCAGCTCTTCGGACACCGCCCGCCCGGTGCCGCGGGATGCGTTGATGTCCACCCCCGCCCACAGTCCGCGGCCGCGTACCTCGTCCACCGCGCCGCCGCCCACCAGCAGCCCCAGCTCCCGGTGCAGGTGCTCGCCCAACTCCGCGGCCCGCTGCTGGAATTCGCCGGTCCGCAGTATCGCGATGACCTCCAGGGCCACGGCGCAGGCGAGCGGGTTGCCGCCGAAGGTCGAGCCGTGCTCGCCGGGCGCGAAGACGCCCAGGACCTCGCGGGAGGAGACCACCGCCGACACCGGCACCACACCGCCGCCCAGCGCCTTGCCCAGCACGTACATATCGGGCACCACGCCCTCGTGTTCGCAGGCGAAGGTCCGGCCCGTACGCCCCAGGCCGGACTGGATCTCGTCGGCGATGAAGAGCACGTTCCGGCGGCGGGCCAGCTCCTGTACCCCCGCCAGATAGCCCGGCGGAGGTACCAGTACGCCCGCTTCGCCCTGGATCGGCTCCAGGAGGACGGCGACCGTGTCGGCGTCGACGGCCGCCTCCAGTGCGGCCAGATCGCCGTACGGGACGATCTCGAAGCCGGGGGTGTACGGGCCGAAGCCGGCGCGGGCCTCGGGGTCGGTGGAGAAGGAGACGATGGTGGTGGTGCGGCCGTGGAAGTTGTTGTCGGCGACGATGATCTTCGCCCGGCCGTCCGGGACGCCCTTGACCTGGTAGCCCCACTTACGGGCCGTCTTGATCGCCGTCTCGACCGCCTCGGCGCCGGTGTTCATGGGCAGTACCAGCTCCATCCCGCACAGCTCGGCCAGCTGTGTGCAGAAGGCGCCGAACCGGTCGTGGTGGAAGGCGCGCGAGGTGAGGGTGACCCGTTCCAGCTGGGCCTTGGCGGCGTCGAGCAGGCGCCGGTTGCCGTGCCCGAAGTTCAGCGCGGAGTATCCGGCGAGCATGTCCAGATAGCGCCGGCCCTCGATGTCCGTCATCCAGGCACCCTCGGCCGTGGCCACCACCACGGGGAGCGGGTGGTAGTTGTGCGCGCTGTGCGCTTCGGCGGCGGCGAGGGCATCGATGCCGCGTTCCGTGGACGGCGTCACCATGGCTCCGTTTCGGGCTCCGTTTCAGGCCCCGTTTCGGGCTCCGCTTCGAGTGCCCGTACGTACAGGTGTAGAGCGGTTTGCAGATGCGTAGGGGTTTATGGGGTGTATGCCCTGATATGCCTCTTCATAGTGCCGCGCATGCGAGATGTTCGGAAGCAGGCCGAGGGAACCGGCCCGCGGACGCCTGTTCCCCAGGGGTGCGGGGCACCGGTTCCCCAGGGGTGCGGGGCACCGGTTCCCCGGGGGTGCGGGGCACCTGTTCCCCAGGGGCGCGGGGCACCTGTTCCCCAGTAACGCAGGGCACCTGAGAGAATGCTGAGCATGGCCTCAGATCGTCCTCGTGTGCTCTCCGGCATCCAGCCCACCGCCGGCTCCTTCCACCTCGGCAACTACCTCGGCGCGGTCCGCCAGTGGGTGGCGCTGCAGGAGTCCCACGACGCCTTTTACATGGTCGTCGACCTGCACGCGATCACCGTTCCGCAGGATCCGGCCGAGCTGCGCCGCAACACCCGGATCGCGGCCGCCCAGCTGCTGGCCGCCGGCCTCGACCCGGAGCGCTGCACGCTCTTCGTGCAGAGCCATGTGCCCGAGCACGCCCAGCTCGCCTGGGTGATGAACTGCATCACCGGCTTCGGTGAGGCGTCCAGGATGACCCAGTTCAAGGACAAGTCGGCCAAGCAGGGCGCGGACCGCACGACGGTCGGCCTCTTCACGTACCCCGTCCTGATGGTCGCCGACATCCTCCTCTACCAGGCCGACCAGGTCCCGGTCGGTGAGGACCAGCGCCAGCACCTGGAGCTGACCCGCGACCTCGCGGACCGCTTCAACACCCGCTACGGCGGTACCTTCACGCTCCCCAACCCGTACATCGTCAAGGAGACGGCCAAGATCTTCGATCTTCAGGACCCGTCGATCAAGATGAGCAAGTCGGCGTCGACCCCCAAGGGCCTCATCGACCTGCTCGACGACCCCAAGACCACCGCCAAGAAGATCAAGAGCGCGGTGACCGACACCGACACCGTGATCCGCTTCGACCGCGAGGCCAAGCCCGGCGTCAGCAACCTCCTCAGCATCCTCTCCACCCTCACCGGCACCTCCATCCCGGACCTGGAGAAGTCCTACGAGGGCAAGATGTACGGGGCCCTCAAGGGCGACCTCGCCGAGGTGATGGTCGACTTCGTCACACCGTTCCGGGACCGCACGCGGGAATTCCTGGACGACCCCGAGACGCTGGACGCGATCCTGGCCAAGGGCGCGGAGAAAGCTCGTGCGGTTGCCGCCGAAACCCTCGCCACCACGTATGACCGGCTCGGACTCCTGCCGGCCAAGCACTGACGGGGCCGCCCGCACGGTCCGCCCCGGGCGGCCGCGCGGGCCCCGCACTGTCCACGGGCCGCCGCTCTCGGAGGCCCGGGACCTGCTCGTGCGTACCGTACGAGCTGAACGAGACCGTACGAGCTGAACGAGACCGTACGAGCCCGTACGAGCCCGTACGAGCTGGACGAGACCGAGGGCACTCCCCGTAAAGGGAGCCGCACCGGCACACTAAGAGCGTGCGGGAGCGCGCCGTACAGACAGCCGTACAGCAACAGCAGCCGCACAGACATCAGCCGTCAGGCAGTATCAGCTGTCGGGCAGCATCAGCCGTCAGGCAGTATCAGCCGCTCAGGAGGGAGAACGCCGTGGGGACCGTAACGCTGGGCGTTTCGATCGCGGTCCCGGAGCCGTTCGGCCGCTTCCTCCAGCGGAAGCGCGAGAGCTTCGGGGACCCCGCCGCGCACGGCATCCCCACGCACATCACCCTCCTCCCGCCCACAGAGGTCGACGCCGACGCCCTCCCCGCCATCGAACGCCATCTGGCCGGGGTCGCGGCCGTCTCCCGCCCCTTCCCCCTCCGCCTGGAAGGCACCGACACCTTCCGCCCGCTCTCCCCGGTGGTCTTCGTCAAGGTCACCGAGGGCGAGGCGGGCTGCACCGCCCTCCAGGCCCGGGTCCGCGCGGCCTCCGGCCCCTGCGCCCGTGAGCTGCAGTTCCCTTACCACCCCCACGTCACCATCGCCCACGGCATCCCCGAAGCCGCCATGGACCGCGCCCAGGCCGACCTCAGCGACTTCACGGCCACCTGGACGATCGACGGCTTCGCCCTCTACGAACAGGGCCCCGACGCGGTCTGGCGCCTCGACCGCGAATACCCCTTCGCCGCTCCCCACCCGGCTGCCGCCGCCCACCAGGCCGCCGTTCCCCGTCAGCCCGCCGATCTGACGCGCCCACCGGCACCGTTCCGCTGACGACAACGCTCCGTTGACGACACCGTTTCCGCTGACGACACCCTTCCGCTGACGCCACCGCCGAGCGGCAGCGGCGGCTTACGGTGGCCCCTCAGGTGTGATCGGAAGCTGCACAAGGGGAACGCCATGGACTGGTTGAGGAGGCTGCCGGTGGTCGGGCCGGCCGTCGGCCGGCTGATGGGCACTCACGCCTGGCGGGCCTACGAGCGCATGCTCCGCGTCAAGTGGACGAGGCTGGCCGCGGCCATCACCTTCACCAGTTTCGTCGCGCTCTTTCCGCTTCTCACCGTGGGCGTCGCGATCGGCGCCACGATGCTGAGCGACCGTCAGTTGCATGAACTGGAGGGCACGATCGCCCAGCAGTTCCCCGGTATCTCGGCTCAGCTCGACGTCACCGCACTGGTCGAGAACGCCACGACGGTGGGCCTGGTCGCCGGTGCCGTGCTGCTGTTCACCGGCATCGGCTGGGTCGATTCGCTGCGCGACTGTCTGCGTGCCGTGTGGGAGAAGGACGACGAGGACATCAACTTCTTCGTCGGCAAGCTCCGCGACGGCGGCCTGTTGCTGGGGCTCGGCGGTGTCGCCCTGCTCTCGCTCGGCTGTTCCGTCTTCGCCACGGCGGCGGTGGACCGGGCGGTGGACGCGATCGGGCTGTCCGAGCAGAGCGCCGGCGCCCTCCTGCTCAGGGCCGCCGGCTTCTGCATCGCCGTCCTCGCGGACTTCCTGCTGCTCGTCTACGTCCTGACCAAGCTGCCCGGCGCCCGCCCGCCGCACCGCGCCGTGGTGATCGCCGGGCTCCTCGGCGCGGTCGGCTTCGAACTGCTGAAGCTGCTGCTCAGCGGCTATCTCCAGGGCGTCGCCGCACGCAGTATGTACGGCGCCTTCGGTACCCCGATCGCCCTGCTGTTGTGGATCAACTTCACCGCGAAGCTGCTGGTGTACTGCGCCTCATGGACGGCCACGGCGGGCGAGCGGGCAGCGGCGGACGAGGGAGACGAACGCGCGGGGTAGCGGGGTGGAGGGGCAGAGGGGTAGCGGGGTAGTGGGCGGTCGGCTCACTCTCCGGAAGAGTGCTCCCGCTCCCGCTCCCGCTCCTGCTCCCGCCCGCGCCCCCGCCCCTTGCCCCGTACGCGCTCCGGCAGCGGCCGCCGACGGTGCACGATCAGGCCCACGGCGCCCACCAGCGCCAGCGTGCCACCGGCGATCCCCACCGACATCCACGTACCGCTCGAACCGGAGCCGTCCAGCGCCGCCTGGGTGTTCTCATGGGCGCCCTTCCCGTGGGGGCCCTCCGCGCCGGTACCGTCGTCCTCGCTGCGCGGTCCGACGAGCCGGCCCACCGGGTCCACCTTGTCGGCCGCGGCGAAGCCCCAGTCGAGGAGTTTGGCGGCCTCCCGGTAGCCCTCGTTGTGCTCCTTCTTCTCCGGGTTCATGACGGTGACCAGCAGCTTGCGGTCGCCGCGCTGGGCGACACCGGTGAAAGTGGACCCGGCGTTCGTCGTCGAGCCGTTCTTCACGCCCGCGATCCCCGGATACGGCTTGACGTCGTAATCGCCGCTGAGCAGCCGATTGGTGTTCTGGATCCCGAACGTCCCCCGCTTTCCGTCCTTGCCCTTGTCACCGGGGAACTGCGCGCTCACCGTGGAGCAGTACTCGCGGAAGTCGGCGTTCCGCAGTCCCGACCGGGCGAACAGGCTCAGGTCGTACGCGCTGGAGACCTGCCCCGGCGCGTCATAGCCGTCCGGGGTGACGACATGCGTGTCGTTGGCGTTCAGATCCTCGGCGTGCTGTTGCATCTGCTTGACGGTGGCCGCGACCCCACCGTTCATCGAGGCGAGCGTGTGCACCGCGTCGTTCCCGGATCGCAGGAAGACACCCAGCCAGAGGTCGTGCACCGCATAGGGCAGGTTCTCCTTTATCCCGACCATGCTGCTGCCCTCGCCCAGCCCCACCAGGTCGCCGGGCTTGACGGTGTACTTCTGGTCCTTCGGGAACTTCGGCAGCAGCGTGTCCGCGAACAGCATCTTCAGCGTGCTGGCCGGTGCGAGCCGCCAGTGCGGGTTCTTGGCGGCCAGCACCTTGCCGGAGTCGGCGTCCGAGACGATCCAGGAACGGGCGGTCAAGGCATGCGGTCCCGGCAGCTTCGGCGCCCCGGCCCGCGGCGCCACCTGGACGCCGGGCATGCCCAGCCGCTCCCCGCCGATCTGCGACATCTTGGCCGGCGGCTTGGCCGGCGCGGGAGCCTTGGGATCATCGGCGTACGCGGTGCCGGCCAGCAGCGGGGACGCCAGCAGCCCGGTGACGGCCAGCGCGGCGGCAGCCCGGAGGGGAGCACGTACGGAAAGGGGGGCACGTACGGAAACGCCATGACGCGCCGCACGTCCGCTCCCAGCGGCCGCACCGGCCTCAGCGGCGGTCGCAGCCGTGGCGGCCTCAGCGGCGGTCGCAGCCATGGCGGTCGCGGCGGCCGGGGGAGTCATGGCGGCGGTTGGACGGTTGGCAGCCGTGAAAGTACAGAAGGTCGTCGGCACGTCGCTGAACGTACCCTTCTTTGGCCGCGACGCCGCCAGCACACCACGGAAGAGTGCCCCTCCCGACCGCCGTATGGAGCCGCTCCCCATACTGGAGTACATGTTGCGCTCTTCGGGGACCGCCCCCCGCACCCCGGCGACCCTCTCTCGCCCCGTCTCCTGGTTCCTGCTCGCCTTCGGGGTGTGGAGCTGGTTCATCTGGATCACTTTCGTCAAAAACCTCGTGAAGGACGGGAGCGGCCTCGCCTTCGACGACGCGGGTGACCCGACCGGCTACTTCTGGGTGCATTTGCTGCTCGCGGTGTTTTCCTTTCTTCTGGGGACGGCAATCGGCGTGATCGGGTTCCGAGGCGTACGGGCCCTTCGGCACGCGGCCGCCGCGAACCAGTCACCGGCCGACCTGACGGACACGACGTCCGCCTGACCCGACCGTCGCCGAGGGAGGGCACCGGCACAGCCGGGTCGTTCGCCCCGCTGCCCTCCGGGCCTGGCCAGCAGGTGGGCAGCGGCACATCAGCATTGCACTCAGAGATCACTCGGAGATCACTCAGAGGTAAGGGATGAGCCGAATTGCTTCTGGCTGTTGCTGGTGGAGAGGCCGGCCTGGGGATACCTCGCTGGATGGTGATCGGGCTGGGGCTCTGGTTGCTCTTCGGCGCCTACACGGCGTGGGACACGCGCAGACAGCGCAAGAAGGTTCCGTTGGAGCAGCGTGTCGAGGAACTGCGACAGGAATTGCGCACTGGGGTTCCGAACGTCCGGGGCCACATTCGTATCAACCCGTCCAACTACCCGGGTATCTCCACCAACCAGGCCGAAGACATGGCCCGCGCAGAGGGGTTCCTGCGCCAGGCACATGGCGCCAAGGGGCAGTGGCTCTTCTACCGTACGGGTACGCGGCCCGGCTCCTCGGCGGAAGTGGATATGCGAGGCGGTCCCGCGCTTGACGTGCTGCGGGAGAGTGCGGCAGCCCAGCGTACGGCTCGCTGGATCCATGAACGGGACGGCTTCGACCCGCTGGATGAAGCCACCCTCATCGCAGCCGAGAAGGGGTTGAGGAAGTCCCGCGCCAAGAGTGACAGGGTCATTGTGGGCGGGTTTCTCTGCATGTTGGCCGGCCTGACGGCAGAAGGATTTGCAAGGATCGTCTGGGGATTTTGGCTGCCCTACGCGGTACTTCAGGTATGCGCCGTGACGCTACTGGTTCTGGCCGTTCTCTTGATGATGCGAGCACCGCGGGTGCGTAAAGAAGGAAACCGCTTGCACGGACCAGTTATCGCTGCGTACCGGGAAGTTGTTATCTCGCGTGAGAACGAGAGGAACAGCCCACGCCAGCCGCACCCGTAGCGGAACAGCGGCCGAGGGACGTACGTACAGCGGCGCGCAACAGCTGGTGCTGGAGCCGGGACCTGGCAGGTGCCTGGCCTCCGGCTTCCTGGCCTCTGGCTTCCTGGCCTCTGGCCTCCGGCCTCCGAGCCTCGGGAAAATGACATGACGGGACCGCGCAGCCGCTGTTAGCTTCGGTGCTTATGGACCCCGTCGGTGAAAAAGAAATACGTGCCTCCTTTGTGAATTGCTCGAAGGGGGAGGCGAGCAGGATCAATATCCCGGCGGGACTGGCCGGACTTCCCTGGGAAGACCTGGACTTCTTGGGGTGGCGGGATCCCGGTGCGCCGGACCGGAGTTATCTGGTGGCGCCGCATGGCGACAGGCTGATCGGGGTGACGCTGCGGGTGCCGCAGGGCGTACGGCGGAGTTTCACCAAGACGACGGTGTGCTCGGTGTGCATGACCGGACATCCGGGGTCCGGTGTCACTCTGCTCGCGGCGCGCCGGGCCGGGCCCGCGGGACGGCAGGGGAACACCGTGGGGACGTACCTCTGCGCCGACCTCGCCTGTTCCCTCTATGTCCGGGGACGCAAGCAGTCCCAGCTTGCCGGGCGGCACGAGGAGACGCTGCCGCTGGAGGAGCGGATCGCGCGCACCGTGCGGAATCTGGATGCTTTTCTGGAAAAGGTGCTCAATTAAGCGGGAGAAGGCGTAACGGGACGGCTGTGGGCCCGAGCTGACTCGGCACATGGCAGGGCCCGGCCTCCGGTGCATCGACCGGTGGCCGGGCCCTGCCATGTGCCGCTGGACGTACGAGTACGAGAAGTGCGCGAAGCGCCATGGACGTACTGGACGTACTGGACCGGGACGTATCAGAAGCGCCGCGTGATGAGCGCCCGCTTCACTTCCTGGATCGCCTTGGTGACCTCGATACCGCGCGGGCAGGCGTCCGTGCAGTTGAACGTCGTCCGGCAGCGCCAGACGCCGTCCTTGTCGTTGAGGATCTCCAGGCGCTGCTCGCCGGCCTCGTCACGCGAGTCGAAGATGAAGCGGTGCGCGTTGACGATCGCCGCCGGGCCGAAGTACTGGCCGTCGTTCCAGAACACCGGGCACGAGGTGGTGCAGGCCGCGCAGAGGATGCACTTCGTCGTGTCGTCGAAGCGCTCGCGGTCCTCGGAGGACTGGAGACGCTCGCGGGTCGGCTCGTTGCCCGTCGTGATCAGGAAGGGCATGACGTCGCGGTAGGCCTGGAAGAAGGGCTCCATGTCGACGACAAGGTCCTTCAGCACGGTCAGGCCCTTGATGGCCTCGACCGTGATCGGCTTCTCCGGGTTGATGTCCTTGATCAGCGTCTTGCAGGCCAGGCGGTTCTTGCCGTTGATCCGCATGGCGTCCGAGCCGCAGATGCCGTGGGCGCAGGAGCGGCGGAAGGTCAGCGAGCCGTCCTGGTCCCACTTGATCTTGTGGAGGGCGTCCAGGACGCGCTCCTTGGGGTCGATCTCCAGCTGGAAGTCCTGCCAGCCGGCCTCGTCGGAGACCTCCGGGTTGAACCGGCGGATCCGGAAGGTGACCGTGATGTACGGGGAGTCGGCGAAGCCGGGCTCGGGCTTGTCGGCCTCGGCGGCCTTGTCCAGGGTCGGGGTAGCCATCAGTACTTACGCTCCATCGGCTGGTAGCGGGTCTGCACGACCGGCTTGTAGTCGAGGCGGATCGACTCGGCGCCGTCTGCGCCCACCTCGCGGTACGCCATGGTGTGCCGCATGAAGTTGACGTCGTCGCGGTTGGGGTAGTCCTCGCGGTAGTGACCGCCGCGGGACTCCTTGCGGGCCAGCGCGGAGACCGCCATGACCTCGGCCAGGTCGAGCAGGTTGCCCAGCTCGATGGCCTCCAGCAGGTCGGTGTTGAACCGCTTGCCCTTGTCCTGGATGGACACGTTCTGGTAGCGCTCGCGCAGCTCGCCGATCTTCTCGACCGCGGTCTTGATCGTCTGCTCGGTGCGGAACACCATCACATTGGCGTCCATGGTCTCCTGCAGCTCCTTGCGGATCTCGGTGACCCGCTCACTGCCGGTGGCGTTGCGCAGCCGCTCGACCTGGTCGACGACGAGCTTCTCCGGGTCCTCGGGCAGCTCGACGTAGTCGGCCGTGGCCGCGTACTCCGCCGCCGCGATGCCGGCCCGGCGGCCGAAGACGTTGATGTCCAGGAGGGAGTTGGTGCCCAGGCGGTTGGCGCCGTGCACCGATACGCACGCGACCTCGCCGGCGGCGTACAGACCGGGAACCACGGTCGTGTTGTCGGCGAGCACCTCACCCTCGACGTTCGTCGGGATGCCGCCCATGGCGTAGTGCGCGGTCGGCTGGATCGGGATCGGGTCCGTGTACGGCTCGATGCCCAGGTACGTCCGCGCGAACTCGGTGATGTCCGGGAGCTTGGCGTCCAGCTGCTCCGGCGGCAGGTGGGTGAGGTCCAGGTAGACGTGGTCGCCCTCGGGACCGCAGCCACGGCCCTCGCGGATCTCCGTGTAGATGGAGCGGGAGACGACGTCACGGGACGCGAGGTCCTTCATGACCGGCGCGTACTTCTCCATGAAGCGCTCGCCGTCCTTGTTGCGGAGGATGCCGCCCTCACCACGGGCGCCCTCCGTCAGCAGGATGCCCATCCGCCAGATGCCGGTCGGGTGGAACTGGAAGAACTCCATGTCCTCCAGGGGGAGACCACGGCGGTAGACCGCCGCCTGGCCGTCGCCCGTCAGCGTGTGCGCGTTGGACGTCACCTTGAAGAACTTGCCGGTGCCGCCGGACGCGTAGATGACGGCCTTCGCCTGGAAGACGTGGATCTCGCCGGTCGCCAGCTCGTACGCGACGACACCGGCGGACTTCTTGACGCCGTCGACCTCGGTGATCAGCTGGTCCAGGACGTAGAACTCGTTGAAGAACTCCACGCCCTCCTTGACGCAGTTCTGGTACAGCGTCTGGAGGATCATGTGGCCGGTGCGGTCGGCCGCGTAGCAGGAGCGGCGCACCGGCGCCTCACCGTGGTTGCGGCTGTGACCGCCGAAGCGGCGCTGGTCGATCGTGCCGTTCGGCGTGCGGTTGAACGGCAGGCCCATCTTCTCGAGGTCGAGGACCGAGTCGATGGCCTCCTTCGCGAGGATCTCGGCGGCGTCCTGGTCGACCAGGTAGTCGCCGCCCTTGATCGTGTCGAAGGTGTGCCACTCCCAGTTGTCCTCCTCGACGTTCGCGAGGGCGGCGGCCATACCGCCCTGGGCGGCGCCGGTGTGGGAGCGGGTCGGGTAGAGCTTCGTCAGGACCGCGGTGCGGCTGCGCTTGGTCGCCTCGATGGCGGCGCGCATGCCCGCGCCGCCGGCGCCGACGATGACGGTGTCGTACTTGTGGATCTTCATGGTTCCAGTCAGCCCCGGCTTCAGGAGATGTTCGGGTCGAAGGTGAAGATCACCAGCGTGCCCAGAAGGACGGTGAACACCGTCGCGGTGTACAGCAGCATCTTCAGCCAGAAGCGGGTGTTGTCCCGCTCCGCGTAGTCGTTGATGACGGTACGCAGGCCGTTGGCACCGTGCAGCATGGCCAGCCACAGCATCAGCAGGTCCCAGACCTGCCAGAACGGCGAGGCCCAGCGGCCGGCCACGAAGGCGAAGCCGATCTTGGAGACGCCGCCGTCGAGGACCAGCTGGATCAGCAGGTGGCCCAGGACCAGGACGACCAGCACGATGCCGGACAGCCGCATGAACAGCCAGGCCTGCATCTCGAAGTTGCCCCGGGACGCCCGGCCGGTCTTCCTGGTGCGCTTGCGCGGCGCCTCGATGACCGGCGCCGGGTTGTCGACGTCGTACAGCCGGACCTGCTCCGGCGCGGCGGCAGCTGCGGAGGTGGTTTCAGCGGACATCTTGCGTCAGCTCCCGAACAGCGTGCGCAGGGTGTGCTGCAGCACGGGGTAGAAGGCACCGGCCATCAGCACGACCCAGACACCGACAACGGTCCACAGCATCTGCTTCTGGTACTTCGGGCCCTTGGACCAGAAGTCCACGGCGACGACCCGGAGGCCGTTGAGCGCGTGGAAGAGGATGGCGGCCACCAGGCCGTACTCCATGACGTTGACGATCGGCGTCTTATAGGTCGCGACGACGTTGTCGTACGCCTCCGGGGAGACGCGTACGAGAGCGGTGTCGAGGACGTGGACGAACAGGAAGAAGAAGATGAGGACGCCAGTGACTCGATGAGCCACCCAGGACCACATGCCTTCCCGGCCGCGGTACAGCGTTCCAGCCGGCACGGAAGAACCCTCCGGGAGCGGGGACTGAGGGCCGCGCCGCCACGCGTAAGCACCTTTGATGCCGCACTGTCGGTCGGGCCCGGCCGGATACGGTCCACCGGCCGGTCGTCATCGTATCGACGAGCTGTCGGCTTCTCGCGCGGGGGTCCTCAGGTGTGATCAAACAGGCACCAACGGGCTATCACACAAGCTCGAAGTGCGATTTTTACGGCTTCGGGGGCTTACGGGCTCGGGGCGCGCGGGCCTACGACCTCGCGGGCTCGGGGGCTCGGGGCATGAAGGGTGACGGGGGCACGAAGGGTGGGGGTACGGGGGTACGGGGGCAAGAGGGCTCAGGGGTTCGCGGCGGTCGCGAGCCGGGTGAGCCGGGTGAGCCGGCCGCGGGCCAGGCGGCGCAGCTCCTCCGCGGTGACCGCCCGCTCCTCGACCGGCGCATGGCCCAGCCGGGTGCGGATTCCGCACAGGACCTGGTCGAGCAGTTCGTCCTCGCGGTAGCCGTCCAGGCACATCACAAAGGTGTGGCGGAAGCGCCGCCGGTACTCGGCGTGCGCCGCGCGCAGTGCCGTACGGGCGGCGAGCACGCCGGGTCCGCGGGCGTCGGCCGGCGGCGGCCCGGTGGGGGACTCCCCGGCGAGCGCCTCCTCCAGCTCGGCCAGGGTGAGGTCGTACGAGGCCTCGTCGGCGGCGGCCAGCAGGGACTCGGGGTTCGGGTAGGGGCGGTGCGCGGCGACCCGCTCGGCCCAGTGGCGGCTGGCGCAGCAGCCGAGCAGCACGGCGAGGGCCTCGTCGGGGGCGAGCGCGTTGAAGCGGTCCAGGCCGAGCGCCTCGGGGCGGGGCCGGAGCGGGGCGGTGCCGCGGAGCTGCGGAGGTATACCGCGCCGCGCGGACTGCGGGCGGGGCAGCGTTGTCGGCCGGGCGGCCGGGGTATCGCCGGACAGCGTGGGCTCCTCGGACGAATCGAATGACGAATCGAATGATGACGGCGGATCTTCTGGGTCTTCCGGCGCTCTCTGGCGCTTCTGGCGCTGCTGATGCTTTGGATCTGCTGGTTCTTCTGGATCTTCTCGGGGGGCTACTCGGCGGGATCTTCTCGACTGGATCTTTTCGACGGGTGCGGGGCGGGCGGCTGACGGAAGCTGGGGGAAGCGGACCGAGGCGGACTGATACGGGCCGAAGTGAGATCGAAGCGGGACCGAAGGCGACCGGCGCCGGGACATGTGACGGAACGGCGGAGAGTGAGGGTGTGGCGGTGGTGTGTGGCACGACACCCCGGCGATATCCGGCGGTTCCACGAGGCCCTGGGAGAGGTGGGAGAGGGGTGACGAGGAGAGACGCCACGCTAACGACGCCTGTCGATCACTGTCCGAGGGGTGCGCGAATTTCACCCGGATGAGAGAGCTTTCGCGCGTTCAGTGGACAACCGGCTCCGCACACCTGGCAATGCTTCGCCCAGAAAAGTGAGGATTGCACGATGTCGAACCCGATGCGGCAGCCGCGCGCCGCACTGCCGGCCGTGGTGCTCACCGGCGCGTTGCTGCTCGCCGGCTGCTCCGATTCCGCGGACACCGAGCCGCCCGGCAGCACCAGCGCCAAGGTGAACCCGTCCGCCCAGGCCGCTCCGACCTGGGCCCCGGTGACCGGAACTCCGCAGGTCATCCCCGCCGTAAAGGAGTTCCGGAAGGCCGAGGGGCGCGGCTGGCGCCCGACGAAAGCGGCTCGTGTGGTGGTGCCGGCCGGGAAGGGGAGCAACGTTGCGGACGAAGCGCAACTGATGGCCCATGATCTGGGCGGGCTGGCGGTCGTCTATGAGGACGAGGCCGTGCGGCCCGGTGACATCGAAGTGAAGCTGACGGGCAACAGCGGAACGGAAAGTGGAGCAGAAAGCAGTACAGAAAAGGGCAGAGGGGAAGGGGTAGGTAGATCTGCGAAAAAGGTGACCAAGGGGGGAACGGGTGCGAACAGCCTCGCCGCCAACAACGTTCCCGTCCGGGGTACCGCCGACGAGGCCTATACCCTCACCGCCCGCGGAGCCCGGCTCACTCTCACGGCCCCCACCGACGCGGGAATTTTCTACGGCACCCGTACCGTCAAACAGGCCGTACGCGCCGCCGGCGGACTCCCCGAGGGCACCATCGAGGACCGGCCGGACCGCCCGCAGCGCGGACTGTCGCTGGACAACGCACGCAAGCCGTTCACCCAGGACTGGATCGAGGCGCGGCTGCGGGAGATCGCCGACCTCAAGCTCAACCAGTTCCAGCTGCACTTCTCCGACGACCAGGGCTTCCGCATCCAGAGCGACACCCATCCCCAGATCGTCTCCGCGGACCATCTCACCAAGGCCCAGGTCCGTCAGATCATCCAGCTCGCGCAGAGCCTGCACATCTCCGTCGTCCCGGAACTCGACTCGCCGGGTCACCTGGGCGCCGTGCTGGACCACTTCCCCGAGCTGCAGCTCCGCAACGCCTCGGGCCGGACGATCCGCGGCGCGATCGACATCTCGAACCCCGAGGCGGGTCCGCTGGTCGACTCCCTGCTCAAGGAGATGAGCGACCTGTTCACCAGCCCCAAGGGTGCCCCCGCCTACTGGCACCTGGGCGGCGACGAGTACCAGGCGCTGATGTCGTCCTCCCCGTCGACGTCGTACCCGCAGCTCGCCCGGGCCGCGCGGCAGAAGTACGGGCCCGACGGCACCATCGAGGACCTGGCGACCGGCTGGCTCAACGACCGCCAGAAGACCGTCGAGGCACAGGGCAAGAACCGGATCGAGGCCTGGAACGACGGATTCTTCGCGGACACGGCGGTGAACGCCGACAAGAACCGGACGGTCGACTACTGGACCGGCAAGGAGCTGGGCCAGCGCGACCCCGCACAGTTCCTGCGCGAGGGCCGCACCGTCCTGAACGTCAACGACGAGTACCTCTACTACGTCCTCGGCGAGCCCAACCAGTTCACCTATCCGACCGGCCGGCGGATCTACGAGAGCTGGACCCCGCGGGTACTCCGCGGCACCCAGCCGGTGGCGGTGCCCGCGAGTGCGACCGGCCCGGACCGGATCCCCGGGGCTCGGTTCGCGATCTGGTGCGACCGCGCGCAGGCGCAGACCGCGCAGCAGGTCGCGGCCGGAATCCGGCTCCCGCTGGCGGCCCTGGCACAGAAGACCTGGGACCCGCGGACGCCCGCCCTGCCCTGGACGGACTTCAGCGCCTTGGCCAACCGGGTGGGAGCGGCGGCCGGGTGATCAGGCGCTACGGCGCCATGGCGCCAGATCGGGCTCCATGGCGTCGGATCGGACCAGGTCTGGCTCCATGGAACCTGATCAGAGGTGACTCATGCCGATAGCCAGGTTGACGACAGCGCCCAGCGCACAGAAGTACCCGAAACCGGTCATGACGCGGCCCAGGGCCCGCTGAAGCCTGCTCGGAGGAGGCGGAGAGATCAGCTGGTCACCGCATCGCATCGTCTCGTTCGGACTGAGGAAGTTCCGGCCCGTACGGCGCTGAGTGCGGCCGATCCAGAGGAGCAGGACAGCTCCGGCGAGGCAGAAGGCGGCGAGCCGGAGGTATCGGGCGGGCGGTTCGTTCTCGGTGAGGGCGAGAACCATGACTGCGGAAGCGTGAATGGAATGGTCCCTCGTAGTGCGATGTGTGCGCACGAATAGTGGCATACCCGGCGCGACACCGCAGTGGCTGCTGTAGGCCAGTGGCATGAGGAGACATGAGGAGAGAAGAAGAGGAGGACGGCCGGGGCCGCCACCCCCGGATGCGGGGTGAGGTTGCCTTCGACGGCGGGTGGTGAATTCGGCATCAGGTTCCGCGACGGCCCGAATCCAAGAGGACGGCCGGGGCCGCCACCCCCCACAGGAGAGGCCCCGGCCGTCTTCGCGAAGGGCCGTGACGGCCCCCTATCCGGTACAGCGCCGGACGGCCCGAAAGCGTCACAGGGGGGCGGGCTCCGGGGCGCTGGGCACGGCCCTGTGCCCGGCCCGGGTTCAGAGCGGGTGTGGGTACGGGTTACGGTCTCCGGGAGCAGCCGCGATACCACGGGTTCTCTACCATGTGTCCCCGGTGCGCTGTGACCGGCGGCGGGCGGTAGCCGGCGAGAGCTCCGGCGCCGCACGGTACGGCCGGACGGCGAGTGGCCGAGCGGATCGGCGAAGCCGAGTGGATGGGCGGAGCCGGGCTCGTCAGCGAAGCCGAGTGGGTGGGCGGAGCCGGGCTCGTCAGCGAAGCCGAGTGGATCGGTGGAGCTGAGCGGATCAGTGACGTCGAGTGGATCAACAAAGCGGTAAGGACCGGGCGGCGGACATTCCAGGTGCGACAGGATGGACCCGTGCGAGGGGACGACATTCAGCCGGACGACCGCCGGTTGACGGTGGCCGTACAGGCGGCACAGGACGGTGATGAGGCGGCGTTCCGTACCGTCTACCGCGCCGTACATCCCCGACTTCTCGGATATGTACGGACGTTGGTGGGCGAAGCGGACGTTGAGGATGTCGCCTCCGAGGCCTGGCTGCAGATAACCCGCGACCTTGGGCGCTTCAGCGGCGACGCCGACCGCTTCCGCGGCTGGGCCGCCCGTATTGCCCGCAATCGCGCCCTCGACCACATACGGATGCGCGGTCGGCGCCCGGTGGTCGGCGGCGACGAGAGCGAACTGGCTGACACCCCCGGCGCGTCCGATACCGCGGGTGAGGCGCTGGAGGCTCTCGGCACCGGCCGTGCCATGCGGCTGATAGCCAGACTGCCGCAGGACCAGGCCGAGGCCGTGGTGCTGCGGGTGGTCGTCGGACTGGACGCCAAGAGCACCGCGGAGGTCCTCGGCAAACGGCCCGGCGCGGTGCGCACCGCCGCGCACCGCGGACTGCGCCGGCTCGCCGAGTTGATCGGTGACGGGCCGGATGGCGGCGGCACGGATGGCGGCGGTCCGGCCGCCGGTGGACCGAGCGGTCCCGCGACGGGTGCTGACGGCAAGGTGGCGGGTGCCGACGGCGGAGTGGCGGGCGCTGACAACAGGGCGGCCGGGACCGGAACGGGAGCCGGAACGGGGGTCGGAACGGGGGCCGGAACGGGCACGGGAGTCGGAAGTGGCGCCGGTTCCGGTGGCGGTGTGGCCGGTGCCGACGAGGGCGCGCCTGGCCCGTCCGCACGGGCTCCGGGCAAGGGCGGCGGAACGCTGAGCGGGATGCCCATGCAGGACCGAAGACGCCGCAACGGCGTGGCGGAATCGTACGTACCAGGTGTGACGGAAACGGCCGCACGAACGCAGAAGGACATGTGATGGCCGACGACCGGTACAACTGGCTCGACAAGGACGCCGCGGAGCAGCTGCTGCGCGGTGAACCGGTCAGTGCCCGGCACGGTGACGGCGCACACGAGCTCGAACAACTGCTGGAGGCCGCCGCCGCAACCGGCACCGGGCCGTCCGGGGCCGCTCCGCTTCCCGGGGAAGAGGCCGCGGTCGCCGCGTTCCATCGTGCCGCCCACCGGGGCGCCGGGGTGACGGCGCGCGGCCGGGCCGCCGACAGCCCGCTGACGACCCTGCACACCACAGGCGGTGCCGAACGGCCCCGGTTCGGCCGTCCCTTCCGGCGCGGTATCGCCGTCGCCCTCGCCGTCTGCACCATCGGCGGGGTCGCCGTCGCGGCCGGCACCGGCGTCCTGCCCGCCCCCTTCCGGGGTGGCGGCGACGCGCCCGAACCGGGCTCCAGCGTCTCCGCCGCCGAGACCCCCGGCACGCTCGGTACCTACCCGCCCGGCGCCGAGACCGGGGGGACGGCGGCGCCGACCCCGGGCGCCACGCACGGCGGCGGGACCGGCGCGCCCGCCGGCACCCCGGCGCCAGGCAGCCCCGGCGCGACGCAGGGCCCGGGCACGGGCACGCCCGGCGACGGCAAGGGGCGAGGCGGCGACCACGACGATGACCGTGACGGGGACAAGAGCGGGGACAAGGGCAAGGACGGGGACGGTGGGCCCGGCCACCGTGACAACGACGGAAAAAACCCTCTGCTCGACCTCTGCCGGAGCTATGAGTCCGGCAAACGGGGCGAAATGGCGCGTGAGCTGCTGCGTCACCTCGAAAGCAAGGCCGGCGGCGCGGAGAAGGTGCACGGCTTCTGCCGTGCCTACCTCGCACGCCATCAGAACAGCGGCGGCTCGGATGACAACGATGGCGTCGGCGGCAACGGTGGCGGCAGTGGCGCGAGTGGCGCGAGTGGCGGGAGTGGCGGGAACGGTAACTCCGGTGGAACCCATGGCTCTGCCGGCTCCGGTGGCTCCGGAAGCTCCGGCGGCGGCAAGAAGGACGGAGCATCGGCCCGGACGCTCAGCGCCGGCCACCTCGCCGGCACCCCCGCCCCGGCCTCCGAACCGCCCACTCCGCCTACTCCGTCCACTCCGCCCACCGCGCCTGTGCCGCCCACGCCGCCCGTTCCGTCCACGCCGTCCGCGCCACTCACCTGACTTCTGGCCCACTTCTGGCCGGAATGTCCTTCCCCGGTGCACCGGCCACCAGCGTGGTGTGACGTTTTTCGACCCTGTGACGCAGTAAGAAATGAAGCCGACTGGTCATCGGCTGCGCGAGAAGCCGGGGTTTCCCCCCCCGTACCTCGGCTCAGCGCATCTGGCGCGGGTGGGGCACGTTCCCCCGGCCCTGCCCGCGCCGCCCCCCTCTTTGCGCCTAAACCGGCGCCGCTCTCGTGGAGGGGGCTGCTGTGTGTGGGGGTTGCTCAATTGTCGCTTCTGTTGAAGAGAACTGGCTGTCACACAAGGGTTGTCCCGCAAGGAAATCCCGTGCAGGCCATGGGAATTGGGGAAGGGGTAAGGGACAAGGGGGAATCGGGAATACCGACCCGCCCCATCGGGTTGTGGCCCCACAGGGGGCGCTCGCAACCCCTAGGGCGCGTGTCGAAAGTGGATCTTGAGATGGGATGATCTTGCTTTGTGGCACGTGGAGATTTGACGGATGTGCAATGGGCCCGCCTGGAGCCGCTGTTGCCAGTGGGTAAGAAGCCGGGACGCCCGCCGGTATGGACCAGGCGGCAGCTGATCGACGGCATACGGTGGCGCACCCGTACCGGGGCGCCGTGGCGGGACGTGCCGGAGCGGTACGGGCCCTGGGGGCGGGCGTACGACCTGTTCCGCCGCTGGCAGCGAGACGGCACCTGGCAGCAGATCTTTTCCGAGTTGCAGGCCGTGGCCGGCGCGAAGCAGCTGATCACCTGGGACATCAACGTCGACTCCACTGTCTGCCGGGCCCACCAGCACGCCGCCGGCGCACGGGAAAAGGGGACCTGCAGGTCGAGCCGCCCGGTGGCGTCGCTACTGAGCCGGATGACCACGGGCTCGGACGCTCGCGCGGCGGCCTGACCGCCAAGTTGCACCTGGCCGTGGAGCAGGGCCAGAAGCCGATGTCGATCGTGATCACGGGCGGGCAGCGCGGGGGCCCCGCAGTTCGAGCCCGTGCTGGAGAAGATCCGGGTGCGCCGTGTCGGGCCCGGCAGGCCGCGCACCCGGCCGAACCGGGTGCGGGCCGACGAGGCGTACGCCTCCCGCAAGAATCGTGCCTACCTGTGGCGGCGCGGGATCGGCTGCACCATCCCGGACAAGGCTGACCAGGCCCGCAACCGCAAGGAGCGCGGCTCGCGCGGCGGCCGCCCGCCGAGGTTCGACAAGATCGACTATCGCGAGCGGCACGCCGTGGAGTGCGGTGTCAACCGCTTCAAAAGGCACCGGGCAGTGGCCACACGCTACGAGAAGCTCGCCGTCCGCTACGAAGCAACCGTCCTCGTCGCAGCCATCAACGAGTGGCTGTGACCAGCACTTTCACCAGGGGCGCGGAAGAGGCCGTCACCGGTGGCCCAGCACATTGACCACCCGTCCGCTGGGATCGCGGACGAAGAACCGCCTCACGCCCCACTCCTCATCCTGCAAGGGGTGCACGATCTCCGCACCGCTCTCCCGCATGACCGCATAAGCCGCATCCACGTCGTCCACCTCGACGCTCATGTCGGGGGCGACAGGCGCGGTCTTGTCACTGGTCATGACACTGATCTGCGCTGCCGGACTGGACGGGGAGGCGAGCGTCATGATCCAGCCGTGGTTCATGACCTCCTCGAATCCCAGCAGGCCATAGAACTCCCGGCTCTCCTGCGCGGCCTCCGACTGGATGTTGGGTACGACACGGCGAACGGCCATCGACAACTCCAAGTGAGAACATACGTGTCTCTATGTCCCCCCAGGAGTACTACGCCACGTCCGCCACCGCACACACTTTCGCAACACGCCCTAGGGGATCCGTTCGAACGCCCCCTAGTGGTAAACAACCACCTTGGTACCCTGCCGCACCGCGCCGAACAGGGCGGCGATCTTCCCCTCGTCCCGCACGTTCACGCAACCATGTGAGGCGCCGGTGTAGCCGCGCGCGGCGAAGTCCGCGGAGTAGTGGACGGCTTGGCCGCCGCTGAAGAACATCGCGTACGGCATGGCCGTGTGGTAGATCGTCGAGACGTGGTGGCGGCTCTTGAACGTGACGGCGAAAGTGCCTTCGCGGGTGGGGGTGTACTGGGAGCCGAAGCGGACGTCCATCGCCGAGACGACCTGCCCGTCAACAATCCAGGCGAGGATGTTGCTCCGCTTGCTGATGCAGATCACCCGGCCCCGCAGACAGCGCGGATCGGCCGCGCCGACCGGCCGGGCGGTGCGGGGGCGGAGCTCCGCCGGCGACGGCCGGTGCGTACGGGCGAGCAGCGTACGCCAGGCCTCCGGCTGTACGGCGCCCGTACGGGGCAGGCCCTGCCGCTGCTGGAAAGCGCGGACCGCCGCGGCGGTGACCGACGCGTAGTTGCCCGTCGGGACGTGGTCGAAGAGGCCCAGCTGGGCCAGCCGGGCCTGGAGTTCGCGGACCCGCGCGCCCTGTGAGCCGTACGCCATGACCGGCTCGGGGGTGGGAGTCGCGGAGCGGGCGGTGTGTTCGGTCGGGGAGGGGGCGGGCGGTGTGTGCGGGCCGAGTGGCGGGGGAGCGGGGGCGGTGGGGCCGTACCGTACGCCGCTGCCGTCCGGTGCGCCGCCCGTCTTCGTGACCGTCACCGGACGGCAGCCCACCGCGAGTGCCGCCACCAGTACCGCGGCGGCCGCGGTACGTCTGCCGTTGCTCCGCTTCATGCGCTGCTCCCGGATCTCGGTGCCCCCGACCGGCCACCGGGATGCTGCCCAGCGCCGCGGCGTGGCGAACCTGCGGGCATGCGGCCACCACGGAGTAGAACGGTGCAAAGCGGAATAGCGAAATAGCGGATATCACGTCAGTTCAATGGGAGGCGTACGTCCATGGTGCAGGAATCGGACGGCGGTGTGCGGCGCAACGAGAGCGGCTTGCCGATCGAGCCGGTCTACGGCCCGGAGGCTCTGGACGGCTGGGATCCCGCGAGCCGGCTCGGCGCCCCCGGCAGTTACCCCTTCACGCGTGGCGTCTATCCGTCGATGTACACCGGCCGGCCCTGGACCATGCGGCAGTACGCCGGCTTCGGCACCGCCCGCGAGTCCAACGCCCGCTACCGGCAGCTCATCGCCCATGGCACCACGGGCCTGTCGGTCGCCTTCGACCTGCCGACGCAGATGGGCCATGACTCGGACACCCCCCTCGCCTCCGGCGAAGTCGGCAAGGTCGGGGTGGCCATCGACTCCGTCGAGGACATGCGGGTGCTGTTCGGCGGGATTCCGCTGGACCGGGTGTCGACGTCGATGACGATCAACGCCCCGGCGGCACTGCTGCTGCTCCTCTACCAACTGGTGGGCGAGGAGGAGGGGGTGAGCCCAGGCCGGCTCAACGGCACGATTCAGAACGACGTCCTGAAGGAGTACATCGCACGTGGTACGTACATCTTCCCGCCGCAGCCCTCGCTCCGCCTGACCGCCGACATCTTCCAGTACTGCCGGGCCGAGATCCCCCGGTGGAACACCATCTCGATCTCCGGCTACCACATGGCGGAGGCGGGCGCCTCACCCGCGCAGGAGATCGCCTTCACGCTCGCCAACGGCATCGCGTACGTCCGTACCGCGATCGCCGCCGGGATGGACGTGGACGACTTCGCGCCGCGGCTCTCCTTCTTCTTCGTGGCCCGTACGACACTGCTCGAAGAGATCGCCAAATTCCGTGCGGCGAGGCGGATTTGGGCCCGGGTGATGCGGGAGGAATTCGGCGCCCGGAACCCCAGATCGCAGATGCTGCGCTTTCACACCCAGACGGCCGGAGTGCAGCTCACCGCCCAGCAGCCGGAGGTGAACCTCGCCCGGGTCACGATCCAGGGCCTGGCCGCGGTTCTCGGCGGCACCCAGTCCCTCCACACCAACTCCTTCGACGAGGCCATCGCGTTGCCCACGGACAAAGCGGCCCGGCTCGCGTTGCGTACGCAGCAGGTGCTGGCGTACGAGACCGATGTGACCGCCACCGTAGATCCGTTCGCCGGGTCCTACGCCGTGGAGTCGATGACCGATCAGGTGGAGGAGGCGGCGGTCACGCTGATGGGGCGGGTCGAGGACCTGGGCGGCGCGGTGGCCGCCATCGAACGGGGCTTCCAGAAGGACGAGATCGAGCGCAACGCGTACCGCATCGCTCAGGAGACGGACGCCGGCGAGCGGGTGGTCGTCGGCGTCAACCGCTTCCAGCTGGACGAGGAGGAGCCGTACACCCCGCTGAGGGTCGACCCGGCGATCGAGGCCCAGCAGGTCGAGCGCCTCGCGGTACTGCGGGCCCGCCGCAGCCGGGGCGCCGTCACCGCGGCCCTCGACGACCTTCGAAAGGCCGCGGAGGGCACGGACAACGTCCTTCCCCCGATGCGGGAGGCGCTGCGCGCGCGGGCGACGGTGGGCGAGGTGTGCGACGCGTTGCGGAACGTCTGGGGGACGTATGTCCCTACGGATGCGTTCTGACGAACACGTATGTCCCTTTGTCCTTACGGATGCCCTTGCGGATGTCCTTGAGGGTGTCCCTGCGGGTGTCCTTACGGATCTGTTGTGGCGCGCAGACGGACACGCGTGTCCGTACGGAAGCCGCCGTCCAGGGTGCCAGCACGCGTCTAGGGCGCCAGCACGTCCAGTTCCGCCATCGCGCCCGTGGTGATCTGCCGCGTCAGTTCCTCCGCCCGCGCCGCGTCCCCCGTCCGTACCGCCTCTGCGACCTGGACGTGGAGGGTGACCGCGGCGGGGTCGGGGTCGGGGAACATCACCTGGTGCTGGGTGCGGCCGGTCAGGACGGCGGCGACCACCTCGCCGAGGCGGGCGAACATCTCGTTGCCGGAGGCGGTCAGTACCACCCGGTGGAAGGCCATGTCGTGGACGAGGTAGGCGTCGAGCTGCTGGCCGCGTGAGGTGGCGACCATGCCCATCGCGTGCTCGGTGAGTTCGGCGCACTGGGCGGGGGTGGCGTGCTGGGCGGCGAGGCCTGCGGCGACCGGTTCGACGGCCGAGCGGAGGACGGTGAGCGAGCGCAGCTGGCGAGGGCGGTCGCGGCCGGCCAGCCGCCAGGCGATCACGCGCGGGTCGTAGACGTTCCACTCCTCGGTGGGGCGGACGGTCACCCCCACCCGGCGCCGGGAGGCGACCAGCCGCATGGATTCCAGTACCCGGATCGCCTCGCGGATGACCGTGCGCGAGACGTCGAAGCGCTGCTCCAGCTCGTCCGTGCGCAGGATCGTGCCCGGAGGGTAGTCGCCCGCGGTGATCGCGGGTCCGAGGGACTCCAGCACACGGGCGTGCAGTCCCTTCCCCTCGTTTGCCATGGGGCAAGCCTACGTTCCCCGGCTGGAGCAATTAAGTATGACGTTTGAGTCACAGGGGCTTGAATACGTCATACCTAATGGGTTTCAGTGGGTGCCGTACGGGGTCGACGAAGACAGCGAGGTACCACCGGATGAGCACCCCCGCGGCCACCCCTGCGGCCACCCCCGCAGCCACTGACGTCATCGTCGTGATGGGTGTGGCCGGTACCGGCAAGACGACCATCGGTCCGCTGGTCGCCGCCGCACTGGGCGTTCCGTACGCCGAGGGTGACGACTTCCATCCGGCGGCGAACATCGCCAAGATGTCGGCCGGTACACCGCTGGACGACGACGACCGCGGGCCGTGGCTGGATGCGATCGGCGCCTGGGCGCGCGGCCGGGCCGGGCGGGGCGGGATCGTCAGCAGCTCCGCGCTCAAGCGGGTCTACCGCGACCGGCTGCGGGCCGCCGCCGTTCCCGGCAGCACCCCCGGCAGCAGCTACGGCGCCCCCGGTCTCGTCTTTCTGCATCTGACCGGCGACCGTGCGCTGATCGAGGCGCGGATGGCCGAGCGCAAGGGCCACTTCATGCCGACCGCGCTGCTGGACTCCCAGTTCGCCACGCTCGAACCGCTGGGGCGCGATGAGGCGGGTGTCGCGGTGGATGTCTCCGGGACGCCGGAGGAGATCGCCGGGCGGGCGGTGGCCGCACTCCGAGCGCGGACCGCGCCCGTCGTCCTACGGCCCTGTAGCGACAGACCCCGTAGCCCACAGGCCCTGTAGCGACAGACCCCACAGACCCCCGTAGCCCGCAGACCCCGTGTAGCCCTTCTCCCACCCTCTCCCTCCCCTCCACGCAAGGGAATCGCCGTGACACATCTCAGCGTCGAGATGCTCGCAGCGGATGCGACCGAGCCCATCACCTCGGCCGGTCACGCACAGCTGGGCATCGCCGTCCTGGCCGGTATAGCCGTCATCGTCCTGCTCATCACCCGGTTCAAGCTGCACGCCTTTCTGTCGCTGATCGTCGGCTCGCTGGCGCTCGGCGCGGCGGCCGGGGCGCCGCTCGACAAGGCCATCGCCAGCTTCTCGGCCGGTCTGGGCGCGACGGTCGCGGGCACGGGCGTACTGATCGCGCTCGGCGCGGTCCTCGGGAAGCTGCTCGCCGACTCCGGTGGCGCGGACCAGATCGTCGACACGATCCTGGCCAGGGCGGGAAGCCGGGTCATGCCCTGGGCGATGGTGCTGATCGCCGGGATCGTCGGGCTGCCGATCTTCTTCGAGGTCGGGATCGTGCTGCTGATCCCGGTGGTGTTGCTGGTCGCCAAGCGCGGCAACTTCTCCCTGATGCGGATCGGTGTCCCGGCGCTGGCCGGACTCTCCGTGATGCACGGGCTGATCCCGCCGCACCCCGGGCCGCTGGCGGCGATCGACGCGGTCGGCGCGAACCTTGGGGTGACGCTGGCGCTCGGTGTGGTCGTCGCGATCCCGACCGGGATCATCGCGGGGCCGGTCTTCTCCCGTTACGCGGCCCGGTGGGTCGATGTCCGTCCTCCCGAGAGGCTGGTGCCGGAGCGCGCTTCGGACGAGCTGGAGAAGCGGCCGGGCTTCGGGATCACCGTTGCCACGGTGCTGCTGCCGGTGGCGATGATGCTGACCAAGGCGCTGGCGGACATCGTCGTCGACGATCCGGGGCACACCGTCCGGAAGGTCTTCGACGTCGTCGGCTCGCCGCTGATCGCGCTGTTGACCGCCGTCGTCGTCGGGATGTTCACGCTCGGCCGGTCGGCCGGCTTCACCCGCGGCCGGATCGCCACCACCGTCGAGAAGTCGCTCGCGCCCATCGCCGGGGTGCTGCTGATCGTCGGCGCCGGCGGCGGCTTCAAGCAGACGCTGGTGGATGCCGGTGTCGGCCAGATGATCCTGGACCTCTCCAAGGGGTGGCACATCTCCGCGCTGCTGCTCGCCTGGCTGATCGCGGTCGCCATCCGGCTCGCGACCGGTTCCGCGACGGTGGCCACCATCTCCGCGGCCGGACTGGTGGCCCCGCTCGCCGCGGAGATGAGCACCACCCATGGCGCGCTGCTGGTGCTGGCGATCGGCTGTGGTTCGCTCTTCTTCAGCCATGTCAACGACGCCGGGTTCTGGATGGTCAAGGAGTACTTCGGCATGAACGTCGGCCAGACGCTGAAGACATGGTCGGTGATGGAGACCCTGATCTCGGTCGTCGGAATGGCGTGCGTGCTCCTGCTCTCTCTGGCTCTTTAGCTCCTCCTCTCCCGGGCTCTTCAGCTCCCGCTCTCCCGGGCTCTTCAGCGGCCTGGCCCTCTGACAGCCCCGGCATCACCTGTGAGAAACCATCTGGGCGGGATACCGCCCCGGGCGCCCCAACCCCCCTCCGGCGCCCGTCCCTGATACGAGGCCCCCACCTGCGGACATCCGTAGGTGGGGGCCTCGTGCACGGGGGCCTCGTGCTCGGGGGCCTCGCGCAGGGGGTCTCGTGAAGGGAGGCCCGGCCTGCTGCGCTTGAGGTCAGCCGCGATCGCTTCCTCACGGAATATCGCTTCCTCGCGGAATGCGGAAGGAATGTGACCGCATCGGGCTTGAGGAACCGTCACGTGGATGAGAACGTCTCTCCGTTCGAATTCGATCGGGGGGGCGTGTTCACGTGGGTGTGGTGCTGCCGGGGTGGGCGGACGAGATACTCGACATCATCGGTGTGTCGTGGCCGAACGTGGACGAGGACGACTATCGCGACATGGCGGACTCCTTGCGGGAGTTCGCCGACGACATCGATCACGGCGCCAACCAGGCACATCAGGTGATTCAGAGCCTGGTGGGGGCGTCGGGCGGTTCGCTGGGGGTGGAGGCCCTCAACGCCCACTGGGGCAAGATCAACGGGAAGCATCTGAAAGGGCTTGCCGAGTGCGGTCGCCTGGCTGCCACGGCCATGGATGCCGTGGCCGTCCTCATCGAGGGCGCCAAGATCGGGGCCATCGCCCAACTCGCCATCCTCGCGGCCGAGGTGATCGCCGCACAGGCCGCCGCCCCCTTCACCTTCGGCCTGTCCGAGCTCGGCGCACTGGCCGGAACCCAGGCCACCCGTCTCGCCGTCCGCAGGATCATCAAAGAGGTCTGCGAGCAGGTGGTCGAGCAGATCGTCAGCGTCGCCCTGACCCCTGTGGAGGAAGCGCTGGGGGCAATGGTCGGCGACTTGGTGGTCCAGGTCGGGGCCAATGCCCTGGGCCTGCAGAAGGGGATCGATGTCGGTCACGCCGCCCAGGCGGGCAAGGACGCCGGGAAGTCGGCCGCCACCGACATGCAGTTGCTGACCGCCGGCGGCGGAAGCGGTGGGAGTGGAGGAGGGGGAGGTGGGGGAGGCGGCGGAGCCGGCAGCGGGGGCTTCACCTTCGACCCGGACGCACACGACAACGTGGTCACCGGTCTGCAGGGCGCCGGCGGCACCTTCCGCAACAAGGCCGGCGGCAAGATCGGCCGGGCCAAGGACCACCACGGCCGTACCCGTGGCAAGGACGTCATCGCCAACGCCGCCGCTCCCATGATCGACAAGGTCATCGACGGACTCGAGACCGGCATCAAGAGAACCGCCAAGCATCTCGACGAAAAAATGGTCGGCGGAATCAAGAAGATGAAGCTGAACCATCGCGAGAACGATGACAGCATCGCGACTGAGATCCAAAGTATCGGAAAGAAGTCGCACGGCAACGCGCCGACGTATCATGTGGATGACAAGGGGAAGGTTACCCGGCTTACCTCTGCGGGACATCAGGATCTTACCGATCAGGATCGCAGGCGACTTACTCCCATCGGGCTTCAGGGGGATGACCACGTTGGTCGGAGAGTGGCCGGTAATTACCCGTTGCCTCCGGTGGAGCAGCGCAAGAAAAAGCCCTCGCGCCAGGTTCCCTTCGGTAGTACAGACCTGTCTCAGGCTACGCAGTTGGCGCGGCATGCCAACACGGGGGCGGGCGGTAAATCGGGAGATTATGGACGGGTGACGAAGGGGAATTTCACAAGCCGGAACTATGCCGCAGCGCGGTACGGAGAGCCGGGTGCAGAGAACGAGTTCATCCTTGTCGGCCGGAGCAAGTGGCCCGGTATGCATTCGGAACGTCAGGTCGGTATACCCTTCCTGGACTCCGGGAATTCAAAGGGAATGACCGAGCTCTATACCGAGCGGGAGCCATGTACGACCGGACCCGGTACCAGAAACTGCAGTGCGTGGATGGCGGAGCATCTTCCGGCAGGTGTACAAGTCTCGCACTCCGTCGAGTACGGCGACACGGACGCTTCCAGAAAGAAGGGGAATGAACAGATGGAGAATTACCTCAACGGCATCAATCGGCATAAGAGGCACTGATTGACTCGAAGGGGTGGCTTCCGATAGCATCGCGGAAATTATTGCGTCGCGTCGACAGGACGAAACATGCCCCAGCTCACCGACCGCTCGATGATGGAGTCGGTATTCCCCGCGGAAAAGCTTGTGACGCTGGATGAGGAAAAGCTCCCGGCGGGGCTTCATGAGGTGGCTCGTTCGCTTCTGGTCGACACTGGCCTGCCGGATGACCGCAGTTCTTTTTTCGCGATCGACGGAGGACTCTTCGAGGAGGGGGCTCCCGGCCGGCTCCGTCGATGTGCGGAGCTCAGTCACTTTTCCCGGTACCAGGACATGCCGAACGGGTGGGCGGACTGGCTGGTGATCGGTGAGATTCACTACGACGTCGTCGCCCTGGACCCGAAGTCGGGAGCTGTTTACTGCCTGCCGGACGGAGAGTACACGGCGCATCTGCTGAACCAGAGTCTCGACTCCTTCCTCTTCTTCCTCTATCTGCTCGAACGCGAGCGTCCGCATTACGACTACACGGTGTCGGACGACATCCCCGACCCGGAATCTGTGGCGGTGTCGCTCCGGGAGCGGATGATGCGGGCCGATCCGCTCCCCTTCGAGGGGGTGGAGCCGGCCTGGTCGGAGGAGTTCGACTGGGAGGCAGAGGACGCCCCGCGCATGCCGACATGGGACTGTGTTCTTTCAGCCGTGTACGAGACGGTCGGTTAGCCGGAGTCATCCATGGCGACCCCGGTCAACGGCGACCCCGGTCAACCGGGAATGCGTCACACAAGCGTCGAGGAGTTTTCCATGCATGCCCATGAGGGCGAACTGCGGCACTTCGGACAAGAGTCGGCAGGCGATCCGCGTACGGTGCCCGTCGCCGTCCGTCGACTGGCGCAGGTGGCCGTCCCGTGGCAGGTGGGCCCCTATTTCTCCACGTCCGCCGATGACCCCGTCGCGCTGGGCGAATACGCCCGGACCGTCGGGCGGGTCATCGAGTTCGAAGAGCACCACGAGCCGGCCCGATTGGGTACCGACCAGGGATACGAGATCTGTGCCGACCATGAGGGTGTCGTGCAAGCGCTGTTGCTCGGCTACCACGAGCCGCCCCGGTTCGTGAACACCTCGCCCGAGGTCTTTGCCCAGTCCCTTCTCGTACTGGATCAAGCACTGCGCACCATCCTCGGTACGGACCAGCCCCCAGCTGCTGCCGACGCATTCGCCGCGGCAGAGCGGCGGCTCCGGAGCCTGGACCCGGAGGCCTTCGCCGACCGGGAGAGCTGGTGGCCGCTGGTCCTCGATGATCTCCGTGACACGGCCGGTGCGGAGTGGTACGCCGCGTTCGAGTACGTCGGCGCCGATGGTCAGAAGCAGATCGTGACCCGCGCCGGCGGTATCGGTCTCCATCCCGAGGAGCGACTTTGGTCCGCGCTGCACGGATCGGGCGTCGAGCCTGGTCAAGTGCTGCGTATCCATACCGAGTTGGAGGCCTGTTTCATGCCCGGACACTACTGCTCCCTGTGGATGGCGCAGACGTTCCCGGACGC
Organism: Streptomyces sp. NPDC001339; assembly: GCF_042895955.1. NCBI lineage: Bacteria > Bacillati > Actinomycetota > Actinomycetes > Kitasatosporales > Streptomycetaceae > Streptomyces > Streptomyces sp. NPDC001339. Next base: position 971,564 of record NZ_JBIAWT010000001.1, on the reverse strand, counting down.
CGAACTGACCCACAACTTCCCCTACGGCGAGACCGCCGAATCCCGGGCCGAAGGAATCCGCCTGCTCCGTGAGGCCGCCGCGCAGCCTCCCCAGCAGTAGCAGTAGCAGTAGCAGTAGCAGTAGTGACGGCAGTGACAGCAATGACTCAGTGGTGACTCAGTAGTGACGCAGTAGGGGGATGACGCACGATGACCACCGCAAGCCCTCCGCCGGCGCCCGATACAGCGGCATGGCCGCCGCTGGACGCGCATCGGGCAAACGCCGGAAGGGCCTTGGTCCAGTGGGCGGCCGCGGCCGACGACAGCCTCCCGCGGCTGTGCCTGCTCCGCGGCGCCCGGGCGAGCGGCAAGAGCCATCTGCTGGCATGGTTCCTCGTCGGGGCGGCCACCCACCCCCGTACCACCGCTCATGCCACTGTCCCCTCGGAAGGGCTCACCACCGACGCCCTCTCCTGGGAGATGAGCCGCCAACTCGGCTACGGTCCTCTGCCCCCACATCGCCTCCTGGACCGCGTCGCCACCGACCAACGGCCGCTGCTGCTCGTGGTGCCCGACCTCCACCTCGCCGGACGCGGCCCCTCCGGCCGGCCTTCCGCGCAGCCCGAGACGATCGTCGAGGAACTCCTCAACCCGCTCCTGGAGTTCCCGTACGTGCGACTCGTAGCGGAGACCGGCACAACAGAGCTCCTCAGCACCAGCAACGCCGGCCCGCACCTCATCGACCTGGGCGCAGCGCCGTATCCGGGCACCTCCCAAGACCCGCAGCGGGCGGACTTCACCACGCTGGCGGCCGCCCTTCCCCGGACGACCGACGGCAGACCGATCTGGGACCAAGCTCCGCACACGAGCCGGGAGCACATCCTCGACGCCGCCCTCGAATTCGAAGACGGAGACGAATACGAATACGGAGACGGAGATGAAGGGGCGGAAGTGAAAGGCGACGGCAGTGCGGTGCGTACGCTGCTCGCCGATCCGGGGTTCCTCATCCACGGTTCCACCACGGCCATCACCGCCGCACTCCACAGCCCCACCACCCTCGCCCCCACCGGCCTGCGCACCATCTGGAACCGCGCCGCCCCCCAACTGTCCGGCTCCGAACACAGCGACACCGCACGCGCCGCCCTGCTGCACGCCGCCGCCCTCACCACCAGCCCCACTCTCAGCGAATACCTGCGCCCCCTCGCCGAGCAGCACCAGTGGACCGCCATGTGGGCACAGCACGACACTCCGGTCACCGCCCACTGCCCCATCCCGGCAACCGGCGGTCAACTGCTCGCCTCGGACCCCCTCGGCCGCCTGCACCGGCACGACCCCGCAACCGGGGCACGCACCGGAACGCTGCCCTCACCCACCGCGATACGCCCCAGCGGCATCGCCGCAGCCGGCCCCGACGCGGTCCTCATCCTCGACGAGACCGGAGCGCTGCACAGCCTCACGGCGGATGCGGATGCGGATGCGGATGCGGACGAGGACGAGGGCGAGAGCGAGGGCAAGGGCAAGGAGGGCGCGGTCGGTACCGTGCTCGGGCATATAACCTCTCACCACGGCGCGATCCAGCCCGGCACCGATGCCTCCGCCGACAATTCTTCCCGGCCCACCGCTCTCGGATCCTGCGCCGAGTCGGGCCTGGTGGCCGTCGGCGACACCGGCGGAGCAGTACACATGTGGTCCCTGACCGAGTACTGGCCCATGCCACGCTCCCGCCGCCTCCATACGGTCCCGGTCACCGCCGTCACCTGCCTGCGCCTGCCCGACGACGACCTCACCTTCGTCATCAGCGCCGCCTTCGACGGCTCGGTCCGGCTGTGGGAGACCTCCCAGGAACCGATGGAATCTCCCGTCGAGCAACGGCCGGCCCTCGTCACCGCCCTCGCCGCCGCCGACACCCCCGCCGGCCCACTGATCGCTGCCGCGTGGAACGACGCCGAGCTCCACCTCTGGCACCTCACCAGCGGAAAGCTCAGGACACTGCCGCTTCTCCACCGCTGCAGCGCCCTGAGCCTCTCCGCCACCGGACATCTGACCATCGGCGGCCCGGACGGCTTGCACACCGTCCGGCTCGACTTCACTCGCCTCTGGGGCTGACGTCGGGCGTCCCGACGTACGTCGCAAGAGCGGCACGTACCTGCTTCACCGCGCCTGTCGCCGGTGCGGCCAGTGCGACATATCCGTCCGGGCGGATGACGAGGACGGCAGGCCCGGTGCCGTAGGCGTCGCGGATGTGGCCGTCGGTGTCGATCAGGTCGGGGGACGGGCCGCCGACGCGGACGAGGCGGAGCAGGTCCGGGTCGGCGGGCAGGACCATGTCGTCGAGGGAGGCGTTGGTGCCTGCGTCGATGTCGGCGTCTGTGTCGGCGTCTGTGTCGCCCAGGACGAGCACGGTGAAGTGCGGGCCCCGGAAGATGTCGAAGAGCCGGGTGGGCTTGCCGTCGGCGGTGTGGCAGGGGGCGTCGGGGGCTCGGTCACCGGCCCGAAGGGCGTCCTCGGGCAGGTCGTCCGTGCGAAGCTCCCTGGTCAGCGGGCTGTCGGGGTAGCCGATGTCGAGCTGGTGCAGATCCCGGCCGCGACGCATGGAGCGGGAGCGGTACAGCCGGGTACTGGTGTCCAGGATGCGGTGGGCGATCGGACGGCGCTCCGCCTCGTAGCTGTCGAGCAGGGCATCGGGGGCGCCGTACCGCAGCACCTGGCCGAGTTTCCAGCCGAGGTTGTAGGCGTCCTGGACGCTGGTGTTCAGGCCCTGACCGCCGGCCGGGGTGTGGATGTGCGCGGCGTCGCCGGCCAGGAAGACCCGGCCTATGCGGAAGGAGTCGGCCATCCCCGCACGGGGCCGGAAGACGGAGGCCCACAGCACCTCACCGATCTGGTCGACGGTGAGGTGGGTGTGCTGGGCGATCGCCGTACGGACGAACTCCGGTGCGGTGTCCGGCGTTTCGGAGAACATGGCGATGATCGCCTGGAAGTAGTCGGTGCCCGCGAGCGGGAGGATCATGACGGGGCCGCCGCTCGACTGCTGCCAGCGGTGCCAGTGGTCCCGGTCGAGACCGTCCACCCGGACATCCGCGATCAGTGCGGCACCGGGGTCTATCGACGTGACACCCGGGGTGGTCGACATGGCCGGTGTGACACCCGGGGTGGTCGGCGTGGTCGGTGTGACATCCGGGGTGGTCGGCGCGGCGTCCGGATCCAGCGACGGCCCGCTCATTCCGACGCCGAGGGCTCGGCGTACGGTGCTGCGTCCGCCGTCCGCGGCGACGAGGTAGCGGGCGCGGACGCTGCGCACCTCGCCGCCGGAGGGCCCGCCGGAGAGCCGTAGTTGTGCGGTGACTCCGTCCGAGTCCTGCGTGAATTCGGTGAGTTCGGCACCGAAGAGTACGTCGTCGCCGCCCACCTCCGCCAGCCGCTCGCGCAGCAACTCCAGATTGCGGAACTGCGGCACCATCCAGGGGTCGGCGTAGGGCGCGGCGGGCGTGGGTTCGCGCCGCTCGATCATCGCGTGCGTCTCGACGATCCGTCCGTCGTCCCAGATGGCTGTGTCCGGGTAGAGGCCGCCGACCGCCCGTATGGCGTCCAGGACGCCCAGGTCGTCGTAGACCTCCAGCGTGCGGGGCTGGAGGCCGGTGCCCCGGGCGCCGGGGGAGAGGCGGTCCTGCCGCTCGACGATCAGGGCGCGCACACCGCGCCGGGCGAGGTCGATACCGAGGGCGAGGCCGGTGGGGCCCGCGCCGGCGATCAGTACGTCCACGGTCACGGGCGCTCCGTCCGCCACGGGAAGGCCGTCCTTAACGTTGTTAAGTTCCATGTCTCCGAGCATGGGCTTAACAGTGTTAAGTTGTCAACGTGGTTTCGCGCATCGATCGGGCACGGGTGGTGGACGCCGCCCTGCGGCTGCTGAACGAGGTGGGGCTCGACGGCCTCACCCTCCGCCGTATCGCCAAGCAGCTGAACGTCCAGGCACCCGCGCTGTACTGGCACTTCGCGAACAAGCAGGAGTTGCTGGACGAGATGGCCACCGAGATGTTCCGGCGGATGACCCGGCCCCTGCTGGACCAGGACGCCGGCGGAGCGGGATTCGGCGCGACCTGGCAGGAGGCCGTGCTCGGCAGCTGCCGGGCGGTCCGCCGGGAACTGCTCCAGTACCGCGACGGCGGCAAGGTCTTCAGCGGTACGCGGATGACCGACCGCAGCTATGCGCAGCCACTCGACGTCTACATGAGGCGGTTCACCGAGGCGGGCTTCTCGCTGGGCGAGGCGGCGCGGGCGTGGTGGACCGCGTACAACTTCACCGTCGGGCTGGTGATCGAGGAGCAGTCGATCTACCCGGTCCCGGGCGACCCGGCGAGCCGTGATCCGGAGAGCCGTGACCCGGCATACGACCTGGACGAGCGCGTTCGGGCACTCGGCGGGAGCTATCCCCTCGCGGCACAGGCGGGCCGCGAGATGTTCGGCGACCTCGACCGCAGCTTCGAGACCGGGCTCCGCATCATCGTGGCCGGCATCGAGGCGACGGCCTGTGACCGCACGGACGCCTCCGCCGGTAAGTAGGGCGTTCGCCTGATCCGCGCTGTGGTCTTCGACGACCTTCATGTCTCCGAGGCGTGCGCGCTGGACGCATTGGCCGGAGGTCAGCTGTCAGATCTGAGGGCGTCCAGGTGCCGTCGCAGTACTTGCCGGAGCAGTTTCGGCGGATAGCGGTCCGGCAACAGCGTTGCCTGGAGGGTGAGTCCGTCGAGGAGGGCGGCCAGTCGCGTGCTTTCCAGTTCGATGTCCATGCTGTCCGGCAGTCCGCCGGCGCGCTGGGCTTCGTACAGCACGCGCGACAGCAGAGCATGCAGGTCGGCCTGCATTTCGGCGGCGCAGGGCCGCAGTTCGGGGCGGGTGAGTGCTGCGGTGGTGAAGGCGAGCCAGAGCGCGGACTCCTGGCGGCGGGGCTCGTCCAGGGGGAGGAGCTCGGCCAGGAGCTCTTCTGTTCCGGCGCGGCGGTCGGTGCGGCCGTCGGGAGCCAGGAGACGCTCGGCGTGGGTGCGGATGCGGTCGCCGATGCGCCGGCTCAGCTCCCTCATCGTGAAGGTCATCAGCTCGTCGTGGTCGGCGAAGTAGTGGCGGACCGACCCGATGGCGAGTCCGGCTTCCTCGGCGACGTTGCGCAGCGACGCGTGCTCCAGCCCATGGCGGGCGGCGACGGACAGGACGGCCTGCGCCACTGCCCTGCGGCGGGCCACGGGATCCACGATCTTCGGCACGTTGCCTTTTATAGCACGACCGAGCTACCATTTTTTTAGCTCAAGCAAGCTATAAAGATGGGTGGTGCCTGCGTGAACCCCTGGCTGCTCGCTGCGATCATCGTGGCGGTCGTGATCGCGGTCGTGATCAGACGGATGATCGGTGAACCGGTCAATGCGAGGGAGCTCTTCGTGGCCCCGCTGGTCCTGACCGGGATAGGCATCCTGTCCCTCATCAAGAAGACGGACCTGACCGGCACCGACCTCACCTGGGTCATGACGGGTGCCGTCCTCGCTGCGGCACTCGGTGCACTACGTGGCGCCACCGTTCAGCTCGTCGACAAGGGAGGTGTCCTGTGGCAGCGCTACTCCGGCCGCACCTTCCTCGCCCTGCTCGGCACCCTGGCTGTCACCGTCGGCTTCGGCATCCTGGCGGTGAGGATGGGCATGCACGAGAACGCACGCCCCATCCAGCTCTCCATCGGCGTGAGCTTCCTCGGTGAGTCCCTCATGGTCGGCCGCCGCGGCATGGCTTCGGGGATCCCCTTCGCCCCGGCGCGTACGCGCTGACTCCAGGGCCGGTGACTCTAGTGCCGGTGCGCGGGCCGGGGGTCGATGGCCCGCTTGAGGCGTGGTGTCAGGGGGCGTTCGACGTAGCGGTGCAGTAGCCAGGCCAGGAGGAGCATCAGGGCCACGGTGAGGAGCAGGGTCGCGTACGAGGGGAGGGCGAGGGTGCGGTGCAGGGCGCGGATGACGACCCAGCCCAGGTGTTCGTGGACGAGGTAGAAGGGGTACGTCAGCGCGCCGGCGAGGGTGAGCCGGCGCCAGTTGACCCGGCGCAGGCCCAGACCGCCCAGGGCGACGAGGGCGACCAGGGCGAAGCCGAGGGTGACGACGGCGATGATGACGGACGCCGAGCGGTAGGAGAAGGCGTGGGCGGACGGGGCGTGCCAGAGGCCGGTGACCGCGTAGTGCTGCCCGAGCAGCCAGCTGACCAGGACTATCGCCCAGGCGATCGGGTCGCGGGCGCCGTAGCGGTGGAGGAGGTAGAGGCCGATGCCGCCGATGAAGAAGGGGGCGTACTGGGGCATGAGGAGGGTGTTGAGGAGGGGGTGGTGGGCCTGCTGGGCGACGGTGGCGGCCAGGGTCCAGCCGGCGCAGAAGAGGACGACGCGGGTACGGGTGGCGCCCGGAAGGATGACGCAGAGCGCGAAGAGGGCGTAGAACCGCATCTCGGCCCAGAGGGTCCAGCAGACGCCGAGGACGCGGTGCGCGCCGAGTGGCTGCTGGAGCATGGTGAGGTTGGTCAGGACTTCACTGGGCGGGAGCGCCTTCTGGGCGACCCAGGGGAGGGCGAAGACGGCGGTGACCAGGAGGATGGCGGCCCAGTAGGCCGGGTAGAGGCGGGAGACGCGGGAGGCGATGAACGCCCGTAGCGTGCGGCCCCAGCCGCTGAGGCAGATGACGAAGCCGCTGATGATGAAGAAGATCTGGACGCCCAGGCAGCCGTAGGCGAAGAGCGGGGCCGTGGTGGGGAATTGGTGGGCGGGGGAGGTGCCCCAGGATTGGGATATGTCGCCGCTGCGGCCGGCGTAGTGGTACCCGGCGACCATCAGGGCGGCGAGCAGGCGCAGGCCGTCGAGGGCGCGGAGTCGGGAGGGGCCGCCGGGGTCGCGTCCGCGTCCTTGTCCTCGTCCTCCACCTCCTGGTCGTGGCTCTGGTCCTGGCCCCGGTCCTCGTCCTCGTCCTCGTATGGTGGCCTTCGGGGGGCCGGCGGCCAGGCCCTGCGCGACCGCCGGTGCATCGTCCGTCCGCGGGGGCGTGGTCATCCGAACGCGACCCGCTTCTTCAGCCGCCGCTGTATCGCGCGCGCCCGGCGGGCGACCCTGCGGACGGTGGCGTTGCGCGGGATGAACGAGAGCTGGGACGGGATCGCGCCGGGCAGCGCCAGCGCGGTCAGCCGGCGACGTTTGAAGTAGCGCCGGGTGTACGCGTCGAGGTGGGTGGCGAGGTAGCGCTCGGCGGCCGGGCGGAGCCGGGGATGGAGCTGGTGCTGCATGGCGTAGCCGACCGCGGTGATGAGGCCCTCGACGTCGGCGGTGGTGGTGAGGGCCGTTGGCTGCTCGCTGGTGTCGCGGAGGTCGGGTACCAGGGCGTCCACGAGGGTGACCGGGACGCGGTTGCTGTTCTGGTACGGGGTCAGGCGCTCCAGCAGCAGATCGGTGCCGGTGCGCGCGGCCGGCAGGCCGTAGAAGGTGGACGCGGTCAGCAGCGCGGTGGAGAAGCAGCCGACGACCAGGGCGGGGCGCATCCGCTGGTAGAGCATCTCGGCGAGAACCGGGGTGTCCAGCACGGTCAGGGTGACGTCCAGCTTCCCGGCCTCCCGTTCCAGCAGCCGCGACCAGCGGGCTGGTGCGGACGGGTGCGGTTTGAAGACGATCTCGCGGTGGCCGCGCTCCACGGCGCCGCGCATCATCCGCACATGCAGTTCTTCCTCCTCCTCGGCGGTGAGGATGCCGAGCGCGGAGAGGTACTGGCCGAGGAGGAGGGCGGCGCCCCCGGGAAGGCGATCGGGCAGGCGGCCAGGAAGACGTTCGGGTAGGCGGCCGGGAAGGCGTTCGGCAGCGCGGTCGGGCAGCCGGAAGGCGTCCAGGATGGCCAACTCGTCGACCGCATCGGCGATTTCGGAGAGGACTTTGGTGAAGGCGTCGGTCGGTACGGGGCGCTGCTCGACGTCGAACTCGGTGAGGAGGAGAGGTGTCAGGCCGGGAACCAGGTCCAGGTACAGCAGGCGGTTGATGCGGGTGCCGATCAGAGGATCGAGCTTGTTGCGGGTGGGGCCGTAGCTCATCAGGCCGTCGGCGTAGATGTCGATCGGCGCGTCGGCGAAGAGCCGGGCGATCGCCTGGGCCGGGTTGACCTGGATGGACTCCAGGACCAGGTGGATGTGGTCGTCACCGAGGTCCCAGAGGAGGCGGAGGTGGCGTTCCCAGAGAGGGGCGTCGTCGGAGCGGGGCGACCAGCCGCCGGGGTGGAAGGGGCTGATCGTCTCGTTCCAGGACAGGACGCGGTCGAAGCGGCCGCGGAGCCGGTCGAAGCCGGGCATGGTGTCCAGTGACGGGGTGGTCTCCGGGGTCGCGGCGCTGTTGCAGACCAGCAGCAGCCGGCGGTCGGCCGGTGCGAAGTGGTCGGCGTCCAGCGCGGCGGCGAGCGTCGCCGCGCCGTAGAGCGTGGACGCCACGAAGATCTGGGTACGCGGACGGGGCGGATGGGGCGAATGGGGCGGACGAGTCGGATGGGACGGGTGAGGCGGACGGGTGGGCATCAGGCGGCGACCTCCGCGGAGACCGGACGACGGCGCAGCCGTCGCAGCCGGGACGCGCGCTGCGTATCCATCGAATCGAGGGCTTCCTTCAGGACGTCCTGCGGCATGCGTTTCAGTGCCGCGGCGCTCATCGAGCGCAATTTACGGGCGATCGGCGGTTCGAATCGTTCGATTGCGCCGAGCTGGTGGGAAATGATCGCGCAATAGGTACGGACCGCCTTGGGCAGCAGTACTTCCGCATCACGGTCCCGTGCGGTTTCCTCGATCACCTGGTCGAAAGCGCGAAGGAAATCCAGTTGCCGGGCATCGCCGATCTGGGTGAGGGAAGATGCCACCCCGCGCCGGTAGAAAACGCCCAGCAGTCCGACGATCGCCATGGACTTCGCCTCGCGGTGCAGTCGCCAGATCCAGGGGCGGTCCTCCGCGGTGCGCAGTCCGTCCCGGAAATGCAGCAGGCCGTCGTCGAGCAGCCGCCGGTGGTAGATGCCCGCCCAGGCGTAGGCGTAGTCGACGGGGGTGGAGCGATCGGCGGGCAGGATGACATCGCGCGGGTTCAGGACCACGCCGCGCCGGCCGTGCGGGACGCGGTGGACGGCGCGGGCCCGGGCGGTGCACTGGACGTGGTCGGTACGGAGGAAGTCGCACCCCAACTCCTCGATGGCTGAGAGGAGTTGGGGGAAGTAGTCGGGGGCGAGCCAGTCGTCGCCGTCCAGGAAGGTGAGGTACTCGCCGCGGGCCGCGTCCAGGCCGGTGTTGCGGGCGGTGGCCAGACCGCCGTTCTGTTCGTGCCGCAGCACTCGTGAGCCCGGGAGGTCTCGCTCGGCGCGCGCGAGGATCTCCGGGGTCTCGTCGCGCGAGCAGTCGTCGACGAGCAGGAATTCAAAGTCGTCACGGGCGTTCGCCGCGAGGCTTTTCAGGGTGTCGGGCGCATATGTCTGCACGTTGTAGAACGGCACGATGACGGAGAGCTTGACCACTCGGGTGACGGTAGATGCGGAGCCGTCATTCGTCTTTACGTGGTGCGGGCACAGAGGTGAACGAAGAATGTCGGAACGGTGAACCCGGCTGATTAATATGCTGGTTCGCTGTTCGTCGGCGTGCTGTTAACCCTTTGTTGCGGCCCAGTTGGTCCAGGAAAAGGAATGCCTTCCTAGCGTCTTCGATGTGCCATCCGTGACGACCTCACCGCCGCGAGTTGCCGTTCTCGCCGACTCGGATACCCGGTGGAAATGGGGTGCTTTGACAGCGTACCGGATCCAACCGGACAGCCGGCTCGACGGGTATCTGCTCCGCGGCCGCGCCACCCCCACGGTCCGCCAGCTCGACGAGGTCGGCGCCCGTGCGGAATCGGTGCGGGAGATCCGCGCCGGCGCCTTTCTCGACCTGATGAAACACAGTGTGCGGTCCGTCAACGGTCCGCGGTACGACGTAGTCGTGCTGGCCTGCGTCGGCGGCGCGGTGCAGGCGATGCTGCACGGTCTCGCCCGTGCCTGGCAAGGCACCGGGCGCCGTCCCGTGGTGGTCACCGGCTATGTCGGAGTGGTCTACGAGAAGCTCGCGGACGGGCTGCTGCTGCGGCACGGCGCGGATGTCGTTCTCGCCAACTCCCGGCACGACGCCGACCGGTTCCGCGCCGTCTACCGCGGGGTCGGCGCCGACGACGGCAGCGTCGTCGAATGTGCCCTGCCCTTCCTCGGCGGCGAGAGCTACCCGGGCCACGCCGACCGGCGCCGGCCGTACACCGTGGTGTTCGCCGCCCAGCCGTCCGTACCGGACAACCGTACGGACCGAACGTACCTGCTGCGCCGGGCGGTTGAGCACGCCCGCGCGCACCCCGACCGCCAGGTGCTGATCAAGCTCCGCAGCAAGCCGGGCGAGCACACCACGCACATCGAGGAACTGCCCTACCAGAAGCTCGCCGCCAAGGCCCCCGGCGGACTACCTGCCAACTGCCGCCTGGTGTACGGCAATATGGGCGAGGTCCTGGACGGCACCGACCTGCTGGTGACGGTCAGCTCCACGGCCGCGCTGGAGTCGCTGCACCGCGGCATCCCCACCGCCGTCCTCACCGACCTCGGTATCCGCGAGGTCCTCGGCAACCACCACTTCCTCGGCTCCGGCTGCCTGGCCTCCTGGGACGAGCTGGACGCCGGACACCGCCCGGAGCCCGACCGGGACTGGCTGGCCCGGCAGGGCGTGGCCGCCGAGGGCCCGTACGCGTACGAGAAGGCCTTCGACGCGGCCCGCGCCCGGGTCACCGAGCTGCGCGAAGCCGACAGCCTGCCGCCGCTCAGCCCGTACTACACACCCCGTACCGCCCCCGGCTACCTCCCCGGCATCCTCGCCCGGCACGGCCTGGACCCGCGCGGTGAGCCGCTCCCCGGCTACGCCGACACCCCCGAGGAGGCCGGCGGACTGCGCCGGGTCGCCCGCGAGACGGTCCGCGAGGCCGCCCGCGGCGCCTACCGGCACGGCGTCCAGCGCGTCGCCCCCGCCATCCGCCGATGGGGGCAGCTGTGACGCCCGCCCGTCGCCCACCGCCACCCCAGATCGAGGCTCCCCCAGACGTCGTCCGGGGGGACCCCCACTGCGCCGCACCTTTCGATCGCCCGAAGGAGCACCCCATGCCGCCGACAGTCGTTGCCGTCATACCCGCCCGCGGCGGATCGAAGGGCGTGCCCGCCAAGAACCTCGCCGCCGTCGGGGGCGTACCGCTGGTCGCCCGCGCGGTCCGCGAGTGCCGTGCCGCCCGCCTGGTCACCGATGTCGTGGTCTCCACCGACGACGCCGGTATCGCGGCCGCCGCCCGCGGTGCCGGAGCCGTCGTGGTACGCCGCCCCGGCGATATCGCGGGCGACACCGCCACCAGCGAAGCCGCGGTACTGCACGCCATGGACGCGTACGAGGCGGAGCGGGGCACCACGGTCGACGCGGTGCTGCTGGTCCAGTGCACCAGCCCGTTCCTGGTCCGTGAGGACATCGACGGGGTGGCCGCCGCGGTCGTCGAGGGCGGCGCGGACAGCGCGTTGACCGTGGCGCCCTTCCACGGCTTCGTGTGGCGGGATCCCGAGCCGGAGGCGGCGGACACCGGCACCGGCACCGGCACCGACGGCGGCTTCGGCGTCAACCGAGACAAAGACGGCGGCTTCGGCGTCCCTCACGGCAGGGGCGGCTTCGGCGTCAACCACGACAAGGCCGTCCGGCCGCGCCGGCAGGACCGTCCCCAGGACCTGCTGGAGACCGGTGCCGCCTATGCCATGGACGCGGCCGGCTTCCGCACCAGCGGCCACCGCTTCTTCGGCCGTACCGAACTCGTCCGCACCGACCCGGCCCGGGTGCTGGAGATCGACGATCCGCACGACCTCCACCGCGCCCGCGCGCTCGCGCCGCTGCTGGACGCTCCCCGCCCCGGTGCCCTCCCCACCCGTGACGACATCGACGCCGTGGTACTGGACTTCGACGGCACCCAGACCGATGACCGGGTGCTGATCGACGCCGAGGGACGGGAGATCGTCGCGGTCCACCGCGGCGACGGCCTCGGTGTCGCCGCGTTGCGCAAGGCGGCGCTGAAGCTGCTGATCCTGTCCACCGAGACCCACCCGGTCGTCGCCGCACGGGCCCGCAAGCTGCGGGTGCCCGTCCTGCACGGCATCGACCGCAAGGACCTTGCCCTCAAACAGTGGTGTGAGGAGCAGGGCGTCGCGCCCGAGCGCGTCCTCTACGTCGGCAACGACGTCAACGACCTGCCCTGCTTCGACTTCGTCGGCTGGCCCGTGGCGGTCGCCGGGGCGCACGACGTGGTGCGCGGCGCGGCCCGCGCGGTCACCGCGACCCCCGGAGGCAGCGGCGCCATCCGCGAGATCGCCGCCTGGCTCCTCGGTCCGTCCCTCTGATCCATCCCCCGTCGCTCTGACCCATCCCTCTTCCCGAGATCCCACCCCCGAATCCCGAGATCCCACCCCCGAACCCACCCCCCCATCTCCCCAACACCCCGCTTATCCACACGAAGGAACCCTCCCCATGAGCAGCACCTCCCGCCTCCGCAAGCTCGGCGACCGCGAGGCCGGCCCCGGCCGCCCCGTCTACGTCACCGGCGAGATCGGCATCAACCACAACGGTGACCTGGAGAACGCCTTCGCACTGATCGACGCCGCGGCCGACGCCGGCTGTGACGCGGTGAAGTTCCAGAAGCGGACCCCGGAGATCTGCACCCCGCGCGACCAGTGGGACATCGAGCGCGACACCCCCTGGGGCCGGATGACCTACATCGACTACCGCCACCGCGTGGAGTTCGACGAGGACGGCTACCGCGCCATCGACGAGTACTGCGGCAAGCGCGGTATCGCGTGGTTCGCCTCCCCCTGGGACGTCGAGTCCGTCGCCTTCCTGGAGAAGTTCGACGTGCCCTGCTACAAGGTCGCCTCCGCCTCCCTCACCGATGACGAACTGCTGCGCGCGATGCGTGCCACCGGCCGTACGGTGATCCTCTCCACCGGGATGTCGACCCCCAGGCAGATCCGGCACGCCGTCGAGGTCCTGGGCAGCGACAACATCCTCCTCTGCCATGCCACCAGCACCTACCCGGCCAAGGCCGAGGAGCTCAACCTCCGCATGATCAACACGCTGCGGGAGGAGTACCCCAACGTCCCGATCGGCTACAGCGGCCACGAGACCGGCCTCCAGACCACCCTCGCCGCGGTCGCCCTCGGCGCCGCCTTCATCGAGCGCCACATCACCCTCGACCGCGCCATGTGGGGCTCCGACCAGGCGGCCTCCGTCGAGCCCGGCGGCCTGTCCCGGCTGGTCCGCGACATCCGCATCATCGAGGAGTCCCTCGGTGACGGCGTCAAGAAGGTCTACGCCAGCGAGCTCGGCCCGATGAAGAAGCTGCGCCGGGTCACCGGTGTGGTCGCCGAGACCGAAGCCGCGGAGGGGGCGGACGCCGAGGGGGCCGACGCCGAGCGCGAGCCGGCTGCCGTCTGACGAGCCCCGGCAGACAGGAGTCGGCCTCGTGAGCTCACCAGAAGGGACCCGCGCCGAAGGCGCCGAGGTCCCGTCCCAGGAGATGACGGGTACTCCCGCCCGTCGTCTCCTGGGCGTGCCCCGGCAGCGCAACCGGACCGAACCCGCCGGTGACGACACGAGCGCCGCCCCCGCGGGGATCGGCACCCTCGCCTTCGTCGAGAGCCCCGCACAGCTGCTCAACGTCCTCGAATGGGCGCACTCGGCCGGGGGCCGGCCGGCTGGGTCCACCGGGTCTGCTGGGCCCGCTGGGTCAGGTGGGTCCACTGGGTCCACCAGGTCTGCTGGGCTCACTGGGTCCGCTGGGGCAGGCAGGGCAGGAGGTGAGGCAGGGCCGGACAGGTGGCCCGAGGCCGCCGCCCTGACCGTGGTCGTCCTCTCCCCGCACGACCCGATGACCCGCGGCCAGCTGCGCCGGATGGCCGAACTCGCCCGGGACGAAGGCCATACGGTGCGCTGGGAGGAGGCCCGCGGCGGCCCGACCGCCCCCCTGCGCACCATCGGCGGGCTCACCCCACTGCTGCGCCGGTCCCGCCGGGTCGTCATCGGCGACCCGTTCTCCCGCTACGTCCAGCTGCTGCTCACCCTCACCGCGGCGCGCGATCTGGTCGTGGTCGACGACGGCACCGCCACCATGGAGTTCGTCTCCCAACTCGCCTGCGGGGGGCGGCTGGTGCGCTGGCACCGGCACGGCAGCGGGCGGCGTCCGCGCGACCTGGTGTTCGCACCGTTCGCGGCCACCGTCCGGCGCCGGCTCACCCCGCCGCCCGAGGGCGGCCGGCGCACCGTCGGCCTGTTCAGCGCGATGCCGGTGGACGAGGCCCCGGAGGGCATCCGCGTCACCGCCAACGAGTTCGCCTGGACCCGCCGCCGCTTCGGCCCGCCCCGCGTCATGGACGCCGCCGATATCGTCGGCACCTCGCTCGTCGAGACCGGTGTCGTGGCCGACGACCGCTATCTGGCGGCGGTCGGCGCCCTGGCCCGTACGTACGGCGCCGCCCGCTACTTCGCGCACCGCCGGGAGAGCACCGAGAAGCTGCGCCGGCTCGCGCACGCGACCGGCCTGGAGGTCGTACGGCCCGATCTGCCCCTCGAACTGATCGCCCGGCGCGGCCCCGTCGGACGGCTGATCGTCAGCTTCCCGTCCACCGTCGTGCACACCCTGCCGCTCGCGCTCCTGGGTACGGAGGTGAGGGTTGCGGTCTGTGACATCGACCCGGAGTGGCTCACGGACCATGCCTCGCCGCGCGCCCAGGGCTTCCTCGACGGGGTCACCAGTACCGCCCGTGACGTGCAACGACTGCCGTTCGTCCAGCGGATGGCCACGGGGCGGCCACCGGATGAGCCCAGCCGGAAGCCCGTAGCGAAGCCATAGTTCATACCCTTCCCATAAACCGTCCATGCGCCGAGCGGCCTAGATTTTCTTCCCCTGAGGGGCTGAACTTTTGTAGTTCGAGGGACAGTTGCCCCGTGGACACCCGTAACCTTCAACAGGTGAACCAACTGATGTCCCTTGAAACCGCCGACGCCGACGCCCCCGCCGACACCGCCGGAGGGGCCGCCCTTCCCGGCACAGTTCCCGAGGCGCTGCGCGCCGAACTCATCGCCTTCCGCCGCGACTTGCACCGGCACCCCGAGCTCGGCAACCAGGAGTTCCGGACCACGGCGGCGATCAAGGAGCGCCTCGAGCGGGCCGGTCTGCGGCCCCGTGTCCTGGGCACCGGCACGGGCCTGGTGTGCGACATCGGTACGGGCACCGACGGCGGCGGCAGCGGCCGCGATCTCCCGTTTCTGGCGCTGCGGGCGGACATCGACGCGCTGCCCATCCCGGACACCAAGACCGTCGACTACGCCTCCACGGTCCCCGGCCGCGCCCATGCCTGCGGCCATGACGTCCACACCACCGTCGTCCTCGGTGCGGGTCTGATTCTGGCCGAGCTGGCCCAGGCCGGCGCGCTGCCCCGCCCGGTGCGGCTGATCTTCCAGCCCGCGGAGGAGGTGCTGCCCGGGGGTGCGGCCGACGCCGTGGAGTTCGGGGTGCTCGACGGGGTCGGCCGGATCCTCGCCGTGCACTGCGACCCGCGGGTGGACGCCGGCCGGATCGGGCTGCGTACGGGAGCGATCACCTCGGCCTGCGACCGGCTGGAGGTCGAGCTGGACGGGCCCGGCGGGCACACCGCCCGCCCGCATCTGACCACCGATATGGTCACCGCGGCCGCCCGGGTCGCCGTCGACGTGCCGGCGGTGATCTCCCGCCGGGTCGATGCCCGGGCCGGGCTGTCGGTCACCTGGGGCCGGATGGTGTCCGGACATGCCTGCAATGTCATCCCTCAGCACGCCGAGCTGTCCGGCACCGTCCGGTGTCTTGATCTCGACGCTTGGCGTGCGGCGCCGGATATGATCCACGCCGCCATCGACGAGGTCGCCGTGCTGCACGGCGCCAAGCCGCAGATCCACTACGTACGGGGCGTCCCCCCGGTGGTCAACGAGGCCGTCAGCGTCCAGCTGCTGCGGGACGCGATGGTCGCCCGGCGCGGCGTCCACAGTGTCGAGGGCACCGAGCAGTCTCTCGGGGGCGAGGACTTCTCCTGGTATCTGGAGCACGTCCCGGGGGCCATGGCCCGGCTGGGCGTCCGGCCGCCCGGTGAGCTCAGCCGGCACGATCTCCACCGCGGTGATTTCGATGTCGACGAGCGGGCGATCCAGGCCGGCGTGGAGCTCTTCACCGCCGCCGCCCTGCTGGCCCCTCACTAGGGCATACAGGTACGAGTAACTAGGGCATACGGGTACGAGCCCCGACATCGCGGCCGTCATTGCTCCGGCAGTGGCGGCCGTGGTGTTTCGTCCAGGTGCCCTACGCCTCGAATCGATAACGTCCACGCCATGGAGGGTTTTGCGCCAGGTCTACGCGCGTTAATCTCCCGACAAAGCCAGCGCCGAGGGAGGCGCTTAGAGCGAAGGGAAGGCCCCGTGCGTCGGGTCACCAGGATTGTCGCCGCGGCCGCCGCCACCGCGTGTCTCGCCCTCACCGCCACCGCGTGCGGTCAGAGCTTCGCCGAGGCCAACCGCGCGAAACACGCGGGGGTCGGGCTGGCCTTCGACATCGGCGGCCGGGACGACCACTCGTTCAACGAGGCGGCCGCCCGCGGAACCGAGAAAGCCCGCGAGCAGCTGGGCGTCAAGGTCAAGATGCTGACCGCCAAGAACGGTGAGACCGAGGCGGACCGCGAGCAGCGGCTCACCTCCTTCGCCGAGGCCGGCTACAACCCGGTCATCGGTGTCGGCTTCGCCTACAGCCAGGCGGTGCAGAACGTCGCCAAGGACTTCCCCGACACCACCTTCGGTGTCGTGGACGCCGTACCGCAGGGCAAGAACGTCGACGCGATGGTCTTCGCCGAGCACGAGGGCTCGTACCTGGCCGGGGTCGCGGCGGCGCTGAAGAGCAAGAGCCACAAGGTGGGCTTCATCGGCGGGGTGAACAACGCGCTGATCCAGAAGTTCCAGGCCGGCTTCGAACAGGGCGTCCGGGACACCGACCCGAAGGCCCAGGTCACCTCCCAGTACCTCTACCCGAACAACGACAAGGGCTTCAACGACCCGGCGGCGGCCAAGGCCAAGGCCGGCGGCATGCTCGACCGCGGAGTCGACGTGATCTACACGGCGGCCGGCCAGTCCGGCGCCGGTTCGATCGAGGCGATCAGCAAGCACAAGGGCGCCTGGGCGATCGGTGTGGACTCCGACCAGTACCAGCAGCCGGGCCTGGCCCGCTACAAGGACCACATCCTCACCTCGGTGGTGAAGAACGTCGATGTGGCCGTCTTCGACCTGATCAAGAGCGTCGAACAGGGCAAGCCGCTGACCGGCATCCACGCGTACGACACCCGGCACGGCGGTGTCTCGCTCGCCACCTCGGGCGGCTTCATCAAGGACATCCAGCCACGGATCGACGAGGCCCGGAAGAAGATCATCGAGGGCCGGGTGAAGGTCAAGGAGACGCCGTAATCACCACCAGCGCCACCGCAGCCACCGCGCCCGGCCCGACGCACTGCCCGCCGGCCCGGCCACCGCTCCGGCCGCCTTCCTGCCCTTCTCCTTCTCCTCGCTCCTCTTCTCGCTCTTCTTCCTGCTCTTCTTCCCGCTTCCTCTCTCTTCCCCTGTCCTTCGTCCGTCCGCTCCTTGACCCCGAGGGGAGTGCGCCATCAACGCAGCACCCACGAGCAGCGGCCCGTCCGCCCCGGACGCCCCTGCAGTAGAACTCCGTGGAATCACCAAAAGGTTCCCCGGTGTCGTGGCCAACCACGACATCCACCTCACCGTGCGCCGCGGCACCGTTCACGCCCTGTGCGGCGAGAACGGAGCCGGCAAGTCCACCCTGATGAAGATCCTCTACGGCATGCAGAAGCCGGACGAGGGCACCATCGAGCTGGACGGCGAGCAGGTCACCCTGCACACCCCCGGCGACGCCATCGCCCGCGGTATCGGCATGGTGCACCAGCACTTCATGCTCGCCGACAACCTCACCGTCCTGGAGAACACCGTCCTCGGCGCGGAGAAGCTGCACGGCATCGGTGCCGGCGCCCGCGCGAAGATCAAGGAGATCTCCGACGCGTACGGGCTGGGCATCCGGCCGGACGTCCTGGTCGAGGACCTCGGCGTCGCCGACCGCCAGCGCGTGGAGATCCTCAAGGTCCTCTACCGCGGCGCCCGCACCCTGATCCTCGACGAGCCGACCGCCGTCCTGGTCCCGCAGGAGGTCGACGCGCTCTTCGACAACCTGCGCGAGCTCAAGTCCGAGGGCCTGACCGTCATCTTCATCTCGCACAAGCTGGGCGAGGTGCTCTCGGTCGCCGACGACATCACCGTCATCCGGCGCGGCACCACCGTCGGTTCGGTCGTGCCCGGCGAGACCACCCCCAAGCAGCTCGCCGAGCTGATGGTCGGCAGCGAACTCCCGTCCCCCGAGACCCGGGAGTCGACCGTCACGGACGAGGAGATGCTGCGCGTCAGCGACGTCCACCTCTCCGCGACCGACTCCGACGGCGTGGTCCGCACTGTCCTCGACGGCATCTCCTTCACCATCCGCAAGGGCGAAGTGCTGGGCGTCGCCGGTGTCGAGGGCAACGGCCAGGCCGAGCTCGTCGAGGCGGTCATGGGCACCCGTACCCCCGACGGCGGCACGATCACCCTGGACGGCAAGGACCTCTCCGGCGCCTCCACCCGCGTCCGGCGCGAGGGCGGTATCGGCTATATCCCCGAGGACCGCCACCGCCACGGCCTGCTGCTGGACGCCCCCCTGTGGGAGAACCGTATCCTCGGCCACGTCACCGAGCGCCCCAACAGCAAGGGCCGGCTCCTCGACCTGGCCGGTGCCCGTAAGGACACCGAGCGCATCGTCGAGCAGTACGACGTACGCACCCCCGGCATCGAGGTCACCGCGGCCTCGCTCTCCGGCGGCAACCAGCAGAAGCTCATCGTCGGCCGGGAGATGAGCCACCACCCCAAGCTGCTGATCGCCGCCCACCCCACCCGCGGCGTCGACGTCGGCGCGCAGGCGCAGATCTGGGAGCAGATCCGCGAAGCGCGCCGGGAGGGCCTGGCGGTGCTGCTGATCTCCGCCGACCTGGACGAGCTGATCGGGCTCTCCGACACGCTGCGGGTGATGTACCGCGGCCGACTGGTCGCCGACGCCGACCCCACCACCATCACCCCGGAGGAGTTGGGCTCCGCCATGACCGGTGCCGCCCGTGGCCACCTCACCCACGAAGGCGGTGACCAGCAGTGAAGGCGCTCGACAAGAGGCTCGGCAAGAGGCTCGACAAGAACAAGGTGATCCTGGCGGTCGCCGCGCCCGCGCTGGCCGTCGCCGCCGCCATCGTGATCTCGTCCCTGGTCTTCCTGGCGTCGGGTGAGAACCCGCTCCGGGCGTACTGGATCATGGTCGACTACGGTCACTACAGCGACAGCCAGGTCTGGATCATCAACAAGGCGGTGCCGTACTACCTTTCGGCGCTGGCGGTGGCCATCGGCTTCCGGATGAACCTCTTCAACATCGGCGTCGACGGCCAGTACCGCCTCGCGGCCTTCGCCGCCGCGGCGGTCGGCGGTGCCATCGCCCTCCCGGGCGCCCTCCAGATCATCCTCCTCATCGCCATCGCGATGCTGGTGGGCGCCATCTGGTCCGGTATCGCCGGTCTGCTCAAGACCACCCGCGGCGTCAGCGAAGTGATCACCACGATCATGCTGAACGCGATCGCCGCCTCCGTCATCGGCTACTTCCTGCAGGACGGCCGCCTCGCCATCAAGGACGGCAACCTCCTGCACACCAAGTTCCTCCCGGAATCGAGCCACTTCTTCTCGTTCCCCACCCACCCCAAGCCGGTCTACGGCTTCGTGGTGATCGCGGTCCTCGCCGGCGCGCTGTACTGGTTCCTGCTCAGCCGCACCCGGTTCGGCTTCGACCTGCGCGCCGTCGGCGCCTCCGAGCCGGCCGCCGAGGCCAGCGGCGTCAGCGTCAAGCGCATGGTCGTCATCTCCATGCTCCTGTCGGGCGCCGCGGCCGGCCTGGTCGGTATGCCCACCCTCCTCAACGAATCCTTCAACTACGGCACGGACTTCCCGGCCGGTATCGGCTTCACCGGCATCGCCATCGCCCTGCTCGGCCGCAACCACCCGGTCGGCATGGCGCTGGGCGCCCTGCTGTGGGCCTTCCTCGACCGCACCGGCGGCCGCCTCGAATTCGAGGGCTACGCCCAGGAGATCGTCGGCGTCATCCAGGGCGTCATCGTCCTGTGCGTGGTCATCGCCTACGAGGTCGTCCGCCGCTACGGGCAGCGCCTCCAGCAGCGGAAGGTCGGCGAGGAGCTGGCCGCCCTGGCCCGCACGGGGAACGCCGATACCGCCGATGACTCTGACAAGCGCGACAAGCCGGAGGTGTCGGCGTGAGTGCGGACCTCAAGACCGCGACCAAGATCGTGGTCCCCGGAGAGACCGGCCGACGCCGGCTGACGTACCCCTGGATCCTGGTGATCATCGCCGTCGGCCTGCTCGCGGTCGCCGCGCTCCGGGCCCTCACCGGCGCCGAAGACCTCACCTCCACCGGCCAGTTCGGGGCCGCGCTGAGCGCCGCCGTGCCGATCGGCCTGGCGGGTCTGGGCGGTCTGTGGTCGGAGCGGGCCGGCGTGGTCAACATCGGCCTCGAAGGCATGATGATGCTCGGCTCGTTCGCGGCCGGCTGGATCGGCTGGCAGCACGGCCCCTGGGCCGCCGCCCTCGCCGGCATCATCGGCGGCGCCCTCGGTGGCCTCATCCACGCCGTCGCCACCGTCACCTTCGGCGTCGATCACATCGTCTCCGGTGTCGCGGTCAACATCCTGGCGCTCGGCGCGACCCAGTACCTGGCCACCCTCTGGTTCGGCCAGGAAGGCAGCGCGGCCATGAAGGCCGGCGGCAACGACAAACAGTCCCCGCCCATGCCCGACATGCCCACCTTCACCATCCCCGGCCTGTCCGACTGGCTGAACTCCATCGCCGGCCACCACTGGTTCCTCGTCTCCGACGCGGCCGGCATCCTCGGCGCCGCCGTCACCAACGTCTCCTGGCTGACGCTGCTGACCGTGGGCCTGTTCATCGGCACCTTCTACCTCCTCTGGCGCTCCGCCTTCGGCCTCCGCCTCCGCTCCTGCGGCGAGGCCCCGATCTCCGCCGAGTCCCTGGGCGTCAGCGTCTACACGTACAAGTACGCGGCAGTGGTGATCTCCGGAGCCCTCGCCGGCCTCGGCGGCGCCTTCCTCTCCATCGGCGTGCACTTCTACCAGGACGGCCAGACCGGCGGCCGCGGCTACATCGGCCTCGCCACCATGATCTTCGGCAACTGGCGCCCCGGCGGCGTCGCGATGGGCGCCGGCCTCTTCGGCTTCATGGACGCCATGCAACTCCGCAGCGGCGGCCCGACCGTCCACGCCCTCCTCCTCGGCCTGGCGGCCCTGCTGGCCGTCATCGCACTCCTCCGCCTGCGCGCCGCCAAGCGCACCCAGGCAGCCCTGTCGGCGACCGCCGCGGCCGCCCTGCTGTTGTGGTACTTCCTGGCCGACACCGTCCCCCTCGAACTGGTCGAAGCCAGCCCGTACATCGCCACCCTGCTGGTCCTCGCCCTCTTCTCCCAACGCCTCCGCCCGCCGAAGGCGAACGGCAGGCCTTACCGCCGAGGACAAGGCACTTGACCCCTTCCCCCCACGAACGAGGGGAATTCCTGGCTCACGCTGCTTGGCCGCTCGGCGAGCGATCGAGTCTTACGCGATCAGCACCAGCCGGGTCGAGACCAGCCCGGACCAGCATCACGCGGGCGGAGTTCTTGTCCCTGGGGGACACGGCTCCGCACGCGGTGCAGGTGTAGGTACGTTCGGAAAGAGGCAGTGCGTGCTTGGCTCTCGCTCCGCACTGCGCACAGTCCATCGTGGTGTGCGCCGGCTGCACGAGGCGGACGTCCCGCCCGTGCTTGCGGCCCATCTCGACCAAGGCGGCCTTTGTCGCGCTGATCGCGGCATCGGCCGCCTTGCGAGCCATGCGGGACTTCGCGAGGAACTTCGGATGGAAGTCCTCGACCGCGATGGCATCATGGTCGCGGACGATCTTCTTGGCCCACTTGCGACCGGTGTCCTGACGCTGCCGGGCGATCTTCTTGTGCAGCTTCGCCACCTGCCGCTTGGCGGCACGATAGCCCCGTGTCTGGGCCTTCCTCTTCGGGCGTTCACGGCGGGACATCATGCGCTGGTAGCGGGCCAGCCGCTTGCCAGCTTTTTTACCGTGCTCGGAGTGGGGAAGGTCATGGTCGTCGCTGGTGGTGGTCGCGGTTTCCCGCACGCCCCAGTCGACACCGATGCGCCGCCCGGTTTCGGGCAGCAACTGGGCCTGGGCGGGGGCAACGAAACTCGCGTACCAGTGGCCGAGGCTATCGCGGTACACGCGCACCGAGGACGGCTCTGCGGGCAGGTCACGGGACCACGCCACAGTCAGGACGATCCCGCCGGCAAGGTGCAGGCGGCCGTCGGTGAGACGAAAGCCGCGCCGGGTGTACTCGAACGTCGGGGCTGCCTGGTCTTTCTTCTTCCACTTGGGCATACCCGCCCGGCGGTATGTCGGCAGCCGCTCTCGGATGTCCTTCAGGGCCTTGGCACGGGACTTGCCGAAGTCGCGTATCAGCTGCTGCTGCGGCACCGAGGCTCCCTCCCGCAGCCACGGGGTGCGGGCACGGGCCTCGGTCAGCATCTTGCTGAGTCCTACCGGGCCGCACGTCAGGGTGTCCCCGGGGTTGTTGATGTTGTGCAGGTGGACGGCCTTGGACTTGGCCACGCACTCGTTCCACACCCACCGGCAACGGTCCCACTCTGCGAGCAGCGCAGCGCGGGCCGTGGACGACACGCGGAGCCTGTAGGTGTACCGGGCATGCCCGGCCTCCTCAGTCGCTGCTGTCGTCATGACCCTCAAACTACCTGGGAGGTAGGACAGTTGATACCTCCAGCCCGATATCGCCTGCCGCGCCACCCCGGTGGGTGAACGCCGTATACCCCTGACGGCGATACAGCTACCAATGCCCTGCTCTACAGGAGCTTCATTTCTCCCCCGTAAGCGGGAGGTACCCCCACCCCGCCTAAAGCCGGGGCATCCATGAAGGAGAAAATGATGACCTCACCGGTACCGGTCGACTGGACCGCACTGCGCGCGCTGGCCCGGGACGCGATGTCCCGGGCCTACGCCCCGTACTCCGGTTACCCGGTCGGCGCCGCCGCCCTCGTGGACGACGGCCGCACCGTCACCGGCTGCAACGTCGAGAACGCCTCGTACGGCCTCGGCCTCTGCGCCGAATGCGGCCTGGTGTCGGCATTGTTCGCCGGCGGCGGGGGGCGGCTGACTGCCTTCACGTGCGTGGACGGCGCGGGTGAGCTACTGGTCCCCTGCGGCCGCTGCCGCCAACTCCTCCACGAACACGGCGGCCCCGACCTCCTGGTCGACACCCAGGCGGGCATCCGCCCACTCTCGGAACTCCTGCCGGACGCGTTCGGGCCGGGGCACTTGACGGGCTGACGGGGTGGGCCTACGCACCTGATGGGCTGACGGGCTGACGGTGGGCCGGGCGAGGACGGCGGCGGCTCCTTGCTGTACGGCCCTAGCGCCACCGCGCCAGCAGGCTCCCCAGCTCCGTGCGCCGGTGCAGTACGGCCCGCCCGGCACGGACCGTGGTGATCAGGCCCGCGCCGCGAAGCGCAGCGGTGTGGGCGGAAGCGGTGGCGTTGCTGACGCCCAGCCGTCGGGCGAGCCCGCTGGTGGTGTGCTCATCCGCGAGGAGAAGCAGTATGGCGAGGCGAGTTCGCCCGAGCACCCCGGCCAGTGCGTCGTCCCGGCCCTCCACCTCAGCCGGCGAGAGCGGCAGGCCGGGGCCCGCCGGGTAGGTCAGGTACAGCGGGCGGTCGGGCAGGTCGGCGATGAGGGGGTGGCCGGTCCAGTGGAAGGTGGGCAGCAGCACCACGCCACGACCGCCCAGCTTGATGTCCCGCGCGCCGGGCCCCTCCAGCTCCCAGACCTCGCCACCGCGCATCCGGGCGCTGGGGACGAGTTCTGCGAGTACGGCGCCGATACCGTGCTCGGCCACGGCAACGGCGTGCCGGGTGAACTCCTTCTGGTGCAGGTCCTGCACCACGGACCACACCGGGCGCAGGACCGTCTCGAAGGCGGCGTGCTGTGCGCGGCGGAGGAGCTGCCAGGCATCGGCATCGCCCCGGTGCAGCTGGCGGATCCACAGCGGGGGCCGGCCCGCATGCTGGGCGTAGACACGCTCGATCTCGGAGCGGACCAGCTTCGGACGCGAGACCCGGATGGCGTCCAGTCCCTCCGTCAAGGTGTCGCTGAACACGTCGATGAAGGCGGGAGCCTCTCCCGCGGGGACCAGGTCCCCGAACGGCTCGGCGATGACCGGCATGGAGCGCAGCAGCCGCCGCCTCCAGCGGCCGAAGAGCACGTCGTCGTCGTCGTGACCGCACCACATCCTGAGAGCCGCGTTGAGCTCCTGCAACGGGGCCGGCCGAGGCGCGAACCGGACACGGGCGAAGTCGGCGGCCGTGAAATGGATCCGGATCACTACTCTCCCGGGCGGTGCGGCGCCATCGTTTCGGCGGGGGCCTGAACGATGGCTGCCCTCACGACTGGCAGCCAGCATTCAGGGCATGCCTTGTTCTTCTTCTTCCTTCACTGTAGACCGGCGTACCGTCACCAAGTCGGCCGCACTGGCTGCCGCGGCACTGCTGTTGCCGGTCGGCGGTGGCGTGGCACGAGCTGCCACGGGCGGCCTCACCTTGCGACTGCCCGCCCCGACCGGCCCACACCGGATCGGCGTCACCACACTGCACTTGACCGACCGCTCCAGGCGCGACCCGTGGGAGCCGGGCATCGTTCGCGCACTGATGGTCACGCTGTTCTATCCGGCCTGCGACGTCCGCGGCTACCCGGTCGCACCTCAGATGACGGCAGGGGCCGCGAAGCATTTCCACGAGTTCGCCCCGCTGTTCCGCCCGGAGTTGCCGCGGGCCGGAGTGGACTGGGCGGCCACCGTGACCCACGCGCACGCGGGCGCACCCGCGCAGCCCGTGCGGCGGCCGGTACTGCTGTACAGCCCCGGTGGCGGCGATCCGCGCACGCTGGGCACCGGCGTCGCCGAGGAGCTGGCGAGCCACGGGTATGTGGTGGTGACCATCGACCACCCCGGCGATGCCTCCGAGGTCGAGTTCCCCGACAAGTCCATCCGGGAGAGCGTCTTCAGGGGAGATCCCCGGACGGATCCGACCATCTTCCGCACCACCATCGACACCCGGATCGCGGACACCGGATTCGTACTGGATCAGCTGGAAGCCCTGGCCGCCGGGCGACACGACCTCGGCCGTGCGCTGGATCTGAGGCGGGTGGGCATTTACGGCCACTCGGCGGGTGGGACGACGGCGGCTGAGGCGATGCACCAGGACCGCCGCATCAACGCGGCGATCAACCTGGAGGGCTTTCTGGACTACCCGGACGGGACGTTGTTCCCGGTTGCCGAGCACGGGCCGGACCGGCCACTGCTCCTGCTGGGAACCGACGGCTTCTCGGAGAAGAAGGAGCTGGAGCGTTCCTGGTCGATCGTGCGGCAGGTCCACCGGCGGCAGATCGCCAACGCCACGCATGGGGTGTTCACGGACTTCGCCTCCATGGCGCCCCAGTTGCAGGCAGCCGGACTCATGACGCCCGACAACCGGAACAAGCTCGTCGGTGCGATCACCCCGGAAAAATCGGTGCCGCTGGTACGCGGCTACGTACGCTCGTTCTTCGCCCGGCACCTGCGGGCCTAGCTCTTCCCTCGCCGCCCGCGCCCGGCCTGTCACATGACCCCTCGAACAGTCCCTAGGGGTTTCATTGCCCGCTTAGACGTCGTTTCTTTTGGTGGTGGATCTCTCTGGTCGCATTCCGTTGAGTGCCGATCCGTGAGTGTCAGTGACGTGTGGCAGCCTCGCGTGTATGAGCTACGACCTTGCTGTCTGGGAGGGGCACCGTCCCGCGGATGACGCCACTGCCGGGAAGATCTTCCATGACCTGTTCAATCGCTACACGCAAACCGATGTCGAGCATCCACCGACCGATCACATAGCCGAGTACGTCACCACACTTCTGGAGCGGTGGCCTGATCTCGCAGAGGACGAGGACGACGTCTCTCCCTGGTCCACCGGGCCGCTGATCGGGGAGGCCAAGGGGCCGCTGATCTATTTCCCGATGTGCTACAGCATGGCCGACGAGGCATCGGCCTATGCGGCAGAAGTCGCCTCGTCGATGGGGCTTGTCTGCTACGACCCTCAGGTGCAGCAGCTCAGGTCATGAGCCGCCCCAGTCCGCGGTAGTCGACGAGGGCGCTGTTCCCCCGCACCCGACGGCGCCTGGAGCCCGGCGGCGTCTTCGCGGTGGCTGGGAACCGCGGTTCGGCACCCCGGCGTCTACTTCCAGCCGTCCAGCGATACCTGTTGCCCGTCGGCCAGGTAGTGATGAAGAGCGCTGGCGGTGGTATCGACGAACTCCTCGGGGACAGCGTCGGCGTCGACCCAGCACACCTGGTCGTGCTTCCGCGGTTCCCGGTTCTCGGGTTCGCCGGTCCATTCGTGGACGGCGAAGACGACGGTGAGGAAGCCGTTGGGGGCTTCTACGCCCCAGGCGCCGTGGATGATGTGGGCGACCTTCAGCGCCTCGGGTTTCACGGTCAGACCGGTCTCCTCGTACAGCTCGCGTACGGCGGTCTCAGTGATCGGCTCACCGGGCTCGCTCTTGCCGACGGGCAGGTCCCACATCCCCTGTGCGAACTTGGCGTTGTGGCTGCGCTGAAGGAGGACGACGCGGTTGGCGGCCGTGTCGTGGACGATGATGGCGGCGACCAGCAGGGTCATGGCTTGGAGGGCGGGCTTGAGGGCTTTCGTCTGGTCGTCGGTCTTCGGCTGAGCCACGGTGCATCCCTTCGTCGGCCGGGTTGGTCGGCAGCTTAGGCCAGCGCTTCTCGTGCGCGGCGGGCGAGTTCGGTGGCGCCCGGTACTTTGCGCCGCTGGTAGACGGCAAGGGTTGATCTGAGCGATGTGATCGCCTTGCGCGTACGGCCGGAGGTCATGCCTTCCATGAGGCTCAGGGCCTGGGCCCAAGCGGCGACGGCTTCGTCAGCGCGTGCCTGAGCGGCCAGGCTGTCGCCGAGGTCTGCGTAGGTGAGGGCGTGGACGCGTTTGTACTTCTGACGGTCCCAGCGGATAAGGGCCTCGCGGTGCCGCTGCTCGGTGCCGATGTGGTCGGCGAGGTCGGTCAGGGTGCGGGCGGTGTGACTGGCGACGGTGCCGGCGGCTGGGCCGCTGACACGGGAGTAGCTGGGCTGGGGCCCGTCGTCGCGCAGGAGGGCGTCCTCGGCTGCGAGGAGGGCGCGTGCTGCGGCGGGTTTCTCACTAATGGCGGCGTAGGCGCGGGCGTGGGTGATGTGGAGGAGGGCTTCGGTCTGGCCATCGACGTGGCCGAGACCGCGGGTGAGCGCGGCAGCGACGAGGTCTACGCAGTGGTGCGGCTCTTTGAGGCTGAGGGCCTGGTGGGCGAGGGCGCGCATCATCCAGGCGGCGTGGCCGTGTGGGTCGGCTTCGCAAGCGAGTTGGTAGCCGACCTGGTAGTAGCGCTGGGCTGCGCCTTCCTGGCCGAGGTCGTGGTGCTTCCAGCCGGCCAGGTAGGCGAGTTCGGCGACCGCACCGAAGGCGGCTCGGCGTAAGGCGTCGCTGGGAAAGCGTCCGCGGAGCATGGGGGCTGCGGTGTCGGCGAGATAGGCAGTGACGGTGGTCAAGCCGTGGCCGCCACCGAGGCGTTCGTCGGCCGCGCTGAAGGCGGTGGTGATCTGGCGTACGACGTCCACGTCCTCCACGCCGACCATGGCCGCTCCGGTACGGGCGCGGAGCATGCGAGCGGTGGCTTCGTGATCGTAGGCAAGCGGCATCGCGACGCCAGCTGTGGAGAACGCGGCTACCGCGAGGAAGCGGCGGCGCTCCACATCGGCGCGGCCAAGGTCGGTGGCGGCGAGGACTGGGTCCGATTCCACTTCCGTTGAATCGTGGCCCTCGGCTGGGCCCAGGCCGATCTCCATCTGGGTGATGGTTCGGTCCGCTCGGCGAGACAGCGCCTCGGCGAGGTACTGGCCGGTGCGGCCGGTGGGCTGGCGGGTGCCGTTCACCCAGTGGGAGATGGCCGACTTATTGGTCTGGAGGATCTCACCGTTCTCCGCGGCGACGCGCCTCACATCCTTGGCCACAGCCTCGTAAGTGCAGCCGATCGCGTCGATGGCCTCGCGCAGGCGGTAGTTGGGTGCTCTCTGCCCAGCCACGATCGCCTCCGATCCGGAGCTGTAAACCACGTATACCGCTTCAACCGGCTCTCACCGTACCCACTGTGCGTGACAGCGGGT
This sequence comes from Streptomyces sp. NPDC001339, assembly GCF_042895955.1. Classification (NCBI taxonomy): domain Bacteria; kingdom Bacillati; phylum Actinomycetota; class Actinomycetes; order Kitasatosporales; family Streptomycetaceae; genus Streptomyces; species Streptomyces sp. NPDC001339. The sequence goes on along the minus strand of NZ_JBIAWT010000001.1, from coordinate 943,012 downwards.
TCACTAATCATCAGCCGCTCGGAACGGCGCGACCGTGATCCAGGCTTCCCCTTGGTCCGGGCGGCTTCCCGAAGTGCCGTACGCCTACACCGGTCCGGGCACGCCTGTGCCTGGACCCGGACGGTGCCTCGGGGACTCAACAGGCCACACGCAGGACCCCGCGATCGGGCGAACGATCCGAGGGCGTGGCCATCGACTATCACGGAGTTGACAACATGGCCGATGCCACAACGAGCTTCTTAATCCTGCGGCTGCTGCGGCTGCTGCTTCCGGTGCGCGGCCGCCACCGGACGCACCGCGCGCTGCCGGACACGGGGCGCGAGGACGAGCCGGTGCTTGCCCTGCCCCGCGTGCCCGTCCGGCGGCCGGGGTTGCTGCGTGGCGAGGACGTGCACCTGATCCGCCCGTATGTCCTCACCCCCGAGGAGCGGCGGGAGCGGCGGTTGCAGCGTGGGCGACGCCAGGTGTTGTGGCTCGCGACGTACGGCGTCGATGCCGGGCCGCGTCGGATTCACGGTGTGGAGGTGACAGCCTGATGCCGCGCAACTGCCGCCCCGTCCATCTGGGAGAACCGGTTTCGGTGCCGGAGCCCGAGCCGGTTGCCGGGTGCGACGTGTGCTCCGCTCTGGCCGGGCAGCGCGCGGCGGCGCGCGCCGTCGGGAACCTGTCGATAGTGATCGACTGCAACATCGAGCTACGCAGCCACCCCCACCCGGAGCGGAAGGCGGCGCGGTCATGAGCGTGGGTTGGTGGGAACGGCTGCGCTTCCGGGTCGAGGAAGCGTGGAACCGGCACGTCCGGTACCGGGAGTTGTACCGGCATCTTGATCAGAAGCGAGCGGAGGCCGAGGCCCGTACGGCGTGGATGGAAGAGCTGACCGAGGAGGGGCTGGCGGAGATGATGCGTGGCCTCAATCAGTGCATCGACTCCATGCGGGCAGCAGGCAGTTCCGTTCCGGACCGTCCGGAGGGACATCATGAAGGCACGTGATGAGGGCACGTCATGAGGACGCGGTACCGGTTCCTGGAATGGACGCTGTCGGCCGTGCCGGGCATGGTCGTGCGGCATATCGGCAAGTGTCTGATCTGCGCGGAGCACTCGGTGGACACCGCTGATCCCTCCGACGCGCAGATGTGGTGTCTCAAGCACGCGGGAGCCACACGGCACGGCGTCTACGAGCTGTCGGCGTTCCAGTACTTCGACGCCACCCTGACCGACCCTGCGGTGAACCCCACCCGGCCGACGGCGTAAGAGCAGGGCGGGGCCGCCATGGTGTACCGGCCGCCCTGCCCGCACAACCTCCCCCCCCCGCACAACCTCCCCCCCCCGAGCCTGTGTCTGGCACCCAGATGTCTATGCGTGTAGAACGAGTTCCGTGTAGAAACGGGATCTACCCGTTCGAAAGGAACCGTCCATGGACGTCATCTCCGTCATCCGTACCAAGCGCGACCGCGGCGAGCTGACCCCCGCACAGATCGACTGGGTCATCGACGCGTACACCCGCGGCGAGGTCGCCCACGAACAGATGTCGTCCCTGGCGATGGCCATCTTCCTCAACGGGATGAACCGCAAGGAGATCGCCCGCTGGACCGCCGCCATGATCGCTTCCGGCGAGCGCATGGACTTCTCCTCCCTCACCCGCCCCACCGCCGACAAGCACTCCACCGGCGGCGTGGGCGACAAGATCACCCTCCCCCTGGCTCCCCTCGTCGCCGCCTGCGGCGCCGCCGTACCCCAGCTCTCCGGCCGCGGCCTCGGCCACACCGGCGGCACCCTCGACAAGCTCGAGTCCATCCCCGGCTGGCGCGCCCTGCTCTCGAACGACGAGATGCTGGACGTCCTCGGCTCCGTCGGCTCCGTCATCTGTGCCGCCGGCGACGGCCTGGCCCCCGCCGACAAGAAGCTCTACGCGCTCCGCGACGTCACCGGCACCGTGGAGTCCATCCCCCTCATCGCCTCCTCGATCATGTCCAAGAAGATCGCCGAGGGCACCGGCTCCCTCGTCCTGGACGTCAAGGTCGGCTCCGGCGCCTTCATGAAGAACCTCGACGACGCCCGCGAACTCGCCGCCACCATGGTCGAGTTGGGCACCGACCACGACGTGACCACCCGCGCCCTGCTCACCGACATGTCCACCCCGCTCGGCCTGACCGCCGGCAACGCCCTCGAAGTCCGCGAATCCGTCGAGGTCCTCGCGGGCGGCGGCCCCCAGGACGTCATCGACCTGACCCTCGCCCTCGCCCGCGAGATGCTCGACGCCGCCGGCCTGCCCGACGCCGACCCGGCCAAGGCCCTCGCCGACGGCTCCGCCATGGACCACTGGCGCCGCATGATCACCGCCCAGGGCGGCGACCCGGACGCCCCCCTCCCGGTGTCCCACGAACAGCACGTGGTCACCGCCGACCGGACCGGCGTCCTCACCACTCTGGACGCCTACGCCGTCGGCCTCTCCGCCTGGCGCCTCGGCGCCGGCCGTGCCCGCAAGGAGGACCCGGTCCAGGCCGCCGCCGGCATCGAACTCCACGCCAAGCCCGGTGACACGGTAACGGCCGGCCAGCCCATCCTCACCCTCCACACCGACACCCCGGAGAAGATGCCGTACGCGGTGGAGGCCCTGGCCGACGCCTGCGACATCGCGCCGGAGGACACGCCCTTCACCGCCTCGCCGGTGGTGCTGGAACGTATCGGCTGACGGGGAGCACGCGGAGCCGGGGGCGCTTCAGCTGACGCGGTGCCGGGGTGCCTCAGTCCTTCTGGGCGAGGCGCCCCCGTCGCCGACGGGCGAATGATGACGACGAAGGGCCCGCCCCGCCAGGACAGGTGGCGGGGCGGGCCCTTCGGCCCGGGGGCCGGGGTAGCGGGTTACGCGGCCTTCTCCAGTTGCTGGAGGTGGAGGAGGCGGCGTTCGGTGACGGCCTTGCGGGTGGCGTAGAGGGTGATGGAGGCGGCGCCGGCCATGGCGGCCAGGGCGAGGGTGACGGTGCCGTTCCAGCCGAGGGCGTGGAAGGCGGTGGCGCCGAGGGCGCCGCCCAGGCTGCTGCCGATGTAGTACGCGCACTGGTAAAGGGCCGAGGCTTGCGCGCGGGCCGTCTTGGCGGTGCGGCTGACGGCCGACGAGGCGACGGCGTGGCCTGCGAAGAAGCCGGCGGTGATGAGGATCAGGCCGGTCAGCACCGCGGCCACTGAGTCGGCGAGGGTCAGGAGGAGGCCGGTTGAGGTGGTGGCGACGGCGAGGTAGAGGGCGCCGCGGCGGCCCGTTCGGGCGACCAGGTGGCCGGCTGCGGCCGAGGAGGCCGTACCGACGAGGTAGATGACGAAGATCGAGCCGACGATTCCCTGGGGGAGGTTGAAGGGCGCGGAGGTCAGGCGGTAGCCGATGACCGTGTAGACCGCGCCGAAGACCGTCATGAACAGGGCGCCGATGGCGTAGAGGCGGCGGAGGAGGGGATCGGAGAGGTGGCCGGTGAGGGTACGGGCCAGGGCGCGTGGGCCCACTGAACGGGGCGTGAAGTGGCGGGCCTTGGGGACGAGTAGACGGAATGTCACCGCGCACAGCACGGCCAGTACGCCTACCGCGGCGAGCGCGGCCCGCCAGCCCCAGGCCTGGGCCGCCCAGCCGGTCACGATGCGGCCGGACATTCCGCCGATGCTGTTGCCCGCCACGAACAGGCCGATGGCCGCGACCAGCGCCTTGGCGCGTACCTCCTCGGCCAGGAACGCCATCGCCGAGGCCGGCAGGCCGGCCAGCGCGACGCCCTGGACGGCGCGCAGGGCGATGAGCGCGTCGATCGACGGTGCGAAGGGGATGAGCAGGGCGATGACGGTGGCGATGGAGAGGGAGGCCGTCATCAGGGTGCGGCGGCCGAAGCGTTCGGAGAACGCGCTGAGCGGGATCACGCCGAGCGCCAGGCCGAAGGTGGCCGCGGATACCGTCCAGCTCGCCCGGTCCGGACTCACCCCGAGGTCGCTGGAGATCGCGGGCAGCAGCGCCTGGGTGGAGTAGAGAAGGGCGAAGGTGGCCACTCCGGCGGCGAAGAGGGCCAAGCTCATCCGGCGGTAGCCGGGGCCGCCCGGCCGCAGTTTGTCCGCCTCAGGAGAGGGAGCCTCCGGAGAGGGAGGAGTGGAGGAGGAGGGGGAGGAAGGGGAGTCTGTGGGGGACTGGGGTGAGGCGGCCGCACGGTCGGTGACGGACGCCCCGGTATCAGCGGGAGGCATAGGGGGAAGGTAGGACGGTTCGGTTCATGCGTCCAATGCATGGAAACTGCATAATCGATTCTGTGATGCATGAGCGCAGGTGGCAGGGGTCTCTGTTGCACGGTCGCAACAGAAAAGATGTAGCGGGGGCGGGGGTGGGGGCGGGGCGTGGTGGGCCTGGCCTGGGCGGAGATGGGGGCGGGGGCGGGGACGGGGGTGAGGCGGCTGAGCTCGGGGTCGGCTCGTGGGCGGTGGTGCTTGCGCCGCGGCTGGCTCAGTTCGTTGCTGTCGCCCGGCACGAGCATGTCACCCGTGCCGCTCAGGAGCTGGGGATGCCGCAGCCGACGCTGAGCCGGGCCATCGTCCGGCTGGAGCACGATCTCGGTGTCACGCTCTTCGCCCGGCACGGCCGTAATCTCTCCCTCACCCCGGCCGGGCGCTCCTTCCTCGCGTCCGCCGAGCGGACGTTGACGGATCTGGAGAGGGCGACCGAGTCCGTACGGGCCGATGTCGATCCCGCGGCCGGGAAGGTGGCGTTCGGCTTTCTGCACACCCTCGGCTCGGAGACCGTGCCCGGCCTGATCCGCAGTTTCCGTGCCGACCACCCGCGCGTCCGCTTCCAACTGGTCCAGAATTACGGCGAGGCGATGATCGAGAGGATGCGCGCCGGGGATCTTGATCTGTGCCTGACCTCGCCGGTCCCGGACTACCCCGATCTGGTCGCGCGCCGGCTCGACGAGCAGAAGCTGCGCCTGGTCGTACCGGAGGACCACGCACTGGCCACCCGTAAGCGGATCCGGCTCGCCGAGGCCGCCGGTGAACTGTTCGTCACCCTCGAACCGGGGTACGGGCTGCGTCGGATCACCGACGCCCTGTGCGCCGAGGCGGGCTTCACTCCACGGGTGGCGTTCGAGGGGGAGGAGGCCGAGACGCTGCGTGGGCTGGTGGCCGCCGGGCTCGGTGTGGCGCTGCTGCCGCCGCCCGCCGTGCCGCGGCCGGGTGTGGTGGAGCTGACGGTGACCGCCCCGCGTGCGGTCCGGGAGATCGGGGTCGCCTGGCCGGCCGGGTATCCGGACACCCCGCCGGTGGCCGCGTTCAAGAAGTTTTTGTTGAGTCGGCGGGGGTTGTTGCTGCCTCGGTGAGGGGGGAGGGATACCGGCCGGCCGGCCAGGTTCCGGGGCCGGTGACGGCCGGTGCGGGCCGGGGGGGCGTGGTCAAGGCCGTAGCGAGGCGCCGAAGCCCGAGGCCAGGGGCATGCGGAGGCCCAGGGGCGGAGGGGCGGCCAGGGCGTCGCGTACGGGGCGGGAGTAGTCGCGGGCGAAGAGGGAGCCGAGCATGAAGTCGGCGGCCAGGGCGTGGACTTCGCTGCGGTGCTGGTGCAGGGAGTGGCCGTCGGAGTGCACCTCGAAGCGGCAGATGTCGCGGTTGACCTTCTTGGCGCGCTGGGCGTAGCGGTAGGAGAGGTCGGGGTCGTGGCGCTCGTCGTTGGTGCCGTGGACGAGGAGGACCTGGCGGCCGATGAGCTGCTTGACCGGGTCGGGCTGCTCTTCGGGGCGGCGGGCATCGGGTAGCCACGGGGCGATCGCCAGTACGGAGTTGACGGCCGGGTGCCCCGCGGCGTGCAGGGCGGCACGGGCGCCCATGCCCTTGCCGACCAGGCAGACGGGGACATCGCCGTAGCGGCGGACCACCTCGTCGAGGGCCCAGGCGGCATCGCGCGCGGGGTGGGCCGCGGCGCCGTTCCAGCCACCGCAGCGATAGTGCACGACGTGCGTGGTCAGCCCTTCGGCGCGGCCGGCCCGTGCCAGCCGGACCGCGAGCGGCCGCACGGTCAGCGCGGGCACCGGTGACGGGCGCCGCACCCCGGTCGCGTCGCCCCCGGGCAGTACGAGGGCGACCCCGTTCACCGCCCGTCGCGTGCCGTTCCTTCCCAGCGGATTTCCCAGCGGACTTCCCAGCCGGGCCTCACGCACCGGCAGCGCTTGCTGAGCCATGACCAGAACGATGGCAGAAGGAGAGGTGCCCGCCACCCTGTGTACCGGTCACTGTTACGTATCGTTCGGTGATATCTACGCGCGTAGGGGCTAGAGTGCGCAGATGACGAGCGACACCACCACCCTCCCCACCACCGAACAGATCCGCCGCGCACCCAAGGTGCTGCTCCACGACCACCTCGACGGCGGCCTGCGCCCGGCCACGGTCGTCGACCTGGCCCGCGAGACCGGCTATGAAGGGCTGCCCGAGACCGACCCGGAGAAGCTCGGGATCTGGTTCCGCGAGGCCGCCGACTCCGGTTCTCTGGAGCGCTACCTGGAGACCTTCGCGCACACCTGCGCCGTCATGCAGACCAAGGAAGCCCTCCAGCGCGTCGCCGCCGAGTGCGCCGAGGACCTGGCCGCGGACGGTGTCGTCTACGCCGAGGTCCGCTACGCCCCCGAGCAGCACCTGGAGCAGGGGCTGACCCTCGAAGAGGTCGTCGAAGCGGTCAACGAGGGCTTCCGGGAAGGCGAACGGCGGGCCCGGGAGAACGGTCACCGGATCCGGGTCGGTGCGCTGCTCACCGCCATGCGGCACGCCGCGCGCGCCCTGGAGATCGCCGAACTCGCCAACCGCTACCGCGACTCCGGTGTCGTCGGCTTCGACATCGCCGGTGCCGAGGCCGGCTACCCTCCCACCCGCCACCTCGACGCGTTCGAGTACCTCAAGCGGGAGAACAACCACTTCACCATCCACGCCGGTGAGGCCTTCGGCCTGCCGTCCATCTGGCAGGCGCTCCAGTGGTGCGGCGCCGACCGCCTCGGCCACGGCGTCCGGATCATCGACGACATCGAGGTCGCCGACGACGGCTCCGTGAAGCTCGGCCGGCTCGCCTCGTACGTACGGGACAAGCGCATCCCGCTGGAGATGTGCCCGACCTCCAACCTCCAGACGGGCGCCGCCTCGTCCTACGCCGAGCACCCCATCGGCCTGCTGCGCCGACTGCAGTTCCGGCTCACGGTCAACACCGACAATCGGCTGATGGGCGGCACGAACATGTCCCGGGAATTCGAGCACCTGGTCAAGACATTCCGCTACACGCTCGATGACATGCAGTGGTTTACAGTCAATGCGATGAAATCAGCTTTCATTCCTTTCGATGAACGTCTGGCCATGATCAACGATGTCATCAAGCCCGGTTACGCGGAATTGCGGGCCGAATGGCTCTTCCGTCCCGTGGGTGGGACCCCCTCCTGATCAGTGGTTTCGCCCTCCGAGGAGGGAGTAGCGCGAGCATATAGCGCAACGGCCGGTGGAATGTCCACCGGCCGTTTTTTCTTCGCCCTGTGGCTGATTGCGACGCCGGTTGCCGCATCACTAAGTTGATTTGCCGGTCAAGCCCCCATCATGAGGACGTAATTCGATGAAGCAGGGAACGAAGCAGGGAACCATCAAGGCCATCGGTACCGCCGCGCTCGGTGCCGCTTTCGCCGTCACCGCCGCGGGCGCCGCCAGCGCCGCGTCTCCGGTGACCGCCTCCACCGACGCCACCGGTGCGCTGTCGAACCTGTCGGTGGGCGACGCCACCCATGCCCTCTCGGGGGCCACCAAGACCGTCTCCGCCGCCAAGCCGGCCGGCAACGAGGTCAACCCCGAGCTGGCCTCCACCAAGGGCAACGAGCCGCTGCTCGGAGGTCTGCCGACCCACAACACCGTCGGCAAGTCCCTTCCGAAGCTGGGCGGCAAGCCCCTGCCCAAGCTGGGCTGACGAGTCGGCTGGCTGAAGGCGGCCCCGGTCGCAGCCCTCGCGCTGCCGGCCGGGGCGTTGTCATGGCGTCATGGCGTCATGACGACATGGGGCTATGAGGCCCCGGCCCGTCCGGGTATCACCAGGTGGAGGCGCCGGTGCTGTTGTTCTCGGTGGGCAGGAGTATCCACAGCGCCAGGTAGACCAGGAACTGCGGGCCGGGGAGCAGGCACGACAGGACGAAGATCACGCGCATCGTCGCGGGCGTCGTGCCGAAGCGACGGGCCAGGCCCGCGCACACTCCGGCGATCATTCGGTTGTTGCGGGGGCGGACCAGTGCGGCGGCCATGACGGACAACTCCTTTTCGGCTTCGTGGGGCGTCTGCCCCGATGCCTCAAAAGTAGGTCCGGCCGCCCGAGAGCACGTCAGCCTGCGGGGCGACGTCAACCCTGGAGATTCTCGGGGTCGCACCCCTGAGATGCTCGTACCGGCGACGGAGTACGAACCGGGCCCTGGGGACGACCGCCAGGTGCGTCACCGCCACTCCCAGTGTGTTCAGCAGCACCGAGTCGACATCGGGGACCCGTCCGGGTACCCCTGACTGCAACAGCTCGATGGCCAGCGCGATCATCGCGCCGGCGAAGACGGTACGGGTCAGCGACACCAGCGGGGAAACGTTCAGACGCCCGGCCGAGAGCGGCAGCAGCACCCCCAGCGGCGCCAGCAGGAGCACCGGCCCGCCCAGGTGCAGTACGGCCTCCCACGACAGCCCCTGTGCCAGCTCGGCCCGGATCGTCGCCAGCGGCTTGAGATTTGCGGCCGGCACCCACGGCACCGTTCGAGGACGCAGCGTGAGCCAGCCGACGATCAGCAGATGCGCCACAAGGAGCAGAAGTCCCGTGACGCGCGTACGGGGGGCGGCGGTGGTGCCGGGGCCATGTCGCTGCACGATGGCGATGACGCCGAGGCCGGCTGTGCGGTTCCGCCAGGGCGGGGCAGCGGCTGGCGCTGCGGTACGACGTGTGCGGTACAGCGTGTGCGGTACGTCGGCCGGTCGGTCGTGCGGTGCGGTACGTCGATCGTGCGGTGCGGTACGTCGGTCGGTCGTGCGGTACGTCAGTCGAGCGCCGCGGAAGGGTCACCGCACTTGTAGCGCTGCGGCGCGTCGGACCCCGGTCCGCCCAGCAGCGCCCCGCGCGTCCGCCCCAGGCCCGGGTGCGCGCCGTAGGTGCAGACCAGCTGGGACAGGGCGAAGGGCGGGAGGTCGTCGGGCGGGGTGTTCAGACGGAGGGCGTCCGCCGGGTCGCCGGGGCGGGGGCCCGTGACCTTGAGGTCCGTGGGCAGAGCGCTGTTGAAGCCGGCCTTCGCCTCGGCCGGGGACGGTGTCCGCTGCAGCTCCTCCAGCAGGGCGCGGGCGGTGCGCAGCCGCGGGTCGGCGGCGGGCGTGCCGGTGGCCGGCGACGTGCCGGTGGCCGGGGGGAGGGTCCGTTCGACCTGTGCCAGCGCCGAGCCGCACACCAGGTAGACGGTGACCTGTGTGCCGCCGGGCTCGCCGTGCGCAGTGGCTGTGGCTGTGGCTGTGGTTGTGGGCGTGGCTGTGGCGCTCGCCGAGGGGGTCCCGTTCGCCGAGCCCGTGGCGTCCGCCGACCCCGTAGCCGACGCCGACGCCGTCCCGTCCGTAGGGGCGTCGCAGCTCACCCGTGAGGGCGCGCCGCCCGCGTCGACCGGTACGGACGTGCCTGGGATCCCGCAGCCCGCGACGGCGAGCAGCAGGACCGCCACCCCGGCCGCGTGCCGCCGGCACCGCCGGCTCCGTCCGGTGGTCAGCCTCATCGCCTGCCCTCCGTGCCCTCGCCGGTCGTACTGTCCGTGCCACTGCCCATGCCACTGCCCATGCCATTGCCGGGGGCGCCGTCCGGGTCGCCGTCCCGGCCGCCGTCCGCCAGCGGAGAGGCGTCCATCGGCAGCCGCAGCGTGAAGACCGCGCCGCCCTCGGGGAGGTTGGCCGCGGTGATCTCACCACCGTGGATATGGGCGTTCTCCAGGGCGATGGACAGGCCGAGGCCGCTGCCCTCCGAGCGCGGCCGGGAGGCGCTGGCCTTGTAGAAGCGGTCGAAGACGTGCGGCAGCACCTCTTCGGGGATGCCGGGGCCGTGGTCGCGTACGCGGATGACCAGCTGCTCGCCGGCCGTCCTGGCCGTCCTGGCCACCCCCGCAGCCGTCGCCGAGGTCTCCTCGCCGACGGCTCCCGGCTCGCCCTCCGCGTCGGACCCGGGTGCGGCGGTGGCCGGGGCGCCGCCCTCGGCCGCGTCCGTCGCCTCGCCGCCCCGGTGGGCCTCCTCCGTACGCACGGACACCCGGACCGGCGAGCCGCCGTGCTTCAGGGCGTTGCCGATCAGGTTGGCCAGTATGACGTCGAGGCGCCGTGGGTCCAGCCGGGCCACGATGCCGCGGTCGGCGTCCAGTTCCACCGCGTCCAGCCAGGCCCGCGCGTCGATACAGGCGGTCACCTGGTCCGCGACATCGACATCGTCCAGCACCAGCCGCGCCGTCCCCGCGTCGAAGCGGGTGACCTCCATCAGGTTCTCCACCAGGTCGTTCAGCCGCCGGGTCTCGCTGACCACCAGTTGGACGGCGGGCGCGATCATCGGGTCCAGGGAGTCGGCCTCCTCCTCCAGGACCTCGGTGACCGCGGTGATCGCCGTCAGGGGCGTACGGAGTTCGTGCGACATGTCGGCGACGAAGCGCCGGGAGGAGGCCTCCCGGGCGCTCAGCTCGTCCACCCGCTGTTCCAGCCGCTCCGCCGTACGGTTGAACGTACGGGAGAGGTCGGCGAGTTCATCGGTGCCGGTTACCCGCAGCCGGGTGTCCAGCCGCCCCTCGCCCAGTTGGCGCGCCGCGTGCCCCAGCCGCTGTACGGGCCGCAGCACGGTCGTCGCGGCGCCCTGCGCCAGCAGCGCCGAGCCGACCAGCGCGAGCGCCGTGGCGATCCCCAGCGACCAGGCGAGCGAGTTGAGGTCCTGCCGCTCGGCGGCCAGCGACTTCATGATGTAGCCGGTCGGCCCGCCGCCGATCACCTTGGCGCCGGCCACGAGGTAGGGCACGCCCCCGACCTCCCGGCGCTGCCAGTACAGATGGTGCGGGTAGCGGTTGGACTCGCTGACCGGACGGACCTCGCCGACCGCTCGGCGCAGCGACTCGGGCACCCGCTGGGGCGTCAGCAGATCCTTGTTGGTGGTGGCCACGCAGTCCTTGCCCGCGCGGTCCACACCGGTCAGCAGTACCGCGTAGTTCTGCGGCCCGCTCGCTATCTGCCGCGCCGCGTCCTGCAGTTCGTTGCACCGCGGGCGCAGCGGCAGGGACCGCGTACTGTCCTCCAGCGACTTGCGGAAGTCGTTGAGGACGGCGTTCTGGGTGCGGTCGAGCACGGTGTTGCGGTTCAGCCAGTACGCGATGCCGGACGCGGAGACCGCCGCGGTCAGCGCCACCAGCGCGAACACCACGACCAGCCGCAGCCGCAGGCTGGTCCAGCGCAGCAGCCCCGCGGGGCGGCGGAGCAGGCGCAGGAGGCGCCGTGCCGCGGTGCCGTCGCCGTCACGGTTGCCGTCGCGGTTGCTGTCACCCTTGCCGTCGCCGTCCGCCGATCCGGCCGTGTGGGAACGTTCCGTCACTGCGGGGAATCCAGTCGATAGCCGACACCACGGACCGTGCGGATCAGCGTCGGCGAGGACGGTACGTCCTCCACCTTCGCGCGCAGCCGCTGCACACAGGCGTCCACGAGGCGTGAGTCGCCCAGATAGTCGTGCTCCCACACCAGCCGCAGCAGCTGCTGCCGGGACAGCGCCTGGCCGGGCCGGCGGCTGAGCTCCAGCAGCAACCGCAGCTCGGTCGGTGTCAGTTGCAGGTCCTCGCCGTTCTTGGTGACCGTCATCGCCGAGCGGTCGATCACCAGTGAGCCGAACGTCGCCGAGTCACTGGCCTCGCGTTCGCCGCGGCGCAGCACCGCCCGGATACGGGCGTCCAGCACCCGCCCCTGGACCGGCTTGACGACATAGTCGTCGGCGCCGGACTCCAGCCCCACCACGACGTCGATGTCGTCGTTGCGGGCGGTGAGCAGGATGATCGGCAGCTGGTCGGTACGCCGGATCCGGCGGCACACCTCGAAACCGTCGATGCCCGGCAGCATCACATCCAGCACGATCAGGTCCGGGCGCTGCTCACGCAGCAGCTTCAGGCCGTCCTCGCCCGACGCCGCGGTCACCACACGGTGGCCCTGGCGGGACAGCGAGAGTTCGAGGGCCGTGCGGATGGCGTCGTCGTCCTCGATCAGCAACAGGAAAGGCACGGCAGCCATTCTGTCCCATGGACGCCGGGACATCGACCGACGGCGCCCAGGGACACCAGGCCCGCACGGGTGGGATCCGTACGGTGGCGCCCGGCTGCCCCTGTGACAGGCCTGTGACAGTCGGCGGACAACGCGATGAAACTGGGTTGGCAGAGTCTTCCGCACCGGGAGAGATCAACGCTGATCCCCGACCGGGAGAAACCGAACGAGCTGGCTCTACGACGGGGGGCGCGAGATGACCACACTGCACGGCAGCACTTCCAGCGCAGTTATCACGCGACTTCATGACGTCGTACGGGTCGCGGAGAAGTCCGGTGTGCGGAACATCGAGAAGTCCGGTGTGAGTGGCGGCACCTCCCTGCGGGGGTGCGCTCGCGGCGCCGGGCGTCATCGGCCGCCGTACATGGTGGCCATCGACGCGACCACGGTGGAGGTCGACGGGGGAAACGGGCGGCGGGAGAGTGACGCCGCCCACGGGGGAACCACCGGGGGAGCGGAGTACGGGGAGGCCACGGGGGACCGGCGCTCCGCGTCGGAGGCGGGTACGGCCGAAGCGGCCTTCACCGCCTACGTCCAGGAGCGCCGTGCCTCCCTGTACGCCACCGCCTATCACCTGACCGGCGACCGCTACGAGGCCGAGGACCTGCTGCAGAGCGCGCTGTTCTCGACCTACCGGGCCTGGGACCGGATCAGTGACAAGGCGGCGCTCGGCGGCTATCTGCGGCGCACCATGACCAACCTGCACATCAGCGCCTGGCGCCGCCGCAAGCTCAACGAGTACCCGACCGAGGAGCTGCCGGAGACGGCCGGTGACGTGGACGCGATGCGTGGCACCGAACTGCGTGCCGTGCTGTGGCAGGCGCTGGCCCGGCTGCCCGAGAACCAGCGCACCATGCTCGTCCTGCGCTACTACGAGGGCCGTACGGACCCGGAGATCGCGGACATTCTCGGCATCAGCGTCGGCACGGTGAAGTCGAGCATCTGGCGCGCCCTGCGCCGGCTGCGCGACGACGAGGTCCTCAGCTTCGGCCGTGACCAGGAGGAGTCCTTCGGCGAGCTGGTCGCCTGAGGGATGGTCGCCCGAGGGGTCGGGGGAGCCCGAGGGCTACGGGGGAAACGAACGGGGGATACGGGGACACGGGGGATACGGGGGAAGGGAGCGGGTTCGGACGGCCGGGGGTCTGTCCGAGCCCGCTTCTTCGTGCGCCCTCGGTCAGGGACGGGGCCAGGCGCGAGGGTCAGGCGCCGGGGGTCAGGCACGTACGCCCGCGCAGGCACGCGGGTCAGGCACGTACGCCCGCGCAGGGACGCGGGTCAGGCACGTACGCCCGCGCCCACCGCTTCCGTCGCGCCCGCGCCCGCGGCCGATATCCGGGCCAGGGCCTCGGGCTTCGCGCACGGGTGGGCGCCCAGCGCCGTCTGGCGGGCGACGACCGAGCGTTCGTCGCGGAGCAGCCGCAGACCGCGGCGGACGAGGTACGGGGCCGACTTCCGGCCCTCGCGCAGATCGCGCACCAGCCGTCGGCGGAAGGTCGTGGCGGGACGGCCGCACAGGCACAGCGCATCGGCCAGCAGGCCCGCCGCCCGGCAGGCTGCGATGACATCGGCGGCGAAGATCCCCTCCGCGATGAACAGGGGCGCGCCCCCGAGGTCGAGCTCCGACGCGCCGACCCGGGCGCTGACGGAGATGTCGTACACGGGCACCTCGGTCCGCCCCGTACGGCACAGCGCGTCGATCGCCGCGACCGCGACATCGGCGTCCCAGGAGAGCGGTGAGTCCCAGTCGGCGCCGCCGCCCGGCAGTTGGGGAAGCGTCGGGTCCGTCCCCTCCTTGTAGAAGTCGTCGAGGTTGAGGACGGGCAGGCCGGTGTGGGCGGCGAGGGAGGTCTTGCCGGAACCGGACGGGCCGGTCAGCAGGACGACACGGGTGGACGCGGGGAGGGCCGGGAGGGCGGAGGAGTGGGGGCTCACGGGCACTGATTGTCGCTCATTGGGCCGAGTGGGGTACCCCTGGCGTGCGAGCTGGAATCGGGCGCCCGACAGTAACTACGCTGCGGAGTTGAACGAATACGGAAACGGTTGCCCGGTCGAGCCGGCAGCCGGTCGTTCCCGTCCTCCGCTCGTGCGGCGCTTCGATCCCCAGGCAGGTGGCACATGTCCTCCCCCACACGTCTCAAGACCCGTCGCATCCCGCGCACCCTGTTGCGCGTCGGGCTGGTGATGTCCGCGGCCGGTGTCGCGGTCGCGGCGGGCGGTACGGCGACGGCCGGTGCGATGCCGGCAGACAAGGCGCGTGCCCTGGCCCGCGGCAACCCCAGCGCCACCGCCATCGCGGGGCTGACCGAAATGCTGGTGCTCTCCAACCCGTTGAGCAACACCATCGAGACCCAGGTCGGCGACTTCAAAAAGATCAGCACCAAGGGCCTGACCCACTTCTGACCCGCTTGTGGCCACCTCTGGCCACCTCAGACCGCTTCTGACTCGCTTCTCCATGGCCGTGCGGGGCCCCACCTCTCGAAGGGTGAGGCCCCGCACGGTTTGGCGCGTATTGGCGCGTAGACGTCAGACGCCCATCGGATGCCAGACCGTCTTCGTCTCCAGGAAGGCGAGGAGGCGGCCCGTGCCCGGGGCGGCGGCCCAGTCCACCGGGCCGGGGCGCAGCACCCGCTTGAGGTTGTCCGCCGCGGCCTCCTCCAGGGTCTTCGCCAACTCCGCGTCGGCGCCCGCCAGATCGATGGCGTTGACGTCCTGGTGGGCGGCGAGCGGGGCCGCGATCTCCGCCGTACGGCCCGAGAGGATGTTGACCACCCCGCCCGGCAGGTCGGAGGTGGCCAGCACCTCGGCCAGCGACAGCGCGGGCAGCGGCGCGCCCTCGGACGCCGCCACGACCACCGTGTTGCCGGTGACGATCGCCGGGGCGATCACCGAGACCAGTCCGAGGAAGGACGACTCCTGCGGCGCCAGGACCGCGACCACACCCGTCGGTTCGGGGGCGGAGAGGTTGAAGTACGGCCCGGCGACCGGGTTGGCGCCACCCGCGATCTGGGCGACCTTGTCGGACCAGCCCGCGTACCAGACCCAGCGGTCGATGGCCGCGTCCACCTGAGCGGCGGCCTTGGACTTCGACAGCCCCTCGGCGTCCGCGACCTCGGCGATGAACTGGTCGCGGCGGCCCTCCAGCATCTCGGCGATCCGGTAGAGGATCTGGCCGCGGTTGTAGGCCGTGGCCCCCGACCAGCCGCCGAAGGCCTTACGGGCGGCGACCACCGCGTCCCGGGCGTCCTTGCGGGACGACAGCGGGGCGTTGGCCAGCCAGTTGCCCTTGGAGTCGGTCACCTCGTACACCCGCCCGCTCTCGGACCGGGGGAACTTGCCCCCGACGTACAGCTTGTAGGTCTTGAGAACGCTCAGCCGCTCGGACTTGTCGGTCTTGCCAGTCTTGTCAGGCTTGTCAGACATCGAGGTACGCCTCCAGACCGTGGCGGCCGCCCTCGCGGCCGTAGCCCGACTCCTTGAAGCCGCCGAAGGGCGAGGCCGGGTCGAACTTGTTGAACGTGTTGGACCAGATGACGCCCGCGCGCAGCCGGCTCGCCATCCACAGGCTGCGGCTGCCCTTCTCCGTCCAGATGCCGGCGGAGAGGCCGTACGGGGTGTTGTTCGCCTTCGCGACGGCCTCTTCCGGCGTACGGAAGGTCAGCACGGACAGCACCGGGCCGAAGATCTCCTCCCGGGCGATCCGGTGCGCCTGGGTCACGCCCGTGAAGAGGGTCGGTGCGAACCAGTAGCCGGAGGAGGGGAGTTCGCAGGCCGGGGCCCAGCGCTCGGCGCCCTCCGCCTCGCCGGCGTCGGCCAGCGCGGTGATCCGGGCCAGCTGCTCGGCGGAGTTGATGGCACCGATGTCGGTGTTCTTGTCGAGCGGGTCGCCCACCCGCAGGGTCCGCATCCGGCGCTTGAGGGCGTCCAGCAGCTCGTCCTGGACCGACTCCTGGACCAGCAGGCGCGAACCCGCGCAGCACACCTGACCCTGGTTGAAGAAGATGCCGTTGACGATGCCCTCGACGGCCTGGTCGATCGGCGCGTCGTCGAAGACGATGTTCGCCGCCTTGCCGCCCAGCTCCAGCGTCACCTTCTTGTCCGTGCCGGCGACCGTACGGGCGATGGCCTTGCCGACCGCGGTGGAGCCGGTGAAGGCGACCTTGTCGACGTCCGGGTGGGCCACCAGCGCGGCGCCCGTCGAGCCGTCGCCGGTAAGGATGTTGACGACGCCCTTGGGGAGCCCGGCCTGACGGCAGATGTCCGCGAAGAAGAGCGCGGACAGCGGGGTGGTCTCGGCCGGCTTCAGGACGACCGTGTTGCCGGTCGCCAGGGCCGGGGCGATCTTCCACGCCAGCATGAGGAGGGGGAAGTTCCACGGGATGACCTGGCCGGCCACACCCAGCGGCCGGGGGTTCGGCCCGAAGCCGGCGTGGTCGAGCTTGTCCGCCCAGCCCGCGTAGTAGAAGAAGTGCGCGGCGACCAGCGGCAGATCGGCGTCCCGGGACTCCCGGATCGGCTTGCCGTTGTCCAGCGTCTCCAGCACCGCCAGCTCGCGCGAGCGCTCCTGGATGATCCGGGCGATCCGGAAGAGGTACTTGGCGCGCTCGGCACCGGGCAGCGCGGACCACCTCCCGAACGCCTTACGGGCCGCCTTGACGGCACGGTCGACGTCGTCGGAGTTGGCCTGCGCGACCTCGGAGAGCGTTTCCTCGCTCGACGGGGAGACGGTCTTGAAGACCTTGCCGTCGGCGGCCGGGGCGAACTCGCCGTCGATGAACAGGCCGTACGACGGCGCGATGTCGACGACCGAGCGGGACTCGGGTGCGGGTGCGTAATCGAAGGTCATGGGTGCCTCAGTCCACCGTGACGTAGTCGGGGCCGGAGTAGCGGCCGGTGCTGAGCTTCTGGCGCTGCATCAGCAGGTCGTTCAGGAGGCTGGAGGCGCCGAAGCGGAACCAGTCCGGGGTCAGCCAGGGCTCGCCGAGCGTCTCGTTCACCATCACCAGGTACTTGATCGCGTCCTTGGTGGTACGGATGCCGCCGGCCGGCTTCACACCGACCTGGACGCCGGTGGCGGCGTGGAAGTCGCGCACCGCCTCCAGCATCAGCAGCGTGACCGGCGGGGTCGCGTTCACGCTCACCTTGCCGGTCGAGGTCTTGATGAAGTCGGCGCCGGCCAGCATCGCCAGCCAGGAGACCCGGCGGACGTTGTCGTACGTCTGGAGCTCACCGGTCTCGAAGATCACCTTGAGGTGCGCGGCGCTGCCGTCCGGGCGCGCACACGCCTCCTTGACGGCCTTGATCTCCTCGAAGACCTCCATGTAGCGGCCGGTGAGGAAGGCACCCCGGTCGATCACCATGTCGATCTCGTCCGCCCCGGCCGCGACCGCGTCCCGGGTGTCGGCGAGCTTCACCGGCAGCGCGGCGCGGCCGGCCGGGAAGGCGGTGGCGACGGACGCGACGTGGATACCGGAGCCGCCGAGCGCCTCCTTGGCCGTCGCGACCATGTCGGGGTAGACGCAGATCGCCGCGACCTTGGGTGCGGTGAGGTCGGTGGGGTCCGGCTGGATGCCCTTGGCGCACAGCGCCCGGACCTTGCCCGGGGTGTCCGCGCCTTCAAGGGTCGTCAGGTCGATCATCGAGATGGCGAGGTCGATGGCGTACGCCTTCGCCGTGGTCTTGATCGAGCGGGTGCCGAGGGTGGCGGCGCGGGCGTCCAGCCCGACCGCGTCGACCCCCGGGAGGCCGTGGAGGAAGCGGCGCAGCGCACCGTCATCGGCGGTCACGTCCGCCATTGACGCCAGACGCCCCGCGGCTTCCTTGCCGTATGCGGGAACAGTGATGGGCATGGTCACGAGGGGAGCATATCTACGCGCGTAGCGTCGTGTCATCCCTCCTACGGGACCGAATCCGGCGCCGCGCCCGAATGATGCCGTAACGCAATCTCCGATGTCTGAGGCAGCGAGGACTGATGCCGTAACGCATGGCCGATGTCTGAGGCAGAGAGGACTGATGCCGTAACGCAATGTCCGGCATCCGGACGGTCGGGCAGAATCGGCGGCATGACGCCCCAGGACCGGACCACCCCGCCTCCGCAGCAGTACGCCGAGCGCAGCTACCGCTCGCCCGCGGCCCTCGCCGGCGGTGTGCTCCTCCTCGTGCTCGCCCTCTGGCTCGGCGGCGACGCCCTCCTCCGGGGCGCCGCGCACACCCGCCTCACGGCGCTCTTCGCCCTGCTGCTCCTCGTACCGCTGGTCACCGCCTATACCCTCCGTCCCGTGGTACGAGCGGGCCAGGACCGCCTGACCATCCGCAACCCCTTCCGCACGATCACTCTCCCGTGGGGCGCGGTGGAGGGCCTGCGGGCGTCGTTCTCTACCGAGGTGTTCACCACCGGCGGCGACAAGTACCAGATGTGGGCCATCCCGGTCTCCCTCCGCCAGCGCAAGAAGGCAAACCGGCAGGCGATGCGCGGCGCCACCGCACCCCGGCCCCGCTTCGGCCCGAACGCCGACGTCGGCCCTGTGCCCCGCGCCATGGCCGATCAGGCGCTGGACGAACTCCGCGAGATCAAGGAACGGGGAGAGGAGCGGGAGAGCGCCCAGGGGAAGCCGGTGGTCCGGTGGGCGTACGAGGTCATCTCACCGAGCGTGGTGGGCGCTATCGGGCTCGCGGTGATGATCGCTCTCTGAGAGCCGCTACGGGTAGAGAGGCAGGCCCTCGGTGGAGATCGTCCACTCGCCGATAGTGACGTCCTCGCCGTAGACGAAGTCCTTGCGGGTGGCGTAGCGGGGCCCATCGGGGGTGGAGTGGATGTCCGAGAGGACTGCGCCCTCTCCCTCGCGCGGATCGAAGATCACGTAAATGGGGATGCCGAGCAGTGGGTAGTCCCGCACCTTGCTCACCCAGTCGTTGTCCGGGTTGGAGCGGGAGACGATTTCAATGGCAGCGATGATGGTGTGGGGGTCGAAAGAGCCCTGGATCTCCATGTCCTCCCAGGCGATCACCATGATGTCGGGGTGACGCATGATGCCCTCGGGCTGGCTTTCCACATCAGGGGTCCCCGTGTGGGCCAGAAGCCTGTCCGGCATGATCCTCTCAAGGCGTCGGCTGACCTGTGCCACGGTCAGCTCGTGCGGACCTACCGGTGCCATCATGTCGTGAACGATCCCTTCCTTGGTGATCTCGAATTTGCCGGGAAGCGTGTCGCTCATGGACTCCACGAATTCCCGCATCGCCTGGTACTGGGAGCCGCCGTTTCGTGTGCCGTCCGGGGCGATGGTCACCGTGTGCGCTCCTCGTCTGTGCTCAGGGGCAAGGGTCGTTACGTTCATGCTAGGCGGCCTTTCTGTTGTCGGGGCGGCAGTCGCGGCAGTGGCCGGGTTCTGCTGCGCGGAAGGCGCGGTCGCAGCCTTCGCAGGTCTGGAACGGGGCGGGTCGTACAGCCGCCGGACTGGGGGGCAGGGGCGACGGCAGCAGCGCGGTGAGGCGGTGTGCGAGCAGGGCGGCCGGGTGCTTCAGGTCGTCGGGGACACGTGCGGTCAGGGCGTGGCGTACGGCGTCAGGGGTGGCGCCGCGTTCCAGCCAGGCCGCCGCGGCCGGGGCCAGGCGGCGGACGTCCCGTTCTGCGAGCAGCAGTCGCGGCTCGTGGCGGCGCAGCTCCGCGAGGAGGGCGGCGGCGGTGCGGTGACGTTCCAGGTCGTGGGTGCGCGGCTCGGGGAGCGGTTCCCGAGGTACGGGGCGGGGTGCGGGTGCGGGGGCGGCGGTGGGTGCAGGGGTCTTTGCGGGTTCGGGCAGGGGATCCGGGGCGGGAGTGGAGGCCGGGGCCGGGGGCGGTACGGAGGTCTGCGGTGGTTCGGGTGCCTGGGGTGGCTCAGAAGCCGAAGTGATGGCCGTGCGCGGCTGGTTGTACGAAATGGTGTGCGTGACGATGCGGCCACTCGGGAGGCGCTTCCGGATGCGCGCCAGGTAGCCGTGCGTCTCCAGTTCCCGCAGTGCGGCGGCGATCCGGGTCTCGCCCTCCGGGAAGCGGGCCGCGAGCGCCTTGATGGTGACCTTGGCCCCGGCGGGCAGCGACTGGATGTGGAGGGCGAGCCCGATCGCGGTGAGGGTGAGCCCGCGGTGCTGGGCGAGGTGGTTGCCGACGACCGTGAAGCGGCTGGTGTGGCGGATGTTGGCGTGAACGATGCCGGGGCGGGCCACGGCCGCCGTGGCATCGTCCACGGTCGCGGTCACGGCCGCGGTCACGGCCACGGACGGGTCAACGTTCGCGGGAACGGGAGACGCGGCACACGAAGGCGCGCTAGGGTTCTGGGTACCCATCAGGGAGTGAACTTCCTCTGCGTATCCATCAGGAAGTGAGCTTCCTCGGTGGTCAGGCCCTCGACCGGGATCGCTAGTCCCGCCGGGGGCCGACGTCTTTCTTGCGGTTGTTGCGCCGAGCATATGACCGTCAACCCGCCCGAAATCCAGCGCAGTTGGCGAATCCCACCCTTGTGGGTGACGGGCAGGCCGGTGGGGTTGGGAAGGGTTCTTTCTTCCCCTGGTTATTGGGTAGTTGATGTCGGGCCGCACCGGCAACTGACCCACCGGGACGTGCCTCACCGCGTTGCGGTGAGGCGGGGGTCTGGTCGGTCAGCTGAAGGCGCGTGACAGGAGCGCCATCACGCCAGCCCATAGGCCGATCAACACCAAACCGACGACAGCCATGGCCAGGACCAGGCTGGCCGACATGGCGCGTTCTTGACTCTGCTGCTTCTCGCGTTCCCGTACGGCCGTTTGGTGTTCCTCGGCGTCGCAGCCAGGACATCCAGTGATCTTGTGCTCTGCGCCGCCGTTGCTCACGTTGCCTTCCTGCTTGAACGCCCTGGAAAATGGCCGGCGTCCGGACCTTTGAGCCCGGACGCCGGTGGTCAGATGCGCCTACGGCATGACCTATTTCTTATCGCCGTCTCCGCCGCTGGGAGCGGGGTCGCGGGGTGCCTCCGGGGGCATGGGCCCACCGTCGTGCTTTCCGCCGTCGGCCTCGGCGACGACCACGAGGTCCCGGGGGTGTCGGAACGGGATTCCGCGCCATCCTTCGGCGTCGGGCACGCGTGTCTCGTACGTCTCCACTGCTACAGCGCTCATCTATCAACCTCCTCTTTCGCGAGGGGGCCGTGCCGCCGTACTGTCGAAGGCATGGCCCGTAGGTCCGCAGGGTTTTCCCTGCGGTGGTCACCCGCCCCGGCTGCTCGACTGTCCAGGTTTCCGCCGCCGGGGCGGGAGTCTCAGGTTTTGACTCGGCTGTATCGAATCGGGGATGTCATGGCATCTCCGCCGTTTGGTTTGCGCGTCACCTCGATGGCGACAACGTTAGGAGCTGGCGGGCTCCAACTCCCAGCCGATTGCACATGATTGCAAGACGATCACCCAAGCGAGTCCATAGCCGCTGTGATCAACGCGCGAACCTTCGTGCCATATACGGCCATGTCTGCAAGCATGGCGAACGTGTCGGCGTACATGGCCACTTCGCTGGGTTGTGTGAGTGTGAGATAGCCGGATACCAACTCCACGTTGGCCTGCACCTTGTCGAAGATCACGAAGCCTTCTACCGGCATGCGTGTCCTGCCGACTTTGACTGGGATCACTCCGACGCTGACGTTTGGCAGTGAGCTGACCGTCAGCAAGTGTTCAAGCTGCTCAATCTGCGTGTCGGTGCTACCCAGTCCGTTGCGCAACGCCGACTCCTCAACGAGGAAGGCGAAGCGGCGTTGCCCCTCATACAGCACGCGCTGACGCTCCATGCGCGCTGCCACGGCGTCGGCCACGTCGTCGATTTCAACCCGCCTTCGCTGGACCGCCCGCAACACGTCTTCTGTGTAACCGGAAGTCTGTATGAGGCCAGGGATGAAACTGGGCGAGTAGCACCGGAACCAGTGGGTGCGCTCGTAGCGCGGCAGAACGGCTTCCTGGGCGCGTCGAAGGCCGTTGCGCTCCATGCGGTGCCACTGCAACCACATGCCCTCTACGTTCCGAAGAGAGGCGATGAGGTCTTCCGTCTGGTCCTCCGCATTGCACGCCTGGCACCACGTGCGGATGTCGTCGGTGCTGGGCGAGGTCTTCCCAGTCGCGATTCGGGACACCTTCGATGGATGCCAACCGCATGTCTGAGCGAGCTGCTTGCCTTCCAAGCCGGCGTCCCGGCAGATCTCGCGAAGGCGATCTGCCAGTACCTGCCGGGCCGCCTGGACGCTGGATGATGACGAAACTGCCATGACTCAGACGGGGTTGTACTCCTCGTGCGGCGTAGCCCGCTCCCACACCGCTTCGAACGCCGAATTGACCAGCTTCACAACGGCCGGCTCCGTGCGCCACTCCCGGTCAACTACCTCACCGACGCCGGAGAAGTAGGTGAACAGCACGGAGGCCCCGTCGAACATCCACAGGTCGGTGCCAGGCAGTGGAATGTCAGCGGCCTTGCGTCGGGGCAACCAGCGGATTAGCTCTCCGGCTGCCACGTTGGGGAACGTTACGTCGTGCTCGTACTTGATGTAGTCCGTCACCGGTTCCGACACGATCCGTGCCCGTCGCATGACGACGCCGCGTTCGGTCGTCTCATTTACCACGTCCAGGAACGGACGCCACCAGGACGAACGGTCGGCAGCAGGATCAAGGCGCTTCCCGTTCTGCCACGCGATGAACTCCGGGTCTGTGGGCTGGTAGGCGTCGCGCATCTCCAGATGAACGGCGGAGCGCTGGGCCTTCGCCAGGCCCTCAAGTACGGGGTTCTTCAACGGTGCTGTCCTCCGAGCGGGGGATGTACTGGCGCATGACCTTTGGCAGCCGGATGATCGTCTCGTGGTTCGGGACAGCCGTGGAATGGCCGGGGATCGAGCCGATCTCTTGGCATGCCTTCACCTCTTCTGCGGTGGCCTTGTAAGACTGGATCAGCAGGTCACCCGACTTTTCGTCAAGCCAGATGGTTGGTGAATCGATGTCGGGCGTGTTCGGGATGATCCCGAGGAAACGTAGCTTCATGTCTTACCCCTCCCTGAGTCGAACCCATTGCGCCTGATTGCACGACCGTCCCCTCATTGAGGGGAGTCGTCAAGGGGGCAAACGACGTCCCGGCCCCCGCCGACCCTTCGGGGGCCTCGGGGGTGTCGTTGTGGGAGCCGAATCGCTGGTGCTCCGCGATCTTGATGCCGGCGATTACGGCCAGCCCGAACTGCGCCTGGTCACGATGCTTGGAGCGCTCCGCAGCCAACGCTGCACACCGTTCACAGCCTTCTACAGGCTCCGGGTCGAGGTCCCGGGAACTGTACGGCCACGGCAACTCGATGGGCTTCTCCTGGAAGCTGCTCACCGACGCCTCCGGCTGGCTACGCGGGCGCGAAGTCGGTCCAGCTCGTTCGGGACGCTGTACGTGTCGGTCTCCCACGGCTCTCCGCCGCCCAGCGGGGCCAGTGTGACCGTTCCGGCGTTCCACCCCACGGCCTCACCGAGCAGACCGCGCTGCGTGTCCTTGACCAGCACGCCCGGACCGGGCACCCAAGGAGCGATCACCGCTGAACTCCCTTCGGGTGCGGGTGGTTGTTGAGTTCGGTGTTGAGGTCGGAGACCTTGTGCCGGTCCCCGCGCGCCTCGGCCAACTGCCGTTCGTGCACGAGCGATCGGCACACGTCACACTCTGCCGGGGGCTTCGCTGCGGGTTCCGGCGCACCCAGGTGCACGGGCGGGGGCATCGCGCGCTGGCGTTCAGGGCTTGCGGGTTGCATGGCCGCTCCTCTCTGTAGCGATTCCGCTACCGGGAGGCCTCAGCGTGGCCTAGAGTCGGGCCGTCTTCAACGTTCCAGGGACGGAGGGCACGTTGGTAAACCTGAAGGAGTTGAACCCGGACGCTTCACCCCGGGCGGCTTTCGGAGCGCGTGTGCGCAGCGCGCGTGAGGCGCGCGGATGGAAGCAGGACGAGTTGGCTGAGCGGGTGGGCTACTCGGGTCGGCATATTTCGGCAGTCGAAACCGGCCGCAAGCCGCCAACTCTCGCATTTTCGCGGAGCCTAGACGTTGCCTTCGGGTTCGTCGGGACCGCAGAGTCGTTCGAACGCGCGTGGGGGGAGATCCGCAACGGCAGTCTGTTGGAAGGCTTCCCGGAGTACGTGGGCTACGAGGCTCGCGCGGCAGAGATCCGGCTCTTTGAATCGGGCTTGATTCCTGGCCTGCTGCAGACGCCGGCGTATGCACATGCACTAGCCGATAGCGCCGTCAAACGGGGAGTTCTTACAAGTGAACAGGCCGATGAACGAGTCTCGTTCCTCATAAAGCGCCAGAACGCCCTGGTACGTCGTGACCCGCCTTTGGTGATCGCGGTACTGGACGAAAGCTGTATCCGTCGCCCTATCGGCGGCGCGACCGTGATGAACGAACAGCTGGAGCGCCTGGTGGAGTTCGCGGCGCAACCAAACACCATGCTCCAGGTCGCCCCCTACGCCATCGGCGAGGACCGCACCCTCGATCGGTTGGTGAACTTGCTGACGTTGCAAGACCGGTCCGTGGTCTCCTATGTCGAGTCACAGACTCAAGGACACTTGGACCGGGCACTCACTTCCGTGCTGCCGCTGGTGAGGGCCTACCATCAACTACAGGCTGTTTCTCTGTCGCAGACAGCGTCTGTAGAGATGATCCACCAGTTACGAAGAGGTGCGCCGTGATGACTGAGCCCGAGACCCTGCAGTGGGTCAAATCCTCCTACAGCAACAACGGTGGTTCCTGCGTCGAGTGGGCCCCGGCACATGCGATGGCCACCGATGTCGTTCCCGTCCGTGACTCCAAGGACCCGCACGGCGCCGCCCTGACCTTCCCGGCGTCGTCCTGGTCCGCGTTCGTCGCCGCCGTCAAGGGCGTGAAGTTCCCTGTCTGAGCGACCAATGACGAAGGCGCCCCCACGACCGGCGTAGCCGGAGGTGGGGGCGCTGTTGTGTGAGTGGGCGGCAGTGGTGGCTCACTCAGGCGAAAGTGCTGGCCAGGTAGGCGTTGCGGACTCTGATGAGGTGGGGCATGTAGCGGCTCAGGAGGAGTCTGTCGACGAGGCGTCCGACCGGTCCCAGCGGTGAGGCGAAATCGACGACGTCTCTCATGATGGTGCCGCCGGCGCCGTCCGGCTCGAAGTGGTGGGCGTGACGCCATAGCTTGAAGGGGCCGGACTCCTGCTCGTCCACGAAACTTCGGGGGCGGTCGTAGGAGGTGATGCGGGCCTTGAGCCGCCAGGTCAGGCCGAGGTGGCGGGCCTGGAAGGTCACCGTGTCGCCGAGCGCCAGCTCGCCCCGGGTCTTGCCGTCAACGGCTCGCTCCGACGAATCGGACATGGAGCGGGTATGCGACTCCACGTCCAGGCATACCGCGAACACCTGGTCCGGAGGGGCGGCGACGGCTGTCACGACCTCGAAATGCTGCATGAGCTCACCGTAGGCGCTGGGGATTCTGGGCCTCTGCCCGGGGGGAAGCGGGGCGACGGCACTCGCTCCGGCGGGGGCGACGGCACTCGCTCTGGCGGGGGCGATGGCAACCGCTCCGGCGGGGCGATGGCACTCGCTTCGGCAGGACGACGCGTCGGGCTCCACGACCACGACCAGGTCTCGAAACCAGGTCGCGGAGCCCGACGTCACGCTCGCTTGCGTACGTCAGTACGTCAAGTACGTCAGATCCCGGCCGCCGCCGACAGGTCGCCCTTGATCGCGGCGAGCGTTCCCGCTGCCCTTCCCCGGGCCTCCGGGAGGACGTCCGCCGACTCCACCGGCACCACGACCTCCAGGTAGCACTTGAGCTTGGGCTCCGTGCCGGAGGGGCGGACCACGACGCGGGCCGCCTCGATGCCAGCCTCGGGGGAGCCGGAGAGGTAGTAGCGGAGTCCGTCGGTGGGCGGGAGCGACTCCGTGCCCTGGCTCAGGTCGTCGGCGCGGGTCACGGACAGGCCGGCCAGCGTGGTCGGCGGCTGTTCGCGGAGCCTGCGCATGGCGTCCGCGATCAGGGAGAGGTCCTCGACGCGGACCGAGAGCTGGTCGGTCGCGTGCAGACCGTGCTCCACCGCGAGGTCGTCCAGGAGGTCGGCGAGCGTACGGCCGTCCCGCTTGAGCTCTGCCGCCAGCTCGGTGATCAGCAGGGCGGCGGTGATGCCGTCCTTGTCGCGGACGCCCTCCGGGTCGACGCAGTAGCCGAGCGCCTCCTCGTAGGCGTACCGCAGGCCGTCCGCCCGGGCCAGCCACTTGAAGCCGGTCAGCGTCTCCTCGTACGGGAGGGTGGCGGAGGCGGCGATGCGGGACATGAGCTGGGAGGAGACGATCGTGGTGGCGAACGTGCCGGTCGCCCCCTTGCGGACCAGGTGGGCGGCGAGCAGGGCGCCGACCTCGTCGCCGCGCAGCATCCGCCAGCCTTCCGGCGTACCGGGCGCCGGGACGGCGACGGCACAGCGGTCCGCGTCGGGGTCGTTGGCGATGACGATGTCGATGTCGACCTCGCCGTCGCCCTGGGCGCGGGCCGTGGCGAACGCGAGGTCCATCGCGCCCGGCTCCTCCGGGTTGGGGAAGGCGACCGTCGGGAAGTCCGGGTCCGGCTCGGCCTGCTCCGCGACGACCGTGGGGGCCGGGAATCCGGCGCGGGCGAAGGCGGCGAGGAGGGTGTCCCGGCCGACGCCGTGCATCGGCGTGTAGACGACGTTCAGGCCGCGGGGGGAGCCGGGGGTGAGGACGGCGTCCGTGCGGGCCAGGTACGCGTCCAGGACGTCGTCGCCGAGGGTTTCCCAGCCGGACTCCGGGCGCGGTACGTCCGCGAGGGAGCGTACGGCGGCGATCTCGGTGGCGATCTCGTCGTCGGCGGGCGGCACGATCTGTGAGCCGTCGCCGAGGTAGACCTTGTAGCCGTTGTCGCGCGGCGGGTTGTGGCTCGCGGTCACCTCGACGCCGGCCACCGCGCCCAGGTGCCGTATGGCGAAGGCGAGTACGGGCGTGGGCAGCGGGCGGGGCAGCAGCGCGGCGCGCAGGCCCGCGCCGACCATCACGGCCGCGGTGTCCCGTGCGAAGTCGGCGCTCTTGTAGCGCGCGTCGTAACCGATCACGACCAGGCCGGAGCCCTGGCCCTTCGCCTTGAGGTACGCGGCGAGGCCGGCCGCGGCCCGGATGACGACCGAGCGGTTCATCCGCATCGGGCCCGCGCCCAGCTCACCGCGCAGGCCGGCGGTACCGAACTGGAGGGTGCCGGCGAACCGGACGGCCAGTTCGTCGGTGTCCTGGGCGGCGATGAGCCCGGACAGCTCGTCCCGGGTCTCCGGGTCGGGGTCCTCGGCCAGCCAGGACTGGGCCCGGTTGATCAGCTCCGAGGGATCGGTAGCCACGTGATTGCTCCTGCCTGTGGGTGCTGCCCTATGGGTGCTGCGAGTGCTGCGCTGCCTATCGGGTGCAGTGTTGCGCTGTGTATCGGGTGCAGTGCAGTGCAGTGCTGTGTGTGGGGTGCGTCGCGCGCCGCCGGTCCCGCCGGCCCCGGTGGCCCGATGGCCCGGTGGCCCGGCGGCGCGTCCTGACCTGATCCAGATCCAGATCCAGATCCAGATCCAGATCGAGATCTTGATTTTGATCTAGATCTTGTTGAGGACCTGGCCGAGCAGCTGGCCCATGGCGACCGCGGAGTCACGGCCGGCCTGCAGCACCTCTTCGTGGTTGAGCGGCTCGCCCGTCATACCGGCGGCGAGGTTCGTCACCAGCGAGAGGCCGAGCACCTCGGCGCCGGCCTCGCGTGCCGCGATGGCCTCGAGGACGGTGGACATACCGACCAGGTCGGCGCCCAGCGTGCGGAGCATCCTGATCTCGGCCGGGGTCTCGTAGTGCGGGCCGGGGAGCTGGGCGTAGACGCCCTCCTCCAGGCTCGCGTCGACCTCCTTGCACAGCGCGCGCAGGCGCGGCGAGTACAGGTCGGTGAGGTCGACGAAGTTCGCGCCGGGGATCGGGGAGGTGGCGGTCAGGTTCAGGTGGTCGCTGATCAGGACCGGCTGGCCGGGGCGCATGCCCTCGCGCAGACCGCCGCACCCGTTGGTGAGTACGACGGTCTTGCAGCCCGCGGCGACGGCGGTACGGACGCCGTGCGCGACCGCGGCGACGCCACGGCCCTCGTAGTAGTGGGTACGGCCCAGGAAGACCAGGGCGCGCTTCTCGCCCACGCGGTAGGAGCGGATCTTGCCGCCGTGGCCGGCGACGGCCGGCGGCGGGAAGCCGGGCAGCTCGGTGACGGGGAATTCGTGCTCGGGCGCGCCCAGGGCCTCGGCGGCCGGGGCCCAGCCGGAGCCCATCACCAGGGCGACGTCGTGGGTCTCGGCGCCGGTCAGCTCGCGCAGGCGGGCAGCGGCGTCGGCGGCGGCGCCCTGCGGGTCGCGCGCGATGTCCGGGGTAACAGATGCGTTCACGCGGACGAGGGTAGCCGTTGTTCGCCTACGCGCGTAGATGACAGACCTCACGGCGTGGGGATCGTTGCTTTGTCGTTTCCGACAAGTGAGGCCGTGAGGCCGTGAGGCTGGCGAGACCTGGCAAGATCAACCGTCAAGGTCGGAGATGACGATGTCCTTGTCGTTGAAGACCTCGACGATGAAGACCAGCAGGCGGCCCATGGTGATGCTGTACTCCACCAGGATGTTCTGGGTGAGGCGGACCGTACGGTCGTCTCCGGTGGAGCTTATGGCGCGGGACACGTCGAGGAACGGGTCACGGGCCAGCACGGAGATGCCCTTGTCGAACGCTGCGCGCTGCGGGTCGTCGAGACGGTCGCGGGCCGCGGCGGCCTGCTCGGTGAAGTACACCTGGTACGTCGTGGGCATCCCACACTTCCCTTCGTGCATCGATACCGCTTGAGTCTAGGGCCAGGCACTGTCAGCAAGGCCTCTTCCGCAGCTCCATCACGTAATCGTGTGGTGCCCCCGCGGACTCCGCCGCGTCGGCGATCTCGCCCAGGTAGCGGGCGGACGGCAGCCCGCCTTCGTAGCCGTTGAGGACGTAGATCCAGGCCGTTTCGTCGCCGTCGAGGGTGTCGACCCGTACCCGCATCCGCCGGTAGATGTCCATGCCGACGCCCTCCCAGCGGTCCATGGACTCCTCGTCCATCGGGGCGATGTCGTAGAGCGCGACGAAGAGCTGGGAGTCCGGGTCCTCGACGACCGTCGCCAGGGCGCCTTCCCAGCCCATCTGCTCGCCGCCGAAGGTGAGCCGCCAGCCGTTGAGCCAGCCGGTGCCGCGCAGCGGGGAGTGCGGTGCGCGGCGGGACATCAGCCGCGCGTCGAGGTTGCCGGCGTATGCGGCGTAGAGCGACATGGTTCCGAGGGTACGGGAGGAAGCCCGTCGGGCTCGTGGTACCGCAGGTCCGTACAGGGGCGGGGCGGGTCGTACGCGGACGGCACATCCGCCCCCGGGCGAGACCTGTCACCGGCGTGCGGGACAATGGAGGACGTGACTCGGATCGTGATCATCGGTGGCGGACCCGGCGGATACGAAGCGGCCCTGGTGGCCGCCTCTCTCGGCGCGGAGGTGACCGTCGTCGACTGCGACGGTCTGGGCGGGGCGTCGGTGCTCACCGACTGCGTGCCGTCGAAGACTCTGATCGCGACGGCCGAGGTGATGACCACCTTCGATTCGTCGTACGAAGAACTCGGCATCATCGTCGAGGACGACACGCCTCACAAGGAGCGCCCCGCGCGCGTCGTGGGCGTCGACCTGGGCAAGGTCAACCGGCGGGTCAAGCGCCTCGCGCTCGCCCAGTCGCATGACATCACCGCCTCCGTGACCCGCGCCGGCGGCCGGGTGATGCGCGGCCGCGGCCGGCTGGAGCCGGGCCAGGCGCCGGACGGTTCCCGGAAGGTCACGGTCACCGCCGCCGACGGCACGTCCCAGAGCCTGATCGCGGACGCGGTGCTGATCGCCACCGGCGCCCACCCCCGCGAGATCCCGGACGCCCTCCCGGACGGCGAGCGGATCCTGAACTGGACGCAGGTCTACGACCTCGACGAGCTGCCCGAGGAGCTCATCGTGGTCGGTTCCGGTGTCACCGGTGCCGAGTTCGCCGGCGCCTACCAGGCGCTCGGCTCCCGCGTCACCCTCGTCTCCTCCCGTGACCGGGTGCTTCCGGGCGAGGACCCGGACGCCGCCGCGGTCCTGGAGGACGTCTTCCGCCGCCGCGGCATGAACGTCATGGCACGGTCCCGGGCCCAGTCCGCCAAGCGCGTCGGCGACCGCGTCGAGGTGACCCTCGCCGACGGCCGGACGATCTCCGGTACGCACTGCCTGATGGCGGTCGGCTCGATCCCCAACACCGAGGGCGTCGGCCTGGAGTCGGCCGGTGTCAGGCTGACGGACTCCGGCCACATCTGGACGGACCGGGTCTCCCGTACGACCGCCCCGGGCGTGTACGCGGCCGGCGACTGCACCGGTGTGCTCGCCCTGGCGTCGGTCGCCGCGATGCAGGGACGGATCGCGATGTACCACTTCCTCGGTCACGCGGTCACCCCGCTCAACCTCAAGACGGTCTCCGCGAACGTCTTCACCGACCCGGAGATCGCCACCGTCGGCTACTCCCAGGCCGACGTCGACGCCGGCAAGATCGACGCCCGCGTCGTCAAGCTCCCGCTGCTGCGCAACCCGCGCGCCAAGATGCAGGGCATTCGCGACGGTTTCGTGAAGCTGTTCTGCCGCCCCGGCACGGGCATCGTGGTCGGCGGTGTGGTCGTTTCCCCGCGCGCCAGCGAGCTGATCCACCCCATCTCGATCGCGGTCGACAACAATCTGACCGTCGAACAGATCGCCAGCGCCTTCACGGTCTACCCGTCCCTGTCCGGCTCGATCGCCGAGGTCGCCCGGCAGCTCCACAGCCGTAAGACGGCCGGGGAGTAGCTGGGGAGCGGCTGGGGAGCGGCCGGGGAGTAGATGCGGGCCGGGCGCCGGACGGCCCGCCCGGTCAGCTCGAACGGTCAGCTCGGACGGCCGGATTGAACGGTCAGCCGAACGGGTTCCCCGGCACCTCTGCGCCCGTGGGCGGAGACGGAGGCGGAGATGATGGCGATGGCGGGGCGGCGGGAGTGCCTCGGTCGGCGGTCTGCTCGTCGTCCCCGAACCGGAGGCTGCGCAGCAGCGCGGTGAAGACCTCGCAGTAGTGGTCCCAGTGATCGGTGCTGGGCGTGCTCAATGTGGCGGTCACCATGGTGCGGTGGCGCGGCACGGGTATCCACGCCTGTGCCTGCGCCACGAAGGTCGCTTCGTCCGTTCCGGATTCCGCGTACTCGCCCGGTACGAACACGGCGAGCTGCGGCTGTGCGACCACCGCCGCCGGTCCGCACGGCAGCTCCCAGACCTGTGCGGCGCACTTCTCTCCGTGGCGCGCCGTCGATATCTGCACGATGCCGCTGGCCACGGTTCTGCTGTCCCGTCCGTCCATGGGCGTGGCGGCAAGGACGAGGGAGGCGGACGACGGGTCCCCGTCGATCAGCCCCAGGCAGGTTCCGGCGTAGAAGGCGCCGGCGGTGTGCAGGGCGTGCGCCGCGTGCTCATAGGACATGAGCAGCGCTTCGGCGACCCCGTCCGGCATGTGCTGGCCGGCCAGCCGTTCCTGCACGATGTCGCGGATACGGTCGTCGGTGGCTCCGATCTCCAACTCCTCGAAGTCGGGTGGTACGGAGAATTCGACGGGGCATCCCGCTGCGACCATGGGCCTTGCCCTTTCCTCTTGCGCGTTCGTGTGCGTCGGTCTTCGTCGGCATTCGGCTGTCTTCGCCGTGGTCCTGCTGCGTACCGCTCAGTGGCCGGGGAAGTACCCGGGAGGCAGCAGCTCATCGCGATGTACGTACCGCTGCTCTCCCCGTCCATCGGGGACTTTGCGGTATCCCGCCGCGTGGATACGTGCCGCGTGAATCCGGTCGCCGGCCAGGCCGACCGCGGAGGCGGCGGACAGAAACACGGCGGCGACGCCCGCGAACACCAACTGCCCGGCCTTCTCCGAGCCGGTGGAGAGCAGGATGACGAACCAGACCAGCGCCGCCGACGCCAGAACGCCGGCCGACATGACATGCGGTGACCACGGTCCGTAACACTCGCGCAGGACCGCCCGTTCCCAGACCTTCAGTTCCGCGGTGAGCTCTGCCCTCGGTACGAGCCCGGGGGTGGGGATGCCCGGAGCCGGTGGCGCGAAGACCAGGCCGGGGAGGGGGCCGCCGTGGCCGGCTCCGGGATGGTTCGCTCGGGTGCGCGCGGCCCGTTGCCGTGCCGCGTCCGAGTCATCGCGTACCAAGGTGACGGACACGAACCCGGCCGCGATCGCGGTAGCAGTCGACAAGGCGTATCCGTACTGGCGGGCCAGCCAGATCAGGTACGGCGGGCGTACGCCGGCGGTACGGCCCGCGAGGGATTTCAACGGGAACGTGAAGTGGACTTCGGGCCGACCGTCCAGCATGGTCACCAAGGCCCACGGCTCCGGCGCCGTGCTCATGGCGTGCTCGTCCCGTCAGCCAGGTGAACGGCCGTCGCGCGAAGCGGGCGATTTATGAGCGGGCGTGTCGTGAGCGGGTGTGTCATGAGCGGGCGAATCATGAGTCGTATCCGGACTGCCACGCGTTCTCCAGTCCGACGAAGAGCGCGCCACCGGGAATGACGGCCGCCTCGATGGCCTGCCGGGTGTCCTTGGGGACGAAATTCCCCAGAGCGCTCGGGTTCTCGCTCATCCCCTCGGCACCGGAGCCCGCCGAACCACGGCCCATCAGGCGGCCGGCGTTCTCGATCATTCTGAGGGTTCTGCCGCTGGCCAGGTGTGAGGCGCCACCTGTGGCGAAGGACAGCGTGCCCAGGGTGTCCTCGATGAGCGTACGGTTTGTCACGTCCTTGTTCCCGGCCAGCCTCGCCACACCGTGAAATGCCAGCGCGCCGAGCGCGAGCCCACCGGAAACCGTCTCCAGGCCCTCTCCGACTGCGGCCACTGCGGCGCCCGCCGGCGGGAACACCGTGGCGATGCCGGCGCCGGCCACCACCAGGCCGAACCCGGCCACGCCCACTGCGGTACTGGCCGCCGCCAGGACGTCGCCCACCGCGGCGATGTTCTTCGAGTGATCCTTGACCCAGTCCCAGACCTCGTTGGCGAGCATGGCGTGGGCCTCGGCCAACGACTGGACGGCGCCCGCCAGTTTGTCCAGAAGGCCCGGTTCATCCGGTGCGCCCTCCGCCGCGCGACGGATCGCGGTCGCGGTCTTCTCGGCGAGTTCGTCGTGCTGGTGCTGGAGCCGGCAGGCTTGCTCGATCACGGACTTGAGCGCGTCCCGTGCCGCGTCCAGGTCGTGAACGGCCGTGTTGAGACGCTGCTGGGCGCGCTCGAGCTCGGCGTCCGTGTCGAAGGTCTGGCCGGCGAGTCGCAGGTCCGGATTCTCCTCCGCGCTACGTACGCGCGCACGCTTGGCGACGGCCTGCCGTTCGAGATCCTGTGCCTGCGACCGCATGGTGTCGAGGTTCCCGGACCATTCGTTGAGCTGGAAGGCGCAGTCGTAGAAGCTGCCCGTCGCGGCGTCGACCAGCTTCGGGAGGTCCTGCACCCGTGCGGAGAAGGCATCCGCGGCCACCCCGCTCCACTCCTCGCCGCTGTGCGTGAGGGAGTTGAGGGTCTGCCATACCGACTGCAGCTTCCGGTGTCCGTCGAAGACGGTGTCGACCAGGGATCGGATCGCCGCCGGCTGGCCCGGGGCGGGGTCGAAACCCAGCCCGGGGAAGCCTGCGGCGTCCGGAGGAATCGTCCCGCCAGCCACTTCTGCTCATGCCCCCTTGGTTGTGTTCGTCGGTGCTGTCGGTGCTGTCGGTGCTGTCGGTGCCGTCGGTGCCCTTCAGGCGTGGTCGCGCCCTCGCCTCCGAGCTGTTACCCGAAGGCGGATGCCCGGCCCGCGGACGCCGTTGTCCCACCGTGAGCGTCAGATGGTGCGGGCGTGCGGGAGAAGGCCTGCTGAATGCCCGCGTCGCAGGTGCGGTACGCCTCGGCCGTAGCGTCGACGGAGCCCCGTATGGAGCTGGCGAGCTTGCTGATCTGGGCCATGCCGTACTTCCACTTCTCCTGGAAGTCCGCACAGGCCGCGTCGAGTGAGCCGTGGCCCAACTGGCCGGCGGACGCCTGGTCCAGCCTGCGGCTGACGGTGCTCATACCCTCGACGCTTTCGTCGAGCCTGCCCGATATGCGGCTCAGCTCTTCGACGTCGACTCGGAAAGTCCCCGGTAGCGACACGTGAACCTCTCTGACGTCGCGCTGATCAGAACCAATCGAATTCGGAAGATTATCATCTCGCCGCATCGCTTGGTGACCCGCTGTGACCGCTTAGGGGGCGCGCTGCCGTGGTCGGCAGCCGGGGTGTCGGGGTGCGAGCCGGGGAACGTTTGTGCCTGGCCTGAGCGCTTGGGATGAAACGGTCCTGCGTGGGTATGTCCGCGTTTGGTGGTCGGGGCATCGCGGCGGTTCGCGTTCCTCGGTTCCCGCAGGGGGGCTGACCAGGGCGCAAGCGGGCGGTGTCGGCCGGGAGTTCGACGGATGTACGACATATGCGCGTCGCATACCACGTCACGGTCCGCCGCGTGAACAGCTTCCGTTAATTGGTGCAACCTGCTGAAAACAGACGGTCGTTGGCGTTACTGTCAGTTTCGTGTTCGCTGCAGAACGTCGCCAATTGATCCTTGAAATGGTGCGCGCCAACGGGGCGGTATCGCTCCGGGAGCTCGCCCGCGTCGTCCAGACCTCCGAAGTTACCGTACGGCGCGACGTGCGGGCGCTGGAGGCCGAGGGGCTGCTCGACCGCCGGCACGGCGGAGCGGTCCTGCCAGGAGGCTTCACCCGCGAATCCGGATTCCCGCAGAAATCCCATCTAGCGACCGCGGAGAAAACGGCCATTGCCGATCTCGCGGCCGGTTTTGTCAACGAGGGCGAGGCCATTGTCGTCGGCGCCGGAACGACCACCCAGGAGCTGGCCCGCCGGCTTGCCCGTGTCCCCGGACTCACCGTCGTCACCAACTCCCTGCTGGTTGCCCAGGCGTTGGCGCACGCCAACCGTGTCGAGGTGGTGATGACCGGCGGTACGCTGCGCGGCTCCAACTACGCGCTGGTCGGCAGCGGTGCCGAGCAGTCCCTCCAGGGGCTGCGGGTCTCCCGCGCCTTCCTGTCGGGCAGCGGACTGACCGCCGAACGCGGTCTGTCCACCTCCAACATGCTCTCCGCCAGCGTGGACCGGGCACTCGTCCAGGCGGCGGGGGAGGTGGTGGTGCTCGCCGACCACACCAAGCTCGGCTCCGACACGATGTTCCAGACCGTCCCCACGGATGTGATCACCCGCCTCGTCACGGACGAACCGCCGGGCCACGACGACCGGGCGGCCACGGAACTCCAGGCGCTGGCCGACCAGGGCGTCCAGATCGCCGTCGCCAGCGGCTCGGGCGCTGCCGGTCACGGGGCGGGACAGGCGGGCCCGGAGGGCGGTGCGAGCGACCGCCGGGGCCCGCGACGGGACGTACCGCTGCCGGGCCAGCGGCGCAGCCACGGGCCGGGCGGTGGGGGCGGTGCGCCACAGCTCCGCTCGGCCGGCTCGCTGTCCGACACGGGCGGCCGGGTAGCCGACCTGGCGCCCCGGCGGCGCTGAGCGGTCCGCCGGGCGAACGGCGGGGGCGGGGATCCGCCGGGGGCATGGCCAGGTCCTGGTGGGCAGGGCCGGCCCCTGGTGCCGCACTGCCACCACGCTGCTTCCGCACTGCCACCGCACTGCTACGGCACTGCCACCGCAACGCGTGCAGTCCTAGCGGATCCCCGCCTTCAGCCCGCTCAGCGTGAGCGTGAGCAACCGATCGGCGAGCTTCGGATCGTCCGGGGACTCCTCGACTGCCAGCGCGATGCCGTTGGTCAGCTGCATCAGGTCGTTGATGTTCACATCGGGGCGTACCGCTCCGGCCTGCTGGGCGCGGGCCAGCAGTGCGCCGCCGGCCTCCCGCATCGGCACACTGCACCGTGCCATCCCCGAACTCTCGTCGGCCGACGCGGTCATCAGTGCGCGGGACAGCCCGCGGTAGGTGCTGGCGTGGGCGATGATCGCGCGTAGCCAGTCGACCAGGGCGGCGCACGGCTGCGGGGCGTCGGCCAGCTCCTTGGCGTAGGCGAGCAGGGCGTCCACCTCGCTCTGGAAGACCGCGCCCATGAGGGCGGTGCGATGGGGGAAGTGCCGGTAGAGGGTGCCGATGCCGACGCCGGCGCGGCGTGCGATGTCCTCCAGCGAGGTGTCCGTGCCGTGCTCGGTGAAGGCGGTGCGGGCCTCGGTCAGCAGCCGTTCGTAGTTGCGGCGCGCATCGGCTCGCATGGGGCGCGCGTCCCGCGTCCGCGCCGGTGCGGTCGCCACCGGCTCCCGCGGCGTCCGCCGCTGCCCTGCCGTGTCGGTCGCCATCGCCGTCCTCCCTCGACCCGGCCGGTTGCGGCCGGTGGCTCCAGGATGCCATTGCCCGCTCCCGTGGCGTTTCGTGCGGTGCGCAACGATTACCGCGGCCGAGCGCAGCCGACCGCGGCCGCGCCTGCGAGAAGGGTCGCCGGAGCCGTGCGCAGGGGCGGAGGTGCCCTTCCGCCTGCGTCGGTGGCCGCGTCAGCGGTCGTCGGCGTGCGCCTGCCACAGGGCGAGCACACCCCGTGTCACAGCCGGATCGCCTGCCACAGGGCGAGCACATCCCGTGTCACCGTCGGATCGCCTGCCACGAGGACCGGGGAATCGAAGGCGAAGTCGCGGCCGCTCTCGCCCAGTACTGCCTTGCCCTGTTCTCGGACGAGCGCCATTCCGGCAGCCACGTCCCAGGGTTTGGGGCCGAGACAGACGCAGGCGTCCAGCCAGCCCTCCGCCACTCCCACCAGGTCCAGGCTCATGGCACCTTGCATCCTGATCCGGTACGCCGTGCCGTGCAGCGCGGAGAGGCGTCGGCCGACCAGCCGGGGATCACCGGAGCCGGTACCCGTGACGCCGATGACCGCTTCGCGCACCGCTCCGGCACCGGCTGTGGGGTGCTGCCCGCCGCCCGGAGATCCCGTACGCCAGCGACGGCGGAGGGCGGGGGCATCGATGACTCCCAGCCGGGGGCGTCCGTCCTCCACGTATGCCAGCGAGACGGCGTAGAAGGGGGCGCCGCGTGCGAAGTTCATGGTGCCGTCGATGGGGTCCAGCAGCCAGCACCGGGGCGGCAGTGACGTTTTCTCCGCTGCTTCCCCGGCTGCTTCCTCGGCCGCTTCCCCGGGCCCTTTCCCGGCCCCTTCCTCAGCTGCTTCCCCTTCCCCGGGCCCTCGCTCAGCTCCTTCGCCGGCGGATTCCTCGCCGATGACCGGAATGCCGGGAGAACGCCTCCGCAGCACGTCGGTGATCACCCGCTCGATCTCGACGTCCGCGGGGGTGACCTCCTCGCCCGACGGTTTGAACCGCCGCTGCCGCTGGGACCGTTCCCGTCCGGCACGGTCCAGCCACGCGGTCCCGGCACCGACGGCCTCCTCCGCCACCGACAGCAGCGTGGGAGCGTCGCTCATGGCAGGTCCAGGGTCCGCTCCGCCAGGGTCTCGGCGTGGGCGCCGTGCTCACCCATCACGTAGAAACTGAGCCTGTCGAACGTCCACTCCGGCTGTACGGAGACGCGTTCGGACGCCGTGCGTACCAGGTCCTGGGCGATGTGCTCCTCGGCGCGGCCCAGCGTGATGTGCGGGGCGTAGGCGTCGCCGGTGTAGCGGTAGCCGTACCGTGCGAAGCTGGCGCGCTCGCTGTCCGAGAACCGCGAGGTGTCCTTGGCCGTGTCGAATGCCTCACGGGCGAGGTAGGCGTCCAGGATGTGCAGGGCGGCCTGCTGCAGTCCTTCCAGCAGGGGCGGCCGCTCCAGGGAGAGGAAGACCCAGCCGGTGGGCTGATAGACGATGCCGGTGGCGGCCAGCTGGACCTCGCCCGGCAGTGCCACGGAGCCGGCGACCTTCGCCAGCTCCGCTTCCGGGTCGAGTGCGTCGGTGAACGGCCCCTGGAACACGGTCACATGGGGAAGGTTTCCGTCCTTCGTCAAGGTGGGGCGCAGCTGGTGCCCGCCGCCGATCTTCTCCTGCAACCGGATCGCGGCCCGCTGGTGGTCCGCACTGGGAAGCAGTGCGATGCCAAGCCATCTGGTCACGGGTGAGCTCCTATCTTCGTGATCACATGCAACGCCGATTCGAGGCCCCGGCGCAGGCACTCCTCCGTCGGGTCACCACTCAACCACCCCGCGACGACACCGGCGTTGAAGGCGTCGCCGCCACCGGTACGGTCCAGGGGCTGGACCGGACGGACGGGTACGTGCACCGGCCGGCGGCCGGGTGACGCCCACAGGGCCCCGTCGGGCCCCAGCGTCACGATGACCTCGCCCGCGAGCGACTCGGCGTACCGCTGCGCGGTGACCGCCGTGTCGTGCGGCGACGCCCCGGGCAGCCGTCGGGCCTCGTCCGCGTTCATCAGATTCAGCGCGGCCGAACCTCTGGCCACCGCGCTCATGTCCCGGCCGTTCCACTCCACCGACACCGAACGGCCGTGTTGCCGGGCGAGGGCCACCACCCGTGTGAGCGGTGGCGTGGGCTCGCCGACGACATGCACATGGTCCACGTCGCACACCGCCTCCTCCGTGACCGCCGCGATGGCGGCGTCCCGGTCCGCGCCCGCGAACGTCATCATCCGCTTGCCGGTGGCCGAGGAGAAGACGATCGCCATGCCGGTCCGGGCGGCGGTGTCCGTGCGGACCAGCGAGGTGTCCACGCCGCCCGCCCGGAGGTCGTCGAGGCACACCCGCCCCAGGGTGTCGTCGCCCACTGCGGACACCAGCCGGACCGCGCAGCCCTGCCGCACCAGGCCCAGCGCGGTGTTGGCCGCGGAGCCGCCGGGCAGCGCGGAGCAGGCACCGCCCCGGAGCTTCTCGTGCTCCTCCGGCAGCCGTTCCGTCTGGACGATGATGTCGAAATTGGTGCCGCCGACGACGAGCACCCGCTTGGCCCGGGCGTCACCGCCGGGAGCGGTCGGCCGGTCGTGCCCTGGAGCCTGTGTCGGCCCTAGCACGGTTCCCCCAGCCGGTAGCTCTCGAACAGCACATGGCGTACCAGGCGTTCTCTGCCCGCGAGGTCGGTTTCGTGAGGGAAGGAGGCGTGGGCGACCAGATCCCGTACGAGTTCCTCGAAGCGGGTCCGCTCCGAACCCAGGTCATGGAAGGTGCGCATCAGCTCGCGGTGCAGCTCGGTGGGATCGGCCCCCGTCTCGGTGAGCCAGGAGCGGTTGGCGACAAGGACGTTGGCGGCCGCCGAACGCAGCTTTGCCTGGGCCCGGGCCGGAAGCATTTCGGAGTTGAGCAGCTCGAAATAGGCGTCGTTGTCGCGCGCGTGCATACGCAGGTTCTGCCCGCCGACGGCCAGCACATCTCGGTTCAGGTGGAAGAGTTCCAGGCCGAGGTGGTGCGGTACGTCCAGAATGCTGACGCCCATTTCCCGCAGGCCTGCTTCGTCGGTCGAGAACGCCGCCAGAATGTTGTCGAACATATCGCTGAGTTTCGGTACGGCGATCTGTGCTCCGGACGGATTTGCCAGGAATTCCGCGGCGGTTACGTCTCCCCAGCGTCCGCCGCGCGCGGCGAGCAGATAGAAATTGCGCCCGCCCATCGAGTAGCCCACCCGCCCGAGGGGGACCACCTGCGCCCGGATGTCGTCCTCCGCGAGCAGGCGTCGCACCCGCTGCTCGTTGTAGATCGCCAGGTCGAGCAGTCGTCGCGACACGTCCCTGACCAGGTGGTCCGACCAGGGGAGCTGGACCTGTACCAGCCGGTGGTTGTGCTGCGTCAGCAGCTGATCGAAGCCGCAGCCCAGCAGCAGGGCCTTGATCACGATCAGTGAGGAATCGGCGAGGCGTGTGGTGCTCGTGGTGTGCTGAACGGACGTCAGCCCTTGTCGCGCCGCGTCCTCGGCCAGGGCCTTGCTGGTGCGCCCGTACCAGACCGCCAACTGCGTGAGGGCGTTGAGGCAGGGGCGTACGTCCTCGCTGGAGATCTCCTCGTCCGAGATCTTCTGGGCGTGGCTGCCGTAGTTTCCGTAGTTCTGGATGGTCCGGACCGCCAGGACGACCTTGGGCGGCACCAGCCCCTTGGCGACCAGCACGGTCAACAGGGACTCAAGCGTCGGCTTGGAGCCAACGGCTTCCTGCATAGCGATATCCAAGAGGATCGACTCCGCCGCTCTCCTCGCTGTGCTGAGAAAGACCTCCGGGTCCGACTCGGCATACCGTAAAGCCTTCTTGTAAAGCCGGAGTGACTCGCCCTCGTTGACCGTCACGCTCGTCCGTGTCCTCTTCGGCAGTTTTTAACTCATCGTACCAAGGTGTGTAGTCGTCAACTAGCAGTCATTGAACCCGGTTTGGCGCGGGAGGGAGCGTCCGCGAGAGGGGGCCACGGTTCATCGGCCGGAGCTGTTGCGCACGCGGTCGCGCAGGGAGTCCAGGACCAGGCGGCCGTAGCGGGTGGTGAAGGCCACGCCGGTGGAGAGGGCGGCCGCTCCGAGGGCGAGGAAGAGATGGCCGGGGTCGTGGTCGTCGAGCACCTGGAGGATGCTCAGGGCGGTGCCCAGGGGGAGGCCGAGGATGGTGAGGACGCCGAGCGCGCCGGCGATCTGCTGGCTGTCCTGGGTCTGGACGAGGCGGGCGTAGTCGGCCGCCTCGGCGAGGATCTCCGCGAAACGGTCCGCGAGGCGGTACTGCCCTTGGTAGGCGAGGAGAAGTTCGTTGGCCGGGCCGTGGGCGGTCAGGTGCTGCCGCCAGTAGGTGCTCCGGAAGGCCGCGATCCGTTGTTCCAGTGCGGCGACCCGCGGACCGATGTTCGGCTTGTCGAAGACATCGGAGAGCGCGTCGGTGAGTTCGTCGATGTGGTCGCGCTGGATGGTTCCGAGCAGCAGGGCGTCGAGGTAGATGGTGCGGTGGTGCACGGCGGCGAAGTTGAAGAAGTCGCCGTCGCCCTGGTCCGGGCGGTGCCCGAGGAAGGCAGCCCCGTGGCGGAGCACGAGGGCGCTCCAGTCGGCGGATATCCGGACGGTGTACTCCTGCTGGGACGTCAGGTGCTCGG
Organism: Streptomyces sp. NPDC001339; assembly: GCF_042895955.1. Lineage (NCBI taxonomy): Bacteria > Bacillati > Actinomycetota > Actinomycetes > Kitasatosporales > Streptomycetaceae > Streptomyces > Streptomyces sp. NPDC001339. The sequence goes on along the minus strand of NZ_JBIAWT010000001.1, from coordinate 901,578 downwards.
GCGCGGCGGGAAAGTCGGCTTCCGTCGAGCGGGAGGCCAGTTGCCACAGCCATCGATCGGCCGTCTCGGGGAGCCGGCCGCCGTCCTGGCGCAGGGCGGCCGGGTGGCCGGCCGCGGGGGTGAGGAAGGCGACGGTGTACGGGCGGGCGATGGCGAACGGGGCTTCGGCCGTCCTGAGTTCCGCGATGCCGTCTAGGAGGGTGTCCGGAGCCAGTGGGCCGCTCAGGGGGTCTGTGGCCGCGTGGGGCCGGTGACCGATGGCCCGGAGGGTCTCCAGCAGTGTCGGGCCCTCGGCCGTCAGGTGCAGAACCGCCAGTGCGTGTTCCCGGGAGCGGTCGGTCGCGGTACGCAGCAGCTCCAGGCCGTGCAGGTGCAGCGGGCCGTGCGTCAGGTCCGCGAAGCGGTGCCAGCGGCAGGGGCGTTCCGCCGTTCCGTACAGGGCGCGGGCCGCCGCCGGGGTGAAGTACGTCTGCCGGGTGGACGTATCGGCGTGACGGCTGCCGAGCTCGAACGGCAAGGGCCCTACGTCCCACGGGGGCAGGGCCGGGAGCCGCACGGGGAGGATGACGGTGATGGCCTGGCGGACGCCCGTCAGCGAGCTGAGTTCCATGGTCAACTACCTCGATGCCTGTTGTGTGGCCGCCACTCGGTGCCGGTGTGAGGTACGCCCGGGCGGGGTGCTCACACCTCACTGTTCACCTGGCGGGACGCACCCCGTCGCCCGGCCGTTCCCGCTGGATTCCGCTCGGGCGGTGAGGGGATCGTGAGCAGGGCCGGGGCCTGGCGGATCCGGGGCCGGCGGGGCCGGTGGGCGGGTCCGGTGGCGGGGCGTGGGGTGGCCGCCCTGGGCGGTTGGCGTCCTTCGGGTGACGTGGTGGCGTATCGCGGACGTCGTGCAGGCGAACACCTTCCCGGTGCCGCAACGCGGGGGCGGGCTGGGGCATCAAACCTGGCGCAATGAGGTCTTCCGGGGGCTTCCGGAGGGTCTGGGAAACGTCGTGCGAGCCGGCCCGCGATCCAGCCGTGACCAGCCGTGATCCCGCCGGAGGAGCGGTGGGAGCGGTGGGAGTGGAGGGGGTGGAGGGAGCGGAGGGGTGGAGCGCGGCGCAGAGTGCCGAGGGAAATGTCATGGGGCTGACCAGTCGGTCGCTGTTGTTCGTCATGGTCGCGGTTGCCGTGGTGTGCGTAGGGCTCACGCTGTGGCTGTGGCCGCGGTTCGCGGGCCGCGGGCTGCGGGCGATGGTGGGGCGGCTCGGGGCGATCGTGGTGACCCAGCTGGCCCTCGTGGCGGCGCTCGGCCTGGCGGTGAACGCCAACTTCCAGTTCTACGGCTCCTGGCGCGAGCTGCTCGGCCTCTACGACGACGCACCGGGCGCGGTCGAGAAGTGGGGTGAGGGGGGAGCGGCCGGACCCGCCGGGGACCCGTCGAAGGGCCTTGTCCAGCCCTCGGGCCCGGACGGCCTGGACAAGGTGCACGGTCTGCCGAAGGGCCCGCCGGAGCAGACCGGCAAGGTCGAGTCGGTGCGGATCGTCGGCAAGCGGACCCGGGCCGTGGACCCGGCGTACGTCTATCTGCCGCCGCAGTACTTCCAGTCGCAGTACGCCCGGCAGCGCTTTCCCGTGATCGTCGCGCTCAGCGGCTACCCGGGCGGCAGCTTCCTGCTGGGCCAGCACCTGCGGCTGCCGCAGACCGCGGGCGGAATGATCCGGTCCGGCCGGATGCAGCCGACCGTGATCGTGATGCTGCGGCCCACCATCGCACCGCCCCGCGACACCCAGTGCGTCGATGTGCCCGGCGGCCCGCAGGCCGAGACCTTCTTCGCCCGCGATCTGCCCGACGCCCTCAGATCGCACTACCGCGTCGGCCACGACCCCGGAGGCTGGGGCGTGCTGGGCTATTCGTCGGGCGGCAGCTGCGCCCTCCAGCTGGCCATGCGGCACGACCGTACGTACACCACGGCGGCCGCGCTCTCCCCCGACTACAAGGTCAGCAACGATCCGACGACCGGCGACCTCTTCGGTGACGGCCGGGACCGGGCGCGGCGCCGCCAGGAGCACGACCTGATGTGGCGGCTGCGGAACCTGCCCGCCCCACGGGTGAACGTCCTGGTGGGCACCAGCCGTAGCGGTGAGAAGAACTACCCCGCCGCCCAGGCCTTCCTCGCCGCGGTCACACCACCGATGAAGGCGGACGCGATCGTCCTCGACCACGGCAGCCACAACTTCGCCACCTGGCGGCGTGAACTGCCCGCCGCGCTCCAGTGGATGGACAAGCGGCTGACGTTCCCGGAGGACGTGGTGGGGAAGTCCTGATCCGGCATGCGCCAGGGGCACCTGGCGGGCGGATGACCGCCAGGTGCCCCTCGGGTGTGCAGCGCTCTGCGCTCAGTCCTTGATCTCGCAGATGGCGGCGCCGGAGGTGAGTGCGGCGCCGACCTCGGCGGCCAGGCCCTTGATGGTGCCGGTGCGATGGGCGTTGATGGGCTGTTCCATCTTCATGGCCTCCAGGACGACCACCAGCTCGCCCTCGGTGACCTGCTGGCCTTCCTCGACGGCGACCTTGACGACGGTGCCCTGCATCGGGGAGGCGAGCGTATCGCCGGAGGCCGCGCTGGAGCTCTTCTTGGCGGCCTTGCGCTTGGGCTTGGCACCACCGGCGACCGCGGCACGGGCCAGCGGCATACCGAGCGAGGAGGGGAGGGAGACTTCGAGGCGCTTGCCGCCGACCTCGACGACGACCGTCTCACGGACGTCCGCCTCGGCCTCCTGGTCGGTGGGCGCGGCGAACGCCGGGATCTCGTTGACGAACTCGGTCTCGATCCAGCGGGTGTGGACCGTGAACGGCTCGTCGGATCCGGTGAGTTCGGGGGCGAACGCCGGGTCCTTGACGACCACGCGGTGGAACGGAATGGCGGTGGCCATGCCCTCGACGGTGAACTCGGCGAGGGCGCGGGCGGCGCGCTGGAGGGCCTGCTCGCGGCTGGCGCCGGTGACGATCAGCTTGGCCAGGAGGGAGTCCCAGGCGGGGCCGATGACCGAGCCGGACTCCACGCCCGCGTCGAGGCGGACGCCGGGGCCGGTGGGCGGGGTGAACGTGGTGACCGTGCCGGGGGCCGGGAGGAAGTTGCGGCCCGGGTCCTCGCCGTTGATGCGGAACTCGAAGGAGTGGCCGCGGACGGCGGGGTCGTCGTAGCCGAGCTCCTCGCCGTCGGCGATGCGGAACATCTCGCGGACGAGGTCGATGCCGGTGACCTCTTCGGTGACCGGGTGCTCGACCTGGAGGCGGGTGTTGACCTCCAGGAAGGAGATGGTGCCGTCCTGGCCGACGAGGAATTCGCAGGTGCCGGCGCCCTCGTAGCCGGCCTCCTTGAGGATGGCCTTGGAAGCGCGGTACAGCTCGGCGTTCTGCTCGTCCGTCAGGAACGGGGCCGGGGCCTCCTCCACCAGCTTCTGGTGGCGACGCTGCAGGGAGCAGTCACGCGTGGACACGACGACGACGTTGCCGTGCTTGTCGGCCAGGCACTGGGTCTCGACGTGCCGGGGACGGTCCAGGTAGCGCTCGACGAAGCACTCGCCGCGGCCGAAGGCGGCGACCGCCTCACGGACGGCCGAGTCGTACAGCTCGGGGACCTCGTCCAGGGTCCGGGCGACCTTCAGGCCGCGGCCGCCGCCGCCGAAGGCCGCCTTGATCGCGATGGGCAGGCCGTGCTCCTTGGCGAAGGCGACGACCTCCTCCGCGCCGGAGACCGGGTCGGGGGTGCCGGCGACCAGCGGCGCACCGGCCCGCTGGGCGATGTGCCGGGCGGCGACCTTGTCACCCAGATCGCGGATGGCCTGCGGGGGCGGGCCGATCCAGGTCAGCCCGGCGTCGAGGACGGCCTGGGCGAATTCGGCGTTCTCGGAGAGGAAGCCGTAGCCGGGGTGGATGGCGTCCGCGCCCGAATCGGCGGCGGCGGCCAGGACCTTGGAGATGTCCAGGTAGCTGGTGGCAGGGGTGTCACCGCCCAACGCGTACGCCTCGTCCGCCGCGCGTACATGCAGCGCGTCCCGGTCGGGGTCGGCGTAGACGGCCACGCTGCCGATTCCCGCGTCCCGGCATGCACGGGCAACGCGAACAGCGATTTCGCCACGGTTGGCGATGAGCACCTTGCGCACGATGGGTCCTTCCTTGGCGCTTCGCCGCAACAATAGAGATGCGGCGATTTTAGGGACTGGCGACACCGCATGCCGACCCGTTCCCTGGGGTGACCTTTCCCACACGGAGCGTGCTGGGGGCGCCGGTAGAGGGCCTGGGCCCCCTGGTGTCCCAGGGTAGGCCCGGATTCCGGGGGTCCGGCGCGGGACCCGGTGTGGCCTAGGTCTCGAACATCGAGTGTCCTGCGGATCGTCAATTCTTTGTGGAATCCCTACGAATGGGCGAAGGAATCTTTGCGGGTGGTTCGGCCCATCGGCGTGCCGTGGCCCGTCCTCTCCGCGCTGACCCGTTCCCCTCCGTGCCGACCCGTGCAGAACCCTTGCCCCACCCCTTACCCGTGAGTAGCGTGCGGCATGCCTTCGTACCGGGGGTAGCAGCGGAAGTGGGGTGGACGGTGGTGGCGCGACGACCGGTGGCCTTGGCCGCGGCGGTGGTACTGATCCTGGAGGCGTGCGGGATCGTGCTGCTCAACTGGATCCTGAGCATCGTCGTGGACAAGCAGCAGATGTCGCTGGCCGGTCTGCAGCCCCGCGCGATGTCCACCGGTTCGTGGGTGGCCGGCGGCCTCTTCGGCCTCTACCTCCTGTGCTGCGCCGTCATCCTGATCCGCACCGCCGTGCGCGACCGCGCCCCCGGCGGCTTCGCCAAGATCGTGCTGATCAGTGCGGCGGTGGTGCACGGCCTGCTGGGCGCGTTCTCCGTCGGCCTGGTCGGCTGGGTCGCGTTCCTGGCGATGATGGTCGTGCTGGGGATGATCGTGCTCACCCTGGTGGCGTACGGGGAGGGACGCGCGCACGGGGCCGCACACGACGGCGGGGGCGACGGGAGCGGCGGGAGTGACGGGAGCGGCGGGAACCCGGCCGGTGACAGCTCCCGGCAGGGGCCGGACGGACCGTACGGATCGGACGGACCGTACGGACCGTGCGGATCGGATAGTCCGCACGGAGCGGACAGTCCGCGCGGTCCGCGGCCGGCGGCGCCGGGCGCCGTCTGACCGGCCGGGCTTCCTCCTCAGCCCTTCACGGGCTTCCTCCTCGGCCCTTCACGGGCGTTCGCCTCAGCCCTTCACGGGCGCGTACTTCCGCAGGACGTCGATGAACGCCCGCATCCACTCCGGGTGGTCGTTCCACGCGCGGGCGGACACGACCTTGCCGTCCACCACCGCCGAGCCGTCGACGAAGGTGCCGCCGCCCATCTCCACGTCCGGCGCGCAGGCCGGATACGCGGCGGTGCGGCGGCCCTTGAGAACGCCGAGGGGGGCGAGGGTGATGGCCGCGTGGCAGATGTGGGCGACGGGCTTGTCGGCGTCGAAGAAGTGGGTCACGACGCGCCGGAAGTCGGCGTTGGTGCGGAGGTACTCGGGCGCCCGGCCGCCCGGGAGGACCAGCGCGGCGTACTCGGCCGGGTCGACCTCGGACAGTGCGAGGTCGGACGGCCAGGAGTGGCCCTCGCGTTCGATGTAGGTGTCGAAGTTGTCGACGAAGTCATGGACGACGAACTGCAGCTTCTTGCGTGACGGAGCCGCGATCCGGACCTCGTAGCCCTCCTCCAGCAGACGTTGGTACGGGTAGAAGAACTCCAGGTCTTCGGTGGCGTCGCCGGCGATGAGCAGGATCTTGGGCATCTACGCACTCCTCGTGAGGCGGGCAGGACTGATCCGGCCGATCTGGCTGATCGGGTCGTATCGGATCAATCGGTTCCCCACGCCGTGACGTTGAATGCGTCGCCCACCGCCAGTTTTCCCGGCTCCAGAACGGAGAACTTCGAGCCGAAGGCGACACCGCCCTCGGGCACCCGGCGGTAGGAGGCGAGGGTGCGCAGCGGCTCGGGCCCGGCCTTGGTGCCCGTCAGCTGGTCGACCAGCGTGACGGCACAGCGGATGGCGAGCTTGGCGAAGCCCAGTTCGCAGCCGCCGACCGTGATCCGCCGGGCGCGGTCCTCCGTCTGGGGCTCCTCCCAGCCGTCCACCACGATGTTGGGCCGGAACCGGCTCATCGGCAGCGGCGCCCTTCCGGCGGCGGCGATACGGGAGTTGAGGTCGTCGAGCGAGGCCAGGGAGATGGCGTGGACCGGGCTGCTGTCGGCGAAGCCGGAGGTACCGGGGGTCAGGCCGTCGGTGACGCGGTCGTGCTCCGGCGGTACGCGGACCAGCCGGCTGGGCGCGCCGAGCACCTCGGAGAGCCAGCCGGCCGCGGCCTCTCCCTGGTCGACGGCGCGGTACGGCGTGCCGAACATCTCGACGTCGGCCCTGGCGGCGGTCCCGGAGCCGTATGTGATCTCGCACGTCAGGGGCTCGATACCGGCTGCGGACAGACCGGGTGCGGACGGTCCGGGTGCGGACAGTCCGTGTGCGGACGGTCTGTGTGCGGGCAGACCGGGTGTGGCGAGGACGGACAGGGTGAGGTGCGTTCCGCCGGGGTCGACATCGGGGCGTATCAGCGCCAGGGCGGGGTCGGTGCGCTGGCTGCGGAAGACGCCGTCCGCTCCGACGACCATGAAGGTGCGGTCGTGCGCCAGACCGGCCCGGGTGAGCTCCGCCTCCGGCACCGGGGTGCCGGCACAGCCTTTGACGGGGTAGCTGATCAGTTCTGCGACGGTTGCCATAGGCGGAGCCTACGGCCGCACGCCAACTGCTTTACAGGCTTACGGATCTTTACGGATCTTTACGGACCGCGGGTGAATCGCGGGTGAATCGGGGTGCCGCTTCGGCCCTTGTCCCGTCGAGCGCTGGTGGTCGTTCTCCAGTGGTCGTCCCCCGGCATCGTGCCAGGGTCAGGCCCACAGATCGGTGAGGGCGACGTCCAGGTCGGCGAGGAGGCGGCGGAGCAGCGGCAGGGACAGGCCGATGACGTTGCCGGGGTCGCCGTCGATGCCGTCGATGAAGGGGGCGGAGCGGCCGTCGAGGGTGAAGGCGCCCGCGACATGGAGGGGTTCGCCGCTGGCGACGTAGGCGGCGATCTCGGCGTCGGTGGGCTCACCGAAGCGGACCGTGGTGGCCGCGGTGGCCGAGACCTGGCGGCCGGTGGCGGTGTCGATGACGCAGTGGCCGGTCTGGAGGATGCCGGAGCGGCCGCGCATGGACTTCCAGCGGGCGGTGGCGTCCTCGGCGTCGGCGGGCTTGCCGAGCGCCCGGCCGTCCAGCTCCAGGACCGAGTCGCAGCCGATGACCAGGGCGTCGGCGGCCTCCGGGCGGGCGGCGACCGCGGCGGCCTTCTCCTCGGCCAGGACGCGGGCGAGCGCACCGGGGGTGTCGGCGGTGGGCCCGTCCTCGTCCACTCCGCTGACGATCACCTCGGGGGAGAGCCCGGCCTGGCGCAGCAGGCCCAGCCGCGCCGGGGACGCGGAGGCGAGGACGAGGCGGCGCGGGCCGGGGGAGGGCGAGGAGAGGGCGGGGGACGGGGACTGGGACTGTTCGGTCATGTTCGCCATCGTAGGAGAGGCCGTACTACGGCTGCGGCCGGAGTGCCTGGTGGGCGCCCCGGCCGCAGCCTGCGTACTGCACGTGGTTGTCCGACCACTCCGTGGTTGTCCGACCACTCCTGCTGTCCGGTTACTTCTTCAGGACCGCTTCTTACTTCTTCAGGACCGCTTCCATGACCGCCTTCGCGATCGGGCCGCCCAGCTTGCCGCCGGCGATCTCGTCGCGGTCGATGTCCATGTCCTTGGGGTCGACGAAGACCGCGACCGCGATGGGGGAGGTGCCGTCGGCCTGCTTGGCGTAGGAGACGAACCAGGCGTAGGGGCGCTCGTCGTTGACGTCGACGCCGTGCTGGGCCGTACCGGTCTTGCCGCCGACGGTCACGCCGTCGATCTTGGCCTTGGAGGCGGTGCCCTCGTTGACCGTGTACTCCATCATCTCCTGCACCTTCTTCGCGGTGTCGGCGGAGACGGCCTGGGACATCTGCTTCGGCTCGAACTTCTGGATGGTGGAGAGGTCCGGGCCGCGGAGCTCGTCGACGACGTGCGGCATCATCAGCTTGCCGTCGTTGGCGAGGGCGGCGGTGACCATCGCCATCTGCATCGGGGTGCTGGTCAGGCTGCCCTGTCCCATACCGGTCATCGCGGTCTGCGGCTTGTCGAGCTTCTCCGGGTAGAGGCTCTTGCTGGCCTTCAGGTCCCCGAGGTCCTTGTCGTAGATCTCCGAGTTGAAGCCGAACTTCTCGGCTGTCTCGCGCATCTTGTCCTTGCCGACCTTGAGCGCGGTGTCGAGGAAGACGTTGTTGCAGGACCACTGCATGCCGGTCTTGAGGGACGCGTTCGCGCAGGGGGCGCCCTTCACGTCGTTGCCGACCTTCATGGTGCTCAGCGGCAGCTGGTACGGGGCGGGGGCGTCGGTCTTGGCGTTGATGTCGCTGATCACGCCGTGTTCCAGGGCCGCGGCGGCGGTGAGGATCTTGAAGGTGGAGCCGGGCGGGTAGGTCTCGCGCAGGGCGCGGTTGCTCAGCGGCTTGCTCTTGTCCTTGTCGAGCTCGGCGAACTTGGAGGCGTCGCCCATGGCGGCGAAGGCGGACGGGTCGTACGACGGGGTCGAGGCCATCGCGAGGACATTGCCGTTGCGGGGGTCGAGAGCGACCACGGCGCCCTTGGCCTTGAGGTCGGTCAGGGCCTTGTAGGCGGCCTTCTGGGCCTTGCCGTTGATGGTGGTGAGGATGTCGCCGCCGCGCGGCTTCTCGCCGGTGAGGATGTCCTTGGCGCGGTTGAGCGCGAGGCGGTCGTCCTTGCCGCTGAGCAGCTTGTTGTAGTTCGCCTCCAGGAAGGAGACGCCGATGCCCTGGGAGGCGAAGCCGGTGATCGGCGCGTACATCGCGCCATCCTTGTACGTCCGCTTGTACTTGAAGTCGCCGGAGGTGGTCGTGGAGCCGGTGACGGGCTGGCCGTCGACGATGATGTTGCCGCGCGGATAGGAGAACGCCTCGATCTTGACGCGGCGGTTGTTGGAGTCATTGGCGAGCTCGTCGGCCTGGACGAACTGGACCCAGGTCGCCCGCACCAGCAGGGCCAGCACCAGCACCCCGCAGAAGACGGCTATATGCCTCAGCGGCCTGTTCATGTTCTCCCACTCCCCATCGGCAGCGCCGGCCCCGCGGCCCGACGCCCGAATTGCGCTCTTCAAGAGTGAAAGATGCGTATACGGCGGCTCTGGTTGCAAGAGGGCGGAGAACTGTGAGCGTCACCTCGTCCGGTCCGGGTGGCCTCAGCGGTGGCCTCGGTGCAGTACCCCGGCGCCCTGTCGCCCGGGGCGGGCCACCTCGCGGCGAGCAGGAGCATCAGCACTACCGCGGCCACCGCCAGCACGATGCCCACCCGGCGGAGCTTGGCCTGCACGTCGCGCAGCTCCTCAGGCGGCTCATCGGGCGGATCGGACCACAGCATGTATCGATCCTGTGCCCGGTACACACCGCGGCGCCTGAGTACGCGTACTCAGGCGCCGCGGTCCGAAGGACTAGTCAGTGCATCATGCACCGATCTGGCTCGGCGGGCATGGCCGGTCAGATCCGGCGGTCATGGCCGCTCTGAGCGGGCGGGCGCGGCCGGCCTGATGCGGCGGGATGGCCGGCCGGGTCAGCGCGGCCAGAAGCTGGTCCGCCAGGCCCGCGGCCCCGGGTGCGGCAGCCGCGCCCGGGCCGGGATCGTGGCTGCCGGATCCGACCACTCGCCGCCGTGGTCCGGGCTCCCCGGGGCGACGGCGTTCACCGCTGCCGCCCGGGCCTGAACCACCGCCAGTGCGGCGGCCAGCTCCTCCGGTGTGGGGTTGCCCCGTACAACCTTGATCATCGAGAAGGCCTCCTTCGCTGAACCGTCGGACCCCACGGATCTTTCGGATCTCACGGATCCCTCGGACCCCTTGGACGGATCCCTCGGACCCCTTAGAGCGGAATGTTGCCGTGCTTCTTCGGCGGCAGGGCCTCCCGCTTGGTGCGCAGCGCGCGCAGCCCCCGGACGATGTGCCGGCGTGTCTCGGACGGCATGATCACCGCGTCGATGTAGCCGCGCTCGGCCGCCACGTACGGGTTCAGCAGGGCGTCCTCGTACTCCTGGATCAGCTCCTGGCGCCGCGCGTCCTGCCCGGCCGGGTCCTCGATCTCGGCCAGGGTGCGGCGGTGCAGGATGTTCACCGCGCCCTGCGCGCCCATCACCGCGATCTGCGCCGTCGGCCAGGCCAGGTTCAGGTCCGCGCCGAGGTGCTTGGAGCCCATGACGTCGTACGCGCCGCCGAACGCCTTCCGCGTGATCACGGTGATCAGCGGGACCGTGGCCTCCGCGTATGCGTAGATCAGCTTGGCGCCGCGGCGGATGATCCCGTCGTACTCCTGGTCCGTGCCAGGGAGGAAACCGGGGACGTCCACGAAGGTCAGTACGGGGATGTTGTATGCGTCGCAGGTCCGCACGAAACGGGCGGCCTTCTCGCTGGCCTTGATGTCCAGGGTGCCGGCGAACTGCATCGGCTGGTTGGCGACCACGCCGACCGAATGGCCCTCGACCCGCCCGAAGCCGGTGACGATGTTCGGCGCGAACAGCGCCTGGGTCTCCAGGAATTCGCCGTCGTCCAGGACGTGCTCGATCACCGTGAGCATGTCGTACGGCTGGTTGGCCGAGTCCGGGACCAGGGCGTCCAGCTCGCGGTCGTGGTCCGAGGTCGTCAGGTCCGCCTCCTCGGGGAAGACGGGCGGCTCGGAGAGGTTGTTGGACGGCAGGTAGGACAGCAGGCCCTTGACGTACTCGATGGCGTCCTTCTCGTCGCCCGACATGTGGTGCGCCACGCCCGAGGTGGTGTTGTGGGTGCGCGCCCCGCCCAGCTCCTCGAAGCCGACGTCCTCACCCGTGACGGTCTTGATGACATCCGGACCGGTGATGAACATGTGCGAGGTCTGGTCGACCATGACCGTGAAGTCGGTGATGGCGGGGGAGTAGACCGCGCCGCCCGCGCACGGGCCGACGATCAGGCTGATCTGCGGGATCACACCCGAGGCATGGGTGTTGCGGCGGAAGATCTCGCCGTACATGCCCAGGGAGACCACGCCCTCCTGGATGCGCGCGCCGCCGGAGTCGTTGATGCCGACGACCGGGCAGCCGGTCTTCAGCGCGAAGTCCATCACCTTGACGATCTTCTCGCCGAAGACACCGCCGAGCGCGCCGCCGAAGACCGTGAAGTCCTGCGAGAAGACCGCCACCGGGCGTCCGTCGACGGTGCCGTAGCCCGTCACCACGCCGTCGCCGTAAGGGCGGCTGCGCTCCATTCCGAAGCTGGTCGACCGGTGCCGGGCGAATTCGTCCAGCTCGACGAACGAACCCTCGTCCAGCAGCAGATCGATGCGCTCACGCGCCGTCAGTTTGCCCTTGGCGTGCTGCTTTTCCACGGCGCGGGCGGAACCGGCATGCGTGGCCTCCTCGACCCGTCGCTGCAGATCGGCCAGTTTGCCCGCGGTGGTGTGGCTGCCTGAATTGTTCAAAGCGGTTGCTTCCGGCTCGGACATCGGGATGCGGCTCCTGCTCGTCCTGGACTGCGCGTACTGACTGGGGGTGGTACGGGCTCGTGCTGCCGTAGTCGGGTGCGTAGGGGCGCGGGGGAGCGCCGTACGGGCATGACGGGTGGTGCGAGTGCTAGGGGAGTACTAGGGGTGCTGCGGGTACTTCGGGTGCTGCTGGTGCTGCGGGTACTTCCGGTACTTCGGGTGCTGCGAGTCATGCGGTTTGGCTACCGCTTCGTAGCGTATCGGCGGGGCTGCTCAGCGGCACTGCGTCGTTGACCACACCTAGGCTGGCCCCATGACGCCTCAACCGCCGGGAAACCGGGACAAAGAAGCCGGTCGCTGGAGCGATCTGGGCCGCCCTCCGCTGAACGTCACCGCGCTCCGCCGGGCCCTGGTGCGCCCCGGGAGCCTGTGGAGCGCCGTCGATGTCGTTCCCGTCACCGGCTCCACCAACACCGATCTGGCGGACCGGGCGGCCAAGGGCGAGCCCGAGGGCGCCGTCCTGGTGGCCGAGGAACAGTCCGCCGGCCGGGGCCGCCTCGACCGGACCTGGTCGGCGCCCCCGCGCTCGGGCCTCTTCTTCTCCGTCTACCTCACACCACGCGTCCCCCAGGAGCGCTGGGGCTGGCTCCCGCTGCTGGCCGGCGTCGCCACCGCCACCGCGCTGTCCCGTACGGCGGGTGTCGACACCGCGCTCAAGTGGCCCAACGACGTCCTGGTCACGGTCGGGGGCGAGGAACGCAAGACCGGTGGCATCCTCGCGGAACGCGCCGGCGACGGTGTGGTCATCGGCATCGGGCTGAACGTCAGCCTGACCGCCGCCGAACTCCCCGTCCCCACCGCAGGCTCGCTGGCCCTGGCCGGTGCCGTCACCACCGACCGCGATCCGCTGCTGCGCGCCGTCCTGCGCTCCCTGGAGCACTGGTACGGCGAGTGGCAGACGGCCGACGGCGACCCCGCCGCCGGCGGACTTCAGGAGACCTACGCGGCGGGCTGCGCGACCCTGGGCCGCTCGGTACGCGCCGAACTCCCCGGGGACCGGCAGATCGTCGGGGAGGCCGTGGCCATCGACGGTGGCGGCCGCCTCGTCGTGGCCACTGCGGACGGCGTACAGGAGCCTGTGGGAGCGGGCGACATCATCCATCTCCGCCCGGCGCGGGGCACCGATCCGTGAGGGAGTCGGCCGTGTGCTCCGGGGGTGGGGCGATGGGGTGTGGGGTGTGAGGCCTTGGCGTGGGAGGCCTCGTGGCGTGTGAGGCGTCGTGGGGTGTGGGGCGTCGTGGGGTGTGGGGCCTTGAGGTGTGAGGCTTCGTGGGGTGTGAGGGCTTGAGGTGCGAGGCCTCGTGGGGTGCGGGGCCGTGGGGCCCTGCCGTGCGCTCCAGGCGTGGGGCGCTGTTGTGTGCGCCGGGGGCGGGGCCCTGTTGTGTGCGCCGGGTGCGGGCGGCATGCCATGTGCTCCGGGCGTAGGTGGTCTGGCGGTCTGGCCGTCTGGCGGTCTGTTCGTCGCGCGCCGTGGGCGAGAGGGGGCGCTCCCTTGTGCTCCCCGGTGCCGGCGAGTCTCCCCGTGTGAGCCCCGGGCGCCAGGATTGCTCCTCCTGAGCCCCGGGTGCTGGGGGATGGGCCCCGGGGTGCCGAGGCTGAGCTTTTGCTGAGCTCCGAGCGCCGGGGGCCGTCTTTCGTGCGCTCCGGGTGCCAGGGGACGCCCCTTGTGAGCCCTGGGTGCTGACGCGTGGTGGCCTCGACCATGTCCCCCATGTCCCCGACCATGTTCCCCATGTCCCCGATCAGGGCGAGCGGGTCCCCGTCAGGGCGAGCGAACCAGGCGGGGCGAGCGGCCCGAGCGGGCCAAGCGGGGCGCCCAGGGCGAGTAGGACGACCAGGGTGAGCGGGCCGAGTGGGCCGAGCAGGGCGAGTGGGCCGAGCGGGGCGAGCACGGGGAGCGGGCCGAGTGTGCCGAGCACGGGGAGCAGGCCGAGTGTGCCGAGCGGGGCGAGTCGCTGGAATACCGCCTGGCCCCCGCTGGTTGTGGCCCCGCAGGGGGCGCTTGCGACCCTTACGGGATCCGTTCGACCGCTCCCTAGGGGAAGCGTTCACATCTCTTCCGTGGTCAGGGCCGATATATGAGAGTGAGCCAGAGCACACCTGCCGTATCGTTGAGGCGGTCCGTCAGGGAGCGGACGACCGGCGAGAAGTGATCGGAAGGGCAGTGCGCAGGGATCGGACAGGGAGCGGCCGGTGACCGCCGACGACTCGGGCGCCGGCCCGCGCGACGTGGACACCGAGGACGAGGCCGTACACGACGCCCCCGGGGGCGACCCGGCAGCGGCCGGTGGCGAAGCAGTACGTGACGCCCCTGCGGGCGATCCGGAGGAGGCCGGCGACGAGGCCGTACGCGACGGTCCTGCGGGCGGCGACCCGGAGGAGGCCGCCGATCCCGGCGTCGACGAGGGCGACGACAGCATCGCGATCCGCCTCGAACAGCTCATCCTCGGTTCCGACCGCCGCTATACGCCGTTCCAGGCGGCCCGCAGCGCCGGTGTGTCGATGGACCTCGCGGCGCGCTTCTGGCGGGCCATGGGGTTCGCCGACATCGGCCAGGTCAAGGCGCTCACCGAGGCCGATGTGCTGGCGCTGCGCCGGCTCGCCGGTCTGGTCGAGGCCGGGCTGCTCAGCGAGGCGATGGCCGTGCAGGTCGCCCGGTCCACGGGCCAGACCACCGCCCGCCTCGCCGACTGGCAGATCGACTCCTTCCTGGAGGGGCTGACCGAGCCCCAGGATTCCGGTCTGACCCGTACGGAGATCACCTATCCGCTGGTCGAGCTGCTCCTGCCCGAGCTCGAGGAGTTCCTCGTGTACGTCTGGCGGCGCCAGCTCGCCGCCGCCACCGGCCGGGTCGTACAGGCCCAGGACGATGCCGAGATGGTCGACCGCCGGCTCGCCGTCGGTTTCGCCGACCTCGTGGGCTTCACCCGTCTGACCCGTCGCCTGGAGGAGGAGGAACTGGGCGAGCTGGTCGAGGCGTTCGAGACCACCGCCGCCGACCTGGTGGCCGCGCATGGCGGCCGGCTCATCAAGACCCTCGGCGACGAGGTCCTCTTCTCCGCGGACGACGCCGGTATCGCCGCCGAGATCGGGCTGCGGCTGATCGAGACACTGGCCCATGACGAGACGATGCCGGAGCTGCGGGTCGGCATCGCGTTCGGCACGGTCGCGACCCGCATGGGCGACGTCTTCGGTACGACCGTCAATCTGGCCAGTCGGCTGACGTCGATAGCGCCCAAGGACACCGTGCTGGTGGACGAGGCGTTCGCGGAGGAGCTGGGCCGGACCGGTGACGCCCCGGTCTCCGAGGCGGACGCGGCGGCCGCGCAGAAGGCCGCCGAGGAGGGCATCGGTGCCGAGCCGCCGCCTTACCGCTTTGCGCTGCAGCCGATGTGGCAGCGGCCGGTGCGTGGCCTCGGAGTCGTGGAGCCGTGGCTGCTGACCCGGCGGGACTGACCGCTCCCACCCCGTTCCCGTCCCGTTCCTGTCCCCGTTCCCGTCCCGTTCCCGTCCTGTCGCCGCGGGCGTCGACCTGACATGATCCCCGTCAGGCAGGTCAACGTTCGTTAACAAGGGCAATGGGCAGTGGCCAGTGGCCCAGTGGACTGCGTTGACAAGGGCAGTGGACAGGGACATCCAGGGACATCAGGGAGGGCTCAATGCAGCGGTTCGGCACGGACGAATGGGTCGGTATCGAGCGCCACGGCTTTGTCGCGGAGCTGGTCATGGACCGCCCCAAGGCCATGAACGCGGTCTCCACGGCGATGGCTGACGCCCTGTCCGCGGCCTGCGCCGAGCTGGCCGCGGACCGTTCCGTGCGGGCGGTGGTGCTCACCTCCACCCATGAGCGGGCGTTCTGCGTGGGCGCCGACCTCAAGGAGCGCAACTCCTTCACGGACGCGGATCTGCTGCGCCAGCGCCCGCACACCCGCGCCGCCTACACCGGCGTACTGGAGCTGCCGATGCCGACCATCGCCGCGGTGCACGGCTTCGCGCTCGGTGGCGGCTTCGAGCTGGCGCTGGCCTGCGATCTGATCGTCGCCGACGAGACCGCGGTGGTCGGCCTGCCGGAGGTGTCGGTGGGAGTGATCCCCGGTGGCGGGGGCACCCAGCTGCTGCCCCGTCGGGTGGGCGCGGCGCGGGCCGCCGAGCTCATCTTCACCGCGCGTCGGGTGCCGGCGGCCGAAGCCGTGGCGCTGGGCCTGGTCGACCGGCTGGTCGCGGACGGGCAGGACCGGGCCGAAGCGCTGGAGCTGGCGACCGGGATCGCCCGTAATTCGCCGGTCGGACTGCGCGCCGCCAAGCGCGCGATGCGGCTGGGGCACGGCCTCGATCTGCGGGCCGGTCTGGAGCTGGAGGACGGCGCCTGGCGCAGTGTGGCCTTTTCCGGCGACCGCGCGGAGGGCGTCGCGGCGTTCAACGAGAAGCGGGACCCGGAGTGGCCCGGCGAGTGAGAACCGGGGCCCCGGGCGGCCTCTGGCCGGACCCCGGGTGGCCTCTGGCCGGGCTCTGGGGCGACCTCCGGCCGGGCTGTGGGGCGGCCTCGGGGCGGCCTCGGGGTGGCCCTGAGTGAGGTGGCCTCGTAGAGCCGGTCACGTAACGTAGTCGTCCCGTCGCCCTCGCGGACGGATCCGTACTCACCAGCCGTGACGCGGATGACGTGGCGGATGACATGGAGGGCGCAGATAACGCCCAGGTGTCAATCCCACGCCGAAAGGGGCGAAAGGGGTTAAACATTCCTACGCTGTACTACAGAGCGTGCTCATAGTGACGGCTCGCGGTGACGGAATGTGAGGATCCGGTGACGGGCGAGGGTGATGCGAGGCTGCGGGCCGTAGTGGAACTGGCGCAGTCGATGGCGGCCGCGCACACCCCGCACGAATCGGCGCACGCCGCGGCGCAGGGTGTGCGCCAGGCCCTGGGCGGTTCCTTCGCGGCGATCTCGAAATGGGAGCGCGAACTGGGCAAGCTGCGGGTGCTGGTCAACGTCGGCGAACTCGCCGATGACGAGGAGGAGTTCCCGGCGGACGAGAGCTACCCGGTCCATGAGTTTCCGGAGATCGTCGGCTTCCTGCACGAGCAGTGGGCCGGTGGCGGCGAGCCCAGCGCCTGGGTGGAGACGGCTGAGGGGGACCCTCCCCCGGACGCCGGCCCGGGGAGCCTCCCGTCCGGAGCGCCGGGAGCGGTGCGCGGCGGCGGCCCGTACAACCGGCAGCGGGTGGCCGCGCTGCGCCGCCGCGGCCGGGCCTGCTGTGTGGTCGCGCCGATTCTGCTGCACGGCCGGGCGTGGGGCGAGCTGTATGTCGCCCGGCGTACCGGCGAGCCGCTCTTCGACCGGGCGGACGCCGAGTTCGCGAGCGTCCTCGCCGCCGTCACGGCCGCCGGTATCGCGCAGACCGAGCGGCTGGCGGAGGCCCGTCGGCTGGCGTTCACCGACGCCCTGACCGGGCTCGCCAACCGCCGCGCGGTCGATATGCGGCTGGACGAGGCGCTGGAGCAGCACCGCGCCGACGAGGCGGTGGTGAGCCTGGTGGTGTGCGATCTGAACGGTCTGAAGCGGGTGAACGACTCGCGCGGCCATGCGGTCGGGGACCGGCTGCTGGAACGGTTCGGCTCGCTGCTGTCGCTGTGCGGTGCGATGCTGCCCGGTGCGCTCGCCGCCCGGCTCGGCGGTGACGAGTTCTGTCTGCTCGCGGTGGGCCCGTCGGCCGACGAGGTGGTCAAGGTGGCCGAAGAGCTGTGTGACCGGGCCGGGGAGCTGGACCTCGGGGAGGGGGTCGCGGTGGGGGTCGCCTCGACCGGTCACCCGATTGGTCCGGTACGCAGCGCCCGCCGGCTCTTCCGGCTCGCGGACGCCGCCCAGTACAAGGCCAAGGCGGCGGGCTCGGCCGAGCCGGTGGTGGCCGGCCGGCACGGCGGCGAGGATGACCCTGTCGTACGGCTCGCGGACGCCCCGGACCGGCGGGTGGGTCCCGAACGGCGGCGCTTCCGGAGGTGAAGCCCCTGCACATCCGGCAACGGCGGCGCTTCCGGAGGTGAAGCTCCCGCACATACGGCAACGGCCGCGCTTCCGGAGGTGAAGCACCTACACATTCGGCGATTCAGTCTCTAGGGTGCCTGAATATGGATATGCACACTGTGGTGCTGGGAACGTCCGGCACGACCGCACAGGACGTCGTCGCGGTGGCCCGCGGCGCGGCCCGGATCGAGCTGTCCGAGGAGGCCCTCGCGGCCCTCGCCGCCTCCCGCGCCTTCATCGACGAACTCGCCGCCAAGCCCGACCCCGTCTACGGCGTCTCCACCGGCTTCGGTGCGCTGGCCGTCCGCCACATCAGTCCTGAACTGCGCGGCCGGCTCCAGCGCAACATCGTGCGTTCGCACGCGGCCGGTATGGGCCCACGCGTCGAGCGCGAGGTCGTCCGCGCGCTGATGTTCCTGCGGCTGAAGACGCTCGCCTCCGGGCACACCGGCGTCCGCCCGCTGGTCGCCGAGACGATGGCCGCCATACTCAACGCCGGGATCACCCCGGTCGTCCACGAATACGGCTCCCTCGGCTGCTCCGGCGACCTCGCACCGCTCTCGCACTGCGCGCTGACGCTGATGGGAGAGGGCGAGGCGGAGGGCCCCGACGGCGTCGTCCGGCCGGCCGCCGAACTGCTCGCCGCACACGGCATCGCGCCCGTCGAACTGCGCGAGAAGGAAGGCCTCGCCCTCCTCAACGGCACCGACGGCATGCTCGGCATGCTCGTGATGGCCTGCGCCGACCTGGCCCGGCTGTTCACCTCGGCGGACATCACCGCGGCCCTCTCCCTGGAGGCCCTGCTCGGCACCGACAAGGTCCTGGCACCCGAGCTCCACGCCATCCGCCCGCACCCCGGGCAGGCCGCCTCGGCCGCCAACATGCTGAAGGTACTGGCCGGTTCGGGCTTCACCGGTCACCACCAGGACGACGCCCCGCGCGTCCAGGACGCCTACTCCATCCGCTGCGCCCCGCAGGTCGCCGGCGCCGGCCGGGACACCCTCGACCACGCCCGCCTGGTCGCCGACCGCGAGCTGGCGTCGGCCGTCGACAACCCTGTCGTCCTCCCGGACGGCCGGGTCGAGTCCAACGGCAACTTCCACGGCGCCCCGGTCGCCTACGTCCTGGACTTCCTCGCCATCGCCGCGGCCGACCTCGGTTCCATCGCCGAACGCCGCACCGACCGCCTGCTCGACAAGAACCGCTCCCACGGCCTGCCCGCGTTCCTGGCCGGCGACCCCGGTGTCGACTCCGGTCTGATGATCGCCCAGTACACCCAGGCCGCGCTGGTCAGCGAGCTGAAGCGGCTGGCCGGGCCCGCGTCGGTGGACTCCATCCCGTCCTCCGCCATGCAGGAGGACCACGTCTCGATGGGCTGGTCCGCGGCCCGCAAGCTGCGCACCGCCGTCGACAACCTCACCCGGATCCTCGCCGTCGAGCTGTACGCGGCGACCCGCGCCATCGAGATGCGCGACGGCCTCACCCCGGCCCCGGCCACCCGCGCGGTGCTGGAGGCGGTGCGCGCCGAGGGCATACAGGGCCCGGGCGAGGACCGCTTCCTGGCGCCGGACCTGGAGGGCGCGTACGCGTTCGTGCGGGACGGCAAGCTGGTGGCGGCTGTGGAGGCGGTCACCGGGGAGCTGACGTAGGGAGCGAGCGCGGTGCGGTGCAGGGCCCCGGAATCCACACGAGATCCGGGGCCTTGACGCTTCAGGGATCTTCAGCGCCTTGACGCTTCAGGGACCTTCAGCGATTTAGGGACCTTCAGTGATTTAGGGACCTTCAGTGATTTTCAGGGACCTTCAGTGCGTCTCGCCGCGCGTACGGCGTACGGAGTAGCCGACCAGCCCGGCGCCGAGCACGAGACAGGCGGCACCGCCGACCAGATACGGGGTGGTGTCCGGGCCGCCGGTGTCGGCGAGGAAGCGCCGCGGGGCGGTGGAGCCGGAGCCAGGGGAGGAGCCGCTCCCCGCACCACCGCCGCCCGTGCGGCCCGTCGGGCCCGGCCCGCCGTCCAGTTTCGGTGTGCCCGGCGCGGAGTCCGTCCTCAGGCCGGAACCGTCCTTCCTCAAGCCGGAACCGTCTGAATCTTTCGCGCCGTCAATTCCCACGATCGCATTGGCGGATGGTACGAACCACAAGGCGAACAGCACCGATCCCGCCGTCGCGGCGGTCAGGAGTGGTCGTCGCGCGGTCACGGAAGCGATCCCCCTTGTGGGTTCGACGAATTGGCTGTTGAGCGCAGATGTTAGTAACTGCCGCGGGTCGCGGGGAAGTCAGGCCCCATCCAGTCCTAACCTCCGTGCTATGAGCAATGGTGAGACATCACGTTTTGTGCGGCTTCATGTCGAACTGGTCATGGAGGTCACCGACGCGGACCGGCTGACCCGCGCCGCCCTCGACCGCATCGACGACGACCCCTCCCTGCCCGACGACGAGCGCAGACGGTCCCAGGAAGCCGTCACGGAGGACCCGGCGGAGGCGCTGGCCCATCTGATCGACCCGTTCGACCTGGTCTCCGCCGTACCGGGCACCGAACTCGCCCAGGCGTCGTGGAGCAGCGAAGGGCTGACCGACTACGACCCCGACGCCGAATGGGACGCGACGGAGTGGGAGCTCGCCGACGACGCGGCCGCCGAGGGCTGACCGGTACCCACCGCCCGCCCCGCAGCTCACCCATCACCCCGGATCACCCCCTGGCCACCCCCCTGCCCCCCCTGGCCTGGTCACCCACTGCTGTGGTCCCCGTACGGCTCGTTATCTGTCGCACGGGGGCCACCTACGTGCGATCGACGGATCGACGGGGGGCGGAAGCGCACGTGAAGAGGGGGCGTAGAGGAGGAGGGCGTAGAGGAGGAGGGCGTAGAAGAGGGGCATAAGTGACCTAAGTGCACTAATACGAACCTAAGTGTCCTATCCCACACTTTTCGGAGGAACGGAACGAGTGGCACGGGAAAGGCGTTCACTGGGAGTCGGCCGGAATGCCTGCGTCCAGATACGCCTGCGTTCTGTTGGCAGCTCGCTCGGGGATTTTCTGCGAAATCGGTAGCAATGGAGATGCGTGTGATGACGGACAGCAAGCGCCGCAAGGACCGCATAGCCGCCGTCGCGCTGCTCGGGAGCGTGCTCGCGCTGGCAGCGTCCGGCACCGGCTATGCGGCCGCCAAGGGCAGCGCCGGTGACGACGGCGGTGCGGGCGGTACGCGGCACGAGAACACCCGGCAGGTGGACGAGGCGGTCGCCAAGGACGCCAAGGACGCAACGGGGACGTCGGACGCCAAGATCACCATCGCGCCGAAGGGCGGCGCCACCAACGTGGGTGTCGACCGTGCCACCAAGGTCACCGTCAGCGAAGGCCGGCTCACCGACGTCACCATGACCGCTGTCGCGACCGGGCAGAAGGTCCGCGGCACGCTCTCCGCCGACGGCACCTCCTGGACGCCCGACCGGGCCCTTCGGTACATGACGACGTACGAGCTCACCGCGCACGCGGTCGACTCCCAGGAGCGCGAGGCGGTGGAGAACTCCCGCTTCACCACTGCCACCCCGCCCTACCTCTTCCTCGGGAACTTCACGCCCGAGGACGGTTCGACGGTCGGCGTCGGCATGCCGGTGTCGATCAACTTCGACAAGCCGGTCAAGAACAAGGCCGCCGTCGAGTCCGCGATCAAGGTCTCAGCCAGCAGCAACCAGCGGGTCGTCGGCCACTGGTTCAGCGACACCCGGTTGGACTTCCGCCCCCGGGGCTACTGGCAGGCGAACTCCGAGGTCACCATGGCGCTCGGCCTGGACGGCGTCCAGGCGTCGCCGGGTGTCACCGGCATGCAGAACAAGACCGTCCGCTTCCATATCGGCCACGCACAGGTCAGCACCGTCGACGTCAAGACGCACCGGATGACCGTGATGCGCGACGGGGAGGTCGTCAAGACCATCCCGATCTCGGCAGGCGGCACCGAGAACCCGACCTACAACGGCAAGATGGTCATCTCCGAGCGGTTCCAGCAGACGCGGATGGACGGTTCGACGGTCGGCTTCAAGAAGAAGAACGGCAAGGGCGAATACGACATCCCCGACGTCCCGCACGCCCAGCGCCTGTCGGCCTCTGGCACCTTCATCCACGGCAACTACTGGAGCAAGGGAGTCTTCGGCCACGCCAACACCAGCCACGGCTGCATCGGCCTGAAGGACGTGAAGGGCGCCGATGACCCCACGACCGATGGCGCCTGGTTCTTCGACCACTCGCAGACCGGCGATGTGGTCGAGGTGATCAACTCCCCCGATCGCACCGTCAAGCCGGACAATGGCCTGAACGGCTGGAACATGGACTGGTCGCAGTGGGTGGCGGGCAGCGCCCTGCGCTGACCTGACCGTCACGCTCGCCCGGCCTTCCGGCCTCCCGGCCTCGCAGCCTCCCGGGAGGCCGGAAAGCTGGAAGGCCGGGCGCCGCAGCGGACCGTTCACGGCTCCACCGGCCCGAAGTACGCCCCCGGTGGCACCCCCACAGCCCGTCGGAAGGCCGCGACGAAGGCGCTCGGGGAGGCGTAGCCCACCCGCGCCGCGACCGCCGCGACCGTGGCGCCGGCCGCCAGCAACGGCATCGCGGCCTGCAAACGGACCCGGGTGCGCCACTGCCCGTACGGCATACCGGTGTCGGCCACGAACGCCCGGGCCAGGGTCCGGCCGCTCGCACCCACCCGGGCGCCCCACTCGGCCAGCGTCCGCCCGTCCGCCGGATCGGCGCGCAGCGCCTCCGCGACCCGGCGCGCCCGTGGGTCGTGGGGCATCGGTGCTTGCACCGTGGCCACCGACACCGGGCGCAACTGGTCCAGGACGACGGCCTCGGCCCGTTCGCGGGCGGCCGGTTCCAGGGTCTCGTCCGCCAGGTACGAGATCAGCTCGCGCAGCAGCGGGGAGACACCGACGACGGTGGGCGCCGGCCAGCCGACCGGGCAGCGCTCCGGCAGGTAGTACAAGCTCCGGAAGAGCGCCGGCCCCGCGGCGCCGGTGGCATGCGGAGTGTCCGCCGGTATCCACAGCGCCATCGAGGGGGGCAGCACCCAGGTGTTGCCGGCCGCCCGGACGGCCAGAACCCCCTTTCTCGCCCAGGTCAGTTGATGGTGTACGTGACGATGGCGCTGGAACCACTGCCCGCCGGCCATCGCGAAGCTCCCCACGGCCACAGCCGCCCCGGCGACCGCCCCGCCCGGCGCCACGTGCTCCTCCACGCCCGCCCTACGGCCTTCCGCCCCGCTTTCCCCTCCGCCTTCCGCCCCGCGTCTGTCCGCCCCGCGACTGTCCGCCCCGCGTCTGTCCGTTTGGCGATACAACATGTCCCCTTGTCGCCTGGTGGTCACCGCACACTGCTTCCTACGCTCGCCCCATGCCCTCCATGAATCGTTATCACCAGTGGGTGTGCAACTCCCGCCTGTGGGCCCGTGCGGTGGAGAAGGACCTGCTGCCATGGGCCCTGGAAGGCGTCCAACTGGGCGCCGAAACCCTGGAGATCGGTCCCGGGTACGGCGCCACGACGCGGGTACTGGAGCGTCGCGTCGGCGGCCGGCTGACCCTCCTCGAGGTCGACGAGTACGCGGCACGGCGACTGCGGGCCACGTATGCCCGACACGGCGACCGGATCGAGGTGCTGCACGGCGACGGCGCCGCGATGCCGCTCCCGGACGCCGGTTTCGACGCCGTCGTCTGCTTCACGATGCTGCATCACGTGCCGTCGCCGCAGCTGCAGGACCGGCTCTTCGCCGAGGCGTACCGGGTGCTGCGCCCGGGCGGTGTCTTCGCAGGCTGCGACGGCCGCGCAAGCCGTGCCTTCCGCCTGATGCACCTGGGCGACACCTACGTTCCGGTCCCGCCCGAAACCCTCCCCGCCCGACTGCGCACAGCCGGCTTCGACCCCGCCGCCACCACCCTCACCCTCACCAAGAACCGCTTCCGCTTCCGCGCGACCCGGCCATAACCGCCCCGGCCATCACCGCGGCGCCTATGCCTAATATGCATTTATTCGCCTCCAAGGCGACCAGGGCTGGGCAATTTACGCCGCCCCCTGCATGGCATGCTTTTTAAGAAGCCTTTAAGCGGCGTTGTGAGCGAATGTACTGACCCTGTCTGGCCTCATCCTGGGTACTGTGACCGGTACCGCGAACGGTCAACTCCAAGGGAGAGCTTGCCGTACAGGATGCCGGCGGAAAGGATCTGGACGTCGCTCCGACCACCGTCAAGGGTGGCAAGCACGTCTTTTCCGGGAAGTGAGCAGTGCACGGCGACGAGGCCACGCTGAACCTCACGAGTGTGGATGGCAATGAGATACCCGCCGCAGGGGCCATTACCACCCGCAGCTTCTCGAACTGGTTCAGCTGCGTCAGCAGGCGACATGCAGAGCGGAGCGGTGTCCACGGTAGGAGCAATTCTCGCCGCGGCTGGCGGAATATATACGCTCAGGCGAGGTGCCCCCACCTTGCCTGCAAAGCTGACGATGCCGGTAGTACTCGCGGTCATCATCAGCGTCAGTCTGCCTCGCTTCCTCGATGACAAGGGCGGCCCGGTTACCGTGGTCGCAGGGGCAGTGGCCGTCGGCCTGGTGATCGCTCTCTTCGCGCGATTCCGTCCCTCCGGGAAGGAATCGTAAACTGCCGGGGGCTGAAAGCGGGAAATGCTCAACCGCGTTTCAGCCCCCGGCCTGAAGTCGTTCTTCTAAGACAGGCTCAGTTATCGGCCTTGGCCACCCCTACTCGGCCTTGGCGACCCCCACAGGGCAGGAGACGCCCGTCCCGCCCAGACCGCAGTAGCCCGCCGGGTTCTTGTCGAGGTACTGCTGGTGCCCTTACTCAGCGGGCAATTCGGCCTCGATGAGGTCGGCCGCTCGCCGGGTGCCGCCCTCGGCGGCCATCTCCTGCTGGATGGCCGTGAGGCGGCGTCCCACTTCCGGGTCGGCGACGAGCGCGAGCACCGCCGCGCGGAGGGTGACGGCGTCCGCCTGGTCCATCGGGAGGTGGCGGGCCACGCCGAGTCCCTGGAGCATGTCCGCGTTGCCGAACTGATCGACGGCCTGCGGGACAGCCACCATGGGTGTGGTGGTGGCCAGGCCCTCCTGGCTGCCTCCTGCGCCGGCGTGTGTGATGAAGGCGTCAGCCTTCTTCAGGATCGCCAACTGCGGTACCCAATGGTGCACCTCGACGTTCCCTGGGATCTCGCCGAGCTCGTCGGCGGTGACATGCTTTCCTACCTGGAGCACGACGTGCCAGCCCGGCAGGCCGCCGAATGCCTTGATGCACTCGCGGTAGAAACCGGACTGCTTCGTGAAGGACGAGCCGAGCGAGACGAGCAGTACACGCTCGGCGTCCGCGGGCCGCTCCCAGTCGCCCTGCGCCGTGCGGTCGCCCTGGCAGGCACCGACAAAGAAGTGGACGTTTTCGTCGACCCGGTCGGCGTGCGGCTGAAGCGCCTTGGGGATGAGCACGATCGATCGGGCGGGGCGACCGACGAACGGGTCGGGGTGCTGCGTGATCCCGTTCTCCGCAAGCCAGTTGGTGAACTTCTCGTAGTACGTCCTGCCGCGCTCGGTCGCCCCGGCCTCCGCCCACATCGGCTCGGCGACCTCCTCCTCGTACCCCTCCCACGCGACGAGATTCGGCGAGAGGGAGATCGCGGGCACGCCCCAGCGGTGAGCAAGGACGCGCGCCGGATACGAGGTGATGTCATGCAACACGAGGTCTGGCTGGTCTCCTTGATACGCCTCGACGAGTTGCGGCAGCGCCTGGATTGCGTCGTCCAGGAACGGCTCGACGTTGTCGAGGAGTGTGGTCCCCCACGCCGATGGGTCGCTGTCGGGCGACGGCAGCGTCGTGCGGTACGGGACCGGCTCGGCACCGGTCTCGGCGATCTCCTCCCTCAGGCGGGGAGGAATCGCGTACGTGACGCGGTGTCCCCGGGCGACGAGCTCCCGGATCACTTCGAGGCTCGGGTTCACGTGCCCGTAGGCGGCGATGGAGAACATGGCGATATGGGCGCGCTTGCCGTGCCTTTGGGTCGTCATGCCCTCACGCTAAACGAGACGAGACGTCTCGTTCAACCTCTTTCGTTTTTCGGTGTCGGAAAGGTATTGCCGGCGCCGGCCCCCGTTCGGTGAGGAATGGCAGCGCCGAACCGGTCAACGAGCCATCCGCGCCCACGACTTGCGCCGGCCCAGCCGTGAGCCGGGATCGTGGGGCGTTGCTGGCCCGGCCTTGTAGGCTTCCCGCATGCCACCGTCCGTCGAACCGCAAGCGCTGGTGAGCGGAAGCCATGTGCGCCGAGCCGTCGCCCACTGTGTCGATACCCTCACCGGCGTCCCCGCGGTCCGATGGCAGGACAGGGCCGGCAGCCTGGAGTGGACATGCTGGGAGACCCTGGAACACCTCGCGGACGATCTGCTCACCTACGCACTGCGGTTCGGTCTCGCGCAGCCGATGGACGTGCCACGCGTGCCACTACGCGTCTCCCGTGATCGACCCCACGGGCCGGCCAATGTCGTCTTCGGCGACGAGGAGGCAGGACCCGAGGGACTCCTGACCGTAGTGGCGGCTTGTGGTGGACTGCTCGCAGCCGCCGTCGACACCGCAGCTCCTACTGCCCTGGCCCCGCATGTCTTCGGCGCCTCCGACCCGGCGGGATTCGCGGCGATGGGCATTGTCGAAACCCTCGTCCACACCCATGACATTGCTCAGGGCGTGCACCGCGTGTGCGAGCCCCCGCAGGACTTGAGCGCGCGAGCTCTTGCACGTCTCTTCCCCGACGTACCCCTGACAGATACTCCGTGGTCGACCCTGCTGTGGGCTACCGGCCGCCTCGAAACGCCCGATCGCCCCCGCCGGACGGACTGGCGTTGGTACGGCGCACCGCGTGGCAGCGGCTGACGTAGACGAAGTCGACGAAGTCGACGAAGCAGGCGATGCGTTCGAGGCGGGCGTCGGCTGGGGTGCGTGGACCGAGTGGATCAAGCGCGCGGCGGGCGAGGTGGCGCAGCCGCCGGCGAGCAGGATGCGGCAGGTCGCGATCCCGTCTCCACTACGAGGACACCGAGCAGGCTGAGAACGAGGTCCCCCGGGAGAAGCGGGATGATCGGTTCTGGGATGCCATGGGGCCTCGGCTCTCCGTGCTCTGCCTGCGCTTTCCGGCCGCCCGAACCTGGGCTCTCCGGTCGTTGCCCACCACTGTACGAACCGCTCCCGGGCCGCACAGCGCCCGGCCGAGGGATCCGTATCGCGGCCGGCGGACCCGGGGCATCGGCCTCAATTGGCCGACAGCTCGGCCGACTTTATCTGGCTTGAGGTCCGTCCCGACCAGACCGCAGTAGCGGTCATGTTGCGCGAGAGGTACTGCTGGTGGCGATGCTCAATGGTCAGAAGTGGCTGCTGCGGCGTATGCAACGAGGCGTGCGAAGCGCAGCCACACGAGCAGGTAGCTGTTGAGGGCCGTGTAGCTCGGACGGACAAGCCGCTCGATTTCGTGGATGGTCTCGGCGAGGAAGTCTCGTGTCGGGGCTGCTATGTGACCGAGGTTCGTGAGATATGCGGTGGCGCAGGCGTCGAGGCGGGATTGCAGGTCGGTCAGTTGCGGTGCTTCGCTGTCGCGGTACAGCGTCTCGTCCGGGAAGGGGAGGCGCCGGAACTCCGTGTGGCGGTTGGCTACGGCGGCAACGAGTCCCAGGCGAGAGGGCACCGTTTGGCTTGGCCACCGAGGCCCCCGCAACTGCGTTGTGTCGGTGGGGCGTGGGGCTCGTCGGCCAGCTGCTTTTTCCGTGTGGCGTCGGGCGGTGATGGCAGCGAGCTCGTTCAGCCGGATGGTTCGGCTTTCTTCCAACGCCTCCAGTGCGCGCAGCAGGGCCGCTGGGTCTCTGCGGAGGTCGGGGGAGGGGCGTGCCGTCGCAGCCAGGTATGCCCAGGTGGCGTTGAAGCCGAGTGGGCAGTAGTGCCCGACGGCACACCTCAGGGCCGTGTGTCGTCGGGCGAGTGGCAACTGCTCATCGCGCACCCTGCGTGCGTAGGTTCTGAAGCCCACGTGGTGACGTCAGTCGTCGATCTTGACCACGCCGACGGGGCAGGAGACGCCCGTCCCGCCCAGACCGCAGTAGCCCGCCGGGTTCTTGTCGAGGTACTGCTGGTGGTACGCCTCGGCCGGGTAGAAGGGGCGGGTGGCGTCGGCGGGGAGGATTTCGGTGGTGATGTCGGGGTGGCCGGACTGGTGAAGGACGGTGCGGTAGGCGTCGCGTGAGGCCTCGGCGGCCTGTTGCTGGGCGGGGGAGTGGGTGTAGATCGCGGAGCGGTACTGGGTGCCCACGTCGTTGCCCTGGCGGAAGCCCTGGGTGGGGTCGTGGGACTCCCAGAAGAGCTTCAGGAGAGACGTGTACGGGACGACCGACGGGTCGTAGACGACGCGGACGGCCTCGGTGTGGCCGGTGTGGCCGCTGCAGACCTCTTCGTAGGTGGGGTTCGGGGTGTGCCCGCCCTGGTAGCCGACGAGGGTGGTCCACACGCCCTCGGTCTGCCAGAACTTCCGCTCGGCGCCCCAGAAGCAGCCCAGGCCGAAGTCGGCGATCTCCAGGCCGTCCGGGTACGGGCCGAGCAGCGGGTTGCCGAGGACAGTGTGCCGATCGGGAACCGAGAAGCCGGGCTCGGGGCGGCCCTTGAGCGCTTCCTCGGGAGTCGGGAGGTGCGTCGTGAAGCGGGAGAACGGCATCAGGATCAGGCTCCAGGAAGAGGAAGAGGAAGAGGAAGAGGAAGAGGAAGAGGAAGAGGAAGAGGAAGAGGAAGAGGAAGAGGAAGAGGAAGAGGAAGAGGAAGAAGGGGCGTAAGGGGTAGGAAGGGGTGTAAGGGAGAAGAAGGGGCGTAGGGAGTGGTGAGGCTGTGGTGGGGCCAACGCTGGGGGCAGGGGTGGCATTCCCGGGGACGTCCTCAGGCGGGGGCGCCGTACCCCGCCGGGTGCTACGGCTTCTCGGGGGGCAGGCCGGCCGAGGTGCCGCCGAGCTGTTCCCAGCCGGCGACCGCCTGGGCGCGGTAGGCGGCGTACTCGGCGGCGGGGCTGGGCCCGTATGACCACGGGACGGCGCCCACATGGCCGTCGACGTGGCGGAGCTGCTCCAGCGCCTCGGCGTAGCGCTCGGCGCGTACCAGGAACCACACGAGCAGATGCCGGACGTGCGGCGCCATGGGGTGGTCGGCGGGGGCCTCGCGGAGCGCGAAGTGGGCGCCCTCGATGGCGCGCTCGACGACCGCGCTCTGGTAGAGGCTGCGGACCATGTTCGCCTCGGGGAGGTGCTCGTACACCGCGAAGAGGGGGAGCGCCGGGAGGAGGGACCCGGAGGGCGCCTCGGCGGCCGCGCGCCCGGCGAACGCCTCGGCCTGCTCCCGTGAACCGTGCCACTTCTGCGACCAGTAGGGGAGGGCGGCGAGGTGGGCGCCCATGTGGTGCGGCGCGCGCTGGACGATCGTGGACCACAGCTCCTCGTAGTCGGCCGCGCGGGCTCCCAGCCCCCGGGCCACCGCCAGCTCGGTGAGGTACGGGATCGGGCTGCCGGGTGCCAGCAGCGCGGCCTCCCGGCAGACCGTACGGGCCTCCTCGAGGATCATGCGGAAGTCCTCCGAGCCCGGGTCGCGCAGCGCCTGGACGACGAGGAACTGGGCGTGCGTCTGGGCGCCGCCCGGGTCCTTGGGGGCCTCCGTGCGCCAGGTGCGCAGCCAGATGCCGCCGGTGCGGAACCCGCCGCCGTCCTGCTCCGTGCCGGCCGCGGCCAGCTCGAACGCGGCAGCCCCGGCCAGCGTCTGGACCCGCTGCCAGCGGCGCTCCCAGTCGTCGCCGGTGGACTTCAGCAGCTCGGCCGCGGGGCGCCAGTCGCGCGTCCGCCGGATCTCGGCCAGTGCCTCGTCCAGCTCCGGGTCGGGGCCGGGCAGCCGTACGTCGAGCTCCTCCAGCGGGACGAAGCCGTAGCCCGCCAGCGGGTCGGAGGCCGCGGTCAGGCCCTGCCGGGTCTGCTGGGCGGCCTGTCGGCGTCGCATCCAGGGGAGGAAGACGAGGCCGCCGAGCGCGAGCGCGGCGAGAAGAACCAGCAGTGCGTCCATGTGAGGTGTCCTGTTGCCTGTAACGGTTGGCTGTGCCTGTAACGGTTGGCTGTGGTGCCTGTATCGGGGTTGGCTGTGGTGTCTGTGTCGGTTGGCTGTGGTGGCCTGGCGGGTGGCTGCGTCGGGGGCCTGTGACGGGTGGCTGTAGTGGTGGGGATGCGGGTGTGGCAGCTGTGGGGACGGAGCGGGGCGGGGCGGCGTTCGTACGCATCCGTTGTCTCCGGCGTTCGTACGCACCGTACGCACCCCGTTGTCTCCACTTGTATCCACTCCCGAGCGAACCAGAAAGTTCCGGGACGTATCCGGTGAAGGTTCAAGCGAACCGGGAACTTCCAGGTGGGCCGGCCGTGCGGGCGACTACCCTCGGCAGACATGAGCGATCAGCGTGATCAGGCACATCACCAGCAATTCGAGACCCTTGCCATCCATGCGGGCCAGGAGCCCGACGAGACCACCGGCGCGGTGGTGCCGCCCATCTACCAGGTGTCCACCTACAAGCAGGACGGGGTGGGCGGGCTGCGCGGCGGCTACGAGTACAGCCGGAGCGCCAACCCGACCCGTACCGCCCTGGAGGAGAACCTCGCCGCCCTCGACGGCGGCCGCCGCGGCCTCGCCTTCGCCTCCGGCCTGGCCGCCGAGGACTGCCTGCTGCGGACCCTGCTGTCCCCCGGCGACCACGTCGTCATCCCCAATGATGCCTACGGCGGTACGTTCCGCCTCTTCGCGAAGGTTGTCCAGCGGTGGGGCGTGGAGTGGTCGGTGGCCGACACCTCCGACCCGCAGGCCGTACGTGACGCCCTGCGGCCCCGTACGAAGGTGATCTGGGTGGAGACGCCCAGCAACCCGCTGCTCGGCATCAGCGACATCGCGGCGCTGTCCGGGGTCGCACGGGACGCCGGCGCCAAGCTCGTCGTCGACAACACCTTCGCCAGCCCCTACCTCCAGCAGCCGCTCTCGCTCGGCGCGGACGTGGTCGTCTACTCCACCACCAAGTACATGGGCGGTCACTCGGATGTGGTCGGCGGCGCCCTGGTCGTCAACGACGACACCCTCGGCGAGGAACTCGCCTACCACCAGAACGCGATGGGTGCGATCGCCGGCCCCTTCGACGCCTGGCTCGTGATGCGCGGCATCAAGACGCTGGCCGTACGGATGGACCGGCACAGCGCCAACGCGGCGCGCGTCGCGGAGCTGCTGACCTCCCACAAGAAGGTCACCCGCGTCTACTACCCCGGACTGTCCGGGCACCCCGGTCACGAGATCGCCGCCAAGCAGATGCGGTCCTTCGGCGGCATGGTGTCGTTCCAGGTCGCGGGCGGCGAGCAGGCGGCGGTCGAGGTCTGCAACCGGGCGCGGCTGTTCACCCTCGGTGAGTCGCTCGGGGGCGTGGAGTCGCTGATCGAGCACCCGGGGCGGATGACCCACGCCTCGGTGGCCGGTTCCGCGCTGGAGGTCCCCGGTGACCTCGTACGCCTGTCGGTCGGCATCGAGTCCGTGGACGACCTGCTGGCCGATCTCGGGCAGGCGCTGGGCTGACGGGCGCCGACGGCCGCGAAGTCGCTTGCTTCCGGCCGGGTGCGTGGTCTCCGTCCTGGGTCCCTTCTGGGGCCGCCTCGGAGCCCTCACCGCCCCTCAGGGGGAGGGGCGGTGAGGGGTGAGGTGGACCGTATGCGGACAACTCCCTCAACTCCCCGGCGGGCGGGGCGGTTCGGGATATTTCGGGATATGGGGTCAGCGGTGAGCGTGGCAGCGCTCAGGGCATCCACCCGTCAGGGCATCCACCCGTCGGTACGGCTGCCCCCAGGGCAGCTCCCCCCCCCAGGATGGCTGCCCCAGGACAGCTCCCCCCTCAGGACGGCTGCCCCTCAGGACGGCTACCCCTCGGCGCCCACGACGCGGTGGAGGGAGGAGTTGAAGCGGGTCAGGAGGGTGGTGAAGGCCTCGCGGTCCTCCTCGGACCACCCCTCCGTCACCATCGCCATCAGCGCCCGGCGCGAAGCCCGTACCTCGTCCAGCCGGGTGTGGCCGCGCTCGGACAGCTGGAGCACGACCGCCCGGCCGTCCTCGGGGTGGGTGGTCCGGCTGACCAGCCCGGAGTCGACCAGCGGGGCGACCTGCCGAGTGACGGTGGACGAGTCGATGCCCATACCGGCGGCCAGGGCCTTGACGCCCATCGGCCCTTCCTGATCCAGGCGATTGAGGAGCAGATAGGCGGCGCGGTCCATGGAGTTGCGCGCCTGCCCGACGCCGCCGAGCCGGCTCTGTTCCGCGCGGCGGGCGAAGACGGCGACTTGGTGCTGCAGCGCGTCGAGAAGAGCGGGGTCGGTGTGGGTCGTCATGTCCGAAGAGGTGGGCATGGCCGGGTGCTCGCTTCATGGGATGCGTACGGATTGGGGGACAGCGTACGCGGCCGTGGCGCGGAGCGTACCTGCACCGGCCAATCCGACAACGCCCCGTAACCCCAGGAGACTGCCCGGTTCTCCCGGGTGAGCGGTTCCCACCGCTTCCCTACTGCCTCCCCACCTCGTCCCTACTGTGTCCCCATCGCGTCCCCATCGCGTCCCCATCGCATCCCCACCGGGTCCCCACCGGGGCCCCGCCGCGCTCCCGAAGGCCGTGGGCGGGCAGGCCCGCCACCGGGCGAACTGCGAGACTGGCGATATGGCCGCTCACGCTCATACGCTGCGTACGCCGCATGACACCGTCGCCTCCACCGCCCGCCCCGCAGACGGCCCGCTAGCCGGCCACTCCGCCACCGAGGGGGAGATCGGGACGAACGGAATGAGCGGGCTGAACGAGATGAGCGGGACGAGCAAGATGAACGACATGACCGGTGTGAACGACATGAACGACATGGCCGGTGCGATCACGGTCGACGCCGTGCGTGAGGCGCACAAGATGCTCTCCGGCGTGTCCCGCGCCACCGTGCTGGAGGGCAGTCGTCACCTGTCGGGGCTGGTCGGCGCCCCCGTGCACCTCAAGTGCGAAAACCTCCAGCGCACCGGCTCGTTCAAGATCCGCGGTGCCTACGTACGGATCGCCGGGCTCTCCGCGGAGGAGCGGGCCGCCGGTGTCGTGGCGGCGAGCGCCGGCAACCACGCCCAGGGTGTGGCGCTGGCGGCGTCCCTGCTCGGAGTGCGCTCGACGGTGTTCATGCCGTCCGGTGCCCCGTTGCCGAAGGTCGCCGCGACGCGCGAATACGGCGCCGAGGTGCGCCTGCAGGGACACGTCGTGGACGAGACGCTGGCCGCCGCCCAGGAGTACGCGCGGGAGACCGGCGCGGTCTTCATCCACCCCTTCGACCACCGCGACATCATCGCCGGCCAGGGCACGGTCGGCCTGGAGATCCTCGAACAGTGCCCGGAGGTGCGCACCATCGTCGTCGGGGTCGGCGGGGGCGGACTCGTGGCGGGGATCGCGGTCGCGGTCAAGGCGCTGCGGCCGGACGTGAAGGTCATCGGGGTGCAGGCGGCGGGCGCGGCCTGCTATCCGCCGTCGTTGGCGGCCGGGCATCCGGTGGCCATCGAGGGGCTGTCGACGATGGCGGACGGCATCAAGGTCGGGCGGCCCGGCGATGTTCCCTTCGGGATCGTCCAGCGGCTGGTGGACGAGATCCGTACGGTCTCCGAGGACCAGCTCTCCAGCGCGCTGCTGCTGTGTCTGGAGCGGGCGAAGCTCGTGGTGGAGCCGGCCGGGGCGAGCCCGGTGGCGGCACTGCTCGCCGACCCGAAGTCCTTCGAGGGGCCGGTGGTCGCGGTGCTGTCCGGCGGTAACGTCGACCCGCTGCTGATGCAGCGGATCCTGCGGTTCGGGATGGCCGCCGGGGGCCGCTATCTGTCGCTGCGGCTGCGGCTGACGGACCGGCCGGGGGCGCTGGAGGGGCTGCTCGGGGTGCTGACGGTGGTCGACGCCAACGTCGTCGACATCGGACATGTACGGACGGACCCGCGGCTCGGTCTGACCGAGGTCGAGGTCGAGCTGCATCTGGAGACCAAGGGGCCGGCGCACTGCGACGAGGTGCGCGAGGCGCTCCACGAGGCGGGCTACGTCATGGCGGAGTGACGACGAGCGAGGGTTCGGCTCCGTGCCCGCGCCGTGCCCGCGCCCTCCCGTCTCCCTCTCCCCCCTCACTCGCGCTCGCACAGGAATCGAAATTTGTATCGCGATGTATCGCGTCTGGGTGTAGTATCGCGGCTGCGGGTGCTGGGCATTGGGCCGTGCGTGTCGCACGGGTGGCCGTGGGTGCGGGGGTGTGGGTGTGAAAGTTGCGCGGAATGTGCACACAAGCCGTATGCCCGGAGTATGCCGCTAACCGTAATATTCGATCTGGAACCTATCCGAGCCATGGGAGTACCCATATGCCAGGCGCCATTTACGCCGAAGGTCTGGTGAAGACCTTCGGCGACGTGAGGGCACTGGACGGCGTCGACCTCGACGTTCCCGAAGGAACCGTCCTCGGACTGCTCGGCCCCAATGGTGCCGGCAAGACCACCACCGTGCGAGTCCTGACGACTCTCCTCCAGCCCGACCAGGGCAAGGCGCAGGTCGCCGGGATCGATGTCCTCGCCCACCCTGACAAGGTGCGCCGTTCGATCGGTCTCTCCGGTCAATTCGCCGCCGTGGACGAGTACTTGACCGGACGTGAGAACCTGGTGATGGTCGGTCAGCTCTACCAGATGAGTGGCCGCGACGCGAAGCGCCGGGCCGCCGAGCTGCTGGAGCGCTTCAATCTGAGCGAGGCCGCCGACCGCACCGCGAAGACCTACTCCGGCGGTATGCGCCGCAGGCTCGACCTCGCGGCCGCGCTGGTCGTCAGCCCGCCCGTGATGTTCATGGACGAGCCGACCACCGGCCTGGACCCGCGCAACCGCCAGGCGCTGTGGGACGTCATCCAGGAACTGGTCGCGGGCGGTACGACGCTGCTGCTGACCACCCAGTACCTGGAAGAGGCCGACCGGCTCGCGCACGACATCTGCGTCGTCGACCACGGCAAGGTCATCGCCCGCGGCACGTCCGACCAGCTCAAGGCACGCACCGGCGGCGAGCGCGTCGAGGTTGTCGTACACGCCCCCGAGCACCTCGGCATCGCCGACGAGGTCCTGCGCGGCTTCGGCAAGGGCGAGGGCACGATCGAACGGCAGCTCCGCAAGCTCACGATCCCGGTCACCGGCGGCGCGAAGCTGCTCGCCGAGGTCATCCGCGAGCTGGACGCCCGGGGCGTGGGGATAGATGACATCGGACTGCGCCGCCCGACCCTGGACGACGTCTTCATCTCGCTGACCGGGCACGCGGCCGAGTCCGCCGAGGAGCACGAGGAGAGCGGCGGGAGCGATACGGGCGGCGGGGGCGATACAGGCGACGGCAGCGATACGGGTGACGGCGGCGGTGCGGGCAGCGCGAGCGGTGCCGCGAAGGGCGCCTCGAAGAGCGCCGCGAAGGGCGCCGGCCGCGAGGGTGGCCGGTCCGGTGACGGACGCCAGAAGGAGGGCGTGAAGTGACCACGGTGGGAGAAGTGAGCGCCGTCGATACCGGACAGCACACGGCACCCCAGCCGACGGGCGCAGTCGGCCAGTCGATCAGGGACTCCCTGGTCATCGCCCGGCGGAACGTAACTCGCATGGTCCGGATTCCAGAGGTCTTGGTGTTCGGGCTCATCCAGCCGATCATGTTCGTGGTGCTGTTCAGCTACGTGTTCGGCGGCTCGATCAACGTCCCGGGCGCGGGCCTCAGCCCCGACGCCTATCGGGAGTTCCTGATGGCTGGCATCTTCGCGCAGACCGTCACGTTCGCCACGGCCGGAGCGGGCGCGGGCATCGCCGACGATATGCACAAGGGCCTCATCGACCGGTTCCGCTCCCTGCCCATGGCACGTGGCGCCGTACTGACCGGGCGCACGCTCGCGGACCTGGTGCAGACTGCACTGACCATGGTTGTCCTGGCGGTCGTCGCGCTGCTGGTGGGCTGGCGCACCCACGAGAACATCGCGGGGGTGCTCGCCGGGTTCGCGCTGCTGCTCCTGCTGGGCTACGCCTTCTCCTGGATCGGCGCGCTGATCGGTCTCACGGTGCGTACGCCAGAGGCGGCCACGTCCGGCGGGCTGATCTGGCTCTTCCCGCTGACCTTCATCTCCAACGCGTTCGTGCCCTCGGACAACATGCCAACGGTGCTGCGGCACATCGCCGAGTGGAACCCCTTCAGTGCCACCGTGCAGGCGGCCCGGGAACTCTTCGGGAACATCCCGGAGGGCTATCCAGTGCCAGAAGCCTGGCCGATGCAACACCCGGTACTGGCCTCCGTGCTCTGGTCCATCCTGATCATCGCCGTCTTCCGCACGCTGGCCGTGCGCAAGTACCACTCGGCAACGGTCTGAGACCACCCCGGCCGCACGGCGGTACGTACGACACCGCCTGTACGGGGTGGCACGTACGACACCGTCGGCACGGGGGTTCGTGCACCACGGCACGGCGGCACAGCACAGCGGCACAGCACAGCACAGCGGCCCGGAGCGTGACGCTCCGGGCCGCTGTGCTGTCCGCGGGCGGCAGGACTAGCCGCTGTAAGGCTTGGCGTCGAGGATCTTCACGCTCGCCTTCTTGCCGTTGGGGAGCTCGTACTCCGCGTCGGCGCCGATCTTCTTGCCGTTCACTCCGGTGCCCAGCGGCGATTGCGGCGAGTAGGTCTCGATGTTCGAGCTCGCGTACTCCCGCGATGCCAGCAGGAACTCAAGTGTGTCGTCCGGGTCCCCGTCGAACGCGATGGTGACGACCATGCCGGGAGCTACCACGCCATTGGCGGCCGGGGCCTCGCCGACCTTCGCGGTCTCCAGCAGCTGCTTCAGCTGGCGGACGCGGGCCTCCTGCTTGCCCTGCTCTTCCTTGGCCGCGTGGTACCCGGCGTTCTCCTTCAGGTCACCTTCCTCGCGGGCCGCCGCGATCTTCTCAGTGATCTCGGCGCGTGCGGGACCAGACAGGTGCTCCAGCTCGGCCTTGAGCTGGTTATACGCCTCCTGGGTCAGCCAGGTGACGTTGTCGCTGGTCTGGGTCACAGGTGCTCCTCGTCGGTACTGGGGATAAATCAAACGCCCTACCAGGAAGGTTTGCGCCTTCACGGGTGGGCGAAACAACGAGCCTAACAATTCCGGCACAAAACGGGGAAGAGGAAATTCACAGTGTTCGCGCGGCGTTGCATCCTCGCTGCTCAGACGCGGTCACGACACACCCCGTGAGTGAACGGTGGCGCCGCGCGGTTGCGCACGGGGCGCGGGCC
Organism: Streptomyces sp. NPDC001339; assembly: GCF_042895955.1. Classification (NCBI taxonomy): domain Bacteria; kingdom Bacillati; phylum Actinomycetota; class Actinomycetes; order Kitasatosporales; family Streptomycetaceae; genus Streptomyces; species Streptomyces sp. NPDC001339. Next base: position 864,480 of record NZ_JBIAWT010000001.1, on the reverse strand, counting down.
GTGTCGCGTACGGCGCGACCGTACCCCTAGGGGGCAGTCGAACGGATCCCGTAGGGGATGCGAGCCCCCCTTGCAGGGCCACAACGAGGCGGGGGGCGGCGGTATTCCCCGGGGGCATTCCCCGGGGATGGGGGCTCGACGGCACGGGCGTTCCCGGGGCGACGGCACGGGCGTTCCCGGGGCGAGGCGGCGCGGTCCCGAGTCCTGGGGAGAGCCTGCCTGGAGCGGGAGGTGGTTCTAGTGGCGGCTGGTGGGGGTGCAGCCGACCAGGATCGCGTTGGTGGCCCGCTTTGTGGTGCGTATGGTGATCTTGGTGTCGACCTGGTCGGTGCGCTGGTCGACGGTGACGTCCTTGCGGCCGACCTCGGAGCCGTCATCGGCTTGGGAGCGGAGGGTGCATACGCCCGTGTCGTCCATGCCCTTGACGACCTCGAGGTGGACCGTGACCGCATGATCGGACACCGCGTCCCAGGTGATCACCCGGCCGCTGAGGTCCTGCCCCGTGATGTAGGAGAAGCCCGACCAGCCGACCACGCCGAGCAGCGCGACGCCCAGCACGGCGCCGATGATCTTGAGCTTGCGGTCCGCGCGCTGGTCCGCGGAGCGGCCGTAGCGTCCATCGGGGAGCCCTTCGCGCGCGGCGGTCATGCTGCATCCTCCTGGTACGGGACCTGCGTCGGAGTTCGGGACCTGCACCGAACCCGAGAACCGGAACCCGGGTCCCTGAGCCGGGCCCGGGGGCCGAGGCGGACCTCAGCCTGTGAAGCGGATCGGAAGCGGATCGGAAGCGGATCGGAAGGGGATCCGAAGCGCGGGCCTGGTGGACCTGAGTCAGGAATCCCGGGGTTCCGGCTCAGGGAATACAGCGCCCTTCGCTTCGGTCACTATAGGAGGCATCTTCTCCGGCCCTTAACTGAGGATCGAGTCTTGACTGAGCAGCTGCGTTTGATGGCGGTCCATGCCCACCCCGACGACGAGTCGAGCAAGGGTGCGGCCACCATGGCCAAGTACGTGTTCGAGGGGGTGGACGTGCTGGTCGCCACCTGCACCGGTGGGGAGCGGGGCTCCATCCTCAACCCCAAGCTCCAGGGGGATCCGTACATCGAGGAGCACATTCACGAGGTACGCAAGAAGGAGATGGACGAGGCCCGGGAGATCCTCGGCGTCAAGCAGGAGTGGCTGGGCTTCGTCGACTCCGGGCTGCCCGAGGGCGACCCGCTGCCGCCGCTGCCCGAGGGCTGCTTCGCGCTGGAGGACGTCGAGGAGGCGGCCGGGCGGCTGGTCAGGCTGATCCGGGAGTTCAAGCCGCAGGTCATCACGACCTACGACGAGAACGGCGGCTACCCGCACCCGGACCACATCATGACTCACAAGATCACGATGGTGGCCTTCGAAGCGGCCGGCGACCCGGAGAAGTACCCGGAGGCCGGCGAGCCCTGGCAGCCCCTGAAGCTCTACTACAACCAGGGCTTCAACAAGCCGCGCACCATCGCCCTGCACGAGGCGCTGCTGGCGCGCGGCATGGAATCGCCGTACGGCGAGTGGCTGGAGCGCTGGAAGCAGTTCGAGCAGCGCGAGCGCACGCTGACCACGTACGTTCCCTGCGACGAGTTCTTCGAGATCCGGGACAAGGCGCTGATCGCCCACGCCACCCAGATCGACCCGGACGGCGGCTGGTTCCGGGTGCCGATGGACATCCAGCGCGAGGTCTGGCCGACGGAGGAGTACGAGCTCGCCAAGTCGCTCGTCGACACTTCCCTCCCCGAGGACGACCTCTTCGCGGGCATCCGCAACAATTGAGCCCATGATGAGCGCGACCAGCACCCTCGCCCTGACGCACTTCGTCACCCTTGCCGACAGCTTCGACAAGGACAAGGTGACCCCCGGCGTCCTGGGCTTCATCGTCTTCGCGGTCATCGGCGGTGCCGTGTGGCTGCTGATGAAGTCCATGAACAAGCACATGAAGCAGGTGGACTTCGAGGAGCAGCCGGAGGAGGGCACGCCGGGCACCGGCGGCGCGGCCGCCTCCACGACGGCAGCCAAGCCGAAGACCAGCTGAGGGCGAGGACCGGCCGGGCCCGACGCGGCGGTCCGTCGGTCCGGCAGTCCCCGAGGACCGGGTGGCGGTCCACGGCCGGCCCCCTGGCAACGGCCGGCCGACCGGCCCGGCGGCTCGCTGACCCAAGCGGTCAGCGAGCCGGGACCACACCGCGGCACGGCGCGGCGGCGGTGCTGCCGGTGTGGGGCCGAGGCGTAGGCGAGCAGCTTCTCGCGCGACTCCCCGTATTGGACGACCGTGCAGGTGCGCGGCCCGGCCCCACCGTGTCCCCCTCGGCCGCCGTCGTGACCCGTCCCGCTATCAGCGCCGTCCCCATGCCGCGCTCCCGCTCTCCTCTTGGGTAACGTCGCCACCCGTGGCTGGATAGCACTAGTGTTCGATGGTGGGGCACCTGTGCCGACCGAACCTGGTGCGGGTGGTGATCCAGATCGGCAAGGCGCCGGTGGCCGTCGCGCGGAGGTGATCGTCGCCGCGGAGGACACGGCGCCGGACCACCACATGCGGCTCGGGGCGGCCGCCCGGGCGCTGCCGCACGAGCCGGGGCCCGCCGAGGGCGACGAAGCGACCAGGACCGCACGCCGCTCGGTGGACGCGCTGCTGGAGCAGCTGGGCTCGCCTCCGTTGCCGCGCTCGTCCGCCTCGGCTACCCCTGCGACACCGCGCATCTGCTGCCGTACGGTGGCATCGCCGCCGAACTCGCCGTCGTCGACCTGGCCACGGTGGCGGCCTTCGTGTTCTTGGAGAAGAACTGGGGGCGTGCGGGAGCCATGAACGCCTCCGCAACCCGCTCCTGAGGGAGAGCGCGTCGAGCACAGTGTTCGACGGCCTCCACGTGCCGCAGCAGAGCGGGCGCAGCCTTGCCCTTCCCCTGTGTCCATACGTCAACGCTGAACTGGAACTGCGGAGTTGAAGCGGGTACGGCGCTGTCCTCGGCCTTCGGCGGCTGCGCTGCCTTCTCCTCTTCGGTGGGAGGGCGCTTCTCGACCGGCTTGGCGGACCGGGCTCGCGTGGGCCATCCGAACACGCGCGAGCGCGCGTTCTTCCCGAAGGGCAGAGGATGGTCTGTCTCGTGTGCCAAGTCGGGGACGGTGAAGGAAACCGGGGTTGCAGGATCGCCGTCGAAGAGCGCGTTGTCCACGTGCCAGCCCAGACCACGAAGGGCATCAACGGCTCCGCGTGCATCACTCAGCCGCAAGGCAGGCAGATCCGTACGGCGCTGTGCCCTGTCCGAGCGCAGGAGGCCGCCGCGCGAGAGGCGCGATGGAAGGCTTGGCGTCGTCGATGGAGGGTGACCAAGAGGAGCTGTAGGCCCCGTTCATCAGCCCCGTGCACACAGCGGCACGCCGCCCGGTACGGAGAACCCGGGCGGCGTGTCAGGGACGGCAGGGGCGGAGGCGTTGCCCTGTGTCGTCAGCCCGTCAGACGCTGCTCATCCTGGTCGCGCAGCAGGGCGCAAAGGTCACGCAGCCCTGCTTCCAGGCAGCCGGTCTCCTCCTCGGTCAGGTACAGGGAGGGGGCGAACCGCAGTGTGTTCGGGGCACTGGCTGTCGGCAGCACCCGGATGCTGTGCGCCCGCAGCAGGAAGCCGGCGGCGACGTATCCCAGAATCCCGCCCGCGGCGGCGGAGCTGATCACCGTGGAGCCGGACCGGGACTGGTCATGGAACTCCAACCCTTGCAATAGACCCTTGCCACGCGTTTCCTTGACGATGTCCGGATTGTCGGCGCGCACGCGGTCGAGTGCTGCGCGCAGCATCTCGCCACGTTCTACGACCTCCCGGTACGCGGCGCCGTCCTCCGACTCCAGCATCTCCAGCACCTTGAGGGCGATGGCGGTAGAGAAGCCGTCCTTGGCGAAGGTCGAGCTGTGGACCAGCTCGAACTCCTGACGGTAGCGCCCCTGGTGCACCAGGACGACCGAGCTTTTGGCGATGCCGCCGCCCAGGCTCTTGGACAGGACGTAGTAGTCACCGCGCATCCCCACCAGTGAACTGGCCAAGAAGGCACCGGTACGGCCCAGGCCCGTCTGGATTTCGTCGATCAGCAGCGGGCAGTCCGCCTCCGCGGACACGCGCTGAATGTGCGCCGCGGCGGCCCGGTCCAGGACGCGGATACCGCCCTCGCCCTGGATTGGCTCCACCAGGAAGGCGCAGAAGACGGGGAAGTCGCGCTCCACGACGTCGGCGACCCCGTCCGCGACCACCACGTCCAGGACGCGCGCCTGTGCCCGTATCTCGTCCACGCTCTTCGCGAGCACGTCGGGCTGGTCGAGGGGAAGGAAACGCGCCTGAGCGCCCAGCCCGCCGAACGCTGACCGGAACCCACTGTTGTGGGTGAGCTGTACGCTGCCCATCAGCTTCCCGTGAAACGAGCCCTCCAGCGCCAGCAGCACCGGCGGGTGCGCCGCCACCTCGGCGTTGCGGCGGGCGACGACGTCGACAAGGTGCTCGAAACCGTCCTGCGGCGATCCCGCGGCGGCCTCGGGAGGCGAACCGGCGGCCTTTCGGTAGGCGGAGTCCGCCACCGTGAGGCGGCCTTCCCGCACCGAGATCCGTGCCTGCCCGATGTGCTCCTCGATCTCGGCCATCAGCGCCGATACCTTCAGAACCCGGTCGAACTCCGCGTGCTTGACGGCTGTTTCGATCGCCTCGGCACCCGTGCTGGCGAAGTGCGCGAAGTAGGGTTCGGTGGCACCGGTCTCGCGCGCAACGATCTCGTTGAGCTTCACCGCGAGCCGGTTGGCCTCGGGGTGGCGTGAGAACTGGGTGTACACCGGCGCCCCGGAGTCCAGAACCGACTTCGCATGGGCCGTGATCTCCGCATTGTTGTGGCCCAGGATCAGGGACGCGTAGCCACCGCAGTAGTCGGTGACCGGAGTTTCCTTACCGTCAGCGTCGATGTAGAACAGCGTGTTTCGTTCGGCTCTCACGTATTCGACACCAAGACCCGAACTCGACAGCACGGCAGTCAAGTACGGTTCGGTGAGCTCGGTTTCCACAGGTGCCGATTCCATGACCTCTCCTCCGGTGTGGGGAAGGCGGCTGATCTCCCGTCTCCCGCTGTGCCACCACTCTTGCGTGAGCCTAGGGAAAGTCGGTGGGCGGGGAAACAGCGGTCGGTCATACGTCGGTAATCCCGCGCGTGCAGCCGCTTGTGCTCACGCGATGGGCGTGCTGTGAGCGGCGTGGGGTTACTTTGGGCCGCGTTCTTCCGACAGTTACATGAAAACTCGGAAGGCCGTGCGTCGACTACGAGGAGCGGCTCGCCATGAAATCTCGCGCAGAAGGCCACGCGGTCGTTCTGGGGGCCGGGCCAGCCGGTCTCTTCGCGGCCCGGGTGCTGGCTGACGTCTACGATCGGGTGACCGTCGTGGAGCGGGACGATCCCGCCACCGAGCACCGGCGCGGGGTTCCGCAGAGCGGACACGCGCACGACTTCCTGGCCCGCGGCTGCCAGATCGCGGAGGAGCTCTTCCCCGGTATCGGCGAAGAGATGGTCGCCGGCGGCGCCCACGCTGGGGACATCGCCGGGGACGTCCGCTGGATCGTGGGCGGCCGCCCCCTGGTCAAGGGCACATCCGGGCTGACCACCGTGGTGAGTTCCCGCCCATTCAGGGAGCGCCGTCTGCGGGCCCGCGCCGAAGCGCTCCCGCGGGTGACACTGCTCGGCGGACGCGACGTCGCCGGCCTGTCCTTCTCCGGGAACGGGAGCGTCGTCGACGGGGTGTTCTTGGGGCCCGACGGGGCCGAGAAGCTCTCGGCCGACCTCGTCGTGGACACCACGGGCCGGGGCTCCCGCACCCCCGTGTGGCTGGAGCAGCACGGCCACGGACGGGTCGAGGAGGAGCGGCTCAAGGTCGATGTCGGGTACGCCACCCGCTTCGTACGGGCGCCCGCCGACGCCTTCGCCGGAGACGTCTGCATCAACATCGTCGCCTCCCCGGACTCTCCGCGCGGGGGGTCGTGTCAGCAGGTGGAGGGCGACCGCGCCGTGGTGACGCTCTACGGCGTGCTCGGGGATCATCCGCCGACCGATGTCGAGGGCTTCAACACCTTCGCCAAGTCCTTGGCGGCTCCGGACATCCACGAGATCCTGGAGGTCGCCGAGCCGTTGACCGAGGCGCGGCGCTACCGGTTCCCGGCCAGCCTGCGACGCCGCTACGAGCGGATGGGCTCCTTCCCCCGCGGGCTGCTGGTGCTCGGCGACGCCGTGTGCAGCCTCAACCCCCGTTACGGGCAGGGGATGACGTTCGCCGCGATGCAGGTCGTGGCGCTCCGCGAACACCTGCGGGAGGACGGGGAAGGGCCGGATGCGGGCGCGTTCTTCCAGCGCCTCGCCGAGCAGGTCGTTGACCCGGTCTGGGGCATGACGCTCCTCAGCGATCTCAGCTTCCCCGGAGTTCCGGGCGAGCGGACGCCGGAGACGCTGCAGGCGCTGGAACTCGTGGGCCGTACGCAGATCGCGGCCACCTGGGACGGGTCCCTGGCCCTCAGCTGCCTGAGGGTCTTCGGTCTGCTCGATCCACCGACCGTGCTCATGGATCCCGCAGTCCAAGAGCGCGTACTCGCAACGCTGTCCGGTCAACCGGCACGTACCGGCTCCGGAACAGTCCGCAATTCAGAAACTGATAAGGGAGATTGAGCCGTGGATCTGGGATATGCAGGAAAGTCGGTTGTGGTCACCGCGGCAGGCCGCGGCATCGGAGCCGCGGTGGTCCGCACGTGCCTGGCGGAGGGCGCGCGCGTCCTGGGCGCGGATGTGGAGGTGTCCAAGGAGCTCAAGGAGAGCGGCGCCCTGACCTTCGAGGGCGACCTGACGACAGAAGAGGGTGCCCGGCTGCTGGCTCAGCGGGCGTCCGAGGAGTTCCCGGAAGGGGTCGACCTCCTGGTCAACGCGGTCGGCGGGCTGGCGGGCATGCCGATCACGGGCCTGGACGGGCTTACCGACGAGGTCTGGCAGCGCGGCTTCGACCTCAACCTGAACTCGGCGGTGCGGGTGACCCGGGCGCTGGTGCCACAGCTCCGGGAGGCCGTGGTGAACGTGGCCTCCAGCGTCGGCCGCTGGCCGAGCCAGGGCCCGTACTTCTACTCGTCGTCGAAGGCGGCCCTGCGGGCGTGGTCCAAGGGGCTGGCGGACGACCTCGGTACGCGGGGCATCCGGGTGAACTCGGTCTCCCCCGGGCTGATCACGACGCCGTTGTGGGACGAGTACGGACCCCGGCTGAGCAAGGAATGGGGGATGGAGACGTTCGAAGAGTTCGAGCGGGAGATCCCCGGGATGGCGCACATCACGTCCGGGCGATGGGGCACGGCGCAGGAGGTCGCCAATCTGATCGTCTTCCTCGGCTCGTCCGCCGCCTCGTACATCACGGGGGCGGACTACCTCATCGACGGCGGCATGGAGAAGGTCCTCTGAGGGCCGAGGCAAGAACCGGCCCCGGTCCCCGGCGGAGCAGCCGGGGACCGGGCGGACCGATTTCACGAGCGACGCGAAACGGGTATCACGTAGCGGCTGAACAGCAACTCGCGCAGAACATCGTCGCCGCCCTCGACGATCGAGACGTAACGCATGTCCCTGAGCAGCTTCCCGATGGGTAGCTCGCTCGTGTATCCGAGTCCTCCGAACATCTCGGAACCGGTACTCGCGATGTCCCAGCCTGCCTGGCCGCAGAACATCTTCGCGGTCAGCGCCGACTTCAACGTTCCTTTTCTGGAGAACACCTTCGCGGCATCGGACCCTGTCATGATCTCGTCGTATTCGCGAGCGGCTTTCAGGCAGTGGCTCTTCATGACGTCGATCTGCATTTCCATCTGCCCCAGCTTCTGCGCGAAGACCGGGCTCTCCAGCAGGTAGCCGCCGCGGAAGTGCTTCTCCCTGGCGTAGTCCATGCAGTGATCACGTATCCGCCTGGCGACCCCGATCGCGGTCGCCGCGATGAGCGTCCGGCTGGCGTTGAGCCCCGTCTCCAGGAGCCGCAGCCCGGAGCCGGACAGCTGGTTGGTGGCGGGCACCCGGCAGTTGTCCAGCGAAACCTGATACGTGTGCGAGGCACGCAGCCCGTTGATGTCCCAGCGCTTGATGATGTTGACTCCCGGCGCGTCCCGTGGGACCACAATTGCGAGGTAGTCGTCCGGATCGTCGGCGGTCTTGGCGATGACCAGCAGGAAGTCGGCGAAGTCGGCGTTCGTCGCGAAGAACTTCTCACCGGTGAGCACGAGATCGCTCCCGGCGCGCGCGGCAACCGTACCGATCCTGTTGAGCTCGCTTCCCGCGTCGCGTTCGCTTCCCAGCGCGGCGCTGAACGTGCCGCCGGCCGCCATGCGCTTCAGATACCGGTCCTTGAGCTCATCCGATCCGTACAGCTGCACCACGCTGCTGCCGAGGATGGACACGAACAACGTGAACGCCACGCCGGCGTCGCCGTACGCGATCTCGTTGACGATCTCGACGCCGTCCTCGAGGGTGACCCCCCGGCCTCCCAACTCCGCGGGCAGCCACCAGTTGGCCAGCCCCGTCGCACGGAAAGCCTCATACAGTGGCAGAGGTTTCTCCGAAATGGAGTCCAACTGTGTGTTGTCGCCGCCGAGTTCGTTCTTGACAAACGTCCGGAGAATCTCCAGGTCTTGAGGTTCCATTGGAGTAAGCTAACCCCGGCCGTCCACCGCCTGAGCACCCGCGCGGCACTCGCGTCGATTACCGCCGAATTACCGGAAGATGGGCCGTATTCTCCATCTGTCCTCCATCTCGATCCCATGTTCGGCTGCCACTATGAATTCTACGGCCGACACGGCGCGATCCGCCTCCTCGGCTTAGCGCGCGAAATCCGAACATGTCCGTCGGTCCACGGTCACCACACCGTGGACCGACGGACGTTGGATTTTGGGTCCTAGAGACTTCGGGAACAGAAGGGAGACAGGGCTGATGAGGTTCGAGGACTTGTACATCACCGGAGTCGGCGTCCACATACCCCGGCGGGTCGCGGTCGCGGATGCCGTGGAACGTGGTGATTTGGACGAGCGGCTCGCACGGCGCACGGACCTGGCGTCGATCGCCGTTTCGGACGGCGCGACAGGCCCGGAGATGGCCGCCGAGGCCGCACGCACGGCACTGCGGCGCTCTGGGACCGTACCCCTGGACGTCGAACTGATCCTGCACGCCGACGTCTACTACCAGGGCCACGACCTGTGGGCCCCCGTCTCCTACATTCAGCGCGAAGCGGTCGGCAACCGCTGCCCTGCCATCGAGGTGCGTCAGCTCTCCAACGGCGGTATGGCGGCCATGGAACTGGCGGCCGGCATGCTCAACAGCAGCGGCCTGCGCACCAGCTCGGCCTTGCTCACCACCGGTGACCGTTTCTGCACGCCAGGCTTCGACCGCTGGCACAGCGATCCCGGCACCGTGTACGGCGACGCGGGCACGGCGCTCGTCCTCTCCCGCCGGCCCGGCTTCGCCCAGCTCCGCAGCCTGTGCACCGTCTCCGAGCCGGAGCTGGAGGAGATGCACCGTGGCGACGACCCGTTCGGGGCGGAGCCGTTTGAGGTCCGCCAGCCCATGGACCTGGAGGCGACCAAGCAGGCGTTCATCGACAAGGTGGGCGTCTCCTACAGCGTCGCCCGCGTGACGGCCGGCCAGTCGGAGGTGCTCAAGCGGGCGCTCAGCGAGGCCGGATGTGACCTCTCCGACATCGACTGGTTCGTGCTGCCGCACTTCGGACGGCGTCGGCTCACGCAGACATTCCTGCGGCCGTGGAACCTCGACCGGGACGTGACCACCTGGGCTTGGGGCAGGACCGTCGGACATCTCGGCGCCGGCGACCAGTTCGCGGGCCTCGCCTACCTCGCGGAGTCGGGCAGTGCCAAGCCGGGACAGCGCTGCCTCCTGGCAGGCATCGGAGCCGGTTTCACCTGGTCGTGCGCCGTGGTGGAGATCCGACGGACCCCCTCGTGGGACAACCCGTAGACAGCCCGGTGGCCCGCCCCGCGGACAGCAGTGCGCCGGTCGGCCGCCCCGGCGGACCGGCCGGCGTCCGAGAGACGTACGGATCCTCGACGCCGGCAGTGGACGACGCGGTCCCGTGCCCCGGCATGTCGACGGCCGGGCCACCGCGCAGGATCGCCTGGTGCAGCCCGCGGATCCTCGACGACGGCTCCATGCCCAGCTCGTCGCGGAGCACCGTGCGGAACCGCTGCAGCACATCGAGCGCCTGTGTGGGACGACCCGCGCGGTACAGCGCGACCATGAACCGGGCGTGCAAGCTCTCGTGCGTCGGGTACTCGGCGGTCAGCCGGCTCAGCTCGCCCAGCAGTTCCTGGTGCCTGCCCAGCCGCAGATCTGCGTCGATCCGCTGCTCGTGCACGCTCCTGCGCTCCTCTTCGAGACCCACGAGACGGGCGCGGAGCACCGGACCCTGCTGGACGTCGGAGAGCGCGGTGCCCTGCCAGATCCGCAGCGCCTCGGTGAAGCGCGACGAAGCCAGCGCGTCGTCCTGGTGGAGTGCCCTGCGCCCCTCGCCGACCAGCGCGGTGAACCGGTCGACGTCCAGCGCGTCGCCGTCCACGGCGAACAGATAGCCGCCGTGCCGCGTCTCCAGCACGTGGCGGGCGGTCATCAAGCCGCCGATCCGCGGCATCTTCCCCAGGCTGTGGCGCAGCTGCAGGACGTAGGAGCGGAGCGTGGACAACGCACTGCTCGGTGGGGAGTCCTCCCACAGCTCTTCAATGCACGTGCTGTTGGACACTACCTGGTTCGCGTTGAGGAGCATCAGGGCCAGCAGCTGACGTGGCTTCGGCGCGGTTGGCGTATAGGGCCGTCCGTTGTCGGCCATGCGCAGAGGGCCCAGTACAGAGAATTCCATGTTCTTCTCGCGCGCCTTCCGGTACGGGAAGTTCACTTGACGGGGTCGAATGCATTCTGCCCGCGCTTACTTATTGAAGCGCGAGTAGAAAATAACGCACGCTTCACATCCTCCGTTCATCGGGCGCCAACCCCGCCTGACGTGCGCGATCGGTAGGAGGGCAGCCCCGCCGAGCGCGGGCATCGCCCGGTAATGGGGCGCTCTCACCTGCGGCAGAACACATGATTACCGGCATGTGGTTGCGCCTGATTAGGGTCTCTGTCGGTGCGGAGAAAGTTATTCGGAGAGCCTCATCCCGTGGGAGAAATTGGTGTTTAAAGAACCGTCTGACGGCGAACTTCGGGTTGGAAAAATCGCGGTCGTCGGTATGTCGTGCTGGGCGCCGAACGCGACTGACCTCACGGCTTTCCGGCGCCTCGTGAGCGGCGACACCTCTCCGGCGGGCCCTGAGAAGGGCGAGGACGCCGATGGTACCGGCGGACCTGACCTGTTCGACGGGGAGATCTTCGGGCTCTCCCGGAGCGAGGCCGAGGCCCTCGGCCCGCATCAGCGGCTGCTGCTCGAGCTCGCCTGGGAAGCGCTGGAGGACGCCGCCATCGTCCCGGCCACCCTGCGCACCACCCCGACGGGGGTGTTCATCGACGCGCCCCAGGATGTGACCGCGGACCGGATCTCCCGCACCCTGGGCCTCTCCGGCCCGAGCCTGACCGTTGACCCGGTCCTCCCCGCCTCGTCGACCGCCCTCGACCGGGCCGGTGAGAGCCTGCGCAGCGGCGAGACCACCACCGCACTCGTGGCCGGGGCGCTCATGCTCCCGTCACCGGACGGCGGGCCCCACACCGGCTACGACGCCTGCGCACCTGACGGCGTCGGCGGCGAAGGCGTCGGAGTCGTCGTGCTCAAGCCCCTGAGCCTCGCCTTGGCTGACGGCGACCGCATCCATGGTGTGATCGCCGGCAGCGCGGGGAGCTTTGACGACACCAGGGCCTGTGTCACCGACCTCCTCAAGGCGCTGCTGGGCCTGCGCCACGCCGAACTGGCGCCCCGTCGCAATGATGCGGACCGTCCGACGGCCGTTGGCGCCGGCTCCCTCGGCGACGGCCGGGCCATCGGCCTCATCGTCGAGGAGGCTCCGGCACCCGACCAGGCTGCGACCACGGACCGCAGCACACCCGCCGTGATCCCCTGGCCACTGTCCGGCCCTACCCCCGCGGCCCTGCGCCGCCAGGCCGCCGCGCTGCTCGCCCGGGTCAAGGACGACCCGGCCGTGCGCCCGGAGGACATCGGCTGGTCCCTGGCGACCGGACGCACCGTCTTCTCCCACCGCGCCGTCGCCCTCGGCAGCAGCCGCGAGGAACTGCTGGCCTCGCTGCGGGACATCGCCGACGGACTCACCTTCGCTGGACCTGTCGGCGGGCCGGACAGCGCGCGGACCGTCTTCGTCTTCCCCGACTCCTCGGACAGCACCGACAGTTCCCGACTGGCGGAGTCCGTTGCCGAACTGTGGGACGCCTGCCCGGTCTTCGCGGCACGCATGACCGAATGCGCCGACGCGATGGCCGAGTTCACCGACTGGAGCCTCATGGACGCGGTCCGGGGCACTGGCGGCCCCTCGGTGGCCACCCGCCCCGACGTCGCACGGGCCGTGCGCTTCGCACACGCGGTGTCGCTCGCCGAAGTGTGGCGCTCCTACGGCGCGGCTCCCTACCGGATCGTGGCGAAGACCGGCGGGGCCGAAGCCGCCGCCTGCATCGCGGGAGCCCTCTCGTTGCGCGCCGCCGCGCGCGCGGTCACCTCCGCGTCCTGGCACCCGGTGCACCTGTCGCCCGACGACGGCTCCGTACCCTGCCACCTGGTGTCCGGCGACGGCCTCCAGGAAGCCGCCCGCGCGGTACTGGACGACGGCGGCGCCGTCTTCGTGGAGATCTCCCATCATCCGATGCTCACCGGCGAACTGATGCGGGCCGCGGCGGACCTGGACAGGTCGTGCGCCGTCATCGGGTCCCTGCGGGACGGCGAGCCCGCCTGGCGCAGGCTGACGGCCTCCATGGCCGAGGCCTACGTACAGGGAGTGGCCGTCAACTGGCGGCACACCTTCGACGGCAGCGGCGCGCTCCGCGTCGACCTGCCCTCCTACGCCTTCCCGCGAGGCCGGCACGGGGCGCAGGCACCGCGCCCCGACGCCGCCCCGGACACTGCCCCCTCGGCCGGCGCACAGCGGGACGGCAAGGAACTGGTACGGCTCGTCCTCGCCCACGCCACCGCCGTCCTGGACGACGAGCGGCTCGGCCTCGCCGAGAAAAGCGTGTCGTTCAAGGACCTCGGCTTCGACTCCCAGGCCGCCCTCGCGGTGCGCAACCGCCTCGCCGAGGCGACCGGCCTGCATCTGCCCGCCACCCTGCTGTACGACCACCCCACCCCCGAAGCGGTGGCGGGCCACCTGGAGGACCTGCGCAACGGAGTCAGCAGGAAGCGGAGCCACGCACCGGCGGGCTCGGCCACAGCCTCTACTCCGGCCCCCCGCCGCGTCCGGAAGGACGAGCCGATCGCCATCATCGGCATGGCTTGCCGCTATCCCGGGGGAGTGACATCCCCGGAGGACCTGTGGCAGCTCGTGGCCGAGGGCCGCGACGCCATCTCCTCCTTCCCCACGGACCGCGGCTGGGACGGGGACCTCTACAACCCGGACCCGGAACGCTCCGGGCGCAGCTACACGCACGCCGGCGGATTCCTCCACGACGTGGGCGACTTCGACGCCGCGTTCTTCGGGATCTCGCCCCGTGACGCGCTGGCCATGGACCCGCAACAGCGGCTGATGCTGGAGACCGCCTGGGAGGCCATCGAACGGGCGAGGCTCGATCCGCGCGTCCTCCACGGAACTCCCACCGGCGTGTTCATCGGCGCTATGGCCCCCGACTACGGCCCCCGCATGCACGAGGCCCCGCAGGAGATCGAAGGGCACGTACTCACCGGCAGCACGGCCAGCGTCATCTCCGGACGCATCTCCTACCAGCTCGGACTGACCGGACCCGCCGTCACCGTGGACACGGCCTGCTCCTCGTCGCTCGTGGCACTGCACACCGCCATGCGCTCCCTGCGCACGCACGAGTCCAGCCTGGCGCTGGTCGGCGGCGTGACCGTCATGGCGACGCCCGGCATGTTCGTGGAGTTCTCGCGGCAGCGGGGTCTCGCCGAGGACGGGCGGTGCAAGTCGTTCGCGGCGGCCGCGGACGGCACCAGTTGGGCCGAGGGGGCGGGAATGCTCCTCGTCGAGCGTTTGTCGGATGCGCGGCGTCTGGGGCATGAGGTGTTGGGGGTGTTGCGGGGTTCGGCGGTGAATCAGGATGGTGCGTCGAACGGTCTGACCGCTCCGAACGGTCCGTCGCAGGAGCGGGTGATTCGTGAGGCGTTGGCGGACGCGGGTCTGGCGGCGGGTGAGATCGACCTGGTGGAGGCGCACGGCACCGGTACCCGGCTGGGTGATCCGATCGAGGCGCAGGCGCTGCTGGCGACCTATGGCCAGGGCCGGGAGAAGGACAGGCCCCTGTATCTGGGCTCGCTCAAGTCGAATATCGGCCACAGTCAGGCCGCGGCCGGTGTGGGTGGTGTGATCAAGATGGTGGAGGCGATGCGGCACGGTGTGATGCCCCGCACCCTGCACGTGGATGAGCCGACCCCGCATGTCGACTGGACCGCCGGTTCCATGGAGCTCCTCACCGAGGAACGGGACTGGCTGCGCACTGGTGACCGACCCGCCCGCGCCGCCGTCTCCTCCTTTGGCATCAGCGGCACCAACGCCCACGTGATCCTGGAGGAGGCCAAGAGCGCCGCACATCCGTCCACCAAGAGGTCCGACGAGCCCGACACGACCGAGGCGGCACCGGCGGACGAGACCGACAGCGCGCGGATGCCCCTCCCCTGGGCACTGTCCGCCCGCACGGCCGACGGTCTGCGCGCACAAGCCCGGCGGCTGCTCGACCGCGCCGCCCGCCCCGGTCCGTCTCCTGCCGACATCGGCTACTCGCTCGCCACCACCCGGAGCGCATTCGAGCACCGGGCCGTCGCCCTGGGCCGGAACACGGCCGACTTTCTGGCACGACTGGAGGCCCTGGCCGATGGCACCACCCACTCCGACGTGATCACCGGCCACGCGCCCGGGCCTGTCAGCACCGCGTTCGTGTTCTCGGGTCAGGGTGCGCAGCGGTTGGGGATGGGGCGTGAACTGGCTGAGCG
This sequence comes from Streptomyces sp. NPDC001339, assembly GCF_042895955.1. NCBI lineage: Bacteria > Bacillati > Actinomycetota > Actinomycetes > Kitasatosporales > Streptomycetaceae > Streptomyces > Streptomyces sp. NPDC001339. Next base: position 849,335 of record NZ_JBIAWT010000001.1, on the reverse strand, counting down.
GGTTGGGGTGTTCGGGGAGGTGTTGGGTGAGGTGTGCGGGCAGTTGGACGGTCTGCTGCCGCGTCCGTTGCGTGAGGTGATGTTTGCTGTTGAGGGGGGTGGGGCTGCGGGTTTGTTGGATCGTACGGAGTTCACGCAGCCGGCTTTGTTCGCGGTGGAGGTGGCGCTCTTCCGGGTGTTGGAGGGTTGGGGGGTGCGGCCGGATTTCGTGGTGGGGCATTCGGTCGGTGAGATTGCCGCGGCTCATGTCGCTGGGGTGTTGTCGCTGGAGGATGCGGCGGTGCTGGTGGTGGCGCGGGGTCGGTTGATGGGTGCGGCTCGTGGCGATGGTGCGATGGTCGCGGTTGCTGCGTCGGAGCGGCAGGTTGTCGAGGACTTGGCGGGCCTGGAGGGTGTGGGTGTCGCTGCGGTGAACGGTCCGGAGGCGGTCGTGGTCTCGGGTGACGTCGAGGTGCTGGATGGGTTGGTGGCCCGGTGGCGGGAGCGGGGTCGGCGTACGTCGCGGCTGCGGGTGAGCCATGCTTTCCACTCGCCGCATATGGACGGGGTGCTGGAGGAGTTCCGTGGTGTGGTGGCCGGTCTGGAGCTGAAGGACCCGGTCATTCCTCTTGTCTCCACGGTCACGGGCTCACTGGTCGGTCCCGGTGAGTTGATGTCACCGGAGTACTGGGTCGGACAATTGCGGGACACGGTCCGCTTCCACGACGCCCTACGCACCCTGGAGGACGAAGGCGTCACCCTCTGCCTCGAAGTCGGTCCCGACGCCGCACTCACCGGGATGATCCGGAACCGGCAGGACGAAGGCCCCCTGACCGCCGTGCCCCTGCTGCGTGCTCGGCATCCTGAGACCGACGCGCTCTGCGCGGGCCTCGCACAGGCCCATGTCCGTGGCGCGCACGTCGACCTGGCCGCCTTCTTCCCCGGAGCGTCCTGCGTCGACCTGCCCACCTATGCCTTCCGGCACAGCCGCTACTGGCTGCCCTCCGTAAGGCGGACGGCCGGACACGCCGCCGGGCCCGACACGTCTCAGCACCCGCTGCTCGACACGGTCGTTGATCTCGCAGGCCGCGATGAGACGGTCTTCAGCGGCTGCCTCACCTCGGATTCCCACCCTTGGCTCGTCGACCACACGATCGACGGCAACGTCATCCTTCCGGCGACCGCGTTCCTCGAACTCGCCGCGGCGGCCGCCGCTCATACCGGGGCGGCTCAGGTGGAACAGCTGACGTTGGAAGCGCCCCTGCGCCTGCTCAAGGGCGAGGCCGTCCGGGTCCAGATCATCGTCCAGGCACCTGACCAGGACGGCAGCCGGGCGTTCTCCATCCACGCACAACCGGCCGACGCCGAGGACAGCGCCACGTGGGCCCGGCACACGAGCGGCAGCCTCGCCCCGACGGCTGTCCTCCCAGCGCCAGACACCTTCGAGCCCCTGCGCAGCTGGCCGCCGCAGCACGCCACCGAGATCCCGCTGGAGGGCACCTACGCCCGCCTGGCCAAGCTCGGCTACGAATACGGCCCCGCGTTCCAGGGGCTCAGCGGGCTCTGGCAGCGGGGAGACGAGCTGTACGCCGAGGTCGAGCTGCCCGGCCACCTGCACGACAGGGCAGCCGAGTTCGCCGTACATCCGGCGTTGCTGGATGCCGCGATCCAGCCCCTCGTGGTCAGGACGTCCGTGGGGGACGAGGCCGAGGAACTCCTTCGGCTGCCGTTCGACTGGCAGGGTGCCGCCTTCTGGAACCGCGACGCTGTCACGCGCCTGCGCGTACGACTGATACCCGGCCGCGACAGCACCGCCATCGCGCTCGCCGACCAGCACGGCTTGCCCGTAGGCGAAGCCCGGGCCATGACGATGCGCCCGGTGCCCAGGCAACAGTTCACCGGCCAGTTGGACGGACTGGACTCCGCCCTGCACGTGTTGGAGTGGCAGCCGATCACGGCTCCGGAGCCCGGTGCGGAGCCCGAGGAGCTGCTGTACATCACTGACCGCTTGCCCGAGGCCGCCGGCACCAGCGTCCTCCAGGTACCGCACAGCACTGGAGCGGATGTTGCTGGTGGGGTGCGTGGTGTGGTGGGCGGGGTTTTGGAGCGGGTGCGTGAGTGGTTGGGGGAGGGGCGGTTCGAGGGTTCGCGGTTGGTGGTGGTGACGCGGGGTGCGTTGGGCGTGGTGAAGGGGGAGGGGGTGGTGGATCTGGCAGGTGCGTCGGTGTGGGGGTTGTTGCGTTCGGCGCAGTCGGAGTATCCGGGGCGGATTGTTCTGGTGGATATGGAGGAGGGCTCGGCCGGGGTCGGGCCGTCGGGTGATGTGGCGGAGGCGCTGCGGGCCGCTGTGGGTTCGGGGGCTTCGCAGGTCGCTGTGCGTGGGGGAGCCTTGTTGACACCGAGGTTGGCACGTCTGGCACGTTCCCATGGGCCTTCGGCTCCGCCGTGGGGTACTGGGACGGTTCTGGTGACAGGGGCGATGGGCACTTTGGGCGGGATTCTCGCCCGGCACCTGGTGCGGGAACACGGGGTGTCGCACTTGCTGTTGGTGAGCCGGAGCGGTGGGGCCGCGGCCGGAGCGTCGGAGCTGCGTGGGGAGCTGGAGGAGCTCGGAGCGCGTGTGACGGTGGCAGCGTGTGATGTGGCTGATCGTGGGGCGCTGGCGGAGGTGTTGGCGCAGGTGCCTGCGGATCGTCCGCTGATCGGTGTGGTGCACACAGCCGGTGTGGTCGAGGACGGCGTGTTGTCCGAGATGAGTGCGGGGCAGTTGGAGCGGGTGCTGCGGCCGAAGGTGGACGGGGCGTGGAACCTGCATGAGCTGACCCGCGACCTCGACCTCTCTGTGTTTGTTCTGTACTCGTCGATGGCGGGCTTGTTCGGGACAGCGGGTCAGGCGAACTATGCGGCGGGGAACGCGTTCTTGGACGGGCTCGTGGTGCAGCGGCGGGCTGAGGGGTTGCCGGGCGTGTCGCTGGCATGGGGGTTGTGGGAGGAATCCAGTGGTATCAGCGGTGAGCTGAGCGAGGTGGATCGTCGGCGGCTGGGCCGGATGGGCCTGCGGGCGTTGTCGTCGTCGGAGGCGATGGGGCTGTTCGATGCGGCGCTGGTCTCGGACGAGCCGGTGGTGGCATTGACGGGCGTGGACACGGGTGCGTTGCGTGCGCGGGGCGGGGACGTGCCTGCGCTGCTGCGCGGACTGGTGCCCGCGGCACGGCAGCGCCGGTCTCCGGCCGGTGGCGAAGCTACTGGGGAGTCGGAGTCGCTCGGCGCTCGGCTGGCCGGCCTTTCCGGCGACGAGAGGGAGCGGTTCCTGGTGGATCTGGTACGGGCGGCGGCGGCTGGGATCCTCGGCCACGAGGATCCGCAGGAGATCGAAGCCGACCGTGCGTTCCAGGAGTTGGGCTTCGACTCCCTGAGCGCGGTGGAGCTGCGGAATCGTATGAACGCGCTGTGCGGGCTGCGGTTGGCGAACACGGTGGTCTTCGACTACCCCTCGGTCGGCGCGCTCGCCGGACACCTCGACCAGCAGCTCGCCGACCAACACACCCCTACACCCGACACCACGCCCGGCGCACTGCACACGGCTCCGCACGGCGGGGCGGCATCCCCGCTCCTTGCGCAGTTGGCGGGCCTTTCCGGGACCGAGCGGGAGCGGGCTGTGGTGGATCTGGTACGGGGAGCGGTGGCCGAGATCCTCGGCCACGAGGATCCGCAGGAGATCGAAGCCGACCGAGTCTTCCAGGAGTTGGGCTTCGACTCCCTGAGCGCGGTGGAGCTGCGGAATCGTGTGAATGCGCTGTGCGGGCTGCGGTTGGCGAACACGGTGGTCTTCGACTACCCCTCGGTCGGCGCGCTCGCCGGATACCTCGACGGGCAACTGACCGACCGGATCAGCCAGATCACCCAGACCACGCGACAGAAGCCCGCGCCGGACAACGCGCTTCTACTCCTGGACGGGCTGGAGGAGCACATCCGTGGTGTCGGGGAGGACGCCGCGATGCGGTGGCAGATCACCGAACGGCTGCAGCGGCTCCTGGAGCTGTCCGGGGCCGGGCTGGACGAGGACCTCGATTCCGCCAGCGACGAAGAGCTCTTCGCAATGGTCGACAGGGCCGAGTAGCCCCGCAAGGGCGGACGGGCCGACCGTCCCGGTTGGGCCACCGCCTGCCCAGACCCCGCTTCACCTCACACATGGACTTTGAAGGGTTGGATTCCGATGGCTGATGAGAAGGAACTCCGGGAGTACCTCAAGCGTGCGATAGCGGATGCGCGGGAAGCGCGTGGGCGGCTGCGTGAGGTGGAGGAGAAGGCGCGGGAGCCGATCGCGATCGTGGGGATGGCCTGCCGCTACCCGGGCGGTGTGACGGACCGTGCGGGGCTGTGGAACCTGGTCGACCAGGGCGTCGACGCGATCTCGCCGTTCCCGCAGGACCGTGGCTGGCGCGAGGACCTCTACGACCCGGACCCGGACCGCGTGGGCAAGTCGTACGTGGATGAGGGCGGCTTCCTTGACGACGTGAGCGGTTTCGACCCCGATTTCTTCGGCATGTCCCCCCGCGAGGCCACGGTGGCGGACCCGCAGCAGCGGCTCCTGTTGGAGACCACCTGGGAGGCGATGGAGGACGCGGGCATAGTGCCGGCCAGTCTGCGGGGCAGCCGTACCGGCGTGTTCGTCGGCCAGATGTACCACGACTACGGCGCCCGGCCCCACCTCCCCAAGGAGGGCTACGAGGGCAACCTCGTCAGCAACAGCATGGGCAGCATCGCCGCAGGTCGGGTGGCGTACACCTTCGGGTTCGAAGGACCGACGGTGTCCGTGGACACGGCGTGCTCCTCGTCGCTCGTCGCGATGCACATGGCCGCGACGGCGCTGCGCCGGGGCGAGTGCAACCTCGCCTTCGCGGGCGGCGTCACCGTGCTGTCCACCCCCGTCGCGTTCGTGGAGTTCTCGCGTCAGCGGGGCCTCGCCGCTGACGGCCGGTGCAAGTCCTTCGCCGCGGCCGCCGATGGCACCGGCTGGGCCGAGGGTGCCGGAATGCTGCTGCTGGAGCGTCTGTCGGACGCGCGGCGTCTCGGACACGAGGTGCTGGGGCTGCTGCGGGGTTCGGCGGTGAACCAGGACGGTGCGTCGAACGGTCTGACCGCGCCGAACGGCCCCTCGCAGGAACGGGTCATCCGCGACGCGCTCGCGGACGCCGGACTGGCCGCCGGTGACATCGACGCTGTCGAGGCACACGGCACGGGAACCCGGCTCGGCGACCCCATCGAAGCCCAGGCCCTCCTGTCCACCTATGGACAGGGCCGGGACAAGGACAGGCCGCTGTACCTGGGGTCGCTGAAGTCGAACATCGGCCACAGCCAGGCGGCTGCGGGTGTGGGTGGCGTGATCAAGATGGTGGAGGCGATGCGGCACGGAGTGCTGCCCCGCACCCTCCACGTCGACGAGCCCACCCCCCACGTCGACTGGGGCGGGGGTGAGATGCGGCTGCTGACGGAGGACCGTTCATGGACCGTGGCTGAGGGAGAGGCGCGCCGTTGCGCTGTCTCCTCGTTCGGTCTCGGCGGGACGAACGCCCACGTGGTACTGGAAGCCGCCCCCGAGCAGACCGGACAGCAAGCCCAGGCCCCCGCCCCGGAACCGGTCTCTGGTGCGGGGTTGGCCGTGGCGCCGTGGGTGCTCTCGGGGCGCTCGGTGGACGCGGTGTGCGCGCAGGCGGGCCGTCTGCTGGGGCACGTCGAGAGCGGCGGGGACGTGGCCGCGGCGGATGTGGCGTGGTCCCTGGTGTCGTCGCGGGCGGTCCTGGAGTGCGGCGCAGTGGTCGCGGGTCGCGACCGCGATGAGCTGATACGCGGTCTGAGGTCGTTGGCCTCGGGCGCTCCGGATGCGGGCGTGGTGGTCCAGGAGCGCACCCGTGTGGGGCGGCTGGGGTTCGTGTTCTCGGGTCAGGGCGCGCAGAGACTCGGCATGGGTTGTGAACTGGCCACCGCTGTACCGGAGTTCGGCGCCGTGCTGGATGAGGTGTGTGGGCGTTTGGATGGGTTGTTGTCGCGTCCGTTGCGTGAGGTGTTGTTTGCGGAGGAGGGGAGTGAGGCGGCGGGGCTGTTGGATCGTACGGAGTTCACGCAGCCTGCCTTGTTCGCGGTGGAGGTGGCGCTCTTCCGGCTGTTGGAGGGTTGGGGTGTACGGCCGGATTTCGTTGCGGGGCATTCGGTCGGTGAGATCGCCGCGGCCCACGTCGCTGGGGTGTTGTCGCTGGAGGATGCGGCGGTGCTGGTGGCTGCGCGGGGTCGTCTGATGGGTGCGGCTCGAGACGACGGGGCGATGGTGGCCGTCGGCGTGGGGGAGAAGCTGGTCACCGAGGACCTGGCCGGTCTGGACGGTGTGGGGATCGCCGCGCTCAACGGGCCCGAGGCGACGGTCGTCTCCGGCGACACTGACGTACTGGATGAGCTGGAGGCTCGGTGGCGGGAGCGCGGCTGGCGCACCTCGCGGCTGCGAGTGAGCCACGCCTTCCACTCCCCGCACATGGATGGGGCGTTGGAGGAGTTTCGCGAGGTCGTGGCCGGACTGGAGCTGCGGGAGCCGTCAATCTCGCTGGTCTCCACGGTCACCGGTTTGGTGGCCGAGCGGGGCGAGTTGACCTCTCCCGACTACTGGGTGGGGCAGTTGCGCGGGACGGTGCGCTTCCACGACGCCGTGCGGACCCTGGAGAAGGAAGGGGTGACCGACTTCGTCGAGGTCGGCCCCGACGGGGTGCTCAGCGCCCTGGTCGCCGCCGGGGTGGTGGGCGATCCGGGTGTGGTGGCGCCGGTTCTACGTCGTGGCCAGGACGAGTGCGCTGCGCTCGCCTCGCTCCTGGGCAGGCTCCACGCTCGTGGCATCGCCGTCGACTGGGCCAAGGTGCTGCCCGGTGCCCGACGGGTCGGTCTTCCCACCTACGCCTTCCAGCGCAAGCGCTACTGGTTGGAGGAGACCGCCGCGCCCGCAGACCCGGCTTCGCTGGGCCTGGAGAACGTCCGGCACCCCATGCTCGGTGCTGCGCTGCCCCTGGCCGACGGGGACGAGGTCGTCCTCACCGGACACCTCTCGCGACGCACTCACCCCTGGATCACCGACCACACCATCCACGGCACGGTTCTCGTGCCGGGAACGGGGCTCCTCGAACTCGCGGCCCGTGCCGGCGACGAGGTCGGCTGCGACCGGGTGGAGGAACTGCACCTCACCGCGCCGATGGTGCTGCCGGAACACGGCGGGCTCCAGGTGTCGATACGCGTGGGCACCCCCGACGAAGCGGGCCGTCGCCAGATCAGCATCTCCTCCCGGTCCGCCGACGCGGACGGCGAGCCGGACCGCACCTGGAACGTGCACGCGGAAGGAACCCTCGCGACGAGAGAGGCCGGAGCCGACGCATCCGCAGCGGCCGGTCTTACGGTGTGGCCGCCCGAAGGTGCCACGGAGATACCGCTCGACGGTGCCTACGAGAGGCTGATCGAGCAGGGCTACGCGTACGGTCCGGCCTTCCAGGGGATGCGCCGGGCGTGGCGGGGCGATGGCGAGGCATTCGCCGAGATCGTGCTTCCGGAAGCGTGCCGCGCGGATGCGCCGCAGTACGGGGTGCACCCCGCGCTGCTGGACGCGGCGCTACATGCGCTGCTGCCCGGGATCGTCACGGAAGGCGACCAGTCGCAGCTGCCGTTCGCCTGGTCCGGTGTGAACGTGTACGGAGCCACCTCGTCCTTGTTGCGCGTCCGGCTCTCACTGCCGGACCCCGGAGCCGCCGGCTCGGAGGTCTCGCTGACCGCCGTCGACGAGACCGGCGCGCTGGTCGCGTCGGTGGATTCGCTGGCACTGCGACCGGTATCGAAGGAAGCCCTGTCGGAGGCGGGCGGCACACGCGGCGACAGCCAGTTCCTCATGAAGTGGGAAGCTGTGAAGCCCGGAACGGCCGACCAGCCGGCCGGCACCTGGGCCGTCCTGGGGGACGCTGAGGGCCTTCTTGCGGGAACGCCGGCCGGCGGACGTGCGTATGCCGACCTTGCCGCGCTCGTTTCCGCGCTGGACCAGGACGGCGCGTCCGCGCCCGCCGTGGTCGTCGCACCGGTCACGTCCCGCCGCATACCAGGCCAGACGCCTGACTCCCCGGATGTTGCTGGTGAGGTGCGTGGTGTGGTGGCTGAGGTTTTGGGGCGGGTGCAGGAGTGGCTGGGGGAGGGGCGGTTCGAGGGGTCGCGGTTGGTGGTGGTGACGCGAGGCGCGCTGGCCGTGGCGAGGTGCGAGGGGGCGGTTGATCTAGCCGGTGCGTCGGTGTGGGGGTTGTTGCGTTCGGCGCAGACGGAGTTCCCGGGCCAGATCGTTCTGGTGGATCTGGAGAGTAGCTCGATGTCGGCTGATGTGGGCGATGTGTTGCGGGCGGTTGTGGGTTCGGGGGAGTCGCAGGTTGCGGTGCGTGGCGGCCAGTTGCTGACGCCGCGCCTGGGCCATGTGGCTCGTGGTGAGGCCGGTGCGGGTGTGGGGCGTCCGGATTGGGGTCGTGGGACTGTCCTGGTTACGGGGGCGACGGGCACTCTCGGTGGGATCGCGGCCCGGCACTTGGTGAGCGAGCACGGCGTGCGCGATCTGCTGTTGCTGAGTCGGCGAGGCGCGGATGCGCCTGGCGCGGCCGAGCTGTGCGAGGAACTGGCCGGGCTCGGGGCCCGCGTCACGCTCACGGCATGTGATGCGGCTGACCGTGAGGCGCTAGCGCAGGTGTTGGCGGGGGTTCCTGCTGATCGTCCGTTGTCGGGTGTCGTGCACACGGCCGGCGTGGCTGAGGACGGCGTGCTGGCCGAGATGGACGCGGGCCAGCTGGAGCGGGTGCTGCGGCCCAAGGTCGATGGCGCGTGGAACCTGCACGAGCTGACCCGCGACCTCGACCTGTCAGCGTTTGTTCTGTACTCGTCGCTGGCAGGTCTGTTCGGGACGGCCGGACAGGCCAACTACGCGGCGGGTAACGCGTTCCTGGACGCACTTGCGACATGGCGGCGGGCTGCCGGGCTTCCCGGCCTTTCGTTGGCGTGGGGGCTGTGGGAGGAGTCCAGCGGTATCAGTGGTGAGTTGAGCGAGATCGACCGTCGGCGACTGGTACGTATGGGTCTACGGGCACTGCCCACGCAGGAGGCGATGGGCCTCTTCGACGCGGCACAGGTCTCCGGTGAGCCCGTGGTGGCGTTGACGGGCGTGGACACAGGCGCACTCCGCACGCAGGGCGACAACGTGCCGGCGCTCCTGGAGGGCCTGGTACCCACCGCACGGAAGCGCACGACGGCCGAACGTCAGGACGCTTCTGGGCCCGAGTCGTTGAGCGCGCGGCTGGCGGGTCTGTCATCGGGGGAGCGGGAGCGGGCTCTGATCAGCCTGGTCCAGGGGGCCGTGGCCGGGATTCTGGGCCATGACGATCCGCGCGCGATCGATGCGGACCGTGCGTTCCAGGAAATGGGCTTCGACTCGCTGAGCGCCGTGGAGCTGCGAAACCGGCTGAACAGCCTGTGCGGGCTACGGTTGGCGAACACGGTCGTCTTCGACTATCCCTCGGTCGGCGCGCTGGCCGGATTCCTCAACGGGCAACTCACCACGCAGTACACACTCGCCCCGGACGTCACCCCCGACACCCTGCTCACGACCCTGGAGGGGCTGGAGGAGCGTATCCGGGGTGTGGGTGAGGACGTCGCGATGCGGCAGCAGATCACCGAACGGCTGCAGCGGCTTATGGAGTTGTCCGGGGGCGGGCTGGACGAGGACCTGGATTCCGCCAGCGACGAGGAGCTCTTCGCCCTGGTCGACAGGGGCGAGTAGCCCCGCGCGGGTGGACGGTCGGCCGACCTGAACGAGACGGCCGTCTGTCCCCGGCGCCCGTGGCCTTCATCTGCGCCGAGAGGGCGGCCCCCTTGCCGGGGCCACCCCGGCTACACCCTCGCTTCACCTGCACGTATGGACCTTAAGGGTTGAATTCTGATGGCTGATGAGAAGGAACTCCGGGAGTACCTCAAGCGCGCGATAGCGGATGCGCGGGAAGCGCGTGGGCGGCTGCGTGAGGTGGAGGAGAAGGCGCGGGAGCCGATCGCGATCGTGGGGATGGCCTGCCGCTACCCGGGCGGTGTGACGGACCGTGCGGGGCTGTGGAACTTGGTCGACCAGGGCGTCGACGCGATCTCGCCGTTCCCGCAGGACCGTGGCTGGCGCGAGGACGTGTATGACCCCGATCCGGAACATATGGGCACCTCGTATGTACGGGAAGGCGGCTTCCTCGGTGACGTGAGCGGCTTCGACCCCGACTTCTTCGGCATGTCCCCCCGCGAAGCCCTGGCCACGGACCCCCAGCAGCGGCTGATGCTGGAGACCACCTGGGAGGCGATGGAGGACGCGGGCATAGTGCCGGCCACCCTGCGAGGCAGCCGTACCGGCGTGTTCGTCGGCCAGATGTACCAGGGCTTCGCCGCCAATGTCCTGGAACAGATACCGGTCGAGGTTCAGGGCTACGTCGCGGGAGGCACCTCCGGCAGCATCGGCGTCGGCCGGGTGGCGTATACGTTCGGGTTCGAGGGACCCGCCGTGTCCCTCGATACGGCGTGCTCCTCGTCGCTCGTCGCCATGCACTCAGCGGCTACGGCACTGCGCCGGGGCGAGTGCGATCTCGCTTTCGCGGGCGGTGTCACCGTGCTGTGCACTCCTGTGTCGTTCATGGAGTTCTCGCGGCAACGCGCCCTCTCCGTCGACGGCCGGTGCAAGCCGTTCGCTGCGGCTGCGGACGGCACGTCGTGGGCCGAGGGCGCCGGAATGCTGCTGCTGGAGCGTTTGTCGGACGCGCGGCGTCTCGGACACGAGGTGCTGGCGCTGCTGCGGGGCTCGGCGGTGAACCAGGACGGTGCGTCGAACGGCCTGACCGCACCGAACGGGCCGTCGCAGGAGCGCGTGATCCGTGAGGCGTTGGCGGACGCCGGTCTGGCCGCGGGTGATGTCGATGCGGTGGAGGCGCACGGCACGGGCACGCGGTTGGGTGACCCGATCGAGGCGCAGGCGCTGCTGGCGACGTACGGGCGGGGCAGGGAGAAGAGCAGGCCGCTGTATCTGGGGTCGCTGAAGTCGAATGTGGGCCATACCCAGGCGGCTGCGGGTGTGGGTGGCGTGATCAAGATGGTGGAGGCGATGCGGCGCGGCGTGCTGCCTCGCACCCTCCACATCGATGAACCCACCCCGCACGTCGACTGGAACGACGGCTCCCTGGAACTCCTCGCCGAGGAACGGCCCTGGCCGCACACCGGCGACCGACCCGCCCGTGCTGCCGTGTCGTCATTCGGCCTCGGTGGGACGAACGCGCATGTGGTGCTGGAGGCCGCGCCGGAGCAGGTGTCGGCGGTGTCGGTGTCCGCTGCGGGGGCGGCTGTGGTGCCGTGGGTGTTGTCGGGGCGTTCGGCGGAGGCGGTGCGCGCCCAGGCGGGCCGGTTGCTGGAGCGCGTCGAGAGTGGCGGGGATCTGGCTGCGACGGATGTGGCGTGGTCTCTGGTTTCGAGCCGGGCGGTGCTGGAGTCCGGTGCGGTGGTTGCGGGCCGGGACCGGGACGAGCTGGTGCGGGGTTTGCGGTCGTTGGCCTCGGGTGCTCCGGATGCGGGTGTCGTGGTCCAGGAGCGCGTTCCTACGGGACGGCTCGGCTTTGTGTTCTCGGGTCAGGGGGCGCAGCGGTTGGGGATGGGCCGTGAGCTGTGGGAGCGGGTGCCTGAGTTCGCGGTGGTGCTGGATGAGGTGTGTGGGCGTTTGGATGGGTTGTTGTCGCGTCCGTTGCGTGAGGTGTTGTTTGCGGAGGAGGGGAGTGAGGCGGCGGGGCTGTTGGACCGTACGGAGTTCACGCAGCCGGCTTTGTTCGCGGTGGAGGTGGCGCTCTTCCGGCTGTTGGAGGGTTGGGGTGTACGGCCGGATTTCGTTGCGGGGCATTCGGTCGGTGAGATCGCCGCGGCCCACGTCGCTGGGGTGTTGTCGCTGGAGGATGCGGCGGTGCTGGTGGCTGCGCGGGGCCGTCTGATGGGTGCGGCTCGAGACGACGGGGCGATGGTGGCCGTCGGCGTGGGGGAGAAGCTGGTCACCGAGGACCTGACGGGCCTGGAAGGCGTGGGGATCGCTGCCCTGAACGGTCCCGAGGCAACGGTCGTCTCCGGCGATGCCGACGTACTCGACGGGCTGGAGGCCCGGTGGCGGGAGCGCGGCTGGCGCACCTCGCGGCTACGGGTGAGCCACGCCTTCCACTCTCCGCATATGGATGGGGTGTTGGAGGAGTTTCACAAGGTGGCGGCTGGGCTGGCCTTCCAGGATCCGGTCATTCCGCTGGTCTCCACGGTCACCGGTGTGGTGGCCGAGCCGGGCGAGCTCACCTCCCCCGATTACTGGGTGCGCCAACTGCGCGGCACGGTGCGCTTCCACGATGCCGTAGCAACCCTGGAGAAGGAGGGCGTGAGCGACTTCGTCGAGGTCGGCCCCGACGGGGTGCTCAGCGCGCTGGTCGCCTCCGGTGTCGAGAGAGAACCCGGCATCGTCGCCCCCGCCCTGCGCCGTAGCCAGAACGAGTGCAGCGCGCTCGCTTCCCTGCTGGGCAGGCTCCACGCTCGTGGCATCACCGTCGACTGGGCCAAGGTGCTGCCCGGTGCCCGGCGGGTCGGTCTTCCCACCTATGCCTTTCAACGCCAGCGCTACTGGCTGGAGGGCAGTGGGGCAGCATCCGCGGACCCGGCCGGGTTGGGGCTGGAGAGCATCCAGCACCCCATGCTCGGCGCGGTGCTGCCGCTGGCCGACGGAGACGAGGTCGTCCTCACCGGACATCTCTCGCAGCGCACCCACCCCTGGATCAGCGACCACACCATCCACGGCTTCCCCGTGGTGCCCAGCTCGGTCTTCGTCGAGCTGGCGATCCGCGCCGGCGACGAGGTCGACTGCGCTCAAGTGGACGAACTCACCTTCCCCGCACCGGTAGTGCTGCCGGAACGGGGCGAGCTGCGGATTCAGACATATCTCGGCGCTCCCGACGTGTCGGGCCGACGCCGGATCACCATCCACGCCTGCCCTCTCGGTGGCGCAGCATGGTCGGTGTGCGCCGAGGGGTTTCTCTCGCGAGGCGGGCAGGAAGAGCCCGGCGATGTCTCCGGAACGGCGCCGTCCGTGGCAGGTGGCGGCGAGTCAGGCTCCGTGGACGTCCGGCTCCCGGAAGAGTGGTCGGCGGAGGCGGGGCGCTACGGTCTGCACCCCGCGTTGGTGGCGGCGGTGCTCGCGTCGCCCCCGGTGGCGGAGGGCAGGGGCGAGCAGGCAGCGCCGACCGTATGGCGTGGCATACGGCTGCACGCGGTCGGTGCCGAAGCCGTACGTGTCCGGGCGACTTCCGAAGAGGAGAACAGCGTCGCGCTCGAACTCCTCGACTTGAGCGGTCAGCCCGTACTCAGCGTCGAGTCCGTCACGTACCGCGACATTCTCGTGGAGGAGCTCGTCGCGGCGGACGCGGACCGGCCCGACGGGCAGCGGGAACTCTCCTCCGTCGAGTGGGTGCGCCACGGTGCCGCCGTCACGTCTGCCGCGCTGCGGTGGGGAGTCCTCGGCGACGGGCTCAACGGGGCGACCGGGTTCGCCGACGTGGCGGCGGTCACGCGCGCTGCGTCGGACGGTGAGTCCGTCGGCGCGCTGCTGGTGCCGTGGGAGCCGACCGGTGACGTGTACGAGGGCACGCGCAGGTCGCTCGCTCTGGTCCATGAGCTCCTGGCCGCAGAGGAGTTGGGGGACATGCGCATCGTCGTCCTCACCCGGAACGCGGTAGCCGTCGCGGAGGGCGAACCGACCGATATGGAGTGCGCGGCGGTGCTCGGGCTGCTGCGCGCCGCTCAGGCGGAGGGCCTGGACCGGCTTGTGCTGGCCGATGCCGACACCGACCCCGACGAACCGCCGCTGGCCGAGCTGGCGTCGGCGATATCGGCCGGCGAACGGGAACTGGTGGTCCGTGGCGGCGGTATCTGGGTCCCCCGGCTGCGCCACCTCGCGGATGTCGGCGTCACGGCGATGAGCCGGAGAGAGTGGGACCCCGAAGGAACGGTGCTCGTCACGGGCGGTACGGGCTTCCTGGGCGCGCTCTTCGCCCGGCATTTGGCTGCTGAGCATGGGGTGTCGCGGCTGTTGTTGGTGAGTCGTCAGGGTCCTGATGCGCCCGGTGCTGATCGATTGCGTAGTGAGTTGGTCGCCGCGGGCGCCGAGGTGGAGATCGTCGCGTGCGATGTTACGCACCGTGAGGCACTGGCCGGGGTGTTGGCGGAGGTTCCGGTGGATCGTCCGTTGTCGGGTGTGGTGCATGCGGTGGACGTGGCTGAGGACGGTGTGCTGGCGGAGATGGGTGCGGGGCAGTTGGAGCGGGTGCTGCGGCCGAAGGTGGACGGGGCGTGGAATCTGCACGAGCTGACCCGTGACCTCGACCTGTCGGCCTTCGTCCTCTTCTCCTCTGCGATGGGCGCCTTCGGCGGCATCGGCCGTGCCAACTCGGCTGCCGCCGATGCGTATCTCCATGGCCTTGCCCGCCACCGAGCGGCGCAGGGTCTGCCTGCCCTCGCCCTGGCCTGGGGAGCTGCCTGGGATGCCACCGAATCGCCGCAGGAGACAGGTGGCACCGGCGCGGGCGGCTCGAACCAGCGGCTCGGGAGCGACCTGTTCATTCCCGTCACCACGGCACGGGGACGGGAGCTGTTCGACCGTGCTCTTGGAGGGAAGCCCGCTGGAATCTCGCCCGTAGTGACGGCGGGTGCCGTGGACATGGTGGCGTTGCGGGCATACGACATGGTTCCTTCCGCGCTGCGCGACCTGGTGAGAGCGCAGGGCAGGCGTATCGCGCAGGGCGAGCCTGCCGATCTGCGGGCCGCACTGACCGGCATGAGCGAGGAGGAGCGGAGGAAGTACGTTCTCGACCTCGTACAGCGTGAGGCTGCTGCTGTACTCGGCCGGTCCGACTCCGGAGCCGTCGCGGCCGACCGTGCGTTCCAGGAGATCGGTTTCGACTCGATGACCGCTGTCCAACTACGCAATCGCCTGTCGGCGGTCGGCGGGTTTCGTCTTCCGGCGACTCTGGTCTTCGACCACCCCACTCCGGCGGGTGTCGCCGACTACCTGCTTGACCGGGTCGCACCGGAGAAGGCCGACACGACGACGCAGCTGATCGGGGAGCTGGATCGCGTCGAGGCGCTTCTTTCCTCGGTGCTGGACGACGCACAGGACCGGCAGGCGATCCAACGGCGGCTGTGGGCCATGGCATCGAGGCTGGAGATTTCCGTGGGGACCACAGGTGAGGAGAACTGTGCGGAGCCGAAGGAGAAGGACCGGATCGAGTCCGCCTCCGTGGATGAGCTCTTCACCCTCATCGACACGGAACTGGGCCGCCCCACGGACTGACCGGACGACGCCCACCGCGCGACCCCGCTGCCCCATTCCTCCGTACTTCCATGAAAGGGACTCTTGCCATGTCCAATGAAGAAAAGCTGGTCACCTACCTCAAGCGAGTGACAGCCGACCTCCAGGAGACGCAGAGGCGGTTGCGTGAGGTGGAGGAGAAGGCGCGGGAGCCGATCGCGATCGTGGGGATGGCCTGCCGCTACCCAGGGGGCGTGACGGACCCTGCGGGGTTGTGGGACCTGGTCGATCGGGGCGGCGACGCGATCACGGACATGCCCGAGGACCGGGGCTGGGACATCGAGAAGGTGAAGCAGAAGTCTTACGCGACGCAGGCCGGCTTCCTCGATGATGCGGCGTGGTTCGATGCGGGCTTCTTCGGGATCTCCCCGCGTGAGGCTCTGGCGATGGACCCGCAACAGCGGGTGCTGCTGGAGACGTCCTGGGAACTGTTCGAGCACGCGGGCCTGGACGTCACCACGCTGAGGGGGAGCAGGACCGGCGTCTTCGTCGGCCTTGTGGAGGAGAGCTACCTCGGGCTCGGGGCCCCCGAAGAGGTTGAGGGCTACCTCATGACCGGCAAACTCAGCAGTGTTGCCGCGGGCCGGGTGGCGTATACGTACGGATTCGAAGGTCCTGCGGTGGCCCTTGATACGGCCTGTTCCTCCTCGCTCGTCGCCGTGCACCTGGCGATGCGGTCGTTGCGCTCGGGCGAATCGGCGATGGCCATGGCAGGCGGAGTGACGATCAGCTGTGACACCGGCGGGCTGGTCGACTTTGCCCGGCAGCGGGGTCTTGCTGCGGATGGCCGGTGCAAGTCCTTCGCCGCGGCTGCCGACGGCACCAGTTGGTCGGAGGGTGTGGGCCTGCTGTTGCTGGAGCGTTTGTCGGATGCGCGGCGTCTGGGGCATGAGGTGTTGGGGGTGTTGCGGGGTTCGGCGGTGAATCAGGATGGTGCGTCGAACGGTCTGACCGCTCCGAACGGTCCGTCGCAGGAGCGGGTGATCCGTGAGGCGTTGGCGGACGCGGGTCTGGCGGCGGGTGAGATCGACCTGGTGGAGGCGCACGGCACCGGTACCCGGCTGGGTGATCCGATCGAGGCGCAGGCGCTGCTGGCGACCTATGGCCAGGGCCGGGAGAAGGACAGGCCCCTGTATCTGGGCTCGCTCAAGTCGAATATCGGCCACAGCGTTGCTGCGGCCGGTGTGGGTGGTGTGATCAAGATGGTGGAGGCGATGCGGCACGGTGTGATGCCCCGCACCCTGCACGTGGATGAGCCGACCCCGCACGTCGACTGGACCGCCGGTTCCGTGGAGCTTCTTGTGAAGGGGCGGCCGTGGCCGACGGTCGCGGGCGGGGCGCGTCGTTGCGCGGTGTCGTCGTTCGGCTTGGGCGGGACGAACGCGCACGTGGTGCTGGAATCGGCGCCAGAGCTGGAGCCGGCACCGGAGTCCGTGCCGGTGCCAGGGGTGATGCCGTGGGTGTTGTCGGGGCGTTCGGTTCAGGCGGTATGTGCGCAGGCGGGGCGCCTGGCGGAGCGTGTCGAGCGTGACAAGCACGTGGGTGTGGCGGATGTGGCGTGGTCGCTGGTGTCGGGGCGTGCGGTGCTGGAGTCGGGTGCGGTGGTCGCGGGCCGGGACCGGGACGAACTACTCGCGGGCCTGAAAGCACTGGCCGCGGGTGTGCCGGATCCGGGTGTGGTGGTGCAGGAGCGCTCCGGTGTGGGGCGTATGGGGTTCGTGTTCTCGGGTCAGGGTGCGCAGCGGTTGGGGATGGGGCGTGAACTGGCGGAGCGGGTTGCGGTGTTCGGGGAGGTGTTGGGTGAGGTGTGCGGGCAGTTGGACGGTCTGCTGCCGCGTCCGTTGCGTGAGGTGATGTTTGCTGTTGAGGGGGGTGGGGCTGCGGGTTTGTTGGATCGTACGGAGTTCACGCAGCCGGCTTTGTTCGCGGTGGAGGTGGCGCTCTTCCGGCTGTTGGAGGGTTGGGGGGTGCGGCCGGATTTCGTGGTGGGGCATTCGGTCGGTGAGATTGCCGCGGCTCATGTCGCTGGGGTGTTGTCGCTGGAGGATGCGGCGGTGCTGGTGGTGGCGCGGGGTCGGTTGATGGGTGCGGCTCGTGGCGATGGTGCGATGGTTGCGGTTGCTGCGTCGGAGCGGCAGGTTGTCGAGGACTTGACGGGCCTGGAGGGTGTGGGTGTCGCTGCGGTGAACGGTCCGGAGGCGGTCGTGGTCTCGGGTGACGTCGAGGTGCTGGATGGGTTGGTGGCCCGGTGGCGGGAGCGGGGTTGGCGTACGTCGCGGCTGCGGGTGAGCCATGCTTTCCACTCGCCGCATATGGACGGGGTGCTGGAGGAGTTCCGTGGTGTGGTGGCCGGTCTGGAGCTGAAGGACCCGGTCATTCCTCTTGTCTCCACGGTCACGGGCTCACTGGTCGGTCCCGGTGAGTTGATGTCACCGGAGTACTGGGTCGGACAATTGCGGGACACGGTCCGCTTCCACGACGCCCTACGCACCCTGGAGAGGGAGGGTGTGACGGACTTCGTGGAGATCGGCCCGGACGGAGTCCTCAGCGCCCTCGTCGCCTCCGGCGTGGAAGGTGCCCCGGGCGTCGTCGCTCCGGTCCTGCGCCAAGGCCAGGACGAGCCCACCGCCCTGGCCCTGCTCCTGGGCAGGCTCCACGCGCGTGGCGTCCATATCGACTGGGAGAAGGTACTCCCCGGCGCCCGCCGGGTCGCTCTCCCCACCTACCCCTTCCAACGCCAACGCTACTGGGTGCACGACCAGGTTCTGCCGACAGAGGCTGAGGACCTCGGCGCCACGACGGCCGCGCACGGCCTGCTCGGCATGACCGTCGGGGTTGCGGGACGAGACGAGGTCCTGCTCACCGGGCGGCTCTCACGGCGCACTCATCCCTGGATCAGCGACCACACCGTGCATGGCACGGCCGTGGTGCCCAGCTCGGTCTTCGTCGAGCTGGCGATCCGCGCCGGCGACGAAGTCGGCTGCGATCAGCTGGAAGAACTGTCCCTGACCACCCCCCTCGTGCTGCCGGAGGAAGGCGCGCTCCAGATACAGGTGAGGGTCGGCGCCCCCAATGAGGACGAGCAGCGTGCGGTCGTCGTCTCGGCTCGCACGGACGCTGTGGACACCGTATGGACGACGCATGCCTGCGGCAGGCTGGGAGTGGCCGCCACGAACGAGGAGCCGGTGTCTGGTGAGTGGCTCCCGGCCGATGCGGTGGCGGTGCCGCTTGAGGACGCGTACGGCAGCGGGAGCACGGAGGCGTGGCTCTCGGGGGACACGGTGTGCGCGCAGGTCGCTCTGCCTGAACAGTTCCACACGACCGTCGCGCACTACGGGCTGCACCCCGCTCTCCTGGACCTGGCCGTACAGCCCGCCCTCCTTGCCGGTGCGGCCGAACCTGCAGCCGCCACCGGCACCGCTGTGTCCGATACGACCACTCCGAACGGCGCGGTCGACCCGACCGGCGCAACGGGCAGGGCACTCGTGTGGCGACGAGTCCGCTTGTATGCGACCGGCGCCGCCGCCCTGCGTGTATGGCTCAGGCGGGACGGCGAGAACGTGTCCCTACTGGCTGCCGACCTCTCCGGCCAGGTCGTCCTGAGCGCCGAGGGCGTGGAGCGGGGCGAACTGACTCGCGAGGAGCTGGAGAGGGGAGCCAAGCGGGACTACGATGCGCTGTTCCGCGTGCACTGGAACCCCGTGCGTACGGTTCCTGCCGCCGAACCGACCCTCCGCTGGGGGCTGCTCGGCGACGGCGGAGGTGAGGACATCGTGACCGGCGCCCGTCGGTTCGGCGGCGTTCCCGCTGTCGTCGCCGCGGACGCCCCGCTGGATGCCGTGCTCCTCGACTTCACGGAGCAGCTGAAGACGCCGTCCGGCCCCGAATACCCCGCGCTCGTACGGGCGGTGACTTCCGAGGCGCTGGAGGTGGTGAAGCAGTGGACAGCGGCGGACGAGCTGGCCGGCACGAGGCTGGTGGTAGCCACGCGGGGCGCGATGAGCGCGCTCGGGGAAGGCGTACGGGCCCCCGGAGCGGGTGCGCTGTGGGGCCTGCTGCGCTCGGTGCAGTCGGAGGCTCCGGGCAGGACTGTGCTGGTCGACCTCGACGATGACCCGTGTTCCGGCGCGGCGCTGGCGCGCGCCGTCGCATCGGGTGAATCGCAGATCGCGGTGCGCGAGGGCCGCCTCTACGCTCCCCGCATGCGCCGTGTCGCTCGGTACGAGCAGGACGCATCCCACCCCCGCACCCCCGCTGTCCGCGAGGATCGCGGCGAGCAGGGGACGCGGCAGTCGTGGAGCCGTGCGGGCACGGTCCTCGTGACCGGGGGCACCGGTTCTCTGGGTGCCCTCTTCGCCCGGCATCTTGTGACCGAGCATGCAGTGCCTCGCCTCCTGCTCGTCAGCCGCCGGGGCCCGCAAGCGCCGGGTGCTCAACAACTGCGGTGCGAGCTCCTTGCGTTGGGGGCCGAGGAAGTGGAGGTCGTCGCATGCGACACCGCCGACCGTGAAGCGCTGGCGAAGGTGCTGGCCGATGTGCCTGCCGGACGCCCGCTGACGGGGGTCGTGCACACGGCCGGCGTGCTGGACGACGGCCTGGTCCAGGACCAGACGGCCGAGAGACTGGAGACGGTGTTGCGCCCCAAGGCCGACAGCGCATGGCATCTGCACGAACTGACCCGGGACGCCGACCTGACGGCGTTCGTGCTGTTCTCCTCGATCGCTGGTGTCATCGGCGGTGCGGGCCAGTCCACCTATGCGGCGGCGAACGTCTTCCTCGACGCGCTGGCGGAGCACCGAGCGGCGCAGCGGCTGCCCGCGACCTCCGTGGCCTGGGGTGTGTGGACGCAGGAGACCGGCATGACGGGGCACCTGGACGAGGCGGACCTCAACCGCATAGCCCGGGGTGGCTTCCGCCCCCTCGCGCAGGACCACGGCACGGCGATGCTGGACACCGCCATGCGGATGGGGACACCGGCGCTCGTCGGGACCCCGCTGGACGTGAGTGTGCTGGGCGAGCAGCCCGACCAGGCGCCGCTCGTCATGCGGGGGCTGCTGCGCGCGCCGTTGCGCCGCAAGGCGCAGAACAGTGACAGCGGACTCAAGGAGCTGACCGGCCGGCTCACCGGGCTCGGTGACGATGAGCAGATCGCGGTCGTGCTGGAGCTGGTCCTCGCCGAGACAGCCGCGGTGCTGGGACGTACGAGCGCCGACGGCATTCAGCGCGACCAGCGCTTCCCCGAACTGGGGTTTGACTCTCTCACCTCGGTCGAGCTGCGCAACCGGCTGGCTGCCGCGACCGGCTGCCGGATGCCGGCCACCCTGATCTTCGACCGCCCCACCCCCGGAGAGCTTGCCGAGTTCTTGCGGGACGCGCTGCGGGAGACGCTGAGCCACGAGGTCTCCGGCTCCCGGCACGGGGTGGACTTCGCGGCGGAGGTCGTCCTGCCCGAGGACATATGCCCCGCCGCTCAGGTGGTGCACGCGGCGCAGGACCCGGGCGAGGTCCTCCTGACCGGGGCCACCGGATTCCTCGGCGCGTTCCTGCTGCGCGACCTGATGCGCACGGGCCGGGCCCAGGTGCACTGCCTTGTGCGCGCCGGGGACGAGGAGGCGGCGCTCAAGCGGCTCAGGGCGAGCCTGGAGTGGTACGAGGTCTGGGACGAGGTCGATCCCGCACGCCTGTCCGTGGTCGTCGGCGACCTGGCCCAGCCGCTGCTGGGTCTGGGCGAGGAGCAGTTCGACGACCTGGCCCAGCGGGTGGATGTCGTGTACCACGCCGGAGCAGCCGTGAACTGGCTCTATCCGTACCCGGACTTGAAGGCCCCCAACGTCGGGGGAACCGTCGAGGTGCTGCGGCTGGCAGCCCGCCACCGCACGGTGCCGGTCCACTACGTGTCGACGACGGGCGTCTTCGGGGGCGGCGCGGCGGACGGCGTGCCGCGCACTCCGGGCTCGCCGACGGCCGCGCCGGAGCTCCAGCCCACCGGCTACGTGCAGAGCAAGTGGGTGGCGGAGCGCATCGTGAGCCTGGCCGTCGACCGGGGGCTGCCCGCGACGATCCACCGGGTGGACGTCATCTCCGGCGACCAGGAGCGGGGCGCCTGTCAGACCAGTGACTTCGTGTGGCTGAGTCTCAAGGGCTTGCTCCAAGCCGGTGCGGTCCCCGAGGGCCTGGGCGGGGAGGTGCACTTCGTCCCCGTCGACTTCGTCAGCGCCGCGATCGTCAGCCTGTCGGGCCAGCGGGAGGCGAGCGGATGCGTCTTTCACCTGTACAACCAGCACGGCCTCACCTTCGCCGACTGCGTGGAGTACCTGCGCGGGCACGGCTACGCCCTCGACGAGCTGGACCGCGATACCTGGAGCGGCCTCGTCAGAGCCGACCGGGAGAACGCCATGCTGCCACTGTTCGAAGCGTTCGAAACGATGGTGCTGGACGGTGCGGACGCCTCCCCGGGGATCGACACGGCGGATACGGAGGCCGCGCTGGCAGACAGCGGCGTGACGTGCCCGTCGGTGACGGAGGAGCTGTTCGGGAAGTACATCGATTTCTTCGTGCGGGCGGGCTACTTCCCCCCGCCCGGCACGCGGGCAGCAACTCGTGATGGAACGTCATGAAGGCTGTACAGCACCAAGGGAAGAGGGCATCGGGCATGAGCAGCAGTCGCTGGATACGGCGGATGGCGGTGACTGGGTCGGGGGACGTCCGGCTGGTGTGCTTTCCGCATGCGGGCGGCGCCGTCAGTTTCTTCACGGGGCTCGCACGGGCGCTGGCGCCGGACGTGGAGGTGCTGGGGGTGCAGTACCCGGGGCGCCAGGACCGCCGCAGGGAGGCGCCGGTTGAGGAGATCCGCCGGATGGCCGAGGCAGTCAAGGAGGAGGTGTGCGCGACCTTCTGGGACGGGCGTCCGTGCGCGTTCTTCGGTCACAGCATGGGCGCACTCGTGGCCTTCGAAGCGGCCTTGGCGCTGCGCGAGGAGCAGTCACCGAAGGATCTCACGCGGCTGTTCGCCTCCGGCCGTGCGGCTCCGTCGGCGGGACGGCGCCCCGGCGATCAACTGTCCGGAGACGCGGAGCTGTTGGCCGAACTGCACCGGCTGGGAGGCGTCGGCGGGGACATCCTGGACGACCCCGAGATGGTCGCGATGATCATGCCGGCGGTGCGGTCCGACTACCGGGCGCTGGCGACGTACAGCATGGTTCCCGGTGCCTCGCTGGACTGCCCGGTCACAGTGCTGACCGGCGAGGCGGACCCGCTCGTCTCACCGGAGGAGGCGGCCCTGTGGCAGGGGCTGACCTCGGCCCCTGCGGAGGTACACACGTTCCCCGGGGGGCACTTCTACTTCCAGGACCAGGTCCAGCAGGTCGCGAGGGTGGTGAGAAGGGCGCTGCTCTCCTACTGACCTGTCACCGGCCCGGCGGGTGGGGGTGTGACCGCGGGGCCGGGCGGGGCTCGGGCGTCACCTGGAGGGGGCCGGCTCGTAGGTCAGGTTGTGCATGGTGCACAGCTCGTGCAGATTCTCCTCGAAGACCGGCTCGAGGTCGCTGTAAGCGAAGTCGAGCTGGTGGAGGACCTCCATGCACAGCAGGCCGTAGAGTTTGATCCAGCTCGACATGAACAGGTGCAGCGCCTCGGGCGGGAGCGTGCTGTTCGTCCGGGCCGAGTAGTCGGTCATCTGCCGCTGGATCGAGGGTGAGAGGTCGTCGAAACTCGGCACCGGATAAGGGGACCGCTCCCAGACGTCCACGAGCTGGTCGAGGAAGACTTTCTCGAACTGCTGCCCGGCCCTCTGCCGGGGCGATTCCTCGTCCTGCCTGACCGTCGACATCACGGGGCTGGCGAACATCCAGCTGAACTCGCTGGGGTGGTCGATGGCCCAGGTGCGCATCGCCCGACACGTCGACAGCAGCCGCCTGCCGGGGTGTTCGGGTGAGCAGGCGTCCCGCGCCGCCAGCATCGTCGTGGCCAGCTCCTGGTAGAAGTCCGCGATGACTGCTTCGACCAGTGCGTCGTGGCTGGCGTAGTAGCGGTAGACGGCCGGGCCGCTCATGCCCATCTCGCGGGCAACGGCGTTGACCGTCACACCGGTTGGGCCGTGCTTGCGCAGGAGTCGGCGGGCTGTCGTACGGATCTCCAGCAAGGTGGCCTGCCGGCGCCGTTCCACCCGGGGACTCGACGTTTGCTGACTCATTGGTTCGTCCTCCCATTCGTAGCCATTGACATGATAGCTAGTCTATGGTTTGTTATAGCCAGTAAGTTAAGTCAGGATCTAGAATATTACTGAGTGGGACTCGTGCTGTCCATGGTCAAGGCGCAGGGGATCGCGATGCTGAAGGGCTTTGAGGACTGGCGGGTTGCGGCGACGGCCGCGGTCCTTGTCGCGGGAGGCGTCTGGGGCGTCTCCAGGGCGCTTTCCACCAGGGACGCGCAGATCGACCGGCTGATCGGCGTACTGGACAAGGCGGTTGCCGGTGACGCCGTGAGAGAGGGGCTCCTGCAGGAAGCGCGGCGGCGCTGACCCGGACCCCCGTTTCACGGCGAAACCCCTAGAGCCGGCGCGCAGTCCGTTCCCCCGTACGGCTGCGCGCCTCACCGCCCACTGGATCCCCCTTGCGGTATCCGACCACTGGAAGGAGCCCGACATGTCAGGGAGTTCGGCCAAGTCGGCCAGGCGCCCGTCCCTCAACCCTCTGGAGCACTTATTCGCCAAGCAGAGAAGGGAAGGGCTGGTCACCGAGACAGGATCGGTGACGCCCACGATGAAGCGCGTCAAGATCGCCTGCGATGCCCTGGCCGGGGTGCCGATCCCGCCCGGACGGCACGTCAGAATCCAGATCAACGACCCGCTGTCGCTCTACGGCATCCTGCGTCCGAGCGAAACGCTGCGCACGTACTCGGTCTGGGACCACTCGGAAGCGAGCGGTGAGTTCGAGATCCGGGCACACCTCTACGAGGGAGACGGCATCGGTCTCACGTGGGTCCGCGACGTGAAGGAGGGCGAACAGATCT
This sequence comes from Streptomyces sp. NPDC001339, assembly GCF_042895955.1. Taxonomy (NCBI): domain Bacteria; kingdom Bacillati; phylum Actinomycetota; class Actinomycetes; order Kitasatosporales; family Streptomycetaceae; genus Streptomyces; species Streptomyces sp. NPDC001339. The sequence continues at coordinate 824,890 of NZ_JBIAWT010000001.1, read as the reverse complement.
CCTTCTGGGGTCCCTTGGGCGACTTCGACCTCCAGCCCGACACTCCCTACCACCTGTTCGTCGGCGACGAGACCGCCGCCGCTGCCTTCGGCCCCATGATCAGGGCGCTCGGGCCCGACGCCCGGGTGTACGGACTACTGGAGAGTGAGACGGCGGACAACGTGGTCCCGGTCCCCGGGGACCACCCCATGACACGCGTGCACCGGCACGGTGCATCGGCGGTCTCCTCATCCGTCCTCCTGAAGGCCCTGTCGGCGATGGACCTTCCCGACGAGCCCGGAGTCGCCTACGTCGCAGGTGAGGCGCGGACCGGGCAGGCGGTCCGCAATCATCTGGTGAACGAGCGCTCCTGGCCCCGTACGCAGGTGAAGGTCAAGCCGTTCTGGACGCCCGGCAAACGCGGACTCCACCACTGACTCCGGGGGCGCGGCCGCGCCCCCGGAGTCGGCCGTCCAAGGTGTGCCGGACAGGGACAGCCGTGTGTGACGACGCTAATGGACAGTCCTCAGGTCGCTGCTGAGGCACAGGGCTGGAGGGTCGATGGACAGGGACGTGACGAGCGACATCCCCCCGCCCCAGCCCGGCCGCCTGCGGAAGAGCTCCCGGCGTGCCGTCGTGACGACGAGCACCGGGCCGCTGGCCGTGCGACTGCATAGGTTGCCTACATAGTCGAGGAACGTGCCGTCGCTCAGGTGCAGGTCGTCGATGGCTACCACGACCGGACGCGGATCCTCGGAGCCGCCGGAGGAGCCTTGCGGGTCCAGCAGGCCCGACAGCTCGGCCATGCGGGCTTCCGCCCCCGCCCCCTGCGGGGTGAACAGGGGACCCGGCCGGGTCCGCAAGGACCTCCGTGCGCCCCATAACCGACCCTGTGACTGGCAGGGCGCGGAGTACGAGAGGAACCGCGTCGGGATCGCCTCGTCCAGGATGCGGCGCTCGAAGTCCTTGAGCAGCTGGCTCTTGCCGGTGTTGGGGCCGCCGAGGATCGTGACGACATGGGGCATGCCGTGATAGCGCACCCGATGCCACAGGCCGCGCAGCACGTCGAGTTCGACCTCCCTGCTGACGGGGCCGGCCGACTTGGACGTGCGGAAGCGGGCGCGGTCCTCCGTGGCCTTCCAGGCATGCACGGTGTCGCCCGCCCTTTCGTAGGACACGGCGGACGCCGTCAGCTGACGCGTGGTTCCGCATACCAGGATCTCGCCGGGCCCGGCATTGCGCAGCAGGAACCGGCTCTCCTCAAGCGGTTCTCCGTCGGCGGACCAGACCGCCATGGTCTCCCCGGTCCCGAGGTACCGCAGGCGCGCCTCCCCAGTCGCCACCGCGGCGTGGAGAGTCGGCGCGTACCATCCCTGGGCTGGTCGCGACAGCGGGACCACGGCGTCCTTCGCATGGAGCTCGTCCCGGATCGCCGTGGCGGCGCGCACCGCGGACCGAGCGTGGTTGCCGTCCGAGTCCAGGGCGCCGAACACCGCCAGGTGGGTGGAGCCGATCGAGCTGATGACCGTGCCGTCGAACGCCGTGATGAGGCCGCGGACACGGTCGGCTATGTCGTCGTGCAGGTCTTCGGTCCCGCTCAACGGGAAGGCGCCCGGTGCGAGCCCGAAGTCCGACTTGAAGAGGAGCACGCTCACGGTACGGCGCTGCCCGGTCGGCGAGGCCGACGGGGACGCCCCCTGCGGAGGGCCCGCGGCGTGAAGGGGTAGTGGTGCCTCGGCCTCCTGCTCGACCAGGTCGGAGTAGTCCGCCCGCGGCTCCTCCGGTTCCCGGTCAGCGACCGGCGACCCGTCGGCGCGGACGCGCTCGACGCGTTCGGCGGACATGGGGGGTCCGGACAGGGACAGTTCCGTGCTGTGGTTCAGGATGGCCTGCTGCAGCGACTGGAGCTCGCGCCGGGGCTCCAGGCCCAGGTTGTCGATGAGCGAGGCCCGCAGACGGCTGTATACCTTCAGGGCATCCGCTTGGCGGCCGCAGCGGTAGAGTGCCAGCATGAGCTGGCCGCACATGCGCTCGCGCAGGGGTTCGGACTCGACCGTCGACTCCAGTGCGCGGAGCATCGACTGGTGGTGCCCGCACTGGAGTTCGGCCTCAAAGTAGTCCTCGATCGTGTCGAGCCGTGTGTTCTCCGCGGCAGTGAGCTGGGGCCAGGATATTCCGGCCTCCACGAGGTCGGTGAGGGCTTGGCCCTGCCACAGGTCCAGCGCCCCCTTGAGGATCCTCGCCGCCTTTGCCGGGGAGTCCGTCTCCAGGGCGGTGCGCCCCTCGTTGACCCGCTGGTGGAACAGATGGAGGTCGACCTGTTCGAGGTCGACCCGGATCATGTATCCAGGTGTTTTCGTCACCAGGACTTCGGACCAGCGATCGGCGTGCTGGGCCGAGAATGCCCGGCGCAATCCCCAGACGGAGTTCTGCAGGATTTTACGCGCCGATGTCGGAGCGTTTCCATCGACCCATAATGCATTCAGGAGTTCCGAGGTGGGGACCACGCGATTGGCATTCAGAAGCAAGTAGGCCAGAGTGGCTCGTTGCTTGGTGCCACCCAGGGCGATCGGGCGTCCGGCTTCGAGAACCTCCAAGGGACCAAGCATGCGAAACCACATCAGTACTCCCCGTTTGTTTGAGATCGTTGGAAAATGCAGCTATTTTTCCTGGCGACAGCCCGTGTGCTCGGTCGATGGGCGTCGTAGATGACCTTCGGGATGACCGTAACGGCAGTGAGGCCCTGAAACAAGTTTAATAGGTGCGTGCATGGGTTGCCGGATAGTGCGGAATTCAACACTCCGCAAGAGCGGCAATCGAGCCGGAGTGGCCACCGATCGGCGACCGGGGCCGGCGGGTCCCGGAGCCTTGCAGATCAGAGGCTGATCGACTGCCTATCACGCGTCACCCTCCACGCAACGCTGAATCAAGGTGGTCGCGTTGTTCGCGTAGTTGCTCGACTATCCGGACTCTGCACGGGGGGTGGGGCCACCAAGTGGCGGCCGCGGTGAACCCGGTCAGGGCGGGGCGCCCGTAGACCACGCGATGGGCGAGCTGTGACCGCACGATGAGCCTGTGATGGACAGACAGTGGGCGCGCGATGTGTGCCACGGTAATCCCTGCTAACTGGCCTCTCCATGGTCATTGCATTGCAACCCGGTCTTCCTTTCGCACGTATGAGGGCTGCCGCCCCCAGACGCTGGACGTGCCTACGCATGTATTCTGCGAGACGCGCAAAACGACTAACTGTCACTCACACTCCGGGAGCAGCCATGTCACACCCTGACGCGAAGAGTGTCGTTGAGGCATACCTCAAGGCAATTGACGCGCGGGACGCGGAAGGCATAACCGCCACCATTTGGGAAGATGCCGAGTTCCGTATTCCTGGAAATCACCAGCTCGCCGGCAACTGGGTGGGCCATGACCAGATCTTCAACAAGTTCATGCTTCCCCTGATGGACTTGTTTTCGCCCGATGTGCCGTACGCGCTTGACGTGAACAACCTGATATCGGAGGGCGACACGGTGGTGCTCGACTGTGTGGCCCGTTCGGCGGCCAAGGACGGTACGCCCTATGAGGCGAACGTGGTCTCGGTGTTCACGGTCGAAGGGGGGCGTATCAAGGCCATGCGCGAGTTCTTCGACACCCAGTACTTCGTACGGATTCTCTTCGGTACCGGCTGAGCGGCAGCACGGGGGCCGGGCTCTGGGGCGTCACCGGGCCAGGATCTCGTCCACCAGCTCGGTGGCGCGGTCATGGGGCATGCCCGCCGCGGTCAGGAAGGTGACCGTGGTGGCCCGGCCCGCCTCCTGGGGCCGCACGTGCCCGTTGTTGGTGGCCTCCATCACCGAGAACAGCACCCCCTCCAGGACGTAGCGCAGCCCCTCCGGTGGCAGGGGCGAGGTGAACGTCCCGTCTTCCAGGGCGCGTCGGATGAGCTGGGTGCCGGCCTCGTGGACGGCGCCGAGGCGGTCGCGGATCCCCTTCATCGTGACGCTCTGCTGTGCGAGGGCGAGCAGTAGGCGGTAGCCGTCGACGACCTCCGAGACGGCGAGGAGTGAGCGGGCGAGTGCCTCGGCCGGGTCCGCCACCCCCTCGCGGCCCACGGCGTGGGCCTGCTCCACCGCCTCGATGGCCTCGTCAACGATCGCGGCGATCAGCGCGTCGCGGCTGGGGAAGTGCCCGTAGACGGTGCGCCGTACGACGCCCGCCGCGCGGGCGATCTGATTCATCGACGCGTCCGGCGTGCGGAGCAGTTCGGTGAGGGCGACGTCGAGGATGTGTCGTCGGTTGGCGCGGGCTCTGAGGCTCGACGCGTGTGGGTTCATGGCCCCCATTTTGCACAGCCTTGTCCTGCGTGGTTGTACAGGCGTGTGCAAGTACGGCTACATTGCACACCTGCGTGCAACTTGCTGCGTCGTCTCTGCCCTTGCCACCTGCCAGTCGCAGAGCCGGAACCAAGACGAACGAAGGGGGGCTCACATGTTGTTAGTCGTCAATGAACCGGTCGAACGGATGAGCCGACCGTATGCCCGCCGCTGGTGGGCGCTGCTGGTGCTCTGCCTGAGCCTGATGATCGCGGTCATGGCGAACACCGCCTTGACGGTGGCCGCACCGGACATGACTCGCGATCTCGACCTGTCCAGCTCCGACCTCCAGTGGGTCATCGACGCCTACACCGTCCCGTACGCCGCGCTCATGCTGCTGCTCGGCGCGATCGGCGACAAGTACAGCCGCCGGGGCTCTCTCGTGCTCGGGCTGTTCATCATGGCCGCGGGCGGCGTCGCAGGCGCCTTCGCGAGTACCTCCGTCCACATCATCATCGTCCGCGCAGTCATGGGCTTCGGCGCCGCAATGATCATGCCCGCGACGCTCTCGCTGCTCGCGGCGACGTTCCCGCGCGAGGAGCGGGCCAAGGCCATCACCATCTGGGCCGCCACCTCGGGCCTCGCCATCGCCGCCGGACCGCTGATCGCCGGTGTACTCCTGAAGGACAACGGCTGGGAGTCCACGTTCCTGATCAACGTCCCGGTGTGCGCGGTCACGATCGTGGCAGCGTTCGTCCTGGTGCCGCCGTCCAAGGCCGGCGACCAGGGCCGGATCGACTACTTCGGCGGCCTGCTCTCGGTGATCTGGTCCGGCGCACTGATCTACATGATCATCGACGGTCCCCACTTCGGCTGGGGCAAGTCGGCGTTCACCGCCGCGGCCATCGCCGCGATCGGCCTGCTCCTGTTCGTCTGGTGGGAGCTGCGCCACCCGCGGCCGATCCTCGACGTGCGGAAGTTCGCCCAGCGAGCATTCGCCGGCGCGAACCTTGCGATCGCGGTCTTCTTCCTCGCCGTGTTCGGCGTCTTCTACTACCTCACGCAGCACTTCCAATTCGTCCTGGACTACGACCCGCTGGAGACCGGCATCCGCATGCTGCCGCTCGCACTCGGGGTCTTCCTGGGCGCCGCGGCCACTGGCGCACTGACGCCCCGCTTCGGGGCGCGCGTCATGGTCATGGTGGGCATGGTGGGCGGGACAGCGTCCCTGGCGCTGCTCATCAGGATCGACGGAGGTTCCACGTACCCGGACTTCGTGCCCGCGCTCGCCCTGCTCGGCCTGTCCCTGGGCCTCACCGTCTCGCCCTGCACAGACACGATCATGGGTGCTTTCCCGGAGTCGGAACTCGGCGTCGGCGGCGCCGTCAACGACACCTCGCTCGAACTCGGAGGGTCGCTCGGCATCGCCGTGCTCGGCTCGGCGCTCGCATCCTCGTACGCGGCAAACCTCACCAACGCGCCCCAGGGAAGCATGGCGCCCCGCGAGGCGCTGGAAGCAGCGAAGGACTCGGTCGCCGCGGGCGACGCAGTGGCGCAATCCTTCGCGGAGAAGGCGCGGCAGCTGACCGAGCAGGCCGCACACGCCTCACCCATGGAAGCCGCCAAGCTCAAGGAGCAGGCGGCGGAACTCGCCAACGGCTCGACCCAGATGGCCGACGCGGTCGGCTCCGCGTTCTCCGACGCGGTGTCCCACACGAGCCTGATCGGTGCGGTGATCCTGGGCGCGGGAGCCCTGGTCGTCGCCGTACTGCTGCCGCGCAAGTCCGCCCCACCGCGGTCGCCCGCCGAACAGGAGCCCCATCCCGAGCCGCAGCAAGCCCCGCTGCCCACAGGAGCCGGCCGATGAGACAGCCGAACGACCCGCGGGCGAGCTGAAACCGGCGGCGGTGAGCACCACGGCTGCCGCCCGAAAGCCGGCCACCACCACGGCAATCTGCGCCACGCACTACTCGGCGCAGGGATCGAACCCGCCCGAGACGGCGGCCCGGAGGCAGTCACGCTCCGTGCCGTCGCCCGGCGGGTGGTCATCACTCCCACCGCCGCGTACCCACGTTTCGCAAACCAGGCCGCCCTGTACGACGCGCCCGGCGACCGCTGCCGGCGCTGCCTCACAGCGGCTCTCCACCAGGCGGCCCCCGGCGCGAAGGCACGGCAGCCGCCGCGGCCTTGCGGCGGGCGACCGGCCGGAAACATCGACTCCACCGTCTGACAGGCCCACCAGCATGCCGCCGGGGCGCGGAAATGGGGGACCTGCAAAAGGAGCCGCCCGGCGGCATCGCCACCGAGCCGGACGACAACGGACTCGGGCGCTCGCACGGCGGCCTGACCACCAAACGGCACTTGCCGTCGAACAGAGCCAGAAGCCCCTGCCGATCGCCATCACCGCCGGACAGTGCCGGGACTCCCCGCAGTTCGAGCCCGTCCTGAAGGCGGACGCGGGGTCGAACCCGACGCTCGCACCACGCTCCACACGCTCGCCGACCTGGGACTCGTCCACCAGCGTGATGTGAGCGCGGCCTCGTAGCGTACGTGCCATGAAGGCGCTGGGGCTGTCCGGAGGTTCGGGCCTCAGCATCTCCAGAGCGACCTGACGGTGGTGGGCTACAGGCCGACGAACGCGCGGAGCTGCCGACGCTGCCGGACAACGTCCGCGCCTTACTCCCTGGCGCGACCCCGACAAGCTGGGCTGGGCGGTCCGGATCGTGCGACGATGCCGGTATGAATCACCTGGCCGACTCCCAGTCGCCGTATCTGCTCCAGCACGCCGACAACCCTGTGGACTGGTGGCCATGGGGAGAGGAGGCGTTCGCGGAGGCGAAGCGGCGTGACGTACCTGTGCTGTTGTCGGTCGGTTACGCTGCGTGCCATTGGTGCCATGTCATGGCCGGCGAGAGTTTCGAGGATCCGGCCACCGCCGAGCTGCTGAACGAGCACTTTGTGGCGGTCAAGGTCGACCGCGAGGAGCGGCCCGACGTCGACGCCGTGTATATGGAGGCCGTGCAGGCCGCCACTGGCCAGGGCGGATGGCCCATGACCGTCTTTCTCACGCCCGACGCCGAGCCTTTCTACTTCGGTACGTACTTCCCGCCCGAGCCCCGCCACGGCATGCCGTCCTTCGGGCAGGTGCTGGAAGGTGTCCGGAGCGCCTGGGCCGACCGTCGCGACGAGGTCGGAGAGGTCGCCGGCCGGATCGTCGCCGACCTGGCCGGGCGCTCGCTGACCGCATCGCTGCCCGCCGACCGGCGCCCGCCGGACCCCGACGTACTGCACACCGCCCTGATGGGCCTGACCCGCGAATTCGACGCGGTGCACGGCGGATTCGGCGGCGCGCCCAAATTCCCGCCGTCCATGGCGCTGGAGTTCCTGCTCCGCCACCACGCCCGCACCGGCTCCGCCGGGGCCCTGGAAATGGTCCAGGCGACCTGTGCGGCGATGGCCCGCGGCGGCATCTACGACCAGCTCGGCGGCGGGTTCGCGCGTTACGCGGTGGACGCCACCTGGACCGTGCCGCACTTCGAGAAGATGCTCTACGACAACGCCCTGCTGTGCCGGACCTATGCACATCTGTGGCGCGCCACCGGTTCGGACCTCGCCCGCCGGATCGCCGTCGAGACGGCTGACTTCATGGTCCGCGAACTCCGCACCGACCAGGGCGGTTTCGCCTCCGCGCTGGATGCGGACAGTGACGACGGCACCGGGAGGCACGCCGAGGGCGCCTACTACGTATGGACGCCGGAGCAGCTGCGCGCCGTACTGGGGGAGAAGGACGCCGAGTTCGCCGCCACGTACTTCGGCGTCACCGAGGAGGGCACCTTCGAGGGTGACATCGACGGCGTCCGCGGCGGGGGGTCCTCCGTGCTCCAACTTCCCGACGCCGACATGCTGGTGGACGCCGAGCGGCTGGTCTCCGTCAAGGAGCGGCTGCTGGCGGCGCGTGGCCGGCGGCCGCGCCCCGGCCGGGACGACAAGATCGTCGCCTCCTGGAACGGACTGGCCATCGCCGCGCTCGCCGAGACCGGCGCGTACTTCGACCGCCCGGACCTGATCCAGGCCGCCACCGACGCCGCCGACCTGCTGGTCCGCGTCCACATGGACTGGCAGGCCCGGCTCCACCGCACCTCTCGCGACGGCGCGCCCGGCGCCAACTCCGGTGTCCTGGAGGATTACGCCAATGTCGCCGAGGGCTTCCTGGCCCTCGCCTCGGTGACCGGCGAGGGCGTCTGGGTGGAGTTCGCGGGCTTCTTCCTGGACACCGTGCTGCTCCAGTTCACCGCCGAGGACGGCGCGCTCTACGACACCGCCGCCGACGCCGAGACGCTGATCCGCCGCCCCCAGGACCCGACCGACAACGCGACGCCGTCCGGCTGGACCGCGGCGGCCGGCGCCCTCCTGTCGTACGCCGCCCTGACCGGCAGTGATCTGCACCGCGGTGCCGCGGAGCGGGCCCTGGGCATCGTCACCGCGCTCGCCGGCCGGGCCCCGCGCTTCATCGGCTGGGGGCTCGCCGTCGCCGAGGCGGCGCTGGACGGGCCGCGGGAGATCGCGGTCGTCGGCCCGCAGACCGACCCGGCCACCCGGGCGCTGCATCGTGCCGCCCTGCTGGGGACCGCTCCGGGAGCGGTCGTCGCGCTGGGCGCCCCCGGGTCCGACGACGCCGCCGAGGTGCCGCTTCTCAAGGACCGCCCCCTGGTCGACGGCGCACCGGCCGCGTACGTCTGCCGCCGCTTCACCTGCGAGCGGCCGACGACGGACGCGGAGGAGCTGGCGGAGCGGCTCAGGGCGTGAGGGAGTGGCTCAGGGCGTGAGGGAGTAGCTCAGGGCGTGAGGGAGTAGCTCCTCCGGGGCCTGCTCTCCGTGTCCGGGCCTGCTCTCCGTGTCCGGGCCTGCTCTCCGCGTCCGGGGGCTGCCCTCAGAGTCCGGGCCCACTCTCGGCAGGTGAGCCCCCTCCGCCTGTACGTTGGGTCATGTCCGGCCACGGAAGGTGACCCGGCGCCCGCCCGCCCCCGGTGTCCCGGTGTCCTCAGGTGCGCGGAGGAGCCACCGGCCACATCCACGTCCACATCCACAACCTCGGCCGGGTCACGGCCTCACGCGTGCGTATAAGCCACCAGCGAGATGCCCACGTAGTGGACAACGAAGGCGGCGAGCGTGAGCGAGTGGAAGACCTCGTGGAAGCCGAACCACCGGGGGGACGGGTTGGGGCGCTTGATGCCGTAGATCACGCCGCCGGCGCTGTAGAGCAGGCCGCCGACGACGACCAGGACGAGAACGGCGATGCCGCCGGTGCGCAGGAAGTCGGGGAGGAAGAAGACGGCGGCCCAGCCCATGGCGATGTAGCAGGGCGTGTAGAGCCAGCGCGGTGCGCCGACCCAGAAGACGCGGAAGGCGATACCGGCCAGTGCGGCCGCCCAGATCGCCCAGAGCAGGACCTGGCCGCGTGATCCGGGGATCAGCAGCACGGTTACCGGGGTATACGTACCGGCGATGATCAGGAAGATGTTGGCGTGGTCGAGGCGGCGCAGGACGCCGTCCATCCGCGGACTCCAATTGCCCCGGTGGTAGAGGGCGCTGACGCCGAAGAGCAGGCAGGCGGTCAGGGTGTAGATCGCGCAGGCCAGGCGGCCGCGGGTGCTGTCGGCGAGGGCCGTGAGGAGGACGCCGGACAGCAGGACGGCGGGGAACATTCCGGCATGCAGCCAGCCCCGCAGTTTCGGCTTGAGGGGCGCGGCAGCGGCGGCGACCGCCGCCATCGCGGGCGGCACGGAGGAGGAGCGGCTCTCGGCGGCGTCGGGCGCGGAAGACATGGCGCAATGCTACCTACGCAACCGTAGGTTACGGATTCCCCCAGAAGTGGCGGCGGTCACGAAAACGCCCTCTGGACAGAACCCTCCAGCGGTCGGATGATCAAATGAGTGCAGTCGGCACCGGATGAGCGGTCACGAAGCATCCGGGTCGCAGCCCCCAAGGGGCAGAGACACTCCATAAACGCGGATCTTCCCGGTGAAACGGGAACGGGTCCGTCCACACCCTCATCTAGGAGCGATCGTGGCGCGCGACAACGCGGCTCCCTCCCCCAAGCACTCCGACGGTCCCCCAGTCTCGGCTCCGCTCGACCGGGGGGACCCCCACCGTGCGGGGGGCGCCCCCATCCCGACTCGTCACCAGGGACTCATCACCTGGGTGGACGAGATCGCAGCGATCACCCAGCCCGACCGGGTCGTCTGGTGTGACGGCTCGGAGGCGGAGTACCAGCGTCTGTGCGAGGAGCTCGTCGGGAAGGGAACGTTCCGGAAGCTCGACCCGATCAAGCGCCCCAACTCGTACTACGCCGCCTCCGACCCCAGCGATGTGGCCCGCGTCGAGGACCGCACCTTCATCTGCTCCGAGAAGGAGGAGGACGCGGGGCCGACGAACCACTGGATGGCCCCCGGGGAGATGCGGGAGGTCTTCCAGGGCGAGAAGGGGCTGTTCCGCGGCTCGATGCGCGGCCGGACGATGTACGTCGTCCCGTTCTGCATGGGGCCGCTGGGCTCCAAGCTCTCCGCGCTGGGCGTGGAGATCACCGACTCCGCGTACGTCGCGGTCTCGATGCGGACGATGACGCGGATGGGCCAGGCGGTCCTCGACGAGCTGGGCGAGGACGGCTTCTTCGTGAAGGCCGTCCACTCCGTCGGCGCCCCGCTGGAGCCCGGCCAGGCGGACGTCCCCTGGCCCTGCAGCCGGACCAAGTACATCTCGCACTTCCCCGAAACCCGTGAGATCTGGTCGTACGGCTCGGGCTACGGCGGCAACGCCCTGCTCGGCAAGAAGTGCTACGCCCTGCGCATCGCCTCCGTCATGGCGCGTGACGAGGGCTGGCTGGCCGAGCACATGCTGATCCTCAAGCTCACGCCGCCCACCGGTGAGTCCAAGTACGTCGCCGCCGCCTTCCCGTCGGCCTGCGGCAAGACCAACCTCGCCATGCTGGAGCCCACGGTCTCCGGCTGGACGGTCGAGACGATCGGCGACGACATCGCCTGGATGCGCTTCGGCGAGGACGGCCGCCTGTACGCGATCAACCCCGAGGCCGGCTTCTTCGGCGTCGCGCCCGGCACCGGCGAGCACACCAACGCCAACGCGATGAAGACGCTGTGGGGCAATTCGGTCTTCACGAACGTCGCCCTCACCGATGACAACGACATCTGGTGGGAGGGCATGACGGAGGAGACCCCGGCCCACCTGACGGACTGGAAGGGCAACGACTGGACGCCCGGCTCCGAGACCCCGGCCGCCCACCCCAACGCCCGCTTCACCGTGCCCGCTTCGCAGTGCCCGATCATCGCGCCCGAATGGGAGGACCCGAAGGGCGTGCCGATCTCGGCGATCCTGTTCGGTGGGCGGCGGGCGAGCGCCGTTCCGCTGGTCACCGAGTCCTTCGGCTGGAACCACGGCGTCTTCCTCGGCGCCAACGTGGCGAGCGAGAAGACCGCCGCCGCCGAGGGCAAGGTCGGTGAGCTGCGCCGCGACCCGTTCGCCATGCTGCCGTTCTGCGGCTACAACATGGGCGACTACATGGGCCACTGGATCGAGGTGGCCAAGGACAAGGACCAGTCCAAGCTGCCGAAGATCTACTACGTCAACTGGTTCCGGAAGGACGACAAGGGCCGGTTCGTGTGGCCGGGCTTCGGTGAGAACAGCCGCGTCCTGAAGTGGATCGTCGACCGCCTCGACGGCCGGGCCGAGGGCGTCGAGACCCCGATCGGCGTGCTGCCGACGAAGGAGGCCCTGGACACCGAGGGCCTCGAACTGGCCGACACCGACCTGGACTTCCTGCTCACGGTCGACAAGGACGTCTGGCGCGAGGAGGCCGCGCTCGTCCCCGAGCACCTCAACACCTTCGGTGATCACACACCCAAGGAGCTGTGGGACGAGTACCGCGCGCTGGTGCAGCGCCTGGGCTGACGCCCACGCCCACGCCCACACGCTGCGGGCCCCGCATCCGGTACGACGGGTGCGGGGCCCGCGGACTGGATTGGGCCGGTGGAGTGAAGCTCAGGTCGAGGCGAGGTCCCGGCCCCACGCGCGGCCGGTGGCCGGCCCGGCGTGCGCCGCCATCCGCTCCGCGGTCAGGGTCATCACCGCGGTGTCGCCGCGGGAGGTGGCGACCGACAGGGCGTTCCCGGCGAGGGTGCGGGCGCGCTGCTGGAGCGCCGGGACGCGGGACGGGGCGCCGCCGTCGGTGGGCTCGGCGCGCAGCGGGTAGTGGCCGCCGCTGAGCCGTGCGACCTGCTCGGCGAGCCGGTCGGCGGCGCCGGCCAGGGCGGGGCCGTCCAGCTCGCGGGTCTCCGGGCCGTCCGCGCGGGTGGCGAGCGCGTGCAGCTCGTCGGTGACGGTGAGCAGAGCGGTCAGCTGTCCGGCGAGCCGGATGTCCAGCTCCTCCTCGCGGGAGCGGTGCGGGATCCCCGGGGCGGCGGCCATGGTGTGGACCGACTTGGTGCGGATCGGTTCGTACATGGGATGGCCTCCTGACCTCCTGAAGACGTCCAGGAGACCATCCTAGCTTAGACAATGTCTAAAGTTGTGATCCGTAGAGAACTCGTGACGGCTCGGCACTGCCCGTAACCGCCGAGGGTGCAGTGTTGTCCGTAGTTGTCCGTAACCGCCGAGGGCTCAGTACCGGCCGTAACCGGCGAGGCTCAGTACTGCCCGTATCCGTCCAGGAAGGTGCCGATGCGCGTGACCGCCTCCGCCAGGTCGTCCTTGCCGGGCAGGGTGACCAGCCGGAAGTGGTCCGGCTCCGGCCAGTTGAAGCCGGTGCCGTGCACGATCATGATCTTCTCGGCGCGCAGCAGGTCCAGCACCATCTGCCGGTCGTCCTTGATCTTGTAGACCGAGGGGTCCAGCCGCGGGAACGCGTACAGCGCGCCCTTGGGCTTGACGCAGCTGACGCCGGGGATCTGCGTCAGCAGCTCGTACGCCGTGTCCCGCTGCTCCAGCAGCCGGCCGCCGGGCAGCACCAGGTCATTGATCGACTGCCGGCCGCCGAGGGCCGCGGCGACCGCGTGCTGGGCGGGCATATTGGCGCACAGCCGCATATTGGCGAGGATCGTCAGCCCCTCGATGTACGAGGAGGCGTGCGCCTTCGGGCCGCAGACCGCCAGCCAGCCGCTGCGGTAGCCGGCGACCCGGTACGCCTTGGACAGTCCGTTGAAGGTCAGCGTCAGCAGGTCGGGGGCGAGCGAGGCGAACGGGGTGTGGGTGACGCCGTCGTAGAGGATCTTGTCGTAGATCTCGTCGGCGCAGACGATCAGGTTGTGCCGGCGGGCGATCTCCGCGATGTTGCGCAGCAGCTCGTCGTCGTAGACGGCGCCCGTGGGGTTGTTGGGGTTGATGACGACGACGGCCTTGGTGCGGTCGGTGATCTTCTGCTCGATGTCGGCCAGGTCCGGCATCCAGTCCGCCTGCTCGTCGCAGCGGTAGTGCACGGCCGTACCGCCGGCCAGCGAGACCGCCGCCGTCCACAGCGGGTAGTCCGGGGCCGGCACCAGCACCTCGTCGCCGTCGTCCAGCAGCGCCTGCATCGACATCTGGATCAGCTCGGAGACACCGTTGCCCAGGTAGATGTCCTCGACGGAGAGCTCGATGCCCTGGGTCTGGTAGTGCTGCATCACCGCGCGACGGGCCGAGAGCAGGCCCTTGGCGTCCCCGTAGCCGTGCGCCGTCCCGACGGTGCGGAGGATGTCCTCGAGGATCTCGGGCGGGCACTCGAAGCCGAACGCCGCCGGGTTGCCGGTGTTGAGCTTGAGGATGCGGTGACCGGCAGCCTCCAGCCGCATCGCCTCCTCGAGCACCGGGCCACGGATCTCGTAGCAGACGTTGGCGAGCTTCGTTGACTGGATCACCTGCATATCCGCCACCTTACGGGCGCATTTCGGCGGCCGCCCGGTGTTTTACGTCTCGCCGGCCGACGGACGGCGTGGGCTTCCTCACGCCCGACGCAGGTCCTGGCCCGGGCCCCGCACCGTGCGCCGTACCGACCGCCCTGCCAGGACGTCCGTACGGCGGCCGTGATCGATGACGAAGCGGCCGTCGATCAGGACGTACGGAATGCCGGACGGGAGGGTGCGGGGAGCGGTGAACGTCGCGCCGGCGCCGACCGTCCGGGGGGCGAAGAGGACCAGGTCGGCGCGGTAGCCCTCGCGCACCAGGCCGCGGTCGGGGAGGCGGAGCCGGGCGGCCGGACGGCCGGTGAGATGGGCGACGCACTCCTCCAGGGAGAGCACGCCGAGTTCGCGGACGTACTTGCCGAGGTACTCGGGGAAGGTCCCGTAGGCGCGGGGGTGCGGTTTGTCGCCCTGGAGGATGCCGTCACTGCCGCCCATGTGCACCCGATGGCGCATGATCCGGCGGACGTTCTCCTCATGGCCGACGTGGTGCAGGATCGTCGGACCGAGGCGGTCGTCGATCAGCAGGCGGCGGGCGGTCTCCCAGGGGCGCTCGCCGCGTACGGCGGCGCTCTGCGCGATCGTCCGACCCACGTGGCCGGCCAGGCCCGGGCCCGGGTCAGGGTCCGGGGCAGGGGCCGCGACGCCGGAGATCTCGATGGTGTCCCAGTCGACGGGGACGCCATGGCAGCCGTCGGAGCCCTCGGTCTCCAGGGCGTGGCGGATGCGCTCGGCCGTCGCGTCGTCCCGCAGACGGGCCAGGACCGCCTCGGGGCCGCCCTCGCCCGCCCAGCTCGGCAGCAGCGCGACCAGCGTCGTACAGCCGGGGGTGTACGGGTAGGTGTCGAAGGAGAGGTCCGCGCCGGCGTCCAGCGCACCGTCCAGGAGGGACAGCAGCTCGGGTGCGCGGCCCTTGTTGACGCCGAAGTTCATGGTGGCGTGCGCGAGATGCAGCGCACAGCCGGCCTCGCGGGTGAGGGCGATCATCTCCTCGTACGCCGCGAGGGCGCCCGCCCCGTAGGAGCGGTGGTGCGGGCAGTAGTAGCCGCCGTACGACGCCACCACCCGGCAGAGTTCGGTCAGTTCGGCGTCGGACGCGTACATGCCGGGGGTGTAGGTCAGCCCGGAGGAGAGGCCGACCGCGCCCTGTTCCAGGCCCTCCGCCACCAGGCGTTTCATGCGGGCCAGCTCGTCGGGGGCGGCTTCGCGGTCGTCCCAGCCGACGGCGAGCATCCGGACGGTGCCCTGCGGGACGAGGTAGGCGGCGTTGACGGCGATGCCCTGGCCGTCGAAGCCGTGGTCGAGGCGGTCGAGGTACTCGCCGACGGTGCGCCAGCCGAAGTCGACGGTGGTGTCCTCCGGGCCTCCGCCGTTCCAGCCGGTGATCTGGGCGCGGACCTCGGCCAGCGTGCGGTCGTCGACCGGGGCGTACGACAGGCCGTCCTGGCCGATGACTTCGAGGGTCACGCCCTGGGCGGCCTTGGCCTCGTGCGCGGGGTCGCGGAGCAGCGCGAGGTCGCTGTGCGCGTGCATATCGATGAAGCCGGGGGAGAGGACGAGGCCGTCGGCGTCCAGCTCCCGGCGCGCCCGCGGCCGTTGGCAGCCGGCCGCCGCGGCCTCCTTGACGATCGCGACGATCCGGCCGCCGTCGACGACCACATCGGCGCGGTAGGACGGCGCGCCGGTACCGTCCACGACGTCCGCATCACGGATGACGAGGTCTTCCATGTTTTCGATGGCCGCCTTTCAGCCGTCCGGCCCTCTGGCCCTCTGGCCGTCCAGCTCTCCAACCGTCCGGCTCTCCGACTGTCCGGCTCTCCAACCGTCCAGCCGTCTAGAAGAACGTGCGGATGAACTCCGTGACCGTGCCGTCCCGTTCGACAAGCGGGATGAGCTGCCACTTGTCGAACGAGGTGCAGGGGTGCGACAGCCCCAGGGCCACCCAGTCGCCGACCTCCAGATCGCCGGAGCGCTCCGTGCTGACCCAGGCGTGCTGGTCGGACAGTTTGGTGACGGTGACGCCGTGCGCCGGCCGCTCGGTGCCGTCCCGGCCGGACCGGATGACCTGGGCCTGCGGCAGATCCAGGTCGTGGGCCGCGTCGCGCTTGCCCGCGTTGAGGAACGCCTGCTCGGGTGTGGGGCGGGAGATCACCTGCGCCCACAGCCGGAAGGCGGGCTCCAGGGCGCCCTCGTCCGGGACGCGGTTGAACGGCGTCAGGCGCCGGTAGTGGCCGCTGTCGTGCGACACATAGGCGCCCGAGCGCAGCAGCTTGAGGACCGGGGCGGACAGTTCGGGGATCTCGGCGAATACGTCGGCGACGGCATCGAACCAGGCGCTGCCGCCCGCGCTGACGATGATCTGGTCGAGGTCGGCGAACCGGCCCGCCCGGTCGAACTCCACGGCCAGCGCGACCAGTCGGCGCACCCAGGCGGTCACCCGCTCCGTGGTGGGCTCGGGCACCTCGCCCTCGTAGCCCGCGACGCCCACCAGGCGCAGGGTGTCCACCCCCGCGATGGCAGAGGCCAGTTCCAGGCACTCGCTCTCCGTACGGACGCCGGTACGGGCGCCCTCGCCGGCGCCCAGCTCGACGACCACATCTACCGGGCGGGTCGCGCCGGCCTCCCGCAGTGCCCGGTCCATCAGCTCGATACCGCGCAGCGAGTCGACGTAACAGATGAGGTGGAAGCCGGGGTCGGCGTCCAGCTCGGCGGCGAGCCAGCGCAGCGCGGCCGCGTCCACGACCTGATTGGCCAGGAAGATCCGCTGGATGCCGTAGCTGCGGTAGACGCGGACCTGGTGGGGGACCGCGGCGGTGATGCCCCAGGCACCGTGCTCCAGCTGGCGGGCGAAGAGCTGGGGGGCCATACAGGTCTTGCCGTGCGGGGCGAAGGCGAGGCCGTGCCGGGTGGCGTAGGTCTCCATCAGGGCCAGGTTGTGCTCGACCGACTCGGCGGAGAGCGCCAGGACGGGGGTGGTGAAGCCGCCGTCGAAGAGGTTGCGGCGCTCGGCGGCCAGCTCGCCGAGGGTGAGCCCGTCGGCGTCCGGGGGGAGACCCTTGAAGCGGTGGTCGACCGTTTCGTCCGCGAGTTCCCTGAGCCCCTGCGCGAGCCGCTCCCCGACCATCTGGCCTCCTCACAGACCGTGTTGCATGCTCTGCAACGCCCATTGCGCATATCGCTGACAGCTGTCTAACATCCGAGCCATTGCTCGGTCAATGATGAGAACCGTTGCCCAAGGCGGGGTCAAGACGGCCGCAAGACGGGGTCAAGGGCGAGGTCGAGAAGCGGGGTCGAGAAGGAGGTCGAACGCCGGTGACCAGGCCTTCGAACGCCGGTGACCCGCATGCCCCTGACAGCGCCGGTGATTCGCATGCGCCTGACAGTGCCGGTGACCCGCATGCGCCTGACATCGACGTCGTCTGCCTCGGCGAATCCATGGTCACCTTCCTGCCGAGCCGCCCCGGGCGCCTCGCCGACGTGCCGTCGTTCCACCGCGCCATCGGCGGCGCCGAGTCCAACGTCGCCTGCGCTCTCGCCCGCGCCGGCCACACCGCCCGCTGGATCTCCCGCGTCGGCACCGACGGCTTCGGCGACCACCTCGTCGCCGCCATCGCCACGAGCGGAGTCGACGTCTCCCACGTCCGGCGCGACCCGCACCGCCCCACCGGCGTCTACTTCCGCACCGCCGGCGACCGCGGCACCGAGGCCCACGAAGTCGCCTACTACCGCGCCGGATCCGCCGCTTCCGCCATGTCCGTCACCACTATGGACCTGGCGGCGATCCGGTCGGGCAAGGTGCTGCATCTGTCGGGGATCACCGCTGCGCTGTCCGAGGACTGCC
Organism: Streptomyces sp. NPDC001339; assembly: GCF_042895955.1. NCBI lineage: Bacteria > Bacillati > Actinomycetota > Actinomycetes > Kitasatosporales > Streptomycetaceae > Streptomyces > Streptomyces sp. NPDC001339. The sequence goes on along the minus strand of NZ_JBIAWT010000001.1, from coordinate 806,819 downwards.
GCACCCTGATGCGGGAGCTGACGAAGCGTCACGTCGATTGCCACCGTCACTTCGATTGCCGTCATCACCCCGACCGCCTCCGACGGCCCCTCGTCTCGTACGACGTCAACTACCGTCCCGGGCTGTGGCGCGACCCCCAAGACGACGCCCGCGTGCTGCTCGACCTCGCCCGCGGCGCCGACCTCGTCTTCGTCGGCGAGGACGAAGCGGCGGAGGCCTGGGGCGTCAGCGGCGGTCCCGACGCGATCCGTGCCGCGCTGCCCGAACCCGGCATGCTGGTCGTCAAGCGTGGGGCGGCGGGCGCGGTGGCGTACGACGACAGTGGCGGTAGGCATGCGCAGCCCGCGCCACGCGCCGAGGTCGTCGCGGCCGTCGGCGCCGGTGACGCGTTCGCCGCCGGCTTCCTCTCCGCCACCCTCCGCGGCCTGCCCCTGCACACCCGCATCCGCTACGGCCACCTCTGGGCGGCCGCCGCCCTCACCGTCCCCGGCGACCTCGCCACCCCGCCCTCCCGTGCCCTCGCCGACCGGCTGGCGGCCCTCGACGACATCGCCTGGCGGGGGCTGCACCTCGGCCCCGGCGGGCCGGACCTCGGCTCCGGCGGGCCGGATCTCGGCTCCGGCCCCGGCGGCCCCGGCCCGCCGGAACAGACCACGACGCCCGCAGAGCAGCAGGCCACGGACCGGGAGGTACATCAGGCCTTGGACCAGCACGTACATCAGGCCTTGGACCAGGAGGTACATCAGGCCATGGACCGGGAGATACATCAGGCCATGAACCAGGAGGTACCCAGGGCATGAGCCAGACCGTCGACCGCGCGCTGAGCATCCTGCCGCTGCTCGCCGAGGGGCCCGCCGACCTCGGACAGGTCGCCCGTCGCCTCGGCGTCCACAAGTCCACCGCCCTGCGGCTGCTGCGCACGCTCCATGAGCACGGCATCGTCCACCGCCAGCCCGACCAGCGCTACCGCCTCGGCGCCCGGCTCTTCGCCCTCGCCCAGCAGGCCGTCGAGAATCTCGACGTACGCGAGATCGCCCACCCCCACCTCGTCGAACTCAACGAGCGGTGCGGACACACCGTCCACCTGGCGGTCCATGAGGAGAACGAGGTCCTCTACCTCGACAAGGTCGAGTCCCGCTACCCGGTCCGGATGTACTCGCGCGTCGGCAAACCCGTAGCCCTCACGGTCGCCGCCGTCGCCAAGCTCCTCCTCGCCGACCTGCCCGAGCCCGAGCGACGCGCCGTCGCCGAGCGGCTCGACTACCCCCTGTACACCCCCCGTTCGACACCGGGCCCCGACGCCTTCCTCAAGGAGCTGGCCACGGTGCGCGAACAGGGCTGGGCCAGCGACCTCGGTGGCCACGAGGAGTCCATCAACTGCGTCGCGGCTCCCATCCGCGGTACGGACGGCCGCGTCATCGCCGCCATGTCGGTCTCCGCGCCGAACGTCGTCGTCAGCGCCGACGAACTCCTCAGACTCCTCCCACTGGTACGCCGCACCGCCGACGCCATCAGCCGGGAGTACTCCGGAAATCCCCCGATCAAGAACCCCCCGATCAAGAACCCCCCGGTCAAAAGCCCCCCGATCAAGGAGACGAGTTCATGAGCGACGAGCTCCGGAAGACCGCCATCACCCCGGCCACCCACACCACCCCGCCCGCGAAGTTCTCGCACGGCGTGAAGAAGGGCAACATCCTCCAGGTCGCGGGCCAGGTCGGCTTCCTCCCGGCGGTCGAGGGCCGGGCCCCCACCCCCGCCGGACCGACCCTGCGCGAGCAGACCCTCCAGACCCTCGCCAACGTCCGGGCCGTCCTGGAGGCGGGCGGGGCGAGCTGGGAGGACGTGCTGATGCTGCGCGTCTACCTCACCGACACCGGCCACTTCGCCGAGATGAACGAGATCTACAACGCCTACTTCGAGGAGCAGGGCCTCAAGGAGGCCCCGGCGGCCCGTACGACCGTCTACGTCGGCCTGCCCAAGGGCCTGCTCATCGAGATCGACGCGCTGGCCGTCCTCGGCTGACCGCGACGGCCGTCACGGCCGCTGTGCTGCGGCTCTCCCCACTGGTTCTCCCCACTGGCCCCCTCACTGGCCCTCCCCACTCGGAAGCACCATGCCTGACACCGGAGTCACCGCATGTCTTTTGTCTTCCTCGCCGCAGCACCACAGCCGCCCCACCGGGGTGGCCTGCTCGCCCTCATACCCGGCACCCCCGGCCTGCTGACCGTCGCCGCGCTGGGGATCGCCCTCCTCCTCTTCCTGATCATCAAGCTCCGGCTCCAGCCCTTCGTCGCGCTGCTCGCCGCCTCCCTCACCGTCGGCCTCGCCGCCGGGCTCTCCGTCACCGAACTCTTCGGTACGGTCCAGAAGTCCGATGTCACCTCCCTGGTCGAGGGCGGGATGGGCGGCATACTCGGCCACGTCGCGATCACCATCGGCCTGGGCACCATGCTCGGCGCGATCCTCGAAGTCTCGGGCGGCGCCGAGGTGTTGAGCACCCGACTGCTGGGGCTCTTCGGTGAGCGGCGTGCCCCGCTCGCCATGGGACTGACCGGCTTGCTCTTCGGCATTCCGGTCTTCTTCGACGTCGGCATCTTCGTCCTCGCGCCCCTCGTCTACGCGGCCGCGCGGAGGAGCGGCACATCGGTCCTTCTCTCCTGCCTGCCGCTGCTCGCGGGCCTGTCGATGACACACGCCTTCCTGCCACCGCACCCCGGGCCGGTGGCCGCGGCCGGACTCTTCCGCGTCGATCTGGGCTGGGTCATCCTCATGGGTGCCCTCTGCGGCCTGCCGGCGGTCCTGTGCGCCTGGGCGTACGCGGCCTGGATCGGCAAACGCGTCTTCGTGCCGGTACCCCAGGACATGGTCGAGGCCGCAGCGGCCGCGAAGGCGGCGGCCGCCGCCGATGACCGGGGCGCGGGAGCCGCCGACCAAGGCGCTGGGGCAACGGAACGCCCCGTCCCCCTCCCGACCGTCCTCACCGTCATCGGCACCCCTCTCCTCCTCATCCTCCTGGCGACCTTCTCCTCCATCGCCCTGGAGCCGGGCACCCTCCGTTCCGTCCTGGAGTTTTTCGGCAACCCCTTCGTCGCCCTGACCCTCGCCCTGCTGATGTCGTACTACCTCCTGGGCGTCCGCCGCGGCTGGTCCCGTACGTCTCTCGAGTCCGTCTCCGCCGCGTCACTCAAGCCCCTCGGCAACATCCTGCTCGTCGTCGGCGCGGGCGGCGTCTTCGGCGCGGTGCTCCAGGGCAGCGGCGTCGCCGACGCCCTCGCCGACACCTTCCACGGCGCCGGCCTCCCCGTCATCGTCCTCGCCTGGCTGCTCGCCGTCGTTCTCCGCGTAGCCCAGGGCTCGGCGACCGTCGCCATCGTCACCACCGCCGGAATCGTCGTTCCCCTGACCGACGGCCAGGACCTCTCCCAGCCCCACCTCGCCCTGATCATCGTGGCCATCTCGGCGGGCTCGATCTTCGCCTCGCACGTCAACGACGGCGGCTTCTGGATGGTCGCCAAGTACTTCGGCATCTCCGTGCGCGACACGCTGAAGTCATGGACGGTCCTGGAGTCCGTGCTCTCCACCACGGGCTTCGCAGCCGCGTCCCTGGCCGGCCTGCTGCTCTAGACCCAATGCTGCTCACACCGGGCGGCAGTGGCTCTGGACCTGCTACGCCTTCGGCGGCTCGCAGGCGATGGCGTCGCCATTGGCGGGCTGATGGGTCGTCGCGGCGTGGGTCAGCGCGAAGTTACGGGCGTACGCGCCGAAGACGGCGGAGTCCTCCAACTGAAGCACGGTCTCATCGCTCTGCCGTAGGGAGTTCCCGGTCCAGTTGTGGCTGCCCGTCCAGACGATCCTGCGGTCGGGCCGGTTGTAGTAATTGCCCTCGATGAGCAGGTACTTGTCGTGTATCCAGGTGGATGCCGTCGGCTTGCAGTAGTAGCCGACCCGGACGCCGCCATAGCGCCCGGAGGCCGGGCGGAGCAGATTCTCCAGCGACTCCCTCTCCAACTTGCTGCTCGGATCGTAGGTCTGCGCGACCTCCACCTCGCAGCCCTGCGCGTCCAACTGCGCGAGCTGCTGTGCGAGGTAGGGGCGACTGATCGCCGTCATGCTGACGCGGATGCGGGTGCGGTGGTCACGGGGGGTGCCGACGGAGGAGTTTCCGGTGCAGCGGACGTTGCTCAGGATCGTGGCGACGGTGTCCTGGGACGGGTCGCGGTAAGGGTTGGCGCCAGGCTGTTCGGCGCGCGGGTAGAAGTGGATCTTGGCCTGGCCGGAGCCGACGGGCCGACGGCCGGTGGTGTAGTAGTCGCTGTTGGCCTCGCGCGCTGCCAGATCGTCGAAGTAGGCGTCGTACGCACGGTAGATACCGTCATTCCCGGTGAGGACAAGGGCGTTGTTCCAGCCCTTGGTGCCGTCCCGGCCGTCGTTGAGGTTGGACGAGGACTGCAGGACCACATTGCGGGTGCCCCGGGTCTCCGAGAAGAGCAGGAACTTGTTGTGGTTGATGGCGTGGACACCGCCCATCTCACGGGTGCCGATGCAGCCGCGGCCCTTACCGCAGTTCATGACCCATGAGGCGGCCGAGGTGTCGGTCCCGAGTTCGCTGACGAGCCTGCCGTACGGGGCCGAGCCCACGGCCTTGTCGTCGAAGACGGCCTGGACGCGCACGCCGCGCTGATGGGCCGCGGCCAGCGCGTCGACAACGGGGGCGTGTGATGCGTAGAACATGGCCATCCGTATGCGGGAGCCCGCGGGGGCCCCGGATATCAGCTCAACCTGCCGGTTCACGATGGCAAGCTGCTCGGCCCGGCTGCCGTTCGGATTGTTGAACACCGCCTCGGTGGTCACACCTGCGGACGCGGCGGCCGGGGCGGTTGCCTGGGCGGCAGCCTGGTCGCCGGTCTGATCGGTGGCCTGATCGGTGGCCTGGGCAGCGATCCCGGCAGTCAGCGTGGTCAGGGCGGTGGTGGCGGTCAGCGCCAACGCCACGGCGATGCGGGACACCAGCCTCTTACGCATACGTTCCTCTCCTGTCTGGGCCGATCCGGACAGATCAGCCCAGACAGGATGCCGGACGCAGAACGGAGCCCTCACGCCGGGGCAGCCGCTCAGGCCCTCAGGATCTCAGGCCCTCGGCACTGCACGGACGGCCCATTGTCAGTGGTCCCGTGCATCATCGTTCTCATGACATCGAGCACCACCGACACCCTGCACAATCTCGCCCGCGAGCACCTGCCGCACGACATCGCCGAGCGATGGATCGGCCTGCTCCGCCCCGCCCTACGCCTGGAGAAGGCCCCGGATACGGGCACGGGTGCGGATACAGGTATGGATACGTCCGCGCCGTCCGCCGATCCGGTCATCGGCCGGCTCGGAGGCCTGCCGAAGCTGCCGGAGGACGAGCAGTGGCCGATCTGGGAGGGCCACGGCCCGCTCTCCTTCATCGCCTCACTCGACTGTGCCCAGCTCCCTCCCTCCACCCTCGACATCGACCTCCCGGCAGACGGCACGCTGGCCTTCTTCTACTTCGACGGGCAGTTCGATGACTTCTCCGCGGTGGTCTTGCCCGACGAACCCGACACCTGGGCGGGAGCACGCGTGCTGTATATACCGGCGGGCGTCCCCGTCACCGAGCGGACGGCACCGGAGGGACTTGAGCCGTACCCCGAAGTGCCACTGACCGCGCGCGCCGAGACGACAGCACCGTATGCCTGGCACCCGGTGGTCTACCGGGAGTTCGCACCGATGCCCGACGACCACCCGCTCTGGGACGGGGACTTCCGGGAAGCCTTGTGGGACCACTCCGAGGGCACTCGTCACCGTGTCGGCGGCCATGCGACCCCCGTGCAGGACGAGGTGGAGTCCGAGGTCGCCCGCGGCATCCTGGGCAGCCCGCCGTGGGGCGACCCACGTATCAAGGAGGAAGCCCTCCGCTGGGTGCTGCTCGCTCAGTTCGATACGGACGACGACGCCGACATGATGTGGGGTGACTGCGGAACTCTTTACTGGCTGATACGCCCCGAAGACCTGGCCAACCGCCGCTTCGACCGGGCGATGTTCACCTTCCAGTGCGGCTAGACAGCCAGGGCCTGTTCTGAGAAGCCATCCGCTTTCCGAACGTGATCGTTTGTATCAACACGCTTCTCATCCTGTTGGTAGGGATCTAGGTCAGAATCTGACCTAGAGGCTATCTACGTTGGTCCCGACCCACGGAACAGGACCAAGAAAGGCGGAGATCATGACCTCCACCGAGTCCATCACCACCAGCAATGCAGCCCACACGCCGGCAGCCGCCGGCGAGCGCGCAGACTTGTTGGCGATGCTGGCCAAGCACCGGCACCTCCTGCGCTTCACCACCCGCGACCTCACCGATGACCAGGCGACGCTGCGCACCACCGTCAGTGAGCTGTGCTTGGGCGGCCTGATCAAGCACGTCGCCGCGGCCGAACGCAACTGGGTCGACTTCATCCTGGACGGCCCGGCCGCGATGGGTGACTTCACCGCCATGACCGAGGCCGACTGGGCTCAACGGGCTGACGAGTTCCGCATGCTGCCCGGTGACACGTTGGCGGGTGTGCTGGACCACTACGCCGAGGTGGCACGCCGGACCGACGAACTGGTCGCCACCCTGCCCGACCTGGACGCCACCCAGCCGCTGCCCAAGGCGCCGTGGTTCGAGCCCGGCGAGGGGTGGTCGGCCCGCCGGGTGCTGATGCACATCATCTCCGAGACCGCCCAGCACGCCGGCCACGCCGACATCATCCGCGAATGCCTGGACGGCGCCAAGAGCATGGGCTGACCAGCGGGGCGGTCTGGCTGTCCGGGACCGGCACCGGGCTATGTTCAACCGACCGAGGGGGCCAAGGGCCGGTAGACGTACTCCGCCAGCGTGGAGTGTTTCTTCCAGCCCAGCGTCTCGTACAGTGCACGTCCGGCGTCGGTCGCGCCGAGAACGCCGAGGACCGCGCCCTGGTCCAAGGCGTGGTCGGTGAGCGTACGCATCACGAAGTTGCCCAGTCCGCGCCGCCGATGGGCCTCCTCGGTCACCACCCGGTCCACCACCGCGGCCTCCCCGAGGAGTGCCATCTGCCCCTGAGCCGCCTGCTCGCCCGTCGCGTCCCACACCCGGGCGTGGACGACGGCGCCGGAGGCCTCCACAGTCGCGGTGTACCCCTCAGGTGCGACCGGGCCGGAGGCCACCAGGTCGACGGCCATCAGATGCCCGGTCTCCTCCCTCACCCAGCCCTGCGGTAGCCAGGGCTCGATCTCCTCCGGCTCCGCGGGCATCTTCATCCAGGTCCGCGGCACGTTCACCGAGGCAGCGGCGCTGCGGACCAACTGCTCGTCAGCTTCCGGCAGGACATGGCGTCCCCTTTCGTCGGGGCTGTCGGTCACCTCGACGTAGAGACCCCAGGGCATGTCGACCGGCGGGGGAGTCCGCCGTGATACAGCCCAGCCCGCCACCCAGGTCCTGACTATGTCCGCAACCATCAAGCCCTCCCGAAACAGCGGCCGCATCACCAGCCGGGTAATAGACATCGCCAAGGAGGGAACATTACATCCCCCTGCGGTCCACGGCATCTGTTTCGGACGCGACCTTCGCACCGCACCCCAGGAACGAGTGGTGAAGCGTGTACCGCTTGTACTGCTGGTGGCCGGTGCCCGAAGTGCCGGAAGCGGTGGTCACCGCCGCCTCGTGTGAGGCGGCATCGGTCCACTCCGTGACGACGATGGCTCGCTCTCCGTCCGTCGTCAGGTGGATGTGTCCGGCGAGCAAGCCCGGCGTCGGCCTGACCGCACCCTCCGCTTCGTCGGTCGCCATCGTCGTCACCACGAAGACGCCGGGGCGGCGGTCCGCGTCATGAACCACGCTGCGATGGAGGCGGGTTCGGTTGAGCCCGGGGCGCTCGATACCGGGCACGATCGCGTCGATGCGGCTGACCCTCGCGTTGCGGTGGGCACGGGCCCACACCAGGTGATCCTCGTCGCTTGTCCACTGGGCGTAGAAGAGGAGGCTGGTCCCGTCCGTGGACAGGAACAGGTGCTGGGCGAGGAGCGCGGAGGGCGTCTCGGCGGCCTCCAGCTCTCCGATCATGGCGTCGGCGGCGGCGCGCGAAAGCTCGGAAGCGCCGGTACGCCACTCACTGATCAAAGCCGTTCCGGCCTCGGGCTGAACGAGTTCCATGAAGTGCGTCAAGTGCGTCAAGTGCGTCATGGTGAGCAACCCTCGTACCTCAACCGCACCTGAGGTCAAACCGCATTCTCGTACGCCCGTGCCCCTTCGCGCGGCAGTACGGCCCACATTCGCGTCCCCTCGTCGGACGTGGACGACTCCCCGAATCCCCACGTGCCGTCACAGGCGTGCATCACGCAGGCCAGAAGCAGGAGCGCGGACCGCCGCCTGCCGTCGCAGGCCGCTGCGAGGGCGCGTACGTAACCGATTCCCGTGAGGCTCTTCGTGCGCTCATCCTTGAGATCAAGGCGGGCAAGGCCGATCACCTGCTTTGAAGTCTCCTCCACCTGGAGGTGGAGAATTCTCGCCTGCCCGCCGTCGTTGTGTGGCGGGCTTCGAGCGGTTCCTGCTTCATCGCCCACTGCCCGGCTTGCCGGGTCTTACACGGGCTCCGCAGGCGCTTTACGTGTCGGCTCTTCCCTCCGCCACGATGCGCCGCCCCTCACGGCGCAGGTTGATCTCCGCGTTGCCGTCCCTGTCATGGACAGCCCCGCAGTTGCATTCCCAGGTGCGTATACGCAGCTGCTCGCGGCCCTTCGGCCCGGTGAGCGCCCCGCAGTGGGAGCACAGCTGGGTGGAGGGGAAGAACCGGTCCACCTTCACAAACGTCCGCCCGTATCTCGCGCACTTCGCTTCGAGGGTGCGCAGGAACATACCGAGCGACTGGTCGTGCAGGCTCTTGCCGAAGGTCTTGGCGATGCCCTTCGCGTTCAGGTCCTCCACGTACACGGCTTGGCTCTCACGCGTGATAGTGGTGGTGTGCTGCTCGATGAAGTCGCGCCGCTGATCGGCAACTCGGGCATGGATCTTCGCGACAGCCAGCTTCGCTTTGCGGCGGTTGGCTGAGCCCTTCTGGCAGCGGGACAGCTTGCGCTGAGCCCGGCGGAGCTTACGCTCCTGCCGCCGGAAGAACTTCGGGGAGGTGATCTTCCGGCTCCGCAGTACGGCGTAGTGGGACAAACCCAGGTCGATACCGGTTCCGGTGGCCTCCTCGTCCAGCTCCGGCAGGGGCTTGTCCTCCGCCTCCACAACGAAGCTCACGAAGTACCTGTCGGCCGGGTCCTTGATGACCGTCACCGACGACGGAGCCGACGGCAGCTCACGGGACCAGCGCACCTCAAGATCACCGATCTTCGGAAGCCGCAGCAGCCCGTCCGACAAGACCCTGAACCCGGCGTTGCTGGTGAACCGCACCGTCTGGCGGCCGGTTTTCCTCTTGAACCGGGGCGGGCCCATTCTGGCGCCCTTGCGGGTGCCCTTGACCGAGGCGAAGAAGTTCGAGAACGCGGCCTCCAGGTCCCGCAGCGACTGCTGCAGCACCACCGCCGACACCTCGCCGAGCCAGGCACGCTCAGCCGTCTTCTTCGCCTCGGTTATGACCCGCTTGGACAGCTCGGCCGCCGTGGGGCGGGGCAGGCCCTGCCGGTAAGCGTCCTGCCGGATACGCAACGCGTCGTTGAACACGACGCGGGCGCACCCAAACACCCGAGCCAAAGCCTGACGCTGAGGAACGCTCGGGTACACACGGAACTGGTACCTGAGCTTCACATCCCAATCCTATCGAACCAGCATGCCAAATAGGGCAGTTGGCTAACTTTCGTGAAACCCCCCGGAGGGATGCTGTGGCGTTCCGCGCTGCAGGGCCAAGGACGCCCTTCATCTCCGGTGTAAATGCCGGAGCGCTGGGCGAGATCAGAGGTAGAGGCCTGCGGGGAAGGGGAGGGCGCCCGGCCCGGACAGGGGTCTGGGGCGGGCGCCCTTCGGTTCGCCGTCAGTCGATCAATGGGCCTTGCAGTACTGCTGTTCCTTGCCGATGGCGCGGTAGGGGCAGTCGGAGGTTTCCAGGAGGTGGAGTACGGCCTCGCGGTTGCGGGAGGTTTCCTTCGGGATCACCGAGTCACGGGGGTAGAAGCCGCCCGAGCCGGCCGATGACGGGTACATCTCGAAGGTGTAGGCGAAGACCTTCTGGTCGCCCCACAGCCAGTCGTCGATCGAGCCGTCGGTGACGTAGAGGTCGCTGGACTGCTCGGGGGTGTAGCCGTTGCTCTCAGCCATCTTCTTGCCGATGGCGGCGTGGGTGTCGTAGTCGTCCTGGGTCATGCCGGGACCGGTGTCGTCGTTGGTGTAGCCGTAGGGCCACAGGACGAGTTCGCTGTAGGTGTGGAAGTCGATGGCGGTCTTGATCTGCTGCTTACCGCCCACGTTGCGGCTGCGGACGAAGTCCGCGACCACCTTGACCTCGGGGGCGGAGGCGGCGGAGGCGCCGCGGTAGGTCTCGTCGCCGGGGTCGTCGGAGGAGCCGCCGCAGCAGCCCCACTTGAAGTCCCAGTTGCGGTTGAGGTCCGTACCGACCTCGCCGGAGCCCTCGTTGGGCTGGCGGTTCTTGCGCCACATGGCGAAGTCGCCGGAGGCGATGTCGTACTCGCCGCCGTCCGGGTTGACGTTCGGGACGATCCAGATCTCGCGGGAGTCGAGCATCTTGGTGATGCGGTCGTCGGAGCCGTACTTGGAGGTGAACTCGTTGAGGAGGTAGAGGGCCATCTCGACGGTGAGGTGTTCCCGGGCGTGCTGGTGGGCGGTGAAGAGCACCTCGGGTTCGTTCTCGTCCTTGGCGACGTTCTTGCTGAGTTTGAGGGCGAGGATCTTGCGCCCCTCGTGGGAGGTCCCGATGACCTGCTTGGAGAGGATCTCCGGGTACTTGGCGACGAGGGTGTCGATCTCCTTCGTCTCCTCGTCGTAGGTGTGGTAGCCGGTGTAGCCGGAGGGGAAGTCCTTGACCTTGCTGCCCGGTGTCTTCGGCTCGGGGACCGGGGGATCGGCCAGTTTGCGGAGGGTGTAGCCGAGTTTGCGTGCGGCTGCGGCCTGGGCGCGGTTGGCGGTGATGACGACGGACCCGGAGTGGACCTCGTCGATGCTGGCGCCGGTGGCGGTGAGGGCGGTGCGGGCCGTGGGAGTGGCGAGGCCGGTGACCTCGTACTGGTGAGGCCGCTCGACGTCCGTGGTGACGCCGGTGGCGCGCCCGGTGGGGGAGTCGGACGGGGCGCCGAACGCCTGGGCGGCGGTGAGGGGCGCGGCGAGCGCGAGGGAGAGGAGCGCGGCGAGGACGGTGGTGCGTCCGCCGCGGACACGGATTCGTGGTCGCATGCGATCTCCTGTGGGGGTGTGTGGGGGTGTGGGGGTGTGAGTGAGTCGAAGCGACACCGTCAGTTTTTGGGCGTTGGCATGATCGGGTCAAGATGTGGAATGGTCAGATGTGGCGCCGGCTGCGGGGCGGTGCGATGACTCGATGGTTGCGGGGGAATCCGGCAATTTGCCACCGATTTGGGGAAATTGATTGCCCCGTGGGGGCGTGGAGTTGACAATGCCACGACAAAACTGAGGGTTGTGAGCGGCCCTCGGTACAGACGCGGAGAGGATCCCCCCACATGAAAAGACCTCTCGTCGGCACCCTCGTCACGGCCGTACTGGGAGCCGCGACCCTGGTGGGCACCGTCGGAACAGCCCAGGCGGCGGACGCCACGTCCAGGGCAATGGGCGTCAAGTCCACGGCCGTAGGTGCGACTTCCAAGGCCGTAGGCGGGAAGTCCAAGGCGGTAGGCGTGACGTCCCAGGCCGTGGACTTCGCCGGCACCGTGGCGCTGGACAACTGCTCCGGTTCCGTCGTCCGGATGCCCACCTCGCAGGAGAACGACCCGGCCCTGGTGATGTCCAACGGCCACTGTCTGGAAAGCGGTATGCCCGGCGCCGGCGAGGTCATCGTCGACCAGCCGTCCAGCCGCAGTTTCACCCTGCTCGACAAATCGGCAGGCGAGTTGGGCACGATCCGGGCCACCAAGATCGCCTACGCCACGATGACCGACACCGACGTCTCGCTCTACGAGACCGGTTCGACGTACGCCGAGATCGAGAAGCAGTACGGGATCAAGCCGCTGGAGCTGGCCGCCGACCACCCTGCCCAGGGTGCGTCGATCAGCGTGGTCTCCGGCTTCTGGAAGAAGATCTACTCCTGCAAGATCGACGGGTTCGTCCCCACCCTCAAGGAGGGGGACTGGACCTGGAAGGACTCGGTCCGTTACACGCCGGAGTGCAAGACGATAGGCGGGACGTCCGGGTCGCCGGTGATCGACACCGCCAGCGGCAAGGTCGCGGCGATCAACAACACGGGTAATGAGAGCGGTGAGCGGTGCACCGAGAACAACCCGTGCGAGGTCGACGAGAACGGCAACGTCACGGTGCACAAGGGCATCAACTACGCGCAGCAGACGTACGGGATCCCGAAGTGCTTCGGGGCCGGCAACAAGCTGGATCTGAGCGCGGAGGGGTGTGCGCTGCCGAAGCCGGCGGCGAGCCGTAGGTGACCGAAATCTGAACGGACGCCAGGTCCCGGGCACGGGGTGTGCGCGGGACCTGGCGGATCCTTCCTTTCGGCGGGGTGGCGTGATGGGGTCGTGGGGGTCGTGATGGGGTGGTGCTACGGGAGGGCGTGGACGTGGGCGCCGACCTGGCCGGCGAACTCATTGCCGCTGGACGCGTCCCAGTTGGTGGACCAGGCCATCGCCCCGCGCAGTCCCGGGTAGGTCTTGGAGGGCTTGAAGGAACCGCAGTTGTTGCCCTGGGTGAGGCAGTCCAGGGCCGCGTTGACGACCGACGGGGCGACGTAGCCGCTGCCGGCCGCGCGGGAGGATGCCGGTACGCCGATGCCGACCTGGGACGGGTCGAGTCCGCCCTCCAGCTGGATGCAGGCCAGTCCGGTGAGGAAGTCCACCGAGCCCTGGGAGTAGACCTTGCCGTCGCAGCCGTTCATGGAACCGCTGTTGTAGTACTGCATATTGACGACCGTCAGGAAGTCCTTGATGGCCAGGGCCGTCTTGAAGTACTCGTTCTGCGGCGACTGCATATCGACGGTCTGCGGGGCCATGGTCACCACGACATCGCTGTGCGCGGCGTGTACGGCCTTGAGCGCCTGCGTCATATACGTCGAGTTGAGGCCGTTTTCGAGGTCGATATCGACGCCGTTGAAGCCGTACTCGTCCATCAGCTTGTTGATCGAGTCGGCGAAGTTCTTGGCGGAGGCGTCGTCATTGACGGACACCGTGCCCTTCTCGCCGCCGACGGAGATGATGACCGATTTCCCGGCCGCCTGCTTGGTCTTGATGTCCGCCTTGAAGTCGTCGGCGGAGGCGTACCCGACGGCCGGGTCGAGGTTGAAGGTGACCGCGCCCGGTTGGCCGGTCGTATCGGCGAAGGCGACCGCGATGATGTCGTAGGCGTCGTCGACGTCCTTCAGCTTCTGCACCGTGGCACCGTTGTTGAAGTTCTGCCAGTAGCCGGTGAGGGCGTGCGCGGGGACCGCCGAGGTGTGGGGCGATGGGGCGGGGGTGGTTCCGGCCGAGGCTGCCGGACCGGCCGGTTTGGCCGGGCCTTCCGGATGTTCCTGGGATGCGTTGGCGGCGCCCGTGGTGAGGACGGCGGCGGCCGTCAGTACCGCGGTGGCGAGTCCGGCGAGCAGCGTTCCGGTGGTGGCTTTCCTTGACCGTGCGCGAGCCGCGAATGATCGAGCGCGAACCACTACTGCCTCCGTGTGTGGGGGAATTGTGGGGGGGGGGATGCGCGTTCAGGGGCCCCTGCGCGCGCCCCCAACGTGGTCCAGACCATTGATCCTGTCAAGGGCTTTGTCGGAGGCAGCGGTTCCCGTCCGCGTCACCTGAGCGGTATACGCCGTTCCCCTGCGCGGGGATGGCGAGGGGAGGTGCGCGCCGATTGCGAGGGGAAGCCGACGGCCTCCCTGTGCGGGATGCTGACGACGAGTAGCCCGGAACGTGTTCTCTGGGGCGTATCTCTGTGGATAAAGTGCTGAGCGTATGGCGCCGATGGCGCAGAGCTGTGCCGATCCGCGGTCCCGGGAACTCCCGGCGGCCGGAGGAAGTGGGGGAGCGACGTGCCGACCGCGATTGCAGTCACCAGCCCTGACCTCGCGCTGCCTTCGGTCGACCGGCACACCCCCGCCGCGGTCGTCCTCCAGGCCCCGCACCATCAGCCGCTGGACGAGGCTCTGGTGGAGCTCGGTGCGGTGCTGGAGCACCACGGCCATCTCGTCGTGCTGTACTCCTCCGCCTGCCCGCCCGAGCACGTCCGACGGCTGCACACCCTGCGCACCCTCCTGGAGAGCGACCGGATCGCGATTCTGCCGATGCCGCTGCCGCCGCTGGGCGTCGCCGTGCTCGGCCAGCAGCTGCGGCAGCTGTCGCTGAGCGACTTCAGCCCCGGGGTACTGGCCAGCGCGGCGCGGCTGCTGGCCCATTACGTCCACGCGGGCGCGCTGCTCGGCAGCGTCGGTGGCCTGGACCGGATCGAAGTCGATCTGCGCTCCCATCTGAAGTCCTGGCTGCCCGGCACCCACTTCGCGGTGCTGGCCAACCCCGAACCGCAGTTGGTGCATCTGGACCGGCACGGCACCCGGACCGGTCTGCGGGCGCCCGGCTTTGCCACCCGGCTGGCTATCGCCCGGGGCCAGCTCACCGCGGAGTGGGTGACCGAGGCGCTCGCTCCGGCCTGGCGGGTGCAGGGGGCGTACGAGGCCCGGCTGCCCGCCGAGTCCGCGCGGTGGTGGGGGACCCGGAAGCTGGTGGAATTCGCCGCGGCCATCCCCGATCCGTCGGTACTGCACCAGTTGGTGGCGTCGGTACGACGTGAGGAGTGCGGCTGGTGCGGTCGGGAAGTCCTCGGCGATCACTGTGCGTTCTGCGCGGCGCCGGTGGCGCGCAACCGCGCGGCGCAGAGCGGTGGTTCGGCCGGGCGCGGCCCGGTGGCCATAGCGGGGACGCCGTCGGGGACCCCGTCGGGGTCGCTGCCGGGGTCGTCGCTGGGGCGGGGGACGGGGCCGGGGACGGAGGGCGCCGCGGGCCCGGGTCCGGGCCCGGGCACGTCCGAGTCGTCGGCCGCGCCGTGGGCCGAGCGCGGGCTGGCACCGGTGGCGCCGTCGGGCGTACCAGGGGGCCGGTCCGCCGCCGCGGGTGTGCCTGGGGTCTTAGGTGTGCAGGGCGTCGCGGGTGTGCCTGGTGTCATGGGTGTGCAGGGCGTCGCGGGTGTGCCTGGTGTCATGGGTGTGCAGGGCGTCGCCGGTGTGCCGGGGGTTGTAGGTGTGCAGGGTGTGGCGGGCGTATGCGGCAGTGGTTCCGTCGGCCGTGGCGGACCAGGGCAGTTGGACGTCCGCGGACCGGTCCTCCCGGCGGGCGCCGCCGGACCGATACTCCCGACGGGCGCGCCCGGACCGGTTGCTCCGGGGAAGCCAGGTGTCCCTGGGGAGCCGGGTGTTCCCGGGAGCCCGTACGGGCCGGGCGCGTACGAGGCCAGTACGTACGAGGCCAGTACGTGCGGGTCCGGCGCGTACGGGACCAGTGCAGACAGGTCGGGCACGCGGGGTACCGGTACGTACGGAACCGGCCATCCCGTTCCGGGCAACCCCTATGCGGCGGACACCCATCCTGGTCCCGGTCGCCGGGACCTCCCAGCCCACCGAGATCTGCCCGCCCACCGAGATCTGCCCGCCCACCGGGATCTGCCCGCCCACCGGGATCTGCCCGCCCACCCCGCCTTCACCGGTGAGCCGGACGCTCCCGGCGGTGGCCCGCGCACAGCTGCCCGCATGGCCCGTATGCGCTGAGCCGGACCACTTCAGCCGACCCCGGCCACCCCATCCACCATCCACATCCACCACCCGTCCACCACCCACATCCACCACCCATCCGCCCGCGTCTCCGTCCTACCCCGTCCTCCCCCCGTCCCGATCGAGGTCCCTCCCCCATGAACTCACGCCAGCGCCGCGGAGTGATCCTGCTGCTCCTGTCGGCCCTCTGTGCGGTCGGCGCGTTCGTCGGCGTGCTGTCGGTGATCGAGAACATCGAGTCCAAGGTCGGGCCGGAGCGGACCGCGTACCGTCTCAAGACGGATGTCGCGGCCTATAAAGCGCTGGATCCGGGGCAGTTCGAAAAGGTGACGATGCCGCAGCGCTGGCTGCCTCCCACCGCCGTGACCGATCTGGACAGGGTCAACGGCAAGATCGCGGTGACCCCGTTGAAGAAGGGGTCGCTGTTGCAGGACGACATGCTCGTCGACCGGCCGGCGCTGCAGGCCGGACAGCAGGAGATCGCCATCATGATCGACGCTGCCACCGGTGTCGCCGGCAAGATCAACCCGGGTGCCCGGGTGAACATCTACGCCACGTTCGAGGGCAAGCGTCCCGAGGACAAACCGGTCTCGAAGGTCATCGTCGCCGGCGCCCAGGTCATCGACGTCGGCAAGCTGACCCCCCTGGAGGCCAGGGATCCGGGTGACAGCACCGCGAGCGGCAGCACCGCCGGCGGCGGCCGGCGGGGCGGCGACGCGGTCCCGATCACCTTCGCGCTGAACACCCAGGACGCCCAACGGGTCGCCTACGCCGAGTCCTTCGCCTCCCACGTGCGGCTCGCTCTGCTCGCACCCGGCAGCGAGAACACCATCCCGCCCGGCGAGCGCACCTACACCCTCGACGGCGACAAGTGAAGACGGCGACAAGTGGATGCGACAAGCGAAGAGGCACGAAGAGGCACAGGTGACCATGGTGACCATGAGGAGGCACAGGTGACCATCCGGATCCTCCCGGCGATCGGCGACCCGGACGCCGCACGCGCGGTGGCCGCGCTGCTCGGCCAGCTCCCGGACACCGCCCCGGCGCCCACGGTCGCCGACTCCACCGCGCTGCTCAACGCGCTGGCCGGTGCCGCCGGTCAGGGGTCCGGGGGCGCCACCCAGGGGTCCGGCGCCGCCGCTCAGGGGTCCGGGGTCGCCGCCCAGGGCTGCTCCGAGGCGCTCCCCGAGGTCGTCCTGGTCCATGAGCGGATCGGGCCGACACCGGCGCTGGAACTGATCCGCGAGGTGGCGCTGCGCTTCCCCGCCGTGGGCGTGGTACTGATCACGGCCGATGCCGGGCCCGCACTGTTCTCCGCCGCGATGGACGCCGGCGCCCGTGGCGTCGCCGGACTGCCGCTCGCCTACGACGAGTTGGCCGCCCGGGTGCAGGCCGCCGCCCAGTGGTCGGCGGGCGTACGGGTCCACCTAGGGGGAACCCCTGACACGGCACTGCCCGGACCGAGCGGCACGCTGGTGACCGTGACCGGTGCCAAGGGCGGAGTCGGCACCACCGTCGCCGCCGTCCAGCTGGCGCTGGCCGCGCGCGCCGCCGGGCGGAGCGTCGCCCTGCTCGATCTGGACCTCCAGTCCGGCGATGTCGCCTCCTACCTGGACGTCCGGTTCCGTCGCTCGGTCGTCGACCTGGCCGGCATCCAGGACATCTCCGTACGGGTCCTCCAGGACGCGGTGCACGACCACCACACCGGCCTGGGGCTGCTGCTCGCACCGGAGGAGGGGGAGCGCGGCGAGGAGGTCGACGACCGGGCGGCCCGCCAGGTCATCGGGGCGCTGCGCTCCCGCTACGAGGTGGTGGTGGTCGACTGCGGATCCCAGATGCAGTCCGCGAATGCCGCGGCCGTCGAACTCGCCGATGTGGCACTGCTGGTGACCACCCCGGACGTGGTGTCCGTACGGGCCGCCAAGCGGCAGGTGCGGCTGTGGGACCGGCTGCAGATCCGCAAGGCGGAGGACACCACCACGGTCGTCAACCGGCTCACCCGGCA
The DNA here is from genome assembly GCF_042895955.1 of Streptomyces sp. NPDC001339. Classification (NCBI taxonomy): domain Bacteria; kingdom Bacillati; phylum Actinomycetota; class Actinomycetes; order Kitasatosporales; family Streptomycetaceae; genus Streptomyces; species Streptomyces sp. NPDC001339. Next base: position 788,912 of record NZ_JBIAWT010000001.1, on the reverse strand, counting down.
TACCGAGATCCAGCCACCGCTGGTCGCCAAGGCCACCGGCACCCGGGTGGCCGGGACCCATGTTCCGGCCGCCTTCAAGGAGTTGCAGCCTTGCGTCGACGCGGGCCGGATGCAGGACCTGGACGACCGGTCGACGGTCAAGCAGGCGCTGTGGATGCTGGCCGGAGAACTCGGCCTGGTCGAGTCGCCGGTGGTGCGGCAGGGCGGCGGTGGCCGGGGCGGCCACCGGGCGCGTCCGTCACTGACCGGGCGCAGGCGCAAGGCGCTCACGGCGGGGGCGGCTCCCGGTTCCGGGACGGGTCCGGGTCCGGCATCGGGGCCGGCCTCCGGGTCCGGCTCAGGGCCTGGCGCAGGGCCTGGCGCAGGGCTTCGCTCAGGACCCGGCCCGGGGGCCGGTTCGGGGATCGTTGCGTACGGTCCAGCAGGTCCAGCAGGTCCAGCAGGTCCAGCAGGTCCAGCAGGTCCAGCAGGTCCAGCCGGTCCGTACCGGGAGGGCTGAGCGGTGCGGCGCCCACTGGGCGGCAGCGACCGGGGACAGGTGTCCGTGGAGTTCTTGGGGCTGCTCCCGCTGATCCTGCTGGTTCTCGTACTCCTCTGGCAGTGCGCGCTGGTCGGCTACACCTACTCGCTGGCCGCCCACTCCGCCGACCGCGGAGCGCGGGCCGCCACCGCCACGGAGGACGGCGGCGCGGGCGCCTGCCGCACCGCCGCCGAGGACCAGCTGCCGTCCGCCTGGCGCGGCAGCGCCTCGGCCTCCTGCGGGACGGTGGCCGGTCTGTGGCAGGCCAGGGTCCGGATCAAGGTGCCGGTGCTCTTCCCCGGCGCGGGCGACTTCCCCTGGACCGTCACCGGTTCGGCGGGCGCGGCGAAGGAGGCCCGAGGATGAGCCGCTTCCCTGCCCGGCTGCGCGGTCACGACCACGACCACGACCGCGGTCACGACCGGGACCACGACCGCGACCGCGACCGCGGCCAGGCATCCATCGAGTTCCTCGGCTTCCTCCCGATCCTGCTGCTCGTCGCCCTGGCCGTGATCCAGCTCGGCCTGGCCGCCTACGCCGTCCAGCAGGCCGGCACCGGAGCCCGCGCCGCGGCCCGTACCGCCTCGATGGACCGCGCCGACCGCGAAACCGACCCGCAGACCGCCGGCCGCGCCGCGATGACCGGCTGGGTCGCCGACCACGCCACGATCTCCGTCTCTGCCGGGGGCGGTGGCGACGCGGTCCGCGCCACGGCCCGCGTACGGATCCCCTCCCTCATCCCCGGCGTCGACTTCGGCTCGGCCAGCCGCAGCGCCACCATGTCCCAGGGCACACAAGCACCAGGAGCACCCCCGCGATGAGCCTCAAAGCCAGAATCGTCGCGCCCGAGACGGCCGGAGAGGCGCGCCACGACAACCATCTGGTGGCCGTCTACCGCGCCAAGCTGCTGGCGGAGATCGACCTCGCCGAGATGTCCTCGCTGGCCGCCGCCGAGCGCCGCTCGCGGCTGGAACGCGTACTGGGCCACATCATCAGCCGTGAGGGCCCGGTCCTGTCCACCGCCGAACGCGCCCAGCTCATCCGGCGGGTGGTCGACGAGGCGCTGGGCCTGGGCGTCCTCGAACCCCTCCTCGAAGACGCCTCGATCACCGAGATCATGGTCAACGGCCCGGATCAGGTGTACGTCGAGCGCGCAGGCCGGGTCGAGCTCGTCCCCGTCCGCTTCGCCTCGCACGAGCAGCTGATGCAGACCATCGAACGGATCGTCTCCACCGTCAACCGCCGTGTGGACGAGTCGAATCCGATGGTCGACGCCCGCCTCCCGTCCGGCGAGCGGGTCAACGTCATCATCCCGCCGCTCGCCCTGAACGGCGCCACCCTCACCATCCGCCGCTTCCCCCGCGCCTACACTCTCGCCGAGCTGATCGGTATGGGCACCCTCGACGAGCAGATGCTGATGCTGCTCGCGGGGCTGGTCCGGGCCAAGTTCAACATCGTCGTCTCCGGGGCGACCGGCGCGGGCAAGACCACCCTCCTCAACGCGCTCTCCGGCCTGATCCCGGACGGGGAACGGATCATCACCGTCGAGGACGCCGCCGAACTCCAGCTCCAGCAGTCCCATGTCATCCGGCTGGAGGCCCGGCCGCCCAATGTGGAGGGCAAGGGCCGGATCACGATTCGCGACCTCGTACGCAACTCCCTGCGCATGCGCCCCGACCGCATCATCGTCGGTGAGGTCCGTGGCGGTGAGACCCTCGACATGCTCCAGGCGATGTCCACCGGCCACGACGGTTCGCTCGCCACCGTGCACGCCAACAGCGCCGAGGACGCCCTGATGCGGCTGCAGACGCTGGCCTCCATGTCGGACGTCACCATCCCCTTCGAGGCGCTCCGGGACCAGATCAACAGCGCCGTCGACTGCCTCGTCCAGCTCACCCGGTACGCCGACGGCGCCCGCCGGATCAGCGAGATCGCCCTCCTCGACTCGCGCGGCCACGAGGACTACCGGCTCGCGACGGTCTGCCGCTTCGAGGCCGAACCGATGGGCGCCGACCGCGTCGTGCACGGCGCGTTCCGCTACTTCCCGCTGCCCCGCCGGATCGCCGAACGCCTCTTCATGGCGAGCGAACCCGCCCCGCCCGCCTTCGGGGTAGCGGCCACCGAAGACCAACTCGCCACCCGGAAGGCGGCCTCGTGACCAGTGGGAATGCCCTCGCCATGGCCGGCGGGAACGCCCTCGCCATGGCCGGTGGGAACGCCCTCGCCATGGCCGGCGGGAACGCCCTTCCCCTCCTCGCCATAGGGGCCACCCTGCTGTGCGGGGTGCTCGCGATCGCCGGCGTACGGACCTACGCCGCCGGGCGAGCCCAGCGCCAGGCCGTCGTCGACCGACTCGCCGACGAGCGCGGACTGCCGGTAGCGGGACGGCGCCGCCGCTTCCTGTCCGTCGACCGGGCCCTGCACGGCACCCGCGCCGGCCGCCGCCTCGCCCTGCGGCTGGCCGCCACCGGCCTGGACGTCACCCCCGGCGAATTCGTCGTCGCCACGCTCGGCGCGGCCCTCGCGCTGTGGCTGGTCGCCCAGGTCACCCTCGCCGCGTTCTTCGGCCCGATCGCCGCGCTGACCGCCGTCTGGGCGGCGTTCGCGTTCCTCAACTGGCAGCGCCAGAAGCGCATCGAGAAGTTCATCAACCAGCTCCCCGAACTCTCCCGGATCCTCGCCAACGCCACTCAGGCCGGGCTGGCCCTCCGGACGGCCCTCGGTATGGCGGCCGAGGAACTGGAGGCCCCGGCCGGGGAGGAGCTGGCCAAGGTCTCCGACAAGCTCGCGGTCGGTCACTCCGTCGACGAGGCCCTCGGCGAGCTGGCCGAACGCCTTCCCTCCCGCGAACTCGTCGTCCTGGTCACCACCTTGGTGCTCGCCAACCGCGCCGGCGGCACCGTCGTCGGCTCGCTGCGCAACCTCACCAAGACGCTGGAGGAGCGTAAGGAGACCCGCCGGGAGGTCCGTACCCAGCTCTCCCAGGTCGTCGTCACCGCATACGTCGTCCCTCTGCTCGGCATCGGCACCCTGCTCCTGATGAACCGGATCGCGCCCGGCGCCATCGACCGGATGACGTCCTCCTTTCTCGGCCAGCTCGCGGTCGTGGCGGCCTTCGTCCTCTACGGGCTCGGCTTCTTCCTCATCCGCCGACTGTCCAAGATCGACGTCTGAATCTGATACGGGAGCCGCACGGTGACCGGAAGGAGAACTGCACGGTGATCGGAAGGGGAGCTGCACGGTGATCGGGACAGGAACTGCACGGTGATCGGAATTCTGCTGGCCACGGCCTTCGCCCTCTCGGTCGTCGGCATCTGCTGCGGTGTCGCCCTCTACCGCCACGAGGCCCGGCTGCCGCCCGACCTGGCGCTGTCTCTGGAGGTCGGTGCGACGCGTACGACGGCCGTCGGCTCGGCGGTGGACCGGGCCGGTATGCGCTACGCCCCGCTCGTCCTCCGCCTGATGGGCGAGAAGCGCACCGGCCGCATCCGCCGCCGGATCGACCTCGCCGGCAACCCGGGCGGCCTGACCGTCGACCGCTACGCCGCCCGCCGTGCCGTCTACGGCGCGCTCGGGTTCTTCGGCGCGCTGGTGATGTTCCTGCGGGGCCAGCCGGTTCTCGGTGTCCTGATGGTGCTCTTCGGCCTGTTCTGGAACGAGGTCGGCATCTGGGCCGCGATCCGTCAACGCAAGGACACCATCGAACGTACCCTTCCGGACTTTCTGGATGTGCTTGCCGTCGTCGTCAGCGCCGGACTCAGCTTCCGCCAGGCACTCGACCGGGTGGCGGAGAAGTACGAGGGACCCTGGGCCGATGAACTCCGCATCACACTCCGTCAGATGGACATGGGTGTCAGCCGCCGCGCCGCCTTCGACGAACTGCGCAAACGCAACGACTCCGAGCAGGTCGCGCAGTTCGTCACCGCCCTCCAGCAGGGCGAGGAGCTGGGTTCCCCGATCGTCGAGACGCTGATCCAGATCGCCAACGACATGCGCCGTACGGACGCCCAGAACGCCCGCCGCCGGGCCGCCCGCGCGGTCCCCAAGGCAACCATGGTCGTCACGACGTTCATGGTCCCGGCCACCATGATCCTGCTCATCGCCGGCTTCTTCCTGGGCTCGGGCACCGACTTCACTTCCCTGACCGGAGACTGACGTGGCGTCGGTGCGGCGAACTGTTGGTGAACCAGCCCGGTGAAGCCGTCCGGATGCGTACGTTCCACCGTTCGCTTCTCGTCAACGCCTTCGCAGGAGCAACGAGTTGTGCCACAGTGGGTGAGCCGACGGTCACCCGCGTACCACCGTGCGGGACGGTCCGACGGCCCACATGGGCAGTGAGGCGGCAGAGCACCGGCGCATCGCACCGGCACAGGAGTGGGGCATTGTCCCGGAGGGGGAGCGGGGGTGGGCAGGATGCGACCGAGTGGCCGAAAGTCGCCGCTGTGCCGTGCGTCCGTACCCCCGAAAGAGGAAGGGGTTCGGAATCCCTGTCCCGGGAACGCTGTACCGGCGTACGTTTCTGGTGTCCGGATGGGTGTCATGAACGCGGCCGAATGCGCCGGCATCACGGGGCCGGACCAGCCGGACCGGAGCAGTGCGGCCGCCCATGGAGGGGAAGACGATGGTGAAGCGGAATTTGGGGAACGACCGGGGACAGACCTCGATCGAGTACCTCGGCATCATCGCGGTGGTCGTGGCCATCGTCCTGGTCCTGTCGACCACGGACTTCGGCAGCCAGATCGCCAACGCCATCGCCAACAAGATCTCCGACGTCGTCGGAATCTAGTGCCCCGGGCACTGGATTCCGCTGTCGCCACCGCCGTGCCGGCCCTCACCACGCGCCGCAACAGGCGCGACAACAGACGCGACATCAGGCGCGACAACAGGCGTGACGCCGGGCAGGCCTTCCCGCTCTACATCGTCGCGGTCGGAGGCCTGCTCTTTCTCGCGCTCGCCTTCTTCGCCGTGGGGCAGGCGGCGGCCACCCGTAACGGTGCCCAGACCGCCGCCGACGCGGCCGCGCTCGCCGCCGGCCACAAGTACCGTGAGCTGCTCACCAAGGACCTGCTCGACGGTCTGCGCGACGGGCGGTACGCCGGCGACCGGGACGCCTGGGGCGACCTGCTGAACGGGCGCGGCGCCCCGTCCGCGGCGGCCTGCGCGAGCGCCGACTGGTTCGCCGGCCGCAACGACGCCGGGGTCACCTCCTGCACCCCGGACTCCTGGCCCACCTCGTTCGCCGTCACCGTCAGGACCCGTAACACCGTGGGCCGTTCGGTCATCCCGGGCACCGACAGCACCCATGCATCGGCCGAGGCAAGGTCCGTCGTCGGCCCGCGCTGCGCCCTCACGCCCGGCACGGACGCCAAGGGCAAGGATGGCCCGGAAGGCAAGGGCAAAGACGGCCCGGAAGGCAAGGGCGAGGACGATCCCAAGCCCGGACCTGCGCCCGGCCCCAAGCCCGCCCCCGTCACCCTCACCTGCGACGGCAAGCGCTGGACGCTCGACCCCGACGACCTCCACCACCTCCCCGACGCCACCGACCTCTTCTCCGTACGCCTCGCCCACTGACCACCTGACCACTGACGACCTGACCGCTGACCGCCTGACCACTGACCGCCTGGCCGCGGATCGCTGACCGCCTGACCGCCTGACCGCCTGGCCGCTGACCACCGACCCACCGAGCACACGACGATCGAAGGATTCGCATCCATGAGCATTCGGCGCACCACGAAGGCCGCCAGGGGAGCGGTCGCCATGGCGAGCGCTGTCGGCCTGGCTCTCGTCGTGGCCGGCTGCGGTGGGGGCGGTGACGCCGGTGCCGGCGGGCCGGGGGCGGGCAATGCCAAGCCCCCGGTCCGCACCACCACCCCGAAGGACGGGGGCCCCGGCAGCCCCGCGGCCGACTCCAGCAAGGTGATCGGCGAGATGAAGGGCCCCGACGGCATAGTGATCACCCTGCACTCCGTCATCCGCGACTCCGGCGGCTTCGTCACCGTCAGCGGCACCGTGACCAACCACGGCACCCGCGCCTTCAACGCCATCAACTGGCGCTCGAACGAGACCGAGCTGCGCTCCCGTTCGTCGATCTCGGGAGCCACCCTCGTCGACAAGGCGGGCAAGAAGCGGTACCTGGTGCTGCGGGACACCAACGGCGAATGCCTGTGCACCACCGGGCTCAGCGGTCTGCTGCCGGGAGCCAGCCGCCCGATATTCGCGCAGTTTCCGGCGCCCCCGGCCAAAGTGACCGAGGTGGACTTCCAGCTGCCGACCATGCCGCCCGCCAGCGTGCAGATCACGGATTGAGCGGGCCTCCGATGACCGCGCCCGAGAAGCTCCGGCCAGTGCGCACGCGCCGAGCCCCGCGTACGGCCGCCACCGCCGCTGTCGCCCTGCTGCTGGCCATGGCGCTGACGGTGCCCACCGCGCATGCCGACCCGCCCGGTGTGATCGAGGGCGCCGATCCCCCCGTCAGGATCGACCCCAGCGACCCCGATCTGAGGATGGTCCAGGGCGCCAAGCTCGCTCCGTCCAAAGTGCTCAACATCAAGTCGATCGTGGAGGCCGACGACGGTTCGGAACGACGCCAGGACACCAACGACAATGTGACGTTCGCGCTCCAGGCCGAGGTGCTTTTCAGCAAGGACAGCGCCGAGCTGACCCCCGACGCGCTGTCACGGATCGCCGCCATCGCCGCGGAGATCGGGAAGCAGCGCGCCGGCCGCCTGCGGGTGTTCGGCTTCACCGATGATCTGGGGTCGGCGAGCCATGGGCTGGTCCTGTCCAAGGAGCGCGCCACTGCCGTCCAGCAGGAGCTGGCCAGGGGCCTGGGCCCGTCGGTGAGTTTCGAGATCCGCGGCTACGGGGAGCAGTACCCGATCGCCGACAACAGCACCGAGGAGGGCCGCCGGAAGAACCGCCGGGTCGAGGTCAGCTTCCCGCGGTCCGCTCCGCCTGGCTGACGTCCCGCAAAGCCTGGTTGACCTCCCACAAAGCCTGGCTGACCTCTCACAAAGCCCGGCTGACCTCCCGCAAAGCCCGGCTGACGTCCCACGAATTGGACCGCTCGGTACAGTATGTGTGAGTATGACCCCATGGCACGGCCCAGGAAGTTCGACGAGGGGCAGGCGGTCGACGCCGCGATGGAGGCGTTCTGGGTCGCCGGCTATGAAGCGACGTCCACCCAGGACCTCTGCGATGCCACGGGCCTGGGGCGCAGCAGCATCTACAACACGTTCAAGAGCAAGCACGACCTCTTCGAACGGGCCCTCGCCCACTACATGGAGCGGAAGAACGGCGAGTTCGACGAGCTGCTGGCGGGCGAGCTGCCCGCACGGCAGAAGATCCGTGCGGTGTTCCGGCGGATCATCGACGATGAGTTCAGCTGCCATACGGACGGCCGTGGCTGTCTGGTCGTCAACACATGTGTCGAGGTGTCGGCCCATGACCCGTCGGTCGCGGCCTCGCTGGAGCGGGATTACGGCGTACGGCTGGAGGCGATCCGCGCCGTGATCGAGTCCGGTCAGCGCGACGGCGATATCACCCCCGACAAGGATTCCCGCACCCTCGCGCATCTCGTCATCGCCACGGTCAGCGGGCTGCGCGTCTCGGCGCGGGCCGGCGTCGGCCGTGCGGCGCTGGAGCAAGTCGCGGACGCCGCGCTGACGGCGTTCTGAGCCCTCCGGCCGTCACGCCCTCCCGGCCCCCGGTCCCGGCTCCCGGCCCCCGGTCCCGGCTCCCGGCCCCCCGGCTCCCCGGCCCCCGAATCCCCGGCTCCCCAGCTCCCCGGCCCCCTCCGCCCCCGCCCCCCAGCGGGTGGAATACCCGCCCCTCCCACCTTGTTGTGGCCCCGCAGGGGGGCCTCGCATCCCCTAGGGAATCCGTTCGACCATCCCCTACGGGAACCCCCCTCCCCACCTACGGGAACACCCCTACCCGGCCGCCTCCCCGCCCCGTACCGCCACCAGTGCCGCGCCGGCCACGGCGAGGGCGGCGACTGTCAGGCCGAAGAGGGTGGCGGCCGCCGGGAGGCCGATGGCGTCGCTGAGGTACCCGTCGGCGACCGGAAGGGCGCCGGCGAGGAAGTAACCCCCGGCGTTCAGGGCCGCGTTGGCCTCCGCGCGCCGGGTGGCCGGGACCTTGCGGCTCAGTAGCGTCAGCCCGCCCAGCTGGCCGGCGCCCTGGCCCGCGCCGGCCAGGATCACCGCGGCGACCAGTGGTGCCAGTGTGGCGGTGTGGACGGCGGTGATCAGAGCCAGGGTGCCCGCGACGGTGGCCGCGCCGGAGGCCAGCAAGGTGGTGCGGACGGCCGTCCGTCGCAGCGCGAACTGCACGCCGGTGGCGGACAGGAACATCGCCAGCGCCATCCCGCCCACCAGCGCCCGGTTCGCGGTATCGAGCAGACCGGCCAGCAGCGACGGCCCGAGCGACAGGACGAAGCCCGTGCCGCTGATGCCCGGGGCGAACGCGGCGAGTCCGAGGGCGAGATGGCGCCGGTTGTCCCGGGGGACGGCGGGCAGCCGCACCCAGGAGCCGGAGCGTGAGGCGGAGTCGGTGCTCCGTCGCGGTAGCGGCATCCTGGCCGTCATCGCCAACGCCGTTGCCAGCAGGACGGCTTCCACGACGAACACGGTGACGGTCGGTCCGGGAACGGTCTCCGACAGCACTCCGGCCAGTACGGGGCCGATCCCGGCGCCCAGGACCATCCCGGTGGACGCCAGCAGCGGGCCGAGCCTCCGCCCGGCGGCGATGTCCGTCACCGCTGCCATACCGGCCGATACGGCGGCACCGGTGGCCACGCCGGTCAGCAGGCGGGCGGCGACCAGGGCGGCCACCGACGACGCGGTGGCGTAGATGAGGCAGGCGACGACGCCCAGGAGCAGTGCCGGGATCAGGACCGGCTTCCGTCCGAGACGGTCCGAGGCCACCCCGGCCACCGGCAGCGCGCCGAGCAGCCCGGCCATGTACGCCGCGTAGATCAGCGTCAAGGTGCCCGAGGTGAAGCCGATCTGGTGCTGCCAGACCGCGTACAGCGGCATCGCCGCGTTCGACAGTACGAAGAGTGCGACCACCGGCCAGGCGGCGAACCAGATCTCCCGGGCGGGCGGCGGCGCGGGCGCCGTCTGCGCGTCGGGCGCTGGCACCGTACGGACGTCGGGCGCAGGCACCGTACGGGCGTCGGATGCAGGCGTCGTGCGGGTTTCGGGTATGGGCGCCATGCGGGTCGCGGGCATGGGTGTCCCCCTCCTCGTCCAGTCGGTACGAATCTCCTCGTACAAGCAGTACGAGGAGATTCGTACATGGAGTTGACAGTACGATGCAAGTCGTACTGGAGGTGGGTGTGCCGGTCCATCGGTAGGCCGGTCCACCGGTGCTCCGGTACGGGAGCGGGATCGCCGAGCGGAAGGGGTGCCGGGATGAGCGCCGAGACGAGCGCCGGAACGTCGTCCAGGAACGGGAAGAACGAGAAGCAGGGGAAGAAGGAGAAGAACGGGAAAGCGGTGCGGAGCGGGCCGGGGGCCGGGCAGGCGCACGGGGCGGACGGGGCGCCGCGCGACTTCGCCGCGCTGCGACGACCCGTACCGTCTGACGCCCCCGACCCGCTGCCGGAGCCCGAGCGGGACGCCCTGCGGCTGGAGACCGTCATGGGCGCGCTCAGCGACCCGCTGCGGATCCGGATCGTGCGCACCCTTCTGCTGGAGTCGGAGGCCTTCGACCACACCTGCGGCTGGTTCGGCTTCGACCGGCCCAAGTCCTCGCTCACCCACCACTTCCGGACCCTCCGGGAGGCCGGGCTGATCCGTCAGCGGCAGTACGGGCTGGAGCGGCGCAGCCAGGTCCGGATCGACGACCTGGAGGCCCGGTTCCCCGGGCTGCTGGCGCTCGTCGCCGACTGGCGGGAATGAGCGCGCGGCGCGGTCACGGGGCCGGGCGGGCCGGCTCCACCCTGAGGCGCAGGCCCGGGCGGATCCCCCAGGCCGCCAGCGCGCCCGCTTCCGCCTCCAGCACATGCCGGGCGCGGAGGCGGGGGAGGCCGAACCGGCCCGGGCGCATGGTCCGTACGGCGAGCACGGTCAAGTCCCGCCCCAGGTAGGCGACATCGATCGTGAACCGCATCCGGAAGGTGTGCACTCCGCTGGCAGGGGTCAGCAGCAGCGCCCCCTCGATGCCGTCACGGCCCAGCAGGCCGCGGGTGCGGGCGCGGTAGGACGACGCGATCTCCACGGGAACGGCGGTCTCCGCGCCGTACAGCATTCCCGGGCCGTTCCCCCAGTTTCCTGAGCCATTCCCCCAACGCGCCATACCCAGCGTTCTATCAGCTCCCGCGCCCGCTCCCGCCCCGTTCCCGCCCAGTCCCCGACCAGTTCCCGCCCAGTCCCCGTCCGCTTCCGTCCACCCCGTCCGGTTCCACACCGGTCCGCCCCATGGGCCGACGGGCACGTCCTAGGGTCGACAGGTGCCGCCGATGCTGATCGTTCTCGTCGTTCTCGCCGCCGCCTACGGGGCCGCGGCCGGGCTGCTGATACCGCGGCCCGCCCACCGGATGGCCGTCGAGCCCGAGGAGGAGTGGCGCGCGGTCTGCCCCGGCGGGCATCCGATCACAGGGCCGGCGCGGGGCTGGCTGGGGCCGGGGCGCTGCGCGGAGTGCGGGGCGTACGGGCCCGGGGCGCTGCCGACGTCGGCGGTCACCGCCCTGGCCTGCGCGGCGCTGGCGGCGGTCACCGGGCCACGGCCGGAACTCGCCGTCTGGCTGACGATGGCACCGGTCGCGGTCCTGCTGGCGGCCGTCGACTGGCGGGCCCGGCGCCTGCCGGACGCGCTGACCCTGCCGCTCGCCGTGCTGGGGGCCGGCACGCTGGGGCTCGTCGGAGGGCTCACGGGGGAGACCGGTGCGTGGGGGCGCGCGCTCCTGGGCGGACTGGTCCTCGCCGTCTGCTATCTCGTCCTCTATATCGCCAATCCGTCCGGCATCGGGCTGGGCGACGTCAAGCTGGCGCTCGGGCTGGGGGTCGCCCTTGGGTGGTACGGCTGGCGCACTCTGGTCACCGGGGGCGCTGCGGGGGTGCTGATCGGCGCGGTCTACGGCGCGGGGCTGGTGATCGCCCGGTGCGGCGCCCGGAAAGCCGCCATTCCGTTCGGGCCATTCATGATCATCGGGGCATTCTGCGGCCTGTTGCTGGGCGCCGCCGCGGCCCCCTGAACACCGTCCCGCGCCCGCTCGCGGGGAGCCGGGCCGTACGCCCCCGGCGGAGACGGGCCACGCCACCGCGCGCGCCGGTGCACCGAGCACCCCTCCCGCGGGGTTATGGTGGAAGCCCCCCCCTCGGGCCGGTCCGTATCCCCCCCACGGACCGGCCCGCTTTTCTTCTCGGACCGGGCACCGGCTCTCTTGCCGGGCCGGGCACAGGCCCCAGGCCCCCGCGACAGCTCCCACGGCGTCACGCGCGCCACCACCGGGAGGCCTCTACCACCGGGCGGCCCCTTCCCCCCGGTCCCCCTGGTCCTCTACCGCTCTCCCCTGGTCCTCTACCGCCGGGCCCAGATGTTCACGCCCTCCGTCGTCTTGGCGAACTCATCGATCTCGGCCAGTTCCGCATCCGTGATCGGCGCCGCGTCGAGGGCCGCGATATTGGCCTCCAATTGGGCGACGCTGCTGGCGCCGATCAGCGCAGAGGTCATACGGTCGTCGCGGAGCACCCAGCGCAGGGCCAGCTGGGCCAGGGTCTGGCCGCGGCGGGCGGCGATGTCGTTCAGGCCGCGGAGGCGGCGGACGACCTCGTCGGAGAGCAGGTCCGGGTCCAGCGACTTGCCCTGGGCGGCGCGCGAGCCCTCGGGGACGCCGTTCAGGTACTTGTCCGTGAGCAGGCCCTGTGCCAGCGGTGCGAAGGCGATGCAGCCCATGCCCTCGTCCTCCAGCGTGTCCAGCAGGAGGTCGTCCTCGGTCCAGCGGTTGATCATCGAGTACGACGGCTGGTGGATCAGCGCCGGTACGCCCAGGTCGCGCAGGATCCCGGCGGCCTCACGGGTCTGCTCGGCGCTGTACGAGGAGACGCCCGCGTAGAGGGCCTTGCCCTGCTGGACCGCGGACGCCAGGGCGCCCATGGTCTCCTCCAGCGGGGTGTCCGGATCAAAGCGGTGCGAGTAGAAGATATCGACGTAATCGACATCCATCCGCTTCAGTGACGCATCCAGTGACGAGAGGAGGTATTTCCGCGAACCCCATTCGCCGTAGGGACCCGGATGCATCAGATATCCGGCCTTCGTCGAGAGAATCATCTCGTCGCGATGGCCGCGGAAGTCCTGCGCGAAGATCTTTCCGAAGTTGAGCTCCGCGGACCCGGGTGGCGGGCCGTAGTTGTTGGCCAGATCGAAGTGGGTGACACCCAGGTCGAAGGCGCGGCGCAGGATGGCCCGCTGGGAGCTCAGGGTGCGGTCGTCACCGAAGTTGTGCCAGAGTCCAAGGGAGACAGCGGGGAGTTTCAGCCCGCTGCGGCCCGTTCGCCGGTACGTCATCGAGTCGTAGCGGGAATCCGCCGCGCGGTAGTCGGTGCCAGTCATGGTCATCTCCTATCACGTACTCGTGACAGAACTGCACGTACTTGTGACAGACCTGATGGGGCTGTCACGCCAGCCGAGAAGTAAAGTTGCTCACTTGAGGCGACGGGGCGACCGACATTCGGCACGGAGGGGCTGGACCACACATGCTGCGATCTTCCGGGAAGCGCATCCCGTATCCGCCTGCACTGCGTAATTTCGTCTACCGGCTGTACGCGCGCCGGGTGGAAGGCCGCCTGGACCACACCCAGGTGCCCAAGCACATCGGCGTCATCCTGGACGGCAACCGCCGCTGGGCCCGGGCGGACGGGCTCTCCACCGAGCAGGGCCATCAGGCGGGCGCAGCCAAGATCGAAGAGCTGCTGGGCTGGTGCGACGAGACCGACGTCGAGGTCGTCACGCTGTGGCTGCTGTCGACGGACAACCTCGACCGGCCCGAGGCCGAGCTGACCCCGCTGCTGGGCATCATCGAGAACACCGTGCGCAATCTGGCCGCCGACGGCCGCTGGCGGGTCCACCACGTCGGCAATCGCGATCTTCTCCCCGAGGCCACCCAGCGGGTGCTCAAGGAAGCCGAACAGGCCACCCTCGACAACACCGGCGTCCTGGTGAACGTGGCCGTCGGCTACGGCGGCCGGCAGGAGATCGCGGACGCGGTGCGCTCGCTGCTGCTGGACCACGCCGAGCGCGGCACCTCCTTCGAGGAACTGGCCGAGATCGTCGACATCGACCTCATCTCGGAGCACCTCTACACCCGCGGCCAGCCGGACCCGGACCTGGTGATCCGTACGAGCGGCGAGCAGCGGCTGTCGGGCTTCATGCTCTGGCAGAGCGCCCATTCGGAGTACTACTTCTGCGAGGTCTTCTGGCCGGCGTTCCGGAAGGTCGACTTCCTGCGCGCCCTTCGCGATTACGCTGCGCGGCATCGGCGGTATGGCTTCTAGTCGTTGTCGGCCGTCCCGCCGTGGGTGTTTCTCGCCGTGACGCCTGCGGCGGGCGTGGTTTTGTCGGGCGCGGGTCCGCTCCTCCGGACTTCGTCCTGCGGAGCGGCCCCTCCCGTGAGGGGGAGGAAAAACGGTGAGTGGGGGTGTACGCAAGTGGTCCGCTTCCTGCGGATGATCGCTTACGTACACCCCCACCGGTCTCTTTCCACCCATCCACGGGAGGGGGCGCACCGCAGGACGGCAGTCCGGAGGGGCGCACCCGTGACGTACAGCCCCGCGCAGCGGTAACGGCCCGCCGCCAGGCGCAACGGCGAGGCGGAGGTACGGCGCCGCAGACGACAACGTGGGAAGCTGGCCAAGCGCAGCGGACCGGCAGAGGACGGGTCACCAAACGTTCATCGACTGTGCGTCATATGCCGTGGCATGGGCGCGGGGGTTCAAGGGAATATCCCTTGCAGGTCGGCGTCCGGAACAAGCCATCGGGCGCCGTATCTCAGCGGACGGCATGGGGCCGTCCGCCCGGGAGGCCCTTTGCACATCACGGACATCCGTGCGCACCGCACGGGCGACGCGAGGGGCCGGTGCTCGGCCCGTGCTATCGGGGCCCGGCCCGGTCCGGTCAGGAGATGGCCGGGGGTCCCGGGGGCAGCGCCCCCTGGGAGCACACCGCCCCGCGACGCCGTCGCACCCCAACCTCATCCGAGGGGGTTCGTCCACCCGTGGTGAACAGCAAGCAGCGCCGTGACAACGACCGGCGTACGTATGTCCTCGACACCAGTGTGCTGCTGGCGGATCCAGGAGCCATGTCCCGCTTCGACGAGCACGAGGTCGTGCTCCCGGTCGTGGTGGTCACGGAGTTGGAGGCCAAGCGGCACCATCCGGAGCTCGGCTACTTCGCCCGGAAGGCGCTCCGCCTCCTGGACGAGTACCGGGTGCGGTTCGGGCGGCTGGACGCGCCCCTCCCCATCGGAGAGCTCGGCGGGACACTCCGGGTCGAACTCAACCATTCCGACCCGGGGGTGTTGCCGGCCGCGTTCCTGAACGGGCACCGGCTCGGTGACAACGACTCACGGATCCTCGCGGTCGCGCGCAACCTCCAGGCGGAGGGGTACGACGTCACCGTCGTCTCCAAGGATCTGCCGATGCGCATCAAGGCCTCCTCGGTCGGCCTGCTGGCCGAGGAGTACCGGGCCGAACTGGCCATCACGGATTCCGGCTGGACCGGTATGGCCGAACTGACCGTGCCGGCCGAGCACGTCGACGACCTCTTCGCCGCCGAGACCGCGAACGTACCGGGCGCCTCCGAACTTCCGGTGCATACCGGACTTGTGCTGCAGTCCGAGCGCGGCAACGCGCTCGGCCGGGTCACCGCCGAGGGCGCGGTCCGGCTGGTGCGCGGCGACCGGGAGGCCTTCGGTATCCACGGCCGCAGCGCAGAGCAGCGGATCGCGCTGGACCTGCTGCTCGACCCCGACGTCGGCATCGTCTCGATGGGCGGACGGGCCGGTACGGGCAAGTCGGCGCTGGCGCTGTGCGCGGGTCTGGAGGCCGTACTGGAGCGCCGGCAGCACCGCAAGGTGATGGTGTTCCGCCCGCTGTACGCCGTCGGCGGGCAGGAGCTGGGCTATCTGCCGGGCAGCGAGGCGGAGAAGATGAGCCCCTG
This sequence comes from Streptomyces sp. NPDC001339, assembly GCF_042895955.1. Taxonomy (NCBI): domain Bacteria; kingdom Bacillati; phylum Actinomycetota; class Actinomycetes; order Kitasatosporales; family Streptomycetaceae; genus Streptomyces; species Streptomyces sp. NPDC001339. Next base: position 773,230 of record NZ_JBIAWT010000001.1, on the reverse strand, counting down.
GGCGCAGGCCGTCTTCGACACGCTGTCCGCGGTGACCACCAAGGACGTCATCGAAGAGGTGGTGGAGCGCGGCATGTTGGAGGTGCTGCCGCTGACCCACATCCGGGGGCGGTCGCTGCACGACGCGTTCGTCATCGTGGACGAGGCCCAGTCGCTGGAACGGAACGTCCTTCTGACCGTTCTGTCCCGCATCGGGGCCAACTCCCGAGTTGTTCTGACGCATGATGTCGCACAGCGCGACAATCTCCGGGTCGGACGGTACGACGGAGTAGTCGCGGTCGTTGAGAAACTGAAGGGACATCCGCTCTTCGCGCACGTCACGCTGAACCGCTCGGAGCGCTCGCCGATCGCCGCACTGGTGACCGAAATGCTGGAGGACGGCAGGATCTGACCAGTTGTGGGCCGAAGAGGCGCCGCCCGGCGAAGCGCAGGAGCATAGCCGGGCGGCGTCGTGCTGTGGGCCGATATCCGAAATTCCCCCCGGGTAAACGAGGTGTGAGCTTTCACACCCGGATCGGAATTGATTCCCGGTGTGTCGTTCGGGCAGAGTCTGGGTCCTGTCAGGCCCCGCATACGGCAGCACAAGCACCCCCAGCGGTGCGGAACGAACTGAACTTCATAGCGAGTCGCCGTGTGCCGCCCGAGCACCACGCGGACCCCGAGGGGGACGTACCGGGCCAGTGCCTCCCGTGACCAGCCGGACCCGTCCGCTCAACAGGGCCCGGAACAAGGGGAGACCAGCGCCAGGGGCACGATTGCGTCCGCGAGGTCACCTATGCGGGCGATGCTGGAAGGAAAACGTGTGAGCCGGATTTCGGTCCGGGGATTCGCCGTGGCATCCGCCACCGCGGTCACCACCGTCGGCGCCGTCGTCGGCGTCGCCGCGGGACAGCCCTCCTCGGTAGGCAACACCGAGGCCGCGGCTGCCGACGCGACGATCGCCGATATCCCCGCAGGCGCTCAGGCACAGGTGCAGACGGCTTCGCTGACGCAGCAGGCGGACGACGCGTCCGTCCAGGCGGACACGGCAGCCCTCAAGTCCGCGCAGGAAGCCGCCCGTAAGGCTGCCGCCGAGACCGCGCAGAGCAAGAAGGACGCCGCGGACGAGGCCAAGGCGAAGAAGGAAGCCGAGGAGCGCAAGAAGGAAGAGGCGGCCGCGTCCCGCTCCTCCGCGCGCGACGTCGGCGACCTGCTCGGCAAGAGCTCGTACACCGTTGCCGAGACGCAGGCCATCGCACGCCAGATGATCCCCGGCGACCAGTTCCAGTGCTTCAGCAACATAGTGGACAACGAGTCCAGCTGGAATTACCGCGCCAGCAACGCCTCCTCAGGTGCCTACGGGCTCGTCCAGGCGCTGCCCGGCTCCAAGATGTCCTCGGCCGGATCCGACTGGCAGACGAACCCGGCAACCCAGATCAAGTGGGGCCTCAACTACATGAACGACCGCTACGGCAGCCCCTGCGGCGCCTGGTCGTTCTGGCAGGCCAACAGCTGGTACTAGGCCCTGTCCCCAGGCCTGTCGGCTGCGCCACGGCGCTCCCGAAACCCCCGAACGCGACGGCGTCGGGGGTTTCGCGTATCCGGCACAGGTAACGTCGTCCCGTCGGAATGCGGCGTGTGGGAGGAGAAGAGGAACGGCCATGTCCAGATTGCCTCAGTGGGTCGGCGGTATCGGCGCCGGTCTGACGCGTCTCGCGCAGCGGCTGGAGGAACAGCGCCGCCGCGCGGAGGTTGCGGCGGCAGCCGGCGACCCGGTGGAGCTGAGGCGTGCCGGACGCGCCGAGGCGTCGGCGGTCGACGGCTCGGTGAACGGCTCGGCGGCCGGTGCGCCGTCTGTCGCCGTGAGCGGCTCCGCGGTGAGCGGTTCCCCGGTGGGCACGCTCACCGCCACCCGTATGTCGTACCACTTGCCGGAAACGGTGGACGGCGTGCCGCACCCTTCGGTGGACGGGGAGCACACGCACGCGCGTACGCCGGCGCCGGAGCAGCCGGCCGCCGCCGCACGCCCGCCGGAGTCCGTGCCCGCACCGCCCGACTACGCCCCGGCCGTCATGGCCCGCCCCGATCCGGTCGCCGCCGTGCCGTGGGGCGTACGGGTCGCGGCCGAGGTGGGCTGGCGGCTGCTGGTGCTGGCCGCCACGGTCTGGGTGCTGGCGAAGGTCATCACCGCCATCGAACTGGTCGTGCTGTCCTTCACCGTGGCGATGCTGATCACCGCGCTGCTCCAGCCCACGGTGGGCTGGCTGCGCCGCCGCGGGCTGCCCCGCGGGCCGGCCACCGCACTGACCTTCATCGGCGGCTTCGTCATCCTGGGCCTGGTCGGCTGGTTCGTCGTCTGGCAGGTCCAGGACAACGTCGACTCGGTCTCCAGCCGGGTCCAGGAGGGCATCACCGAACTCAAGGGCTGGCTGCTGCGGAGCCCGTTCCATGTGACCGAGAGTCAGATCAACGGCATCGCCAAGAATCTGCAGGACGCCATCGGCGCCAACACCGAGGCGATCACCTCGGCCGGGCTGGAGGGCGTCACCGTCGTCCTGGAGGTCTTCACCGGCATCCTGCTGGCGATGTTCACCACGCTCTTCCTGCTCTACGACGGCCGGCGGATCTGGGAGTGGCTGCTCAAGCTCGTACCGGGCGCGGCCCGGGAGGGTGTGGCGGGGGCCGGCCCCCGGGCCTGGCGGACCCTGACCGCCTACGTACGCGGCACGGTCATCGTGGCGCTGATCGACGCCATCTTCATCGGCATCGGGCTCTACTTCCTCAATGTGCCGCTGGCGGTGCCGCTCGCCGTCTTCATCTTCCTCTTCGCCTTCATCCCGCTGGTCGGCGCGGTGGTCTCGGGGGCGCTGGCGTGTGTCGTCGCGCTGGTCACCCAGGGGGTGTTCCCGGCGCTGATGGTGCTGGTGGTCGTCCTGGCCGTCCAGCAGATCGAGGGCCATGTCCTGCAGCCGTTCATCCTGGGCCGGGCGGTCCGGGTGCACCCGCTGGCGGTGATCCTCTCGGTCGCCGCGGGCGGCCTGATCGCCGGGATCGGCGGCGCGGTCGTCGCGGTCCCCCTCGTGGCGGTCACCAACACCGTCGTCGGCTACCTGCGCGCCTACTCCAGGGAACAGGCCCTGCGGATGTCCGTCGCCCCCCGCGGCGCCACCGCCCTCGGCGTGGCCCCGACCCTTCCGCCGTCGGCCCGTACGACCGGGGAACCGCGGGACTAGGGCGGCCGGATACAGCGACCGGATACGCGCTGATACGCGCTGATACGCACAGAACCCCGCGGACACAGTGGTCCGCGGGGTTCCGTTTGAGCCCGTGAGATGAGCCCGCGCGGGGGCTCATGGGCGTTGTCCGGGCTTACTCCGAGAGGACGGCCTCGGCGTCCAGGGTGGCGCCGACGGCCTGCAGGACGGAGGCGATCTTGACGGCCTCGAGGATCGTCTCGCGCTCCACGCCCGCCTTGCGCAGCACCTGCTCGTGCGAGTCCAGGCACATACCGCAGCCGTTGACGGCCGAGACGGCCAGCGACCACAGCTCGAAGTCGACCTTGTCCACGCCCGGGTTGCCGATGACGTTCATCCGCAGACCGGCGCGCAGGTTGCCGTACTCCGGGTCCGACAGCAGGTGCCGGGTCCGGTAGAAGACGTTGTTCATCGCCATGATGGCGGCGGCCGACTTGGCGGCGGCGTAGGCCTCGGGGGAGAGGTTCGCCTTCGCCTCGGGCTCCAGCTCACGCAGCACCTTCGGCGAGCGCGAGGCGATCGCGCAGGCGAGCACCGTGCCCCACAGCTGCTGCTGCGGCAGCTCGCTGTTGCCGATCACCGAACCGAGGTTCAGCTTCAGGTCCTTGGCGTAGTCCGGAACGGCGGACTTCAGGTCATCGAGAGCCATGGGTGTCACTCACCAGCCAGCAGGGCGACCGGGTCGAGGGTGTCCTCACCCTTGCTCCAGTTGCACGGGCACAGCTCGTCCGTCTGGAGGGCGTCGAGGACCCGGAGGACCTCCTTGGGGTTACGGCCGACGGAGCCGGCGGTCACCATGGTGAACTGGATCTCGTTGTTCGGGTCGACGACGAAGACCGCGCGCTGCGCGAAGCCGTCCTCGCCCTCGACGCCGAGCGCGCGCATGAGCTCGTGCTTCGAGTCGGCCAGCATCGGGAAGGGCAGGTCGGTCAGGTCCGGGTGGTCCTTGCGCCAGGCGTGGTGCACGAACTCGGAGTCACCGGAGAAGCCGAGGATCTGGGCGTCACGGTCGGCGAACTCGTCGTTCAGCTTGCCGAAGGCCGCGATCTCGGTCGGGCACACGAAGGTGAAGTCCTTGGGCCAGGCGAAGACGACCTTCCACTTGCCCTCGTAGGTCTTGTGGTCGATCTGCTCGAACTCCTTGCCCTTCTCCAGGGAGACACAGGCAGTCAGGTCGAACTCGGGGAACTTGTCACCGACAGTGAGCACACGCTCTCCTTGTTGCGCAGAAAGCCCCTTGTGGGGACTTTCGGACTTTCTCTGAGGCTTGGACGAGCTCCACCGTGCCACAGGAGGCATTGATCAGGGAAATAGCTAGACTGGTTGATGTTGATCGGAGGTGGTTATCAGTGGCCTCACCAGCCAGTGGCGGACGACCCCGCCAGCCCAGCCTCGCCCAGCTGCGCGCGTTCGCCGCGGTGGCCGAGCATCTGCACTTCCGCGAGGCGGCGGCCGAGATCGGTATGAGCCAGCCCGCACTGTCCGGCGCGGTCTCCGCGCTGGAGGAGACGCTCGGGGTGCAGCTCCTGGAGCGTACGACCCGCAAGGTGCTGCTCTCCCCGGCGGGGGAGCGGGTGGCGGCCCGCGCCCGTACGGTCCTGGAGGCCGTCGGCGATCTGATGGAGGAGGCGGAGGCGGCCCGCGCCCCGTTCACGGGCGTCCTGCGCCTCGGCGTCATCCCGACTGTCGCGCCCTACCTCCTGCCGGCCGTCCTGCGCCTGGTCCACGACGCGTACCCCGCCCTCGACCTCCAGGTGCACGAGGAGCAGACCACCTCCCTCCTGGACGGCCTGGCGCACGGCCGGCTCGACCTGCTCCTCCTGGCCGTCCCCCTCGGCGTCCCCCAGGTCACCGAACTCCCCCTCTTCGACGAGGACTTCGTGCTGGTCGCCCCCAAGGACCACTGGCTCGGCGGCCGCGGCGACATCCCCCGCGAGGCGCTGCGGGAACTGGACCTGCTCCTGCTCGATGAGGGGCACTGCCTGCGCGACCAGGCCCTGGACGTCTGCCGGGAGGCGGGCAGGGACGAGAACGCCCCCATGACGACCAGCGCGGCGGGCCTGTCCACCCTGGTGCAGTTGGTGGCGGGCGGGCTGGGGGTGACTCTGCTTCCGCGTACCGCGCTACGTGTCGAGACCAGCCGTAACGATCAGCTCACCACCGGCTACTTCGCGGATCCGGCCCCCTCGCGGAGAATCGCCCTCGCCATGCGCACGGGCGCCGCGCGGCAGGCGGAGTTCGAGGAGTTCGCGCGGGCGCTGCGGGGGGCGCTCAAGGGGTTGCCGGTGCGGATGGTCAAGGGGTGAGGGTCAGCGGCGCGGGGAGAGGCGTCGGGAGTCGTCCAAGATCTGCGTGACATCGAGGGTGACTTCGGCGCCGATCGACTCGGGGAGGGCGGCCTTCTCCCCGGGCACATGGATGCGGTGCACGTCGTAGCCGTCCTCCATGGGCTCGGTGAGGACGTGGAGGCGTTCGTGCTTGCGGTCGACGATCACGTACACGGGTACCTTCGCCGCGCCGTAGGCGGCTACTTTGATGCGCAGGTCGTTGGCGTAGTTCCCAGACGTGACCTCCAGGACCATCCGGAACACCGCCGGGTCGCAGCACTCGTGCTCAAGGATGTGCTCCCTGGCGTTGCTGTCCACCACGGACAGGTCGGGAACGGCGAAGTTCGCCGGGCCGTCCGGCAGCCACAGGCCGAGACCTTCGAGTACTCGCGTCTCGCCGCGGTTCAATCCCGCCGCGACAAAGATGTCCCGGAGGCTGGACAACCCCCACGCGTGGGCAATGTCCGAGGGGGGGGTCACGGTGAGGTCGCCTCCGAGGATCTCGACGCGGTAGCCCGGAAGCTGCTCCATGAGCCGGTCGGCCTGTTCGAGGAGCGTCAGCGGCTCGTGGCCGGGCGCGCAAGGATGCTCGACGGCTGCTGCGGACATTGCATGCCTCCCGTGGGCTGGTGTCGAGGTCATCATCGTAGGCACGGACGCCCGCGCACGTCTCGTATGACCGCGTTCACCCGTTCGGGTATCACTCCGTACGAAGCCCCTCCGGCCGCATCATCCGCCACAGGGGCGGGAGGCTCAGGGCCGTGACGAAGAGGATCACCCCGCCGCCGATGGCGGTCATCGCCGCCACCACCGGCCAGTCGACGATCACCGCGCTCTCGATCATGGAGAGCAGCAGGGAGCCGAGTGCCAGGCCGCAGGTCAGTGCCAGGGCCAGGCCGAGGGTGACCGGGACGGCGGTCTGCCAGAGCACCGACCAGCCCAGGGTGGCGCGGCGGGTGCCGTAGGCGTCGAGGACGGAGAGCAGGCGGCGGCGTTCGTAGAGCTGCTCGACGGTGGTGATGATCAGGCCCGCGCCGATCAGCAGCAGGGTGATCACGGCGCCGATGAACAGGGCGTTGCGGACGCTGCCCAGCTGGGCGTCGTGCGGGTTGTCGACGACGGAGAACTCCTGCGTCCACGGGGTGAGGCGGGCGGCGGTGTTGCGGATGTACTCGACCGCGTCGGGGGTGTGCCGGTCGAAGTCGACCGTGAACTGCGCGGTGGGGTCGTCGAGCCGGGCGATGTCGACCGCGGACGGGGTGAGGAGCAGGTCGTATCCGTCGAGGCCGGGGCCGGTGCCGGGGTGGCGCAGGCGGGCGTCACGGGCGCTCCCGGGGATCGTCCAGGGGTGCGGCGCCGCCGCCGGCTTCCCGTCGTACGCCGGGGTGTTGAGGTCGAGGGTGAAGCCGGGCGCCAGAGCGGGGTCCCGGCCCGGGGCGTTGGCGTTGAGGAAGACATCGCCGTCGCGGCAGGAGGGCAGGTCGGCGAGGCGGCGCAGTTCGGCGCAGCTGCCGACGGCGAGTGAGGTGTACGGGGGGTCGGCCGGGTCCACGCCGGGGGCGGGCATCCGTCCGGCCCCGGCCTCGATGGTGCCGTGGACGGCGGTCACCCCGCGGGTGGTGCGCAGTGCGTCGAGCGTCTGCTGGACCTGCGGCCAGCTCCTGGCACCGCTCGCCAGCGAGAGCCGCGGCAGCTTGCCGGACTCCGCGTACGCGTGGGCGTAGCCGGCCTGTATCCCGGTCATCAGCATGTGGATGGCGATGGCGCCGGCCACCGCGACGGTGATACCGCCGACCGCGCGGGTGGCCGAGCTGCTGCTCAACTGGAGCCTGCGGACGGCCAGTTGCCAGGGGACCGGGCCGCCGCGCAGCCGGCCGACCACCACGTCCACCAGCCAGGGCAGCAGCGCGGTGACGCCGAACAGCAGCAGCATCGAGCCGGCCGCGAGCCGGAAGGTGTTCAGCGGGTTGTCGCTCCACGGCTGCTCCCAGGCGAGCGGGACCAGCAGCAGGGTGCCCGTGGCGGGCAGCACGAGCCGCCACCACAGCCGGCGGCGGACGGCCGGGCGGGCGCGGACGACGCCCAGCGGCTCGACGGTGACGCGGCGCTGCGCGAACAGCGTCACCAGCACCGCAGCGGCCGGGACCAGCAGCCCGATCAGCGCGGCGGCGAGCGGCCCCGGCGTCACGTCGGCGGAGAAGACATTGATGTCCCAGAGAGTGATCAGCGGGGCGAGCTGCCGGATGCCGAGGAACAGCGCGCCGCCGCCGACGAGGCCCAGCAGCGAGCCGAACAGCGCCTCGCCGGAGGCGATCCGGCGGGTGGTCCGGACATCGGCGCCGACCAGGCGCAGCGCGGCCAGCCGGCGCTCGCGGCGCTCGTTGCCGAAGCGTACGGACGTCCCGATGAAGACCATCACCGGCATCATCAGCGCCACACAGGTCATGGTCACCAGGAGCACGGTCGGCGTCCCCAGCCGGTTCGGCTCCCAGTCGCTGTGGCCGAAGCGGTTGATGTGGTAGCCGTTGCTCAGGGTGGCCTTCTGGGCGAAGTAGGTGAGCTCCCGCGGGCCGAGCAGGCCGGCGTCGCCGAGGGTGCCGGCGACGGTGTAGTCGAGGCGGTCGCGGAGCAGGTCGCCTTCGGGGGAGTCGAGGAGCTCCTTGAGGGCCGGTGAGACCAGCATCCGGCCCGGGCCGGGGAGCTGGGGCACGCCCGGTGGCAGGGGCGGGTGCGCGCCGTCGGGGCGCACCACCCGGCCGCGGATCGGGGTGCCGTGGAAGGCCGTGTCGGCCGAGGCGTAGCGCAGGGTGGTGTCGCCGGGCCGGGGCTCGTGCATCTGGCCAAGGTTCTCGCGGGCCTGCTCCCGGCCGTGCCGCGCGGCCATCAGGGTCGGTACGGACGCGCCGATGAGCAGGACGGCCACGCCCAGGGCGACGCCGGCGGCGGTCAGTGCCGTACGGATCCAGCCCTCGCGGCCGCCGCCGGCCGCGAACCGCATCCCCATCGCCAGGTCGCGGGCCCAGCGGGGCGGGTTCATATCAAGCCCGCCGTCATGTCCTTCACCGCAAGCCCGCCGTCATGTCCGTCACCTCAGGCCCGCCATCATGTCCTTCACCTTGCCGTCGCGGACGACGATCTCGCGGTCGGAGTAGGCGGCCACCCGGGCCTCGTGGGTGACCAGTACGACCGCGGCGCTGGTGTCCCGGGCGGCGTCGGTGAGCAGGGTCAGTACGCGTTCGCCGTTGAGGGAGTCCAGGGCGCCGGTCGGCTCGTCGGCGAAGACCACCCGCGGCCGGGTGACCAGCGCGCGGGCGACCGCGATCCGCTGGCCCTGTCCGCCGGAGAGCTCACCGGGCCGTTGGCCGCGTACGCCGTCGACCTCCAGGCGCTCCAGCCACTCGAGGGCCTGCGCCTCGGCGGCCTTGCGCCGGGTGCCGTTCAGCCGCAGCGGCAGCGCGACGTTCTCCAGCGCGGTCAGCTCCGGGACGAGCTGGCCGAACTGGAAGACGAAGCCGAAGTCGGTCCGGCGCAGCGCGCTCCGCTGGGCGTCGCTCAGGTCGGTGAGGGTGTGCGGGCCGTAGTGGACGGTGCCGGAGTCGGGGCTGATGATGCCGGCCAGGCAGTGCAGCAGGGTCGACTTGCCGGAGCCGGACGGGCCCATGACGGCGACCACCTCGCCCGGGTGGATGGAGAACTCCACCCCGTCCAGCGCGGGCGTGGGGCCGTACGCCTTGTACAGCCCCTCCGCGGCGAGCAGGGATCCTTCCGGCGTCATGGGCGGACCGTCTCCGCCAGTTTGTCGAGCCGGGCCGCGGTCAGCTCCAGCCAGCGCAGATCGGCTTCCAGGTGAAACAGGGCGTGGTCGCAGATCAGCTGGTCGGCGAGGTCGCCGGAGCGCTTGCGCTCGGTCAGCCCGCGCATCAGCCGCAGGTGCTCGGTGCGCTGGCTGTCCAGCAGCTCGGCGGCGTTGCGGTCGGTCATCAGCGCCAGCACCACCTTGGTGTAGAGCGTCGACTGGAGGTACGGCTCGGGCTTCTCCGGGCGGGCCAGCCACTGCTCGACGTCGGTGATGCCGGCGTCCGTGATCGCGTACCGCTTGCGCTCCGGCCCGGCGCCGGCCTCCACGCCGTCGACCTCGACCAGGCCGTGCTTCAGCAGCCGCGACATCGTCGAGTAGACCTGCCCGTAGTGCAGCGGGCGGTCGTGGCCGAAGTGCTCGTCGAAGGCCCGCTTGAGGTCGTAGCCATGGCGGGGGCCGGACTCCAGGAGGCCCAGGAGCGTATGACCGATTGACATGCCGACCACCTTACTCGGGACTCTAACGCCGGTGTATACGCGCGATGCATAGCTGTGCTGGGGGCACGCATCGCGCGTACGTCACCGGCGGTGATGCAGTGCGCACACGTCACCGGCGGTGATGCAGTGCGCGCGCACGTCACTCCGTACGCAGCCCGTCCGGGCGCATCATCCGCCACAGCGGCGGCAGACTCAGCAGCGTGACCGCCAGCACCAGCCCGGCACCGGCCCCGACCAGCGGCCACACCACCGACCAGTCCATACCGGGACGGTTCACCATGCGCAGCAGGACGTACGCCAGGCCCGTGCCCCCGACGACGGCCAGGGCGAGCCCCAGCCCGACGGGAAGCGCGGTCTGCCACAGGATCGACCAGCCCAGCGTGGACCGGCGGGTGCCGTAGGCCACCAGGACCGACAGCAGCCGACGGCGCTCGCGCAGCTGCTCCAGAGTCGTGACGAGCAGACTGGCCGCGATCAGCACCATGGTCAGGATCGACGCGATCAGCAGGCCCCGGCTCACGCTCGCGAACCGCTTGTCGGTCGACACGTCGTTGATCGTGAAGACGTTGGCTCCCGGGTCGATCCGGGCGGCCGTGTTGCGGGCGTACTCGATGGCATCCGGGACGCCCCGGTCGACCTGCACCATCGCCTCGGCCGTCGGGTACTGCAGCTGCTTGACGTCGACCGCGGACGGGGTGGCGAACAGGCCGCTCAGGGTCCCGCCGCGCGGGTCGGGCCGGGCCTCGGCCGTACGGAGCGCCGTGGGGACGGTCCACTGCCGCGGCCGCTCCCCGGAGGTGCTGTCCTCCTGGCGGAAGCCGAGCTCCACGCGTGCCCCGGGCCGGAGGAACGCCTTGGAGCCGGGGCCGTCGTCGGCGGGGTCGGTGCCCTTGACGAGGAAGACGTCGCCGTCCTTGCAGGAGTCCGCCTTCGTCAGCTCGCGCAGGGTGGCGCAGCTGCCGACCGAGAGCATGGCGCCCGGCGGGTACTCCTCGCCCTTGTCCGGCGGGCCGGGGCGGGTGACGCCCGAGCGGACGGTGGCGATCACGCCGCGCACGCCCTGGGTGGCGCGGAACTCGTCGATCATCCGCTGTGCGGTGCCGCCGTCCCGGGTGGGCAGCATCACCATCAGCTGCGCCCGGGTGGGGTCCTGCCCGGTCGGCTTGACGTAGTCGGCCGACGTGGACGAGAAGAACATCTGGAGCGCGATGGCCCCGGCCACGGCGACGGTGATGCCGCTGACCGCGCGGGCCGCGCTGCCACTGCTCAACTGGAGTCTGCGGACCGCCAGTTGCCAGGGCACCGGCCCGCCCTTCAGGCGCCCCACGACCGCCTCGACCAGCCACGGCAGCAGCATGACGACGCCCAGCAGCACCAGTGCCGCTCCGCTGGAGATCTGGTACGCGTTGATGTCCCGGCTGTCCTTGTCGACGGTGCCGTACGCCACCAGCAGCACCACGCCGATGGCGGGGACCGGCAGCCGCCACCACAGCCGGCGGCGCCGGGTGGCGGCATCGCGGACGACGCCCAGCGGCTCGATGGTCACCCCGCGCAGGGCGAGCAGCGTCACGGCGACGGCCGCGGCCGGGACGGCCAGCGAGATCAGCGCCGCCAGCGCCGGGACCGGGGTCAGATCGGTGGGGAAGATGCTGGAGCCCCGGATCTCGACGAGCTCAGCGAACTGCCGCCCGATCAGGAACAGGACGGCGCCCGCGGCCAGCCCCAGCACCGAGCCGAGCAGCGCCTCCCCGGCGGCGATCCGGCGCGTGGTGCGGGCGTCGGCGCCGATCAGGCGCAGCGCGGCCAGCCGCCGGTCGCGGCGCTCGCCGCCGAAGCGCACGGCGGTGGCGATGAAGAGGGCCACCGGCATCAGCAGGACGACACAGCCCACGATGACCACCACCAGCAGGAGGGGATCCATCCGCGAGGACTCCGGCTCCCCGCCGAAGCCGGTGATGCGCTGGCCGTCGTCGTCCTGCGTGATGCGGTCGCTGCCCGCGTAGTACAGCTGCTCGCCCGGCCCGATCAGGCCCGCGTCGCCGATGGTGCCCACGATCCGGTAGGGCAGCCGCTCGCGCAGCAGCCCCGAGTCCGGGGCCTGGAGCAGCTCCTTCAGGGCGGGGGAGACCACCATCTCGCCCGGGCCGGGGATCTTGTCCACGCCGGGCGGCAGCGACGGCCGGCTGCCGTCCGGGCGCAGCAGCATCCCGCTGATGCCGGTGCCGCGGAAGTCGGTGCCCGCGTGCCGGGTGACGAGGGTCGTGGCGGAGGGCTTGAGCCGCCCCTCCGGGTCCCCCGAGGACGTGATCATGCGGGCGTTGCCGCGCTCGTTGCGATGGTCCTGGAGCGACGGTATGGAGGCGGCGCCCAGCAGCAGCGCCACCCCGAGCCCGACGCCGAGCGCGGTCAGGGCCGTACGTACCCAGCCCTCACGCCCGCCGCTCACGGCGAAGCGCACGCCCATCGCCAGGTCGCGGAACCAGGCGAGGAGACCTGTGGGGGCCTTGGCGGGGGACGAGGACGGCGACGGAGACGGGGTGGCCCGGTTGTCGTTGACGGTCGTACGGCTGGTCATACCGCGGCCAGCCCCTCTCGCGCCTTGCCGTCGCGGACGGTGATCTCGCGGTCGGAGTAGGCGGCGACGCGGGTTTCGTGCGTGACCAGGACGACGGCTGCCTGGGACTCGCGGGCGGCGTCGGTCAGGAGGGTCATCACGCGTTCGCCGTTGAGGGAGTCGAGGGCGCCGGTGGGTTCGTCGGCGAAGACGACGCGGGGGCTGCCCGCGAGGGCGCGGGCGACGGCGACGCGCTGGCCCTGTCCGCCGGAGACCTCGCCGGGGCGCTGGCCGCGTACGCCGTCGACCTCCAGGCGCTCCAGCCACTCGAGGGCCTGCGCCTCGGCGGCCTTGCGCCGGGTGCCGTTCAGCCGCAGCGGCAGCGCGACGTTCTCCAGGCAGCTCAGCTCCGGGACGAGCTGGCCGAACTGGAAGACGAAGCCGAAGTCGGTACGCCGCAGGGCGCTCCGCTGGGCGTCGCTCAGGTCGGTGAGGGTGTGCGGGCCGTAGTGGACGGTGCCGGAGTCGGGGCTGACGATGCCGGCCAGGCAGTGCAGCAGGGTCGACTTGCCGGAGCCGGACGGGCCCATGACGGCGACGACCTCACCTGCGTGGATCGAGAAGTCCGCACCGTCCAGGGCGGGTGTGGATCCGTACGCCTTGTGCAGTGCGCGGGCTTCGAGCAGGGAACCGGCCGGGGTCATCGGCGGGCCTCCGGGAGTGCGGGCAGGGGGCATCGCCCTGCGGTACCTGTGGGCATGCCGAGCACTCTACATGAGGTGTATACCCGCGATGTATAGACGGAGTGGGTAGCCCCCACCCCCGTTCCTTGCTCTCGTTCGTTCCTTGCCCTCGTTCTGACTGGTGGGCCCAGCGGTCAGTGCTTGATCGCCGTGCTTGATCATCTGTGCTTGATGAGGCGAGGGACCTCGGTGGGGCCACCGCGGATTCAGCCGGGCGGGGTTGCTCCCGCATCAGGGGTGCGGCGGGCCGCTACAGCGTCCGTGTAGAGCTCTGTCGTGAAGTCGCGCTCACGGACCCCGAGTTCACCCATGACGGACCGGATAGCGTCAAGCGCCGCAGTGAGATCCTTCGCTTCCGGAACCATGGTCTCGACTTCCAGGAAGGTTCCTTCGATCTCCGGAACTTGGACCAACGTGGCGAGCAGCCTGCGCCCATGAGACCTGAACTCGTAGTTTCGGCACCGCTTCTGGAAGGCGATTGCCGGAACGTATCCGAGTCCCCGCAGCATGGCGTGAACGGCTTCCGGGCTGTCCACCCGCGTCTCGTGCTCTGGTTTGGAGCCGGATTCCGAATCAACTCGAGTGCCCTTGTACGTGAGTACGGATCGTGTCGAGTCCGGCCCGTGGATCGTGCGGACCCTCAACTCCTTGTCCTGTGCGACGAGGCTTTCCGACGGGTAGTCGTAGTAGGTGTCTTGGTAGACCTCGGCTCGTCCCTCTGTCTTTTGCTCAAGCTGTCCCATGACGTACTCGGGATTGTGTACACGCGCTTTCAACTCCGCCTCAATCAATGCATGATCCTCCGCTCAGACGGTACGGATTCCTGTTTCGACCGCCGACATGACGACTGCTGCCCCCGTCGGGCGACGGGGGGCAGTCAATCATTTCCCCGGCCCGCTGCGCGGTACCTTCAGAGTGTCGAGATCTGAAGGGGTTCCAGATGCCCTACGCCAGTGACAGTGCCAGTGAGCGCATCGGGCAGCGCATCGCGGAAGCACGCAAGACGCGAGGCTTGACTCAGCTTCAACTTGCCCAGCGCATCCCGTGCTCAAAGTCGCTCATCGCTCAGGTGGAGCGGGGCCACAAGCCCGCAACGCCGTCACTCACCGCCGGTGTCGCTCGCGCGCTCGGTATCCGCTTGGAGCACCTCACGGGACAGCCCTACGAGGACCCGCAGCGGGGCCAGGTGCACGCGGTCATCCCAGACATCCAGACATCCATGCTGTCGTGGGATCTGCCCGACGAGGAGCTCCCCGTCCGTCCCTTCGACGAGCTGGCCGCCGACGTCGCACGGGCCTCTGCGCTAGGGCGCAAGGCCCGGTACGCGAAGCTCGGCCGGATGCTGCCGCCGCTCCTGGACGAGCTGTCGACCGCCTGCCACTCCGCAGCCGGGACCGAGCGCGAGAGGCTATTCGGGCTGCTCGCGGAGGCGTACAGCGGCGTGACCGCCATCGCTTACGCCGTAGGGCTTTTTGACCTGCGCTCTCTGGCGATGGACCGGGTGCAATGGGCGGCGCGGGAGTCGAGTGATCCGCTACGCATCGGTCGTACGCAGTGGCAGCGTGCGACCCTGTTCCTCCAAGCCGCCGCGTACGATCGCGGCACGCAGCTCCTCGACCGGGTACGGCACGACCTGGGAGACGGCATCGGGCGCATGGACGAACCGACGCTCAGCGTGCATGGCTCCGTACACCTGCGCTCTGCCATGTTCGCTGCGCGTGCTGGGAACGCGCCTACTGCGCGCGCACACCTCGACGCCGCAGCGGACGCCGCGCGGCGCCTTGGACAGGACACGAACCACTACGGCTTGGAGTTCGGTCCGACCAACGTCGCGATGCACCGGCTCGGGGTGGCCGTGGAGATGTATGACGGGCCCGAAGTCGTCCTGTGCACCCGACGCACCCGCCTGCCCGTGAACGTGGCACCCGTACGCGCGGGCCGTTGGTATATGGACGCCGCGAAGGGGTGGCTCGACTACGGGAATCGCGAGAAGGCGTTTGCCGCGCTGCAGGCGGCCCGCAGAGTGGCACCTGAGCAGACCCGCAACCACCCCCAAGTGCGGGAAACCGTGAAGACGTTGATTCAGCTGGAGCGGTACAGCAAACAATCCCTGTCGGGCTTTGCCTCGTGGCTCGGCATCGCGTGAAGTTTCACAAGCCGTGAAACTCGTTCTGTAGGCGCGGCAGCAGCATGAAGTGATCAGACCCGGCGAGCGAGCCGGGGCCAACGCTGCTAAGGACCAACGTCGTGCCGAACCATATCGCCAGGATCTTCGAATCGCTGTTGCGGCTGCTGCTGCCCGCGCGGGGCCGTCACAGGTCCGCCGCCGCACTGCCCGCCGTGGGGTACGCAGACGCGTCGACGCTCACGCTTCCCCGCGTGCCTGCACGTGAGCCGGGTCTGCTGCGGGGTGAGGACACGGTTCTGATCCGCCCGTACTTCCTCACGTCCGAGGAGCGGCAGGAACGACGCTTGCAGCGGGGACGGCGGCGGGAGCTGTGGCTCGCGGCGTACGGGGTCGATGCCGGGCCGCTTTGGATCCACGGTGTGGAGGTGGTGGGCTGATGCCCCGTATCTGTCGCGCCGTTCATCTGAAGGACCCGCTTCCGGTGCTGGAGGCCGAGCCGGTTGCCGGGTGTGACGTGTGCGCCGCCCTGGCCCGGCAGCGCGCGGACGCACACGCCATCGGCGACAAGTCGACGGCAATCGACTCCAACATCGAGATCCGCCGCCATCCCCACCCGAAGCGGGAGGGCCGATGACGGCCGAGGTACGCAGCCTGGGCGCGTGGTCGCGGCTGCGCTACCGGGTCGAGGGGGTGTGGAACCGGCACATCAGGTACAGGGACCTGTACCGGCAGCTCGATCTCATGCGGGCGGATCTCAAGGCCCGTACCGCGTGGGTGGATGAGCTGACCGAGGAGGAGCTGGCGGAGATGCTGCGCGGTCTGGGGGAGTGCATCGATGCCGTGCAGGCGGCGGGGAGTGACGTTCCGGACTGGCCGGAGGGTGAGGCGTCGTCCCAGTGCTTCGACGTCGCCGCGACCGACCCGACGGCGGACGGTGCGCCGCCCGTGACGTAGCCGGCGCGGGGCCGCCCTGGCTACCCGCCGCCTGCCCCGCCGCCTGGTTCCTCCGGCCGCGCCGTCTTGGGCGGGCGGCCCCGCCGGGGTATCGCCCCCGCGCCCCGGGGCAGTCGCCCCGCGTCGGACAGCGCCTTGCGGAGCAGGAACTCGATCTGGGCGTTGGCGCTGCGGAGCTCGTCGTCGGCCCAGCGGGCCAGGGCGTCGTGGATCAACGGGTCCAGCCGCAGCAGCACCTGCTTGCGCTGCTGCGGCCGTCGCGCGGGGGGCCGTCCGCTCGAGGCGTCGGCCCCCTCGGAGGGGTCCGCGCTCACTGGTAGAGGGAGCCCGTGTTGAGGACCGGCTGGGCGGCCCGGTCGCCGCACAGCACCACCATCAGGTTGCTGACCATGGCGGCCTTGCGCTCCTCGTCCAGCTCGACGATGCCCTGCTCGCTGATCCGGTCCAGCGCCTGCTCGACCATGCCGACCGCGCCCTCGACGATCTGCTGGCGGGCCGCGACCACCGCACCGGCCTGCTGGCGCTGCAGCATGGCAGAGGCGATCTCGGGGGCGTAGGCGAGGTGGCTGAAGCGGGTCTCGATGATCTGGACGCCGGCGGCCTGGACCCGGGCGGTCAGCTCCACGGCGAGCTTCTCGGTGATCTCCTCGGCGTTGCCGCGCAGCGACAGGCCGTTCTCGTCGTGTGCGTCATAGGGGTACTCGATGGCGATGTGCCGGACGGCCGCCTCGGTCTGGGTGGCGACGAACTCCAGGAAGTCGTCGACCTCGAAGAGCGCCTGGGCGGTGTCCCGGACCTTCCAGACCACGATCGCGGCCAGCTCGATCGGGTTGCCGTAGGCGTCGTTGACCTTGAGGACCGCGGTCTCGTGGTTGCGCACCCGGGTGGAGATCTTCCGGGCCGAGGTCAGCGGGTTGACCCAGCGCAGACCGTCGGTGCGGATGGTGCCCACGTACCGCCCGAAGAGCTGGATGACCCGGGCTTCACCGGGCGCGACCATCTTCACGCCGGTCATGCAGAAGAGCGAGCCGAGCAGTAGCAGGATGCCGACGATGACCATCGGCACCGCGACCGCGTTGTGGCCGCGGTCGCCGAGTACGGCGGCGACGATGAACATGCCGATACCCACCGCCACGCCGAGCACGGTCAGCAGCAGGGCGAGGCCGCCCGGGATGCTGTGCGCCGGGGTCTCGCGGACCTGGGGTTCCGGCATGTCGGGAGCGTCCACGGCGAGGTCCGCCGGGTGCTTCGCGCTGCGGTCCGTGTGGTCCGTGGTGGCGTCGCCGGTGGGCCCGGTGGTGCGCTCGGCTGGTGTCTGGTCGGTCATCGGATCCCCGTTTCTCCCGGTGCGGTACGTGATGTCCACCGCATTCCATGCTTTCGCTGGTCTAGCAAAGTGATAGCACTTTAACCCCCGGCCGGTCGCCCGTCCAGTCCTCGTACGGGCCTGGGTGCGGGCCCGATTCGCGGCAAGTGCGCAGGTGAGGAGGTGGCGACGAACAACACCCACCCCCTGGTTCCGCCTGGCCCGGGTGCTGTTTGTCACGTCGGCAAAAGCCGCGATCGATGAGTAATTGCCGACAGGTGCGGTGTTAGCTTCAACAGTTGAGTTAGCTGGGGGCGGAACGACTGGAGTTGCTGGAGCGATGGGCCGAGCGGAAGCAAGACGGGCGCGGCAGGGGAGCGCCCGCCGGGCCAAACCGACCGCGAAACAGACCGGGAAGAAGTCCGGTATACGTCCTGGGAAGAAGTCCGGCATACGTCGCTTCTTCACCTGGAAGAAGCTCCTGGGAGCCTTCCTCGGGGCGTGCCTCCTGGGCATCCTCGGCTTCGTCGGCCTGTACCTGGCCGTCGACGTGCCCAAGGTCGGCAACGAAGACGCCACCCTCCAGAGCAACATCTACCGGTACTCGGACGGCACGATCATGGCCCGCAGGGGCGAGGTCAACCGTGAGACCGTCGCCCTGGACAAAATCCCCCTGAAGGTCCAGCGGGCCTTCGTCGCCGCCGAGAACAAGACCTTCTACACCGACTCCGGCGTCGACGTGAAGGGCACCGGCCGCGGCATCCTCAACACCCTCATGGGCAAGGGCAAGCAGGGCGGTTCGACGATCACGCAGCAGTACGTGAAGAACTACTACCTCACCCAGGAGCAGACGGTCAGCCGCAAGCTCCAGGAGATCGTGATCTCGCTCAAGCTCGACAACAAGTACGACAAGGACGACATCCTCGCCGGCTACCTCAACACCAGCTTCTACGGCCGCAACGCCTACGGCATCCAGGCCGCGGCGCACGCGTACTACGGCGTCGACGTCGACAAGCTGACCCCCTCCCAGGGCGCCTACCTCGCCGCCCTGCTCCAGGCGCCGAACCAGTACGACTGGGCCATCGCCAGTGACGCAGGCAAGAAGCGCGTCCAGGAGCGCTGGGCGTACGCGCTCGACAACATGGTCGAGATGGGCTGGCTGACGCCCGAGGAGCGCAAGACCCAGAAGTTCCAGATACCGATCAAGCCCAAGCCCGACCCCGGGCTGAAGGGCCAGACCGGCTACCTCATCGCGGCGGCCAAGCAGGAGCTCATCAGCAAGGGCGTCGACGGCAAGCTGCTCGCCAGGGGCGGCTGGGACATCACCCTCGGCATCGACCGGAAGAAGCAGCAGGCGCTGGAGAAGTCGGTCAAGGAGCGGTTCACCGACGAGCTCGACCCCGACAAGCGCAAGGTCGACAAGGACGCCCAGATCGGCGCGACCTCGGTCGACCCGAAGACCGGCCACATCGTGGCCATGTACGGCGGTGCCGGCTACACCCAGCACTACGTGAACAACGCCCAGCGCGCCGACTACCAGCCCGCCTCCACCTTCAAGCCGCTGATCCTCGCCACCGCGATGGAGGGCAACGCGGTGACCCAGGAGGGGCAGCAGATCACGCCCAACACCATCTACAACGGTGACAGCAACCGCCCTGTCCGGGGCAGCGACACCGCGTATGCCCCGGACAACGAGGACCATGTCGACTACGGTCCGATCACCGTCCAGAAGGCGACCGAGAAGTCCGTCAACACCGTCTTCGCGCAGATGGGCGTGGACGCCGGGGTGGGCAACGTCAAGAAGTTCGCGGGCCGGCTCGGCATGAACGAGAAGGGCATCGTGGCCAGGCCCTCCATCGCCCTCGGCTCGATGGGCGCCAGCACCCAGCAGATGGCCGGGGTCTATGCGGCCTTCGCCAACCACGGCAAGGCGGTCTCCCCGAGCCTGGTCGTCGAGGCCAAGCGCACCACCCAGGACAACGTCGAGGAGAAGGCCCAGCTCAAGGACCCGATCGGCGAGGAGGTGATGTCCCGCAAGACCGCCGACACGCTGACCTCCGTACTGACCGGTGTGGTCAACGAGCCCGGCGGCACCGGCCGGCGGGTGGCCGACGCCGCCACCGACATCGCGGGCAAGACCGGCACCTCCGACGACAACAAGTCCGCGTGGTTCGTGGGCTACACGCCCAAGCTCGTCACCGCGGTCGGCATCTTCGGCGAGGACCCCACCCCGCCGGGCAAGCAGGTCAAGCTCTACGGCGTGGCCGGTGAGAAGCGTACCGACGGCGGTCACTTCCCGGCCCTCGTCTGGTCCGACTACACCCGGGCCGCGCTGGGCTCGGACGCCAGCGCCGAGTTCGACCTCGAAACCAACCTCGGCGCCGGAGTGGCACCCCCGCCCGCGCCCCCGTCGACGCCGAAGAGCACCCCGTCGGTGCCCCCGACGCCGAGCGGCAAGCCGAGCACGTCCCCGTCCCCGAGCCGGACGCCGAGCAGCAGCCCGCCCCCGTCCCCGAGCAACCGCCCGACCGGCGACCCCACGTCGAGCAGCGCCCCGCCCATCCCGCCGACCGGCGGTACCAACGGGGGGACGGACACCGGCGGCACCAACACCGGAACGACCGGTGGCGGCACCGGCGGAACCGGCGGCAACAACGGAGGCCAGGGCGGCAGCGACAGCCTGCCGAACGTCGGCTGAGACGGCCCGCCGTCTGGTACTGAGGCACGCGAAGGCGCCCGGAGCAGATCCGCTCCGGGCGCCTTCGCGCGCCTGTCGGGTTGTCAGCCCCCGTTCACCTTCTTGGCGATCCGGTCGCCGACCCCCTTGTCGATATTGCGCCAGTACTGGAGTGCGCGTTCCAGCACCGGCTCGCTGACGCCGTTGAGCAGGTGGCCGGAGACGTTGCCGACCAGGCGGTCGCGGGCGGCGTCGTCGAGGACGTCGCGGACCATGGTGCCCGGCTGGCCCCAGTCGTCGTCGTCCCGGCGCAGCGTGTAGGCGTTACGGACCATCTCGCCCGCGGTCTCCCAGCCGGCGGCCGGGTCGAACTGGTCGGGCCCGGCGGCCGGCCCGCCCTTGGAGTTCGGGGCGTACGGTGCGGCCGTCCGGGCGGGGTCGAAGCGCATCGCGCCGTCCTTGGCGTACGAGTGCACCGGCACCCGCGGCCGGTTCGGCGGCAGCTGGGCGTAGTTCGGGCCGATGCGGTACCGGTGGGTGTCCGGGTAGGAGAAGATCCGGCCCAGCAGCATCTTGTCGGGCGAGACGCTGACGCCCGGAATCAGGTTCGCGGGCTCGAACGCGGCCTGCTCGATGTGGATGAAGTAGTCGTCGGGGTTGTGGTTGAGGGTCATCCGGCCGACCTCGATCAGCGGGTAGTCGCCGTGCGGCCACACCTTGGTCAGGTCGAACGGGTTGAAACGGTAGTCCGCCGCGTCCTCGAAAGGCATGACCTGGACGTACAGCGTCCAGGACGGGTGGTTGCCGCCCTCGATCGCCTCGTACAGGTCGCGCCGGTGGACGTCGGGGTCGGTGCCGGCGAGCCGGTCGGCCTCCTCCTGGGTGAGGAAGTCGATCCCCTGGTCGGTCTTGAAGTGGTACTTGATCCAGAAGCGCTCACCGCTCCCGTTGATCCACATGTAGGTGTGGGAGCCGTAGCCGTTCATGTGGCGGTACGTCTTGGGGATACCGCGGTCGCCCATCAGCCACGTGACCATGTGCGCGGACTCCGGGGACAGCGTCCAGAAGTCCCACTGCATGTCGTTGTCGCGCAGGCCGTTGTCCGGCCGCCGCTTCTGGGAGCGGATGAAGTCCTGGAACTTGATCGTGTCGCGGACGAAGAAGATCGGGGTGTTGTTGCCGACGAGGTCGTAGTTGCCGACCTCCGTGTAGAACTTGAGCGCGAAGCCGCGCGGGTCGCGCCAGGTGTCGGGGCTGCCCTGCTCACCGGCCACGGTGGAGAAGCGGGCCAGCATGTCGGTCTTCTTGCCGGGCTGGAAGACGATCGCCTTGGTGAACTGGCTGACGTCGTTGGTGACCTCGAAGGTGCCGTACGCGCCCGCTCCCTTCGCGTGCACCACCCGCTCGGGGACCCGCTCGCGGTTGAACTGGGCCATCTTCTCGATCAGGTAGTGGTCGTGCAGGAGGATCGGGCCGTCGCGGCCGACGGTGAGCGAGTGTTCGTCGCTGTCCACCGGGACCCCGGCGTTGTTCGTCGTACGCGGCACATCGCGGGCGGTGCTGGTCATCGGAGGAGTTCCTCCCATTTCGACAGGCGTGGACGGGATGGAGTGAGGTGGGGCGGTTGATCGCGAGGTGGTTGATCACGGGGTGCTGGAGCGATGGAGTGAAGCGATGGGATAATAAGTCCCTTTTGTTCACCCAAGCAGTCAACGCCTCCGACGGCATGTCGGCAAGAGTTGGACCCCATCTGGTCTCAGATGGGGTCCAATGAGTGGGACAGGAGGGGCGGGCGATGGGCGGCGGCGGGCCGGAACCCCGTCCGCTGACCACGCCATCAGCGGCGCGGCGCCCCCGACGGCATGCTCAGCTCGAACCAGACGACCTTCCCCATGCTCAGACGGGTCGCGCCCCAGCGCCGGGCCATCCGGTTGACGAGGTAGAGGCCCCGCCCGCCCTCGTCCGACGGCCGCGCCTGCCGCAGCCTCGGCAGCTGCGGTACGTCGTCCCCGACCTCGCAGCGCAGTACGTCCGTTCGCAGCAACCGCAGCGTGATCGGCCGCTCCGCATACCGCACCGCATTCGTCACCACCTCGCTGACCAGCAGCTCCAGCTGGTCGCTCAGCTCCTCCAGACCCCAGCGGGCCAGCGCCCGCCGGGCCAGCCGGCGCGCCTGCCGGGCCGTCTCCGCCTTCGGGTCCAGATACCAGTACGCGACATCGCTCGGCGCGATCCCGTCGAACCGGGCCGCCAGCAGCGCGATGTCGTCATCGCGGTCGCCGGGCCCCAGCATGTCCAGCACCTCGTCGCAGAGCGGCTCCAGCGGCGGCGGATTGGGCCCGGTCAGCCGGGCCGTCTCCGCCAGCCGCTCCCGCAGCTGCTCGATACCGGTCCACACGTCCCGGATCCGCGACTCGACCAGACCGTCGGTGTAGAGCACCAGCGTGGCGCCCTCCGGGGCGTCCAGCTCCACCGCCTCGAAGTCCACCCCGCCGACCCCGATCGGCGCACCCGACGGCACCCGCAGCACCTCGGCGCGCCCGCCGCGGTGCAGCATCACCGGCGGCGGATGCCCCGCGTTGGCGATGGTGATCCGGTGCGCCACCGGGTCGTAGACCGCGTACATGCAGGTCGCCATGCGGTCCGTGCCGAGCCGCTGGGCCTGCTCGTCGAGGTGGTGCAGCACCTCCTGCGGCGGCAGGTCGAGCCCCGCCAGGGTCTGCGCGGTGGTCCGCAGCTGGCCCATGATCGCCGCCGAGGTCATCGAGTGGCCCATGACGTCACCGACCACCAGCGCCACCCGGCTGCCCGGCAGCGGGATCGCGTCGTACCAGTCACCGCCCACCCGGGCCGTCTCGGCGGCCGGCAGATACCGGCTGGCCAGCCGCACTCCGGTCGGCTGCGGCAGCGAGTCCGGCAGCATGGTGCGCTGGAGCGCGTCGGCGATATACGCCTCGCGCCCGTACAGCACCGCCTTGTCCACGCCCAGCGCGGTGTGCGTCGCCAGCTGTGCGGCCACCAGCAGATCGTCCGGCTCGAAGGCGGGACGGTCCGGCCGGCGCAGGAAGACCGCGGCACCGATCACCCGTCGGCGACCCCGCAGCGGCGCCAGGATCACCCGGTGCCCGCCGGGCAGCCGCGGATCCGGACCCAGCAGCTCCGGCAGCGCGGTACGTGCCGCCTGCGCCTCACCGAACAGCGGCCGCACGCCCCGCAGCACCTCCGCCAGCGGACCGCCCGGCCGCACCTCGGCCAGCTCCGCCGCGCTGCCGCCCATCGCCGGCCCGAGGTCCGGCTGGGCGGGCAGTACGGGCAGCCGCACGCCGTTGGTGTCCGGCTCCTCCGGGATCCGGTCGGTACGCCGCAGCCGCAGCACCACCGGCCCGGTCGGCCGCTCGTCGCCCACCGGCAGCGGATCCCGCAGATATACGAGGATCGCGTCGGCGAAGGTCGGCACCGTGGCCCGGCACAGGCCCAGCACGATCTCGTCCAGGTCGATACCCCGGGCGATCCGCCGGGTCGCCGCGCCGATGAACCGCAGCCGGTCCCCGCCCGCCTGCCGGGCCGCCGCCACCTCGGGGCTCTCGCCCGGATGCGCCGAGCGCGCCGGGGGAGACGGCGGCAGCGGAGCGGACGGCGGGCCCTCCGGCGGACCGGCGGGCGCCGGCACCTGAGCTCCCGCGCCCCCGCCACGCGCCCGCCCGGGGTCCTCGTTCCGCGACCGCCGGCCGTCGCCCTCCCGCGCCCGGCCGCCGCCACCCTCGCCCGCCGCCTGCCCCGGCACCCCCGGGCCCGATCCCGGCTCGCCGCCATGCGGCCGCGACCGCCGGCCGTCCCGCTGAGCGTCCTCGTCCCGCGACCGCCGGGCATCCTCGTCCCGCTCTTCCCGCGCCCGCCGGCCGTCCCCTTCCCGCGCCCGGCCGACGCCGCCGTCGGCCGCGTGCGGACGCTGCCCGCGGTGCGGCTCCCCGCCCGGCTCGGGCTCCTCGACGCGGTTCACCGCACCCTGCGCCATGCGCCGCCCGGACCGGGCCGACTCCCGCCCCGCCTCCGGCGCGCCGCCCGGCCACCCGCTCGCCGGCATGGCCACCTCCCCGTGTGAGTCACCGCCGTACGCGCTGTGCGAGTCACTGCCGTACGCGCTGTGCGAGTCGCCGCCGTACGTGCTGTGCGAGTCGCTGCCGTACGGGCTTCCGCAGGCCTCCCCATACGGTTCATACGGGCGGACGGCACCGTCCCGAGCCGCACCGTGGTCCGCGGGAGGCTCGCCACTGGTGTGGCCCGCATGGCCGGTGTGGTCGGTGTGGCCTCCGTGGCTGGCGTGACCCGCATGACCGGCGTGGTCTGTATGCCCTGTGTGGCCCACGTGGTCCGCGTGCTGCCCGGCCCCGCCCCCCGGTGGACCCGCCGAGGCCGCGACGGCGGCACCCGCCAGGCCGAGGTCGTCACCGCCGCGCACCGCGAAACCGCTGCCGGGCGACGGGGCGAACCCGGTCGCGGCCGGCTGCCGCAGGGCGCTGCGCGGGTCGGGGACCGCGCCGAGCGGCGCCGTCCCGCCCGGTCCCCGCGCGGGGGACGCCGAGGGCGCGGCGGTCGATGCGGACCGCCGCGATTCGTGGGAGGTGGGGTGCTCCGTCACGCGTGGGATTCCATCCGTCCGGGGCTGCGCGCCCGACACGCCGCGTTCCGGGCGCGTCGCCCGTACGGGGCGCGCCCAACGCGCTGCGTCTCAGGCGCGTCGCAGGTGCAGAAAGAGCTGGATCTCGGGTGGTACGTCCGTACTCGCCGGGGCATATGCGTACGTGTCCTCCCCGACGACGTCGAATCCCGCGTCGCACACGACCCGGCGCAGGTCGTCCCGCAGGTAACCCGATACCCGGATCGAGTTGCCCAGGAACGGAATCGTGAAGTCGTCCACATCCGCCTCGACCATCGACAGGGCCAGCAGCCCCTCAGGACGTAGCAGATCATGCAGCAGGGCCAGTGCGTAAGGGATTTCGGCACGGGGCAGCATCAGCAGGGAGAAAAATGCGGCTATTCCGTCGAAAGAGCCGGGGCCGCCGAGCCGGCCGCCGCGCAGATCGGCGAGATCCAGCCGGTGGAACTCGGCCTTCGGAGCGTTGTCGTGGGCCAGCTTCACCATCGAAGGGGAGAGATCGATCCCCACGACGCGGTGCCCGGCCTCCGACAGTTGACGCGCCGTCGGCAGACCCGTACCGCACCCGACGTCGAGTATCCGCGAACCGGCGGGCAGCGCACCGGCCAGCCAGGCGCCCGAGGCGATCTGCCCCTCCTTGTGCGGAAAGGCCTCGTCGTACCGGTCGCCGATCGCGTCGAACGCCTCGGCCTGCCCGGCCCGGTCCAGCGCTAACCGGCTCAGGCCCTCGTATGCGTCGTAGCTAGTCGCCCTCACGACCTCGCCCCTCCTGCGACCGCCGGCCGCGGCCAAGCTCGTTTTTCCGTTCTGGAGTTGCGCCTGTGCAGTCCCGCGGAGGACGATCCTACGTTTGACGGCCCATGGCGCAGCAAGGGGGCTCGGCCCCGCTTCTCACGGCGGGAAACAGCGTCACCCATAGGCGCACCTTTCCATGGTTCGCCCCCTTCACTCCCCCCGTTTCCCTTCACTCCCTCACGACAGCAAACGATCCGGCGCGCGGTCCCAGCCCTCCGGCAGCCGCGGGATCCCCCAGGCCGGATCCGGCCGCCAGTTCTCCCAGCCGTCCGCGAACGGGCTCCGCCAGGCCGTGATCTGTGCGATCGCGGCCCGGCCGGCGGACCTGACCTCGGCGGCCTGGGCCGGCGAGATCAGCCCGTCCCGCTGTGCCTGCGCGAACTCGTCCTCGTCCCGCCACTCCCAGCGCCGGTCCGGATAGACACAGATGTCGAGAAAGTGGTCCTCGGAGTCGATCCCGCCGGCCCAACGGCGGCGCGGCTCCTCCAGATTGACGTACCAGTTCTTGAACTGCCACCCGCGCTCCCAGAACAACCACACCGACCAGGGATCGCCGGGCCGCGCCAGCTTCAGCACACCCGCGCCGAACCACCGGTCGAGGGTGGTCCGGCGGGGCTTGGTGTAGCGGGTGGACAGCGGCTCGCGGTGCACGGGCGTACCGTCGGCGAGCACCGGCCGGATACACGGGGTGCCGGGCGCCATCCACACCGCGAGCAGCTCCTCGGTGTCCCGCACCACGGTCATCGGCCGGCAGATGTGGAACTGACGCCGGTCGGCGTTGTCCCGATACCGCCACAGAATCTGCTCCCCGACGGCCCAGCGCCCCTCCGCCGCGGGCCGGGCCACCCCGGCGGGCCCGGCCACCCCGGGCCCGCCGACCGCACCGCCTTCCGCGGTATCGGCTTCCCCCATGGCGGTATCGGCTTCCCCCCTATCGGCATCCCCCGTTTCCCCTGTGGTGCCTTCCGCCGCGCCCATCATGTCCGCTGTCATGCGCAGATTTTAGTGGCGCGCCATGACACGCGCCGTGACACGGACCGCACTCGTACAGGCTTACGGTCGCGTCATCCGCAACACATCCAACGCCTCGTCCAACTGCCCCTCGGTCAACAGCCCGCGCTCCACATACCCGCCCTCGATGACGACCTGACGAATCGTCTTCCGCTCGGCAAGCGACCTCTTCGCCACCTTCGCCGCCTCCTCATACCCGAGGTACTTGTTCAGCGGCGTCACCACCGACGGCGACGACTCCGCGTACTCCCGGGCCCGTTCCGCATTCGCCGTGATCCCGTCGACGGTACGGTCCGCCAGCAGCCGCGCCACATTCCCGAGCAGCCGAATGGACTCCAGCACATTCCGCGCGATGACCGGCAGCATCACATTCAGCTCGAAATTGCCGGACGCCCCCGCCGCCGCGACCGTCGCGTCATTCCCGGTGACCTGCGCCGCCACCATCAGCACCGCCTCCGGAATCACCGGGTTGACCTTCCCCGGCATGATCGACGACCCCGGCTGCAGATCGGGCAGGTTGATCTCGGCCAGGCCCGTCCGCGGCCCGGAAGCCATCCACCGCAGGTCGTTGGCAATCTTCGTCAGCCCCACCGCGATCGTCCGCAGCTGCCCGCTGGTCTCGACGATCCCGTCCCGCGCCCCCTGCGCCTCGAAGTGGTTCCGCGCCTCCGTCAGCGGCAGCCCGGTCGCCCGTGCCACCTCGGTGATCACCGCGGCCGAGAACCCCGGCGGCGTATTGATCCCCGTCCCCACCGCCGTACC
The DNA here is from genome assembly GCF_042895955.1 of Streptomyces sp. NPDC001339. NCBI lineage: Bacteria > Bacillati > Actinomycetota > Actinomycetes > Kitasatosporales > Streptomycetaceae > Streptomyces > Streptomyces sp. NPDC001339. Next base: position 745,787 of record NZ_JBIAWT010000001.1, on the reverse strand, counting down.
GCCCAACGGCAACTCCGCCAGCCGCGGCAACGAACTCCGCAGCCGCTCCACGCCGTACCGCACCTGCGCGGCGAATCCCCCGAACTCCTGCCCCAACGTCACCGGCGTCGCATCCATCAAATGCGTCCGCCCCGACTTCACGACACCTCGGAACTCCTCGGCCTTCCTCTCAAAAGCCTCCGCCACATGCTCCAGTGCGGGAATCAGGTCGCGGAGAACGGCCGAAGTCGCCGCAATATGGATCGACGACGGAAACACATCATTCGACGACTGACTCGCATTGACGTGATCGTTGGGATGCACCGCCCGCCCCAGCCGCTCACCGGCCAGCGTCGCGATGACCTCATTGGTGTTCATGTTCGACGACGTCCCCGACCCCGTCTGGAAAACATCAACAGGGAAGTGCTCGTCCCACCGCCCCTCCGCCACCTCGGCAGCCGCCTCCTGTACGGCTTGGGCGATATCGCCGTCGAGCACCCCCAGCTCGGCGTTGACCTTGGCGGCCGCCCCCTTGATACGCGCCAGCGCCTCGATATGCGCCCGCTCCAACCGCTGCCCGGAGACCGGGAAGTTCTCCACCGCCCGCTGCGTCTGCGCCCGCCACTTCGCATGCGCGGGGACGCGCACCTCACCCATGGAGTCGTGCTCGATGCGGAAGCCGGTGCTGGCGTTGTCGCCATGTCCGGTGTGTTCGCTGCGTCCGCTGTGTTCGCTGTGTTCGCTGTGTTCACTCATGTCTATGACAGTGCCTGCGAACGCCGATCTGTTCCCGGATCTGTTCCCGGCGACAGACATCGCGTCACACCACTTCAGCCGATTGGTCTCCCGGCTGGACTGGGCTGGGTCAGGCCGGCTACGCCATGTACGGGTCCGTCCGTCGCTGTGTCCCCCCGCGGGTACCCTCCGTTCCCCTATGGTGCTGCAATGGTCTGAACGGGACTGAACTCGACTGCTACGTACGGGGGTTGCAGGTGCTGTATGTGCGCGATCTGGTGCGCGAGGTGGTGGCGGAGCACGCGGCACACGAGTTGCCGTTGGTCGACAGCCTGCGGGTCTGGGACGACGACCGAGTCGTCCGCACCCTTGCCGGGGGCGGACGGAAGCGGGAGCCGCTCGGGTTCGGCTATGCCGAGGTGTCCGCGCTGATCACTCCGGTCGTCTGGCTCGTCCTCGACCAGGCGGCCCGGCGTACGGTCGACCGGGCCACGGAGGGCCTGTTGACGCGCGGCCGGGCCGGCGTGCGCAGGCTGCTGCGCCGGGCGCCGGGCACGGCGAACCGCACACTGATCGCGCTGGACGCCGGCGAATTGGCACTGGTCAGAACGCAGATCGTGGAACAGGCCACCGAGCGGGGCGTGGACCGCCGGGAGGCCGAGGCGCTGGCCGACAGCGTCGTGGCGCGGATCGCGACGGCGGCCGCGGCCGGCGAGGACCGCCCCGCAACCCCCGGCACCGCCTCGTGAAGGCCCTTGCCGCACTCCGGAGCGCGACCGGGACCGGTCCCCGCTTCGCGCTGCTGATGGTCCTCGTCGTGGCGTCGAGCATCCCCACGCTCGACACGCTGCTCCAGGACGCCACGGTGCTTCTCGGCCTGCGCGACGGCCGGGAGGTCCTGCACGGCCCGTCGGGGTGCATGTACGCCGCCGGTTTCGACCCCGGCCGTGGCGATCTGGAGAACGCCCTGACGGCCCTGAGCCGGCCGGGCGCCCTGCAGAAGTGCCTCGGCGACCACACGCTCGTCCCGTACCGGGGCGCCCTCGCCACCCTGGTGCTGCTCGCCCTCGCGGCCGGCCTGTACTGGTGGCTGCCGGCGGCCCGCGAGCGGTGGCGCCGGATGGTGCCGCTCGAAACCGTCGACACCGACGGCACACTGCGGGCCGAGCTCGCCGCACTGTGCGCCCGCACCGGCATCAGGGCGCGGTTGCGCTTCCGCGTCGACCCGGCGCGGACGACCTCCGGCGCCGCCGTCCACGGCCGCTCCGGCAGCTACACCGTCGCCCTGCACTCCGGTCTGCTCCCGCGGCTCCGCACCGACCCCGAGGGCTTCCGCGCCGTCGTCCTGCACGAACTCGCCCATGTGCACCACCGCGACGTGGACTACGCCTACGCCAGTACGGCCCTGTGGCGGGTCTACGTCCTGCTCGCCCTGATCCCGACCTTCGCCGTGACCGGCTGGATCCTCGTCCTGGCGCTGACCGGCACCAAGTCACCCTGGTGGCCCAGTGCCGCGGCCATGCTGCTGGCCCCCGTGCTGGTCGGACTGCTGCTGGCCGGGCTGGTGCACCTCGCCCGGGCCGACCTGCTTCGGCGGCGCGAACTGTTCGCCGACCGCCGGGCGGTCGCCTGGGGCGCGGACGCCGCCAGTTGGCAGCGCCCCGACCCCGCCGGTCCCGTGGCATCGTGGCTGCGTCGGCTGACCGCGCTGCTCGGGACCCACCCGCGGTGGGAGGAGCGCCGGCGCGCACTCGCCGACGCCGGCCGCCTCGACCGGGTCAGCCCCCTGGCGATGTTCCTCACCGGCATCTCGGCAGCGCTCCTGCACCAGGCCCTGGCGACGCTTCCGGTCCTCTCCGACGGCCCGGGCTCCTTCTGGCTCACGGTCGGCGCAGTGGCCCCGGTGCTCTGCCTCGCCCTGGGACTGCCGCTCGTACGGGCCTCGGGCACAGCCGGCGAGGACGCGCGGTCCGGTGAGGACGGGCGGTCGGGCGGAGACGCGCGGTCGGGCGGAGACGCGCGGTCGGGCGGAGACGGACGGTCCGGCGAAGAAGGGCAGTCGGGTGAAGACGGACGGTCCGGCGCGGTGGCGGGCCTCTGGCTCGGCTTCGGCCTGCTGCTGGGCGAGTTCGTGTCCAGCGGCGAGTACCGGCTCGACTGGATGCTGCCGCGGCCCCAGTACCTGCTCGCATTCCTGCTCATCGCCGCCGTGCCCGCGGTGTGGTGGTCCCAGTCCCTGCGACTGGCACTCGCCCTGCCCCGACGGGGGCAGCGCTGGGCGGCCGCGGTGTGCTGCGCACTGGTGACCGCGACGGTGCTGTGGGCCGGGCTGCGGTGGTGGCACACAGGGGGCCAGGCGCTCTCGCTCGGCGCCGTCGACAGGGGCGCGGAACTCGCCGCGTACTACACCCGGACGATCCCGGGCGACTGGCACGGCTACGGCCCGGACCTCTCGGCCTTCGCCACCGGCCTCGCCCTCCTCACCCCGTTGGGCGGCCAGATCCTGGTCGGGGCCGCCGCGCTGCTGATGTGGCTGCTACCGCTGGTACTTGCCCTGCTCCAGCGCACGGTCCCGACGGCCACGGTCCCGACGGCCACGGTCCGGACGGCAACAGCCCCGACCGCCACGGTCCCGACGAGCGCGATCCCGACAGGCACAGGGCTGCGGCTGCGCCGGACGCTCGGCGCCGGCCTCGCCGGGGCCCTGGTGTGCGCGGCCGGCCTGGTCCTGGCCCAACTCCTGATGAACCAGTCGCGGCCGGCGACGCTGAAGGGGCAGGCCGGCCCCTTCGTCGTCATCCATGTGTGGTGGGTGACCGTGACGGTCCTGGCGGCCTGTCTGCTGACAGCCGCCGTGGTGGCCGCCCGTGCACGCCGGCACTGGCTGCTGCGGGCGCTGCTCGCCGCGCAAGTGGTCCAACTGCTCGCCTACGCCGAGGTGTTCCTGCTCTTCTCCGCCGACGGCTGCCTGGGGCCGCTGAACACCGCCTTCGACGTGTGCCGGTGGCGTCCCGCCAAGGGCCTGATCATCGACGGTCAGGTCACCTCCCTCACGCTTGTCAACGCCGTCCTTGGATCGGCCTGCGCGGCGTTGGTGGGTGCGGGGCTGGCGTGGGCGGTGCGCCGGCTCCGAGGCCGCCCGACGACCGTGGACACCGCCACGGAACCGGCCTTCCGCGTGGCCGTCCGCCGCCCGCCCTCCGTGTTCCTGAAGGCGGGCACGCTCCTCGCGTTCGCCGTACCGGCGGTGGCACTGGCCGCCGTGACCTTCACTCAGGCATCCGTCCCCGACGACTCCCGCCTGTGGCACGACGCGGCCGATACGGCCGATGCGGCCAGGAAACAACGCGGGCCGGCCCCGCCGGAGCGGGCACCGCAGACCCGTGCCTGGCAGACGGCGTCCTGGCTGAACGACGGCGGGACCCGGCATGCAACGCAGATCAACGCCGCCTCGATGGCCCTGCAATCCGAACTCCTCAAGGCCGCCTCGGGGAAGCGCAACGCGGACGGGAAGGTCACGCTGGACGAGAAGGCGTTCCACCGCCTCTGCGGCGCCCTGGGCCGGCGGATCGAGGAGGCCCGGGACTACTTCCCCGTCCCGGACCCGAACCTTCAGAAGAACTGGTCCGCCGCGCTGAACCATGTGCACGACGGGGCCCGGCATTGTCAGGAGGCGACCGTCCCGCCCAAGGGCGCCCCGCACCGGACCGACGCGGAGCGCGGGCGCCTCTTCACCGCATCCCTCAATGAGATCGTCAGCGGAATGAGCACCTTCGGCACCACGGTCCAGGACATCAGGACGGCTGCCACTACGCTGCCCAAGCCGTAGCGCAGACCTAGGCGGCGAATCCCTCCGCTTTCACGCCCGCCACGAACGCGGCCCAGGCTCTCCCCGGTATGAGGAGGCCAGGGCCGTGGGGGTCTTTGCTGTCCCGCACGGGGACGAGGCCGGGGAGGTTGTCGGCGACCTCGACGCACTCGCCGCCGTCGTTGTTGCTGTAGCTGCTCTTCCGCCAGACAGCAGCAGTTAGGTCCGGGGTGGTTCGCATGGCGTCCAGTCCTCCATTGCTGCTCGAATCATCGCCTCGGAGTCGGGAGGCGAGAGGGCGTGGGCCCTGAGCAGATCGTAATTCTCCCGGCGCTTCGCGACGACGACTTGGTCCTCGAGGATCGTCCCGGACTGGCTCCCTTCCGAGTAAGCCACCAGCGGCTGATCGGGCACCGTGTAGAGCGTCAGCGAACCGCCCGCCTCCGCGTGCCCGCCAGCCGAGAACGGCAGGACTTGGAGGGTTACGTGTGGCGCTGTCCCACGTTCGATCAGGGACAGCATCTGTCGGCACATCACCTCCGGCCCTCCGACCGGTCGGCGTAGCACCGCCTCGTCGAGGATGCACCAGTAACGCGGCGGTTTCGGGGCTCTCAGCCGTGCCTGCCTGTCTATGCGCGCCTTCACCATCGCCTCGATCTCTGCGTCCGGGGCGTACGGACGCCCGTAGCGCAGCGACTGTTCAGCGAGCTCAGGGGTCTGGAGCAGGCCGGGGACGGTGGCGCACACGTACTGCTCGATGATGACTGACTGGCTCTCGATCTCCATCACCCGGCGGTACTTGCCGGGGAACGGCTCCTTCCTCGCAAGCTCGTACAGGCTCACGAACAGCCCCTCCGTACCGAAGCAGGCATCCAGCTTCTGCGGCAGGTCGTCGTACGGCAGCGACTCCGCCTTTTCATAGCGCGCGAGTTGGGACTTGCTGTAGTAGTCCAGCACCTCTGCGAGGCGCCTCAGTGACATGCCGGCCTTCTCGCGGTGGTGCCGCAGCCTGGCGCCGAACAGATCGCGCGCCGAGCGGCCCGGTGAGAGTTCGTGCGGCTGGAATGTCATCGGCCCATCCCTCCTTGTCCCGGACGACTCCCGGGACACCAACCCTCTATCGATCGTAGCCAGCACAGAGCAACGATGAGGGCACAGAAGGTGATTGCCCCGGCGACCGCTACCACGGCCCCAGGGCATGGCCAACGCCTAGACCCAAGAGGAGCGTCAACATGGGCCAGCTTATTGCCCGTTGCCTTGATCGGATGCGGGAATTTCGGGATTTACTGATTCCGCGCGCCACGGGACGTCACCGCGCCACCCCTGCCCCACACATCTGCCCCGTGACCGTTCGTACGGTCCTCGTCTGGCCCTGGAACCCGCCGCGCCTCGCCGAGTTGCCCATCGACGGTGACAGGACACGCCTCGTGCGCCCGTACTACCTCGCGTACGAGCAACAGCCGCAGCCCGTCGAGGTGGTCTGGTGAGCGAAGACCGCGAACAATGCCCCAGGCCCCCGTCCCGGCAGTCGCTGATGACCATGCGCGTCTACACCGCGAGCCCCGATGGCGTCGTACGGGAGGAACGGGCGCCGGTCCACGTGATGGCCGGCGACCCGGTCAATATCTACGGGCTCTCCCAGGCATGGCCCCCGTGCGCCTGCCCGGTACATCGCGGGCGGCAGTGAGGAGGAGCAGGAGGAAGACACCAAGGACTGGACCCGATGCTCAGCCGAACACTGCCGTGGGCCTCCCGACGGGCGGCACGTCGGGGGCTGGTGCGGGGTCCGCGTCGGCGTTCGGCAGGAAGCGCAGGCTCTGAAGGAGCGGCACCAGCAGTTCGCAGTAGTCCGCCCAGTGGTCCGTGCTGGGGGTACTGAATGTCACCGTGACCAGCGTCTGGGCGCCGGGCACCGCACTTTGAGGGACGGGAATGAACGCCTGCAGCTGTGCGACATCGATCGGGAGGTCCTCACCGGATTCCGTGTGTTCACCCGGCATACGCAGGTCGGGTGACTGCCGGATGACCAGGGTGGCTTGGCCGGACGGCAGGGTGATGGCGCTGACCTCGGCGTTCTGTCCGTGCTCGGCTGTGAAGATCTTGGTCATGCCGGCGACGGCGATCTCGGGGTCCCGGTAGGACAGCGGCTGGAGACCGATGGTCAGGGACCCCATGATTCCGTCGTTGTCGAACTGGCCGAAGCAGGAGCCGGAGTAGAGGACGCCCGCCGCCGCGAGCAGGGTGGAGACCTTCTGGTATTCGGTCGCGATCTCGTCGATCCGCTCGTCGGGTATCTCCACACCCTGAGCCTGGGCACGGGCCATCACCTCGGTCCGTGCCTGCTCAGGATCCAGGCCAGGGGTGATCCTCTGAAAGATGGTCGGGACCTCGAAAGCGACACGTACGGCGCTCATGGAATTCACCACTTCTGCTGGGCTGGTGGCGGGGGAGGAGTTTGCCGGCGGCGCTGATCGGCCCTTCGTGTGTGCCACGTCAAGGCTGCCGCAGCGGTGAAGAAGAGAGGTGCGGCGATGGCCGGAACCACGTATGAGTGACCGGCAGAGTAATTCCTGATGACTTCGACGACGGACAGGATGCCGAAGACCGGGAGAGCCATCATCAGGCTGCGCCGGGCAGCCGGATCGGGGGCCTTGCGCAGCTCGTGTCGTATCTGTTCCGAGGAGACCGTGTGGGGCGGTGCGGGGGCCGGGGTCGGGGCCGGGGCCGGGGTCGTTCTCCGCATCACGAGGTAGCGGGGCGACGCATGACGGGTCTCCCAGTGCCCTACGGAGTATCCGTACTGATGGCCCAGCCATGCGATCTGTTCCGCGGACCATCCGGTTCCGTGCACCCGTGCCCTGACTTCCGGGCGGCCGTCGAAGGAACGGATGATGTCCTGTTGCCGGCGGGCGCGCTGGTCCTGTGTACCGACGAAATCCGAGAAGGCAAGGACGATGACGCCTATGACGCCGGCCACGGTGGCGAGGAGGATGAGGAGGTATACCATCCCGGGCCCTCAGCCGGCTGCCTGCTGTGCCGCTGCGGCATCCTTCTCGCTGCCCTTTTCCCAGGCGTGTTTGAAGGCCATGCCCAGGTGAACGACAGGACCCATGGGGCCGCCGAGCAGCATGGAGCTGCCGACTACCGCGGCTTCCTCTTTGTTGTCCGGGATGAAGTATCCCAGGGCCGTCTGGTCTTTCAGCCAGTCCCAGCCGGTCATGCCGATGCTGGCCCAGCCCGAAGCCTTGCTGAGATCGTTGATTTTATCGCCCACGACAACTGCTTTCGATACCTTCTCCAGCCCCGTGGCGATCCTGCCCAGGCCGAAGGAGACCGCCCCCAATTTGTCCTCAGTGAGCGTGCGATCACTGACGACGCCCTCACCGCCCGCAGCCTGAGCTGTCGCGTGCAGGCCCCAGGCGGCCAGGGAAGTGACCCCGGATACCGTGCCCATAACTCCTTCCGCCGGCGGGAAGAGGAGCCCGATCATCCCGGTGACCGTGCTGATGGCCGCGAACACATCACCAATGGCCGCAATCGCATTGGCGTGCTCCTTGACCCACTGGCCGATGCCGCGTTCGAAGTCGGCGATGGCGCGGGCCAGGTCCCGGAATCCCTGCAGCAGATCGGTGAAGAATCCCGGTTCGTCTGGGGCCTGTTCGGCGGCGGCCGACAGCGCCGAGGCCGTCTTCGCGGACAGTGCTTCGTGCTGAGACCGGAGGTTCTTGGCGTCTTTGATGATGCCGGAGAGCTGGTCGTGCGCCGCGTTGAGCTCGGTGACGGCGCTTTCGCAGCGCTGTGCGGCCACCGCTTGCTGCGCATCCGTCATTCCGATGCCGCCATCGCGGAAGAGCGTGAGGTCCGGATTGCTCTCGGCCCGCTCGGCCCGTTTCCGGGCCGTTTTGGCCTCGCTCTCGTACGAACTCGCCTTACGCTGCATGGTGCCCAGATCCGACTGCCAGCTGTCCAGGGCCTTCCGGGCCTGGTCGAAGCTTTTGCCGGCGGTGTCCAGCATCTTCGGCAGGGGGCGAGTCTTCTCGCGGAAGCCTTCTGCGGCTTTGCCCGTCCAGCTGGTGCCGTCGTTGATGCCGCGCAGGGTGTCCGCGGCGTCGGTGATGTTCTTGTGTGCGCGATTCAGATCTTCTACGAGATCACCTATCGCCTGGAGCACTCCTGGTGCCGGGTTGAACTGCAGTCCGGAGAACTGGCCATTGTCCTCATACGGATCCCCGCCGCCGTATCCCCATATGCGCTCACCGAGCGATAACACGTGTACCCCCGTGGTCTTGTGCGAACTGCCGCCGTACCTGTCAGGTACCTGTCACCCGAACGGGCTGGCCTGCCCGCCGCCCCCGTGCCCCGGCCCGTCTCCCTGGCGGTGCCCCTTCGCGAATGCCTGCTGAACAGCGCTGTCGGTTTCGTGGTAGGCGCGCGCGGTGGCCTGCAGCCCCTGTTGAACGGATTCGGTGACCTCGGAGATCTGCGAAATGCCGTACTCCCAGGAATTCTTGAACTTCGCGCCGGCCCTGTCGATATCGCTGCTTCCGAGTTCGCTGAACGTTGCGCTGCGCAGATCTCCGCTGGCGTGCTTCATCGACTCCGTGCAGCGTTCCAGGCGCGTCGACAGTGAATTGAGTTCCTCGACATCGGCCTTGAACCCCCCTGAACCGGACACCTGTCACCTTCCTGCCCTTACCGTTCCCCGAACGAGCGTGAATGATCAAGCGTGAATGATCAAGGTTATTGAACCTAACACGGTGACCAATGCAGGTGTCATCGCGTTGACGCCTCTTTGACGGCGGCTTACATGCCTCACGCAAACCTGGCCTATGTGCATACGGCACACGGCCATCACTCGCTTGAACGCGACTGATGGCCGTGTGCCGTAGGGCAGTTGAAGTGGCGTCAGCTGGACTGGCGCACGGGGATGCTCGTGAAAGTGGGCGTCGTCGGGGACGGGTCCTGGAAGAAGTCGTTGCCCTTGTCGTCGACGACGATGAAGGCGGGGAAGTCCTCGACCTCGATCCGCCAGACGGCTTCCATGCCCAGCTCCTCGTATTCGAGGACCTCGACCTTCTTGATGCAGTCCTGGGCCAGGCGGGCGGCCGGGCCGCCGATGGAGCCGAGGTAGAAGCCGCCGTGGGCGGCGCAGGCGTCGGTGACCTGCTGGGAGCGGTTGCCCTTGGCGAGCATGACCTTGGAGCCGCCGGCGGCCTGGAACTGCTCGACGTAGGCGTCCATACGTCCCGCGGTCGTCGGGCCGAAGGAACCGGAGGCGTAGCCCTCGGGGGTCTTGGCCGGGCCGGCGTAGTAGACCGGGTGGTCCTTGAGGTACTGCGGCATCTCCTCGCCCGCGTCCAGGCGTTCCTTGATCTTGGCGTGGGCGATGTCGCGGGCGACGACCAGCGTGCCGGTGAGCGAGAGGCGGGTCTTGACGGGGTGCTTGGTCAGCTCGGCGAGGACCTCGTCCATGGGGCGGTTGAGGTCGATCCGGACCGCGTCGAGGTCCGCGCCCGCGCCCTCGGTGAGCTCCTCGTCCGTGGTGTCGGGGAGGTACTTCGCCGGGTCGGTCTCCAGCTGCTCCAGGAAGACGCCCTCGGCGGTGATCTTCGCGACGGCCTGGCGGTCCGCGGAGCAGGACACGGCGATCGCGACCGGGCAGGACGCGCCGTGACGGGGGAGGCGGACGACGCGGACGTCGTGGCAGAAGTACTTGCCGCCGAACTGGGCGCCGATGCCGATCTTCTGCGTCAGCTCGAAGACCTTCTCCTCCAGCTCCTTGTCGCGGAAGCCGTGGCCGGCCGGGGAGCCCTCGGCGGGCAGCTCGTCGAGGTAGTGCGCGGAGGCGTACTTGGCGGTCTTGAGGGCGTACTCGGCCGACGTACCGCCGACGACGATGGCGAGGTGGTACGGCGGACAGGCGGCCGTACCGAGGGAGCGGATCTTCTGCTCCAGGAACTTCATCATGGAGGCCTCGTTGAGGACCGCCTTGGTCTCCTGGAAGAGGAAGGACTTGTTGGCGCTGCCGCCGCCCTTGGCCATGAAGAGGAACTTGTAGGCGCCGCCGTCGGTCGCGTACAGCTCGATCTGGGCGGGGAGGTTGGAGCCGGTGTTCTTCTCCTCCCACATGGTCAGCGGGGCCATCTGGGAGTAGCGGAGATTCAGCTGGGTGTACGCGTCGTAGATGCCGCGGGAGAGCGCCTCCTCGTCGCGGCCTCCGGTGAGGACCTGCTGGCCGCGCTTGCCCATGACGATGGCGGTGCCGGTGTCCTGGCACATGGGGAGGACGCCGGCCGCGGCGATGTTCGCGTTCTTGAGGAGGTCGAGCGCGACGAAGCGGTCGTTGGCGGACGCCTCGGGGTCGTCGAGGATCTTGCGGAGCTGGGCGAGGTGGGCCGGGCGCAGATAGTGCGAAATATCGTGCATCGCCTCGGCGGCCAGCTTGCGCAGTGCCTCCGGCTCCACCTTGAGGAACGTACGGCCGTTGGCCTCGAAGGTGCTCACGCCCTCCGAGGTGACGAGACGGTAGGGGGTGTGGTCCTCGCCGGTGGGGAGCAGGTCGGTGTAGCTGAATGCCGGGTGGGCCGGGCGGGAAGAGACCGACATGGGGCGATGAATCCTTACTCGGAGGTGTGAGCTGGCGTCTACGGCAGCGCTTCCACAGCGTAGAACCCCGGGGCGGGGCCGCGGTGGTGAGGTAAGGCTCACTACGGACCTTCGGGAATCATCAGGCGGACCACTAGTCGCGATCTATCGCGTTTCGGTAGGCTGAGGGCGTGGATGCTGAGAACGGGGGACGTCCGGGCCCCGAGACCCCGCCCGGAATGCTGCGGAAGCCGGAGCAGAGGCCTGGCTCGCCCGCGGTGAAGCTGACCAAGACGGTGGCCGAGGGTGAGATACGGGCGTCCGACGCGGACCGCGACCGGATCGCCGAGATCCTCCGGGAGGCGCTGGCCGAGGGCCGGCTGGACCCGGAGGAGCACGCCGAGCGGATCGATGTCGTCTACCGCGCCAAGACCATGGGGGAGTTGGAGCTCGTCACACGGGATCTTCCTGCCGCCGGCGGTGGCGGGCGCCCGGCACCTGAGGCCCATGCGTACGAGCCCGGCGGCCCGCTGCCCGACCAGAACCTCGTCGCGATCTTCAGCGCCTCCACCCGCAAGGGCCGCTGGCGGGTCCCGGCGCGGATCAACGCCGTGGCGATCTTCGGCTCCGTCGAGATCGACCTGACCGAGGCGGTCTTCCCGCAGCAGCAGGTCCAGATCAACGTCACGGCGATCTTCGGCAGCGTCGAGATCCGGGTCCCGGAGAACGTCACGCTGCGCAGCAGCGGCTCCGGAGTCCTGGGCAGTTTCGAGATCGAGACGCATGAGGCGGTGGACGGCGACGCCCCGCAGGTGCACATCAACGGCTACGCCATCCTGGGCAGCGTCGAGGCGAAGCCGAAGCGCGGCGCCGTGATCCGCGATCTCGTACGCGACCTGCGCCGCCGCATATAGCCGCCTCGCAGAAGAGGCCGGCGTTCGCCAGGTAAGGGTCGGCAGGTCCGGCATTCCTCGTGTAAGGGACCGGGCGGACGAGGGGACGGGCGGTTTAGGGTCCGGCGGCGAGAACGCGATTTTCGCCTTGTCGCGATGTCTCGTTTCCGCACGATCGACACGGTGTGCATAAGCGTGCGTACAGCGGGTAGGGCTGGTGCATCGTCTCTCGTGCGGCTGCGGGGTGCGAAAAAAAGCCGTGCGCAGCGAGACGGTCAAGGGTGAATTCTCTCGCCGAAGCCGTCGTCAGGAGTAGACCGTGCTGCTACCGCATCAGCCCCTGCAGGATGCCGCTGTCGTTCCGTCCCCGCGAGTGCCTGCGCGCGACGAGTCCGGCCCCTGGCATTCCGAGGCGGTGTGCCGCCGGGATGAAGCCGGGCTGTTCTTCGCCCCGTCCAAGGAGCCGACCGCCGCGCGGCTGGCCAGGGAGGAAGCCGCGAAGCGGGTCTGTGCCCGCTGTCCCGTGATGGTCGAGTGCCGGGAGCACGCCCTGCTCCAGCCGGAACCGTACGGCGTCTGGGGTGGCCTGACCGCGGCCGAGCGCCGGGTGGTGCTGACCCGTCGGCGGCGCCGGGAGGCCGAGCTCCAGCGTGCCGGCCGGGTGCCCGCGGCAGGTTGACCACGTCCATGGGCCACCCCTGACCTGCGAGCGGCTGAGGGTGGGCCACTTCGCCCCCGCCGGAGAGTCTGGAGACTCCGGCGGGGGCGAAGTGCTGACTGTCGCCTGCTGACTGCCGCCAGTTGTCAGTTGCCAGTCGCCTGCCGCCTGCCGCCTGCCGCCTGTCGGTGAACTAGGGGAACCAGTAGTCCTGTTGGGGGACTCGTAGGTGCCTGTCGGGGTGCTAGCTCGGGCGCTCGAAGTCCACCGAGCTGTACGCGCGCAGCTTGGACAGCCGGTGCTCGGAGTCGATCGTGCGGATGGTGCCGGACTTGGAGCGCATCACCAGGGACTGGGTGTAGGCGCTCTCGGCGCGGTAGCGGACGCCGCGCAGCAGCTCGCCGTCGGTGATGCCGGTGGCGACGAAGAAGACGTTGTCGCCGCTGACCAGGTCGTCGATCTGGAGGACCTTGTCGAGGTCGTGGCCGGCGTCCAGCGCGCGCTGCCGCTCGTCATCGTCCTTGGGCCACAGCTTGCCCTGGAACGTGCCGCCCATGCACTTCAGCGCACAGGCCGCGATGATCCCCTCGGGCGTACCGCCGATGCCCAGCAGCAGGTCGACGCCGGTACCCTCGCGGGCCGCCATGATCGCGCCGGCGACGTCGCCGTCGGAGATGAACTTGATCCGCGCACCGGCCTCCCGGACCTCCTTGACCAGGCCGTCGTGGCGCGGCCGGTCCAGGATGACCACGGTGACGTCCTCGACCGCGCACTTCTTCGCCTTGGCGATCCGCTTGATGTTCACAGCCACCGGTGCCGTGATGTCGACGAAGTCCGCCGCTTCCGGGCCGGTGGCGAGCTTGTCCATGTAGAAGACCGCGGAGGGGTCGAACATGGAGCCGCGTTCGGCGACCGCCATCACGGACACGGCGTTGGCCATGCCCTTGGCGGTCAGGGTGGTGCCGTCCACCGGGTCCACGGCCACATCGCATTCGGCGCCGGTGCCGTCGCCGACCCGTTCGCCGTTGTAGAGCATCGGAGCGTTGTCCTTCTCGCCCTCTCCGATGACCACGACGCCGTTCATCGAGACGGTGTGGATCAGGGCGCGCATGGCCTTGACCGCCGCGCCGTCCGCGCCGTTCTTGTCACCCCGGCCGACCCAGCGGCCCGATGCCATGGCACCGGCCTCGGTGACCCGGACGAGTTCCAGCGCGAGATTCCGGTCCGGCGCTTCGGGGCTGACCTCGAGAGGGGACGGGAGATGATGCTCGGTCATCGAGCGCACCTTTCTGTACGGCGACGGCCGTGAGTGATGAGGGTAGGTACGACCTTATCCGGCGGCCGCGAAAATGAGCAGGGGGCCCTACGCATGAGCGGCGTCAAGGAAGCCCGGGCCCGGGGCAACCGCGCAGGTGAGGGCGGGTGGCGACAGGTGCGGGCAGGTGGTGGACGCATGACGGGCAGGTGACGGCGGTCACCAGGGGGCCGGTCAGAGCGGCTGCGGGGATGGGGGACCATAGGGACGTGGCAGGTATGCGAGGCAGGCAAACGGTGCGGGACATGGTCCTGTCGCTGGCGGTGATCGGCGTCCTCGTCGGGGCGATCTACTTCTTCATCCCGCACGACGACAGTGCCGACGCGGAGCAGAACGCGGTCAAGAGGGTCGATTACCGCGTCGAACTGATCACGGCCCGGCGGGCGGCGCCGTACCCGGTCGCCGCGCCCGAGGGGCTGCCCGACACCTGGCGGGCCACCTCGGTCTCGTACAAGGCGAGCAACGACCGCAGCGGCGGCGCCTGGCATCTGGGCATGCTCGACCCCGAGCAGCAGTACGCGGCCGTCGAGCAGAGCGACGCTCCGGCGCAGCAGTTCATCCGCAGCGTCACGCTCGGCGCCACGAAGGTCGAGGGCAAGCAGGCCGTCGGCAACGAGAAGTGGGACCGCTACCAGGGCGAGAAGTACCGGGCGCTGGTCCGTGAGGAGGCGGGGGTGACCACGGTCATCACGGGCACCGCGCCCTACGGGCGGCTCGCGGACCTGGCCGCCGCGCTGGTGGCGAAGAAGGGCTGACGCCGGGCCGAGGCTGAGTCGAAGCCGGGCCGAGGCTGAGTCGAAGCCGGGCCGAAGCCGGGCTTCCAGTTATGGCACGGACGACGAGGCCGCCGCACCCGGGAGGGGGTGTGGCGGCCTCGTCGTATGTCTTGGTATGTCCTGGTATGCCTTCGTATGCCGTATGGGGGACCTGGGCGGCTGTGCCCCGGCTGGGCCTCAGACGGTGACGGCGGCCTCGTCGAAGGACAGCCGCGGCGAACGGGGGAAGAAGGCGTCCGGGCCCGGCTTGCCGACGTTGATCACCATGAAAGCCTTCTGCTTGCCGTCGGCGAAGAACTCCTTGTTGATGCCGTCGAAGTCGAAGCCGGTCATCGGGCCGGCGGCCAGCCCGGCGGCGCGGATGCCGAGGATGAAGTAGCCCGCCTGGAGGGTGGCGTTCTGGGTGCCGGCGGTCTCGCGGACGGCGGGCTCGGAGAAGAAGGCGTCCTTGACGTTCGGCGCGTGCGGGAAGAGCGTCGGCAGCTTCTCGTGGAAGTCCAGGTCGGTGGAGAGGATGACGGTCAGCGGGGCGGTGAGGGTCTTGTCGCCGTTGGCGCCCATGGCGTACTTGACCAGGCGCTGACGAGCGTCGGCGGAGCGGACGAGGGTGATCCGCAGCGGCGACTGGTTGAACGCGGTCGGCGCGTACTTCACCAGGTCGTAGACGGCCTGTACCTGCTCGTCGGTGACCGGCTCCTCCGTGAACGTGTTGGCGGTCCGGGCCTCGCGGAAGAGCAGGTCCTGGGCGGCGGCGTCAAGGGCGAGAGACATCAGGGCACCTCGGTGATGGGTCGGGTGGATCGGGGTCGGAACCACTGTAACCCGGTTATGTGAAGCTTCAACTAAATCCGGGGCAATTGTGATCCAGTTCACATGGGGGTGATGTTGACCTTCTGGTGAAGGTGCCGGAGCTGGGGGGAGTCAGGTGGCTGGGGGGCAGGGGTCTGGGGGAGTCAGGGAGCTATCGAGCCCCTGGCCAGTAGGCGCGCTCCGTGCCTGCTCACCCCTCGTCCGTCTGCTCCGCCAGCGCCGCGTCCAGCCGGGCGCGCGCGCCCTCCAGCCAGCGTCGGCACACCTTCGCCAGCGCCTCGCCGCGCTCCCACAGTGCGAGCGACTCCTCCAGCGTCGTGCCGCCCGCCTCCAGGCTGCGGACGACCTCGATCAGCTCATCGCGTGCCTGTTCGTAGCCCAGCGTGGAGTCCACGGCCGGTACCCGCGCCTCCGTGCCGTCCGCCGGGCTCCGCTCCCCGCCCGGCTCCCTTCCCTTCGCTCCCTCCGCTCCCCCCGCGTCCCGCTGGATGTCCTGCTCCGCGTCCGTCATGCCGTCCGTCTCCGCCTTCGCCTTCGCCTTCGCCATGCCTTCAAGCCTATGCAGGGGGTGTGACAGCGCCGGTCGTGCCGGTGGCCCCGGTCGCGCCGTCCACCCGCACCGTGAACTCGCCTTCGGCCACCCGGGCCCGCAGCACCTCGTCCGTACGAACCTCCTGTGGTGCCCGTACCGCCATCCCGTCCGGCTTCTGGAGGACCGCATAGCCGCGCTCCAGCGTCGCCTTGGGGGAGAGCGCGACCACCCGGGCCAGGGTGTGGGCCAGCTCCGAGTCGGCGCGGTCCAGCAGATGGCCCAGCGTCCGCCGGCCGCGCTCCAGCAGTGCCGTGACCTGCTCCTCGCGCTCCTCCACCATCCGCTGCGGCCGCTGTATGCACGGTCGCTGCAACGCCCCGGCGAGCCCGCGCTCCTCCCGTTGCAGAAAGCCGTCCACGGCGCGCAGTGCCCGCTCCCGCAGCTGCCGGATCCGGGCCTGTTCCTCGCCCACGTCCGGCACCACCTTCTTCGCGGCGTCGGTCGGCGTCGAGGCGCGCAGGTCGGAGACGAGATCCAGCAGCGGGGTGTCCGGCTCATGGCCGATCGCCGAGACGACCGGTGTGGTCGCCGCGCCCACCGCCCGCACCAACTGCTCGTCGGAGAACGGCAGCAGATCCTCCACGCTGCCGCCGCCGCGCGCCACGATGATCACGTCCACCTCGGGCAGGGCGTCCAGCTCCTGGACGGCCGCGATCACCTTCGGCACCGCCTGCGTCCCCTGTACGGGCACCGTGCGCACCTCGAAGCGGACAGCCGGCCAGCGATGCCGGGCGTTCTCCAGCACATCCCGCTCCGCGGCGCTGGCCCGGCCGCAGACCAGGCCGATCAGCTGCGGCAGGAACGGCAGCGGCTTCTTGCGCTCCGCCGCGAAGAGCCCCTCCGCCGCCAGTGACTTCTTCAACTGCTCCAGCCTGGCGAGGAGTTCGCCGACCCCGACCGGTCTGATCTCGGCGGCCCGCAGCGACAGCTGGCCACGCGGGGCGTACCACTCCGGTTTGGCGTGCACCACCACCCGGGCGCCCTCGCTGATCACATCGGCGACCTTGTCGAAGACCTGGCGGAAGCACGTCACGCTCAGCGAGATGTCGTACGACGGATCGCGCAGCGTCAGAAAGACCACCCCCGCGCCGGGGCGCCGCGAGAGCTGGGTGATCTGCCCCTCGACCCACACCGCGCCGAGCCGGTCGATCCACCCGCCGATGAGCCGGGACACCTCGCCGACCGGGATCGGCGTTTCCGGGGACGTTGAGACAGCCATGGGAGCGAGAGTAGCGGCGGCCACTGACAACGGGGCTGCCGCTGACGACGAGGGTTGCCGCTGACGATGAGGGTTGCGGCGGCCATGCACCGCGCACCGCCGGTGGCCGCCGTCTCGACACCGTCTCGACACCGTCTCGCCGCCGGCCGCCCCTCCTGCCGTCAGTCCCTGTCTGGTCCTGACGTCACTCCCCGTCCGGTCCTGCCGTCAGCCCCGTCCGGCCGGCCTCGGCCACCCCTGCGTGCTGTCGCTTGCTGCACCCACAGCACCACCAGCCCCACCACACCCCACACCCCGCCCACAACCTGTGCCGTCCGGGATGCCGAGCCGATCACCGCCACCACCACCGCCAGCCCCAGCAGCGGCACCACCCCGTGCCGCACCACGCTCGACGCTCCACCAGCCGCCCCACGAGCCTCCCCGCCGGCCTCCCCGCCGGCCCCTCTGCCCGTCGCCTCACCGGCCCCTCTGCCCATCGCCCCACCAGCCGCGCTGCCCGCCCGCTGGCCGCCGCCCGCCCGCTCGCCGCCCCCCGGGCGCGCGGCGCGCCCCCGGCGCCGGCGCACCTGGAACCAGCCGATCACCGAGGCGTGCAGCAGCCCGAACGCGGTCAGCGCCCCCACGTTCACGACCGACGACAGATGCGCCAGCCCGTCGTCCCGGCGAGCTGCCCATACCGCCGCCACCAGCGACACCGCGGCCGCGCCCAGCAGTGCCCGGCGCGGCACCCCGCTGCCCTCGTCCACCTGCGACATCGCCCCGGGCAGCCGCCGGTCCCGGGCCATCGCGAACAGCAGCCGCCCAGCCGCCGCCTGCCCCGCCAGCGCCGCGAACGCCGCCCCGATCGCCTTACTGGCCGCCACCAGCTGCTGCAGCCACCCGCCCACGGCCTCCCGCGCCGTCACATAGAACGCGTCCGCCTGCCCGCCCGGCTTCGCCGCCAGTTCCGCGGCCGACATCGGGGCGAGCAGCGCCGCCAGGTACGTCTGGACGGCGAACAGCACCCCCGCCACCGCCAGGCACGTGAGGACTGCCCGCGCCACCCGCCGCGCCCCGCCGGCGGACTCCTCGGCGAACGACGCGATGGCGTCGAAGCCCAGATACGACAGCACCGCGACCGACACCGCCGCCAGCACCGCGCTCATCGAGAAGCCACCCGAGAGACCACCCGAGAAGCCCTCCGAGAGGCCCTCCGAGAAGCCACCCGGGAAACCGCCTCCGGCACCGCCCTCGCCGGTGAACGGCGCCGTCCAGCTCCGCTGCGCGCCGTGCGCGATCAGTACGTACCCGGCCGCCACGACGAAGACCACCAGCACCACGATCTCCATCGCCAGCACCGCGAACCCCGCCAGGGCCGCGGCCCGTACACCCCGCAGATTCAGCAGCGTCGTCACCACCACTGCGCTCGCCGTCCACACCCAGGCGGGCACCGCCGGCACCAGCGCATGCAGCGCGATCCCGGAGAACAGGTACGCCACCGCCGGAATCAGCAGATAGTCCAGCATCGCCATCCACCCGGCGACGAACCCCGCCCCCTCGCCCAGCCCCACCCGGGCGTACGCGTAGACCGATCCGGCCTGCGGGACGACCCGCACCATCTGGGCGTACGAGTACGCCGTGAACGCCATCGCGGCCGTCGCGACGACGTAGACGGTCGTGATCGCACCGTGCGAGGTGGCCTGCAGCGTGCCGAAGATGCCGACCGGTGCCATGGGGGCGATGAAGAGCAGCCCGTAGACGATCAGATCCCGGAACGTCAGCGTCCGCCGCAGCGACCCCATCCGCCCGCCTCCACCTCGTGCGATGGCCATACGTTGTCTCGTCCGATGCGCTGCCCGATGCGCTGCCCGATGCGCTGTCCGGTGCCCCGAGCGATGCCGCGCGATGCCCGCGTGATGCCTGTGCGGTGCCTATACCGTGCCCGTGTGATGCCTCGTGTGGTGTACCGCCCTCAGTCTGGGCCAACGGTGCGATCAGCCGGAGCCTTACGATGGACCGCATGGATGCCCGCACGTCGCCCGCCACCGCCCCAAGCCAAGACGCTGCGCGCCGCAGTGACGATTCCGACCGCAAGGTCCTGCTCGCCGCCCCCCGTGGGTACTGCGCGGGCGTGGACCGCGCCGTGATCGCCGTCGAGAAGGCTCTCGAGCAGTACGGCGCCCCCGTCTACGTACGCCACGAGATCGTCCACAACAAGTACGTCGTGAAGACCCTCGAGAAGAAGGGCGCGATCTTCGTCGAAGAGACGGAAGAGGTCCCCGAGGGCAACATCGTCATCTTCTCGGCACACGGCGTCGCCCCGACCGTCCACGAAGAGGCCAAGCGCGGCAAGCTGGCCACCATCGACGCGACCTGCCCGCTGGTCACCAAGGTCCACAAGGAAGCCATCCGCTACGCCAAGGACGACTACGACATCCTCCTCATCGGCCACGACGGCCATGAAGAGGTCATCGGCACGAGCGGTGAGGCGCCCGAGCACATCACGCTCGTCGACGGTCCCGAGGACGTCGCCAACGTCGAGGTCCGCGACCCGGAGAAGGTCGTCTGGCTCTCCCAGACCACCCTCTCGGTCGACGAGACCATGGAGACCGTGGGCGCCCTCAAGGGCCGCTTCCCCAACCTCCTCTCGCCGCCCAGCGACGACATCTGCTACGCCACCCAGAACCGCCAGGTCGCGGTGAAGCAGATGGGTGCCGAGGCCGACCTGGTCATCGTCGTCGGCTCCAAGAACTCCTCGAACTCGGTCCGGCTCGTCGAGGTGGCGCTGGGCGCCGGCGCCCGCGACGCCCACCTAGTCGACTACGCCGAGGAGATCGATGAGAGCTGGCTGGAGGGCGTCGGCACGGTCGGTGTCACCTCGGGCGCCTCGGTCCCCGACATCCTCGTGCAGGGCGTCCTGGAGTGGCTCGCCCAGCGCGGCTACGAGGACGTGGAGACGGTCACCGCCGCCGAGGAGTCCATCGCCTTCTCCCTCCCCAAGGAGCTCCGCCGCGACCTGCGCGCCGAGGCCAAGGCTGCCGTCGAGTCCGTCGAGGGCGGCAACGGCGGCGAGGGTGGCAAGGACACCGAGGGCACCGAGGGCACCGAGGGCACCGGCGGGTCTCAGGGCACCAACAGCTGACACCACCGGATCCGTGCCTCCCCCTGGGCGGCCGGAGCCGTCCCCGCCTAGCCTTTTCCCATGAGGGTCTTCGGCGTGGACATCGGCGGATCGGGGATCAAGGGCGCCCCGGTGGATCTGGAGCGCGGCGATCTCGCCGAGCCGCGCTACAAGGTGCTGACCCCGCACCCGGCCACTCCCGAGGACGTCGCGGACCGCGTCCGTGAGGTCGTGGCGCACTTCGGGTGGTCGGGGCCGGTCGGCGCGACCTTCCCCGGAGTGGTTGCCGGCGGCCGGATCCGTACCGCGGCCAATGTCGACAAGGGATGGATCGGCACCGACGCCGGCGCGTTGCTCACCGGCGTGCTGGGCGACGAGGCCGGCGGCTGCCCGGTCACCCTCCTCAACGACGCCGACGCGGCAGGCCTGGCCGAGATGCGCTTCGGCGCGGGCCGCGGCCGGGCCGGCACGGTCATCGTGCTGACCTTCGGCACCGGCATCGGCAGCGCCGTCTTCACCGACGGTCGCCTCGTCCCCAACACCGAGCTCGGCCACCTGGAGCTGGACGGGCGCGACGCCGAGACGCGCGCCTCCAGCAAGGCCAAGGAGGACGGGGAGCTGAGCTGGCCGCGCTGGGCCCGCCGGGTCCAGAAGTACCTCGCCCATGTGGAGATGCTCTTCTCGCCCGGACTCTTCGTGATCGGCGGCGGGGTGAGCCGCAAGGCGGAGAAGTTCCTGCCGCTGATCGAGGGCATCAGGGCCGAGATCGTGCCGGCTCAGCTTCAGAACAATGCGGGGATCGTCGGGGCCGCGATGGCTGCGTACGCCGCTCGGGCGGGTGGGCCGCCGGGTACGGACGGCTCTCCGGCCGCCCCTGGCCGTCCGTCCGTACCGCCGGCCGGCCCCGTGGCCCGTACGGCCCGGTCCGTGGTCGACTCGCCGGTCGGCTGGCCCGACGCCGCGCGATGAGCGCCGCCCGGCGGACGAGCGCGATCAGCGCGCAGATCAGCGTGCCGGCGTAGAGCCAGCCGGCGTCCAGCGCCAGGACGGTGAAGACGCCCATCGCCACCCCGCCGAACCCGTCCCCGCCGCGCTGCACCGGCAGCGCCCCTACGGTGAACGCGAGCGGCATCATGACCGGCGCACAGATCAGGTCGTACGGCCGGACCCACACCGCCGCGGCCACGCTCACCAGCAGGAAGCAGCCGCCGTACACGGGCAGCGCACCGCCGCACAGCAGCCGGTCCAGGAGCGCGAGCGCCAGCAGCGCCAGCGTCGCCAGCAGCCAGCAGCCGAGTCCGGTGAGCTTGGCCGCCGGCAGCCGACGGGGCCTCCGGCCGGTCCGCCCGGCCCGGCCGGAGGACGCGGCCGGAACGGCACGCTGCGACGACGGCGACCGTGCCGCTGCCCCGTAGCCGTAGCCGACCGCCGAAGACCCCACAGACCCCACGGACCCCACAGACCCCATGGACCGCACGGACCCAACAGACCCCGCCGACGGCTCCCAGGACTCCGGCGAATCACGGCACTCACAGCCCTCACCGCCCTCCCAGTCCTCGCAGCCCTCCCAGGACTCTCCGCGCCTCTCTGGGTACCGTCCGCACTTCTCTGGGCATCGCCCCGGACCCCCTCCCTCCGTGGCATCCGCACCACCCGGTGGCCGTGCGGCGCGCTCGGGCGCCCCGGGTGGCAGGGCCGGTGCCCAGAGGGATCCGCCCCGGTCGGCCCCCGCCCTCGTCGGCCCCCGCCCCGGGGCCGGAGCCGGTGAACGCACCGGCACGGGCGCCGACACCGGTACGGCGACAAACCCGGAGGCCCGCATCGCCGACAGAAAGGCGTCATCAGGGTCAGGACCAGGGCCGGAGCCGGAGCCGGAACTGAAACCGGAGCCGGAGCCGGAGCCGGAGCCAGAGCCGGAGCCGGAGCCGGAGCCGGGACTGAAACCGGAGCTGAAACCGGAGCCGGAGCCTGGGCCGGACACCGGGGCCTCAGCGGGCCGCGGAAAACGCGTTCCCGAGCCCGCACCCCGCTCCCTGTCCTCCCAGCCCGTATCCCAGCCCATGTCCCGGTCCCGGTCCCTGTCCCAGCCCGTATCCCGATCCGTATCCCAGTCCGCGTGCCAGTCCGCCTCCCAGTCCGTATCCCGGCCTGTTCCCAGGCGTCCCGAAGGTGGCGGCGGACCATGCGGACCGTGATCGTCCATGTGCGCTTCGTGTTGCTCCACTCGCCAACGGTAGGCCGCTAAGTGGGATTAACGGGTTGCGGGACACGCGGTTTGTCCTGAGCCGGCCTGCGTTCGACACCACCCGGAGGACCCCCGCACCCCGCTGGCAGCTCGCTGGCGCCCCGCCGTCACCCCGCCAGCACCCCGCCGGCACACCACCAGCGCACCACCGGCACACCACCCGCGCACCACCCGCGCCCCGGCAGGGGGTGCCGCTGGCGACCGGTCGCCGAC
This sequence comes from Streptomyces sp. NPDC001339, assembly GCF_042895955.1. NCBI lineage: Bacteria > Bacillati > Actinomycetota > Actinomycetes > Kitasatosporales > Streptomycetaceae > Streptomyces > Streptomyces sp. NPDC001339. The sequence goes on along the minus strand of NZ_JBIAWT010000001.1, from coordinate 722,859 downwards.
GGCCGCCCCGTAGACTGGTGGATCGGCCCTCCCAGATCCCGTGCCCGTCCCGGGCCCGGTCCCGGAGCGGTTGCCCACCCACCACCTCCCTTCGGAAGTCGAGTCGCCACGTGTCGCTCACGATCGGAATCGTCGGTCTGCCGAATGTCGGCAAGTCGACCCTGTTCAACGCCCTGACCAAGAACGACGTCCTGGCGGCCAACTACCCGTTCGCCACCATCGAGCCCAACGTCGGCGTCGTCGGTGTCCCCGACACCCGCCTCGACAAGCTTGCCGGGATCTTCGGCTCCCAGCGGATCCTCCCCGCCACCGTCGACTTCGTCGACATCGCCGGTATCGTCCGCGGCGCCTCCGAGGGTGAGGGCCTGGGCAACAAGTTCCTCGCGAACATCCGCGAGTCGGACGCGATCTGCCAGGTCATCCGCGCCTTCAAGGACGAGAACGTCGTCCACGTCGACGGCAAGGTCTCGCCCAAGAACGACATCGAGACCATCAACACCGAGCTGATCCTCGCCGACCTCCAGACCATCGAGAAGGTCCTGCCGCGCCTCCAGAAGGAGTCCCGGATCAAGAAGGACATCGCCCCGAAGGTCAAGGCCGTCGAGGAGGCCAAGGAGATCCTCGAGAAGGGCGACACGCTCTTCTCCCAGGGCATCGTCCAGGGCAGCGAGCGCTCCGAGCTCCTCCACGACCTCCACCTCCTCACCACCAAGCCCTTCCTCTACGTCTTCAACGTCGACGAGGACGAGCTGACGGACGAGGCCTTCAAGGACGAGCAGCGCGCCCTGGTCGCCCCGGCCGAGGCGATCTTCCTCAACGCCAAGCTGGAGGCCGACCTCGCCGAGCTCGACGAGGACGAGGCCCTGGAACTGCTCCAGTCCGTCGGCCAGGACGAGCCCGGCCTCGCCACCCTCGCCCGCGTCGGCTTCGACACCCTCGGCCTCCAGACCTACCTGACCGCCGGTCCCAAGGAAGCCCGCGCCTGGACCATCAAGAAGGGCGCCACCGCCCCCGAGGCCGCCGGTGTCATCCACACCGACTTCCAGAAGGGCTTCATCAAGGCCGAGGTCATCTCCTTCACCGACCTGGTCGAAACCGGCTCCGTCGCCGACGCCCGCGCCGCCGGCAAGGCCCGCATGGAGGGCAAGGAGTACGTGATGCAGGACGGGGATGTGGTGGAGTTCCGCTTCAACGTCTGACGCGCGCCGTAGTATCGCATCCCTGATCTGGCAAACATGCAGGTCAAACGGGGTCGGCCCCATCCGGGACCGACCCCGTTGCCATGCCCGGTGCTGGATCCGTGCTGGATTTCCTGACGTCTCGTCAGCTGGGTAAGGGCGCCACGGGCGTGAGCTGCGGCTCTGTGGTGGACGTGGCCGCGGCTGTCCTGGTCTGCCTGCATCGCATGCGGAAGCAAGGGCCTGCCCGGTTTCCTGCTCAGGCCGACGTGTTCGGGGTTCCCCCGGGGCGGCGGCCCCATGCGGAGATGGTGACTTGCGGGATGTCGATGAACGCCGGATCCTTCAGCAGGGTGGCGAACTCGTTCAGGTCGGCTTCAGTGATGAGGCCATCGGCGAGGAGAGCGGGGGCCGCCTGGGTGAGGAGAGGAAGCCAGCGGTCCTTGCCGAGTCCGCCCATGCAGCCGAGGTTGCCGGCGAAGGCTACGTCGGTCAGTGCGTTGCGGGCGAGGAGGGCCGGGAGGCCGCGGGCCCAGGTCATGTCGGCGCCGTGCTCGCGGTATAGGTGCTGATAGGCGTCGAGGATGCGCTGGACCAGGGGGAAGGGCGAGGTGTCGGCCGGAAGGTGGTACGGCTCTTCGACGACGAGCCAGCCACCAGGGGAGAGCCAGCGGGCGGCCCGCGCGATCATGTCGTCGCGCTCCTGGAGGTGGCAGAACAGGTAGCGGGCGTGGACAAGGTCAAAGTTGCCGGGCGCGTAGTCCTCACGTGTGATGTCGGCTTCCTGGATCTCCAGATTCGCTGCCCGGCCGGTATCGAGGTGGCGGGTGTCGATGTCGACGGCTACCACGCGTCCGTCCGGGCAGCGTCCGGCGAGCCAGTGGGCGATGGAGCCGGCGCCTGCGCCCAGTTCCAGGCAGTTCCAGGACGCGTCGATGGGAAGGCCGTCAAGGATGCCGGTGGTGAACGCGTCGACGTTGCGTTGGATGGACTCCAAACGGTCGCGTTCGTGAGGGGCGTCATTGCTCAACATGCCGTTGCTGTACGGGGTGGTGGCGGCAGGGTGAAGTGTCATGAGTGTTGCCTATTTCGTGGGAGTGGCCGGGGCGTGGTCATTGTGCCGGTCCGGTGTGGCGAGGACGGATACGGTTGGTGGAAGGACGTAGGAGCGTACGGCGGGGCATGTGCGCGCCCGAAGGACGGCGAGCAGGAAGTCGGTCTCGCTGCGGAGTCCGTCGTCGCTGGGGCTCGCGGGAGCGAGCAGTTGCGGTCGGGGGGTGCCTGCGGCCCTCTTGGCCCGGAGGGCAGCGTGCAGCCAGCACGCGGTGATCGTCGGCTCGATCTGTTCTTCGGGCAGAGCCAGGGCGATGACATGGCGTCGGACGCGTTCCACGGCCTCAGGCGTCACGTAGTCCTGCAGGATGAGCAGGACGTCGCGGATTTCGATGACCTGACGGTAGAGCCGTAGATGGATTGTGTGCGGGCCGGCGAGTACTGCGCGGATCCGGGTGCGCGGGCTGTCCAGAGTGACGTGCGGGACGGCCTTGGTGAGGTCGCGCCACAGGGGGTGCAAGCGCCACAGGGCACTTGCTTCGCGGGCCGTCCGGCGGGCGGTGAGGACCAAGGGCAGGCAGACCCCGGCGGTCATCAGCCAGGCCGTGAGGCCGATGTTGAGCGGGAACAGTGCGCCCAGCCAGGCGGGGCGGGCGAGGAGGAAGGCCAGGACGACGCACCAGAACACGGACGACGAGGTGAAGCCGGCGGCGAGCAGGAGAAGGCCGGTGCGCAGGGACCGGTTGTCGTGAGCCTGGCGGCCGTAGCGCATACACATCACGGCGCAGGGGATTGTGCCGACAAGGTGGGCTGCGACGAGCAGCCACCAGAAGGCGCTGTACCAGGGGACGACCTCAGCTGTGACGCAGCCGGCGTGCGGTGCGACCGTGTAGTTGAGCACGATCAGTGCAGCGATCGTGACGATCATTGGGCCGTAGATGAGCCAGGGGCGGCGCCGGGACATGGCCGCAAGGACGAAGTCGAGAATAAGGGCTGAGCTGAGGACGCCCCATGCGTTCATGAACAGGCCGCAGCTCTGGGCGAAGGTGAAGGACTGGTTCAGAACCGCGGTGACGGGGTCGAGATAGACCGTGACCGACCCGGCAATCCCGATGACGGCGATCAGCAGCATCTTCTGCTGGTGAGAGCGGCGGGCTGTCGGTAATCGGAGAATGATCACCAGCCACAGCGCCAGCGCGCCCAAGAGTTCGACGCGGGAACCCAATTCATAGAGGGAGTGTGTGTCCATGGCTCCTACTCACGGATCCCGAGGGCGGCTTCGAGCACGCCGCGCACACCCTTCGACGGCGAGGGGCCGAGCATCTGTGCGGCGGTATAGATCAGGCTGGCGACGAGTTCGGCTTCCTGCTCTTGCTCGGAGGTGTAGTTGGCGCGAGCCAGGAACCGGCTGATCATGTCGGGGCTGATGCTGGGCAGCAGCGTGTTGAGCGCGCTTTGAGTTTCCTGATCAGTGATGCCGTGATCGCACAGAATGTGCCCGATCTCGTGGAGAATGATGTGTTCCTGGTGGAACTTGGTGGTCTTCTCCTCGACATAGATGATGTCGCCGGCTTCGGTGGCGATCCACAGCCCGCAGGCGTTGATGGCTGAGCCGATCGACACGGTGTGGACACGGATCGGTCGGCCCCGCCGTGTCGAGAGCTCGTGGATGAGAGCGTTGACCGAGAAAGGTCTGGGTAAGTCGAGCGCGTTGACGAGTGTCTGGCACCGCTTGCGAACTTGCCGTGTAGTCATGGTGTCGCCTCGCGCTCGATCGGACACCGGTAGAAGTCGGCGTCGCGTACATGGTGCATAGCCAACCTTCTTGGCCTCTTGCCGGTCCGTCCCGGACGATGGGCGCCGGATGCCGCCCGGCCGGCCTGTGCTGGATGGTTTGGGCGGAGTATGCGGTATCGCTCTCACCTGGAGCTGGTGGGTGGCTCAGGACCGGAAATGTGCTGTTCCTCATCGCCGGCCTCCGGCGCGCCATGCAGCGAGACGCGGGCCGTGGCCGCTGCATCGATGATCCCGGTGAGGAGTTGTGAGATCTGTTCGGCCGCCCTGGGAACGGGGACCGCATGCGATGTCCGCAGGGCAAGAGCGTGCGCTTTGCCGCGTCGGAGTTCCTGGATGACGTCCAGCTCATTGTTGACCTGCTGAAAGACCTGTTCATCGAGGAAGTACGCACTGCGCATGATGCCGAGGCTGTGCACCACCTTCACCAGGGTTTTGATGGTGAGGTTGGCACCCTCGGCAGACTCAGCCGACGCCAGGTTACGTTTGGAAACCCCGGCGAGGTCAGCGAGTTCAGCCAGGCTGAACGGTCCCTCGGGGTGGTGTCGGCGAATGTAGCGCAGCCGCGCGGCGATGTCGGCCTTTGTCACGCGGACATGGTCGTCCAAGGTTCGCGGTCCGGACGTGCCGATTGTGTGGCGCTTCTCCACGGCTGCCTCCTGCTGCGCCATACTGCTCCAAGGTGCAACATGTTGCAACTAAGAGCGAAGGGCCTATGGTCCCCGCTCAGTTGGCCGAGGTGCGCCGTTCCCCGGAGCAGATCAGTCGGGCCACCGAGCAATTGCTGCGCAGCTGAGGCACACCCCGTCAACCGGGGGTGGAGGTGCCCGTCAACCCGCGGCTCAACCCAGGGGCTGACGATGGGCGGACGCGGTCGGAGCAGGCTTGCAGCCATGAACATCACTGATTACTTCGTCAGCGGGATTCTTGTCCTGCTCGTCGTGCGCCAGGTTCGGGGCAGTCGGCTCGACCTGATCAACCTGGTGGTTCCGGTTGCACTGGTCGGCGCCACTGCCCTGTACTACCTGCGGTCGGTGCCGATGGCCGGCAATGATCTCGTCCTTGAACTGGTACTGGCCGGCGCGGGAGCCGCTCTCGGGGTGGTCTGCGGGCTTACGACGTACCTCCGGCGCAAGGCCGACGGCATGTATGCCAAGGCGGGGTTCACCGCCGCAGCATTGTGGGTCTTCGGCATGGCGTTCCGGATGTGCTTCGCCTTGGCCGCCGATCACGGTGGCGGTGACGCCATCGCCGACTTCAGCCGCAACCATGGGATCTCATCGTCCCAGGCGTGGGTGGCGGCCTTCGTCCTGATGGCGCTGGCCCAGGTGGTGGCCCGGCTGGTGGTGATCCGTTGCCGCGCCTACCGGTTGGCTTCCGCCGAAGCCGCCACTCGCCCGGTGGCGGTGTGAATACCAGAGGGCAGGAGCCGGGTCGGTTTCTCCGGGACCGGTTGTTCCTATGCTGTACGTCATGAGCGCAACGCCGCCGGGCGGCCGTAGAGGGGACAGCCCGAGAGTGGCGGAGGCCCGGTCGCGTGCGGCCGCGCGTGCCAGGCGTCAGGGTGCCCGGATGCACCTGATGCTGTGGGTGGTCATGGTCCTCACCATCGCCTCGGTCCTGCAGAGCCGGCCGCACCCGGGGGTGACCGGCGAACGCCTTGTCATCAGCCTGGCGCTGGCCGGGTGCGTGGTGTCCCTGATCGTGTCGGCCCTGGCCCGCGACACCGGGAAGCCGGAGGCGGCCACCGCCGCGATGTCGCTGGTCCTGGGCGTCAGCGGCAATGTGCTTGCGTTCCTCCAGCCGGCCTCGATGGCGGTGGTCCCCGTCTCCACCGCCGTGGCGATGCTCTTCGCGCGCTTGCGGCCGAGCCTCGCCGCCCTGCCGGCCGCGCCCCTGACCGTGGCGATCGCGGTCATCACCGCGTACGCCGGCTCGTCCCGCAACGCGTTCCAGGCCGCGGTGGCCTGCGCGTTGCTCTGCGTGGTGCTCGGCGCCGTCTTCTTCTTCGCCCGTCAGGCACGGATGCGACACGACCACACAGAACTGCTGCTCGCCGAGCTCGAGGACTCTCGTGAGGCGCAGGCCCGTGCCGCCGCCGTCGCTGAACGCACCCGGATCGCCCGGGAACTGCACGACATCCTGGCGCAGTCCCTGTCCGCGCTTTCCGTGCAGCTGGAAGGCGCCCGCAAGCTCGCCGAGCGTGACCAGGTCGACCCAGCCCTGCACCGGCTGATCGTACGCAGCGGCGAACTGACCCGGGAGGGCCTCTCCGACGCACGGAGGGCCGTCGCCGCCTTGCGCGGGGATGACGTGCCGATGGTCGATCAGCTCACCACCCTGGTCCGCCGGTGCCGTCGTGACCTCGCGTTGCCGATCACGCTGACGGTGACCGGGCAGGCCCGAACGCTGGCGCCGGAGGCGAACCTCGCGCTCTATCGGGGAGCCCAGGAGGCGCTCACCAACGCCGCCCGATACGCGGCCGGTTCGCCCACCGCAATGGTGCTGCGCTACACACCACAGGCCGCCGTACTGACCATCTCGGACCAGGGCCGGGCCGTCTCGGACCAGGACCAGGGCACCGTGGACCAGGGCCGGGCTTCCGGCGCGGACGGCGACGGCGCCGGGACCGGGACCGGCGTTCCCGTGGCGCCCGTCGAAGCGTGGACGGGCGGTGGAAACGGACTGCGGGGCATGCGCGAACGCATCGAGCAGGTCGGTGGCGTCGCCCATGCCGGGCCCGCCGGGCAGGGCTGGACCGTGGAGATGGAGGTACCGGCATGAGCGATTCCGTGACCCCGGTGAAGGTGCTGGTCGCCGATGACCAGCGGGTGACCCGCGAGGGCCTGATGCTGTTGGTCGGCCTGAACGCGGGCATGGAGGTCGTGGGTGGTGCGGCCGACGGCGCGGAGGCGGTGGCGCTGGCCCGTGAGCACCACCCGGATGTCGTGCTGATGGACCTGGCGATGCCCGGAACGGACGGCTTTGCCGCAACCCGGACGCTGCGCGAGGAAGCCCCGGCGATCGCTGTGCTGGTGCTGACGACCTACGCGGACGACGCGTCGGTCTTCCCCGCGCTGCGGGCGGGGGCGAAGGGATATCTCACCAAGGACGCGGGTGCGGAGGAGATCGAACGGGCGATCCGGGCCGTCCACGCAGGCCGGGTCTGGATGGATCCGGTGGTGCAGGAACGTCTGGTCACGGCCGTCACCTCGGGGCTGCCGCCCCAGTCCGAGGTGGCTCCGGACGGCGACGTGTCGGCTTCCCCGACCACCGCGCCCGAACCGGCTCAGCCGAGGTGGGACGTCCTCGCCCCCCTGCCGGAGCGATTGACCGCCCGTGAGGCGGAGGTTCTGGCGCTGATCGCGCAGGGGCTGTCCAATGCCGAAATCAGTGAGCGCCTCTTCCTCGGCCGTGCCACGGTCAAGACGCACATCAACCGCATCTTCGCGAAGACCGGCGTACGTGATCGCGCCCAGGCCGTCCGCTACGCCTATCGCACCGGACTGGCGGACTGAGCGCTGTCCCGTTCATGCGATCAGGGGTGGGTCGGGGTGGCGGGTTGGCAGTAAGTGGCGGATCTGGCGGGCGCTTTCGGAGCCGATGCGCAGATCGGTGCGCAGCCGCCAGGTGCTCGTCGGCTTGCCGGTAGCCGCGCGGGCGTCGTCGTCGACAGTGATGCGCGCGGCCATGCGTCGGCGTGGATCTACCTGTGACTGGCTCGGGTCGGTAGACCTGCAGGAGTGCCGGCGCCGTGATCCCGCGCGTCGGTCAGACGCCCGATCGCCATTATTCCCAGCATAATGGGAACTTGGGCGTGACACTTGTTGAGGGTGTGGCGTATGGAGAGGGTGGGGGCGTAATGATCCGGGTGCTTCTGGCGGAAGACATGGAGCTGTTGCGTGGCGCCCTGGTCCGGCTCCTGCGGTGGGAGGAGGACATCACGGTCGTGGCCGAACTCGGGCGAGGTGATGAGATCGTCCCCGTTGCGCTGGAGACGAAGCCGGACGTCGCACTGATCGACATCGACCTGCCCGGCCTCGACGGGATCGCTGCAGCAGCTGAGCTGCACAGGAGTCTGCCGGAGTGCCGTAGCCTCATCGTCACGAGCCTGGGGCGTCCGGGGAACCTGCGACGGGCCATGAAGGCGCATGCCAGCGGCTTCCTTTTGAAGGACACTCCGCCGGATCAACTGGTCACGGCGATACGGAAGATCGTGGCAGGCGAGCGGGTGCTCGATGTCGAGCTTGCCGTCACGGCCCTGGAGGGGAGAACCAACCCGCTGACCAGACGCGAGGCCGAAGTCCTGAATCTGGCGGCCGAGGGTGCCCCGGCGCAGGAGATCGCCGAACGGCTTCATCTGGGGATCAGCACCGTGCGGAACTACCTGTCCAGTGTGGTCGCCAAGTCAGGTGCCAGAAACCGCGTCGACGCCATCCGGATCGCACTCGGCGAGGGATGGATTTGATGCAGGCCACGGTGTAAGCCGACCTGCGGTCCAACGGGCTTCGGCAGTGTTGCCGGCCGTGGACACGTCGCCAGGGAGCCGGGCTTCCAGCCGGAACTCTTCCTTCTGGCCGGTTCCCCGCCGGGCGGTGAGCAGTACTCCGCCAAGTGCCGCGACGCGTTCCGAGAGATTCTGAAGGCCCGACCCATCGTGCTCCTCGTGACTCGGCCGACCGAGATGAGGGCGGTCGTTGACGATGATCAGTCGGGTGGCGTTCTTGTATTGCGAGAGTCGTATGGTGCAAGAGCGTGCATCGCTGTGACGCAACACATTCGTCACGCCTTCTCGCAAGGCCGCCGCCAAGGCGCTGCTCGCATACTGCGGAAATTCGACGCCATGAAACGACAAATGAGCTTTGATACCAGCCGATTCGAGAGTCATCCGGGCGGATTCCAGCTCTGATTCCAGTGATAGACAGCGATAGCCGCGGGCGACTTGCCGTACTTCCTGGTGTGTCTTTCGGAGTGTGGTGATGAGCTGAGCGATCTCGGCGCTGGCCGCATCCGGATCCTGGTGCAGGAAGCGCCGGGAGAGCTCAGCCTGAACGGATGCCATGGACAGCGTGTATCCCACTAGATCATGGAGATCGCGAGCGAAGCGGAGGCGTTCTTTTGTCACTGCGAGCTGAGCCAGTTCCGTACGCATCGCATGCAGCTCGCCGACGAGGGATGCGAGGCGTGCGACGGAGTACAGCACCACCCCTGTCAGTGCGGTCGACGCCAGCCCGTGAAGCGCTATCCGGGCGTTGCCGAAAAGAAAGAGGAGCAGGAGGGGATCGGCTACGGTCGCGCAGCCTGCGAGCACCCATGCGGATCGCCCACGGAGGGTGAGGAGCAGCGAGCCGGCCAGGAATCCGGGCGGGCCGAACCAGTGCTCCCCGGTCAGCGGCAGCGGCGCATACGTGAGTATGGACTGCAGGGCGAGGAGCAGTTGCAGGCGCGGCGCGGGAGTTCTGCGTAATGCGTGGGTGCACAGTTTGACCTGCAATCCGAGGAGCGCCAGCAGAACCGAGCCACCCCCGATCGCCGCGGCTTTATTGCCTGGCTCTTTGAGTGCAGACAGGAAAGCCACGGCGAAGCATCCGAAGACGATGAGGGCGATGGCGACCAAAGTGCAATTTCGCACCCGTGACGGTGATCCAGGAACCAAGCTCATCGCTGCTGGTCCGGTATTACGGCAAGTCGATGTCGTGTCCACGTTTCCCCCCGGTTCGTGAGACATCTCGATGTGAAGAGCGTCAGGTGACTTCCCTGTAAAGCGCTACTCCAATTGATCATGATAGCCCTGGGCGGGGTCGGGGGGCCAGGCGAAAGCAATGGCCGGTAATGGGCTGTCCGAAACTGATCGCTCGTTGGTGAGGGGGAGCGGCTCGGAGAGGCATGTCCACGGGCTGGAGTGGCCCAGGCTCGGCTGACCCCGGCCTTCCGGATGATGCCGACTGGCTGTGAGTTCTTACTGGTTCACGGTGTGAATCCGGAGGTGCGGCGCCGATGTGAGCCGTCAGCGGCCCTTCATGAACTATTACCAGGGCATTTCAGGAGTTCTTCTCTCGTCCCGGGCCATGTGGCAAGGCAGCATGTGTGAGGTGCCGATCGGCACTGTGGATCGCCACCCGAGCTCCTTCGCCAGGCCGGTGCCGGGGTACTTGGCACGCAATCGAGAAGGGGGACTCGTGGACAAGCGTTACGAGACCTACTGCATGGCCGACCCGGTGTTCTTCGAGGCGCCGGGCCGGGACGGAGAGCAGGGGACCGGTACCGACTACGAGGTGGCCGGATGGACGGTTCCGGAAGGCTGGCGGCGTCACCGCGGCGACATCTGGCTGGAGCTCACTCCCCGCGGTGAGCGCATGGTGGACCAGGGCTGGAAGGTCCACGCCTCGGGTACCGCCGCCAATGCCGAGCACATCATCGAGACGGTCCACCGCTTCTGCGTGCCCCGTGGCTACGCGTTCAAGTTCCTGCCCAGCAGGCGCGCCTTCCTCGGGCAGAACGCCAAGTACGCCCCGCGCGGTGGCAGTGGCAAGCTCGTCACCATCTATCCCCGGGACGAGCAGGAACTGACGGACGTCCTGACGGGACTCTCCGCGCTCCTGGAAGGCGAGCCCGGGCCCTACATCCTCAGCGACGCACGGTACGAGGCCGGGCCGCTGTACGTACGCTATGGCGGCTTCCGCAAGCGCGAACTCCTCCTGGAGAGCGGCGACGTTGTTCCCGCAATGCAGGGACCCGACGGGGAACTGGTACCGGACATCCGCAAGCCGGTCTTCGAGATCCCCGAGTGGGTCACTCCGCCGGACATCCTCAAGGCCAGCATCACGGCGCGCACAGTGCCCTCTGATGAGCCATTCCCTTACCACGTGGAAAAGCCGCTGCACTTCTCCAACGGTGGTGGGATCTATCTGGCGACCCGTCCTGCGGACGGCGCGCGGGTGGTCCTCAAGGAGGCGCGGCCGCACGCGGCACTGGACGCGGCGGGCACCGATGCGGTCACGCGGCTGCAGCGGGAGCGCGACATCCTGGAAAGGCTCGCCGGAACACGGGGCGTCCCGCGGGTCTACGAATACTTCATGGCGTGGGACCACCACTTCCTGGCGATCGAATACTTCGACGGGGAGCGGCTGAGCTCCCGGGAGGCCCAGACCTATCCGCTGCTCGGCCCTGCGGCCACGCACGAGGAGAAGGCCGCTTACACCAGCTGGGCCGTGGAGGTGTGCGATCAGGTAGAGGCGCTTCTCGACGGCATTCACGCCCGAGGAGTCGTCTACGGGGACGTCCATCCCCACAACGTCCTGATCCTGGGCGACGGCCAGGCGGTGCTCGTGGACTTCGAGACCTCCTCCGCCGATCCGGCAGGCTTCCGGCAGGCCCTGGCGGCACCGGGCTTCGCGGCACCGCCCGAGTTCCGGGGCGCGGCGATCGACCAGTTCGCCCTGGCCGTCCTGCGCCTGTGGTTGTTCATGCCGATCATTCCCGTCCTGACACTGGATCGCTCCAAGGCACACGACCTGATCGACGCCATGCGCGAGAACTTCCCGGTGTCCGATGCCTATGTGAGAGCGATCCGGGACGGCCTCGGGGCGTCGATGCCCAGTACCAGAGCGGTCGAGGCAGGCATCGGAAAGCCGAGGGTGCGCATCGAAGGCGACGCCACCGACTGGACGGCGCTCATGGACTCCATGGCCGCTGCCATCAACGCGAGCGCGACGCCCGGCCGGGCGGACCGGCTCTTCCCCGGCGACGTACGGCAGTTCTCGCATACAGGAGACACTTTCGCGTTCGGCGCCTCGGGTGTGCTGTACGCGCTGATGGAGTGCGGCTATCCGATTCCGGAGGGAGCTGAGTCCTGGCTCATGGCGGCGGTGGATCGTGCCGGTGTCCTGCAGCCGGGGTTCTTCGATGGAGTCCACGGCACGGCTCATGTGCTGGACAAGATGGGCTTGCGGGACGAGGCACTGAAACTGCTGGATCACGCGGATCCCCTGCTGGACCGGCTGCACAACCCCAACTTGTACGGGGGCCTCTCCGGCATCGGCCTCAATCTGATGCACTTCGCGGATGTCACGGGCGACAGCGCCTTTGGCGATCGTGCGCTGCAACTGGCCCAGCGGGTCGCGGACACCGTGGCCCGGGGTGCTTTCCCCACGCCGGGCAATGCCGCCGCTGCCGTTGCCGAACTGGGCCTTGTGCGCAAGTTGATGGGGCCTGCCGGGCTGCTGAACGGCTGGTCCGGTCCGGCTCTCCTGCTACTGCGGGCATACGAGCGCACGGGTGAGTCGGCTTGGCTGGACGCGGCGTTCCAGGCATCGCATCGCGATCTCGACCGATGCCGGGTCTCGGAGTTCGGCACCCTCAACGTGGACGAGGGCTGGCGTCTCAACCCGTACCTGGAAGGCGGAGCCGCCGGTATCGCCCTGGTGTGCGCCGAACTCATCCGTTACCGGGAGGACGCCAGACTGGCCGACTCCCTCACAGCGGCACGAAAGTCCTGTGCCAGCGAATTCTTCGTGCTGCCGGCGCTGTGGACCGGCCGTGTCGGTCAGATGGCGGCGCTGCAGCACCTGTCCGGTCCCGGTGATCCCGAGGTCGCCGACGTCACCAGGCGTCACCTTGAGCGGCTTTCCTGGCACCTGCTCGGCCTGCACGGCGAAGCGGTCTTTCCAGGGTTCCAGCTGCTGCGGATATCGATGGACTACGCCACTGGAAACGCGGGCATCCTGCTCGGCCTCAAGAGTGTGCTGAGCGGTGGCTCCGTGGGTTTCCTCCCGTTCCTCCGACAGGCCGCACACGCGGGCTGACGGAGTTGTTCACACCACGGTGAGGTCTCAACGCCCCACCCCTACAAAGGAGATAAGAATGGCGAACATTCTCGACCTTCAGGCCATGGAGATCCCGCAGGAGGACATGCTCTCGGCCGATAGCGGCCAGTCCAACCACTGCGACGACACCAGCACCATCAGCGTCTTCTGCTGATCGGCTGATCGAGCCTGGATGAGTGCGGGGCGGCGTGAGCCGCCCCGCACGTCGTTTTCGTCGCCCACGAACTCACGAAGGAGAGACCGAGCCCATGGCCGGCAGACAGGGTGCCCATACCTGGCGCGGGATCGCACAGTGCGCCAGACCCTACCGAGGCCGTATAGCCGCCTTCTTCGTGCTCGTCGTCATGGAATCCGGACTCGTCGTCCTGCCCGCTCTGTTCACCCAGCGCATCATCGACGAAGGCGTGCTCCGGCACGACCGGGCACGCGTCGTCGCCCTCGTGCTGCTCATCGTTCTCCTGACCGTGGTCACCATGGCCGTCACCCTGGCCGAGCGCCGGCTGTCCATCGGCATCGGCGAAGGCATGACCCTCGATCTGAGACGACGGGCCTTCGCCCACGTGACGCGCATGCCGGTTTCCTTCTTCACCCGCGTACCGACCGGCAGCCTGGTGGCCCGACTGGACACCGACGTCCTGGCCGCCCAGCGTGCCGTGACGACCACGGCATCGAGCTTGCTGTCGAACCTGGTGTCCCTGCTGACCGTGGCCGTCACTGTTCTCGTTCTGTCCTGGCAGGTGGCGCTGCTGGCCGCCGTGCTCGTTCCGCTGTGCCTGATCCCGGCACGCCTCCTCAACGGGCGGCTGCGGGAGCTCAATCAGCGCCAGCGCGGTGACAACGCCGCCCTGACCGCCTTCTTCACCGAACGCTTCACCGGCCAGGGCGCCGAGCTGGCCAAGCTCTACGGAGACAAGGAGAGGGAGCAGCGGTCCTTCGAGAGCAGGGGTGCGAGACTCCGCGATACAGGCGTCAAGCTGACGATGACCGGCACACTGCTGGGGCTCTTGGTGTCCTGGCTGGCAACCATGGCTACCGCCGCCGTCTACCTCGTCGGCGGTTTCCTCGCGATCGGCGGGAGCATCTCCGTGGGGACGCTCATCGCGATGGTCACCCTGCTGGCCCGCCTCTACGGCCCGATCACCTCGCTCGCCCAGGCCCGTGCCGACGTCACCGCTGCGGTCGTCAGCTTCGAGCGGATCTTCGAGGTGCTCGACCTGGACCCGCCTGTCCAGGACGCTCCGAGCGCCCGGGACCTGCCGCCGGATGCCTCGTCCGTCGACTTCGAGAACCTGAGCTTCCGCTACAGCACGCCGGCCGGTACCACGCTCGCCTCACTGGAGCCGAAGCCCACCGGCGCCCCGGTGCCCGGCCACGGGGCGGGGGACCGCGTCATCCTGCGGGGGATCGACCTGCACATCCCTGCGGGGCAGACCTTCGCGGTCGTGGGACCGTCGGGCGGCGGCAAGTCCACCCTGATGAAACTGCTCTGCAGGCTCCACGACCCGACGGACGGGACGGTGAAGGTCGGCGGGCATGACCTCCGCACGGTCACCCAGGCCTCACTGCGGAGCGCCATCGGCGTCGTCTCCCAGGACAGCCACTTCTTCCACGACACCCTGCGCGCCAATCTCGTCTATGCGCGTCCGGGCGCCACCGACGACGACTGCGAGCGGGTTTGTCGGGAGGCCCTGGTCTGGGACACGGTCGAGCGGCTGCCCGATGGCCTGGACACCATCGTCGGTGACGGCGGTCACCATCTCTCCGGTGGCGAGCGGCAGCGGCTGGCGATCGCCCGGCTGCTGCTGAAGGACCCGAGGATCGTGATCCTCGACGAGGCCACGGCCCACCTCGACTCGGAATCCGAAGCCCGCCTCCAGCAGGCGCTGACCCATGCGATGAGAGGGCGTACCGCCCTCATGATCGCGCATCGGCTGTCGACGGTACGGGGAGCGAACCGGATCGTCGTCCTCGCGAACGGGAGCGTGGCCGAGAGCGGCACCCACGAAGAACTGCTCGCCTCCGCAGGCATGTACGCGGCACTGCACCGCGCACAGAGCGGAGGAGCCGAAGCGGTGCCCACGGCCGTGGCTGCCACCGGTTCCCGCTGATGTCACTGCCGCAGGTAGGCCAGAACCGCCAGGACGCGTCGGTGATCGGTATTGCTTTCCTGCAGACCGAGCTTGTCGAAGATGTTCCCGATGTGTTTCGACACCGCTGCCTGGCTGACGGACAGGGAGTGCGCGATAGAGGTGTTGGAGCGCCCCTCGGCCATCAGGGCCAGGACCTCTGTCTCACGTGGCGTCAGACTCCGCACCGAGGACCGTCCCCTGCGACGGCCCAGCAGCCGCCGGACAATCTCCGTGTCGATGACGGTCTCGCCGTCGGCCACGCGCTGCGCCGAGCCGAGGAATGCCGGGATGTCGCCCACCCGGTCCTTGAGCAGGTATCCGACTCCGGAGGCATCCGTCTCCAGCAGCTCCGCGGCGTAGTCCGTGTCCAGGTACTGCGAGAGCACCAGCACTCCGAGGCCGGGGTGCTCCGCACGCAGGGCGATGGCCGCACGCAGCCCCTCGTCCTTGAAACCCGGCGGCAAGCGCACGTCCACCAGGGCGAGATCAGGCCGGTGTTCACGCACTGCGGCGATGAGGGAGGGCGCGTTGTCGACTGCGGCGACGACCTGATGGCCGAACTTGGTGAGGATCTGCACCAGGCCCTCCCTGAGCAGGGTGGAATCCTCCGCCATCACGATCCGCATGGAATCTCCACATGCAAGAGGGTCGGTCCCCCGACCGGGCTTGAGAGATGAATGGTTCCGCCGAAGACCGCGACTCTGTCGGCGAGCCCCAGCAGACCGGTCCCGGACTCCGCGTCGGCACCACCGACGCCATTGTCGTACACCTCCAGCACGAGCCCTGTGCTCGTACGACGCAGCGACAGCCGGGCGCCAGTGGCGGCGCTGTGCTTGGTCACGTTGGCCATCGCCTCGCAGGCCACGAAGTACGTCGCTGCCTCCACGGCCTCCGGTGGGCGCTCGGCCAGCTCGACATCGGCCTCCACCGGCAGGACGGAATCCTCCGCGAGCTCCAGGAGCGCGGCGGACAGGCCCCGGTCGGTGAGCGTCGCGGGATAGATGCCGTGGACGAGTTCCCGAAGCTCCCGAAGGGTCGTCCGCGCCTCCTCGGCGGCCTTCTCCACGAGTTCGCGGGCCGCGGTGTCGGCCCCGGCGAGTTCCAGGCGCGCGAGACCGAGCGTCATGATCAGGCCGGTGATGCGCTGCTGGGCACCGTCGTGCAGATCGCGTTCGATCCGGCGGCGCTCCGCATCGTAGGCGTCCAGGATGCGGGCCCTGGACCGGACGAGTTGACCGATCCGTTCGTCGCGATCGGTACCGGCTTCGTCGTGGCGTTTCGTCAGCACACCCGTGGCAAGCCGGGCACGGGCGGCTGCGTACCTGGTCAGCGCCAGGTATGTCAGGGCCAGTACGACTGCGCCGCACAGCACCAGCAGGACAGCCTGAGCATCCGAATGCGCCTGGAAGACCGCTACGCGCACCTGGCCGTCCGGGGTGAAACGGCGCAGGAGCGGCGCCATGAGCAGTGCGAGGGACAGGGTCAGGCTTCCGGCCACCAGGACGAAGTCACCGATCGACAGCGCACAGTGGGCCACCGCGTAGGCCAGTTCCCACCATGTCGCCCGCTCGCCCGCTCGCTTCCGGAGCCAGGCGTGCGGTCCACCGCCGGAGACCGGGGTGTGCGGCGAGGGAACGGCAGTGCCGGTGAACATCCGCAGCCGGGCCCGCTCGACCGCGCCCAGCGGGATGCCCGACAGCAGCGCGGCGGCGATCAGCGGGATGCCCACGAGGAACAGCGCTGTCGCCAGGCCCAGCCCCAGCAGGACCGCGCAGCAGCCCAGCCACACCAGCCCGACGGGGAAGCCACCTGCCAGGTAGAGCACCGACCGGGCCAGCCGCGCGCTCCCGCTGCGTAATCGTGTGCGTGCCGCCTCGGCACGCTGCCCGACCTTCACCCGTCCCCCACCCGTCCTCGCAACCGACCCCTTGCGATGCGCCGGCAGGGGAGTGGATCAAGGGTAGACCTCGCTCTACCCCGGCTGTCCAGATCGCTCCACCGACATCGCCCCTCTGGGAAGGATTGACTTGCGTCATGAAGACAACGCAGCCGCCCCACATCGTCTACAGGCCTGTGACGGGCAGCAGTCTCGCCGTCGACTTGCGGTCCCTGCGGAAGGTGCACGGAAGGGGCCGGCAGGCGGTCATCGCCTTGCACGACTTCAACCATGCCATTCCCCGTGGCTCTTTCACGGCGGTGATGGGGCCTTCGGGCTCCGGGAAGTCCACGTTGCTGCACTGTGCGGCAGGCCTTGAACGCCCGTCCTCGGGCTCTGTGACGCTGGCCGGTCAGGAGCTCGCCGGGCTCTCCGAGCGGCAGTTGACGCTGCTGCGGCGGGACCGCATCGGGTTCGTCTTTCAGGATTTCCACCTCGTCCCTGCTCTGAGTGTCGCCGCCAACGTGGCGCTGCCGCTGCGGCTGGCAGGGCGTCGGCCGGACCCGTGCCGACTGGAGGAACTGCTCTCCACTGTGGGCCTGTCCGACAAGCGCCATCGCAGACCGGGCGAGTTGTCGGGCGGTCAGCAGCAGCGGGCCGCCGTGGCCCGGGCACTGGTCACCGGCCCCGAGGTGGTCTTCGCGGACGAGCCGACCGGTGCCCTGGACCGGGCCTCGGGCCGTGACGTGCTCGGTCTGCTGAGAGACGCGGTCAACGACCTGGACACGACCGTGGTCATGGTGACGCACGACCCGCAGGCGGCCGCCTGGGCGGACGAGGTGCTGGTGCTCGCCGACGGCCGGCTCGTGGACCGCCTCGCCGGATCCGAGGTCACTGCCGAGACCATCGCGGCTCGCATGGCCGCTCTGGAGGTCTGACGGTGTTCTTCCTCGTTCTGGGTTCCCTGCGCACACGGCTGTGGCAGTACGCCGGAGTGCTCATTGTGGTCGTGATGAGTGCGACGCTGGTCACCACCCTGACGACCGTGCTGGACCGGGTGCATCAAGCGAGTTCCGGGGGTGGTGCCGAGAGTTCGGCCGGGTCGTTGCTGGGCCTTGTGGGCGGCACGTCCGGGCTGACCGCCTGGCTGCTTGTCGTCAACACGATGTCCCTGGTGGTGCAGCAGCGCCGCCGTGAGATCGGGGCGTTGCGGACCATCGGGGCCACTGCCCGGCAACTGCGGCTGGAAATCGTCGGCGAGGCCTTGGTGGTCTCTCTCGCCGGAGCTGCGGTGGGCGCGGGCATCGGCCTGGCCGCGGCCGGGCCCGCTCTGGCCTGGCTCATCCGCAACGACGTTCTGGAGCCCGGGCCCACGGGTGGAATGTCGCTGCCGGGCTTCAGCGCGGGGGTGTTGTGCACGACGGGCATCGCCGTGCTCGCGGCGTGGACCGCGGCGAACGGCCCGATGCGGACCTCACCGATCGCCGCCCTGCGCGAGGCCGAGGCGGAGCGGCGCGCGATGCCGGCCGGGCGGGCCGTCGGGGCGCTCGTCATGTTCGGGCTCACCTGGGCGTCCTGGGACTGGTACGGGCGCCGCAACGGCCCGCACGAGGCGGTCAACGGAGCCATGGCGCTGTGCCTGTTGCTGATCCTGTCCGTATGGCTGCTCATGCCGCTCCTCGTGCGCCCGATCGCCGCGCTGAGCGCCGTACCCGGGCGACTGCTCTCCCGTTACACAGGGATGCTGGCGGCGGCGAACAGCGCGGCGGCCACGCGCCGCGTGGCCGCCATGGCCGGCCCCGTACTCATCGCAGCAGGCCTCAGCGCGATGCTGCTGTGCGGCAACTCCGTGTCGCAGGAGGTGGATTCCAGGCCGACGGTGGTGTCGGTGTCGAGCCACACCACAGGGCCGGCGGCCATCGAAGCAGCGAAGGAACGTGCCGCCGAGGAGGCGCGGCTGCTGCAGGTGCGCGCCCAGAAGCAGCAGGAGCGCAACGCGGTGGGCATGCGCATCCTGATGGTCCCCCTCATCACGTTCTCCGGAATCGGCATCCTGAACACCTTGCTGCTCGCGACGCGTCAGCGCCGGCAGGAGTTCGCGGTCCTGCGGCTCACCGGAAGCACACGCGGCCAGCTGCTGCGCATGCTGGGCTGGGAGTCCGTCGTCGTCGTGCTCAGCGGGCTCAGCGCCGCAACCGCAGTGGTGGCCATGTCCCTCGCCGGGCTCGCCACGCGACTGGCGCTTCCGACGACAGATCTGCTGACCCTCCTGCCGTGGGGCGCGCTGGCGCAGGTGGCCCTCGGCTGCGCCGCACTGGGACTGCTGGGAGTCGTCGTTCCCGGTCTGCTCGTCATGCGCGTACACCCCTCGCAGGTCGCCCGCGTCGAGTGAGGCCCTCCGGGGCGCCGCCCGCGAGAGTGAGCCGATCCCGAGCTGACGTTGCTCCCGTCGGGCGTTCCCGCAGCGTCGCCCCGGCGACCTGGTCGCCCTGCGCGTGGGGCGGGATCCCTTGTGGCCTTGATCCATTATGGCTCGGATTCATGGGCCTTCGCATCGTCTTCTCGGGGGAAATCTGCGGGGTTTCGGGCGCCTAGCGTGGATGCATGACCGAGAGCGGTGTGAGGAGTGCGAGCAGGGTGAGCAGGGTGGATGAGCCGGGTAGGGCGGACCGGGTGGACCAGGCGGGGCGGGATGTGGTGTGTGTGGCCGGCGACGGGGTGGAGCTGGCGGTAAGGGATTACGGCGGGGCCGGGGCAGCGGTGGTGTTGCTGCACGGGGCGGGGCGGACGCTGGCGGACTGGGCGCGGGTGGCGCCGTTGCTGGCCGAGGGGCACCGGGTGCTGGCGATGGATCTGCGGGGGCACGGGCGGTCCGGGGACGGCACGGTGCCGTGGACGTTCGAGGTGGCCGTGGCGGACGTACGGGCCGTGCTGGCGGCGTGCGGGGTGCCGGAGGCCGTGGTGGTGGGGCATTCGCTGGGCGGGATGGTGGCCGCGCGGTGTCTGGAGCGGCTGGACGGTACGCCTGCCGCGGTGAACCTCGACGGGCACGGTATGGGGCGGCCGGAGCAGTACGTGGGGCTGGACGCCTCGTATGTGCGGGAACGGCTGGGGGAGGCACGGAAGTTCGCGGAGGAGGCGGGTGGACAGCCCTTCAGCGCCGAGGCGTTGGGCGGGGTACTCGGGTATCAGGTGTCGATGGGCGCGGAGTTGGGGGTTCCCGGGGAGTTGATGGAGGCCGGGGTGCGGCGGTCGCTGGGGGAGACGGCGGACGGGCGGCTGTTCCTGCGGCCGGGGCGGCGGCAGGCAGCGGAGCTGCAGGAGGCGATGGCGGGGATCGATCTGTTCGCGCTGTACCGGCGGGTGACGCGGCCATTGCTGATCGCACGGGCGCTGCGGCCCAATCCGCCGGTGCCGGGCGTGCCGCCGTGGGTCGATGAGCTGATGGCGGCGTATGTGGTGGGGCTCCGGCGGGATCTGGACGAGCTGGCGCGCAGCCGGCCGAATGTGAGCGTCGCGGGGGTGGACGGGACGCATGCGATGGTGCTGGAGCGCCCCGAGGAGGTCGCGGGGTTGGTGGCGGAATTCGTGCAATGCGCGCGGAGTACGGGGCGGAGGGGGAGGGCTGGGCGTGGGGCGTAGTGCGGTCCGTCGGTCGGCGGGTTCCAGTTGGGGGTGCGTCGAGCGTGACACGGTGGGAGTGGGGTGGCGCGTGGGGGCGGGATGGCACGCGGTATGGGCCTGGGTGCGGTTTGCGGGGGACTGAACTGGGATTCATCACATCAGGTGAATATCTGGCCCAAGGTTGCGGATGACCACGTGGAGTTGTCACGCTGTTGCTGACTGTCAAGCTGTTGGAGGGGCATGTGCCTTTCGGTGAGCAGCCCGCGTACCTCCGCGTCGCCGGCGACCTGCGCCAGAAGATCGTCGACGGGGTGCTGCCGCCGCACACCCGCCTTCCCTCCCAGGCCCGGATCCGTGAGGAGTACGGCGTCTCGGACACCGTCGCCCTGGAGGCGCGCAAGGTGCTGATGGCGGAAGGGCTGGTCGAGGGGCGGTCGGGTTCGGGTACGTACGTGCGCGAGCGGCCCGTGCCGCGCCGTATCGCCCGCGTCGGGTACCACTCGGTCGGCGGCTGTACGCCTTTCCGGCAGGAGCAGACGGACGAGCGGGTGCGCGGCACCTGGGAGTCCAGCAGTGAGCAGGAGCCGGCCAGTTCGGTGGTCGCGGCCCGGCTGCGCATTCCGCCGGGGGGCAGGGTGATGCGGACCCGCTATGTCTTCCGGGCGGAGGGCGAGCCGGCGATGCTGTCGACGTCCTGGGAGCCCCTGGACGTCACCGGGCGGACGCCCGTGATGCTGCCCGAGGAGGGGCCGCTGGCGGGGCGTGGGGTGGTCGAGCGGATGGCGGCCATCGATGTGGTGGTGGACAACGTCGTCGAGGAGGTCGGGGCGCGGCCCGCGCTGGCCGAGGAGGCGATGGCGCTGGGCGGGGTGCCGGGGCATGCGGTCCTGGTCATCTCGCGGACGTACTACGCGGGCGGCCGGCCGGTGGAGACGGCGGATGTCGTCACGCTCGCGGACCGCTATCGGGTGGCCTACCACCTGCCGGTGAAGCAGTGGGCGCCTGCGGGGAACGGGAAGGGGAACGGGCAGCAGTAGGCGCCCGTCGGCGGGGGCGTCTGCCCGAGGGGTAGCGGCCGGTCGAGGGCAGCGGTTGTGCGGTGGTCGGTCGGGGCTTGTCGGTGGGAGTTTGTCGGTCGGAGTTTGTTGGTTGGCGTTTCCTGCTGGCTCTGCCTGTGGTTCTGGCGGCTCTGCCTATGGTTTCTGCCGGCTCTGCCTGTCGTTCCATGCTCGTCCCTCGGCCCCATCTCCCTATCTCCCTCCTCGGCCCCTTCTCTCTCCTCGGCCTCCCGGTCGCCCTTCCCTTCCGCTTACCCTCGGTTACGCCCGGTTCCCTCCGTGTTTCCTCTGCTGCTCGCCTCGCTGAGTGGGCCCGTCCGGCGCCCCGTTAGCGATCCTTGACCGCTTTCGGCCTCAAGTTCAATGTCCGGTTTGCGGTGATATGCGAGCAAATGTTGGCCGGATCTTGGTGTTGGAAACCTCACAGACCCTCAGTTGGGCGGGAAATTTGGCCAGCTGCGGGCAGGTGATCTTCCGATTCGCTCTTACGATGGCGAAGTTTGTGCACGGCACGGGGGAAGACCAGGAGACCAGCACGTGAGCACGACGAAAAACCTGGGTGCGGAGCAGGGTTCGCATTCGAATTACCGTCGGTCCCTCGGGACCATCGCCCTGACCGCCACTGGTCTCGGGTCGATCATCGGGTCCGGCTGGCTCTTCGGAGCCGAGCGGGCCGCCGCCATCGCCGGCCCGGCCGCGATCCTCGCCTGGGTCATCGGGGCGGTCGTCGCCCTGACCATCGCCCTGACCTACACCGAGCTCGGCTCGATGTTCCCCAAGGCGGGCGGCATGGTCCGCTACGGTCAGTACTCGCATGGCTCGCTGGCCGGTTACCTGGCGGCGTGGGCCAACTGGATCGCCATCGTCTCGGTCATCCCCGGTGAGGCGACCGCCTCGGTCCAGTACATGAGCTCCTGGGACTTCGGCTGGGCCAAGGCGCTCTTCGACGGCAAGGAGCTCACCGGCTCCGGCGTCGCGGTGGCCAGCGTGCTGCTGATCTTCTACTTCTTCATGAACTGGTTCGCGGTGTCGCTGTTCGCGAAGACCAACACCGCGATCACCGTGTTCAAGGTCGTCGTGCCGATCCTCACCGCGGGCGCCCTGGTGTTCGCGCACTTCGACACCGGCAACATCGAGCGCGCGGGCGGCTTCGCCCCCAACGGCTGGAGCGCGATCTTCAGCTGTGTGGCGCTCTCCGGCATCGTCTGGGCCTACAACGGCTTCCAGTCGCCGCTCAACCTCGCCGGTGAGGCCCGTAACCCGGGCCGGTCGCTGCCGAAGGCCGTCGCGTTCTCGATCATCATCGCGCTGGTCATCTACCTCGCGCTGCAGGTCGCCTTCCTCTTCGCCGTCCCCGCCGCCGACCTGAGCGGGGGCTGGGGCGGGCTCAACTACCACTCCCCGCTCGCCGAGCTGGGCCTGGCCTGGGGCCTGAACTGGCTGGCGCTGCTGCTGTACGCGGACGCCTTCGTCTCCCCGTCCGGCACCGGCATGATCTACGCGGCCACCACCTCGCGCATGATCCAGGGCGTCCAGGAGAACGGCCACCTGCCGGGCGTCTTCGGCAAGGTGGACCGCAAGACCGGTATCCCGCGCCCCGCCCTGGTGCTCAACCTCGGCGTCGCCTTCCTGTTCCTGGCGGTCTTCCGCGGCTGGGGCTCGCTCGCCGAGGTCGTCTCGGTCGCGACCGTCATCTCCTACATCACCGGACCGGTCGCCGTGATGGGCCTGCGGCGCATGTCGCCCCATATGAAGCGGCCGGTGAAGCTGCGCGCCATGCCTGTCATCGCGCCGATCGCGATGATCTTCGGCTCGCTGGTCCTGTACTGGGGCAGGTGGCCGCTCACCGGCAAGGTCATCTTCATCATGGCCGTCGGTCTGCCGGTCTGGGCGTGGTACGAGATCGTCCGGCCGCTGAAGCAGGGCCGCAGCCCGTGGCGGGAGCTGATGCCGCACCTGAAGGCGGGCGCCTGGATGGTGGTCTACCTGGTGGTGATGGCGTGCGTCTCCTACCTGGGCGGTAAGGAGTTCGGCGGCAAGGGCTATCTGCCGGAGGGCATCGACCTCGCGGTGGTCGTGGCGATCGCGCTCGCCTTCTACTACTGGGGCGTGCGCAGCGCCTGGCGCAACCCGACGCTTGTCCAGGTCGAGGCCGAGATCCAGGCGGCGGACGAGGCCCGTGGGACGGACGGGTCCGGGGAGACCGAAGGGGCCAAGGCGCCCGCAGGGGCCTGAGCCGGCCCGGCGTCGCCGCACGTCATTCAGTACGTCATGCGGCACGCCATTCCGTACGTATGCCCGAGCCCATCGGGCGCAACCGGCCACTCGCAGGCCGATTCCGGTTCGCCGGGGTCCGCGGGTGGCCGGTTCGGTATCTCTTTGTGTAATTCCATATCCGGTGCGTAAAGGTCGGGCGTACGCTCGGGCATATGCGGATTGCGATTTCGGCATCAGCGGACGAGGGGCGCGTGACAGCGCGCCGCACGGCGGACGGAGGGGCGCAATGACCGACGGTGGAGCGGTGCTCCCCTGGGTCGTCATCCGCCAGGACGAAGGCGGCAACCGGTATCGCGTCGGCCGCTATGCCACCCGAGTGGAGGCGGAGAAGGTGGCCGACCGGCTCGACACCCGCGGCAGCCGGCAGCTCTACGTGGTCGAGAAGGTCGACCGCGCGACGACCTGAGAGCGGGCGAGAGGCGCCCTGAGGGGCGGCGGGCGAGAAGCGGGACGAGAGCGGGGGACGTAGGCTGCCGCGCATGACGACCGTGCGCGTAGTGGTCGGCGCGGCGGTGTGTGACGGCGGGCGGCTGCTGGCCGCCCGGCGCAGCGCACCGCCCGCGCTGGCCGGCCGCTGGGAGCTGCCCGGCGGCAAGGTGGAGGACGACGAGACGCCGGAACAGGCGCTGGCGCGCGAGCTGCGCGAGGAGCTGGGCGTCGAGGCGGCGGTGGCGGAGCGGATTCCGGGCGAGTGGGTGCTGCGCCCCGGCTATGTGCTGCGGGTGTGGACCGCCCGGCTGGTGTCCGGGACGCCGCGGCCTCTGCAGGACCACGACCAGCTGCGCTGGCTGCTGCCCGGCGAGGAGGATCAGGTCGACTGGCTGGACCAGGACCGCCCGGCGGTCGCCGAGGCGATGCGCCGACTGGTCGCGGCTGCCGGGGCGCCGGGGACGCCGGGGACGCCGGGCGTCGTGCCGCAGCGGTAGGCCCTGGCGGCCGTGGCGGCCGTGGCGGCCGTGGCGCCTTGAGGCCCGTGTGCCGCCGTGCCCCTCCGTGGGACGGCGTGCGGGCGGCTGTGCGCGGCCGCGCCTGGGCCCCGTGCGCCCGCGCGTGCCCTTGCCCGTGCACCGTGCCCCTCCGGCGCACGCTTCTCCGGCGCGTACGGAGGTCCGTCCTCCTCGTATCCCTGGCCCGCCTTCCCTGTATGGGCCATTTGCACCGCAGTACCGGGTCCCCCATGAACCATTTGCGCCGCAGCGCTCTGTTTATGCCACTTGTGCTGTTTGTGCCGCGATGCTCCGCTCTGCGCGGTACTTCAGGTCGGATATCGGGTATGTCCAGATTGCAGTCGTTTGATGCGGGCAACGCGGGCAATCCGTCAGAGACGCCTCGGGCTGGGATGTGATCGGCGTGAGCGACAGCGCAGCGGCAGGGGTCCCGCAGACCGGCTCCCGTACCGTCCGCAGGCGCGGCATGGCCACCGGTTCCCCCATCGCCGAATGGAGCTTTCCGGCCGATCCCGGCGCGGTACGCACCGCCCGCACCGCGGTCCGCCGCGTCCTGGACGACTGGGGGCTGAACGGCGCCGCCGATGTGGCCGTCCTCCTGGTCAGCGAGCTCGTCACCAACTCCCTGCGCTACGCCAGCGGTCCGATCGGCGTCCGCATGGTCCTGCTGGGCTCCGGTGGGCTGCTCGTCGAGGTCTCCGATCCGCTGCCCGACCCGCCGCAGGAGCGCACCGCCGCCCCCGACGACGAGGGGGGCCGCGGGTTGCAGCTGGTCGCGGGCGTTTCACGGCGCTGGGGGACTCGGTATGGAAAGACCGGTAAGACAGTGTGGTTCGAGCTGTCCGTGGCTGGTTAGCCGGGTCGGTGGCTGGTTAGGAGACAGGTGGAGTCCTGATCGTTGCCATTCCACCGACATTCCGTCGATGGCCTGCGATCGAGACTGTGCTGTGATCGTGAAGACCGTGTTCCGGACAGTCCGGGTGCTGGATACTCAGGCTGGTCCGGTCCGGGCACGATGAGCTGGAGGGGACGGGGCTCGTGAGCAAGATGTCATCCGGCGGGGCGGAACCCGCGCAGGCCGATGGTCAGGGCGGTGCGGACGGCCCCGGTGACCCGAGTGGCCGTCCGCGGGCAGGCGGCCCGCAGGGTCCGCCCGTATGGCAGAGCAGCCGGCCCGGTTCGATCTACGACTACATCCGGGTGGCCTCCTTCTCCCTGGGCCCCGACGGGCGGATCGACCAGTGGAGCGAGCGAGCCGAGCAGATGCTCGGCATCCCCGCCCGTGGCGCCCTCGGCAAGGACCCCATCGAGGCCTTCGTCCCCAGCGAGTTGCGCGAGACCGGACACCGCAAGGTTTCCGAGATCCTCGACGGCCGTGAATGGACCGGCCTGGTGCCCTACCGCAGGATGGAAGGCGCCACCGCCGACGGCCTCGCCGAGATCTATGTGATGCCCTCGCGCGGCGAGGACGGTGAGCGCGCCGCGGTCTGCGTCGTCGTCGACGTCCGGGCGCTGCGCGGCATCGAGACCGACCTCGCCGCCTCGCAGGCCGTTTTCGGCCAATCTCCCATGGGCTTCACCCTGTTCGGTACGGACCTGAGGCTGCTGCGGGTCAACGAACGCTTCGCCACCGTCTTCGGCGGTCCCGCGAGCAAGTACCGCGGCCGCACCCCACACGACTTCCTGCCGCGCCCCGAGGCCGAGCGGATGACCGCCGCCCTCGCCCGCGTACTGGAAACCGGCGAACCGGTCACCGAGCTGCAGCTGGTCGGCGGGGTGCCCGGCGAGGAGGAGCGCCGCCGCTGGTCGGTGTCGCTCTACCGGCTGCACGGCGCCAGCGGCCGCCCCATCGGCGTCGCCGCCCTCGCCGCCGACATCACCGGCCGGCGCCGGGCCGAACGCGAGGCCGCCAACGCCCGCCGCAACCTCGCCCTGCTCAACGAGGCCGGCGCCCGGATAGGCAACTCCCTCGACCTGGAGACCACCGCCCGCACCCTCCTGGACGTCGCCGTACCGCAGTTCTGCGACCTGGCGTCGGTGGACCTCTACCAAGGCCTGCTCGCCGGCGACGAGACCCCGCCCGGCATGAGCGACGGCAGCGCCGAACTGCGCCGGGTCGCCTTCGCCAGCGCCGTCTCCGACGCCCCGCTCGCCGGCACCGCCTGCTGCGTCACCGCGGACGGGCCGGGCCCGGTCGAGGTCGGCGCCGTCCACCGCTACCCCTTCAACTCCCCCTGCGCGGGCGCCCTGCGCACCGCCCGGGCCCAGATCATCCCCGGCCGGGAGAGCGACGAGGGACCGGAGCTGGGCGTCGCCGTGGTGCACTCCACCCTCGCCGTCCCCATGGTCGCCCGGGACACCGTCGTCGGACTGGTGCAGTTCTCCCGTACGAAGGGCAGCGAGCCGTTCGGCGAACGAGACACCGCCCTCGCCGTCGAACTGGCCGCCCGGGCCGCGGTCTGCATCGACAACGCCCGCCTCTACCGCCGCGAGCACGAACGCGCCCTGATCCTCCAGCGCAGCCTGCTGCCGCCCGGCGACCCCGAAGCGGCCGGCCTCGACATCGCCTGCCGCTATCTGCCCGGCACCACCGCCACCGAGGTCGGCGGCGACTGGTTCGACGTCATCGAACTGCCCGGCCACCGCACCGCGCTGGTCGTCGGCGACGTCATGGGCCGCGGCCTGCGCGCCGCCGTGGCGATGGGCGAACTGCGCACCGCGGTACGGACCTTGGCGCTGCTCGACCTGGAGCCCGCCGAGGTGCTCTCGGCGCTGGACGAGATCGCCCGCGGGCTCGGCGGCACCGGCGGCGGACGGACCGCCGCCCGCGGCCCGTCCGGACCCGCCCGGGGCGCACTGGAACCCGGCGCCGCCGCCCGCACCGCCGGAACCGCCGACCTCTCCGAGGTCTACCTGGCCACCTGCGTCTACGCCGTGTACGACCCGGTCACCCGGCGCGCCACCTTCGCCAACGCCGGGCACCTGCCGCCGGTGCTGGTCCAGGAGGGCGAGGAAGCGCGGCTGCTCGACGTACCACCGGGGATGCCGCTGGGCGTCGGCGGCGAGCCGTTCGAGGAGACCGAGGTCGAGCTGCCGGACGGGGCGCTGCTCGCGCTGTACACCGACGGCCTGGTCGAGTCCCGGCACCACCCCCTCGACGAGGGGCTGGACGCCTTCCGGGCCGCCCTGACGGACGCCGACCGCCCGTTGGAGGACGCCTGCGACCACGTCCTGACCGCCCTGCACACCTCGCACGGCGAGGACGACATCGCACTGCTGATGGCGCGGGTGCACGGGGTGCCCAAGGACGCGGTCGGCGACTGGAACCTGGCGCCGGAGGCCCGTTCGGTGGCCCGGGCCCGTGAACTGGCCCGCGAGCAGCTCACGGACTGGGGCCTGCAAGACCTGGTAGACACCACGGAGCTGCTGGTCAGCGAGCTGGTCACCAATGCGCTACGGCACGGCCACGGCGATATCCGGCTACGGCTGCTGCTGGACCGCACCCTGGTCTGCGAGGTCTGGGACGCCGACCTCGCCCAGCCGCGCCGCCGCCGCGCCCGCGACACCGACGAGGGCGGCCGCGGGCTCCAGCTGGTTGGCCTGCTGAGCCAGGGCTGGGGCAGCCGCCGCACCCCGCGCGGCAAGACCGTCTGGTTCGAACTCGCCCTGCCGGACGGGGAGTCGGGGGCGTCGGACCCGGCGGAGGCGTTGCTGAGCCTGTTCTGACGGGTCTGACGGGTCTGACGGGCCGGCTGTCCACAGGGGGCGCGGGCCATGGGCGGGTGCCCCTACCCTGGATGAAAGGGGGCCCATCGAACCCTTAGGGGACTTCCCTTAGGGGACTTTCCGTACGGGGTTTCCCTTGGGGCGCCTTCCGTACGGGCTTCCGTACGGGGCTTCCCTTAGGCGCCTTCCGTACGGGACCGACCGCCCGCCCCCTCACCTCGCCGCCCGCCCCCACCTCGCCGCCCGGCCCCCCCTCACACCGCCGCCCGGAGCCGCGCCGCCGCCCGTTCCGCCTCGTGGATCACCCGCTCGACGTCCACATGGGGCAGTTCGCCGCCGGACTTCAGCGGACGGCCGTCGACGAAGACATCGGTGACGTTCGGCGGCTGGCCGTTGAGGACGATCTGGCTGGTCCAGTCGAAGCGCGGGGCGAAATTGAGCGTGCCGGGATCCAGGACGACGACATCGGCGCGCTTGCCCGGGGTGAGCGAGCCGATCCGGTCCGCCATGCCCAGACACTCCGCGCCGCCCAGCGTCGCCATCCGCAGCACCGCCGGGATCGTCGGATGGACCGAGGCGTCCTCGTGACGGGCCCGCTGCAGCCCGACCGCCGCCTTCATCAGCGCGAACATGTCCGAGGTGTCGTTGGTCCCGCCGTCCTGCCCGAGCCCGGCCCGTACGCCGTGCCGGTGCAGCGCGGGCAGCGGTGCGATGCCCGAGCCCAGCCGCATATTGCTCAGCGGGCAGTACGCCACCCGCACGTCGTGCGCGCCGGTCAGCGCGACCTCCTCGGCGGTGAGGTGCACCGCGTGGTTCATCAGCAGCCCCGGCCCGAAGGCGCCGGCCCACCGCAGCGCACGGACCGGCTGGTCGGCACGGTCCGCGCGGCGTTCGAGGACATGGCAGTTGAGCATCACGCCCAGCTCGCGGGCGAGCTCCCGGCACTGCCGGAGCTCGGCACGGTCGGGCCAGGCGGCCCGCGACGCCACCTGCGCCGAGGCCAGCGGCAGCGGATCCAGGAACTCCGCCGCGGCCTTGCGGACGAGCGGGAGGCCGGAGGCCGGCTGGTAGGCCGCGTAGACGAACCGCGGTCCGGCGTCGGCGAGTGCCCGGACATAGCGCTCGGTGGTGCCGTACGGGATCGGGTGCACCCAGTCGACGACGGTGGTGACGCCTGTCCGGACGACGTCGAGCGCGGCCAGCAGCACCAGGCGGTACATGTCCTGGGCGTCGATCCTCGGCAGCGCGGGCCGGTTGCAGCCGGACAGCCAGCCGGCCAGGTCCCGGTCCGCGCAGCCGCCGCGGATACCGGCCTGCCAGAGGTGGTTGTGCAGGTCCACGAAGCCCGGCAGGACGAGCTTGCCGCGGACGTCGACGACCCGGGCGCCGGGCGGCGCGCCGAGGCGCCGGCCGACGGCGTCGATCCGGCCGTCGCGCAGCAGCACGTCGACGCCGTTCTCCAGCGTGCCCAGGGGGCCCTCGCCGACGGCCGGGTCCATGGTCAGCACCAGCTCCGCGCCGCGCAGCAGGGTGGCGGTGCGGTCGCCGGCCGGGGCTCCGTCCCGGCCCCGACGGGCGGCCGGCTCCCGGCCCGCCGGGGAGACGGGCTCGGGCATCCCGGCCGCCGCGGCCAGCGGGAGGCCGCCGATCCCCGCCAGCACCGCGCGCCGCGTCAGCTCAGGCTTCGGGGGAGGCATCCCCTCCGAGGTAGGCATCCCCTCCGAGGGAGGCATGCCCTCCGAGGTAGGCATGTCCGCCTCACTCCGTACGGCGCCGGATCTTGTTCCCGAGCCACACCAGTGGGTCGTACTTCCGGTCCGCGGCACGCTCCTTCAGCGGGATCAGCGCATTGTCGGTGATCTTGATGTGCTCGGGGCAGACCTCCGTACAGCACTTGGTGATGTTGCAGTAGCCCAGCCCGTGCTCGTCCTGCGCGGTGGTCTTCCGATCGAGCCCGGAAGCCGGCGCCGCGTCCAGCGGATGCATGTCCAGCTCGGCGATCCGCATCAGGAACCGCGGACCGGCGAACGCCGTCTTGTTCTCCTCGTGGTCCCGCACCACATGGCAGGTGTCCTGGCACAGGAAGCACTCGATGCACTTGCGGAACTCCTGTGAGCGGCCCACGTCCTCCTGCCGCATCCGGTACTCACCGGGCGCCAGCTCCGCGGGCGGGACGAACGACGGGATCTCCCGCGCCTTGGTGTAGTTGAACGACACATCGGTGACCAGGTCGCGGACGACGGGGAACGCCCGCATCGGGGTGACCGTGATCGTCTCCGTACGGTCGAACACCGACATCCGGGTCATACACATCAGCCGCGGCCGCCCGTTGATCTCCGCACTGCACGAACCGCACTTGCCCGCCTTGCAGTTCCAGCGCACCGCGAGATCGGGTGCCTGGGTCGCCTGCAGACGGTGGATGATGTCCAGCACCACCTCGCCCTCGTGCACTTCGACCGTGAAGTCCGCGAGGCCCCCGGAGCCCGCGTCGCCCCGCCACACCCGGAAGCGGGCCGGATACGCCCCGGACGCCCCGGACCGCTCGCCCTGCCCGTCGCCCTGCCCGTCTCCTTGCCCGTCTCCCTGGCCGTCGCGCCGCCGCTCGTCCGCGCCCTGCGCCGTCTGTGCCTCGCTCACCGGCTCAGCTCCTCGTCCGTCAGATACTTCGCCAGTTCGTCCTTCTCGAACAGCTCCAGCAGATCGGGCCGGATCGGCGGGGACTCGCGGCGGGACAGCCGGATCTGGCCCAGCGACGGGTCCGCGGCCCGGGAGTCGCCCTGCGGATCGGCGAGCCGGCACACCAGGTTGATGTTGCGCCAGCCGCGGTCCATCGCCGGATGGTCGTCGCGGGTGTGCCCGCCCCGGCTCTCCTCCCGCTCCAGCGCCGCCCGCGCCACACACTCGCTGACCAGCAGCATGTTCCGCAGGTCCAGGGCGAGGTGCCAGCCGGGGTTGTACTGGCGGTGCCCCTCGACGGTGGCCCGCCGGGCCCGTACCCGCAGGTCCGCCAGGCGTTTGAGGGCCTCGTACATCTCGCTCTCCCGGCGGATGATGCCGACCAGGTCGTTCATCGACTGCTGGAGCTCCTGATGGAGGGTGTATGGGTTCTCGGCCGGGGCCGGGCCGCCGACCGCGCCGCCCTCTGCCCCTTCCGCCGCTTCAGCTGCTTCCGTCCCGTCCGCCGCTTCGGTCACCTCGGCGCTGAACGGGCGCAACGCCTCCGCCTCCGCGGCGTCGATCTGCCGCGGATCGGCGGCCGGCCGGTCGGCCAGCCCCGCCGCGTACTCGGCCGCGTGCAGGCCCGCCCGGCGGCCGAAGACCAGCAGGTCGGAGAGGGAGTTGCCGCCCAGACGGTTGGAGCCGTGCATTCCGCCGGCCACCTCGCCGGCCGCGAACAGGCCCGGTACGCCGGTCGCCGCCGCGGTGTCCGGGTCCACATCCACCCCGCCCATCACGTAATGGCAGGTCGGGCCGACCTCCATCGGCTCGGCGGTGATGTCCACATCCGCCAGCTCCTTGAACTGGTGGTGCATGGACGGCAGCTTCCGCTGGATGACCTCGGCGGGCAGCCGGGTCGACACGTCCAGGAACACCCCGCCGTGCGGGGAGCCGCGGCCCGCCTTGACCTCGGCGTTGATGGCGCGGGCGACCTCGTCGCGGGGCAGCAGCTCGGGCGGGCGCCGGTTGTGCTCCGGATCCTCGTACCAGCGGTCGCCCTCCTCCTCGGTCTCCGCGTACTTCTCCTTGAAGACGTCCGGGATGTAGTCGAACATGAAGCGCCGGCCGTCGCTGTTGCGCAGCACCCCGCCATCGCCGCGCACGGATTCGGTGACGAGGATGCCCTTCACCGACGGCGGCCAGACCATCCCGGTGGGGTGGAACTGCACGAACTCCATGTTGATCAGCGACGCCCCGGCCAGCAGCGCCAGCGCGTGCCCGTCGCCGGTGTACTCCCAGGAGTTCGAGGTCACCTTGAAGGACTTGCCGATACCGCCGGTGGCCAGCACCACCGCCGGTGCCTCCAGCACGAAGAACCGGCCCGACTCCCGCTCGTAGCAGAAGACGCCGGAGACCCGGCCGTCCGTGGTGAGGACGCGGGTGACGGTGCACTCCTGGAAGACCTTCAGCCGGGCGTCGTACGCGCCGGACTGCCGCTCGTCCTCCTGCTGGAGGGAGACCGTCCGCTGCTGGAGGGTGCGGATCAGCTCCAGCCCCGTACGGTCCCCGACGTGCGCCAGCCGCGGGTACTCGTGGCCGCCGAAGTTGCGCTGCGAGATCCGGCCGTCCGGTGTGCGGTCGAAGAGCGCACCCCAGGTCTCCAACTCCCATACCCGGTCCGGTGCTTCACGGGCGTGCAGCTCCGCCATCCGCCACTGGTTGAGGAACTTTCCGCCGCGCATGGTGTCCCGGAAGTGGACCTGCCAGTTGTCGTTCTCGTTGACATTGCCCATGCTTGCCGCGATACCGCCCTCGGCCATCACCGTATGGGCCTTGCCGAACAGGGACTTGCAGATCACGGCCGTCCGCATACCGGCCTCGCGGGCCTCGATGGCGGCGCGCAGCCCCGCGCCGCCCGCGCCCACCACGACCACGTCCCATGCCTGCCGGTCCACATGCGCCATCGGAGGGCACACCTTTCCTCGAAGTCGTCGTCGCTGTGCTGTTGTTGTCGGTGCGTCGTTGTCGGTGTGTGTCGTTGTCGGTGTGTTGTCGTCGGTGGTCAGAAGAAGCGGGGGTCGTCGAAGGCCCCGGTGGCCAGCAGGAAGACGTAGAAGTCCGCCAGTGCCACGCTGATCAGTGAGGACCAGGCGAGCAGCATGTGCCGCTCGTTGAGCTTGCCGACCCAGCCCCACAGCCGGTAGCGCACCGGGTGCTTCGAGAAGTGCCGCAGTCGGCCGCCGACGATGTGCCGGCAGGAGTGGCAGGAGAGGGTGTACGTCCAGATCAGCACGATGTTGACGAGGAACACCAGGCTTCCCAGGCCCATATGGCCCCACTGGTAGTGCTCGTCGCGGAAGGTGAGCGCGGTGTCGAAGGTGAGCACACCGGCGACCAGCACCGCGAAGTAGAAGAAGTAGCGGTGGATGTTCTGCAGGATCAGCGGGAAGCGGGTCTCACCGGTGTACTTCTTGTGCGGCTCGGCGACCGCGCAGGCCGGCGGCGAGGCCCAGAAGCCCCGGTAGTAGGCCTTGCGGTAGTAGTAGCAGGTCAGCCGGAAGCCCAGCGGGAAGATCAGGATCAGCAGGGCGGGGGACAGGCCCCACCAGCTCCCGAAGATCTCCCAGTTGGGCCCGCCCCGCATCGTCTCGCAGTTCTGCGCCAGGCACGGCGAGTAGAACGGCGAGACGTACGGGGCGTCGTAGTAGTCGGCGTTCGCGAACGCCCGCCAGGTCGAATAGACGACGAACGCGAGCAGCCCGGCGGCGGTGCCGGCCGGCGCCAGCCACCAGCGGTCGGTCCGCAGGTGGCGGGCGGGAATGGCGGCGCGCGAGGCGGTGTGCACACCGGTCGCGGTCGGCTGCGGTGAGGGTTCGATGCCAGTGGCCAACGTCGGTCTCCGTGAAAGGCACGCTCCGAACGGAATGCTCCGTCAAGTACGTCGCATACTCGGGTACTCGGGTACTCGGGTACTCGGGTACTCGGGTACTCGGGTACTCGGGCACGTACGTCGCCTACGCGGTCACGTAGGCGACACACTCCGCCGAGTACGACGACGACTCCGGCGGACACTCCGTCGGGGCGGCTGCTCGATGCGGCAACGGGGTAGGGGTCTGAGTGGGGCGAGGGCATCCCCTAGGGAACATCCCCCAGGGATCCCCCCGAAGGCCAGGGGATCTCCCCCAGAGGCCGGGTGAATTCCCCCGGAGGAATAGAGGATTCCGTCAAGGGAACACAGGATTCCCCCGAAGGGACACAGGATTCCCCCGAGGGGCCGGGGACGAAGTCCCCTAGGGCGCATGGCCGTTACGGGAGCCGAGCCCCTCGTCATCGGCGTCCGTCCAGAGCTTCGCGTCGTACGGGGCGTCGGGGATCTGCACCACCTCCGGCACCTCCGGCGTCTGCGCGCCCAGACGACCGCCCGGCGGCCCGGCGGCGGCGCTCTGTCTCAGCAGGGCGACGCTCTCGCGCAGATGGTCCGTGTCGGTGCGCACCCGGCGGATGTCCAGGCCGCGCGTGCCGAGCCGGGTCTCCAGCCTGCCCACCGACCGGACCAGGTCGTCCAGGTTGCGTTCCACCGCGGTCAGTTCGTCCTGAAGGGACATGTCACGTGCCCTCACTTTTGAAGTGTGGTGGGCGATCTCATGCGCCCGAGAGTGTCGCGCGTCACAGTAGGCCTTGGGAAGGGGGCAGGCGCGATTACGACTCGAACCGGTGCGTTCCGGCAACCGCCCGCAACGGCGCGGATCGAACGACGGTACGGGCCGGAGCGGATGTACGTGCGTATGCGGACCCGCCGAGCGGCCCCGGGAGACGGTCCTGGGAGGCGGCGGACAGGGCCAGGCGGGTGACCTTGGCAGCCCCTCCGACGTGTCGGGCCGCCGGGCGCTGGGCGGTCGCCTTCAGTAGGGGCCCATAGATGTGATGAGCCGCAAAGTCGGCCGAACGTGGAAAGTCGGCCGAACGTGTGGTGGGCCGGGGGGAACCCGGCGCGCCGGCGAGGGAGCGGACAGCGGCACGACGCGGGCGAGCCCGGAGGTAACAGCCATGACCGACCACGACAAGCCCGCCCGCCCGGCCCGTGCTCACCCGCGACCTGGACGCCGTATCGCCGCACTCGTCGCGGCGGGGGTGCTCCTCCCGCTGCCGGTTCTGACCGGATGCGGCGACGACGGCGGCCGGGAGGCGACCGCCACCGAGTTCCAGGACATCGCCCCGGCGCCCCGCGGCGACCTCCGGGACGGCGGCACCCTGCGCTGGGCGATCGACGCGATGCCCGGCACCTTCAACGCCTTCCAGGCCGACGCCGACGCGGCCACCACCCGGATCGCCGGCGCCGTGCTGCCCAGCATGTTCACCCTCGACGCCCATGGCGCACCGCAGCGCAACGCCGACTACCTCGACGCCGCGGACATCAGCGCCCGCGACCCCAAGCAGGTCGTCACGTACACGATCAACCCCAAGGCGCGGTGGAGCGACGGCACACCCGTCACCGCCGCGGACTTCATCGCCCAGTGGACGGCGCTGCGCGGCAAGGACAGCGCGTACTGGACCGCCCGGAACGCCGGTTACGACCGGATCGGCAAGGTTGAGCAGGGCGCGGGCCCGCGCGAGGTCAAGGTCACCTTCGCCCGGCCGTACGCCGACTGGCGGTCCCTGTTCACCCCCCTCTACCCCAAGAGCGTGATGGGCGACGCCAACGCCTTCAACGATCGGGCCCGCGAGCGACTCACGGTCGGCGCGGGCCCGTTCCTCGTCCAGCAGCGGGACACCAAGCGGGGACGGATCGTCCTCGCCCGGAACCCGAAGTGGTGGGGCGCGCCCGCCAAGCTCCACACGATCGTGCTGGAGGCGCTGCCGGGCGACAAACGGGCCGCGGCACTGGCGGCCGGGAGCGTGGACATCGCCGCGGTCGACCCGGGCGTCGCGCAGCGGGTCGTCTCCGCCGCCGGGTCCGGCTCCGGGTCCGGCGCGTCCCGTAAGGCCGGGGCCGGCAACGCGGGTCCTCCGGGCGACGGCGACCGGGCCGCGGGCCGTACGGGCGCCGGAGCCGGCCTTACGGGCCCCGGCGCCGCCGGGGAGGACGCCGCGCTGCGCGGCTACACCGTCCACAAGGCCCTCGAACCCGCCTACACCCAGCTCGCCCTCAACGGCAGCAGCGGCCCGCTCGCCGATGACCGGGTGCGCCGCGCGGTGGCCCGGGCCATCGACCGGCAGGCCCTCGCCGACACCGTCCTCAAGCCGCTCGACCTGCCGTCCCGGGCGGTCGGCAGCCATCTGCTGCTGGCCGGGCAGTCCGGCTACGAGGACCACAGCGACGCGCTCGGCGACCAGGACGCGGAGGCCGTCAAGGCGCTGCTCGCGGACGCCGGCTGGAAAGCCGACGGCGGGGACCGCCAGCAGGCCGGGGAGAAGGCCGGGGAGAAGGCCGGCGCACCGGCACCGGGCGTCTGGCGCGGGGTCGACGACTTCGGGGTCTCCGGGCACTCCGGCGGCACCGGGGTCTCCGGGCACTCCGGACGCTCCGGGCACGCCGCGGACTCCCGGGACGGGAACGGCGAGGGCTCGTCCCGGAACCGCTCCGGCGGTGCGGCGCACGGCGAACGGTTCGGGGACGGCTCCTTCGGCGAGCGGGCCGACGGCGGGTACCACAGCTCCGGCGGGGACGGCGGGGACGGCGAGGGCGGCGCGGTCCGTGCCGCGGGCGGTGACGCCGGCGCCCACCGTCCCGGCCCCGGACACCCCGTGACCGGCCACGCCGGGCACACCGGGCACACCGGGCACGCCGGCGTACCCGCCAGGGACGGCCGCTACGAGGGCAGCCGCCCCGCCGCCGCCGAGGCCCCGCTGTCGTTCCTCGGCGCGGTCGGCTCCGAGGTCCAGCAGGCCGCCCTGCTCCGGCAGAGCGCCGTGTTCTACAAGGAGGCGGCCGCCCACGCGAAGGAGAAGGCGGGCGGCGACAAGAAGTCCGCCGCGTACGCCAAGTACAAGCGCTACCGGAAGCGTGCGGCACGGGCGCTGCGCGCGGCCGCCCGGATCGAGACCGGGCAGGCCGCGGGCCTGCCGGGAGCCGGCGGTCACCCGGGCGCCCGGCATGCCGCCGCCGAGCGCGCCCTCGGTGCGGCCGCGCAGGCCGCCCGGCGGCCCGCCGACGACACGGTGGTCCGGGCCGGCACCGTCAAGAAGAACGGCAAGCCGCTCACCCTGCGCTTCGTGCTCCCCGACGGTGCCGGATCCCAGCAGCTGCGCACCGTCGGCCGGCGGATCGCGGCCATGCTCGCCAGGATCGGCGTGCAGACCTCCGTCCAGCGGGTCTCCGACGCCAGCTACTTCCAGGACCACATCGCCTCCGGGGACTTCGACCTGGCGCTGTACTCCTGGCCCGGCACCGCCTACCCGGCGACCGACGCCCGCCCGATCTACGCCAAACCGCAGCCCGCGCCGGACGGCTCGCTGACCGTCGAGCAGAACTACACCCGGGTCGGCACCGACCACATCGACCAGCTCTTCGACCAGGCCGCCGGCGAGCTGGACGAGAGCTCCGCGCGCACGCTGATGGACCAGGCCGACGCCCGGATCTGGGCGGCC
Source organism: Streptomyces sp. NPDC001339 (assembly GCF_042895955.1). NCBI lineage: Bacteria > Bacillati > Actinomycetota > Actinomycetes > Kitasatosporales > Streptomycetaceae > Streptomyces > Streptomyces sp. NPDC001339. The sequence goes on along the minus strand of NZ_JBIAWT010000001.1, from coordinate 685,126 downwards.
GCCGGATCGGTCCCGCTCTACCAGCGGCCCGAGCTGGTCGCCACCAGGAAGTCGCTGGCCAACGTCGGTGCCTTCGGGTTCACCACGCCCCGCTTCCAGGACATCGGTTACAAGAAGTAGCCGCCACCTCGAGAGAAGTAGCCGAGACCTGGAGAGAAGTAGCCGCCACCCGGAGAGAAGTGGCCGCCACCTGGAGAACGCCTGGAGAAGGGGTCGCGCAAAAGCCAACAATTGGTAAGAAACCGCAGGTCAGCGGCGCTGGAGACGGGCTGGGGCGGCCATTGTCGCCCCGGCCCCGTACCATGGGGTGAGGCCGTGGCCTTTTCAAGCCCGGCGGGCGCGCGTACCAGGCCGTACGCGTAGCCATCCACGATTCCGGGAGAAGCGCCGCAGTATGCCCACGCGCCACGACATTCGTAACGTCGCCATCGTCGCCCACGTCGACCACGGCAAGACGACCATCGTCGACGCCATGCTCAAGCAGGCCGGCGCCTTCGCCGCGCACCAGCTCGAGTCGGTCGACGACCGCGTCATGGACTCGAACGACCTGGAGCGTGAGAAGGGCATCACGATCCTCGCCAAGAACACGGCGGTGAAGTACCACCCCAAGGACGGCGGGGCCCCGATCACGATCAACATCATCGACACCCCCGGCCACGCCGACTTCGGCGGCGAGGTCGAGCGCGGTCTGTCGATGGTCGACGCGGTCGTCCTCCTCGTCGACGCCTCCGAGGGTCCGCTCCCGCAGACCCGCTTCGTGCTCCGCAAGGCGCTCCAGCAGCGGAAGCCGGTCATCCTGTGCATCAACAAGACGGACCGTCCGGACTCCCGCATCGACGAGGTCGTCAACGAGACCTACGACCTCTTCCTCGACCTGGACGCGGACGAGGACCAGATCGAGTTCCCGATCGTCTACGCCTGCGGCCGTGACGGCATCGCGTCCCTCACCAAGCCCGAGGACGGCACCGTCCCGGCCGACTCCACCAACCTGGAGCCGTTCTTCTCCACGATCCTGGAGCACGTCCCGGCCCCGACGTACGAGGAGGACGCGCCGCTCCAGGCCCACGTCACCAACCTCGACGCGGACAACTTCCTCGGCCGTATCGCGCTGCTCCGCGTCGAGCAGGGCGAGCTGCGCAAGGGCCAGACCGTCGCCTGGATCAAGCGCGACGGCTCGATCGCCAACGTCCGCATCACCGAGCTGATGATGACCGAGGCCCTCACCCGCAAGCCCGCCGAGGTGGCAGGCCCGGGCGACATCTGCGCCGTCGCCGGCATCCCCGACATCATGATCGGTGAGACCCTCGCCGACCCCGAGAACCCGATCGCGCTGCCGCTGATCACGGTCGACGAGCCGGCGATCTCCATGACCATCGGTACCAACACCTCGCCGCTGGTCGGCCGTGGCGGCACCGGCAAGGGCGCGGACGCCAAGGCCGCGGTCAAGGACCGCAAGGTCACCGCCCGCCAGGTCAAGGACCGCCTGGAGCGCGAGCTGATCGGTAACGTCTCGCTGCGCGTCCTGGACACCGAGCGCCCCGACGCCTGGGAGGTGCAGGGCCGCGGTGAGCTGGCGCTGGCCATCCTGGTCGAGCAGATGCGCCGCGAGGGCTTCGAGATGACCATCGGCAAGCCGCAGGTGGTCACCAAGCAGGTCGACGGCAAGACCTACGAGCCCGTCGAGCGCCTCACGGTCGACGTGCCCGAGGAGCACATGGGCGCCGTCACCCAGCTCATGGGCACCCGCAAGGGCCGGATGGACAACATGTCCAACCACGGCTCCGGCTGGGTCCGCATGGAGTTCGTCGTCCCGTCCCGCGGCCTGATCGGCTTCCGTACGGAGTTCCTGACCAACACCCGCGGTACGGGCATCGCGCACTCCATCCACGAGGGCCACGAGCCGTGGTTCGGCGAGCTGAAGACCCGTAACAACGGCTCGCTGGTCGCCGACCGCGCCGGTGCCGTCACCGCCTTCGCGATGACGAACCTCCAGGAGCGCGGTGTGCTCTTCACCGACCCGGGCACCGAGGTGTACGAGGGCATGATCGTCGGCGAGAACTCCCGCGCCGACGACATGGACGTCAACATCACCAAGGAGAAGAAGCTCACCAACATGCGCTCCTCCTCCGCCGACTCCTTCGAGGCGATCGTCCCGCCGCGCAAGCTGTCGCTCGAGCAGTCCCTGGAGTTCTGCCGTGACGACGAGTGCGTCGAGGTGACCCCGGAGGCCGTGCGCATCCGCAAGGTCGTCCTCGACCAGAAGGAGCGCGGCCGCACCGCGTCCCGCGCCAAGCGCTGACCACTGCGCCTGGCCTGAGGCTTGGGCCTACCGGCCCGTTCGGAGCCCTGGCCGCCTGCCCTGCAAGGGGCGGCGGTCAGGGCTCTTCGACGTTGGCCTCGATGACGTTGGCCTCGATGCACGCGTCACGGAGAATCCGGCCGATCTCGGTGACGAGGGAGCGTGCCTCTTCGAGGCTGTCCGTCTCGGCGGAGCGCACTTCGAGGGCATGGAGCCGAGCGGCACGCTCAGGGTGCCGCCACAGCGCGACATAGACGGCCCACTGGCCGACGAAGCGCCTCATCGGTGCCGAGCTGATCCGCTCACGGGCCTCCCGCAGTGCCACGACGCGTTCGGCGTCGAAGGCCGGCACGGCATCCGGGGCGATCTGCCGGAGGGCCGCCCGCAGGTCTTCGGGGCTCGCCCACCTGCCCTGTCTCATCCTGGCTAGAGCTCGCTGGTGTCCAGCACCAAGCCGAAGGGCTCGGGCAGGGTGATCGGCGTCCCGAAGGGGTGCGGCCCTTCGACGTGGGTGTAGCCGAGCTGCCCGGGCTCGGCGAACAGCGTGCAGCTCCGCTCCTGCCGGTCGACGAGCAGGTAGAGCGGCGCACCGTACTCCGCGTAGCGCTTCCGTTTGGCGACGCGGTCGGTCTCGGCGTTCGAGTCTGAGGTCACCTCGACCACGAGGAGGGTCTGGTTGGGGAGGAGTGCTTCTCCACCTTTGGCCAGGTCACGAGGGACGACGGCGAGGTCGGGTACGTACCAGTTGGCGGAGCCGGGCAGGTCGAGATTCCCGGAACCGGAGATGCAACCGAGATCGCGGACCCTGGGTGCGATCTGTGCGCGGATGGAATCGCCGACGTTCTCGTGGTCCCAGGACGGCGACACGGGCTCGATCACTCCTTCGATGATCTGTGCGCGATCACCCTTGATGTGTTGGACGGCGTACTTCAGTGCCTTCTCCGGGTCCACATCGCTGTAGTGGCCGGGATTCGCGTAGGGGTCAGGCTGCGCGCTCATGGTGGAACTCCGTTCGGGGCCGACCGCGATGGAGCCGGTGTGATCCGCTTACGGTCCGTGTCGACATCGTATCCCTCAGCACGTAGGCCAGTTGGGCTTCGGGGAGACGGTGAATCAGACCGCCTTGCCGGTGACTCCCTCGGCCAGGTCGGCGTAATCGTCCACGCCCCAGTCGTCGGCACAGGCGGCCACCAGGCTCAGCCCCCGGCCCTGCTCGTTCTCGGCCCCGGCCGCGACCGGCCCGGGCGTGCCGGGTCCGGTGTCCCAGACGGCGACACGGACATGCTCGGGCGTGCGGTCCACGCTGACGTACGCGTCGGTGAGGGAGTAGCGGTACGCGTTCGTGATCAGCTCGGATACGAGCAGCTCGGTCGTGTCCGCGATGCAGTCGAGGCGGGTGGCCTTGAGGATGCTGCGGATGGTGGCTCGTACGACGGCTGCGGCGCGCGCGTCGTGGGGGATGAACAGGCCGTAGGACCAGCGGTCTTCGGTGTTGCGCACGGCAACCTCCGGGCGGTGGTGTGGAGGGGGAGCGGAGTGGGATACGCCTGCCGGTGGCCTGCCGCCCCCGGGTCCTGCGCGCGCAGGGCGGTGCGCTTCCGGCATGGCTGTGGTGCGTGGCGCCGTGTGACTGGCGACACACTCAAGGTAGCGACATTGGTTGCCTATCCACAACCTCCCTTGAAAGTCGGTGAGTTACGGGATACTGCTGATCTGTAGTCAGGGAGGGACGCATGGGACTGAGGGTCAAGCCCACTTATCGTCAACGGCGGTTCGGTGCAGAGGTTCGCAAGCTGCGCGAACGAGCGGGTCTGTCGGTGGGGGAGAGTGCCGCCGTGATGGGCATGCAGCAGTCGCACATCAGCAGCGTGGAGGCGGGGCGCACCAGCCTGTCGGAGGAGCGGCTACGTAGGCTCGCGGGGAGGGTAAGTGGAGTATCTTCAACCTACGTTGACGCGTTGCTGGAGCTGGGGCAGCGATCAGGCAAAGGCTGGTGGAGCGTCTATCGGGACCGCATCAGGCCGTCGTTTCTCGACATTGCAGAGCTGGAGGCCGGGGCTGAGCGGATCGTCAATTACGAGCCGATGTTCGTGCCGATGCTGCTGCAAACCGAGGCGTATGGCACTGCCAACTTCAAGGGTGGCTATGTCCGCCCGTCGCCCGAGAGACAGGAGTTGGAGAGCGAGTTCCGGCTGAGGCGCCAAGGCGTGCTGCACGGCGAGGCGCCGCCGCGCTATCACGCGATCATCCACGAGGCGGCGCTGCATGCGAGGTTCGGCAGCCGCGAGATGATGCGCGATCAGTTGCTTCGGCTGATCGAAGCCTCGCGTCTTCCTCACGTGACGATTCAGGTATTGCCCTTCGATGGCGCGGTGCCCTTCGGTACGCCCTTCAACCTGATCGAGCCCAAGGTGGCGGAACTGGGCACTGTCGTCGTGCCCCATATCGAGAAGTCGCTGTACCTGGGTGACGTGGACTCGCTCGACAGGTACAACAGGTGGTTCGCTAATCTGAGCGAAATGGCACTGCCTCCGGTCGATGCTGAGGTCCGACCCGAGGCGCACTCGGCAAAGGACTCGCTGGGGCTGATCCAGCGACTCTTGTACCCCCTGCTGTAGGAAGGCGTGCATGTCTCGACTCACGTGGCAGAAGTCCAGCTTCAGCGAGGCCGGTTCCGACCATTGCGTCGAAGTTGCTGTCGATGTCACCGGCGTCCCGTACCTCCGGGACAGCAAACGCCCGGACATAGTCATCACTACCTCCCGGCCCGCGTTCTGCTCGTTGATCCGTGCGGTGAGGGCGGGCGAGCTTGGCCACCTCGTCCGGGATTAGGGGAGGCGTCTATGTCTCAGCTCAGGTGGCAGAAATCCAGCTTCAGCGAAGCGGGGTCCGATACCTGCGTCGAAGTGGCTGCCGACACCGCAGGCGAGCTGTACGTCCGCGACAGCAAACGCCCGGAGATGGTCATCAGCACCTCTCGGCCCGCGCTGCGCGCGTTCATCCGGGCCGTGAAGGTGGGTGAGTTCGGCCGTCTCGGCGACGGCTGAGGGAGGGCGCGCTCACCGGGTGATCGCTCGCCTGGCCGGTGTCGGGGTGCGGCACGCCCGGGGCTGGGCTCTGATGTGGGCTACGTGTGGCCCCTGTGGCTACGTGTGGTCCCGGAGTCCGGAGCTGAGGAGGCGTCATGCGTGGAGCGGCCGCGCGCGTGAAGTGGGGGGTATGCGCCGCGGCTGCCGCTGCCGCTGCCGTCCTGCTGGCCTCGGGGTGTGGTGGGGGGAGTGCCGCGCGGTCCGGGGTGGTGAGCGCGTCCTGGGGGGATCCGCAGAATCCGCTGGAGCCGGCGAATACGAACGAGGTCCAGGGCGGCAAGGTGCTGGACATGCTGTTCCGGGGGCTGAAGCGGTACAACCCGAAGACGGGGGAAGCCGAGAATGTGATCGCGGAGCGGATCGAGACGGAGGATTCGCGGCATTTCACGGTCACGCTGAAGCCCGGGTGGAGCTTCAGTGACGGGGAGAAGGTCACCGCCCGGTCGTTCGTGGATGCCTGGAATTACGGTGCGCTGCTGGACAACAGGCAGAAGAACGCGTCGTTCTTCGCGTATATCGAGGGCTTTGGGAAGGTTCATCCGGAGGGTGGGCGGGCTACTGCCAAGACGCTTTCGGGGCTGGCGGTGAAGGATGAGCGGACCTTTACCGTCACGTTGAACCAGAAGTTCTCCAGCTGGCCGGACACGCTGGGATATTCGGCCTTCATGCCGTTGCCCCGGGCGTTCTTCAGGGACCATGACGGCTGGCTGTCGAAGCCCGTCGGGAACGGGCCGTACCTCGTGGACTCGTACGAGAAGGGGTCCGTGCTGAGGATGCGGAAGTGGGGGAAGTATCCGGGGCGGGATCCGGCCCGGAACGGTGGGGTCGATCTGCGGGTCTACACGGACAACAACACCGCTTACACGGATCTTCAGGCGGGGAATCTTGATCTGGTGGATGATGTTCCGGCGTCGCAGCTGCGGAATGTGAAGATTGATCTGGGGGACCGGTATATCAATCAGCCGGCGGGGATCATTCAGACGCTTACCTTTCCGCTGTACGACCGGCGGTGGTCGCGACCGGGGATGGAGAAGGTCCGGCGTGGTATTTCCATGGCGATTGATCGGGAAGAGATCACCAAGGAGATTTTTCAGAAGACGCGGACACCGGCGACGGACTGGACGTCACCGGTGCTGGGCGCGGCCGGCGGCTATCAGGCGGGGCTGTGCGGGGATGCCTGTGTGTTCGACGCGGCCGGGGCGCGACGGCTGATCAAGGAGGGGGGCGGAATTCCTGGTGGGCGGATGTCGGTCACGTACAACGGGGACACCGGATCGCACAAGGACTGGGTGGACGCGCTCTGCAACAGCGTGAACAGGGCACTGCGGGACGACAACGCCTGTGTGGGGAACCCGGTCGGTACCTTCGCCGATTTCCGTAACAAGATCACGGCGAGGACGATGCCCGGGCCGTTCCGGGCGGGCTGGCAGATGGACTACCCGCTGATCCAGAACTTTCTGCAGCCGCTGTACTACAGCAACGGATCCTCCAACGACGGAAAGTTCAGCGACTCCGCATTCGACCGGCTGGTGAATGAGGCCAATGGGGCGACGGACATCGGTGCGGCAGTCAAGAAGTTCCAGGATGCGGAGCGGATCCTGGCTCAGCAGATGCCCGGAATTCCGCTGTGGTACCAGAACGGCAGTTGCGGTTACTCCGAACGGATCAGCAACGTGGCGCTGAACGCGTTCGGTGTGCCGGTCTACAACGAGATCAAGGTGAACTGACTACAACAAGATCACAGTGAACTGGAGCAGCAGCACAGGAGGGAGGCTGGAGACGCCATGGGACGTTATGTGGTCCGGCGACTGCTGCAAATGGTCCCGGTGTTCGTCGGCAGTACCTTCCTCATCTTCTTCATGGTGTACGCGCTCGGTGACCCGGTCGCCGCGATGTTCGGCGACCGGGCGCCGGACCCCGCCACCGCCGCGCAGATCCGCCGTGACCTCTACCTCGACCAGCCGCTGTGGCGGCAGTACGTGCATTACATGGGGCAGATCTTCCAGGGGAATTTCGGCACGGCGTTCAACGGCCGCCCGGTCACCGAACTGATGGCCTCCGCGTTCCCGGTCACGCTCCGGCTCACCGTCGTCGCCATCGTCATGGAGATCGTGGTGGGCATCGCTCTGGGCCTGTTCAGCGGGCTGCGGCGCGGCCGGGGCATCGACACCACGGTGTTGCTCCTGTCGCTGATCGTGGTGTCCGTTCCGACGTTCGTGAGCGGGTATCTGCTGCAGTTCGTGTTCGGGGTGCGGCTGGTGTGGGCGGCGCCGTCCGTCGCCCCGGAGGCGCCGTTCAACGAACTCCTGCTGCCGGGGCTGGTGCTGGCGCTGGTCTCGCTGGCGTATGTGACGCGGCTGACCCGTACCGCGATCGCGGAGAACACCCGCGCCGACTACGTCCGAACGGCCATCGCCAAGGGACTGCCCCGACACCGCGTCATCAGCCGCCATCTGCTGCGCAATTCGCTGATCCCCGTCGTCACCTTCATCGGCACCGATATCGGCGCCCTGATGGGCGGCGCGATCGTCACCGAGCGCATCTTCAATATCCATGGCGTCGGATACCAGCTCTACCAGGGAATCCTCCGGCAGAATTCGCCGACCGTGGTGGGCTTCGTGACGATCCTGGTGCTGGTCTTCCTCTCCGCGAACCTCCTCGTCGACCTGCTGTACGCCGTCCTCGACCCGAGGATCCGCTATGCCTGAGTCCTACGTCCCCAGGGAGCCCCGGTCCCACGTCCCCGGGGAGCCCGGGTCCTACGTCCCCAAGGAGGCCATCGGCCACGGTGACGGCGGAACCGCCGCGCTGGCCATCGGCGAGGCGGAGTCGCTGGAACGGCCGGCCGGCGCCCCGCCACCGGGCGAGAGGCCGCCCGCCGGCGTACCGCTCGGCAAGCCGCGCAGCCTGTGGAGCGACGCCTGGCACGACCTGCGCCGCAACCCGGTCTTCGTGGTCTCCGCGCTGGTCATCGTCTTCCTGCTGGTGATCGCGGTCTGGCCGCAGCTGATCGCCACCGGCAACCCGTACCGCGCCGACCTGTCCAGGGCGCAGCAGGGCCCCCAGCCCGGCCACCCCTTCGGCTTCGACACCCAGGGCCGGGACCTCTACACCCGGGTGGTGTACGGGGCCCGCGCCTCCATCACCGTCGGCGTCTGCGCCACCGCCGGCGTGGCACTGCTCGGCAGCCTGCTCGGCGGGCTGGCCGGCTTCTTCGGCGCCTGGTGGGACACTCTGCTCTCCCGGCTCGCGGACGTGTTCTTCGGCATCCCGGTGATCCTCGGCGGCCTGGTCTTCCTGTCCGTCGTCACCAGCAGCACGGTGTGGCCGGTGGTCGGCTTCATCGTGCTGCTGGGCTGGCCGCAGATCGCCCGGATCGCCCGCGGCTCGGTCGTCACCGCCAAACAGAACGACTACGTACAGGCCGCGCGGGCGCTGGGCGCCGGGAACGGGCGGCTGCTGCTGCGGCACATCGCGCCGAACGCGGTCGCTCCGGTCATCGTCGTCGCCACCATCGCGCTCGGTACGTACATCGCGCTGGAGGCCACCCTGTCGTACCTGGGCGCCGGCCTGAAGCCGCCCACCGTCTCCTGGGGAATCGACATCTCCACGGCCTCCACCCACATCCGCAGCGCACCCCACATGCTGCTGTGGCCGGCCGGCGCGCTGAGCATCACCGTGCTGGCGTTCATCATGCTCGGCGACGCGGTACGTGACGCCCTCGACCCCAAGTTGCGCTGAGGAGACGGCAGATGACCAACAGTGTCGTGGAGTCGGGGGGCACCGCCGCCGCGCCCGCAGGCACCGCCCTGCTCGACGTACGGGACCTGCGGGTGGAGTTCCGTACCCGGGACGGCGTCGCCAGGGCCGTCAACGGCGTCAGCTACACCGTGGCGCCGGGACAGACACTGGCGGTGCTCGGCGAGTCCGGCTCCGGCAAGTCCGTCACCGCACAGGCCGTGATGGGCATCCTGGACTCGCCGCCCGGATACGTCACCGGCGGTGAGATCGTCTTCCAGGGGCGCGATCTGCTGACGCTGCGCGGGGAGGAACGGCGCAGGGTACGCGGCGCCAAGATGGCGATGATCTTCCAGGACGCGCTGTCCGCGCTGAACCCGGTCCTCAGCGTCGGGGCGCAACTGGGGGAGATGTTCCAGGTCCATGAGGGGATGTCCCGTAGGGCGGCCCGCGGCCGGGCCGTGGAACTGATGGAGCGGGTCGGTATCCCCGCCGCCCGGGCGCGGGTGGGCGACTATCCGCACCAGTTCTCCGGCGGGATGCGCCAGCGCATCATGATCGCCATGGCGCTGGCCCTCGGGCCCGACCTGATCATCGCGGACGAGCCGACCACCGCCCTCGACGTCACCGTCCAGGCCCAGGTGATGGACCTGCTCGCGGAGCTCCAACGGGAGCTCACCATGGGGCTGATCCTGATCACCCACGACCTGGGCGTGGTCGCGGACGTCGCCGACACCATCGCGGTGATGTACGCGGGACGGATCGTCGAGACCGCCCCCGTCCACCCGCTCTACCGGGCGCCCGCCCACCCCTACACCCGCGGCCTGCTGGACTCCATCCCCCGGCTGGACCACAAGGGACAACGGCTGTACGCGATCAAGGGCCTGCCGCCCAGCCCGGCCGCCATCCCGCCGGGCTGCCCCTTCCACCCGCGCTGCCCGCTCGCCCAGGACATCTGCCGCACCGATCCGCCCCCGCCGCTCTACGACGTCGGCCCCGGCCGGACCAGCGCCTGCCACTTCTGGAAGGAGACGCTCGATGGCGCCCGGTGACCTGTCCGAAGCGGGTGACCTGTCCGGAACGGGGACGGCACCCGGCGAACCCGAACCCCTCCTCGAAGTCCGCGACCTGGTCAGGCACTTCCCCCTCACCCAGGGTGTGCTCTTCAAGAAACAAGTCGGCGCGGTCAAGGCCGTGGACGGCATCTCCTTCGATCTCCGTAAGGGCGAAACGCTCGGCATCGTCGGCGAATCGGGCTGCGGCAAGTCCACGGTCGCCAGGATGCTGGTCGGCCTTGAGCGTCCGACGGCAGGTCAGATCCGCTACCACGGCCAGGACATCACCACCTTGTCCGGCCGGGCGATGCGATCCGTCCGCCGCAACATCCAGATGGTCTTCCAGGACCCCTACACCTCCCTGAACCCACGGATGACCGTCGGCGACATCATCGGCGAACCGTACGAGATCCACCCCGAGGTGGCCCCCAAGCGGGACCGCCGCCGCAAGGTCCAGGAACTCCTGGAGGTGGTGGGGCTCAACCCCGAGTACGTCAACCGCTATCCGCATCAGTTCTCCGGCGGCCAGCGCCAGCGCATCGGCATCGCCCGCGGCCTCGCCCTGCGCCCGGAGATCATCGTCGCCGACGAGCCGGTCTCCGCGCTCGACGTCTCCGTCCAGGCCCAAGTGGTCAACCTCCTGGAGGAGTTGCAGGACGAGTTCGACCTCTCCTACGTCTTCATCGCGCACGATCTCTCCGTCGTCCGGCACATCTCCGACCGGGTCGCGGTGATGTACCTGGGCCGGATCGCCGAGATCGGCACCGAGGAGCAGATCTACGACCACCCCACCCACCCCTACACCCAGGCCCTGCTCTCCGCCGTCCCCGTACCGGACCCGGACGCCCGCGCCCACCGGGACCGGATCCTGCTCACCGGCGACGTCCCCTCACCCGCCGATCCGCCGTCCGGCTGCCCGTTCCGCACCCGCTGCTGGAAGGCCCGGAACCTCTGTGCCGAGGTCGTCCCCCCGCTGGAAGTCCCCCCGGAATTCCAGAAGTCGACCGGCCCGGCCCGGCACGCCTCGGCCTGCCACTTCGCGGAGGAACGCCGGGTCGTCCCGAGCGATTAGCCGACCGGCTCGATGGCGGCGTCGTTCGGCGAAATCGGGGTTCGCGCAGGTCAACGGAGTGCTGGACTGGACTAATCGAGCGGTGGTGCACCCAGGGCCAGTTAGTTATCACCCAGCCCAACCCGACGTCCCGGCATTCCTCCGAGGTCGTGCCTACCAGGTTCGCCCCAAACCGTTGACAGGTGATCATTGCGGGACTTAGCCTCGCCCTGCGTGACCGGGGAGGGGCGGAGATGTCCGCATCGTCGGTCCGTTTAACGGGGGGTTGAGAATGCGGAAGTGGATCTTCTGTAGCAGTAATTGCTGTGCGAAGAGGAAAGATCCGTACTCGTCGGCACGGGCAGTTGGCCTGGTTGTCCGATACCCCCAAGCTGTCCGGCTTCCCGGGCCTGGCACATCATGATGCCAGGCACCGGCACGGGTGCGGAGATCGCCGAACTGGCCCCGAGCTGACGTCTGTCGACTAACCAACCTAACCGGCCCTAACCGGCCGCGACGAGGGCCGGAATGGTGCGGCCCGACCACCCGGCGGGCCCCCGTGGCCAGAGTTGTGCGTCGCGGTTTCCGGGACCTGCACCCGGTCGCTGAATCATTGATGCGCCATCAGAGTCGTGCCTTATATCGGACGGAAGGTCCCGGGGATGAATTCCTCTGCGTGGAAATCGGCATTCACATCGAGCGGCGGCGAATTGCCGACGCAACGCCAAGTGAACGACACGGATACCGTTTTCGATGAACGGCTCACCCTGCCGGAAGCATTCACTCGCCGAGCCAAGGCCGACCCGGACGCGGTCGCGGTGGTCGGCGACGGATTTTCGCTGAGCTACGCGGAACTGGACCGGCAGTCCGGCCGGCTGGCCGCCACGCTGCACGCGAACGGCGTCGGGCGCGACGACGTAGTCGGTATTCTGCTGGAGCGGTCTCCGGAAATGCTGGTGGCGATTCTGGCGGTGCTGAAGGCGGGCGGCGCCTACTTGCCGGTCGACCCGGCTTATCCGCAAGCGCGCAAGGAGTTCCTGCTCTCCGACAGCGGAGCGCGGCTCGTCCTCACCGGGAAGCAGCAACTCGGGTCTGTGGCCGGGCAGTTCCGCCTGCTCGACGTCGGCGAGCCGGATGCGTTCGGTGCCGAGGAGTTCGCCGCGGCCGGGGATTCCCGTGCCCTGGCTTATGTCATCTACACCTCGGGATCGACCGGTACGCCGAAGGGCGTCCTGGTCGAGCACCGGTCGGTGGTCAACCGGCTCGCCTGGATGCAACGGGCCTATCCGATCGTCCCGGGCGACGTCGTCCTGCAGAAGACGCCGATTTCGTTCGACGTTTCGGTGTGGGAGCTCTTCTGGTGGATGACCGAGGGGGCGACGCTCTGCCTGCTGGCGCCCGGCGCGGAGAAGGACCCGGAATCCCTCGTGGCGACAGTGGAGCGACATGGCGTGTCCGTCCTGCACTTCGTGCCGTCCATGCTCGGGGCGTTCGTCGACTTCGCGGAATCGGCGGGACAGGCCGGGCGGCTGGGCAGCCTGCGCCGGGTGTTTGCGAGCGGCGAGGCGCTGGGAGCGCACCAGGTGCGCGCATTCCAGCGGGTGTTCGGCAACCGCCCGGGCGGCCCGGTCTCGCTGGTCAATCTCTACGGTCCGACCGAGGCGACCGTCGACGTCTCCCACTACGACTGCACGGCCATGGGCGACGTGGACCGCGTGCCCATCGGCGTGCCGATCGACAACACGCGGTTCCACGTCGTGGATGAGGACCTGAAGGTCCAGCCGCCGGGAACCGTCGGCGAGCTGTGCGTCGCCGGCGTCCAGCTCGCGCGCGGATACCTGCGGCGTCCGGAGCTGACCGCGGAGAAGTTCGTCGACCGGCCCTTCGACGGGGAAGAGCGGATCTACCGCACGGGCGATCTCGTGCGGCAGCTCCCCAGCGGGGAGTTCGAGTACCTGGGGCGGATCGACCACCAGGTGAAGATCCGCGGTTTCCGGATCGAACTGGGCGAGATCGAACATTGCCTTCGCACGGCCGAGGCGGTGCGGGATGCCGTTGTGATAGCCCGCGAAGAACCCCAGGGCGGTGCTTCGCTGTGCGGCTATGTGCGGCTCGCTCGGCCGTGCACCGAGGAGGAACTCCTGGAGCACGTCGCCCGGACCCTCCCGGCACACCTGGTCCCCGACCGGGTCGTGGAGGTGGCACAGTTCCCGCTGCAGCCGAACGGCAAGCTCGACCGCGGCGCGCTGCCGGTGCCGCCGCCGCGCGCGAACAGCCGGCACACCGCGCCGCGAAACCCACGGGAAGCCGCGCTGCGGGAGATCTGGAAGTTCGTGCTGGACGCTCCGGAAGTCGGCGTCCACGACAACTTCTTCGCTCTCGGCGGCAATTCCATCCACTTCATCACTGTGCTCGCCAAGGCCAACGCGGCCGGTATCCCGCTGACCTTCCAGCAGCTCTTCCAGCACCCGACCATCGCCGAACTCGCCGAGGTGGTCGGCGAGAGCGACGCCGGACAGCCCGAGCCCGATCCGGAACACCGGCCGTTCGCCCTGATCCCGGAAGAGGACCGGGCGGCACTGCCGGCCGACGCCGAGGACGCGTACCCGCTCGCCATGCTGCAAGCCGGGTTGATCTTCCAGAGCAAACTCGCCCGCGGATCGGCGCAGTACCACGACATCTTCAGCTACGACATCCAGGCGTCGTTCGACGCGGAGACCTTCGAACGGGCCGTGCGCGAACTGGTGCGGGACAACCCGATCTTCCGCACCAGCTACCAGCTGTCCGGCTTCAGCGAGGACATCCAGATCGTCCACCGGGAGGGGCCGTTGCCGCTCACCGTCGTCGATCTGCGCGAGTACGACGAGGCAGCGCAGCGCGAGTGGCACGAGGAGTGGCTCGGCCGGGAACGCGCCCACAGCTTCGACTGGACCCGGCCCGGGCTGGTCCGCCTGCACGTCCACATCCTGGCCGACGACCGGTACCGGTACAGCATCAGCCTGCACGACTCCGCGGTGGACGGCTGGAGCATCACGCTCGTCCACACCAAGCTCTTCGAGACCTACTACCGCCTGCTGGCCGGCGAGGACGCCGGCCCCGCGGACGCGCAGAACCACTTGCGGCGCCACGTCGAACTGGAGCGGGAGGCGCTCGCCTCCCCGGCCAGCAAGCAGTTCTGGCACGACGTGCTCGCCCGGGGCGCCGCGGAGCCGCTCCCGCGCTGGGACGCTCCCGCCGGGCAGGGTGATGGCGTGCTCATGCACCCGGTGCCGTTGCCCGACGGGCTCTCCGACCAGGTGCGTGAACTGGCGTCGGCCTTGTCCGTGCCGGTCAAGAGCGTCCTGATGGCCGCGCACGTCAAGGTGATCGCCGCGCTCACCGGCCAGGACGAGGTGCTGACCGGGTACGAGCACAGCGGGCGGCCCGAACGCGAGGGCGCGGACCAGGCGATCGGGATGTTCCTCAACACCCTGCCGTTCCGCACCCGGGTCGCGGGCGGCACCTGGACCGATCTCGTGAACCGGGTCCGGGACGCCGAGACCGAACTGCTGCCGCACCGGCGCTATCCGATGGCGCAGATGAAGTTCGACGCGAAGGCGCCCGCCGGGCCGATGTTCGAGTCGATCTTCAATTTCACCCACTTCTACCCGATGAAGAAACTGAACGACCTGCCGGAATTCGCGCTGCTGGACATCCGCATCGAAACCGAGACGGAGTTTCCGCTGCGGGCGGAGTTCGCACAGGACTACGCCACCGACGATGTCGTGCTCGAACTGCACTACCACGCGGCGGAGTTCTCGAAGGGCTACCTCGACCGGATCAGCGGCTACTACGTCCGCGCGATGCAGCTGATGGTCCAGGACCCGGCAGCGGAGCACCAGGTTTCGCTCCTGTCGGAGGCCGAACGGAACGTCCAGCTGCGGGAGCTGGCCGGCCCGGAACGCGACACGCCGGACCGGTGCTTCCACCAGCTGTTCG
This sequence comes from Streptomyces sp. NPDC001339, assembly GCF_042895955.1. Lineage (NCBI taxonomy): Bacteria > Bacillati > Actinomycetota > Actinomycetes > Kitasatosporales > Streptomycetaceae > Streptomyces > Streptomyces sp. NPDC001339. Next base: position 669,916 of record NZ_JBIAWT010000001.1, on the reverse strand, counting down.
AGGCGCAAGTCCGGGCGGCGCCGGAGCGCGTGGCCCTCGTGCACCGCGGCGAGGAACTGAGCTACGCGGAGCTCAACCGGCGGGCGAACCGGGTCGCGCACGCCCTGCTGGAGAACGGACTGACGCCGGAGGGCGTCGTCGCGGTCGCCACGTCGCGGGACCTGGACTGGGCGGTGGCGGTCATCGGCGTGCTCAAGGCGGGCGGCGTCTACCTGCCGGTCGATCCGGGATACCCGGCCGAGCGCATCGCGACCATGGTGCGGCAGAGCGGGTGCCGGCTGGTCCTGACCACTGCCGACGCCGGGCAGTCCGTGCCGGACGCGGTGGCACGTGCCGGGGCATCGGCCCTTCGCATGGCGGAGATTCCGGCCGGTGCCGAGCACGACCCGGAGACGGACGTCAAGGGCGGGCACGCGGCCTATATCTACTTCACTTCCGGTTCCACCGGACTGCCGAAGGGCGCCGTGTGCGAGCACGCGGGCATGGTGAATCACCTCTTCGCCAAGATCGACGACATGGAGATCGACGAGCACAGCGTCGTTCTGCAGAGCGCTTCGCAGTGCTTCGACATCTCCCTGTGGCAGCTTGTCGCCGCGCTGGTGGTCGGCGGCCGGACCGTGATCGCCGAGCAGGAAGCGGTGGCCGACGTCGCTCTCTTCGCCGAGCTTCTGCACCAGCAGCGGGTCTCGGTGCTCCAGGCGGTGCCTTCGTACCTCGACATCCTGCTCGCGCACCTCGCCGCGCATCCCCGGCCACTGGAGCGGCTGCGCCGGATCTCGGTGACCGGCGAAGCGGTGAAGAAGAGCCTGCTGGAGCGGTGGTTCGCCCGGTTCCCGGCAGTGCCCGTCGTGAACGCCTACGGCCTGACCGAGACCTCGGACGACTTCACCCACGAGGTGCTGCACGCACCGCCGGCCACCGATCACGTGCCGGTCGGACGGCCGGTGCGCAACATGTCCGTCTACATCCTCGGGACGGACGGGCTGCCCGTCCCGCTGGGCAGCCGTGGCGAGATCGTGTGCTCCGGGGTCGGCACGGGACGTGGCTACGTCAACGATCCCGGCCGCACCGACCTGTCCTTCGCCGCCGATCCGCTGGCCCCGGGGAACCGGATCTACCGCACCGGGGACTTCGGCCGCTGGACGCCCAGCGGCACGCTGGAATTCCTCGGCCGAAAGGACTCCCAGGTCAAGGTGCGCGGCATGCGCGTCGAGACCGGCGAGATCGAGGCGGCGCTGCTCGGCTTCCCGGGGCTGCGCGCCGCAGCTGTGGCGGTCGGCCAGGCGGGCAACCTGGTCGGCTTCCTCGTCGCGGACGAACCGCTGGACCCGGCCGAGGTGTCGGAGTTCCTCGGCCGGTCGCTCCCCGCGTACATGGTCCCGGCTCAGCTCGAACAGCTCGCCGCGCTGCCCGTCACGGCGAACGGGAAGGTGGACGCCGAGGCGCTCCGGCGGATCGCCGGGCGGCTCGGCTCCACCACCCGTCCGGCATTCGCCGCCCCGGCTTCGGCCGCCGAGAAGGCCGTCGCCGAGGTGTGGGAGAGCGTCCTCGGCCTGGAACCCGGCACGGTCGGCCGCGACGACCACTTCTTCGAGCTCGGCGGCCATTCCCTGACCGCGATGCGGGTGATGGTCCGGGTCTTCGAACGATTCCGGACCGACGTCCCGCTGCGGACGCTGTTCGAATCGCCGAGCGTGGCCGGCCTCGCGGAGGCGATCGAGCACCTGAGCGCCACCGAAGGACCGGCGGCGGAGGGCGTCATCACCGTGGGGGAGCGGCCGGAACGGATACCGCTGTCGTTCGCCCAGCAGCGGATGTGGTTCATGGACCAGCTCGTCCGCGGCAGTTCGTTCTTCAACATCGGCGAGAGCGTTCGCCTTTCCGGCCGCCTCGACGTGTCCGCGTTGCAGACCGCGCTGGACGAAGTCGTGCGGCGGCACGAGGTGTTGCGCACCCGCTATCCGAGCGTGGACGGCGAGCCGTACCAGGAAGTCGCCGAGACGGTTGCCGTTCCCCTGGAAACCGTGCGCTGCCCGGACGAGGAGGCCGCTCGCGCGTTCGTCACCGAGCAGGTCGCCCGCCCGTTCAGGCTTGCCGCCGGTCCGGTGCTGCGCGCCGGGCTCGTCCAGCTGGACAGCGACGACCACGTCCTGTGGATCTGCGTCCATCACATCGCGTTCGACGGCTGGTCCATCCCGGTTCTCTTCCGGGAGATCTCCGCGATCTACGCGCAGCTGGTGAACGGGCAGCGGACAGGCCTCGATCCGTTGCCGGTGCAGTACGCGGATTTCGCGATCTGGCACCGGAACTGGTTCGACGGCGCGGTCCGCGACCGTCAGCTGGACTACTGGCGGGAGCAGTTGGCCGGCGCCCCGCAGGCGTTGAGCCTGCCCGCCGACCTGCCGCGGCCGAAGCGGCTGAGCCAGTCCGGCGCGGCACTGGAGCTGGAGCTCGACCCGGCGGTCTCGGACGGGCTGCGGGAACTGGCTCGCAGCGAGGGCTGCACGCCGTACATGGTGCTGCTCTCGCTGTTCGGAATCCTGTTGAGCCGCAACGGATCCGGCGAGGACATTCCGGTGGCGACCCCGATCGCGGGCCGCACCCGGCGCGAGACCGAGGGGATGATCGGCCTCTTCTTCAACACGTTGGTGCTGCGGCTGGACCTGTCCGGCGAGCCGACCTTCCGGGAACTGCTGCGCCGGACCCGGAACACCGCACTGGGCGCCTATGAGCACCAGGACCTGCCGTTCGACCAGCTGGTGGACGCACTGCGCCCGGCACGGGACCCGAGCCGGAACCCGTTGGCCCAGGTGATGTTCCAGCTGCTGAACACCGGGCGGGAGGACGACGACCTCTCGCTGCCGGAGGTGTCCGTCACCGAGTTCGACGGCGTGCCCACGACCACACATGTCGACCTGGAGTGGTACGTGCGGGAAGAGCCCGACGCCTTCGCCGGCACGATCGTCTACTCCACCGATCTCTTCGAACAGGAGACGATCGCCCGCCTGCTCGCGGAGTACCGGATGCTGGCGGCGGAGGCGGTGCGGGCTCCGGACAGCGACCTGCGCACCGTTGCGCCGGCTGCCCCGGGCGGAGCGCTGTCGCCCGACGAAACGCGCGAGGAGATCAGGCGGATCTGGGCCGCGCTGCTGGAACGTGACGAGATCTCCTTCGACGACGATTTCTTCGAACTGGGCGGGAAATCCCTGCTGGGCACCCGGCTCGTCGCGCGCATCAACGCGGCCTTCGGGGTCGACCTGCCGCTGGTCGAGCTGTTCGAGCGGTCGACCGTCGCCGGGCTCGCGGAGGCGGTGGCCGAGCTGCGGCAGGCCGACGGACAAGGCGCCCCGCAATGAAGCCCGCGGTTCGGGCACCCCACGACTCACGACAAGGAGGAGACATGCGCGACCGCGAGGGCTCGGCCCACGAAGGACTCCTCGCTCGTCTCTGTGCCGGACTGTCCTACTCGGGCACCACCGAGTACGGGAGCTGTATCCAGCAGGCGACCACCAACGTGCTGGAAGCGCAGGGCCTGCGGGGCGCCGCCGACCTGATCGGGACGAGCTGGGGCTTCGGCTACCGGACCGGCGACGTCCGGCTGCGCGCCGGCGACCGGTGGCTGCCCGCGGCGGCGCGGCTGTCCGGGCTGGACATCACCCGGCTGCGGCCCGGTTCCGCCGAGGCGGCGTTCGGCCTCGAACAGGCCGCGCTGGCGGACGGGGTGCCGGCGGTGGTGGCCGTCGACTCGTACGACATCCCGTCGCCGTATCAGGGAACGACCCATCTGATGCACGCGTTGATCCTGGTCGGCGCCGACGAGGACACGGTCACCGTTCTCGACCCGATGAACCGGCCCGAACCGGCCCGCATGAGCCGCGCCGCGTATCGGCGTTCCCGCGGCAGCGCAGTGGTGGCGGGGTACGACCTGATCGTCTCGCGGGGCAGCGTGGACCGTCCGGTCTCGGCGGTCGACGCGGTCGGAGAGCTGTACGCCGACGCGGTGGCCCGGCACGAAGCCGACCTGGACGAGTTCGATCGCTTCGTCCGGGATGTCGAGGCGGGCCGGGTCGCGCCGGACGTGGCGGACGTGGCCGCCGAACGCACCTACGCGCACCGGGTGCTGGCGGCCGCGAGCCAGGAACGGCCGGAACTGAAGACGTCGGCGACCGCCATGGACACCTTGGCGAGTCGCTGGTATTTCGCGCACACCGTCGCCATGGAAGGCGACGCCGGGGTGTCGCGACGCATGCCCAAGATTCTCCGCGCATTGAGGGAACGGGAGACCCAAGTGCTTGACGAGTTCGCCGATACGGTGCGGGCGGCCGGCCTGGCGCCCGCGGGCGCTGCCGAGGTGCCGCCGGGGCTGAGCGCATCGATCCGTTCCGTGCTCGAAAGCCAGACCTCGATCGCGGTCGAGGGGCTGGGGCCGGATGACGACCTGTGGTCCGCGGGACTCACCTCCCTCGAATCCGTCCGGGCGATGATGGCCATCGAGGACGAACTCCGCCTGGAATTCCCGCCGTCGCTGCTCAGCCGCGCCACCTTCGAGTCGCTTTCCAGCATCGAGCGGGCGGTCGTCGCGGTGCTCACCGGATCCGCCGACGACGTCGTGTCCAGCAACGGAGGAAACCGATGACCGGTTCGTCGACAGTCCGGGCGGGACGGGACGAGATGCTCGCCGCCGCGGCCGAGACGGCACGCACCACGCTCGCGGTCCACGCGGACGAGGTCGACAAGAACGCGGTGTTCCCGGTGGAATCCGTCGCGGCGCTGGCGCACACCGGATTGCTGAGCGCCGCGCTGCCGCAACGGTTCGGCGGGGCCGGCCTGAGCGCCGCGGACCTGGCCGAGGTCGGCCGCGCGCTGGGCCGCGGGTGCGGTTCGACCGCGATGATCTGGGCCATGCACCAGGTCCAGGTCGCCTGTGTCGCCAAGCATGCGACCGGCTCCACGACGCTGGAAGGTCTGCCCGCCGTCCTTGCCGCGGGCGACGGGCTGATCGCCTCCGTCACCACCGAGCTCGGAGTCGGCGGGAATCTGCGGCAGAGCCGTACCGCCTGCGCAGCGCACGGGGACCGGGTGACCGTAGTCAAGGAAACCCCCACGGTCTCCTACGCGCAGATGGCCGACGCCTTCCTCATCACCGCCCGCCGCAACCCGGATGCCGCTCCCGGCGAACAGGTGCTGGTGCTGGCCGGCAAGGACGACGCCACGCTGGAGAACGTCGGCGAATGGAACACCATGGGCATGCGCGGCACTCGCAGCCCGGGGTGCCGGATCACCGTCGACGTGCCGGAGACCCAGGTGCTCCCGGTGCCGTTCGCCGAGATCGCGGCGCGGACCATGGTGCCGCTGTCCCACATCCTGTGGAGCGCGGTGTGGATCGGCATCGCCGAGGAAGCCGCCGGACGCGCCGTCCGGATGCTGCGCCGCAGCCGGCGCAGCCAAGGGCCGGAGCGCGGGACCGACTTGCGGCCGGCCGCGATCGGCGAGCGGCTCGGCCTGCTCGACGGGCTGCTCAAGCTGGTCGCCGACGGATACGACCGGCTCGCGCTGGACCCGGACGGCGAGCCCAGCGCCGATTTCGCGATCGAGATCAACAATCTCAAGCTGGCCGCGTCGGTCGAAACGGTGAAGGTGGCCGAGACCGCGCTGGAGATCTGCGGGATGGCCGGCTACCAGGAACACACGAGCCTGTCGGTGTCCCGGATGCTCCGCGATCTGTACTCCGCCCGGCTGATGATCTCCAACAGCCGGCTGCTGGAAACCAATGCAACCTCGATGCTGATGAGGCGTTATGGCTGAGCTGTCCGTCCCCGTCGCGTTCGATCCGGCGAACCTCTCCCTCGACAGCTCCGTGCCGGGGCTGACGCTCTTCGACGGAACGCACGAGGCACTGATCGACGCCCTGCACCTGTCGATCGGCCGGCTCGCGGCCGCCGAGCCGGCGCACCGGATAGGGGTGCCGCAGGTGATTTCCCGGGCGCTGCTGGAGCGTCTCGGTTACGTGGAATCGTTCCCGCAGCTGCTCGGCACGGTCTTCACCTACGAAGGCGACGATCGGCAGTGGCGCGAGATCGTGCCCGCGCTGCGCCGCGGCGAGCCGTGGACACAGCGGCACGAACTCGCCGACGCGGCGCTGCTTCCCGCGGTCTGCTACCACCTCTACCCGCAGCTCACAGGCGCTGAACTGACCGCGCCCGCGGTCTTCGACCTGACCGGCCAGTGCTACCGCCACGAACGCACCGCCGAACCGGGTCGGCTGCGTGCCTTCCGGATGCGCGAGCTGATCCGGATCGACGCCCCGGACGCCACGGTGGCCTGGCGGGACGGCTGGACCGAACGGGCCCGCGACTGGCTCGGCCTGCTCGGCCTCACCGCGTCGATCGTGCCCGCCAGCGATCCGTTCTTCGGTTCGGCGGAACGGATGATGGGCTCGATGCAGCGGGCCGAGCAGCTGAAATGGGAGCTGGTGGTGGAGGTCGCCGACGGGCTGTCCCAGGCGGTGGTGTCGTGCAACTACCACAAGAACCACTTCTCCGAGGAGTTCGGATTCCGGATGAGCGGGGCCGAGGCACACACCTCGTGCACTGCTTTCGGACTGGAGCGGATCGCGCTCGCGGTCCTGCACCGGCACGGTCCCGACCGCCGGAACTGGCCCGCGGAGCTGACCGGTGCGGCGGCGCCGGTCCCCGGGACCGACGGCCGCCCGTAACCGCCTGACCGCTCCCGCGGAGGATTGTGGAGATCCCATGTTCAAGGTCGTGAAGAACGCCGAGGCGGTCCATTCCCTGTGGCCGCAGGCAAAACCCGTGCCGGAGGGCTGGCAGGAGACCGGTGTGCGGGGCAGCGAGCAGGACTGCCTCGCCGACATCGCCGCGCGCTGGGCAGGACCGGCCGGTGCCGTGCCGCAGCACGGCCCGGCAACCTGCCTGCACGAGCGTTTCGAGGAGCGGGCGCGGGAGGACGGCGACGCGGTCGCCCTGGTCGACGGTTCGCGAACGGTCACCTACCGGGAACTCAACCGTGCCGCCAACCGGCTGGCGCACCGGCTGCGGAACTCCGGCGTGGGGCCGGAAAGCCTGGTCGGGGTGTGCGCGCGGCGCGGAGCGGAGCTTGTGGTCGCGCTGCTGGCGGTCCTCAAGGCGGGCGGCGGCTATCTGCCGCTGGACCCGGACTATCCCGAGGAACGGCTGCGGTACATCGTCGAGGACGCGGGCTGCCGGATCGTCGTCGGTCCCGAGGCGCTGCGCGGCACGGTCGAGGCGCCCGAGTGGGTGGCGCTGGACGACGCGGACCTCACCGCGCTGCCCGAGGACAACCCCGAGTCCGGGGCCGGTCCGGGCAACGTCGCCTACGTCATCTACACGTCCGGGTCGACCGGGGCGCCCAAGGGCGTGCTGGTCAGCCACGCCAATGTCACCCGGCTCTTCGAGGCGACAGAAGAAGAGTTCGGCTTCTCCCGGGACGACGTCTGGACGCTCTTCCACTCGTTCGCCTTCGACTTCTCCGTATGGGAGCTGTGGGGCGCACTGCTCTACGGCGGACGGCTGGTCGTCGTCTCGTACCCGACCAGCCGTGACCCGGGGGCGTTTCTGCGCCTGGTGCGCGGCGAAGGGGTCACCGTGCTCAACCAGACCCCCTCGGCGTTCCGGCAGTTGTCCCGCGCCGCGGAACTCGCGAGCTGGCCCGCGCTGGCCCTGCGTCTGGTGGTGTTCGGCGGCGAACGGCTCGAGCCGGCCGGCCTCGCTGCCTGGTGGAAGCAGTACGGCGACGCCTCGCCGCAGCTGGTCAACATGTACGGCATCACCGAGACCACCGTGCATGTGACGCTGCGTCCGCTCGTGAAGGCGGATCTGGACCGCACGGTCAGCCCGATCGGCCGCCCGTTGGCCGACCTGTCTCTCTACGTGCTGGACGGGAATCTGGACCCGGTGCCGCCGGGCACCCGGGGAGAACTCTTCGTCGGTGGCGCCGGGGTGTCGCGCGGCTACCGGGGACGGCCGGAGCTGACCGCCCAGCGCTTCCTGCCCGATCCCTTCGGTCCGCCCGGCGCTCGGATGTACCGCACCGGGGACGTCGGCTCGGCGGCGGACAACGCCGAGTTCCTCTTCCACGGCCGGGCCGACAGCCAGGTCCAGCTGCACGGGTTCCGCATCGAGCCGGGAGAGACCGAGGCAGCCATCCTCCGGCACCGCGAGGTGCGCGAGTGCGCTGTCATCGTCGTCGAACGCGCCGGCGGCGAGCCGGTGCTGGCCTGTTACTGGAGCCCGGCCCCGGACGCGACGGTCACCCCGGCCGGACTTCGTGCCGCAGTTGCCGACCGGCTGCCGGCGCACATGGTGCCCTCGGCGTTCATCCGGCTGGACGCGTTGCCGATGACCGCCAACGGCAAGCTCGACACCGCGCAGTTGCCCGGACTCCAGGACGCCGAGCGGGCCGGCGAGGAGGACTTGGCCGCACCACGCACCGAAACCGAGCACGCGCTCGCTCTGGTGTGGCGGGAGGTGCTGGATCTCGACGTGGTCGGCGTGAACGACAACTTCTTCACGATCGGCGGCGATTCCATCACCGCGCTGCCGTTGGTGCAGAAGGCCGAAGAGGCAGGCCTGCCGTTCGCGATCGAGGACCTGTTCGCGTACCCGACCATCGCGGAACTCGCCGAACGGGTGGCGAGCGGAGGCAGCGGCTCGGCCCCGGTTGCCTCTCGGGAAGAGCCGGCTCTGCTGCCGGAGAGCTATTTGCGCACCCTGCCGCCGGAGGTGGAAGCGGCGTATCCGGCATCGGCGCTCCAGGGCGGCATCATCCTGCACAGCATGATGAGCGGCGATTCCACCTTGTACCACGATCTCGGCAGTGTCCGGGTGCGCGGTCCGCTCGACCCCGGCGCGCTGGAGCGGGCCTGGCGGCGGCTGACCGGCCGGCACGAACTCCTGCGCTCGGCCTTCGACTTGACCGGCCACCGGGTCCCGGTCTACCAGGTGCACCGCTCCGTGGACGTGCCGGTGGAGATCCTCGACGCGCAACACCAGGACCCCGCCGAGGCCGTACGCGGTTGGTGGCGCACGCAATGGAAGCGCGGGTTCGAGCTCACCGCGGCCCCGCTCGTGCGCTGCCACGTCCACGATTTCGCGGACGGTTCGTTCCAGCTCTCCGTCTCGGCCCACCACTCCATTCTCGACGGATGGAGCTTCTCCGTTCTGCTCAGCGAACTGCTCACGACCTACGACAACGAACTCGGCGGTACCCCGGCGGCGGACGCGCCCGCACTGCCCTTCCGGGAGTTCGTCGCGCTGGAGCAGCAGGCGACCGCGTCGGAGCCCGCCCGGCAGTACTGGCAGCAGGTACTCAAAGGTGCGGAGCCGCTTTCGTTCAGCCCCGCAGCCGCGACGCCTTCGGCCGGCGAGCCGCTGCCCGACCCCGATGTCACGATCGTCCTGGAGAGCAACCTCACCGACCGGATCGAGGAGCTGGCGGCTTCGGTCGGTACGTCGGTCAAGAGCGTCTATCTGACGGCGCACCTGGCCGCGCTGCGGCGGCTCACCGGCCGCGAGGACGTGGTGACCGGCTTGGTCACCAGCGGCCGCCTCGAGCGGGCCGACGCCCAGCGCAGCATCGGGGTGTTCCTGAACAGCGTCCCCGTCCGGGCCGACCTGGCGGGGCAGACCTGGCGCACCCTGGTCCGGAACGTTTCCGAGGCAGAGCGGGACCTGATGCCCCACCGGCGGTTCCCGCTGGTCGAGATCCAACGGGCCACCGGACAGGAGCCGTTCGCGGTCCTGTTCAATTTCACCTCCATGCACGTCCTGGACCTGCAGGACCGGCTGCACCGGATCGCGGCGTCCGACTGGTGGTTCTCCGACCACAACAATCTCGCGGTCAACGTCGAGGTCGACCGTGATCCGGAATCGCGCCGATGGCAGCTGAGCGTCCGTGTCGACCGGCGGCGGGTCGGTCCGGACATCGCGGGCCGGCTGGCGGAACTGATGAACGAGGCGCTGGGGGAATGCGTCGACAGCCCGGATTCCCTGCTTTCCCGGGAGGGCTGACGGGGCCCTGAAGGGCTCCCTGGAAGGAGATGCGGCCGTGACGAACGGCCCCGGTGGTCGGCACGCCGCCGGAACCCGGCCCGCTGTGCCGAATTTTCGGATGCGACCCGAGTGAACCCTGACGAGAGAAGACTGCCACCCCATGTCCACTACGCCTGACGAGAACGCGAAGACGGGCACTGCCCCTCATCCGTTGCGGCTGCGCAACTTCCGTCTGCTTTTCATCAGCCGCACCCTGTCGGCCCTGTCGGAGGCGCTGGTGCCCGCGGCGCTGGCCATCGCCGTCGTGCTCGCCACCGGTTCGGCGGCCGCCATGGGCATCACGCTGGCTTGCGCGACAGTGCCCCGGGTGGCGCTCATGCCGCTCGGCGGCGCCCTCGCCGACCGGTTCCAGGCGCGGCGGATGGCGATGAGCGCGGACCTCCTGCGGGTCTTCACCCAGGTCTTCGTGGGCATCGAACTGCTCAGCGCGTCACCGGTGCTCTGGCACATCTGCGTCTCGCAGTTCGTCTACGGCGTGGCCTCGGCGTTCTCGATGCCGGCCAGGTCGCCGCTGGTGGTCGGCACGGTGCCGGAATCGGCCCGGCAACGCGCCAACGCGGCGATGGGCTTCACCAAGGGCGCGGCGTGGGTGCTGGGGCCCGCGCTGGCCGGTTCCCTGATCTACCTGGTCGGCAGCGGCTGGGTGTTCGTCGTCGACGGCACGGCGTTCGCGATCAGCGCCGGGCTCCTCGCGATCACCACCGTGCGCCATGTGCCGTCCCCTCCCCAGACCCTGCGGAAGGACCTGGCCGTCGGCTGGCGCGAGGTCGCCAGTCGGCGCTGGCTCTGGATGAGCCTCGTCGCCCATTCGGTGTGGAACTTCTGCGCCGGGATCCTGATGACGCTCGGACCGGTGATCGCGATCCTGCACCTCGGCGGCGAGGGCACCTGGATCTGGATCCTGCAGACGGGCGGGGTCGGCCTGCTGGCCGGCTCGCTGCTGGCGAGCCGCATCCGGATGCGCCGCACCGTGATGTGGGCGAACCTCGCGCTGGCGACCTACGCGATCCCGCTGCTGCTCCTCGCGGTGCACGCCCCGGTGCCGTTGATCATCGCCGGATACGGGGTGGCCCAGGCGGCGCTGGGGTTCCTGAACCCCACGTGGGACACCGCGCTGCAGGAGCACGTGCCCGCGGACCGGCTGGCGCGGGTCGACTCCTACGACTGGTTGTTCTCGCTCGCCGCACAGCCGCTCGGCTACGCGGTGGCCCCGTTGCTCGCCGCGTGGTGGAGCCCGGCGGTACCGCTGACCGGGGCCGCGGTCCTGGTCCTCGTGGTCTGTCTGGTCGCGGGCACGACGCGGTCGGTCCGTGCCCTGGTCTCCGGTGCGCCGGCCAAGGAGAGCACTCCGGCGCCGGACGCGGTGAGCAACGGCTGACGGGCTCGTCCGCACGTCGCGGCCGCATGCGAATACCTGGGCATCGAAGGGGGATTGGGCGATGGCGTCATCAGCACGGCTTGTCGTCGTGTGCGGCCGCAGTGCCGCATCGGTCGGGGAACTGGTCGGGGGGTTGAAACCGCTGGGTGAGCTGGTCTTCCTCCTCGACACGTCTCCCTACAACGATCCGTTGCGCGCCTTGCTGGCCAAGGTCGGCACGGTGCTGGACGTGGCACCGACGGCCGAGGCGACCGCGGAGCTGCTGCGGCCGCTGCGGCCGGACGGCATCGTCACTTTCAGCGAGAGCCTGCTCCCGCTGACCGCGAGCCTCGCGGCCGCGCTCCAACTGCCCTTCCACAGCCCGGATGTCGTCGCCTTGCTGACAGACAAATACGAGCAACGGCGACGTCTCCGGGAACGCGGGGCGGACACCGTGCGCACCCATCTGCTGACCTCGTCTTCCGAGTGGCCGGCAGCGGTGCGGGAAGTCGGCCTTCCGGCGGTCCTCAAGCCCGTGCGCAGCGAAGGCAGCCGGAACACGCACGCGGTGTCCGATGCCGCCGAGGGCAAGGCGCTTGTGCACCACCTGCTCGACAGTGGCCGCGAACGCGCGTTGGTGCTGGAGGAATTCCTGGTCGGACGGGGGTGCGCGGCTTCTGCGGGGTACGTGTCGGTGGAGTCCCTGGCGTCCCGCGGCGTGGTCACGCATCTCGCGGTGACCGGCAAGTTCCCCATGATGGCCCCGTTCCGGGAGACCGGGCAGTTCTGGCCGTCCGTGCTGAACCCCGCCGAAGAGAGGGAAGTGCTCGACCTGGCCTCCCGCGCCGTCGACGCGCTGGGGGTGCGGACCGGGCTGCTGCACACGGAGATCGTCCTGACCGCCGACGGCCCGCACCTCATCGAGGTCAACGGCAGGCTGGGCGGGCTTGTCAACGACCTCGCCGTCCGGGCGGCCGGGGTCAGCCTGGTGCGGCTGGCCGGCCAGGTCGCGCTCGGCCAGCACGTCGTGCCCGAGCCCGTCGAACCCCGGGAAGTGTTCTACCAGTTCACTCATCTCGCCCCGCTCGAGCGGGTCCGGTTCGTCAAAGCCGACGGACACGGTGCCATCCGCAGGCTGCCCGGGGTCGACACGCACCGGCCGCTGGTCCAGCCGGGCGACTGGCTCGACGGCGGGACCGGGTGGACGATGCTGGACCTGCTCACCGGCCGGGCGGCGTCGCACGGCGACATGAGCGCGCTGATCGACCGGGCGCTGGACACGGTCGAGTTCACCTTCGCGACGCCCGGCGGGGACACCGAAACCCGTTCCGGCCGCGCCTGCTCGCCGTGGGCCGCGCCCTCGTGAACCGCGAACACTGATCCACCGGCCCGAAATAGCCACGACAAGAGAACTGCCGGCGCAAAGGCTGTCAATTATGCATAGGTCATCTTCGCGCGGCCGCACCGCCGGCGCGCCCCAGGATCTCTTGACGGACGACGCTTTCGTGGATCTGTCCCCGATCGTGCGCCGCCGGCTCACGCTGAAATGCGAGGGATTCAATTTCGCCGGTTCGGTGAAGGCCAAGTCCGCGCTGCGGATGGTGAACGATGCCGAGGCCGCGGGCCTGCTGCGGCCGGGATCGGCCTTCGTCGAATCGTCCTCCGGCAGCCTCGGCGTCGCGTTGAGCATGATCGCCGCCAACCGCGGCTACCGATTCACCTGCGTCACCGACAGCCGGTGCAACGAGCGGAACATACGGCTGATGGAGGCATACGGCGCCGAGGTCGTCGTCATCGCCGAGCCGCACCCTGTGGAAGGGCTGCTGGGCAGCCGGATCCGGTACATCCAGGAGCTGTGCCGCAGCGACCCGGGGATCCTCTGGCTGAACCAGTATGCGAATGATTCCAACTGGCGGGCGCACTACCAGACGACCGGCCCCGCGGTGGCCGAAGCCTTTCCCGACCTGGAATTCCTGTTCATCGGGGCGGGAACCACCGGAACGCTCACCGGATGTGCCCGCTATCTCAAGACGATCGGGCACACCGCCCGCATCGTCGCGGTGGACAGCGTCGGTTCGGTGACCTTCGGCGGGCTTTCCGGCCCCCGGCACATTCCCGGGCTGGGCACCGGCAGGCGTCCGGAAATCGTGGACGAAAGCGTCGTCGACGAGGTCCTCCTGGTGCCCGAGCGGGAGGCGATCCGGATGTGCCGGTTCCTGGCCAAGAAGGGCTGTCTCCTCGGCGGGTCGACCGGGACCGTGGTGGCCGGAGCCTGGCAGCGGCTGTCCGCCGAACGCGACGACGTCCAGGCGCTCGGCATCGCCGCCGATCTCGGCGAGCGCTACCTCGACTCGGTCTACGACGACGCATGGGTGCGCGCCCGGTTCGGCGAGATCGGGGAATTCGATCCCGACGAGGAGAACCTGGCCGCTACCGCCACGGGCGACGCGATCCGCGGATGAGCCCGCCCGCTCGTCTTCTTCCGTTCCACGCCGCTTCTTCCGTTCGACGCCGCCCTGTCCGCACATACCGAGGAGCCTTTTCCGTGCCCACACCTGAATTCGCCGTCATAGCCGGGGAGACGGTCCACGACATCCTGGCCGGTCAGGAAACCGAGGTGCTCGAGGTGGTCCGCCGCGCCTACCTGGCGCACGGAGACGGCCTGAGCGTGAACCCGCCCAGCTACTTCCTGCGCTATCCGGACCGTCCGGCGGACCGGATCATCGCGCTGCCCGCCTCGCTCGGCGGCGGTTTCGACGTGGACGGCGTCAAGTGGATCTCCAGCTTCCCCGGCAATGTCGCGGCCGGGATTCCCCGGGCGTCCGCGGTGCTGATCCTCAACGACCACGAGACCGGCTACCCGTTCGCCTGCCTGGAGAGCTCCATCATCAGCGCCGCCCGGACCGCTGCCTCGGCGGCGCTGGCCGCGGCCGAGCTGCACAGGAACCGGCCGCGCCCACGCACGGTCACGTTCTTCGGCACCGGCCTGATCGCCCGGTACATCCACACGTACCTGCACGGCACGGGCTGGGATTTCGACGAGATCACCGTCCACGACCACCACCGCGAGTACGCCGATGCGTTCGCGAGCTATCTCGACGGGCACGACAAGGCGAACGTCGTGGTCGCCGAGGGTCCGGAACCAGCTGTTCGCGCGTCCGGGCTGATCGTGTTCGCCACCACGGCCGGCGCTCCGCACCTCCACGAGCCCGGCTGGTTCGCGCACCACCCGACAGTCCTCCACGTTTCCCTGCGCGATCTCGACCCGGCCGTCCTGCGCGGGGCGGTGAACGTGCTGGACGACGTGGAGCACTGCCTCAAGGCCGACACCTCCCCGCACCTCCTCGAACAGGCCGACGGCAACCGGGACTTCGTGGACGCGACCCTCTGCGACGTGCTGCGGGGCTTCGAGCCCGGCCGCGGCAGGCCGATCGTGTTCTCCCCCTTCGGCCTTGGCGTGCTGGACCTGGCAGTCGGCGCGCACGTGTACCGCCGGGCCGTCGAGCGCGGACTCGCGAGCCCGGTGCCGGGCTTCTTCCATGACCTGGACCGGTATCGCTGACGGTTGGCCCGGCCCACCGTCGGGGTCCGCTAGCGGACCCGCGCCACCCGACGCTCGTCCCACACCGGCTCGGGCGTCTCGCGCAGCACGCCGTCCGAGCCGAACACCAGGTAGCGGTCGAAGGACTTGGCGAACCAGCGGTCGTGGGTGACAGCGAGCACCGTGCCCTCGTACGCCTCCAGACCCTCCTGGAGGGCTTCCGCCGACTCCAGGTCCAGGTTGTCGGTCGGCTCGTCGAGCAGCAGCATCGTGGTGCCCTCCAGCTCCAGGAGCAGGATCTGGAACCGGGCCTGCTGCCCGCCGGACAGCTTCTCGAAGCGCTGGTCGCCCTGCCGCTCCAGCTCGTAGCGGCGCAGCACGGACATCGCGCCGCCGCGGTCCTTCGCGTGCTCCGTCCACAGGATGTCGACCAGGGTGCGACTCATCAGTTCGGGGTGCGCGTGGGTCTGCGCGAAGTGCCCGGGCACCACACGTGCGCCCAGCTTCCACAGGCCCGTGTGGCCCACCTCCTGGCCTGCGAGGAGGCGCAGGAAGTGCGACTTGCCCGAGCCATTGGATCCGAGGACTGCGACCCGTTCGCCGTAGAAGACCTCCAGCGAGAAGGGCTTCATCAGCCCGGTCAGCTCCAACTGCTCGCAGGTCAGCGCCCGTACGCCGGTACGGCCACCGCGCAGCCGCATGGTGATCTCCTGCTTGCGCGGCGGCTCCGGTGGCGGGCCGGCCTCCTCGAACTTGCGCAGCCGCGTCTTGGCGGCCTGGTAGCGCGAGGCCATCTCGTCGCTGCGCGCCGCGTACTGCTGCATGTCGAGCACCAGACGCTTCAACTGCGCGTGCTTCTCGTCCCAGCGCCGCCGGAGCTCCTCGAACCGCTCGAACCGCTCGGCGCGCGCCTCGTGGTACGTGGCGAAGCTGCCGCCGTGCAGCCACGCGTCGGATCCGGCCGGACTCGGCTCGAGGCTCACGATCTTCTCCGCGGCCCGGCTCAGCAGCTCCCGGTCGTGCGACACGAACAGCACGGTCTTGCGGGTCTCTTTGAGCCGCTCCTCCAGCCACCGCTTGCCTGGTACGTCCAGGTAGTTGTCCGGCTCGTCGAGCAGCAGCACCTCGTCCGGGCCGCGCAACAGTGCTTCCAGTACCAGCCGCTTCTGCTCACCGCCCGACAGCGTCCGCACCTGGCGCCACTGCGCCTTCTCGTACGGAACGCCGAGCGCCTCCATCGTGCAGATGTCCCAGGCGGCCTCGGCCTCGTAGCCACGTGCCTCCGCCCAGTCGCTGAGTGCCTGGGCGTAGCCCATCTGCGCGGCCTCGTCGTCCCGGTCCATGATCGCTTCCTCGGCGGCGTCCAGGGCCCGGGCGGCCTCGCGGATGCGGGGCTGGGCCACCGAGACCAGGAGGTCTCGCACGGTCCGCTCGTCGCGCACCGACCCGACGAACTGAGGCATGACGCCCAGGCCGCCGCTCGTGGTCACCGACCCGCCGTGCGGCTGGAGCTCCCCGCAGATCAGCCGGAGCAGCGTCGTCTTGCCCGCTCCGTTGGCGCCCACCAGAGCCACCACTGCCCCGTCGCCGACGCGGAACGACACGTCACCGAGCAGGAGCCTCCCGTCCGGCAGGTAGTGCTCCACGTGCGCAACCTCGAGATGTCCCATGAGCCGCATTCTTTCCGGAGCGCTCCAAGACCGGCAAGCGATTACGGGGAGGCGACGGCCGCACACGACAGCGCCGCCGTGGCGGGAGGCATTCCCGTCACGGCGGCGCGTGTTGCCGAACCGCGCTACGCGTCCGAACCCGTACTACGCGTCCGAATCGGTGCGCGACTCCTCGATGGCCGCCAGCGCCGGGTCCAGGACGATGTCCTCGTCCCGGGCCGCGGTCGTCGGCTCCTCAGGGAAGTGACAGGCCGTCAGGTGGCCGGCCTCGCTTCCGGTGATCTGGACCAGCGGCGGCTCCTCCGTGGCGCACTTCTCCTGCGCCTTCCAGCAGCGCGTACGGAAGCGGCAGCCGGAGGGCGGGTTGACGGGGGAGGGGACGTCACCGGCGAGCCGGATCCGCTCCCGTTCTTCCTCGTCACCCTCCACCAGCTTGGCCTCGGGCACCGCCGAGAGCAGCGCGTGGGTGTACGGGTGGCGCGGCCGGTTGTAGATCTCGTCGCGGCTGCCCACCTCGACGACCTTGCCGAGGTACATCACCGCGACCCGCTCGCTGAAGTGCCGCACGATGGCCAGGTCGTGGGCGATGAAGAGGAAGGCGATGCCCAGGTCGCGCTGGAGCTGCTGGAGGAGGTTGACGACCTGCGCCTGGATGGAGACGTCGAGGGCCGAGACCGGCTCGTCGGCGACGATCAGCTTCGGCTCCAGGGCGAGTGCCCGGGCGACGCCGATGCGCTGACGCTGGCCGCCGGAGAACTCGTGCGGGAAGCGGTTGTAGTGCTCCGGGTTCAGGCCCACGGTCTCCAGGAGTTCGCGGATGCGTTTCTCCCGGCCGCCGGGCGGGTTGATCCCGTTGATCTCCATCGGGCCGCCGATGATGGTGCCGACCGTCTGCCGCGGATTGAGCGAGGCGTACGGGTCCTGGAAGATCATCTGGATCTCGGAGCGGATCGGTGCCAGTTCCTTGCGGCCGGCGTGCGTGATGTCCTGCCCCGCGTAGGTGATCTTGCCGGAGGTCGGCTCCATCAGCCGGGTCAGCAGCCGCCCGGTCGTGGACTTGCCGCAGCCCGACTCGCCGACCAGCCCGAAGCTCTCGCCGGCGTGCACGGTCAGGTCGACGCCGTCGACCGCCTGCACCGCGCCGACCTTCCGCTTGAACGGGAAGCCGCCGTGGATCGGGAAGTGCTTGGTCAGGCTCTCGGCGGTGAGCAGCGGCTCGCCCTGGGCGGGCGCGGCGTCGCGGGGCGAGGGGAGGGTGGCGTTGTTGGTCATGGTGGTCGCTCCCTAGCCCAGCCGGGGCTTGATGTGCTCGGTGAAGAGGGTCTGCTTCTGCTCGGCGCTCAGGTGGCACGCGGCGGCGCGGCCCAGCTCCAGCGGCGGCCGCTCGTCGGTGCACAGGCCGTCGCCGACCTCGTCGGTGAAGCCGCAGCGCGGGTTGAAGGCGCAGCCGGACGGCGGGTTGAGCAGGCTCGGCGGGCTGCCGGGGATCGGGTGCAGCGCCTCGCTGACATCCGAGGAGAGCCGCGGCATGGAGCTGAGCAGGCCCCAGGTGTACGGGTGCCGGGGCTCGGTGAGGATCTCCTTGACGGAGCCCCGCTCCACCGCCCGGCCCGCGTACATCACCAGCAGGTCGTCCGCGGTGTTGGCGACCACGCCGAGGTCATGGGTGATCAGGATGATCGCGGAGCCGAACTCCTGCTGGAGGTCCTTGAGGAGGTCGAGGATCTGCGCCTGGACGGTGACGTCGAGGGCGGTGGTCGGCTCGTCCGCGATCAGCAGCTCGGGGTTGCAGACCAGCGCCATGGCGATCATCGCGCGCTGCCGCATACCGCCGGAGAACTGGTGCGGGTAGTCGTCGACCCGGAGATTGGGCTGCGGGATACCGACCTTGGTCAGCATCTCGATGGCGCGCTGCCGGCCCTCGCGCTTGCTGGCGCCGGTGTGCTTGATGAACGGCTCGGCGATCTGCCGGCCGACGGTGTAGTACGGC
This sequence comes from Streptomyces sp. NPDC001339, assembly GCF_042895955.1. NCBI lineage: Bacteria > Bacillati > Actinomycetota > Actinomycetes > Kitasatosporales > Streptomycetaceae > Streptomyces > Streptomyces sp. NPDC001339. The sequence continues at coordinate 651,267 of NZ_JBIAWT010000001.1, read as the reverse complement.
GACAGCGCGGTCAGCGCGTCCTGGAAGATCATCGCCATCTTGTTGCCGCGGAGCTTCTCCAGGGTCTTCTCCCTGGCCCCGGTCAGCTTCTCGCCGTCCAGCGTGATCTCGCCCGTGATCTCGGTGGCCTTGGGGTTGTGCAGCCCCAGGACCGCGAGGTTGGTCACCGACTTGCCGGAGCCCGACTCGCCGACGATGCCCAGCGTCTGGCCGCGCTCCAGGTCGAAGGAGAGACCGTCGACCGCCTTCACGATGCCGTCCTCGGTGGAGAACCGCACCCGCAGGTCACGAACGGACAGGAAGGGGCCGGACCCGGCAGGCGAGGTGGCGCCTTCGGTCTTGGTGAGTGTGGTCACGTCAGGTTCTCCTAGGACAGGCGCACGCGCGGGTCGATGAAGGCGTACGTCGCGTCCACGATGATGTTGAACAGCAGGATCAGAGAGGCGCTGAAGATCATCACGCCCATGACCATGGGCAGATCCAGGGTGATGACGGAGTCGACCGCGAGCCGCCCGATGCCCGCCAGCGAGAAGGTGAACTCGGTGATCATCGCGCCGCCGAACAGCGAGCTGAGGTCCATACCGAGGATGGTCACGATGGGGATCAGCGAACCGCGCCAGGCGTAGCGGAGGAAGACGTACGAGCCGGACATGCCCTTGGCCTTGGCCGTGCGGACATGCTCCTCCTGCAGCTGCTCGATCATCGTCGAGCGCGACATACGCGTGTACTGCGCGGTGAAGATCGTCGCCATCACGAGCCAGGGGAGCAGCAGCCCCATGAACCAGCCCGCGGGATCCTCGGTGAGGGGCACGTACTTGGGCGAGTCCAGGATGCCGCTGTAGACGAAGAGTCCGAGGGCGATCGGCCCGAGGATGTAGATCTGCGCCGAGCTGAGCACCATCGACAGCGAGGTGAGCACCTTGTCGAGGAACGAGCCGCGCTTGTAGGCGGCGAGCAGGCCGGTGCCCAGACCCACGGTCAGGAACACCAGGGCACCGCCGGCGGCCAGCGAGGCGGTCGTGGGGAGCCGGTCCAGCAGGGTCGTCCAGACGTCCTGCTTGGTGGTGAAGGAGTACCCGAAGCACGGGGCGTCGCAGCGGCCGACGGTGAAGTCCCGGCCCGTGAAGATGCCGGTGAGGAAGTCCCAGTACTGCGTCGGCAGCGGCTGGTCGAGGCCGAGGTTCTGGCGGATCAGCGCGAGGTTGTCCGCGGTGCAGCTCTTCCCGCAGGACATCGTTGCCGGATCACCGGCACCGAAGAACACGAAGAACGTGAAAGCACTGAGCAGGATAATGATGACAACAGCGCCGAACGTCCGGCGAAAAAGGAATTGAAGCATGGCAGTTCGCTGCTCTCAGGACGGCGGCGGCAGTGGGTGTGAGGGGTGGTGGGCAAGGCTCCGGAGGGCGCGCGTTCCGCCGTGTGCGCGCTCTCCGGAGTCCCTTCGCCAGGTGAGGAACGTGCCTGGAGTGGCTACTTCTTCACGTACAGCATGGTCGGGTCGAGGTAGCTGATGTCCAGGTTGTAGCGGGCGCCGCCGATGTTCGAGCCGTACAGCTGGAGCGACTTGACGAAGAAGACCGGTGCGGCCGGGTTGACCTTCTCCACGATGTAGTGGTGGAGCTTCTGCCACTCCGCGGTCTGCTTGGTGACGTCGGTGATCGCCTCGATGCGCTTGATCTCGTCGGTGACGTGCTGATCGCGGATGTGCGCGTAGTTGGTGGCGCCGTCCTGGATCGTGGTGCCGTCGTACGACGGCGGGACCACGGTCGAGACGTCCGGCCAGTCCTGCCCCCAGCCGGTCATGTAGATGTCGAAGCCGTTGTCGACCTTGCCCATCTCCTCGTACCAGGAGGCCGCGTTGACCTCCTTCTTCTGCACGTCGAAGCCGGCCTTGTTCAGCGCGTCCGCGATGGCGACGGCTTCCCGCTGGCGGATCTCGGTGTTGGAGTAGGCGTAGACGAGCTTCATGCCCGTCTTGCCGGCTTCCTTGAGGAGCTTCTTCGCCTTCTCCGGGTCACCGTTGGGCTTGGCGAGCTTTCCGTACGGGTCGTAGCCCTTCTCGTAGCCCGCCACGGTCGGGGCGAGCAGACCGCCGGCGACCTCACCGCCGTAGCTGCCGCCGTTGATCCGGACGACCTGCTGGCTCGGCATCGCGTAGGTGATCGCATCGCGGATCTTCTTGTCCTTGATGCGGTCCATGTTCATGTTCATCTGCCAGACGTAGGGCTGGTAGCCCTGCACCAGGCGCTTGCTCGCGCTCTTGTCGTTGAGCACATCCCTGGTCAGGGTGGGGTCCACCGTGTTGTTGAAGCTCACCGCGTTCTTGGCTTCACCCTGGTCGGCCAGCAGACGCTTGGTGGAGTCCGAATACTGGTGGTTGAAGGTGATGTTGAAGCCGTCCGGGTACTGGTGGCGCACCGCGTCCGTCTTCGGGTCCCAGTTCGTGTTGCGCACCAGCTGCATGGACTTGCCGGACTTGAACGACGCGATCTTGTACGGGCCGGAGGTCACCGGCTTGACGTCGTAGGCGTCCTGGGTGTCCTTGTCGCTGTCCGGCACCGGGCTGTAGCCGGGCATCGACAGCGCGAACGGCAGCTGCGCCTGCGGCTTGTCGAAGTGGAAGACGACGGTCTTGTCGTCCGGGGTGTCCAGCACGTTCTTGGGCAGGTGGTCACCCTTGTACGGACCGTCCGGCAGCGCCTTGCGGTAGCTGGTGCCCCGGCCGGAGAGCCACTCCTGGACGTAGGTCGGGCCGTCGGTGCAGAACGGGGCGTACATCCGCTCGATGGTGTGGCGGATGTCCTTCGAGGTGATCGGCTTGCCGTCCTCGAACTTGACGCCGTCCTTGAGCGTGTACTTCCAGGTCTTGCCGCCGTCGGACATCTGGCCGGCGTCGGTGGCGAGGTCGCCCACCACCTTGGTGTTGCCCTTGTCGTCCTGCTTGAGCGCGGTCAGACTCCGGAAGATCAGCCGCGCGAGCGACTTCTGGTCGCTGACGTACATCCGGGCCGGGTCCAGGTGGTTGTAGCTGTCACGCTGGTACACGCGGATGGTGCCGCCGGCGTGCGCGTCCTTGATCTCCGCCGCCGGGCCGGTGGAGTCGGCGGCGGTGCCCAGCGGGATCACCTTGGCCTGCGCCGCGGCGTCCGCGTCCGTCTGTGCCTTGTGGTCCTTGTCGGAGCCGCTGCCGCCGCTGCAGCCGGTCAGCGCGAGTGAACCGGCCGCCATGGCCACGATCACCGCGCGCGCTCTGCGCATGGGAAGTGCGTTCATGGGTTCCAAGCACCTGCCTGTCAGTTGGGGTCAGATGTGCTGTCGGAAGCAGCCGGGACAGACCCGGCCCGTGGGGGTGACAGCAAACCCCCTGAAGCGGACGATCAGCGCCCGGACTTGGGGTCGAAGGCGTCGCGTACCGAGTCTCCGAGCAGGTTGAAGCAGAGCACGAAGAGCACCATGGCCCCGGCGGGGAAGAGCAGGAAGGCGGGGTCGTTCTCGTAGTAGACGGCGCCTGCCTGGAACAGCCGGCCCCAGTCGGGGGTCGGTTCGATGATGCCGACGCCCAGGTAGGACAGGCCCGCCTCGGCGGTGACGAAGAGAGGGAGCATGTAGGTGCTCTGCACCAGCACGGGGGTGACCACGTTCGGCAGCAGTTCCTTGCGGATGATCCGCCAGGGGGAGGCACCGGTGATCCGCGCGGCCTCGACGAACTCCCGCTCCCGCAGGGAGAGCACCTGTCCCCGCAGAAGCCGGGCCAGACCCATCCACCCCAGGGCCCACTGCACGATGATCAGCGCGCAGACCCGTACGTAGGTGGGTGTCTCCGTGCCCGGGGGCACGAAGAGCGCCACCACGACCGGCATGAACGCCACGAAGGTCAGCTGGCTCGGGAAGGCCAGCAGGAAGTCGATCACCCGGCTGATGAAGTAGTCGGACTTGCCGCCGAGGTAGCCGGCCGTCACACCGACGATGATTCCGGTGAGCACGGTCAGGATGGTCACCGCGACGGAGATGCCGAGCGACATCCGGATGCCGTAGATCAGCTGCATGAACACATCGCGGCCCAGCGTCGGTTCGATGCCGAGCCAGTGCTCGGGCGACATGCCGCCGTTGGGGCCTGCGGGGTAGGCGAACTCGTCGAGGAGGTCGGGGTTTTCGTTGCCGTAGAGCGTGTACGGGTCCTTGCCGTACAGCGCGCCGATCACCGGGGCCAGCGCCGCGACGACGAAGAAGACCAGGACGACGATCGCGCACACCACACCCGTACGGTCGCGCTTGAAGCGCATCCACATCAGCTGGCCGGGGGAACGGCCGGTGAGTTCACCGCCCTTGGCCTTCTTCCCCTTCTTCAGACCTTCCGGCCCAAGTCCCGGTGGGTCGGACTTGGTAGCCGCGGTCTGGGATGGACTAGTCATCGCGAAGTGCCCCCGCGCCGAGTTCTCTTGGAACGTGAAGCGGCACCTGGTCAAGCACCGCTGGATGAGCGGACTTTCGCAAGTGATTTACGGCGGAGTCAAGGGGATCGGGTGTGCTCGCGAACAGGTAGCCCACTTCTTGAGCGAAGATTGCGCAGATCGACGCCCCGGCGTGCTTGACATGTGGTTCCCATATACGGCATGGGTGACATATGAGCACCAACCTCTTTAACATGGCGGCAACTTCACTGTCGCATCACCGATATACGGACGCGCCATGATGAACAACGTACGGCCGTGCGGGTGCCGTAGACCGGCCGGGACGCCAGGCGGCTCCCCGGCCGGTCGTGGCCTTTGTTCCATTTTGGTCGGTTCTGTGTTCGGGAGGTCCCCCGCCGCCGGGAGGGCCTCCCCGGGACCGTCACGCTCGGGTGGTCATCCCCAACGACCGCTTGAGGAAGTCCACCTGGAGCAGCAGCAGGTTTTCGGCCACCTGTTCCTGCGGCGTCATATGGGTCACCCCGGAGAGCGGCAGCACCTCGTGCGGGCGCCCCGCCGCCAGCAGCGCCGACGACAGCCGCAGCGAATGCGCCACCACCACGTTGTCGTCCGCCAGGCCGTGCACGATCAGCATCGGCCGGTGCGGCTCCACCGCCCCGGACAGCCCCTCGTCCGTGAGCAGTGAGTTCGCCGCATAGACCGCGGGTTCGTCGTCCGGGTGTCCCAGGTATCGCTCCTGGTAGTGGGTGTCGTACAGCCGCAGATCGGTCACCGGCGCGCCCACCACCGCGGCGTGGAAGACATCCGGCCGGCGCAGCGCGGCGAGTCCGGCGAGGTACCCGCCGAAGGACCAGCCGCGGATGGCCACCCGGTCCAGATCGAGGGGGAAGGATCCGGCCAGCGCCTGGAGGGCGTGCACCTGGTCGTCCAGCGCGAACTCCGCGATCCGCCGGGAGACCGACTTCTCCCAGGCGGGGGAGCGGCCCGGGGTGCCCCGGCCGTCCGCGACGATCACCGCGAAGCCCTGGTCGGCGAACCACTGCGAGACCAGATGGGCGTTCTGCGCGGCGACCACCCGCTGGCCGTGCGGTCCGCCGTACGGATCCATCAGCACCGGCAGCGGACCGTCCGCCTCCGTATATCCGCCGGGCAGCAGCACCGCACACGGAATCTCCCGCTCCCCGGCCCGTACGAGCCGGGGCCGGGCGGTGAGCGACGGCTCCTCCGTATACGAACCGATCGTGGCCAGCGACTTCTCGCCGCCGTCCGGATCCAGCCGGATCACCTCCACCCGCGTGCCGGGCCACTCCAGCGAGGTCTGGGACAGCACGGTCAGCGCTCCGCCGCGCACCGCGGAGGACACCGTCGGGTACGGACGCTCGCCCACCCTCTCCCAGCCGCCCTGGTCGCCGCTGCCGCGGAACCACGCCCGGTAGACGCCGATGTCGTGCATCTCGCTGCCGCTCGCGGAGAACAGGACGTCCTCCGCGCCGATGTCCAGCACCGCCCGTACGTGCAGCGGCGCCCCGGTCAGCGGGCGGTCGCCTACGAACAGGCGACGCGCCCCGCCCTCGTCCGCGATCCGCACCAGCCGGCCGTCCGGCGTCCAGGCCGGTACCCCGGGGAACGGCTCGACCCACACCTCGTCCTCGTCGTCGTGCACCGTTGTGGTCGCGCCGGTCGCGGTGTCGACGGTCAGATACCGCTGGTCACGCTGGTCCCGGGCCTGGACCAGCAGCAGCGGCGGGCCGGCCGCGGACCAGTGGACCCGCGCCAGATACGGGTAGCGCCCGGTGTCCCAGCCGACGTCCGTGCGTGAGCCGTCCAGGCCGAACAGCGCCAGCGTGACCTCGGCGTTGGCGGTGCCCGCCGCGGGGTAGGCGATCCGCGCCGGCTCACGGTCCGGATGCGCCGGGTCGGAGATCCACCAGCGCCGCACCGGCGCCTCGTCGACCCGCGCGGCCAGCACCGCGTCACTCTCCGGTGACCACCAGAAGCCCCGATAGCGGCCCATCTCCTCGGCCGCGATGAACTCCGCCAGGCCCCAGGTCACCTCGGGGCCGTCCGGCTCCGCGAGAACGCGGTCCGCCGCCGGCCCACCGCCGGCTCCGGCCGCCGCCCCGGATTCCGCCGCGGCGCCGTTGTTGTCCGAGGTGGCCGCGCCGCTGTTGTCCGAGGTGGCTGCGCCCCTGTTGTCCGAGGTCGTGGTTCCGCCGTTGTCCGATGTCGCGGTGCCGTCCACCGCCACCACACGGAGCCGGCCCTCCGACACGAAGGCGACCCACCGGCCGTCCGGTGACGGACGGGGATCCACCACCGGGCCCCGCACCGGGAGTTCGCGGGTGGTGCCGGCCCGCAGCTCGGACACGAACAGCCGGCCGGAGAGCGTGAACGCCGCCAACTCCACGGCGGAATCCGTGGCATAGCCGACGATCCCGGCCGAGCCCTCCCGGCTGCGCTCACGGCGGGCCCGCTCCTCCGGGGGCAGGTCCTCCTCCGCGCCGGCCAGCAGGGCGTGCGGATCGGCCGCCGTGAACTCCCGTCCCTCGTTCAGGTCGAGTACCCACAGTTGCTGACTGCGGTCCGTGCCGGAGCGGGAACGGAGGAAGGCGACGCGGGCGCCGTCGGGTGCGAGGGTGAAGCCGCGCGGAGCGCCCAGGGTGAAGCGCTGCGTACGGGCGGATTGCCGCGGAAACGAAGGCTGTCCTGTCATGGGCCGAGCTTAGGACGTGGCCGGTGGGTCGGGGTTGCCCTGTGGATAAGTGGGGGCGGGGCTCACGGTGGTCGCACCTGTGAAGATCGTGTGCGCCCCCGCTCTGCTTCTGTGCTCCGACTTATGCGCTTCAACGGAAAGTTATGATCCCTTGCGCACAGTGGGTACGGGGTAAGGAGCCCATGGCATACCCCGGTGTGCTGGTCCGCGGGCAGCGGTCCGCGCACCGCCCAACTCTGTCCGGACCGTGTGTACTTGGAGGTGAGCCGCCGTGGCACTCTCGATTTCGGCGGTGGTGCTGCTGGCGATCATCGTCTTCTTGCTTGTCAAGAAGTCCGGGCTGAAGGCGGCGCATGCCTTCGTCTGCATGCTGCTGGGCTTCTATCTCGCCAGCTCGTCCATCGCGCCGACGGTCAAGACCCTGACGACGAACGTCGCCAGCATGATCGGGGGCATCAGGCTCTGATCCGTCCGGATCGGGGGCGTCCGGATCGTGGGCGTTCCGGACCGGATCGTGGGCGTTCCGGATGCGGGCCGTCCGGGCCGGGGGGGCGGGGCGCAGGCCCGCGCGCTCTGCGTCATGGTCCGGGGGCGGCCGCCGGGATCGCCTGGTGAGGCCGCGGCGGGCGGCTCGTAGGCTTGTCCGCATGACTGCCCAGCCGCCCCCCTCGCGTCGCAGTGAGAGCCCCGCCCGCCGTCTCCTCCTGGTGCATGCCCACCCGGACGACGAGTCGATCAACAACGGCGTGACCATGGCCAAGTACGCCGCCGAGGGCGCACAGGTCACCCTCGTGACCTGCACCCGTGGCGAGGAGGGCGAGGTCATCCCGCCCGAGCTCGCGCACCTCGCACCGGACCGGGACGACACCCTCGGCCCCTACCGCGCCGACGAACTGGCCGCCGCGATGGCCGCGCTGGGCGTCATCGACCACCGCTTCCTCGGCGCGCCGGGCCGCTACCGCGACTCCGGGATGATGGGCGCGCCCCAGAACGAGCGGCCGAACGCCTTCTGGCGGGCCCCGCTCGACGAGGCGGCCGCCGACCTGGTGGCCGTCATCCGCGAGGTCCGGCCGCAGGTCCTGGTCGCCTATGACCCGAACGGGGGATACGGCCACCCCGACCACATCCAGGCGCACCGCGTCGCCATGCGCGGCGCGGAGCTCGCCGCGGAGCACCGCTTCCGGCCCGACCTGGGCTCCCCGTACGCGATCGAGAAGATCTACTGGAACTGCAACCCGCGATCCGTGGTCGAGGAGGGCTTCGCGCGGCTGCGCGCGTACGGCCACGGCTTCGCCGGAATCGCCGCCGTCGGCGACGTACCGGGTGTGGTGCCGGACTCCGAGGTCACCGCCGCGATCTCCGGCGGCCCCGAGTGCGCCGCCGCGAAGGCCGCGGCGATGCGCGCACACCGCACCCAGATCGTGGTCGACGGGTCCTTCTTCGCGCTCTCCAACGACCTGGGGCAGCCGCTGTTCGCCACCGAGCACTACCGGCTGGTGCACGGGGTCCCGGGTGCCGTGGCCGGTGAAGCCGGTGAAACCGGTGAAGGCGAGCGGGAGAACGATCTCTTCGCGGGCATCGGCGGTGACGTGGTCAGCTCGGAAATAACGGGTATGGAAGAGAATGCCCGGATCGAGGAGGTAGCGGAATGAGCGCGGCAACGGGCGGTAGCGCCGGTGCGGCCCCCGGCAAGAAGGGCGGCGACGGCGGTCCGGCCGCCGGCGGCGGCGCGCCCTCCGCGCCCCTCACGCCCGGCCGGATCGGCATATATGCCCTGCTCTTCGTCGCCGGTGTGCTGGTCGCGTTCGCCGGCACGCTGGTGCAAGCGGCCTGGTTCCCCGGCGGGTTGGTGCTCGCCCTGGGTGGTGTCACCGGTCTCTTCTACGGCGGCGCCCGGGCCACCGGCACCGCCGCCGGTGTGCTGGTGCCCGGCGCGGCATGGCTGCTGACGGTGTTCCTGCTGCTCAGTGACGTCCGTCCGGAAGGTGATTTCCTCTTCGCGGCCGGCGCCGGGACGTACGCCTTCCTGCTCGGCGGCACCCTCGCCGCTGTGATCTGCGCCACCGTGGCCCAGATGCGCGCCGCCGGTGCGCGGTACGGCCGAGTCGGTGGATGACATGGTCCCCGCGTGGTCCATACCGGGACGGATGCCCCGCAAGTCCGGGTGAACGGCCCTGTAAGTGCGAGTGAACAGCCCTGGAGCAGGGGTATCGCCCGTGGCGGCGGTGTTCACACGCTCGCCGGGTGTCCGCCCGCGGCGGACAGTATGGTGGTGCGCGCCGTCGCGCCGCCCTGGGGGCACCCCTCGGCCTCGGGCCGGGGATCATCTCTGACGAGCGGCGGAGCCAACCGGGAGAACCTGCTTTGAGTCGTGAATCTGACAGTTCGTCCTCCGGCCTTCAGGGCCGTGGCGCAGCCGCGTACCCATCAGGAACGCCGCCGTACGGCTCGCCCAGGGGAGACGCCGGCGATGCGTCGGCGCCCGGTGCCGCGGACCGGCCGGAGGAGCCCAAGACCGAGACCACACTGACCACGCGGATCAAGATCAACATTCCGGGTTCGCGTCCCATCCCGCCGGTCGTCGTGCGCAAGCCCGTCGGCGAAGAGTCCGGTATGAACGGGTCTGCCGCATCCGGCGGTTCCACCGGTCCGGCGGGTTCCACCGGTCCCGTGGGTTCCCCCGGTTCTGCCGGTGCCCCCGGCCCCGGTCCTGCCGGTTCCCGGGGCGCGCACCGTACCGCCGCCGGCGCCGAGCGGACCGCGGAGCGCACCGGCGGCACCCCCCGGCCCCACGTCCCGGCCGACGAGGCGGCGACGAGCGGCCGGCCCGAGAAGGCCAGCGACTGGTTCGCGCCCCGCAAGGCCCAGGGCGGGCCGTCCGGTTCGACCACCGGCTCGCACGCCGCGCCGCCCGCCCCCGGCGGCGGCACCCCGCCGCACGGCACTCCCAGGCCGCGGCCCGACCTGCCGTACTTCTCCGACAGCCCGGCCTCGGCCCCCGCCCCGGCCACGCAGGGCACCCCGTCACCGTTCGACGACGGCGGCCGCCCGGCCGGTGCCTCGCCCTTCGACGGCCAGGCACAGGACGGTGGCGCACCGGACGGCGGCGTACTCGGATTCGGCGGTGCCACCCCGTCCGGTTCCACGCCGTCGGGTCCGCCCGGTTCCACGCCGCCCGGTGCGGCGTTCGGCGACGAGACGCCCTTCGACCACCTCGCGCACAGCGGAACGCCGTTCGACACGTCCAGCGGTGGCCTCCCCCGCGACCACAGTCCGTTCGACAACCCGGCCGGCGGCCCCAGCGGCCCGACGACCGGACCGGTCCGGGGCGACTCCGCGCTCAACCTCCCGCCCGGCTTCGGCGACCCGCATGCGGGCTCCGCCGGTACGCCCCGGAGCACGCCCCCGGCGCTCGACGAGACCGCCGAACTCACCCCCCAGCCGCCCGCGCCCCTCACCGGTCCCGGCAGCGGCCTCGGCTCCGGCCGTGGAATCTCCGGCGGACTCCCCGGCTCCCAGAGCGGACCGCCCGGCTCCCAGAGCGGCGTCGGACCCGGCGGCCGGCGAGGTGCGCAGAGCGACCCGGCCGGCGCCGGCCCCGGCCCCGGCCGTCGTGACCGGATCTCCGGCGACACGCTCGTCAGCGGCATCCCGGCCACCCCGGGCACCGACGGCCCGGTCCCGGCCGTGGCCCCGAAGAACGCGCCGTCGCCGTTCGCCACCTCGCCCGCCGGTACGGGCGAGAGCGCCGCCCCCAAGCCGCGTCCCAAGATCCCCGAGCCGATCAACCCGCCCAAGAAGGGCCGCAACAAGCTCGTCCTCGCCGGCGTCGCCGTCGTGGTCCTGGCCGGTGTCGCGTACGGCGCCGGACTCCTGCTGGACCACGCCGACGTACCCAACGGCACCACCGCGCTCGGCGTGGACATCGGCGGCGCCAGCAAGGAGGAAGCCGTCAAGAAGCTGGAGTCGGCGCTCAAGGACCGCCGCTCCACGCCCCTCAAGCTCACCGTCGACGGCAAGTCCGGCACCCTCGACCCCGCGAAGGCGGGCCTCGACGTCGATCTGCAGACGACGGTCCGCAACGCCTCCGGCAGGGACTACAACCCGGTCTCCGTCATCGGCTCCCTCTTCGGCGGCACGCGGACGGCCGAACCGGCGATGGTCGTCGACCACGAGAAGATCCAGGTCGCCCTGCGGAGCCTCGCGGGGGCCGCCGACGCCTCCGAGGGCGGCATCACCTTCGAGAACGGCAAGGCCGTACCGCGCTACGGCACGCCCTACAAGGCCATCGACGCCAAGGCGTCCGAGCAGAAGGTCGCCGACGCCTACCGCGACCGCGTCACGACCGGGGCCGAGACGCCCGTCGTGCTCGCCAGCAGCACCCAGCAGCCGAGGGTCGGAAAGGCCGCCGTCGACAAGGCGATGAAGCAGTACGCCGAGCCCGCGATGTCCGGCCTGGTCACAGTCCGTACGGACGCGGCGCACGCGGTCTCCTTCAGCCCCCAGAGGTCCATCCCGAAGTTCCTGTCCTTCAAGGTCGGCAGCGGCGGCGAACTGGTGCCGTTCTACGACCGGACCGCCCTCAAGGAGCTCTACGGCGACACCTTCAACGGTGTCCTGCTCACCAAGGGCGACGGCTCCAAGAAGCCGGTCACCGTCGAAGAGGTGGCCAGCGCCGTCGCCAAGGCCCTCCAGGGCACCACCCCGGCCGAACGGATCCAGGCCATCGGCGCGGACAACGCCTGACGGGGCATGAGCGAGGCCCCCAGGGGCCCTGGCTCGCACCGCGCGAGCGAGGGCCCCTGGGGGCTCACCCATGACAGATGTCATGCCGCAGTGCGTACACCTGACACTGCCACGCTTCCGGCGGATCCCGGAGGCTTGAGGGCATGACGATCACATCGACCACCACAGCCACCACCGCCCGGGAGGCGGCCCGGGCACCCGTGGTCAGCTTCCGCCAGGTCAACAAGCGCTACGGCGCGGTGCGCGCGGTCGCCGACCTGAATCTGGAGCTGCACCCGGGAGAAACCGTCGCCCTCCTCGGCCCGAACGGTGCCGGCAAGTCCTCCACCCTCGACCTGCTCCTCGGGCTGCGGGGCGCCGACTCCGGCACCGTCACCCTCTTCGGCACGACCCCGCAACGCGCCATCGAGCAGGGCAAGGTCGGTGCGATGCTGCAGAGCGGTGGCCTGATGGAGGGCGTCAAGGTCAGGGAGCTGGTCAAGCTGGCCCGCGATCTGCACCCGCGCGGCTACCCCCTCGACCAGATACTGGCCACCGCCGGCATCACCGAGATCGCCGACCGGATGGTCGACAAGCTCTCCGGCGGCCAGGAGCAGCGCGTACGGTTCGCCCTCGCCACCGCCGGTGCCAACGACCTGATCGTCCTGGACGAGCCCACCACCGGCATGGACGTCTCGTCCCGCCAGACCTTCTGGGGCACGATGCGCCGGCAGGCCGAGCAGGGCCGTACGGTTCTGTTCGCCACCCACTACCTCGAAGAGGCCGACGAGATCGCCGACCGGGTGATCGTGCTGCACCGCGGCCGGATACTGGCCGACGGCACCGCCGCCGAGATCAAGGCCAGGGCCGGCGCCCGCCGCATCGCCTTCGACCTCGATGGGCCGATCGACCACGGGGCGCTGCGCGGCCTGCCGTTCCTGACCGCGATCGAGGTGTCCGGGCGCACGGTCCGTATCCAGTCCGCCGACGCGGACGCGACGGTGCACGCGGTCTACGGTCTCGGGCTGTACCCGCGCAACCTGGAGGTCTCCGGCCTCGGCCTGGAGCAGGCGTTCATCGCCCTCACCACCGCATCCGAATCCTCCGAATCCTCCGCATCCGAATCCTCCGCCTCCGGACCGACATCCACCGCGTCCGCATTCACCACGCCCGACCACCACACCGGGGAGACCGCGCGATGACCACCCTGATCAAGCTCGAAGTCACCCGCGCGCTGCGCAACAAGAAGTTCATGTTCTTCTCGGTGATCTACCCGCCGCTCCTCTACCTGATCATCGCGGGTGGTGCGGACAACCAGCCGATCCCCGGTACGCAACTGAGCATGCCCCTCTACTTCATGGTCGCCATGGCGGCGTTCGGCGCGATCACGGCCGTACTGCTGGGCAACAGCGAGGCGATCGCCAAGGAGCGGGCCAAGGGCTGGGTGCGGCAGCTGCGCCTGACCGCGTTGCCCGGACGCGGCTATGTCGCCGCCAAGATGGCCTCCGCCGCGACGATCAGCCTGCCGTCCATCCTGCTCGTCATGATCGCCGCCGCTGCCGTCAAGGGCGTACGCCTGGAGGCATGGCAGTGGATAGCCATCCTGGCGAGCACCTGGCTCGGCAGCTTCGCCTTCGCCGCGCTCGGTGTGGCCATCGGCTATCTGGCCAGCGGCGAGGCGGTCCGGCCGATCGCGATGCTGATCTACTTCGGGCTGGCGTTCCTGGGCGGCCTGTGGCTGCCGCTGACCTTCCTGCCGCAGTGGGTGCAGAACATCGCCGAGTGGCTGCCCACCCACGCCTACACCGCGCTGGGCCAGGCCATCGAGGTCGGCAGCGCCCCGCACGTCAAGGACATCGCGCTCCTCATCGGCTACCTTCTGGTCTTCGCGGCGGCCGCCGCATGGCTGTACCGGAAGGACACACGCAAGGCATGAACGAGCCGGAGACCGAGCGGAACCCGCTGCTGATGGGCGACCGGCCCCGCACCCGCCGGCAGGCACTGGGCAAGGCGATGTGGATCGCCATCTGGTTCGTGTACCTGATCGGCCCGGTCGGGCAGTTGCTCGACGGGGAGATGTCCATGGCACACGAGGTGCTGGGATGGTCCGGCCTCATCGCCTTCGTCGGCGGTTACTTCGCTCTGCTCTTCCGGCAGATGCTCCACCTCCCGCAGGGCAGGACGGCGGTGCGCTCGGCAGTCGCCGTCCTGGGGGTGCTGGCCGCCTCGCTGGCCTTGACGATCGGTCCCAACTGGCTGGTCCTGTTCACGTTCGTGAGCGTCGCGACGGCGGGGGTGCTGCCCGCCGCCCAGGCGCGGTGGGCGATCCCGGCGCTGACCGCAGTGGTCGTCGCCATCGGGCTGCGCTCCCCGAACGTCGGGGTCTACCTGTTCGCGTACGCCATGCCCTGCCTGGGCTCCGGCTTCACGATGGTCGGGATGCAGCATCTGATCCGTACGACCAACCAACTGCGCGAAGCGAGGGAGGAGGTCGCCCGCCTCGCTGCCAACGAGGAGCGCCTGCGCCTCGCCCGTGACCTCCACGACCTCCTCGGCCACTCCCTCTCCCTGATCACACTCAAGAGCGAGCTGGCCGGGCGGATGCTCCCCGACCGGCCGGAGGACGCCGCCCGGCAGGTGGCGGACATCGAGCAGGTCAGCAGACAGGCGCTGGTCGACGTCCGGGAGGCGGTCACCGGCTACCGCCGCCCACAGCTCGCCGTCGAGCTGGCCGGGGCGCGCGCCGCGCTCCGCACCGCCGGGGTCGCCCTCACCGTCGACCCGGCGCTGGAGCGCGAGCACCGGGGCCTGGCGGCCGACGAGGAAGGCGCCCTCGCCTGGGCACTCCGTGAGGCCGTCACCAATGTCGTACGGCACAGCGGGGCCCGCCGCTGCGAACTCCTCCTCTCCGAGGAGTGGGAGGCCGACGAGCGCCACTACCTCCGCCTCTCGGTCCTCGACGACGGATCCGGTCCGCCCCGTGCCCAGCACGACGGCAACGGCCTCAGCGGCCTGCGCGAACGCCTCGCCCTGGCCGACGGCCGCCTGGAAACCGGCTCCGCCCCACGCACCCAGGGCTTCGCCCTGCACGCCTACGTCCCCCTGCTCACACCGACCTCAACCGCGCCCTCCACCACCACATCCACCCCATCCGCCACATCCACCCCACCCCCACCAGAATCACAGAACGTAGCGATAGCAGGAACAAATAACTCTCCGTAATCGTTGCCGTAAATAAGGAACGCGGCCCCAAGGCACATCAGGCCCTGCCCCCCCGGCCCAAGCTTGTGGCCCCACCAAGCAAGCCAAGCCTGCGGCCCCACCAAGCCGACCGGCCGAGCTGGCTAAGCTGGCCCGCATGATCAGACTGCTGCTGGCCGAGGACCAGTCGATGGTTCGGGAGGCGCTGGCCGCGCTGCTGTCGTTGGAAGGGGACCTCGAGGTCGTCGCGCAGGTGGCGCGCGGGGACGAGGTTCTGCCGGCGGCGCGGGCGCAGGAAGTCGACGTCGCGCTGCTGGACATCGAGATGCCGGGCATCAGCGGACTGGACGCGGCGGCCGCACTCCGCGACGAGCTGCCCGGGGTCAAGGTCGTCATCCTCACCACCTTCGGCCGTCCCGGCTATCTGCGCCGCGCCATGGAGTCCGGTGCGCAGGCCTTCCTGGTCAAGGACGCCCCGGCGGCCCGCCTCGCGGATGCGGTGCGGCAGGTGCTGCGCGGGGAGCGGGTCATCGACCCGGTGCTGGCGGCGGCCGCGCTCGCCGATGGCGCCAGCCCCCTCACGGACCGCGAACGGGAGGTCCTGCTGACCGCGGCGGACGGCGCCACCAATGCGGAGATCGCCGCCGCCCTGCATCTGTCCCACGGCACGGTGCGCAACTACCTCTCGACCGCCATCCAGAAGACCGGTGCCAAGAACCGCGCCGAGGCGGTCAGCACGGCCCGCGACAAGGGTTGGCTCTAGGAACCCGATAAGAGGCAGGGGCCGGCTCTCGGAACCGAGGGGGTTGGCTGAGGCTGTGGCCGTGGGCTCCGTGAGGTCTGTGAGGTCTGTGACCCTTGTGGTCCTTGTGGGTGTCCTTGGGCGTGCTCGGGGCGGGTCCTTTGCCCCTGTGCGGTGTGGGGTGGTGTCGAGCAGGCTTGAAGTGTGATGCGAGCTCATCGCGCTCAGCGCGCCCATGGTGTTCCTCGCGCCCGCTCGTCGGAGAGCGGTCGTCGGGCCGCTGTGCTGCTGAGCCTCGCGATCGTCGTGGTCGCCACGGTGGACGCGGCGACGGGGCCGGAGCTGCATATCTCGGCGTTCTTGGGGCTGGCGCCGCTGTATGCCGCGCTGCGCTGTACGTTTCCGCAGACGCGGCTGGTGGCGGCGGTCTTCGTGGCGTCGCTGACGTACGTCGATCTCTTCGCGGTGCCGGACTGGGCTCCGGCGAGCCGGGCGGTGGGGATATTCGGCGAGTACCTGGTGGCGGTGTTCGCACTGGTGCTGTGCCGCACCCGATTGCAGCGTGAGGCACTGCACGAACGCACGAGTCTGGTGGCCGACACCGTGCAGCGGGCGATGCTGCGTGAGCTGCCGCTCGTCGCCGGGCCGGCCGAGGCGTACGGCTTCTACGTGTCCGCCCAGGAGGGCGCCCGGGTCGGGGGCGACATCTACGAGGCCATCGAGACCCCGCACGGACTGCGGCTGATGATCGGCGATGTGCAGGGCAAGGGAATGCCGGCGATCGGCGCGGGCCTGGAGGTGCTGGCGTCCTTCCGGGAGGCCGCGCAGCACCAGGAATCCCTGGAGTCGGTGGCCGAGCGCATGGAGCAGGCGCTGACCCGCTACAACGCCCGCTCCGTCGAGCAGGGCACCGACGAGCGGTTCGTCACGGCGCTGCTGATGGAGGTACGCGGCCCGGGCGGCCTGGCGCGGGGCCGGGTGCTGTCCTGCGGCCACATCCCGTACTACCTGGTGCGCGGGGGCCAGGTCTGCGAGCGCCGGGACGGTGAGGGCGGGCTCCCGCTCGGCCTGGGCGCGCTCACCGGCGAGCCGCGCCACAGCGTCCGGATCCGTCCGGAACCGGGGGACTGGGTGGTGCTGTGCACGGACGGGGTGACCGAGGCGCGCGGCAAGGACGGCGAGTTCTATCCCCTGGCCGCGCGGCTGGCCGGCTGGACGGATCTGGAGCCGCCCGAGCTGGCCCGTACGCTCCGCGCCGATCTGGAGCGCTTCACCGGTGGTGAGCTGCTGGACGACGCGACCGTACTGGTGGTCCGGCGGCGCCCGCCCGCCACGGATCAGTTGAGCATGGCGCGGGCCGCGGCGGCCTGACGCCGGACGGCCTTCGCACCGGCCGGCTCGACGGCCTCCACCACCTGGGCGTACTCCTCCAGCTCGGCCGCCCCGGCGAGGAACTCGCCACGCTGGACGAGCAGTTGGGCATGCTCGTGGCGCAGCCGGGCCGGATGGCTGGGCAGGAGGAGGGACAGCTCCAGTGCCCACAGCTGTACGGCGCTGTGCTCGGGGCGGGCCTGTGCCCAGGCCCGGATGTTGTTGAGCACCCGCAGCGCGATGTCCAGCGGATCGGCGGGTTCCGTCACCGCCGCGGTCAGCCGCCCGCCGGTCGCCCCCGCGACCAGCAGCTCCGCGTCGTCATCGGTGAGCAGCCGCCCGCCGGCGAACGGATCGGCCAGGACGTGGGCCCCGTACGGGTCGCCGAAGCCGACGACGAAGTGCCCGGGCAGGGCCACCCCGTAGACGGGGGCGCCGGCTCGCCGCGCGACCTCCATCCACACCACCGACAGCAGGATCGGCAGGCCCCGGCGCCGCCGCAGCACCTTGTGCAGCAGGGAGGAGTCCAGCCACCGGTAGTCGCCGGGCGAGCCGGCGAAGCCGCTGCGGGTGCCGAGCAGTTCGGCGAGGTTACGGGCCCAGGCGCCGGGGCCGCCGGCCGGGTGATAGGGCAGGAGCCCGGCCAGGCGGTCCAGTTCGATCTGGGCCTCGTCCATGCCCGTCTGGTCCAGTGCGGGATCGGCCTCGGCGCCGATCAGCAGGCACAGCAGCGCCAGGTCGGGCCGCTCGGCGCGGGCGGTGTCGGCGAACAGCCGCCGCCGCGCGGCGCGGGCGTCCTGCTCCGGCTCGGAGGGGTCCTGGGCCATGTCGGGTTCGTGGGCCATGTCGCCGTCCGTTGTCGTGGATCAGTTCTTCTGGGTCGTAGTGGATCGGTTCTTCTGGGTCGTATCAGTCGCCCTGGATCAATTGTGCTGGGTCGTATCGGAGGGATACCCGGTGGGCGCCTCAGAGGGATACCCGGTCGGCGCCCGCGTGCGGCAGGCCCGCGCGCGGCAGGGGGCGGCGGTAGTGGTAGCTGTGGTGGTCGGTGAAGCCGAGCCGGTCGTAGAGCTCGAGGGCGGCCGTGTTGTCCGCCTCGACCTGGAGGTACGCGGCCGAGGCACCCTCGTCCAGGGCGCGCTCGGCGAGCGCCGCCGTCACCAGGGTGGCCAGGCCCTGCCGCCGCTCGGCCGGGGCCACCTCCAAGGCGGCGAAGCCGGCCCAGCGGCCGTCGACGACCAGCCGGCCGATCGCCGCCGTCCTGCCGTCGGCGCCGCGTACCGTCGCGAACCACACCGAGGGCCCGCCGGTCAGGACCTTCAGTGCGTCCGTGTCCGTGTCCGTGTCCGCGTCTGTGTCTGTGTCTGTGTCCGTGCACGTGCCTGCGTCGGTGCCGGTCCGGTTGTAGAGGGCGAGCCACTCCGGCCCCGGCTCCCGGGTCAGGGTGACGCGGGCGCGGGCATCTCCGATGGGGCTGTCCCCGATGGGGGCGTCCCCGATGGGGGCACCCCCGATGGGGGCGTCCCCGGCGGGGGCGGGGGAAGCATCGGCCGCGGTGTCGGCGAGCGGCGCCAGCGCGGAGATCCGGACCCGGGTGTGTCCCTCGGCGGCCCAGCCGCGACGGTCCAGTTCGGCGGCGAGCGCCTCGTCGCTCTCCGTCCGCCCGGTGGCGACCGCGATCACCGGCGGCAGCCCGCGCACGCCGTACCACCGGCCGATGTGCTCCAGCGCCGCGTCCAGGGGGAGGCCGGGGTCGCCGAGCGGCAGGACGGAGTTGGCCCGCCGGGTGAATCCGCCGGAGGCCCGTAGCGTCCACTCCCCGAGACGTTCTGTCTCTACGGCGGGCCAGCCGCGGGCCGCGACCTCCTGGAGCTCACGGGCAGTAGTGGCGGGGGTCCTCCTCCGTGGTGGACGGGCGGGAACGACCTTGGCCGCCACCAGGGACGACTCCTCGACGCGTACGCACTCGCCGGTGCGGCGTGTGATGCTCAGCACACTCTCGTCCCATGATGTGAGAACGCCGACCACGTCCGTGAACGCGGGTTCCCCCTCCCCGGCCCCGGTGCGGCGCCGGATGGATACCCTTTTGCCCACGTCAGCACGGGTGATGCGGACCTCCGCGCGACCGCCGGCCAGGAATTCCATCGCTCAAACCGCCCCTCTTGTTCGTCTCGCGCCCGGGAACGGAGATACTAGGTGGCGGGCATCGACGACGCCGCGCTCCCGCGCGCCCCGTGGCGGTACCGCCGATTGGTCCGCCGGCCCTACCGAGGAGGAACGACAGCGTGACCTACGTCATCGCGCAGCCTTGTGTCGACGTCAAGGACAAGGCGTGCATCGAGGAGTGCCCGGTCGACTGCATCTACGAGGGCAAGCGGTCCTTGTACATCCACCCGGACGAATGCGTCGACTGCGGAGCCTGCGAGCCGGTCTGCCCGGTCGAGGCGATCTTCTACGAGGACGACACTCCGGATGAGTGGAAGGACTACTACAAGGCGAACGTCGAGTTCTTCGACGAGCTCGGTTCGCCCGGTGGCGCCAGCAAGCTCGGGCTGATCGAGCGCGACCACCCCTTCATCGCAGAGCTGCCGCCGCAGAACCAGTAACGGCCCGGGCCGGAGAGGGAGCCGCCCGCTCCCTCCGGCCTCCGGCGCCGCCAGCGGTCGCACGGCGCCGCCCGGGTCCCGTACGGCGAGTACGCCGTGCAGAAACCGACACCGCCCGGTCCCGTACGGCCCAGCCGTACGGGACCGCGGGCTTTTCGCGTCGGCACCCGGTACCACAGAGCAGGAGAAAGAGAGCACCGTGGGCGCAGCCTCCACTCCCCAGCCCGTATCCCCCCGCGGGTCGCTTCGCGACCGGCTCCCCGTCTTCCCGTGGGACCGGCTGGAGCCGTACAAGACCACCGCTGCCGCGCACCCCGACGGCATCGTCGACCTGTCCGTCGGTACGCCCGTCGACCCGGTGCCCGAGGTGGTCCAGCGGGCACTGACCGCGGCGGCCGACAGCCCCGGCTACCCGACGGTGTGGGGGACGGCCGCGCTGCGCGACGCGCTCACCGGCTGGGCCGCCGGCCGCCTCGGCGCCCAGGGCCTGGAGCACGTCAACGTCCTGCCGGTCGTCGGCTCCAAGGAGCTGGTGGCCTGGCTGCCGACCCAGCTGGGCCTGGGCCCGGGGGACCGGGTCGGCTACCCGCGCCTGGCCTACCCGACGTACGAGGTGGGCGCCCGGCTGGCCGGCGCCGAGCCGGTCGTCTACGACGATCCGTGCGAGCTGGACCCCGAGGGCCTGAAGCTGCTGTGGCTGAACTCGCCGTCCAACCCCACCGGCCGGGTGCTCGGCGCCGACGAGCTGCGCCGTACCGTCGCCTGGGCGCGCGAGCACGGCGTGCTGCTCTTCAGCGACGAGTGCTACCTGGAACTGGGCTGGGACGCGGACCCGGTCTCGGTGCTCCACCCGGACGTGTGCGGCGGCTCGGTGGACGGCCTCGTCGCCGTTCATTCGCTCTCCAAGCGTTCCAACCTCGCGGGCTACCGTTCCGCCTTCCTCGTCGGTGACGCGGCGGTCCTCGACGACCTGCTGCAGATCCGTAAGCACGGCGGCATGATGATCCCGGCCCCGGTGCAGGCCGCCACGGTGGCGGCGCTGGGCGACAGCGCCCATGTGGCCGAGCAGCGGGCGCGCTATGCCCGTCGCCGGGCCGCGTTGCGCGGCGCCTTCGAGGCGGCGGGCTTCCGCATCGAGCACAGCGAGGCGTCGCTCTACCTGTGGGCGACGCGTGACGAGCCCTGCTGGGACACGGTCGGCGAGCTCGCCGAGCGCGGCATCCTCGTCGCCCCGGGTGAGTTCTACGGGCCCGCCGGGGAGCGGTTCGTACGGATCGCCTTCACCGCCACCGACGAGCGGGTGGACGCGGCGGTGCGCCGCCTGGCGCAGTAGGCCGGATACGGCTGCGGGGTACGGCTTCGGCGCGGCCGCGGGGTACGACGCCGGAACGTGAAGGGCCCGGGGAGAGGTAGCTCCCCGGGCCCTTGTGTGTCCTACAGGTGGAACGGCGGGTCACTTGCCACCGAAGGAGCCGCCACCGAACGAGCCACCACCGAAGGAGCCGCCGAACGGGCCGCTCGGCATCCCCATCGGCGCGGGGCTGACCGGCATGCCTACGGGGAGGCCGACCGGCAGGCCGCCGACCATGGCGGCGGGGACTGCCGCGTTCTTCGCCTTCTTGCCCTGAGCCGGGGCGTTCTGCACCTTCGCGCTGTGGATCGGGGCGTGCTGCGTGGTGGCCGTCCGGACCGGCGCGTGCTGCGTCTTGGCCGGACGGACCGGGGCGCTCTTCACCTGGCCGCTGCGGGCCGGTGCGCTGTGCGGGTGCTCGAGCGCGGTACGGGCCTGCCGCTGGAGGACCTTGACCAGGGACTTCGGCAGGCTGTCGGTCGAGACGCCGTCCTTGAGGAGCGGCCGGGCCGTCCCCTCCACCTTGCCGACGACCCCGTGGGTGAGCGGCATGGTCTTCTTCACGGCCGGGCGCGCGGTATCGGCGGTCGCCGGAGCGAGCTTCTGCGTCGCCGCCTTGCTGGTGGCGTTCACCACGTCGACGCCGTCGCGCGTGCCGCGGTCGAGGGACTTGCTGGTGTTCTGGGAGTCCAGGGGCGCGGTCAGTCCGCCCAGGCCGGGCGCCTTGGCGGGCAGTTCCGCGGCGCTCGCGGAGCCGGCCGCAGCGACCACGGGAGCGGCGCCTGCTGCGACGAGCAGGGCGGCTCGGGCGATCCGACGCGTAACGGGGAGGGACATGGTGCTCCTTTTACGGAGAAGGACTCGTACTTCTGACAGATGTGCCATGTCCGCCTGGCGGACGCATTGACTACCGCGTCAGACCCCCGAAGGTTGCGGTGAATTAAGGTAAAGAGTTGGTAACGCGTTGCATTATCGGCCGTGCGAAAGAAGGGCAATATGCGTGCCGCTCGCGAGGGCCGGGAAGCGTCATGTCCCCACGCGCGCAAGGGAATTGGCGGGGCGGTGCGGACCGGGTTTCGGTAACTTCCGCTTTTCTGCCGGGAATTGCTCTCTCTTGCATTCCCTCGCCCCCGCCCGCGTACCGGCGGAATATTCCGGGGTGATGGAATTACTTCGCGGTGATGATACGAACGCCCCGCTCGGCCGACGCGGAACCGGATTCCGGACCGGATTCCGGCCGGCGCTGCCAGCCCTTCCCCGCGTCGTCCGCCGACCACATCCGGCCGGCGTACGAGATCTGTTCGATGCGCAGCTCGGCGGCGTGCGCCATCGCCCACGTCGCCAGCTCCCAGCCGCGCCGCGTGGTGTCGCCGTCGGACCCCGCCCCCGACCGCTGCACCGGCACGGTGAGGGTCTGCCCCCCGCCGCCGGCGCCGCGCCCGCCGGCGCCGTCCGTCCGCGGCAGCACCGCGGGGCCGAACTCCCGCACCAGCTTCGTCCGCACCGCCGCCGCGCCACCCGGCTCGCTGTCCACCGGGCGGCTCTCGGTGCAGGTCATCGCGCCCGGGTCGCGGCCGGTGAGCGCTCCGGTGAGCCGCGCGGCGTTCGCCTCGTGCTTGGCGTACGCCTGCGGATAGCCACTGCGCTGCACCTTCTGCGCGGCGACGGTCAGCGGCAGCCGGGAGTAGCCGGGCACCTTCGCCAGATGCTGGTAGAACTCACCGGCGGAGTAGACCGGGTCCATGATCTGCCGCACGGTGCCCCAGTCCTGGGACGGCCGCTGCTGGAAGAGGCCGACGGAGTCCCGGTCGCCGTAATCGATGTTGCGCAGCCCGGACTCCTGCATGGCGGTCGCCAGCGCAATGGTCACCGCCCGCTCCGGCAGCCCGCGGGCGGACGCCACCGCCGAGATCGTCGCGGCGTTCGCGGCCTGCTCCGGGGAGAGCTCGTACTCCTCCTCGTCCCCCTCGGCGCGCACCGTACAGACCGGCGCCCCCGGCCCGCCGGTGATGTACTGCACCAGCAGGTAGCCGGCCAGCCCGAGCAGTACGGCGAGGGCCGCGGCGGTACGCCAGAGACGTGAGCGACGGGCGGGGAGAACGGGCTTGGCTGACACGCGCCCACCGTACTGGAGTGCTGCCGATAGGGTCGGATCCATGGAGCGCTCCACACACCCCACCGCCCTCGACCTGTCGCTCGACGCCGCCGCGCTCACCGCGCAGCTGGTCGACTTCCCCTCGGAGAGCGGCCAGGAGAAGGACCTCGCCGACGCCGTCGAGCAGGCGTTGCGCGCCCTGCCCCATCTCACCGTCGACCGGTACGGAAACAACGTCGTGGCCCGTACGCGGCTGGGCCGTGCCGAGCGGGTGGTGCTCGCCGGGCACCTCGACACCGTCCCGATCGCGGACAACGTGCCGTCCCGGCTCGACGAGGACGGTGTCCTGTGGGGCTGCGGGACCTGTGACATGAAGTCCGGGGTCGCCGTCCAGCTGCGGATGGCGGCCACGGTCCCGGCGCCCAACCGCGACCTCACCTTCGTCTTCTACGACCAGGAGGAGGTCGCCGCGCACCTCAACGGCCTCGGCCGGGTCGCCGAAGCCCACCCGGACTGGCTCGCCGGAGACTTCGCCGTCCTCCTGGAGCCCTCCGACGGCCAGGTGGAGGGCGGCTGCCAGGGCACCCTGCGGGTCCTGCTGCGCACCACCGGGGAGCGCGCGCACTCCGCCCGCGGCTGGATGGGCGCCAACGCGGTCCACGCCGCCGCCCCGATCCTGGCGAAGCTCGCCGCGTACCAGCCGCGCCGCCCGGTGATCGACGGACTCGAATACCGTGAGGGCCTCAACGCCGTCGGTATCGCGGGCGGGGTCGCCGGCAACGTGATCCCCGACGCCTGCACGGTCACCGTCAACTTCCGCTACGCGCCCGACCGCACCCCGGACGAGGCCGTCGCCCATGTACGCGAGGTCTTCGCGGACTGCCCCGTGGACGAGTTCGTCATCGACGACCACTCCCCGGGTGCGCTGCCCGGACTGTCGCACCCGGCGGCCAAGGCCTTCCTGGAGGCCGTCGGCGGCCGGGCGATGCCCAAGTTCGGCTGGACCGACGTCTCCCGCTTCAGCGCCCTGGGCGTGCCGGCCGTCAACTACGGCCCCGGGGACCCGCTGCTGGCGCACAAGAGGGACGAACGGGTCGAGACCGACCGCATCCTGCACTGCGAGGA
The DNA here is from genome assembly GCF_042895955.1 of Streptomyces sp. NPDC001339. Classification (NCBI taxonomy): domain Bacteria; kingdom Bacillati; phylum Actinomycetota; class Actinomycetes; order Kitasatosporales; family Streptomycetaceae; genus Streptomyces; species Streptomyces sp. NPDC001339. Next base: position 626,923 of record NZ_JBIAWT010000001.1, on the reverse strand, counting down.
GCGGCTGCGGGCCTGGCTGACGGCCTGACGCCGGACGTTCACCCGGACGTTCACATCGGGTGATCTCCGATGGATCTACGCTGAAACGGCAAACGATCTGTCTGCGGAGGGAGCACGTCATGGCCAGTCCCCAGGGAGCACCGGTCCCCGAGGAGCAGCGGCTGGGTCCCGTACTGCGCCGCCACGACCAGGTGCAGGCCGGGACCACGGACCAGCGGCTGCTGGACTCCGTGGGTCCCTCCGAGTGGGTGCACACCGACCCCTGGCGCGTGATGCGCATCCAGTCGGAGTTCGTCGAGGGCTTCGGCGCGCTCGCCGAGCTGGGCCCGGCCGTCAGCGTCTTCGGTTCGGCCCGTACGCCGCGCGACTCCAAGGAGTACGACGCCGGCGTACGGATCGGGCGGGCCCTGGTGGACGCCGGGTTCGCGGTGATCACCGGGGGCGGCCCGGGGGCGATGGAGGCGGCCAACAAGGGCGCCAAGGAGGCGGGCGGCGTCTCCGTGGGCCTGGGCATCGAGCTGCCCTTCGAGCAGGGCATGAACGACTATGTGAACCTCGGCGTGGACTTCCGGTACTTCTTCGTGCGGAAGACCTGCTTCGTGAAGTACGCCCGCGGGTTCGTGGTGCTCCCCGGCGGACTGGGCACCCTCGACGAGCTCTTCGAGGCGCTCACCCTCGTCCAGACCCGCAAGGTCACCCGCTTCCCGATCGTGCTGTTCGGCACGGCCTACTGGAGCGGGCTGGTCGACTGGCTGCGCGACACCCTGATCGCCGAGGGCAAGGCGTCGATGCACGACCTGGAGCTCTTCCGCCTCAGCGACGACGTGGACGAGGCGGTCACGCTGCTGACGAAGGAGGTCGGGCTCTAGGGGGCCGGGTCCCTTGTCCGGACCCCTTGTCCGGACCCCTTGTCCGGTCGTCCGGGGCCCTTAGGGGGCGGTCGAACAGATCCCCTAAGGGTCGCGAGCGCCCCCTGTGGGGCCACAACGGGGCGGGGGCCGGCGGTATTCCCGCGGCGCGGGACAGCCGGCGAGCGGGCTCAGGGGGCGGAGACCGGGGAGGGAGGGGCCCGGGGGCGATCAGGGGGAGGGGCCCCGGGGGGCGATCAGGCCAGGCCGCGGCGGGCGACTGCCGGGGGGCGGTGGCCGGCGATGGCGGCGACCATGTCCAGTACCTGGCGGGTTTCGGCGACTTCGTGGACGCGGTAGACCTGGGCGCCCAGCCAGGCCGAGACGGCGGTGGTGGCCAGGGTGCCCAGGACGCGCTCCTTGACCGGGCGGTCGAGCGTCTCCCCGACGAAGTCCTTGTTGGACAGGGAGACCAGCACCGGCCAGCCGGTGTCCGTCATCTCGCCCAGCCGGCGGGTGGCCTCCAGGCTGTGCCGGGTGTTCTTGCCGAAGTCGTGCCCCGGATCGATGAGGATCGCGTCGCGCCGCACGCCCAACTCCACGGCCCGCTCGGCCAGTCCGAGCGTCACCCGCAGGATGTCGGCCATCACGTCGTCGTACGTCACCCGGTGCGGCCGGGTGCGCGGCTCGGCGCCGCCCGCGTGGGTGCACACCAGCCCGGCGCCGTAGCGCGCCGCGACCTCCGCGAGCCGCGGATCGACGCCGCCCCAGGCGTCGTTGAGCAGATCCGCGCCGGCCTCGCAGACCGCCTCGCCGACCTCGTGCCGCCAGGTGTCGACGCTGATCACCACGTCGGGGAAGCGCTTGCGCACCTCGGCGACGAACCCGACGGTACGGCGGGCCTCCTCCTCGGCGCTCACCTCCTCGCCGGGGCCGGCCTTGACGCCGCCGATGTCGATGATCGCGGCGCCGTCGGCCACCGCCTGCTCCACGCGGGCGAGCGCGGGCTCGTCGTGGAACGTGGCGCCCTGGTCGTAGAACGAGTCCGGGGTCCTGTTGACGATGGCCATGATCACCGGCTCCTGCGCCCCGAACTCGCGATTTCCCAGCCGCAGCATTCCCTGACTCCCTCTCCGTGGTCCGGTGCGACCCTAACTGTCACACCCGCATGGCACGATCGGTGCAGACACTGAGTCCGGGGAGTTGGTCGTGTTCTGGTTCTTGCTGATCGCGATGGTCGTGGTGGTGGCCGCGGTCACGCTCGTGGTCGTCGGCGGTGACGGCGGTGGGCTGCGGGACGCCGAGCCGGACCGGCTGTACGACCCGCTGCCCGGTGACCGCCCGCTGGCCCGCGCCGATGTGGAGGCCGTCCGGCTGCCGGTGACGGTCCGTGGCTACCGGATGGACGACGTGGACGACGTCCTGGACCGCCTGGGCGCCGAGCTCGCCGAGCGGGACGCCCGGATCGCCGAGCTGGAGGCGGCGCTGGCCGGCGCCCATGCCGCGGCGATGGGCGGCCCCGGGCTGACAGCGAGCGGTCCGCGGCCGACGGTGAGTGGTCCGGGGCCGACGGGGAGTGGTCCGGGAGGGGACGCGCCCGCCGGGGGAGGGGGTCCGCAGACGGGCGGAGCCCCCGAATCCCCGCGTCGGCCGGAAGACGAGGGGCGGTCATGACGGGTGTGACGGGTGTGGTGACGGCGCCGGACGGTGTTCCGCGCTGTCCGTGGGGCTTGGAGTCGGAGCGGATGGCCGACTACCGCGCGTACCACGACACCGAGTGGGGCCTGCCGGTGCACGGCGACGACGCGCTCTTCGAGCGGATGAGCCTGGAGGCGTTCCAGTCCGGGCTCTCCTGGATCACGATCCTGCGCCGCCGGCCCGGCTTCCGCGCCGCGTTCGCCGGCTTCCGGATCGCGACGGTGGCGCGGTTCACGGACGCGGACGCCGAGCGGCTGCTCGGCGACCCCGGCATCATCCGCAACCGCGCCAAGATCGCCGCGACGATCGGCAACGCCCGGGCCGCCGCCGCACTGTCCCCCGGCGAACTCGACGAGCTGATCTGGTCCTACGCCCCGGACCGCGCCGGCCGCCCGGCGCCGCGCACCGTCGCCGAGGTGCAGGCCGTGACCCCGGAGTCCACAGCGCTCGCCAAGGAGCTCAAGAAGCGTGGCTTCCGCTTCGTCGGCCCGACCACGGCGTACGCGATGATGCAGGCGTGCGGTCTGGTCAACGACCATCTGGCGGACTGCCATGTGCGGTCGGCGGTGGAGGCGGCCGCCGGCTGAGCTCCGACCGGGCTCCAGCCGAATTCCGGCTGAGTCCCGGTTGAGTTCTGGCTGAGCTCCGACTGAGTTCCGACTGAGTTCCGGCTGAGTTCCGCTGAGCCGCGCCCGGTCAGCGGCCCAGGAAGACCGGCTTCTCTTTCTTCACGAACGCGTCGACCGCGATCCGGTGGTCCTCCGACGCCCCCGCCCGCACCTGCAGCTCGTCCTCCTTGCCCAGCGTCTCGGCAAGCGAGTGGCCGGCGCCGTAGGCCAGCGATTCCTTGATCGCGGCATAGGCGGCGGTCGGGCCCTGGGCCAGCCGCCGGGCGACCGCCGCCGCCTCCTCCGCCAGCGCATCGGCCGGTACGACCTTGTTGGCGATGCCCAGCTCGTACGCCTCCTGGGCGCTGACGCTGCGTGGGAAGAGCAGCAGATCGGCGGCCCGGCCGTGCCCGATCAGCCGGGGCAGCGTCCAGGACACCCCGGAGTCCGCGGTCAGCGCGACACCCGCGAAGGAGGTGTTGAAGGACGCCGAGTCGGCGACGACGCGGTAGTCGGCGGCCAGGGCGAAGCCCGCCCCGGCGCCCGCGGCGACCCCGTTGACGCCCGCGACCACCGGCTTGGGCATCTCGGTCAGCGCCGTCACGATGGGGTTGTAGTGCTCACGCACGGTGCTCATGGTGGTACCGGAGCCGGTCGCGCGGTCCTCCTCCAGCAAGCCGATGTGCTCCTTGAGGTCCTGCCCGACGCAGAAGGCGCGCCCGGTGGCGGTCAGCAGCACGGCGCGGACGGCAGGGTCGGCCGCGGCCTCCCGCAGGGTGTCCCGCAGCTGCACCTTGGCCTCGATGTTCAGCGCGTTCATCGCGTCGGGGCGGTTGAGCGTGACCGTCGCGAGTCCGTCGGTCACGTCGTAGAGCACGGTGTCGGCCATGGTCGGTAGTCCCCTCCGTCGCGGCTCGGACCGCCCGGCAGCGGCGGTCCGAGGTCAGGATGCCGGAGATCGCCGGCCGAGCGCATGTGACGTACGTCAAAGAAAGCGGCCGCGTCGGAGGCCGGGGGAGGGAGGAGTATCGCAGCCCGCTCCCCGAATTGGGTGGGTTTGGGGCAGCGCGTTGCCGAAGGGATGCTCCCCGATGTTGGTCATCGGGTCGTTCGATGCGGGATAATGGCCTGGAAGCAATGTGTTCGATGCCGGTGACACGTGCCTATTCGGGCCGTCGGCTGAGATGAGCTGGTTTCAGGAAGGGGAACGAGCATGGCGGCCATGAAGCCGCGGACGGGCGACGGCCCGCTCGAGGTGACCAAGGAGGGGCGGGGCATCGTCATGCGCGTTCCGCTCGAAGGCGGCGGACGGCTCGTCGTCGAGCTGACCCCGGACGAGGCCAAGGCCCTGGGTGAGGCCCTGGAGAAGGTCGCCGTCTGAGGACGGTGACACCGGTGGATTCCCGGGGCTGACCGCCCCGGCAGCCCCCAGCCGTACCACCCGGCCCCGGCAGGCGGCGCGCAGCAGATGCGTGCCGCCTGCCGGGGCCGTTCCCTTTGCCGGACGCGGCAGGCCTTTCCCCGGGAGGACGGCTATGGACCCTGCCGGCGGCGCGGGTCAGCGCCCGCGGCGCAGGTCAGCCGCGCTTGGCCGCGCAGAGCAGACCGTCGCCGACCGGCAGCAGGGACGGCACCAGCGCCGTGCTCTCCCGTACGGCCCGCAGCAGCTCGCGCAGCCGCAGCACCTCGGTCGGCTGCATCGCCGAGTCGACCGTACGGCCGTCGGCGAAGACGCCTTCGAAGCAGATCAGGCCGCCGGGGCGCAGCAGACGCAACGATTCAGCGAGGTACTCCAGGTACTCCATCAGGTCGCCGTCGCAGAACACCAGGTCGTACCCGCCGTCCGCGAGCCGCGGCAGGACGTCCAGGGCGCGGCCGGGGATGAAGCGGGCGCGGTTGCCGGCGAAGCCGGCCTCACGGAACGCCTGCTTGGCGCAGGCCTGCCGCTCGGGTTCGCAGTCCACGGTGGTCAGCACCCCGTCGGGCCGCATGCCGTCCAGGAGGTAGATGCCCGACACGCCCGTGCCGGTGCCGATCTCGGCGACCGCCTTGGCGTCGGCGGTGGCGGCGAGCAGGCGCAGGGCCGTGCCGGTACCGGCCGTCACGGTGCGGATACCGGCTTCCCGTGCGCGGTCGCGGGACCAGCGCAGGGCGGCCTCGGCGGTTCCGTCGAGTGTCCCGGCGCCGTACGCCTCGGCGAATGCCAAGCTCGTCTGCCGGTTGCCGGTAATGGCCCTCTCCTGTCCCCGTAGTTGACGCATCCGTGACTGTATCCGCTGCGTGCGGGAACCCGCAGATGGGACCGGGCGTTAAAGGAGGAGCAGGGGAAAGACGGGGGGATGGCAGTGGTGAACACGGTGCGAGACGGGACTCGCGGCCAGAATCAGGACCACACACGGGACAGCCGGAGGCAGGTCCAAATGCAGGTCAAATCTGCTTATCCGGAGCTAACGGGCGAGGCGGATATGGTAGGGGCTCTACTGGACACCACCAGAGCCACCAGGGGAGGTGCGGCTGCGGCGGGTGACCGAGGAGTGCTGAGGCGCTTGAGAAGGTCGTTCTCCGAGCCGAAATCCGTGACCAACACCGCTGACCGTTTCCGCACCGCACCATCCGCACGCACCGCGACCTTCGCCGCAGACGCGGATGCGCAGGCGTGGACTCCGCCCACCTGGGAGGAGATCGTCAGCACCCACAGTGCACGGGTCTACCGCCTCGCCTACCGCCTCACCGGCAATCAGCACGACGCCGAGGACCTCACCCAGGAGGTGTTCGTCCGCGTCTTCCGCTCGCTGTCGACGTACACCCCCGGCACCTTCGAGGGCTGGCTGCACCGCATCACGACGAACCTCTTCCTCGACATGGTCCGCCGCCGGCAGCGCATCCGCTTCGACGCGCTCGGTGACGACGCCGCCGAGAAGCTCCCCAGCCGTGAGCCCGCGCCGCAGCAGCAGTTCGACGACACCCACTTCGACGCCGATGTCCAGCAGGCGCTGGACACCCTCGCGCCCGAGTTCCGCGCCGCGGTCGTCCTGTGTGACATCGAGGGCCTGTCGTACGAGGAGATCGCCGCGACGCTCGGCGTCAAGCTGGGCACGGTCCGCAGCCGGATCCACCGCGGCCGCTCCCATCTGCGCAAGGCGCTCAAGCACCGCGCCCCGGCGACCCGCGCCGAGGAGACCCGGGAGCGGCGGCAGCTGGCCGTGGTGCCCACCGGGGAGGTGGGAATCGCGTGAGCCTCAGTGGCGGTCCGTCCCCCGCCGAGCAGCATCTCGGCGACCGCCTCGCGGCCCTGGTCGATGGCGAGTTGGGGCATGACGCGCGCGAGCGGGTGCTCGCGCATCTCGCGACGTGCGGGAAGTGCAAGGCAGAGGCCGACGCCCAGCGCCGGCTGAAGAGCGTGTTCGCCGAGGCGCCGCTCCCGGGCCCCTCCGCGGGGCTGCTGGCGCGCCTGCAGCAGCTGCCCGGCGGCGACTCCGGCGGTCCCGGCAGCCGGCTCGGTGCCGGCGGTTTCGGGAATGCCGAGTACGACCGCGGAGGCGCGTTCGGGTACGTCCCCTCCGACAGCCACTCCCGCCGTGCGCTGGCCGCCGTTCCCGCGCAGGGCCGTCCGCGCGGTTTCCGCGGCCCGGACGCCGAACGGCCGGTCCAGCGGCGCCGGTTCGCGTTCGCGGCGGCCGGCGCGGTCTCGCTCGCGGCCTTCGCGCTCGGCGGCGCCCTGCCGCTGGAAGCGGCCGTCGAACCGGGCGGCGGACGGGGCGAGGGCGGCGGTACGGCCGTCACCCCGCTCGGCGTCAGCCCCGCGGCCGACGGGGGATCGCTGCCCGGTAGCTCGGAGTTCCTCCGGACCGGCACCTCCCGGGAGTGGACGTGGCCGACGTCCGGCGGCCCCACCCCGGTGCCGGCACCCAGCGCCATGGCCCTGTACGGTCCCGGCACCGCGCCCGCGCCCTCCGCGTCGGCGGTGGCGCGGCCGGCCGGCCACTTCGGCCCGCTGTCGCCCCTGATAGCCGCGACCCGTCCGGTCCCGGCGTACCACCCCGCGCCGCCCGTCGCCGCGACCGACAGGGCTCCGGTACCCCGGAATCCGTCCTCGCCGCTGGAGCCCGGGCGGCCGCTGCTCGGCTCCGCGGCCGCGGCCCACGGCCCCGCCGCCGCTCAGCGCTGACCGGCCCCTGCGCGGCCCCGCGCGGAACTGATTGAATCGCCTGGGGCGGCGCACCCCTGACCGGGCATGCGCCGCGAGGTGGTGGTGGCCCGCACGCACGCGGGCGAATTCTGGGGAGAACATGGACGACGGGAAGGCTGCCGGGCCGAAGCTGAAGTGGTGGAGCCGTCCGGGACACACCCCGGACAACGGGCCGGCCGCCGGAGCCGGTCCGGAGGCGACACCGCCTGCTGGAGCCGGCCCGCAGGCGATTCCGCCCGCTGACGGCCCGGCGGGGGCGGCGCCGGCCGATGCGTCCGGTACGGCCGCCATATCCGGCGTGCGCGAACCGGCGGACGGAGGCGTCCGCTCGCGGGAGGCGTCGGCGTCCGAAGCGCCCGGCGCGGGTGCGGAACCGGCCCCAGCGGCCCCCGCGCCGCCGGCGGACCAGGCGCAGCCGGTGTCCGCCCCTGCGCCCGGCGCACTGCCGGCGTCGCCCGCACCGTCCGTACCACCGCAGCGACCGCAGCCGCTGCACCCCGAGGACCCCTACGGCACGCCCCCCTATGGCGGTCCCGGACCGTGGGCGCCCGCACCGCCCGTGCAACGACCGGTCGCGACGCCCGCACATGGCACCGTGCTGCCGCCGGCCGCCGGGCCCATGCCCCCGTACGGCCCCCCGGCCCCGGCACCAGCACCGGCGGCCGGCTACCCGGTCCCCCCGCAGTCGCCGCCGCCCGCCGCTCCGCAGGGTGCGGGCGGCAGCGGGACCGCCGTAGCGCCCGGCCGCCCGGGAAGCGCTCCAGGCGTCCCCGGCGCGCCCGGCGACGACCGCCCGCCGGCCGGCCCGGACGGCGCCCAGCCGCACCCGACCGGCCCGACCAGCCCCGCCGACCCTGCCCAGCCGCAGCCGCAGCCGCAGGTCACCGCGCCGGCCGGCCAGGGCCCCGACCGGACCTCCGCCGCCCCCGCTGCTCCCCCCGCGCCTCCCGCCGCTCCCCTTGTCGCCCTCGCCCCGCAGGGCGCCTGGCAGCAGTACGACCCCTGGAGCGCGCCCCTGCAGGGCGGCCCGGCCGTACCGCCGCCCACCGCACGGCGTGGCCGCCGCGGGCCGCTGGCCGTCGGCGCGGTGGCGCTGGCGCTGCTCGCCGGCGGGATCGGCGGCGGCGTCGGCGCGTACGTGGAGCGCTACGGCGGGCTCAGCGACATCGAGCTGCCGCAGGCGGACGACGACGCCGGGGGCCGCAATCCCGGCAGCGTCGCCGGGATCGCGCAGGCCGCGCTGCCCGGGGTGGTCACCCTCCACGTCCGGGGCAATACCGAGCAGGGCACCGGAACCGGTTTCGTGCTCGACCGGCAGGGTCACATCCTCACCAACAACCACGTCGTGGAGCCGGCCGGCACCGGCGGTGAGATCTCGGTGACGTTCAGCGGGGGACAGGCCGCGAAGGCCAAGGTCATCGGGCGGGACCGGGGCTACGACCTGGCCGTCGTGCAGGTCCAGGGCGTCGCCGGACTGCGGCCGCTCGCGCTCGGGAACTCCGACACGGTGCGGGTCGGCGACCCGGTCGTGGCGATCGGGGCACCGTACGACCTCGCCAACACCGTCACCGCCGGGATCATCAGCGCCAAGGAGCGCCCGATCACCGCCGGCGGCGAGAAGGGCGACGGCAGCGACCTCTCGTACGTGGACGCGCTGCAGACCGATGCCCCGATCAACCCCGGCAACTCCGGAGGTCCGCTGGTCGACGCGAAGGCGCGGGTGATCGGCATCAACAGCGCCATCCGCGCGGCCGACACCGGCAGCGGACCGGACAGCGGCCAGGGCGGCAGCATAGGACTGGGCTTCGCCATCCCGGTCAACCAGGCCAAGCGGGTGGCGGAGGAGCTGATCAACACCGGTCGGGCCACCCACCCGGTGATCGGCGTCACGCTCGAGATGGAGTACGACGGGGACGGCGCTCGGGTCAGCCGGCGCGGCAAGGGCGGTAAGGAGCCGGTCTCCCCGGGCGGCCCCGGCGCCAAGGCCGGGATCCGGGCCGGCGATGTGATCACCAAGGTGGACGGTGCCACGGTGCACAGCGGTGAGGAACTGATCGTGCGGATCCGGAGCCACCGGCCGGGCGACACGCTGATGCTGACCCTGCACCGGGGCGGCAAGGAGCAGTCCATGCGGCTCACCTTGGGGTCCTCCACCGCCGACTGACCGGACCGGCACCGCCGACCGGCCGGACCGACCGTTTGCGCGGTGTTGGCACGGGTGACTCCCGTGGGGCGTCCGGGGCCAGGTACCGTGATAGCCGGCCTGGCACCCGGGCCGACGGAGGCCGCGGATGACCCGGATGACCCAAGGAGCTGCACGGTGTTCTTCGATATAGGACCCCTGGAAGCGGTAGCGATCGTGGTCCTCGCCGTGCTCATCTTCGGCCCGGACAAGCTTCCCAAGGTCATCCAGGACGTCATGGGCGTCATCCGGAAGATCCGGGAGTTCTCCGACAGCGCCAAGGAAGACATCCGCAGCGAGCTGGGACCCGATTTCAAGGACTTCGAGTTCGAGGACCTCAAGCCCAAGAACTTCGTCCGCAAGCACGTCCTGGAGAAGGACGAGTACGGCCTCAAGGAGCTCGCCGAGATCCGGAACGGCTTCGACTTCAAGCAGGAGATGGCGGAGGTCACCGACGCCGTCACCGGCCGCGACAGCGGCTCGTCCGCAGCGCCCTCCAACGGCGGCTCGGCCCTGAGCCTCTCCAAGGAGCCCCCGGCCGCCGCCGGCCGCCCCGACCTGCTCAAGAAGGCCGGAAACACGGGGCCGGACGAGCGTCCGCCGTTCGACGCCGACGCCACCTGACACACTCCGGCCTGTCCGGGCTGTGTTGACCATATGGCTATGCTCCGGGTGTCCGGGGTTTGGTCGCCTGAGGGGGGCGGGCCGCCCACGACACAGGGCAACAAGGAGGCTCCGCGCAGATGGAGACGACGAGTCGGACAGCGGAACACGAGGCGACCACCACGGCCGGCCGGAAGGTCGACGGCTACCTGCTGGCAGCGTTCCCGTGGTACGGCCTCGACGAGGCATTCAACGGTCCGCGCTGGTTGATGCAGGTCGGCGCGGCCGCGGACGGAACCGTCGAACACGGCGCCACCGGGCATGGTGAGGAGCCCACCATCAAGGTGGAGTCGCCGCAGGACGAGCGGTTCGCGGTCGTGGTGACGGTCGCCAGCCGCCCCGTACGGCGCAGCGCCGACGGCACCGGTGTCCTGGAGGCCACGTCGGTCTCGACGGCCGCCTGGCTCGCCGGCGCGGGGCTGCTCGCCCACACCTGGCCGACGCAGATGGAGCGCTCACTCCGCCAGGACTGGCTCGACCAGCAGACGATGCTGGCCTGGGAGCTGGCCGACGACCTCGGGGGCGGGGGCTGGAGCGAGCTGATGCTGCCGGTGGACGGGGCGCCGACCTCGTTCGCCTACCGAGAGTCCGAGTACGGCTGGGTCCTGGCGGGCTCGGCGAGCGAGGGCCCCGACGCGGTGCACATCGGCGCGTACGGGCGGGGGATGAGCGCCTACGGCCTGGGATTTTCCGTCGTCAAGGACATCACGTCGTACCGGGAGTGACGGGCGCTGACGGCGCAGTCGTGAGGGCGCAGGGGGCTGGCCGCACCGACAAAGCCTGGGATTCTCTGTCGTCAAGGACATCACGACGTACCGGGAGTGACCGGCCCGGACGGCCGGGCACCTCGGCGCGTACGGAGCCTGCGCGTGCGCCGGTGCATGACAAAGGGGGCGGATCCCGGGGGGCCGCCCCCTTCGTGCGTCAACAGGTACCAAGGAGCCCCTCGGGCCCCCGTACGAGCCAGGGCGCGCGACCTGACGGACGTCTCAGAACTTGTTGCGCGGGGTGATCCCCAGCGACATCCCCGCCAGACCCCGCTGGCGGCCGCCCAGCTTGCCGGCGATGGTGCGGATCGCCGAGCCGGCGGGGGAGTCCGGGTCGGTCAGCACGACCGGCTTGCCCTCGTCGCCGCCCTCACGGAGCCGGACGTCGATCGGGATGGAGCCGAGCACCGGCACCTGCGCGCCGGTCGTCCTCGTCAGCCCCTCGGCGACCCGCTCGCCGCCGCCGGTGCCGAAGACGTCGACCATCTCGTCGCAGTGCGGGCACGGCAGCCCGGACATGTTCTCGACCACGCCGACGATCTTCTGGTGGGTCTGCACCGCGATCGAACCGGCCCGCTCGGCGACCTCGGCGGCGGCCTGCTGCGGGGTGGTGACGACGAGGATCTCGGCGTTCGGGACCAGCTGGGCCACCGAGATGGCGATGTCACCGGTGCCCGGCGGCAGATCCAGCAGCAGAACGTCCAGGTCACCCCAGTAGACATCGGCCAGGAACTGCTGGAGGGCGCGGTGCAGCATCGGGCCGCGCCAGACGACCGGGGCGTTGCCGGGGGTGAACATGCCGATCGAGATGACCTTCACGCCGTTCGCCGACGGCGGCATGATCATGTTCTCGACCTGGGTCGGGCGGCCGTCGGCGCCCAGCATGCGCGGTACGGAGTGGCCGTAGATGTCGGCGTCGACCACACCCACCTTCAGGCCGTCCGCCGCCATCGCCGCCGCCAGGTTCACCGTCACCGACGACTTGCCGACGCCGCCCTTGCCGGAGGCGACGGCGTACACCCGGGTCAGCGAACCGGGCTTGGCGAAGGGCACCTCGCGCTCGGCGGTGCCGCCGCGCAGCGAGGCGGCCAGCTCCTTGCGCTGCTCGTCGCTCATCACGTCCAGCTCGACCCGGACGCCGGTGACGCCCTCGACCCCGGCGACCGCGTCGCGGACGGAGTTGGTGATCGTCTCGCGCATCGGGCAGCCGGAGACCGTGAGGTAGACCACGACCGCCACCGCGCCGTCGGCCGCGATGTCCACCGATTTGACCATCCCCAGGTCGGTGATGGGGCGGTGGATCTCGGGGTCGTTCACCGTCGCGAGTGCGGCGCGGATCGCGTCCTCGCTCGGCGCGGAGCCGTTGGGGTGGGGCGTGTCGGTAGCCATGCCCCGATGCTACGCCGCGTGAGGCGGCCTCCGGAAAGGCCGTCAGCGGTCGCCTTCGTCACTCGCGTCGGAGATCGTGTTCGTCACTCCCTCAGCGGTGATCGTGTACGTCACGCCCTCAGCGGTGATCGTGTGCGTCACGCTCTCAGCGGTCGCGTTCGTCGCCCTCCGCCTCCACCAGCTGCCGTAGCTCCAGCTCCCGCAGCAGGTCCTGGATCTCGTCACGGATCCAGTCACGGGTGGCGACCTCGCCCAGGCCCATCCGCAGCGCCGCGATCTCCCGGGTGAGGAACTCGGTGTCCGCGATGGAGCGCTCGTTCTGCACGCGGTCCTGCTCCATCTCGACCCGGTCCCGGTCGGCCTGGCGGTTCTGCGCCAGCAGGATCAGCGGCGCCGCGTACGAGGCCTGCAACGACAGGGCCAGGGTCAGGAAGATGAACGGGTACTCGTCGAACCGCAGCCGGCCGGGCGCGACCGAGTTCCACAGGACCCACATGATGATGGTGGCGGTCATCCAGGCGATGAACCGCCAGGTGCCCAGGAAGCGGGCGATCCGCTCCGAGATCCGCCCGAACAGCTCGGGGTCGTACTCCGGCAGGAACGTACGGCGTGGCAGGCGCGGGAGGTCCAGGCGCACCCGTGGCCGGCCGTCGGCGGCGCTCCGCCGGACCGCCGAGGCGCCGTTCGGCCGCCCGCGCTCCCTGCCGTCCCGCTCCTCAGGAGCCATCGCGGGCCGTCCTCCCGCCGGGCGCACCGGAGCCGCCGGGCGCACCGGAGCCGCCGGGCGCACCGGAGCCGCCGGGCACTCCACCACCGGGCACTCCACCACCGGGCAACGCACCACCGTGCAGCCCCTCGCCGTGCAGCCCGTCCTCCCGCCAGTCCTCCGGCAGCAGATGGTCCAGGACGTCGTCGACGGTGACCGCGCCCAGCAGGGCACCGCTCTCGTCGACGACCGGCGCGGCCACCATGTTGTACGCGGCGAGGTAGGCGGTCACCTCCGGCAGCGCGGTGTCCGGCGGCAGCGGCGGCAGGTCGGTGTCGGCGATCGAGCTGACGAGGGTGAACGGCGGGTCGCGCAGCAGCCGTTGGAAGTGCACCAGGCCCAGATACTTGCCGGTGGGGGTCTCGTCCGGCGGCCGGCAGACGTAGACCTGGGCGGCGAGCGCGGGGGAGAGGTCCGGATCGCGTACCCGGGCCAGCGCCTCCGCGACGGTCGCCGCCGGGCGCAGCACGACCGGATCGGTGGTCATCAGCCCGCCCGCCGTGCGCTCCTCGTACGCCATCAGCCGCCGCACGTCCGCCGCCTCCTCCGGCCGCATCAGGTCCAGCAGCCGCTCCGTCTCCTCCTCCGGCAGCTCGGAGAGCAGGTCGGCGGCGTCGTCCGGATCCATCGCCTCCAGGACGTCCGCGGCCCGCTCGTCCTTCAGCTTGCCGAGGATCTCGATCTGGTCGTCCTCCGGCAGCTCCTCCAGGACGTCGGCGAGCCGGTCGTCGTCGAGCGCCGCGGCGACCTCGGCGCGCCGTTTGGCGGAGAGGTGGTGCAGGACACCGGCCAGGTCGGCCGGGCGCAGCTGCTCGAAGGTGGCCAGCAGGCTCGCCGCGCCCTGCCCGTGCTCCTCCAGCGAGAAGCCGGTCACCGCCGACCACTCCACGGTCAGGGCCTCTCCCTTGCGCCGCAGCGCCCCGCCCTTCCCCTTCCGGACGAAGACCTTGTCGATCTCCCAGTCGCGCCGGGCGGGCAGCTGGGTGATGCCGACATCGAGGACGGTGGCCTCCTCGCCGGTCTCCACCAGCCGCACCCGCCGGTCGAGCAGCTCCCCGAGCACCAGCGTCTCCGACGCCCGCTGTTCGAAGCGCCGCATATTGATCACGCCGGTGATGATGATCTGGCCCGACTCGACGCCGGTCACCCGGGTCATGGGGACGAAGATCCGGCGCCGGCTGATCACCTCGACGACCAGTCCGAGCAGCCGCGGCGGGCGGGCCCCGACCCGGAGCAGCGCGACGAGGTCCCGCAGCCGGCCGACCTGGTCGCCGTTGGGGTCGAAGACGGCGCTGCCGGAGAGATGGGAGACGAAGATCCGGGGAGTCACCACCGCCATGCCGAGCGCCGCCCTTCTCCCCGTCTCGCCCCGTCCCCGTTCTCGTCCTCGTCGTTCGTCGCCCGGCGCTTGACGCATGACGTACGACGCACGGCATGAACCGGAGTCGGAGGACGAATACGGCATACACCGGAATACGGCCTGAAGTCGGGTTCAGGCTAACGCGTCCGGGTCTCCACCGCCCCGGGGAGCGAGGCCGCAGGGTGACGCCTCGCGAGCCTCTCCGCGCCGCTGCCGCTGTTCCGGTGGCCCAGGTACGCTGCCGTCTGCTGTCGAGGTCACCCGCATCAGGAGGCAGAGCCGACGTGAGCGCAATCCCCCCGGGGGCCGGCCCCCGCCCCCCGTCGCCGGTGTCGGCGGTTCGTCGTACGGGACGGGCCGTGCTGGTGGGGGCGGCCTGCGCGGCGCTGGCCGCGGCGCTGGTGGGCTGTGCGGGCGAGGACCCGGACGCCGGCACCAACGGGGTGGGGAAGCTGCCGCCCGCGACGATCGAGGCCAAGGCGCGGGCGGCGGCCGAGCACGCCGCTACGGTGCACCTCTCCGGAAAGGTCGTCAGCAAGGGCGTGACGTACACGCTCGACATGAGCCTGGCGAAGGACGGCGCCCGGGGCGGGCTGACCACCCGGTCCGCCGGCTTCCAGCTGCTGCGGGTCGGCCGTGCGCTCTACCTGAAGGCCGACGCCGCCTTCTGGGCCGGTGAGAAGGCCGCCGAGAAGGGCGGCGGGAAGCCGGGGGAGAAGGCGGAGGGGAAGCCCGGCGGGAAGCCCGCGGGGAAGAGCGGTGCGCCCGGCGGGTCCGGTGTCCCCGACCCCGAAACGGCGCGCAAGCTCGGCGGCAAGTATGTGAAGGTGCCGGCCGCCGACCCGGTCTACCAGCGCTTCAGCGGCTTCACCGACAAGGAGACCCTGCTGGCCGGCCTGCTGGGGCTGCACGGCGACCTGACGGCCGGTGACCGCGGCACCGTCGACGGCACCCGCACCATCCGGCTCACCGCAGGCGGGGGCACCGGCGGCACCCTGGACGTCTCGCTGGAGGGCACGCCCTATCCGCTGCGGCTGCAACGCGCCGGCGGCGCGGGGGAGGTCCGGCTCGCCGACTGGGGCAAGAGCGTGGACCTCAAGCTCCCGCCCAAGGGCCAGGTCGTGGACTACGGCAGCAAGATCCCCGCCGCCGGCTGAGCGTACGGGGGGTGCCCTGCACCAGGGGCCCTTACGAGGTCTGCCCCTTACGGGGCGGTCGAACAGATCCCCTAAGGGTCGTAAGGCCCCCTGCGGGGCCAAAACGCGGTGGAGGGCGGGACGTATTCCCGTGGTGGGGTTTGAGTTGAGGCGGTTGCGGAAGAGGCGGTGAATTCGCCGGTCAGCCCTTGCGTCCGCGGCGCAGCAGCCGGGGCAGCGCGGCCGGGATGGGCTGACGGGTGATCGCGGCGGATGCCAGCGGCGGTGCCGCATGTGAGTCCTCCGGCATCCGGCCGGGGCGCTGGGCCGCCTCGTCGCCGGCCGGCTCCAGACGCAGCACCCGGCACTCACGTGCCCAGCGCGCGGTGAGGGACTCCGCGTCCGGTGCGTTGAGCCGCTTGCCCTTCAGCTCCTCGACCGTGGCCTGCCAGACCTCGCTCTCCGGCGCCGGCTCGACGACCCTGGCCTCCCAGGCGACCAGCCGGCCGCCCTTGTCCTTGCTGCGCACGGTGACCGTCGCCGGGCCGCCGTCGGCCAGCCCGAGGTCGGCCAGCGGCTGCTCACCGGGGCCGCCGACGAGGCATACGGCGCCGTCGTGCCAGATGTGCCACAGGGCACGGGCCGGGCCCGTCGTCCCCCGCACCCAGATGAGGCCGGACTTCTTCGTGGCCTCCTCGATGAGCGCCCGATCCTGCAGGGCCTGCGACACGGTCTCCGTCATACGGCTCAGCCTAATGGGCCCGGCCGCGGGAGCTCCCCGGCCGCCTGTTCCGGCTCAGGGCCACGCGCCCCGGCTCACCGCCA
The DNA here is from genome assembly GCF_042895955.1 of Streptomyces sp. NPDC001339. Taxonomy (NCBI): domain Bacteria; kingdom Bacillati; phylum Actinomycetota; class Actinomycetes; order Kitasatosporales; family Streptomycetaceae; genus Streptomyces; species Streptomyces sp. NPDC001339. The sequence continues at coordinate 610,492 of NZ_JBIAWT010000001.1, read as the reverse complement.
CCCGCCGCAGGCCGTCACTCCCCCCCAACGAGGGCCCCGTCACAACCACCCGTTCCGCTTGAACCCCCGGTGGATGCCGAAGCAGATCGCGACCGTGACGACCAGCACCGCCGGATAGCCGTACTTCCACTTCAGCTCGGGCATGTAGTCGAAGTTCATGCCGTAGATCCCGGCGATCATCGTCGGTACCGCGAAGATCGCCGCCCAGGCCGTGATCTTGCGCATGTCCTCGTTCTGCGCGACCGCCGCCTGGGAGAGGTTGGCCTGGAGAATGGAGTTGAGCAGGTCGTCGAAGGACAGCACCTGTTCGTTGACCCGCGCCAGGTGGTCGGCCACGTCCCGGAAGTACGTCTGGATGTCGGAGTCGATCAGCCGCATCGGCCGCTCGCTCAGCAGCTGCATCGGCCGCAGCAGCGGCGACACTGCGCGCTTGAACTCCAGTACCTCACGCTTGAGTTGGTAGATCCGCCCGGCGTCGCCGCCCTTCGCGGAGCCCTTGGTGCCGTTGCCCCGGCCGTTGGTCCCCGAGCTGAAGACGTCGATCTCCACCTCGTCGATGTCGTCCTGGACGGCGTCGGCCACCGCCAGATAGCCGTCGACGACCTGGTCGGCGATGGCGTGCAGCACCGCGGACGGCCCCCTGGCCAGCAGCTCCGGGTCGTCCTGCAGCCGGTGCCGCAGCGCCCGCAGCGAGCCCTGGCCGCCGTGCCGCACGGTCACGATGAAGTCCCGCCCGGTGAAGCACATCACCTCGCCGGTCTCCACCACCTCGCTGGTCGCGGTCAGCTCGGCGTGCTCGACGTAGTGGACCGTCTTGAAGACGGTGAACAGCATGTCGTCGTAGCGCTCCAGCTTGGGCCGCTGGTGGGCGTGCACGGCGTCCTCGACGGCGAGCGGGTGGAGCCCGAACTCCTTGGCGATACCGGCGAATTCGGCCTCCGTCGGCTCGTGCAGCCCGATCCAGGTGAAGCCGCCGCCGGCCCGGACCTGTGCCATCGCCTCGGCCGGGGTGACGTGGTCGCTCACCCGGCGCCCCTCGCGGTAGACGCCGCAGTCGACGATGGCGCTGTTCACGCAGACCGCCGGGGCGGAGTCCTCGCAGTGGTACGGGGCGGCGTCGCGGCGCCGGGACGGGCGGACGGCGGCGCGCAGGTCGCGGATCATCGACATGGCTGGCTCCTTCACGGGCCGGCCGTCAGCTTCCGGCGCACGGCGCGGCGCTGCCCGGGGCGGGGGCGTACAAGCGTCGTTGACTGTACGTCCGCTGCCATGCCTGCCCCGCCGCGCCGACGGCGGGCGGGGAGGGCGGGCAGAGCGTGGTGCGGAACACTGACGGCAGTTCGCAGAGACACGGAACAAAGAGTCGAAGGCGCTCTTCCGTCATCTCCGTCGGGCGCAAAGGCGCTTCCCTGGTTTCGCCGCGCGGCGGCGGGGTACGGAAGCTCTCGGGTCAGGAGACGCGATGCGCGAGCGGGATGGCGGGAGAACTATCGGTACTGCACGGTCGACTCGGATCCACCGCAGCCCCACCTCCTCCGGCCGGTCCCCGCTGGGGGACGACGTCATTCGCTGACCAGACGGCAAGGCTATCAGTCGCCTGATGCGATAAGGCGCTACTTTGCCTGTTCGATACCCAACCCTCGGGCGCCTCGACGCCCAACCCTCGGGCGCCTCGACGCCGAACCTCGGGCAGCACTCTCGGGCAGGTCGATACCGAACTCCCCGGCTCCCCGCCCGCGTCTGCCCGCGTCCTATGCTCACGGCATGTCTGACGTTCTTGAGCTGGTCGAAGCACGGCTGCGGACGAGCCTGGGCGAGCCGGACGCGCGTGCCGCGGTGACCTTCCTCGGGACCGACCGTATCGAGGTGCTCCGCTTCGTGGACGGCGATGTGGTGCGGTACGTCACGCTCGGCATGTCCGCGCAGCCCATGGCCGACCCCACGGCGGTGGTGGCCGACCCCTTGCTCGGCCCGCGCGCCGAACTCGTGCTGTCCGTACGCGGTGGCCGCGCGGACACCGACAAGGTGCTCAGGCCGCTCGCCGTGCTCGCCGCCTCCCCGCAGGTCGAGGGGGTGGTCGTGGCGCCGGGCGGATCGCTGGACGTGGGCGGGCCGCTGTGGCCCGGCGCGGCCTTCACCTCGGTCCTGGTCGCCGAGCCGGGCGGGTTGATCGGGGACCTCGAACTGGACGCCCCCATGGACCCGGTGCGTTTCCTGCCGCTCCTGCCGATGACGCCCAACGAGGCCGCCTGGAAGCGGGTGCACGGCGCCGAGGCCCTCCAGGAGCGCTGGCTCCGGCACGGTACGGATCTGCGGGACCCGCTCCGTACGGCCGTACCGCTGGACTGAGTACGGCTGTACCGCTGGACTGAGGGACCGAACCGGCGGCTCCCGGAGCGGGAGCACCGGTCGAGTGATCGTCCTTGACGCGATGGCGGGCCTGGAGGACTGTTGGTCCTTATGAGGGGCGAACCCAGTTGTCCGAAGTGCGGAGGCCGGGTGCGGGCGCCCGGCCTCTTCTCCGACACCTGGCAATGCGCCGTGCACGGCACCGTGCACCCGCTCCAGCCGGTCGTCCCGCCGAGCGTCGAGGCGCTCGGCGTCGTCGTACACCGCTCGCAGGTGCCGGTGTGGATGCCCTGGCCGCTGCCGCTCGGCTGGCTCTTCACAGGCGTGGCGTACGCGGGCGACGACCGCAGCGGCGGCCGGGCGACCGCGGTGGCCTGCTCGGGCCCCGGACCGCTGGGCGGACCGGGCGAACTCCTGCTGATCGCCGAGGAACTGGGCGTCGGACTGGGTGCGCGCTACGCCGGGATGGACGGCCCGGATCCCGGCCCCCACATGTGCGTCGACAAGCCGCCGCAGGCCAAGGTGCTCGCCGCGGGCCGCCCCACCCCCTTGTGGCACGTCGACGGCGCCCCGCCGGACCGCGCGGTCTTCGCGGGCGAGGCGCGCGGGCTCTGGCTGTGGGCGATCGCCTGGCCCGAGCAGTCCGGCATGCTGATGTACGACGAGCTGGTGCTCACGGACCTGCGCGAGGCGGGTGCCGAGGTGGATCTGGTGCCGTGCGGGGCGCTCTCGCCGCGGATCCTGGGCTGACGGGCCGGCTGCCGGGCGCGGTGCGGGGGCGCCGCTCATGGCCGTCGGACCCCGCTCACCCTGCTCTCCCGGCCGGTGCTGGCCATCCGCCCGGTTATCCTTCAGGAGTCCCGCTACGTGACCCGCGTCCGGAAGCCGGTTCCCGTAGCCGTTCCGCGGTCCCTCCGCGGTCCGTCCGCTGCCTGTCCCGCAGAAGTCTGGAGTCCGCGTCGTGCGCATCGATCTGCACACCCACTCCACGGCGTCCGACGGTACGGACACCCCTGCCGAGCTGGTACGGAACGCCGCCGCGGCCGGGCTGGACGTCGTCGCCCTGACCGACCACGACACCGTCGGCGGCCACGCCGAGGCACGTGCCGCGCGGCCCGAGGGGCTGACGCTGGTCACCGGCGCCGAACTCTCCTGCCGGATCGACGGCATGAGCCTCCATATGCTCGCCTACCTCTTCGACCCCGAGGAGCCCGAGCTCGCCCGTGAGCGGGAGCTGGTCCGCGACGACCGGGTGCCGCGCGCCCAGGCCATGGTCGCCAAGCTGCGCGACCTGGGTATCCAGGTCACCTGGGAGCAGGTCGCCCGGATCGCCGGGGACGGCGCCGTGGGACGGCCGCACATCGCCACCGCCCTCATGGACCTGGGCGTGGTCCGCTCCGTCGACGAGGCCTTCCGCACGCTGCTCGCCAACGACGGCCCGGCCTACGTGGAGAAGCACGAACTCGACCCCTTCGCCGCGATCCGGCTGGTGAAGGGCGCGGGCGGGGTCACCGTCATGGCGCACCCGCTGGCCGTCAAGCGCGGCTGCTGCGTACCGGAGCGCGTGATAGCCGAGCTGGCCGCGGCCGGCCTCGACGGTATCGAGGTCGACCACATGGACCACGACGCACCGACCCGCGCGCGACTGCGCGGTATGGCCGCCGATCTCGGACTGCTGACCACCGGCTCCAGTGACTACCACGGCAGCCGTAAGACCTGCCGGCTCGGTGAGTACACCACCGACCCCGAGATCTACGGCGAGATCGTGCGCCGCGCGACCGGCGCCTTCCCCGTTCCCGGCACGGGCGGCTGAGCGGACGGCCCCACCGCCGTCCCGGTTCCCGTTCCCCCCGCTCGTCCGTACCACCTCTCGCAAGGCCTGCACCGTGTTCGACGTCGCCGTCTTCAGTACCCTCTTCGTCACTCTCTTCGTCATCATGGATCCCCCGGGGATCACCCCGATCTTCCTCGCCCTGACCTCCGGCCGGCCGGCCAAGGTGCAGCGCCGGATGGCCTGGCAGGCGGCTACCGTTGCCTTCTGCGTGATCGCCGTCTTCGGCCTCTTCGGGCGGCAGATCCTGGGCCGGCTGCACATCTCGACGCCCGCGCTGATGATCGCGGGCGGACTGCTGCTCCTGCTCGTCGCGCTGGACCTGCTGACCGGGAAGTCGGAGGAGCCCACCCAGACCAAGGACGTCAATGTGGCGCTGGTGCCGCTGGGCATGCCGCTGCTGGCAGGGCCCGGCGCCATCGTGTCCGTGATCCTGGCGGTACAGAACGCGCACGGGTTCGCCGGGCAGGTCTCCGTCTGGTCGGCGATCGTGGCGATTCACCTCGTGCTGTATCTGGTGATGCGGTTCTCGCTGGTGATCATCCGCGTGATCAAGGACGGCGGAGTGGTCCTGGTGACGCGGCTGGCGGGCATGATGCTCTCGGCGCTGGCGGTGCAGCAGATCATCAACGGCGTGCTGCAGGTGATCGAGGGCGCGTAAGCGCCGCGGAACGCGTCGGCGCCCCCGTACGGCAGGTCGTGCGTACGGGGGCGCCGCGGTGTCGGTACGTGCTGTGGGTACCAGCGGGCGTCGGCTTTAACGGGCGGCGGTGCCGGCCGGGCGGATGTAGATGCGCTGGCCTGTGGCGGCGGCCTGCTGCACGATCCGGTTGACGGAGGCGGCGTCCACGACGGTGCTGTCCACGGCGGTGCCGTCGACGTCGTCCAGGCGCATGATCTCGAAGCGCATACGGCTTCTCCCTTCGTCCGATCCTCCTGCGGAGAACTGAGTGTGTGGCGCGCCCGGCTTCGTTGCCGGGCTCTGTAGGGGTCAACGAGTGACGGGCGGCAATAATTCCCTACGCTAACGAAATTTTTTACCCGTCTAACGAATCGCTGCGCTTGGCTTGCTTCCCACGTTTTTGGCTGCGGCGCCGTACCTTCCGTTTCGCCGTTGCGCCTGCGGCGGGCGTTGTGCGTCGGGTGCGGGTCCGCTCCTCCGGACTTCGTCCTGCGGTGCGGCCCCTCCCGTGAGGGGGAAGAAGGCAGGCCGGTGGGGGTGTGGGGAGTGGGTCGCTGCCCGCGGTCAGGGGGTGGTGGTCCAGAAGGCCGTGAGGGCTTTCGCCGTTCGCTCCGGCTGCTCCGCGTTCGGGGAGTGCTCGGCGCCCTGGATGACGGTGCGGTGCGCGGAGAGCCGCTCGGCCATGGCGTCCAGCCACGGCACGGGCCACGCGTAGTCCACGGCCCCGGAGATCACATGGGTGGCCAGCCCCGTACGGGCCAGTTCCGCGACCCGGTCGGGCTCCTCCAGCATCTGGCGGCCGGTCGCGATCAGCTGCTCGGGGACGGTGTTGAGCCAGCGGCGGTGCAGGTATGCGCGGATCTCCGGTGGTGTGGTGTCATCCGCCGCCTCCGGGGGATCCAGGTCGCGCATCGCCTGCCAGACGCTCTCCATGTCGAGCGAGCCGAGTGCGTCGATCAGCATCCGTACCCGGGCCTGCTGGGGTGCGTCGATGGCCGCCGGACCGGAGCTGAGGGCGGTCAGGGAGGCGAACGGGGCCGCGTCGAGCAGGACGGCGGCCCGGGTGATCAGCCCGCCCAGGGAGTGGCCCAGGAGGTGCAGCGGGCCGTCGCCGGACGCCTGGACGGCCCGCGCCTGGGCCAGTACGTCGAGGGCCAACTCCCGTTGGCTGTACGCCTGTTCATGGCGTGGGCCGGATGATTCGTGCTGGCCGCGGCCGTCCACCGCGACCGCCCGGAACCCGGCCGCCGCCAGCGGCGCCAGCATGGCGATGAAGTCCTCCTTGCCGGCGGTGAACCCGGGCACCAGCAGCACGGTCCCGATCGGCGCGCCGCCCTCGGGGCGGGCGTCGTGTACGGCGAAGGCGCCGCGGTCGGTGTCGAGTGGGTACGCGCGGGCGCACGGGGGCAGCGTCAGGGTCGGCGGCTTGCTCATGGACCGAGGCTATCCGGGCCACGGACCGTGATTGTCCGGGCCGGTACGCCGACGGCCCGGCGCCCGCGGGGAGCGGGGCCGGGCCGTCGGCCGGTGTGTGCCGGGTGTCAGCTCTCGGGCGTCGCCTCGGCCGGGGCGGCCTTGGCGCGGGTCCGGCGGCGGACCGGCTTGGCCTCGGCGGCCTCCGCCGTCTCCGTGGCCGGCTTGGCCGCGGCGGACTTACGGGTGCGCTTCGGCTTGGCCGGGGCGTCCTCGGCGGTGGCCTCGGCCGTCTTCTTCGCGGCGGCCGCGGTCTTCGTGGTCTTCCGCGTCCGCTTGGGCTTGGCCGGTGCGGCGTCCTCCGCCACCTCGGGGGCGGCCTCCGCCTCCGAGGCCGGTGCCGTCTCCGCGGCGGCCTTGGCGGCGGTGCGGGTACGGCGGCGCGGCTTGGCCGGAGCCTCGGCGGCGGCCGCCGGGCCCTCCGCCGTGTCCACGGCCTGCACCGCGGCCTCGGTCGCCTCGGCGGTCTCCGGGCGGGCGGCCCGGGTGCGACGGCGGCGGCGCGGCTGGGCGGGCACCTCCGGAGCCTCGGCGGTCTCCGCGCTGACCTCGGCGTCGGCCGGTGCGGTCTCCGTGGCGTCCGCCCCGGCGACCGGCACGCCGGCGGACTGGCTGCCCCGGGTACGACGGCGGCGGCGCGGCTGACGCGGCTCGTCGGCCTCGGTGGCGGCATCCGTCGACCCGGTCTCTTCCGCCTCGGGAGTGGCCGGGCCGTCCACCGGCGAGCCGCCGCGGGTACGGCGGCGCTGCCGTGGCGTACGGGTGCGCCGGGGGCGCTCCTCCGTCGCGTCGGCGCCCCGGCGGGAACCACGGCCGCGGCCGCCGGTCTCGCCCAGGTCCTCGACCTCTTCCGCGGCGAGCCCGGCCCGGGTGCGCTCGGCGCGCGGCAGCACGCCCTTGGTGCCCTCGGGGATGTTCAGCTGCTCGTAGAGGTGCGGCGAGGTGGAGTAGGTCTCCTCCGGCTCGTCGAACGGGAGCTCCAGCGCCTTGTTGATCAGCTTCCAGCGCGGGATGTCGTCCCAGTCGACGAGGGTGACCGCGGTGCCCTTGTTGCCCGCCCGGCCGGTGCGGCCGATGCGGTGCAGGTAGGTCTTCTCGTCCTCGGGGGACTGGTAGTTGATGACGTGCGTGACGCCCTCGACGTCGATACCGCGTGCGGCGACGTCGGTGCAGACCAGGACGTCGACCTTGCCGTTGCGGAAGGCGCGCAGCGCCTGCTCACGGGCGCCCTGGCCGAGGTCGCCGTGCACCGCGCCGGACGCGAAGCCGCGCCGGGCGAGCTGGTCGGCGATGTCGGCGGCGGTCCGCTTGGTACGGCAGAAGACCATGGCCAGACCGCGGCCGTCGGCCTGCAGGATGCGGGCGACCATCTCCGGCTTGTCCAGGGAGTGCGCGCGGTAGACGTGCTGGGTGATGTTGGCGACCGTCGCGCCCTCGTCGTCCGGCGCGGTGGCACGGATGTGGGTGGGCTGCGACATGTAGCGGCGGGCGAGGGAGATGACCTGGCCCGGCATGGTCGCGGAGAAGAGCATGGTCTGCCGCTTGGCGGGCAGCAGCTGGATGATCTTCTCGACGTCGGGCAGGAAGCCCAGGTCGAGCATCTCGTCGGCCTCGTCCAGCACGAGGGTGCGGACGTGCGAGAGATCCAGCTTCTTCTGCCCGGCCAGGTCCAGCAGCCGGCCCGGGGTGCCGACGACGACGTCGACGCCCTTCTGCAGCGCCTCGACCTGCGGCTCGTAGGCCCGGCCGCCGTAGATCGCCAGCACTCGGACGTTACGGACCTTGCCGGCGGTGAGCAGGTCGTTGGTGACCTGGGTGCACAGCTCGCGGGTCGGGACCACCACGAGGGCCTGCGGCGCGTCGGTCAGCTCCTCGGGCCGGGCGCGGCCCGCCTCGATGTCGGCGGGGACCCGGACGCACTCGATGAGCGGCAGGCCGAAGCCCAGGGTCTTGCCGGTGCCGGTCTTGGCCTGGCCGATGACGTCGTTGCCGGAGAGGGCGACGGGGAGCGTCAGCTCCTGGATGGGAAAGGGGGAGATGATGCCGACGGCCTCAAGGGCTTCGGCCGTCTCGGGGAAAATTCCGAGGTCTCGAAACGTGGACAGGATCTTGCCTCTTCTGTGAGACGCGGCGTGAGGCGGCGAAGGGGGTCGTACCGCTCCGTCGTACGGGGGTCGTACGGGTCCGGCTTGATGACGGCCGGTGGGGCGGGACCACTGCCAACGCTCAGGCACTCCTGCCGCGAGCGGTGTCCCTCCTGCTGTGCGTACGTCGCGTACGCGCCGCGGGGGAGGGCGGTCGGTTTGGAGCCGATCGGGCCACCGACCGGGCATCCGCTTCGTGGAACGACCCACCGGTTACCGGCAGGTCCAAATACCACTGTACCCCGGATAGCGCGTACCCATCCGAAGGCGTGTATGAGTGAGGAATACATCACGTCGCCGCGCACCGCCCGGCAGCGGCTGCGCGCGGCCGTTCCCACCGGTGATCGGAAGTGGCCGGGCAGGGCCTTCCCCGCGCCGCTGAGCGGGCTATTGTGCCGGTCATGGGAACGCCTGACAACGCCGCTGCCAACGCGCAAGAAACCACCGGGATCGCCGCCCAGAACTGGGCGCGGGCATCCGCCGACCCGCAGTACCGGGCCGCCGTGATCGACCTGCTCGGCGCGCTCGCGTACGGCGAGCTGTCCGCCTTCGAGCGGCTGGCGGAGGACGCCAAGCTCGCGCCGACGATGGACGACAAGGCCGAACTGGCCAAGATGGCCTCGGCCGAGTTCCACCACTTCGAGCGGCTTCGGGACCGGCTCGCGCAGATCGAGGCGGAGCCGAACGAGGCGATGGAGCCGTTCGCCGGCGCCCTCGACGAGTTCCACCGGCAGACCGCGCCGTCGGACTGGCTGGAGGGCCTGGTCAAGGCATATGTCGGCGACTCGATCGCCAGTGACTTCTACCGGGAGGTCGCGGCCCGGCTGGATTCGGACACCCGCGGTCTGGTGCTGGCCGCGCTGGACGACACCGGGCACGCGTCGTTCGCGGTCGAGAAGGTGCGCGCGGCCATCGACGCCGACCCGCGGGTCGGCGGACGGCTCGCGCTGTGGGCGCGGCGGCTGATGGGCGAGGCGCTCTCGCAGGCCCAGCGGGTCGTCGCGGACCGTGACGCGCTCTCCACGATGCTGGTGGGCGGGGTCGCCGACGGCTTCGACCTGGCGGAGGTGGGCCGGATGTTCTCCCGGATCACCGAGGCGCACACCAAGCGGATGGCGGCGCTGGGGCTGGCAGCCTGACGTACGGCCTGACGTACGGCGTACCGGTCGCCGATCGACGGCCGAGCGACGGGGCCGGGCGGTGCATCCGTCCGGCCTCTGTTGTCAGCGGGTGTGGTCGGCCCTCTGTTGAGCGGGCGATGCCGGCCCGCTGCTGTCAGCAGGCCGTCCGGTGGCTCTTCAGGGGAGCGGCCGGCCGCCGGAGACGGTGGCGCGCGGGGCGTACCAGGACGGAGAGCAGGGCCGCGCCCACCGCCACCGCGGCGACCAGGACCTGGACGGGGTGCCCGGGGCCGAGGATCGAACGGGTCAGCAGCGCGCCGAGCAGCGCCGCGGCCGGGCCCGTCGCCAGGGTCAGGGTGCGCGCGGGGAAGCGGTCGGGCAGCCGGCGCATGGCGGACAGGGCGATGACGAAGCCGATGAGGACCGCTCCGAGCGCTTCCCAGATCATGCTGTTCCCTCCCGCGTGCCGTGGTGGGCCGCGTGTCGACGCCGATGGCGCGGTGCCGGCGACGCGGTGCCGCTGATTCCGCTCATTCCGTGCCGAGACAGTCCGTGCCGACCGGTTCACTTCCTGACGGCCGGACGAACAAATCGGTCGTAGGCGGTCGTACCCAAGGGCTCGCGGCAGCAACCCTCCTGTCCCGGATCACCTGCCTGATCAGCGGACCCGGACCGACCCGAACGGCCTGAACTGCAAAAAGGCGGCGGCCCGGGAGAAAATTCCCGGGCCGCCGCCTTTGTCGGCTACGGGCGCCGCGGTCGGCGCCCCGTCGCTCAGAGCGCGCCGAAACCGACCTTGCGGCCGGTCGGCTCGCCGAGCTCCACATAGGCCAGCCGGTCCGCCGGGACCAGGACCCTGCGGCCGTGTTCGTCCTCCAGCTTCAGCAGCTCCGACTTGCCGGCCAGCGCCTCGGCCACCGCGCGCTCGACCTCCTCGGCAGGCTGCGAGCTCTCGATGACGATCTCGCGGGGCGCGTACTGCACGCCGATCTTGACCTCCACGGCCTATGTCCCTCCGACGGTCCGGCCCCCAGCGTCAGACTGGGGGAGGGTGCGCGGCCATCCGCGCCGTATGCAGCACAGATTAGCCCGGTACGGGGACGCGCAGGACGCCGCGCCCCACGCCCGCAGCGAACACGGCGGGCGGACCGGAGCCGGGCCCCGACAGCGCCAGGGCCCGGCGCGTCGGCCGGTGCGTGCCGTCGAGCGGGTTCAGTGGGTGTCGCTGCCGTGCAGCGGGAAGCCGGCGATGCCCTTCCAGGCGAGCGAGGTGAGCAGGGCCACCGCGGTCTCCCGGGGGACCTGGCTCCCGGAGGACAGCCAGTAGCGCGCCACCACCTGGGAGACGCCGCCGAGGCCCACCGCGAGCAGCATCGACTCGTCCTGCGTCAGGCCGGTGTCCTCGGCGATCACCTCGGCCATCGCCTCGGCGCACTCCAGCGACACCTTGTCCACCCGCTCGCGGACGGCCGGCTCGTTGGTCAGATCCGACTCGAAGACCAGCCGGAACGCGCCGCCCGGGTCCTCGACGTAGGCGAAGTAGGCGTCCATCGTGGCCGCGACCCGCTGCTTGTTGTCGGTCGTCGATGCCAGCGCCGTGCGCACAGCCTGGAGCAGCGCCTCGCAGTGCTGGTCCAGCAGCGCGAGGTAGAGGTCCAGCTTGCCCGGGAAGTGCTGGTAGAGCACCGGCTTGCTGACGCCCGCCCGCTCGGCGATGTCGTCCATCGCGGCCGCGTGGTAACCCTGCGCGACGAACACTTCCTGGGCCGCGCCCAGGAGCTGGTTGCGCCGGGCGCGGCGTGGCAGGCGTGTGCCCCGCGGGCGCGCCGCCTCGGTCTGCTCGATGGCGCTCACGCTGCCTCCCAGAAGTCGTTCCGTCCGCGGTCCGTACAAGGTGATGCTGCACCGCGCCCGCCATCGTACTTTTGGGTAACGGGGCTGTGCGCGGCATGGGACGAGAAATTCTCCCCGGTGCCGTGCGCGCAACCCGACATAACGCCCCAGGTCATCGGTATTCGTCTTCGTTGAGCTCGACGACCCGGGCCTGCTCGGCACGGTCGGCCTCGTTGGCCGAGTCCGGGTCCGCGCCGGCGGGGAGTGAATTGTCGTGGTGCGGCGCCAGCTCGGCGTGCTGTTCCGCGGCATCCGCCTCCGGCGCCTCCACGTCGATGTCGGCGGCGTCGGTGTCCTCAAGGTCCTCGAACGTGTCCGGGTCTGTCGGATCGACCGGCATGGTGACTGCCTTTCTGAAGGCCTTCGCGCGGGCTCGCGGCGTCTGCTGGTGCCTGGCATGAAAACAGGTACGAGCGGCTGCCCCTGCTTAAGAGCCTAGGAGAGCCGCGGCGTGGGCGCGATGCGGTGTGTGACGGCGCACACATGATCGAGGGCGTGATCATCTCGTAACATCGACCCCATGTCTTCGACCGAGTCGCCGGACGCCGCGACCGCCGCCCTCCCGGTGCCGCCGGCCGGCCCCGGGCCGTGCGAGGCGGCGGAGACGGTGCGCACCGTGACCCTCCCGGGCCTGACGCTGACCGTACGGACACCGGACGGCGACGGACGGGGCGGCGCCGGAGGCGGAGGTGCCGGGCAGGCCCGCGAGCCCGCGCTCTACGTCCACGGACTCGGCGGCTCCTCACGGAACTGGTCCGCCCTGATGCCGCTGCTCGCCGACCGCCTGGACGGCGAGGCGATCGACCTGCCCGGCTTCGGGCAGTCCCCGCCGCCGGCCGACGGCAACTACTCCGTCTCCGCGCAGGCCCGTACGGTCATCCGCCATCTCGACGCGTCCGGCCGCGGTCCCGTCCACCTCATAGGCAACTCGATGGGCGGCGCGGCCGTGACCCGGGTCGCCGCCGCGCGCCCGGACCTGGTCCGCACCCTCACGCTGGTCTCGCCGGCCCTGCCCGAGCTGCGGCCGCAGCTGACGGCGGTGCCCACGGCGCTGCTCGCCGTCCCCGGCCTCGCCACGCTCTTCAGCCGGCTCACCCGGGACTGGACGCCCGAGCGTCGCACCCGGGAGGTGCTGGCGCTCTGTTACGGCGATCCCGGCCGGGTCAGCCCGGAAGGGTTCGGCGCGGCGGTCGACGAGTTCACCCGCAGGCTCCAACTCCCTTATTTCTGGGAGGTGATGGAGCGCTCGGCGCGCGGTCTGGTGAACGCGTACACGCTCGGCGGACAGCACAATCTGTGGCGTCAGGCAGAACGGGTGCTCGCCCCCACCCTTCTCGTCTACGGTGGACGCGACCGTCTGGTGTCCTTCCGGATGGCACGGCGGGCGGCCGCGGCGTTCCGCGGTGCGCGGCTGCTGACGCTGCCGGAGGCGGGGCACGTGGCGATGATGGAGTACCCGGAGGCGGTGGCGCGGGCTGTCCGCGACCTGCTCGACTCCGGCCCGACCGAGACGACCGCCGATGCGGGCAGGAGCTGACACGCCCCATGGGACGCCATAGCCGCCGAGGCCGGCCGGAGTCCGCGGCGGACGCCGCGGAGCCGGTCATACCGACGACCGGAGCACCGACCACGGGAGCTCCGGTTCCCGGACCCGGGCCGGGGCGCCGCAGGCGCGCGCCTGCGGACGGCGACACGGCCCGCGGCGGGCACCCCGAGCAGCGCGAACCGGGCGGCGGCTGGGGCGCGTTCCCGGGCGCGCCGGCGTCGCCGGTACCGCCGGAGCGGACCGCGCCGCGGGTTCCCCGGCCGCGTACGGAGATGCCCGGTGCGCCGCGTACGGAGACGCCCGGCGCCCAGCCTCCGGTGGACTTCCCGCTCGGCCCGGTGCCGGGAGGTGCTCCCGGGGGCGGTGCCCGTGCCGTACCGGACGGCGGGCGGGGCCCGCGGCGCGAGTACGTGGAGGCCTTCGACCGGCGGCTCCCGGGTGCGGACCATGCGGCCGGAGCGCCCGATGGGCCGGTGGGGCCGGAGGCCGCCCATGGGGTCGCCGCCGGGGGGTTCGACGCCGCCCGCGGGCCGGCGGAGTCCGGCGCGGACGACGGCGCCGGCGAGGGCCCGGACACGGTGCGGCACGGCGCCGGGCGGGGCGGCCGGGGCCGGACGTTCACCGGGGCCGCCGCGGCGGCGGTGACCACCGTGCTGGCCGTGGTCATCGCGGGCCAGGTCGCCGAGCAGCGCGAGGCGGGCGGCGCTCAGCAGCCCCGCAGCGGCAGCGACCGCGCCGACGGCGGCGGCGACACCTCCCGGTCGCACAACAGGCCCACCCCGGCCGCCAGGCCCGCCACGTACGACGAGAAGATGGCGCAGGTCTTCCCGCTGTCGGCGGACATGACCGCCGGCGGCCGGTTCCGGCCGGTCGGCGGCGATGCCAAGGCGCCCGGGTCCGGCACGGTGAAGCGCTACCGCGTCGACATCGAGGAGGGGCTGCCGCTGGACGGTGAGCTGTTCGCCGAGGCGGTCCACCGGACCCTCAACGACGAACGGAGCTGGGCGCACGGCGGGCAGCGGACCTTCCAGCGGGTGGCGTCCGGCCACGCCGACTTCGTGATCACGCTGGCGAGTCCGGGGACCACCGCGAAGTGGTGTGCCAAGTCCGGGCTCGACACCACCGAGGACAACGTCTCCTGCGACTCGGCGATGACCGAACGCGTCATGATCAACGCCTACCGGTGGGCGCAGGGCGCCACGACCTACGGGCCCGACAAGATGTTCGCGTACCGCCAGATGCTGATCAACCACGAGACCGGCCACCGGCTCGGCCACGACCACGAGTCCTGTTCCCGGCGGGGCGCACTGGCCCCGGTGATGATGCAGCAGACGAAGTTCCTGACGACGGACGGTGCGACCTGCCGTCCCAACGCCTGGCCGTTCCCCGCAGGTTCCTGACGGGCCGCTCCCGGGCCGCCCCGTGCGGGCGGGTCTCCCCGTACGGGCCGCTCCCTGGCGCGTCCGGGGCGTGCTGAGCCCTGACGTATAGCGCGTAAAAACTTCCTGAGGGGCGGAAAGTTACGTGCTTTCACCCCTTCCGGTGGTGCGATGGACAACCGTCCATCGCACCACCGGGCCTTTTGCATAGCTTCTTCCTGCACATGGCGGCGGCGGTGCGGTCTCCCCCAAGGGCCTTCGACGGGCTCCGGCCCGGGACCCCCGTCGTCAGGACGCCGACAGGGACGCCGACATGGGAGGACGGGGGTGCGGCTGTGCGCGTGGGACTGCTCACCGAGGGTGGCTACCCGTACGCGACGGGTGAGTCGCCTGCGTGGTGCGATCGGCTCGTACACGGGCTCACCGGCCATGACTTCGAGGTCTACGCCCTGACCACCCCGGACCGCCGGGACGCGAGCGCACGGCGCGGCCTCCCGGAGCACGTACGGACGGTGCGCAGCGCGCCCCTGTGGGGCGAGTTCCCCGCCGAGCACCACCGGACCGCCGAGGAGCGCCGGGGCCGCACCCCCGGGCGGCGCGCGCGGCGGCGCTTCACCGAGCACTTCGGCACCCTGGTCACGGCCTTCGCCGAGGCCCCGCCCGGGGGCGCGCCGACGGGCCCGGTCGCGCTCCCCGGCACCTCCCCGGCGGGTAAGGCGGACCGTTTCGCCAGTGGCCTCTACGGGCTGGCCGCATGCGCCCGGGAGGACGGCGGCCTGCCCGCCCTGCTCCGCTCCGAGGACGCCGTCCGCACACTGGAGACCGCCTGCCACGGCCCCCGGGCGCTGCCCGCCTCCCACGGCGCGCGGGTCAGCGACCTGCTGGCGGTCGCGGAGGAGCTCGAACTCGCGCTGCGCCCGCTGTCGTTGGACTGGTACGGCGACCGGGACACCGCCGGCCTCGACGGAGTGGACCTCTGCCACGCCACGTCCGGCGGCGCGGCGGCCCTCCCCGGACTGCTGGCCAAATGCTTCTTCGGTACCCCGCTGCTGGTCACCGAGTACGGCGTACGGCTGCGCGAGCACTACCTCGCGCGCGCTGCGGCACCCGTGCGTGCCCCGGTGCGCGCGCTGCTCGCCGCCTTCGAGGGCGCGCTGGCCGCCGAGACGTACGCCCAGGCCGCCCTCATCACCCCCGGCAACACCCACGCGCGCCGCTGGCAGGAGCGCTGCGGCGCGGACCGCGCCCGGCTGCGCACCGTCTACCCCGGGATGGACGCCGGCCGCTTCGCCGCCGTCGCGGACGCCCCGGCCGACGACTCCACGACGCTGGTGTGGGTCGGCGCCATTGAACCCGCGAAGGACCTGGTCGCGCTGCTGCACGCGTTCGCCGAGGTCCGCAAGGCCGAGCCGGAGGCCACCCTGCGGATCATCGGCCGGATGGGCCGCGACCCCCGGGCGCCCGGGTACCTCGGGCACTGCCGGGCGCTGGCGGCCCAGCTCTTCCCGGACGAGGCCGCCGACGACCGCACCGTCGGGGAGAACCCGGTCAGCTTCGAGGAGATCGGCAGCCCCGGCGTACCGACCCTGGAGGACGCCTACGCCTCCGCCGCCGTGGTGGTGCTCTCCAGCATCGTCGAAGGGTTTCCGCGCTCCCTTGTGGAGGCGATGTTCTGCGGCCGGGCCACGGTGTCGACCGATGCCGGTGCGGTCTGCGAAGTCATCGGCGGCACCGGCCTGGTCGTCCCGTCGCGCAACCCGCGCGCACTCGCCGAGGCCTGCCGCGCCCTGCTCGCCGACCCGGACCGCCGGGCCCGGCTGGGCGCCGCCGCCCGGGCGCGGGCGCTCGAACTCTTCACCGCCGAGCAGAACATCGCGGCATTTCGTGGCATCTACCTGGAGCTGATCTCGCAGGCCCCGGCCCGCCCGGCCGACTGCCGGGCGCGGGACGCGCAGGGGGTACCGCAGCCCTTCGACCGGCCTCCCGAGGCTCATGTGCCCGGCCGCTGGACGGTGGCCGGTGCCGGTACCTCCGCCGCGGCCGGTGCGCGGCAGTCGGCCGGGCGGACGCCGAGCTGGGCGGTGCCGGAGGGGGCGCGGGCCGCCGGGGTACCGGCGCCGGCCGACGGGACCGACGGGACCGACGGGACCGACGGGACTGGCGGGACTGGCGGGACTGGCCGGACCGGGGGAGCCGGGGGAGCGGTCGGCGTCGAAGGGATGCGGTGAGCGGTGGAACGGAGGGGCCGGATCGGCCGAACAGGCCGAGCGCGTCGAACGGGGCCTGAGCTGGGGACTGTTGCCCAGCTCACGCCGGGGGCGTCCCTGCTCAGGGAGAGCGGGGGAGTGTGGTCAGGGTGAGGGAGATGGCAGCGGTGACCGGTGTGCTGGACGTGATGTGTGTGATGGGCGTGGTGGGCGTGGCTCTGGTGACGGGCATGACGGACGTGGCCCATGCCGGCAATCGCGACGGCCTCCGCCGATGGCGGACTCGCATGTCGAAGGCCCTTGGGGCAGGCCGGTCCGGCGGCCCGGCGTACGCGGGCGGGCGCGCCCTCCCGGCCGGCGCCGCGCGCCCGCGCCGGACAATCGCCGCGCGCCTCCGCACCGGCCCCGGCCAGGGCGGCGGCACATGCGCCCCCGACACCGGGGAGGACGTATGACCGCCACCGACGAGGGCACCGCCCGTGCCGCCATGGACCGCGAACGGGCAGCCGTGGACTGCGAACGGGCCGCCATGGACCACGAACCGGCAGCGGTGGACCATGAACGGGCCGTCGTGGACCGGGCCGTGGGGCGGGGCGCGGTGCCTCGCAAGGACGCTGCCGCCCGCCCCCCGCGCCGCGGTCCCGCCGACCCCGTACGGGTGCTGATGCACCGTCACCGAAGGCTCTGCGCACAGGCCGTCGACCCGTTGGAGATCGCCGCCGGCCTGGAGGCGCACGGAGTCACTGACCGAACGGCCGCGCGCTTCCGGCACCGTGACGTCTTCTCCCTGGCCGAGGAGCTCTACGCCCGGGTGCCACGCGCGGAGTCCGACGCCACCGGGCCGGGCGCCGGGGCCGACCGCGGAGCCGGCAACGGGTCCTTCCGTGGGCCCTCTCAGGGGCCCGGGGACAGGCCGGCGGCAGGGGCGGCGCCGGGGCAGGCGGAGGGGCGCCAGGGCCGGTCCCCCGCCCAACGCTGGTTCGCCGTGCCGCAGTTGCTCCCCGGCGCCGTCTGCGTCGCCACCGTGACCACCGTCACCGTTCTCGCCTCGGTGACGGGCGACGAGGCAACCCCCCTGCTCCGCATGGCCGTCGGTGTCCTCGGCGCGGTCCTGCTCGGTCTCGCCGTCCGGCTCGCCGTACGGACCGGACCGCTGCGGCCGCACCACCCCGGCGCCGGATCACGGACCACCGGCCTGTGGACCTGCTGGACGGCCGGCTACGCGGTGTACGGCGACTGGCTGCTCGGTCAGCTGCTGGCCGGCGGCCCCGACCTCCCGTACGCCCCGCCACAGGCCGTCGTCGCCCCCGTGGTGGCGCTGTCCCTCGCCGTCCTCCCCGCGGCCGGCTGCGCCCGCTGGTTCGCGGAACGCGGGCAGCGCCGCCTGGCCGCCAGCCGCGGCCTGACCGAGTTCGCCGCCCGGGTGCGGCCGCTGCTACTCACCGCCGCCCTGCTCTTCCTGGGCGCGCTGACCGCGCTGCTCGTGGCGGCGGGGGCGGTCCTCGGGACGGGCGGTGGCGGCGCCCTCACGGTCGTGGCAGCCGCCGCGCTCGGGCTGCTGCTCTTCCTCGCCCGGCTGCTCACCGTCCACGGCTTCCCCGAGGCGGCCGCGGCGGGCCTGGCCTCGGCCGCCGCCCTGGAGGGGCTCGCCCTGGGGCTGGTGCTGACCGCCCGGCTTCCCGGTCTGGCTCCGCTCGGCGTCCCGGTCGAGGCGCTGACCGCCACCGCCGGGCCGGCCGCGGTACCCGCCGTGGCCTGCACGGCCGCCGCCCTCGGCCTGCTCGTCCACGGCCTGCGGGTGCTCACCGGCGCCTGCGCGCACGCGCCCGCCCCGATCCGAACCCGGACCCGAACCCCGACCGGAACCCTGACCGGGACCCTGACCGGAACGGGGTACACGGCCGGCCCGGGAAAGGCGCACCGGCCGTGACCCTCCGGACGACCGCGGGCCCCACGACGCCTCCGTCCCCTACGGGGCATCCCCGTACAGGACGTCCCCGTACAGGACGTCCCCGTACAAGACGTCCTCATGCAGGACGTCCCCATGCAGGACCTCCCCGTACAGGGCATCCCCCTACGGGTACCCCCGCCCCGTACCACCCCCGGAGCGGCACCCCCGGAGCGGCGCCCCGGAACGGCCCCTCCGGACCCTTCACCGCGGACCCCACCCCCCACGTGGCCGCCGCCCCCGAGGCGGACGCCGCACCGGCACCCGAAGCCGACCACTTCCCACGAACCGTTTGAGGAGCACGAGACATGAACGTCCAGCCGATCACAGGCCACGCGGACCGGGGGGTCGCACGATGAGGGTGCTGCTCATCGGCGCCAACGGCTACCTCGGCCGCTTCGTCGCCGACCGCCTGCTCGCCGACCCCGCCGTCCAGCTCACCGCCCTCGGGCGGGGCGACGACGCCGACGTCCGCTTCGACCTGGCCACCGGCAGCCCCGGTGCGCTCACCCGCTTCCTCGACGCGGTGCACCCCGGTGTGGTCGTCAACTGCGCGGGCGCCACCCGGGGCGGCGCCCGCGAGCTGACCCGGCACAACACCGTCGCGGTCGCCACCATCTGTGAATCGCTGCGGCGCAGCGGCTGCGGCGCCCGGCTCGTCCACCTGGGCTGCGCCTCCGAGTACGGGCCCTCCCAGCCCGGTTCCTCGACCGCCGAGGACGCCGTGCCGCGCCCCGGAGGGCCGTACGGTGTCAGCAAACTGGCCGCCACCGAACTCGTCCTGGGCTCCGGCCTCGACGCCGTCGTCCTGCGGGTCTTCTCGCCGGTCGGCCCCGGCACCCCCGCGGGCTCGCCGCTCGGCCGGCTCGCCGAGGCGATGCGCCGCGCCATGCAGTCCGGCGACAGCGAGCTCAAGCTCGGCGGGCTCGGCGTGCATCGGGACTTCGTCGACGTACGGGACGTCGCCCGGGCCGTGCACGCCGCCTCGCTGTCCGCCGCGCAGGGGGTCGTCAACATCGGGACGGGCCGCGCGGTACGGCTGCGCGAGGCCGCGTCCGTGCTCGCCCGGGTCGCCGGCTTCGGCGGTGCCCTGCACGAGCTGGACTCCCCGCCGGCCCGGCTGGTCATCCCCGGTCCGGCCGACGGCCATCCGGCCGGCTCGCCGCCCGCGACCTACCCGTACCCGGACGGCTGCGGCACCTGGCAGCAGGCCGACGTCCGCACCGCGCGCGACCGGCTCGGCTGGCGTCCCCGGATCGGCCTGGAGGAGTCCCTGGCCGACATCTGGATGGAGGCCGCGTGCCGTATCTGAACGACCCGGCGGACGCCACCCGGGCCCGCACCACCGCTCTGCCCGCATCTCTGCCCGCATCTCCGCCCACCGGTCTGCCCACCGGCTCACCCCGCTCCATGAGACGGGCGTCCGTGTGCTGGGACGACCGCCGTGACCTGGGAGGAGGTGCCGGGGAGGCGCGCTGCCCGGCTACTGGGACGATTCCGTCTCGCACATCGGACCGGGTGTCTCGGAATGAAGAAGGGCGTGGCAGTGTTACGGAAAGACAGCCAGTCCTCAGATACCGACCAACCCCTTGTTGAGGTCATCCGTGTCGCTGCCACCCCTGGTCGAGCCCGCTCCGGAGCTCACCGTCGACGAGGTCCGCAGGTACTCCCGCCACCTGATCATCCCCGATGTCGGGATGGCCGGGCAGAAGCGGCTGAAGAACGCCAAGGTGCTGTGTGTCGGCGCCGGCGGCCTGGGCTCACCCGCGCTGATGTATCTCGCCGCGGCCGGTGTGGGCACGCTCGGCATCGTGGAGTTCGACGAGGTCGACGAGTCCAACCTGCAGCGCCAGATCATCCACAGCCAGGCGGACATCGGCCGCTCCAAGGCCGCGTCCGCCAAGGACACGGTCCTGGGCATCAACCCGTACGTCACGGTCAACCTGCACGAAGAGCGCCTCGACTCCACGAACGTCATGGAGCTCTTCGCCCAGTACGACCTGATCGTGGACGGCACGGACAACTTCGCCACCCGCTATCTGGTCAACGACGCCTGCGTACTGCTGAACAAGCCGTACGTCTGGGGTTCGATCTACCGCTTCGACGGCCAGGCCTCGGTCTTCTGGTCAGAGCACGGTCCCTGCTACCGCTGCCTGTACCCGGAGCCCCCGCCGCCGGGCATGGTGCCGTCCTGCGCCGAGGGCGGCGTCCTGGGCGTGCTGTGCGCCTCGATCGGCTCCATCCAGGTCAACGAGGCGATCAAGCTGCTCGCCGGCATCGGTGAGCCGCTGGTCGGCCGCCTGATGATCTACGACGCCCTGGAGATGACGTACCGCCAGGTCAAGGTCCGCAAGGACCCGGACTGCGCGGTCTGCGGCGAGAACCCGACCGTCACCGAGCTCATCGACTACGAGGCCTTCTGCGGTGTCGTGTCCGAGGAGGCCCAGGAGGCGGCGGCGGGTTCGACGATCACCCCGCGGCAGCTCAAGGAGTGGATCGACGCCGACGAGAAGATCGACATCATCGACGTCCGTGAGCCCAACGAGTTCGAGATCGTCTCCATCCCCGGCGCCCGGCTGGTCCCGAAGAACGAGTTCCTGATGGGCAGCGCCCTCCAGGACCTCCCGCAGGACCGGAAGATCGTCCTGCACTGCAAGACGGGCGTCCGCTCCGCCGAGGTCCTCGCCGTACTGAAGTCCGCGGGCTTCTCCGACGCGGTGCACGTCGGCGGCGGTGTCATCGGCTGGGTCAACACGGTCGAGCCGGAGAAGCCGGTCTACTAGGCACGTCTCCTGGGCAACACCCCGTGACGCGAGAGGCGCCGGTCCCGTGCGGACCGGCGCCTCATCCATGCGCCTCATCTGTGCGCCTCATCCATGCCCGCCGCTCAGGGCGGCCCTAGATCTCGCCCCGGCGCGTCAGATAGGTGAAGGCCAGCCAGCCCGGCAGCACCGGCAGCCAGAAGACCATCAGCCGGAACAGCAGCACAGCCGGGAACGCGGTGTCACCGGCGAGTCCGGCGATCGTCAGCGCGGTGAGCAGTGCACTCTCGACGGCTCCCAGACCACCCGGCGTCGGGGCGGCCGAACCCAGTGCGTTCCCGGCGAGGAAGGCGACCGCGATGCTCGCGTAACTGAGCGTGTCGCCGCCGCCGAACGCCCGGATCGAGGCGTCCAGGCACATCACGTTCGCCGCCGTCAGCAGCAGCATCCCGCCGATGCCGGCGACCAGCTTCCGCGGCCGCTGGAGGATGTCCAGCATCCGCGGGACCACACCCGCGAACAGCGACCGCACCCGCGTCAGGACGAACTTCCGCAGCGCCGGCACCGCCGTGACGATCAGCACCAGTACGGCCACGGTCAGCAGCCCGGCGATCACCGTACGGGATGGCGAGATGTCCTGCGTCTGCTCGGTGCCGGTCAGATAGCCGAAGGCCAGCAGCAGGAGGATGTGGCTGCCGAGACCGAAGAGCTGGGACGCGCCGACGCTGGCCACCGCCAGGCCCGGACGGACCCCGGCGCGCTGGAGGAAGCGGGTGTTCAGCGCCACCCCGCCGATCGCGGCGGGAGCCACCAGCTTCACGAAGTTCCCCGCGACCTGCGCGACGACCGTCTTGCCGAACGGCACCTTCTCCGTGACGAACCCCAGCAGGCTCATCGCCGCCGCCGGGTACGTCAGCGCCGAGAAGAACATCGCCACCAGCACCCACCACCACTGGGCCTCGCTGATCACATCGCCCAGGTTGAAGTTAGCCAGCTGCGACAACAGCAGATACACCGCGACCGCGCCGGCGATCCAGCTGAGCAGGATCCGCGGACTGAGCCGCTCCAGCTTCGCCGGTTCGATCACCGCGGTCGGCTGGATCAGCAGGACCTGCCGGCGGATCTGGGCCAGCAGATCCTCCTCGCGGGCCGCCTCCGTGGCCTCGTCCAGCGCCCGCTTCTCGGCGTGCTTCTCCGCGTGCCGCTCGGCCCGCAGCGTCTTGCGGTCCTTGCGGCCCGCCGCCCCCCGCGCCTCCCGCGCCTCCTTGGCGGCCTGCGACGCCGCCAGCACCGCCTCGCGCTCCCGCTTGGCGCGCTCCCGGGCCAGCTGCCGCAGCGTGGCCCGGGTGGTGCGGCTGAGCGCGATCGGCTGCAGCATCGGCAGGCTGTCCGCGACCGCGTCCGGGCCGAGCACCTCGACGGCCGAGGCCACCGCCCGCTCGGCGCCGACCCGCAGCCCCAGGGTGGCGAGCAGCTGGGCGATGTCCATCCGGAGCACCAGATCACCGGCCGCGATCTCCCCGCCGCGCAGATCCGTCAGCACGACATTGCCGGAACGATCCACCAGCAGGGCGTCCCCGACCAGCCGCCGGTGCGCGATCCGCCGGGACTGCAACGCCTCGACCTGCCGCCACGCGCTGTGCATCAGCGCGTCGGTGATCTCCTCGTCGGCGAGCGAGTCGAGGGTCCGGCCCCCGATGTGCTCGTAGACCAGCATCACCGCGTCCGGGCCGAGCTCCGAGGTGGCGATCAGCTTGGGCGCGTTGGCGCCCGCCGCGATGGCCGCGTACGCCAGCAGCGCCTCCTGCTCCAGTGCCTGGCGCAGCGACTGCAGACTGCGGCGCTGGTTGATGCCGCCGCGCAGCGACAGCCGCCGCCACACCCGGTAGAAGAACCCCTGGGCCTGCTGTTCGCGGTCGACGACGGTGACGTCGATGGGCGGGCCGTCCTCCAGGGTGACGAGGTAGCGGCGGCCGCGGTCGGTGTTCTCGTGCTGCTCCGGGCCGGTCGCGTCCTCCGCGCGCAGCGCGCTCACCGGGCGGAAGCCGACCCGGCGCAGACCCGCGAGGAGGTTCTGGCCGGTGGGGCGGACGTTGGGGGAGCCCACGGCGTAGACGGTGCCGTAGGCGACGGTCCAGCCGATCAGCACCGTCGTGATGATCGCGAACGGGGTGGTGTACTTCCCCACCAGCACCGCGAACGCCTCCAGCAGCAGTACGCCCCACATCGCGACCCGCCAGCGCGGCCGCCGGGACATCCCCACCGCCGTCATATAGGCGATCACCGGCGCCAGATAGCTGTGCACCGGAGCGGAGAGCGAGCCGT
The DNA here is from genome assembly GCF_042895955.1 of Streptomyces sp. NPDC001339. NCBI lineage: Bacteria > Bacillati > Actinomycetota > Actinomycetes > Kitasatosporales > Streptomycetaceae > Streptomyces > Streptomyces sp. NPDC001339. Next base: position 586,832 of record NZ_JBIAWT010000001.1, on the reverse strand, counting down.
TCGCCAGCGGCTGGGTCAGCGCGACCCGGATGGAGGCGGGCGCGGCCTCGGCCACCCACAGGTCGGTGGCGAGCGACACCCCGTGCGCGAGGACGGCGGCGAGCACCCCGTCCGCGATCCGCAGCCCGTCCCGCTTGATCAGCCGCTCCACGGCGAACGCCACCGGCACCAGCAGCACCGCGACGCTGGACGTCAGCCCCGCGAGGCTGATCAGCAGCGCGGGCGCCGCCTTGGCGCCGGTGCCGATGTCCCGTGCCAGGCCCGCGGTGGTGCCGTGGGCGAAGGTGGCCAGGCCGAGGACGAGGGCGATCCCGACGATACCGAGCAGCAGCCGGAGCAGATCGGCGGGCCGGTGCACCCGGGCGGGCAGCAGCGGCTCGTCGCCGGAGACCCGGTCGACGTGGAATTCGCCGTACTCCCGCCCCTCGTGCTCCTCCGGAACCTGGTTCCGCTCGCGCTCCTCCCGGTCGCGCCGGCCGCGCTCGTCGCGCTGGGCTGGTTCGGGCTCCCTGGGCCCCTGTGGCCTCTTGGACGCCCCTGGTCGTTCGGCCTTCTTGATCGTGCTCGCCTTCTCGGTAGCGGACGCCGTGCCCGGCCTCCGTCGGTGCTCGACGGGCAGCGCCTCAGGGGCGCCCGCCTCCCGCGGAGGCGCCGCACCCTGCTGCTCGGCCGTCTCTTCTTGATCTCGTATCACCAGTCACCGTCCGGAAGATGGTGGCACGGCCGGCCGGTGGAGGGGGGCATCAGGGTGCATTTCGGGGGTACCGCAAACGGAACATCCTCCGCCGCTGCCGGTACGGGGTGGCCGGTACGCCCGCCCGTCGCCGTACCGGCGCAGGTGCACGCCGCCCCCTTGGCACCGGGCCGCCGACGCCGTGCGGCCGGCCTCCCGGAGGGTGCGGGACCGTGTGTCCGCTCCCATTGTCGGTGCCGTACGGCAAGATGGGCCGAATGAGTGGGACGGGAGATGCCGAGCCCGGCTTCAAGCCTGGCACCGAGGCCGGCCTCGAAGCGGGTGATCTGCCCGAGTACGCGGAGCGCGTACTGGCCGTCGCCGAGCTGATCCCCGCGGGGCGGGTGATGACGTACGGGGATGTCGCGGAGTGGCTCGAAGAGGCAGGCCCCAGGCAGGTGGGGCGGGTGATGGCGCTCTACGGTGGCGCGGTGCCCTGGTGGCGGGTGGTGCGCGCGGACGGCCGGCTGCTGCCCGGCGCCGAGCTGCGCGCCCTGGCGCACTACCGCGAGGAGGGCACACCGCTGCGGGAGGCCGGGAAGGCGGCAGTCGAGGGGGGCGCGCGAAGCGCATCGATGAGGGGTGGAGGTCGGGTGACGGGCGGGCACATACCGCGGCTCGATATGCGGCGGGCCCGGTGGGACGGCCGGCAGGCCGGCGACGGCACCGATTAGCGTGTACGGCGGCACGCGGCCGTAAGGGCACCTGCCCGGTGGCCTGCGGCCGTACGGGAAGCCCGCCTCGCGGCCGCACCGCAGCCTCTCCCACAGCCTCAACGGCACGGGAGGTACCCCCATCTCGACCAGCACCCTCCTTTGGACCGGCGATCCACGTGAGCTCCTCCTTCTCGGCCGCTCCTCCGGCGCAGCCCCACCGGGCGGCACGGCGGGAGGCCTCCGGCACGTACCGACTGGTGCGCACACCGCCGGAGCGGGTGGATCCTCCTGCCTTGGACGCAACCCAGCGCGCCGTGGTTGACCACGGGCACGGGCCGCTCCTGGTGCTGGCCGGCCCGGGAACCGGCAAGACCACGACGCTGGTGGAGTCGGTCGCCCGCCGGGTACGGGCCGGCACCGACCCCGAGCGGATCCTCGTCCTCACCTTCAGCCGCAAGGCCGCCACCGCGCTCCGCGACCGCCTGGCCGCCCGCCTGGGGACCGGCTCCAGCCCGCAGGCGACCACGTTCCACTCCTTCTGCTACGCCCTGGTCCGCGCCCACCAAGACGCCGACCTCTTCGCCGACCCCCTGCGGCTGCTGTCCGGACCCGAACAGGACCTCGTCGTACGCGAGCTCCTCGAAGGACAGGCGGAGCTCGCCGCCGCCGGACGCGACCGGATCGGCTGGCCGGAGGAGCTGCGGGCCTGTCTGACCACCCGTGGTTTCGCCGACGAGGTCCGCGCGGTCCTCGCCCGCAGCCGCGAACTGGGCCTGGGCCCGGACGCCCTCGGCGACTTCGCCCGGCGCACCGGCCGCCCCGACTGGAGCGCCGCGGCCGGCTTCCTCGCCGAGTACCTCGACGTTCTGGACGCCCAAGGGGTCGTGGACTACGCCGAGTTGGTGCACCGTGCGGTGCTGCTCGCCGGCCGTCCCGACGTCGCGGCCGAACTGGCCGCCCGTTATGACGCGGTCTATGTCGACGAGTACCAGGACACCGACGTCGCCCAGGTGCGGCTGCTGCGTGCCGTCGCCGGCAACGCGCCGGGAGGTGCCCCCGGGAAGGGCCCCCGGGCCGCGGCCGCACCCGGCTCCCCGGGCCGTACGCTCGTGGCCTTCGGCGACCCCGACCAGTCGATCTATGCCTTCCGGGGCGCCGACCTCAGCGGCATCCTGGAGTTCCCCGAGACCTTCCGGCGCGCCGACGGGACCCCCGCCCCGGTGGCCGTCCTCGGCACCGCCCGGCGCTCGGGCGCCGCCCTGCTGGCGGCCACCCGGCTGCTCGCCCGCCGGATGCCGCTCACCCGCCTGCCCGCCGAGAAGATCCGCGCCCACCGCGAGCCGGCCCCCGTACGGGACGGCGGCCGCGTCGAGGTGTACACGTACCCGACGCCCGGCGCCGAACTCGACAACATCGCCGACATCCTGCGCCGCGCCCACCTCGAGGACGGCGTGCCCTGGGGCGAGATGGCCGTCCTCGTACGCGCCGGGGGGCGCTCGATACCCGGCGTGCGCCGTGCGCTCACCTCGGCCGGGGTACCGCTCGACATCGACGGCGACGATCTGCCGCTCCGCCATGAACCGGCCGTCGCCCCGCTGCTGACCGCCCTGCGGGTCGCCGCACGCGGGGCACTGGCCCGCCCTGCCACCGGTCACGCCACCGGTCACGCCTCCGAGGACGCCGCTGGTGACGTGGAGGACGCCGTCGGTGACGCCCCCGAGGACGCCCGGGCTCCCCAGGACGCCCCGGCCCCCGACGGCACCGCCCCCGCCTACCGGCTGGACGCCGAAACCGCCCTCGACCTGCTCACCTCCCCCCTGGGCGGCATGGACTCCGCCGACCTCCGGCGCCTGGGCCGCGCCCTGCGAGAGGAGGAGCGCGCCGCCGGCCGGCCACTGCCGCGCCCCTCCGACGAACTGATCGCCCAGGCCCTCGCCGAACCCGAGCGTCTGGTGGCGCACGACCCCGGATACGCCCGCGGCGCCCAGCGGCTCGGCCTGCTGCTGCGCACGGCCCGCGAACTGCTCGCCGACGGCGGCACCGCCGAGCGGGCGCTGTGGGAGCTGTGGGACGGCACTCCCTGGCCGGGGCGCCTGGAGCGGGCCGCCCGCCGTGGCGGCGCCGCCGGCCGCAACGCCGACCGCGACCTGGACGCGGTGGTCGCCCTCTTCGAGACCGCCGCCCGCGCCGAGGAGCGCACCGGCGGCCGGGGCGCCCTGAACTTCCTCGAGGAGCTCGACGCCCAGGACATCGCCGCCGACACCCTCACCCGCCGCACCGTCCGCCCCGATGCCGTACGCCTGATGACCGCCCACCGCGCCAAGGGCCTGGAATGGCGGCTCGTCGTCGTCGCCGGCGTCCAGGAGGGGCTCTGGCCCGACCTGCGCCGCCGGGGCTCCCTCCTGGAAGCCGACCGCATCGGCCGCGACGGCCTCGCCGAACCGCTCACCCCGGGGGCGCTGCTCGCCGAGGAACGCAGGCTGTTCTACGTGGCCGCCACCCGCGCCCGCGAGCGCCTCGTCGTCACCGCCGTGAAGGCCGCCGCCGACGACGGCGACCAGCCCTCCCGTTTCCTCACCGAACTGGGCGTCACCCCCCAGGACGTCAGCGGACGCCCCCGCCGCCCCCTCTCGGTCGCCGCGCTCGTCGCCGAACTGCGCGCCACCACCGTCGACCCGGACGCCGCCCCCGCCCTGCGTGAGGCCGCCGCGCAGCGCCTCGCCAAGCTGGCCGCACTGCACGACGGCGACCACAAGCCCCTGGTGCCGGCCGCCCACCCCGCCAACTGGTGGGGCCTCGCCGAACCCACCCACAGCGGCGTCCCGCTGCGCGACCGCGACCGGCCCGTGCTCCTCTCCGGCAGCGCCCTCGACCAGCTCGCCCACACCTGCTCCCTGCAGTGGTTCCTGGGCCGCGAGGTCAAGGCGGACGCCCCCGCCACCGCCGCCCAGGGCTTCGGCAACGTCGTCCACGTCCTCGCCGACGAGGTCGCCTCCGGCCGCACCCCCGCCGACCTGGCCGTCCTGATGGAGCGCCTGGACTCCGTATGGGACGCGCTCGCCTTCGACGCCCCTTGGAAGTCCCGCCAGGAGAAGGACCACGCCCGGGCCGCCCTGGAGCGCTTCCTGCGCTGGCACGTCATGGAACGCGAGACCCGCGGCCGCGACACCGTCGCCACCGAGCACGGCTTCGACCTCACCCTCCAGGCCGGCACCTGCCAGGTCCGTATCCGCGGCAGCATGGACCGGGTCTCGCGGGACGCGCAGGGCCGGGCGTACGTCGTCGACTTCAAGACCGGCAAACAGAAACCGACCGGCCCCGAGGTCGCCCGCCACCCCCAGCTCGCCGTCTACCAGCTCGCGGTGCGCGAGGGCGCCCTCGACGACGCCTTCGACGGCCGCACACCGGATGCCGGCGGCGCCGAACTGGTCCACCTGCGGCTCGGCGCGCCCCAGAAGGAGGGCGGCGAGGCGCTGCCCGCCGTACAGGCGCAGCAGCCGCTGGACGGTGACTGGGCCGGCGAACTCCTCGCCACCGCTGCGGCCCGCGTCCTGGAGGAGCGGTTCACCCCCACCACCGGCACCCACTGCGCCCACTGTGCCTTCCGGGCCTCGTGCAGTGCGCAGCCGGAGGGGCGGCACGTCGTGGAATGACCCGGGCGCGGGCCGTGCACGAGCTGTCGTACGGGAGTCGTACGGGAGGGCGTAACAGGAGGGTGTGACAGAGAGGGCGTAACAGGAGGGCGTACGGGCCCTCGTACGAGATCGGCTACCGGCCGTGTACGTCTCGTACGGGACGTGACCTGGGCGGACGGCCCGAGCCGCCGCGATTGTCAGTGGCGCCGGTTACGGTTTGGGACGTGTCAGCCCGCATCACCGACCCCGAGCAGCTCAAAGAGCTCCTCGGCATCCCGTTCACCCCGGAGCAGACGGCGTGCATCACCGCCCCGCCCGCCCCGCAGGTCATCGTGGCCGGCGCCGGCTCCGGCAAGACCACGGTCATGGCCGCCCGCGTCGTCTGGCTGGTGGGCACCGGCCAGGTCGCCCCCGAACAGGTCCTCGGGCTGACCTTCACCAACAAGGCGGCAGGCGAGCTCGCCGAACGCGTCCGGGCCGCGCTGCTCGCCGCCGGTGTCACCGACCCCGACCCCCTCCCCGCCCCCGCCGCGTCTGACGGTGCCGACGGTTCCGGGACCGCCGGCGAGCCCCGCATCTCCACTTACCACGCCTTCGCCGGCCAGCTCCTCAAGGACCACGGCCTGCGCATCGGCCTGGAACCCAGCGCCCGGCTGCTCGCCGACGCCACCCGCTTCCAGCTCGCCGCCCGCACCCTCCGCGCCGCCCCCGGTCCGTACCCGGCGCTCACCACCTCCCTGCCCTCGCTCGTCGAGGACCTCCTCGCCCTCGACGCCGAGCTCGCCGAACACCTCGTCGACCCCGCCCGGCTCCGCGACCACGACACCGCGCTCCTCGCCGCCCTCGACGGCGTCAAGCTCACCAACGCCGACCTGCGCAAGGTCCCCGAAACCACCCGCGCCCGCCTGGAACTCCTCGACCTCGTCACCGCCTACCGCAGCGAGAAACGCCGCCGCGACCTGCTCGACTTCGGCGACCAGATCGCCCACTCCGCCACTCTCGCCCTCACCCGCCCCGAGGTCGGCCGGATCCTCCGCGACGCATTCCGCGTCGTCCTGCTCGACGAGTACCAGGACACCTCCGTCGCCCAGCGACTGCTGCTCTCCGGCCTCTTCGGCGCCGGTGGCGGCAGCACCCCCACCGGGCACGCCGTCACCGCCGTCGGCGACCCCTGCCAGGCCATCTACGGCTGGCGCGGTGCCTCCGTCGCCAACCTCGACGACTTCCCCGCCCACTTCCCCTTCCGGGACGGCACCCCCGCCCGCCGGTACGCCCTCAGCGAGAACCGCCGCAGCGGCGGCCGCCTCCTCGACCTCGCCAACAGCCTGGCCGCTCCGCTGCGCGCCCTGCACGAAGGCGTCGAAGCGCTGCGTCCGGCCCCCGGTGCCGAGCACGACGGCACCGTCCGCTGCGCCCTGCTGCCCACCCACGCCGAAGAACACGCCTGGCTCGCCGACTCGATCGCCCACCTCGTCCGCACCGGCACCCCGCCCGGAGAGATCGCGGTGCTCTGCCGCACCGCCGGCGATTTCGCCCACGTCCAGGGCGAACTGGTCGCCCGTGACATCCCCGTGGAGGTCGTCGGCCTCTCCGGACTCCTCCACCTGCCGGAAATCGCGGACCTCGTCGCCGTCTGCGAAGTCCTCCAGGACCCCACCGCCAACGCCGCCCTGGTCCGCCTGCTGATCGGCCCCCGCTGGCGGATCGGCCCCCGCGACCTGGCCCTCCTCGGCCGCCGCGCCCGCACGCTGGTCCACTACGGCGGCCTCCCCGGCACCCTCTCCGGCGACCCTTCCGATGACCCCTCCGGCGACGCCGACCGGCGGCTCGCCGAGGCCGTCGAAGGCGTCGACCCGGCCGAGACACTCTCCCTCGCCGACGCCCTCGATACCTTCCTCGAAGCCGACCACCCCGACGACAGCCTGCCGTTCTCCCCCGAGGCACGCGTCCGCTTCGCCTACCTCGCCACCGAACTCCGCGACCTCCGGCGCTCCCTCGGCGACCCCCTCATGGACGTCCTCCACCGGATCCTCGCCACCACCGGTCTCGAGGTCGAACTGTCCGCGTCACCCCACGCCCTCGCCGCCCGCCGCCGCGAAACCCTCGGCAGCTTCCTCGACATCGCCGCCGGATTCGCCGCCAAACAGGGTGGTGAATCCCTCGACGGCGACGCCACCCTGCTCGCCTTCCTCGGTTTCCTGCGCACCGCCGTCCAGTACGAGAAGGGCCTGGACAGCTCGCTCCCCGGCGGCGAGAACACCGTCAAGGTCCTCACCGCCCACAAGGCCAAGGGCCTCGAATGGGACGTCGTCGCCGTGCCCGGCCTGGTCAGCAAGCAGTTCCCCAGCGAACAGGCCCGCGAGTCCTGGACCAGCCGCCCCAAGGTCCTGCCGCACGCCCTGCGCGGAGACGCCGCCACCCTCCCCGACGTCGAGGAGTGGGCCGCCCGCGGCCTGAAGAACTTCAAGGAGGCGATGAAGCACCACCAGGAAACCGAGGAGCTCCGCCTCGGCTATGTCACCTTCACCCGCCCCCGCTCCCTGCTGCTCGGCTCCGGCCACTGGTGGGGCCCCCAGCAGAAGCGCCCTCGTGGCCCGTCCGCCTTCCTGGAGGCACTGCGCGCCCACTGCGAAGCAGGCCACGGCGAGATCGAGTACTGGGCCGGGCCCCCCGAGGACGGTGCCGAGAACCCCGCCCTCGCCGAAGCCGCCGTCGAGCGGGCCTGGCCGCTGCCGCTCGACCCCGCCGCCACCGCCCGTCGCCGTCGAGCAGCGGCCACGGTCCGCGCCCACCTGGCACGCCGTACGGGCGGCCCGGCGGCGCCTGCCTCTGCCTCTGCCGCTGTCCCTGCCGCTGCTGCCGGCCCCGGCCCCGGCCCCGCCCCCGCCGCGGTGCCGGAACCGGCGTCCGGTGACGACCCGGAGTGGCCACCGCCCCCGGAGGACGAGGACGAGTGCGCTGCTCCCGAGGACGATCCGTTCTCCGAGGGCGACCCGTTCTCCGAGGGCGACCCGTTCGACGACGGCCTGCCGTACCGGGAGACCTCGCCGGACGACGACACCCCGCCCACCGCCCGGATCATCGCCCAGCGTGCCGAGAGCCAGGACGCTTCGGAGACCCCGGACGCTTCGGACATCCCGGACCCTTCGGATGCCCCGGACGCCCCTGACCCTTCGGAGACCCCGGACCCTTCGACCACCTTGGAGGGCCCCGGCACCGCCCCGCACACCCTCCTCCCCGAGGAGCGCCGCGTCATCGGCTCCTGGGACCGCGATCTGGAGGTCCTCACCACCGAACTGCGCCGCGCCCGCGCCACCGTCCGTGACGTTCCGCTGCCGGCCGCGCTCAGCGCCACCGACCTGCTCCGCCTCGCCGCCGACCCCGACGGCTTCGCCCGCGAGCTCGCCCGCCCCATGCCGCGCCCCCCGCAGCCCGGCGCCCGCCGCGGCACCCGCTTCCACGCCTGGGTCGAATCCCGCTTCGAAGAGCTGACGCTGCCGCTCCTCGGCCCCGACGAACTGCCCGGCGCCGACGACGGCGAGCCCTCCGGCATCACCGACGAAGACGACCTGGCAGCCCTCAAGGAAGCCTTCGACCGCACCCCGTACGCCCATCGCACCCCGTTCCGCGTCGAGGCCCCCTTCCAGCTGACCCTCGCCGGACGCCTGATCCGCGGCCGCATCGACGCCGTCTACAAAGAGCGCGGCCCCGACGGCGACCGCTTCGAGATCGTCGACTGGAAGACCGGCCGCAACCTCCCCCGTGGCCTGAAGGGCACGGGAGGTGCCCCCATCGCCGACCCCCTCCAGCTGGCCATCTACCGCCTCGCCTGGGCCGAGCGCCACGGCCTGCCCCCGTCCGCCGTCGACGCCGCCTTCGTCTACGTCCGCAGCGGAGAGGTGGTCAGACCCGCACGGCTGCCGGGCCGCGCCGGACTCGAACGCATCCTCCTCGGCGAGACCGCCGACGGTCCCTTCCCGGAAGGCCGATAGGCTCGGCCGTATGAGCACGACCCCGGACAACGCCGTCCGCGCCTACATCGCAGGCCACCGCGAAGCCTTCCTCGACGACCTCGCCGAGTGGCTGCGCATCCCCTCCGTGTCCGCCGACCCGGAGCGCGCCGGAGAGGTCCGCCGCAGCGCCGAATGGCTCGCCGCCAAGCTCACCGACACCGGCTTCCCGGCCGTCGAGGTCTGGGAGACCGACGGGGACGGCCTGCCCGCCGTCTTCGCCGAATGGCCCTCTGGCGACCCGTCCGCGCCCACCGTGCTCGTCTACGGCCACCACGACGTGCAGCCCGCCGCCCGCGAGGACGGCTGGCACACCGACCCCTTCGAGCCGCACACCACCGACGGCAGGCTCTACGCCCGCGGCGCCGCCGACGACAAGGGCCAGGTGTTCTTCCACACCCTCGGTGTCCGCGCGCACCTCGCCGCCACCGGCCGTACGGCCCCCGCCGTCAACCTCAAGCTGCTCATCGAGGGCGAGGAGGAGTCCGGCTCACCGAACTTCCCGGCCCTGATCAAGAAGCACGCCGACCGCCTCACCTGCGACGCCGTGATCGTCTCCGACACCGGCATGTGGTCCAGGGACACCCCCACGGTCTGCACCGGCATGCGCGGCCTGACGGACTGCCAGATCGACCTGTACGGCCCGGACCAGGACATCCACTCCGGCTCCTTCGGCGGCGCCGTCCCCAACCCCGCCACCGAGGCCGCCCGGCTGGCCGCCGCCCTCCACGACACCGGCCGCCGCGTCGCCATCCCCGGCTTCTACGACGGCGTGATCGAACTCACCGACCGCGAGCGGGAGCTCCTCGCCGAGCTGCCCTTCGACGAGGCCGAATGGCTGCGCACCGCCCACTCCCACGCCACCCTCGGCGAGGCCGGCAACACCACCCTGGAGCGCATCTGGGCCCGCCCCACCGCCGAGGTCAACGGCATCGGCGGCGGCTACCAAGGCCCCGGCGGCAAGACCATCATCCCGTCCACGGCCCAGCTCAAACTCTCCTTCCGGCTCGTCGCCGGCCAGGACGCCGCCGCCGTTCAGCAGTCCGTACGCGACTGGGTCGGCGAGCAGCTCCCGCCCGGCATCCGCCACAAGATCACCTTCTGGGGCGCCACCCGCCCCTGCCTCACCCCGCTCGACCACCCCGCACTCCAGTCCGTCGTCCGCGCCATGGGACGCGCCTTCGGCCAGAAGATCCGCTTCACCCGCGAGGGCGGCTCCGGACCGGCCGCCGACCTCCAGGACGTCCTCGGCGTCCCGGTGCTCTTCCTCGGCATCTCCGTCCCCTCCGACGGCTGGCACGCACCGAACGAAAAGGTGGAGCTCGATCTGCTGATGAAGGGCGTCGAGACCGCCGCCCACCTGTGGGAAGACCTGGCAGAGAGCTGGCCCAGGCCCTGACCGTGCCGCCCCGCCACACCGCCGCCGCACCACCACCCCGCCCCGCACCCGTACGCAGCCCACACCCACGCCATAGGGGGAGTTGGAAACAGCAGTGACCACCCGGACCAACCACACCGCCGACCGGCCGCTCACCTTCAGCGCGCCGAGCGGCATCGACCGCTCCGCCCACCACCGCCTCGACGAGGCGTGGCTGGCGGCGGCCTGGAGCCACCCGACGACGCGTGTCTTCGTGGTATCCGGAGGCCAGGCGCTGATCGACGACACCCCCGACGGCCGCACCGAACTGATCATGACGCCGTCCTTCGAGGCGCCACTGACCGAGGCCCACCGCTACTACCTCGGCACCGACGACGACGGCGTCAGCTACTTCGCCCTCCAGAAGGACTCCCTCCCCGGCCGCATGGACCAGTCCGCGCGCCCGGCCGGCCTGCGCGAGGCAGGCCTCCTCCTCTCGCCCCGGGACGCCGGCCTCCTCGTCCACGCCGTCGCCCTGGAGAACTGGCAGCGCCTCCACCGCTTCTGCTCACGCTGCGGCGAACGCACCGTCATCGCCGCCGCGGGCCATATCCGCCGCTGCCCCGCCTGCGGAGCCGAGCACTACCCCCGCACCGACCCGGCCGTGATCATGCTGGTCACCGACGAGGACGACCGCGCGCTCCTGGGCCGGCAGGTCCACTGGCCCGAAGGGCGCTTCTCCACCCTCGCCGGCTTCGTCGAGCCGGGCGAATCCATCGAGCAGTCCGTCGCCCGCGAGGTCTACGAGGAGGCCGGTGTCGTGGTCGGCGACGTCGAATACGTCGCCAGCCAGCCCTGGCCCTTCCCCTCCAGCCTGATGCTCGGCTTCATGGCCCGCGCCACGTCCTCCGAGATCCAGGTCGACGGCGAGGAGATCGAGGAGGCCCGCTGGTTCTCCCGCGAGGACCTCCACGCCGCCTTCGAATCCGGCGAGGTCCTCCCGCCCTACGGGATCTCCATCGCCTCCCGCCTGATCGAACTCTGGTACGGCAAGCCCCTGCCCAAGCCGTAACAGCCCCTGACCACAGGCTGACCGCCACCTGACCACTGGTTGACCGCCACCTGGGCATCGCGCGACCGCGGCTACTGCAGCGCGGCCGCGCACACAGGGCTACCCGCCCACGGCGCCGTATCGCTGTACACACAAGCCGTATGCCTGTACGCACAAAGGGCCGCCCGGCCATCCCTCACCGGGACCAGCCGGACGGCCCTTCAGGCCGCGGATCAGGCGCTGCGCCCGGCCCCTCAGGCCGCACCCACCTTCTGCTTGACCTGAGCCAGGGAAGGGTTGGTCAGCGTCGTACCGTCGGCGAAGAGCACGGTCGGCACGGTGTTGAGTTTTTCTTCCGGTGATCATGCGGCCAGTGCTACGCGATCCCCCGAGAAGAGAGGGTTCGGGGTGAACTCCCATCCGTGGCCAGGGACGCTCCGCGTCACGATCAGCGGCGCGGACGGGAAGCCGTCGCCGTACTCGAACCGGATGCCCTGAGCACTGGCGTAGACCTTGACGCCCCAGGAGATCAGCTTTTCCCGCCGCTCGTTGCGGGGCGCACTGTCCCACCACTCCCTATAAGTCTGGCCTGTCTCCGTCCACTCCGCGCGCGGCTTGGCTTCCGGGGCGCTGGTCAGTGCCTCTCGCTCCGCTGCCACATTGGCGATGTGCTGGCCGTACTCAAGAGCCGACAGCTTGCCTGCCTGGAGTTCCTTGGTGAGTTGTTCCAGCCGTCCGTCTAGGACAGCCACTTGAATGGCTCTGGAGTCGTCCGTAACGGTCCGGCGCTCCATCGCGGGCAGGTGGCCAATCTGACCAGTCAGAACGCGGCCTATCTCCTCGTACAGAGCCTCAGCGCCCCATGAGTGATCGGGGCACGGCTTACGCCCCGATGCGCGGTGGCCCTGGCACCGGATGCGGGGGTTGCCCCTGCGTCCGCCCTTGGCCCAGTAGAGCGGGTGCTGATAGTCGGACCCGTCGCAGTACAAGAAGCCTCGGACGGGGGAGACCTCGGACGGACCCTTGGTGTACTTGATCAGCGATGCGGTTTCCTGGAGCGTCAGCCACTCCGCCTCTTCGAGCACGGGCTCACCACGCATGACGGGGGAGCCGTCAGGGTTGCGGACGACCGTGCCGTCTGCCCGTACGTACTCCCCGAGCAGTGACCGCGACGTGAGCACAGCCTGAACAGCGGTGGGCGACCACCGCGCCCCACGGGGCTTGGCCTTCTCCTGATCAAGGCGAGTGGTGGACGTACCGGCCGCAGCACGCATCCGGGCAATGTCCTGGGAGGTCGGAACACCACGGGGACACTCGCAATCCGTCATGTTCCGTGAGCAGTCTCCTGCGTGGATGACCGCTACGTTCAGCCAGTCAGCGACGACCGCGAACGACTTGGCCGAGATGAACAGCCGGATCATTTCGAGGAGTACGGGCCCGTACTCAGGGCACAGAGCCAAGGTGAAGCCGTCGCCGTCCTTGACCGCAACACGACCGAACGGAACGAGTCCACCGGGCCACCGGCCAGCCTCGCGCATGGCTTCACGGCTGGCCCGGATGCGGGCCTTGATGGCCTCTAGCTCTGCCTCTGCCAGTACCGCGAGGATCTTGGCAATGGTCCGGCCCCACGGCGTGGACAGGTCGAAGCCCTCTTCAATGGACACGAGCGACTTACCGTGCTCGTCGCACCAGTCGAGAAGCGCACAGAGATCCTTAACAGATCGGGCTATTCGATCGATCTTGAATACATAGATGACGTCGAACTCGTCACGCCGGTTGTTGAGCCAGTCCCCAAGAGAGGGGCGCAGCCACGGCGACAGGGACGCGGATACGTCGATGTCCTCTGCGAAGTCCACAAAGGTCAGCTCGTCGGCATCCACGCGCTTTTGGATGCGCCGACGCTGCGTGTCGTCTCCGGTCTGCCCACCGCTGCCGACGCTGAGTCGTACGGCTCCCAAAGCCCGGAGCGTCGTCACGGACGGCCGGGGGAGTGTGGTGGCGGTCATTCTTGCCTTACTGGTTGTACTGCTCGGAATCCAACGCGACCCTGAGACCGATTCGGATCACTCCTGTTTCCTCTTCCAGGATTCCGAGCTTCCGAGCCTTGGTCAGGTGGTTCTTGATCGTTCCGGGATTACGGCCGAGAGCGTCTGCGATGTCCTTCACGGGCGTGGTGCTCCTGGTCTTCAGCGCCAGCCCGTAGAGCTGGGCAAGCTTCCGGAGGTAGTCCTCCGTCACTGCTCCCCGACCGGAAGTGTCGAGCCCGCGTAGCTCCCGCAAGCGCCTGGAGAACTGGCTCCGCGCGGCCTCCGTCTCCTGTGACGTGCGGCCGGAGCGGGAGAGCTTCACGTCCCGAAGGAGCGTGCTCGTAATGCCGCGCTGTTCCGCCTCTTGGTCATCTGTCGTGATGTGCAGCTCTACCGGGAACGGCCCATCACCCCACACGGCGCGCACGGTCCACGGCCCGACCTGCTGTGTCGTTTCCGTTCGTTCCATGCTGTGACCATAGCACGACGTGCCATCTGGTCGTGCTGGTTTGACATGCTGGCACGGTCAGTCTCACTGTGAAGGTGAGACGGGACAGAAGGCGCAGGAATCGAAACCTGACGCGCGACCACCACCACGGCCCCGGTGCCCGCCACCGGGGCCTCTGTCATTTCAAGGGAGATCATGAGAAAGATCCACGTTTTCAACCCGGCCAAGGGAAACAAGTGGCTGTATACCGAGATGGTCCGTAACCAGCGCACAGAGGGAGAGCTGGACATCGGCCGAAATGGCATGGAGTACGTCCTTGGAATACTCACCCACCTGAACAACGCTTCCGGTAAGACCTTTGTCGCCGACTCGACCATTGCCAAACAGGCAGGGTGGACAGGTAACAGTCATGGGTTTAAGGAGGTTCGGAAGACAATGGTGGAGTCCGGGTATCTGTATGTATGGGGGGTCAAGCGGCGAGCCTACGAGGTCTCGCTACTCGTGCCCGACTTCCTTGCCGAGCAGTACGAGGAACTGTTCCTCGATACCAGGAAGGTGCAGGTTGATACTGAACCTTCCCGTATATGGGAACTAACTCAGAACTCTGTACTCAGTACTCAGAACCCGGGACTCAAGACCCGGGACTCTGAAGCTCAGGACTCAGTAACTCACGACCCACAAGGTCGTGAGGGTAGTGAAGGTGAGATCTCCACTCAACCTACTGAGGGCCGCAAGAACCGGCCCTCTGGACTGGTGCCCCTGTCCTCCTCCGTCGGTACTGGTTCCTCGTATTCCTCGGAACCGTCCTCCGATGATTGTGGCTGCACCTATGACACCTGGTGGCGTCGGTGGGAATGTGCCACCAAGGACCCTTTCGAATCCTGCCTGTGCCCGTGTGGGCACCCAGCTACCACGTGACCTTCGCCACCTCCATACACCTGCCTCGAAACCCGCCATGCGGCCCCTCTATATAAGTGAAGAGGGTTTCTCTCCTTAGTCCCCCTGCCCGCTCGCTGTGAAGCGCCGGGCCCCTATTTCTCTTCTGAGCGCCTCCTGTAGGGCGCTCTTTTTATTTGCTCTCCTACTCCCGCAGAGCGGGAGCACACGAAAGGAAACCAATCTTGGTCAATCTGACCCCGTTCCAGAACCGTCGCAACCGTCTTGGCCTCACCTACGCGCAGCTTGCCGAACGTGTCGGCTGCTCTGAGTCCACTGTCCATCGCTGGCTTACCGGCCAGAGTCAGATGTCGGTGGGCGACGTCGTGGTTATGGCTCACGCACTCCGCATTCCCTTCGGTGACGTTGTGGAGAACCTGAAGGCCGCCATTGAGGGCCAGGCCATCGCCGCAGAGTACCGCCGAGCCTGCCAGGACCGTACAAGCACCCTTCAGACGGCCGAACACGCAGATGCTCGCACCTTCGCGGACAACCGCCAGAAGACGCGAGCCTGACCACTCACGACACCTTCTCTGAATCCTTCCCTAAGGAGTTCCCCATGACCACTATCCGCGATGCAATCGCTAGCAATGATTTCGCCCTATCCAACATCGTTTCCAGTGCAGCCGTTGAAATGCTGAAGGCCGAGCTGGTTCTCGGCCAGACCGTATTCCGAGACGCTGAAGCTGACTACGAGGGCGACCACGGCGATAACGTCCGCATCCGAGTCCCTAAATCCATTACCCCGAAGAAGTTCGAGGGCTCCATGAACGCGATTGCTCAGACCATCAATGAGCAGACCGTAGACCTGACACTCTCCGAGTACGTGGCCAATCCGGTGGACCTCACCGCAAAAGACATGACTCTTAATGTCGCCGACTTCGCCACCCAGGTGGTCATGCCGCAGACCACCGGTCTCGCTGAGTACATTGAGCAGGCGATCGGAGAAGAGTTCCAGAAGAAGATCGACGCCACGACCAAGGGCGATACCGCCATGGAAATGGACCCCACCGATCCACGCAAGGCTATTACTGCGGCCGGCGCGATTCTCGATAAGGCCCGTGTTTCCGGTGGAGGTCGCTGGCTCGTGGTAGACCCGGACATCAAGAAGGTCCTTATGGATGACCCGAATCTGTCTCAGGTGGCCTACGCCGGTGACTCCGGTGACGCCCTGCGAGAAGCCGTTGTGGGGCGCCTGTACGGCTTCACAGTGGTCATGTCGCCTTTCGTTAAGGGTGCACTGGCGTACTCCGGTCACGCCTTCGCTGCGGCCACGCGCGCACCCCATATTCCGATGGGTCTGGTTGGGAAGTCCATCAAGGATGACGACGGACAGAACTACTCCCTTACCTGGCACATCTCCTACAACTCCGACTCCGATAAGGAGCGGTCAGTGTGCAAGACCTTCTTTGGCATGACTGAGATCGACCCGGTTCGGTCCGTCGGAATCAAGCTCAAGACTGCCTAAACATCTGGCTGGGTGGGGGGCACTCCACTTCCAGGGTGCCCCTTCCTGGAGCCTAGAGGAGATCGTATGAAGTCCGTGAAGGTTTGGCGAGATGGAAGCGGACGATGCCACGCTGACATTGGAGAACGCCACCCCATGTGGAATTACAACCCCATGGATAATGACTTGCCTCCGGAGATTGAGCGCGCGTACGACGAACGATTTCAGCGCGAGGCCGGAGCCGCTATTGCTGCGGCATATCGGACACGCATCGCCGGTGACTGAAACTCGCGAGACACGCACGGCGTGGATGTGATTGCTGTCGCGATTCGCGACGGTAATTGCGGCAACCCCAACAAGACGCTGCAGTCATCGCGTCGTCAAGCGACAGAGGCAAGCAGCAGGTGGGCGAGAGCGAGAAGAAGTTTGATCAAGTGCAACGATTTCGATTATTTGTTCATGAAATTCAAAACGTTTTCGCATTGAATTTACATTCTCGCGACTTCTTGATGCGAACAAAAATTTTTTGATTGAACGAACGAGCATAGGGAGGGGGGTGCCTCCGATCGCACAAATAGAAGGACCGAGGCGTCATAGGGTTCCCGACCCTGTACGGGTCTGGCAACATAATCCGACTGAGCGATTACAGATAGTTATAGCTGCCGAGCGCCTGAAACGAATCAAAAGAACGCCCCTGCCACTTCCGGCAGGGGCGTTCCTTGTTTGTTCAGCGGTTCAGGTCCCGGAATTCCTCCAGAATCCGCAACCCAGGAGCCAGGAGGTTTCGTTGCCCTGGGCACGGCCGCCGCTCTGAGGTCAACCACACGCGCCAGCACGACATGCAGCGCACCACCCCGGAGTGCTCCGGATCAGGCTCCGCGCTGCCGCTGCAATGCGGGCACCGGTACATGGATCTCCCTACGCCGAGAGGTCGAACTCCCCCAGCTTGGCACCGTTGAGGAAGTCGATCCACTCAGCGGCCGTGAACTCGACCGCGTGACCTGTCACGGTGCTGCGGACTGCCACCCTGCCGGGAACGTTCGTCGCGACCTCGACACACCTACGGTCGTTCGGGTCGTACTTGCACACACTGGATGCGCGGAACTCGAACTCGGGAACTGCGGTCATGTGCCCATCCCTTCGCTGCACGTGCGGGGAATCGGTCCCCGGCCGTCGTGCAACCCGCCCCGACCGCCAGCCGTTGCTGTGGTGCTGAGCGATCGGGGCGGGGAGGCTTCGGCTTCCCCAGGTCCGAAGCGGTTGCCCTCACTGCCTGGGGCAGCACCCCAGTCAAGGGGCGGAACGGGGCGAGAACCCGAGCACGTCAACTCGGACGGGACACGGCCTGTCCCTGTTCTGGGCCTGATCCGTTCGGGGGCTTTCCGCCCACCCCTACCGCCCAGCGCCGCCGCCGTCACGGGAGGGACGGGAGTCTCAGAAGTCCGGCCTACCTCCATGCATCCGCAATGTGCGACAGAAGCGCCACCACACTCGCCCAGAGTCCGACGGCGACTATTAGCGCAAGAGCCGCTGCGAGGACCAGGCCGGCCGAGGGGGCGCGTTCGTCGCGCTGCTGCTGATCGCGTTGAGCCATCGCCTGTTGGTGCGCCTCGTCATCGCATCTGAGGCACCCGGTGATCTCGTGTTCTAAGCCGTCGTGGCTCACTGACGCCCCTTCGCCCGGCATTGGGAGCACGGGAAGGGGCACGGCGGCACTTTCTTCCCCTGGGGGATGAACACGACTCCAGAGGCCACGTCCAGCCGTCCGCCGTACTCCGTCCACCACCCCTCGGGAGAGTCGCTGTACGGCTTTCTCGCCTCTGCGGCCGGGGTGGTCACGGCTGCTACTTCGGGCACTTGTCGGCGTGCCGGTAGATCACCACAGGCGGCCCGGAGACACGTTCAATCTGACCTCGGCGGGTCAGGTCAAACCGCTCGATTGGCTTCATACACGCGGAGCACCGCTGCCCTTTGGGCGCATAGGTCATGTACTCCCAGGTTCCTTCGACGGTTTTCACGTCGCTGGTCATGGCTCCGCTACCTCCCTGGATGGATTCAACCGATATCCATGATCCCCCGGAGATAGGGTTAAGGCTACGTTTATGCGCGTCTTGGACTAAAGATCATCACGTGCCATCGCAGACCATTCCCGCAACTTGGATCGTGCGGCCTCGCCGAATAGTGCGTAGCTCTCCATGATCGAAAACAGTTCCGTATGCGTTTCGATATCCCTCGGGTCTCGCAGGACAACGATTCCGGCCGTGGTCTCCACAGTGGCGAGAGTGTCGTCATACACGGTGAATGTGTCCATAGGTGCCATTGGCTTCACTCCTGCCCGGGGGATGACTCCGAGCCTCACATTCGGAAGGCGAGTCAACGCGGCAAGGTGATCGATCTGCACGCCCATCGCGGGCGGTGAAACTAGCGGCCATGTCACGGCCTGTTCGGTCAGAATGAAGGTGAACGACTTCGAGGTTTCGTAAAGAACCCTTTGTCGTTCCAGCTTCTTGGCTATGACCTGCTCTGTGTTCACGGGCGAGTGCGCGAGACTCGCCCGGATATATTCCGGGGTTGAGATCAGGCTAGTAATCATCGATAGCAGAAAGTACCGGAATTCCGTACAGGAGGATTCGAGGGCTGATAGTTCCAGTTGCTTCTTCTCCAGGCCCTTCTGGCGCAGAGACCGAATTCCTTGCCATTCAGTGTTAGCAACCCTGGCAAGTTCCATCACTCGCGCCGTGGTGTCCGGAGAAGAGTCGATGCCTCTCAGGTACCGCTCCACGTCCACCAGGGTTGGACGCACTTTCCCATTCTCAATCCTGGACACCGTGGACTGAGAGACATTCATACGCCGAGCGAGCCGGTCTCCAGTGAGACCGGCCCGCTTTCGTTCTTCTTTCAGCATCGCGGCCAGCTCTAGACCTGACTCGCTGAGCTGCTCGGGATCTATTGTCACTCTTGGATGTACTCCAAGAACGGCACCGATTCTGAAATGGCGATTCGCTGATACTCCAGGAACGGCTTAACGTCACCGCCGTACAGTTCCCGGCTGATCTGCGTGCCGTCCGGACGGTAGTTCATCAGAACCACTTTGGACTTATCGAAGGACCAAAAATCCTGGACACCTTCGAGAGGGTTGCTCCGGTCAGTCACGTCGAGGATTCGAATGTTCTCGCCAGCCTTGACGTGATGCCGGTAGTAATATTCGAACTCGAACCTCAGGTAGGCGGAGAGGGGCCGGGTCACAATGTGAACCCTGCCAACGTTCTTCCCTTCGTTTCCCCATTGGCGAAGTTCATCCATCCAACCTGACGTGTAGTCGTCGGGTGATTTCTCGCCTGCCAGGAACCGCGACAGCTTCTCGGCTTCCTGAGGCATGGTATAGACGGGCAGGGTTTCGAGTCGCCACGCTTCGCTTTCCATGGAGTCGAAGCAGGCGTTCCACTCGTCACCAGCCAAGAGCACGGAATGCCTCCCTGAGTATTGCTTCCGGGATCTCTACGAGCCCTTCCCCTGTGGGCGGGGTGAAGGCGTCGGACATGTCGCCCTGCACGATGAACGAGCCGCTGCTCGTCCGGTACACGTTCGGGCAGTCCTTCTCTCCGCAGGGTCCCCCGTTGCCGCTGCCGGTAAGCCGGGTAAGTTCCTCGCGCGCCATGCTGAAACCCCCTGGTCTGAAGCCATAGTTGGCGTGTTGACCATGACGGTACGAGCCTCACCGCCGAGCGTCCATGCATGGACGCGGGTATGCACGTCTTTGACTAAGGATCTTGGTCCATGAGCCTGCGAGCGCTGTGTGCGGCTCTGCGGCACGGCCGGGGCGCTGACGAGCGCGAAGCCGGTCTACTGGCGATCCCGGTCCAAAGCCCGATCCTGGCTGGCGTGCCAATGCAGATGGTCAAGGGCCCATCTGCTACGGCGCGTGGAGCCTGTACGGCGCCTGGAGCGTGCCGAACCGCCTCACGACCGGCTGTGGGTACGCCCTCTAGCCTTGTTCCAACCCGCCTCCGCCTCCGGCCAAGGTACGGAAGCCTCGCCACCCCTTGCCCCAGACAGCAGAAGGCCCCCGCCGAAGCGGGGGCCTGTCCGTATGTATAAGGAGGGGGATCACGCTACCGAGAGCGCCTGCTGGACCTGGGCAAGGCTCGGGTTCGTCATGACCGACTCAGTACCAGCGGAAGAAATTACCAAGACCGTCGGCACCGTCTGGTTGCCGCCGTTCGCCTTCTCCACGAACGCCGCGGACTCCGGGTCCTGCTCGATGTTGATCTCGGTGTACGCGATGCCCTCACGGTCCATCTGGCTCTTCAGCCGACGGCAGTAACCGCACCAGGTCGTGCTGTACATCGTCACAGTGCCCGCCATGCGCCCGTGCTCCTTAGCTCAGTCTTGATCGAATACCGCCCACTCTCGGTGCGGCCAAGCAACACAACGCACATCGGGCCTCAGCAATTCCCACCGCACGAGGGGAGCGCCTCACACTCCAGAAATTCTCACACCCCAGAAATTCCCCGAAAAACCTCGCAAAAGGTTCATCAACCCCCACCTTCTCTTCCCCCCTGTACCGCCCATGGGCAAGGCAGCACCTGATCCTTCCCCCGCGCCCCTCCTTCCCTCTGCGCCGCTCCCTCCTCCGCGGCCCTCCCTCCTCCGCACCGCTCCTCCACCCGCACCCTTCCTTCCCTCCGCGCCGCTCCCTCCTCCGCAGCCCTCCCTCCTCCGCACCTCCGCACCGCTCTCTTCCCGCACTGTTCCTTCCCCTCCGCACTGCTTCCTCCCCTCTCCTTCGGGGGCCCCACCCCCGCCCCCTCCCGCCCCCACCACCCCCAACCACGCTCCCCGACCACGCTTCTCTGTAGCCAACCCACCCCGCGCCGCCCCAGCAGCCGTCATCCACCCCCTAACGCCTCAGGCCTAGCGCCTCAGGCCCAGTGCCTCGGGACCCCAGGCAGGGACCCCAGGCCTGGGGCACCAACCGGGGACCGGCCGGGGCACCAAGCCGGGGCCCCGGCTCCGCCGCCACCCCGCCCCGAGGCCCGGCCCAGCGGCCTTTTCGGCGTGGATTCAGCAAAGCATCCTCCGCCGCCGCGCGTAGCCGGTTATCCACAGAGGGTGTGATGCGTATGACCGGGGGCGGGAGATGTGGACGGGATGCGTGTGGGTCTCTGGGGACCTGGCAGCATGGCGGGGTGACAGCAGCAACGCACTCCTCGCTCTTCCCGCCGGTGCCGGATTCGGCCGACGGGGTGCTCGACGGGCTCGACCCCGAGCAGCGCGAGGTGGCGACGACGCTGCACGGTCCGGTGTGTGTGCTGGCCGGTGCCGGTACGGGCAAGACGCGGGCGATCACGCACCGCATCGCGTACGGGGTCCGGGCCGGCGTCCTGCAGCCGGCGAGTGTGCTGGCCGTCACCTTCACGGCCCGCGCGGCGGGGGAGATGCGCGGCCGGCTGCGGCAGCTCGGCGCGGGCGGGGTCCAGGCGCGGACGTTCCACTCCGCTGCGCTGCGACAGCTTCAGTTCTTCTGGCCCAAGGCCGTCGGCGGTGAGATGCCGCGGCTGCTGGAACGCAAGATTCAGGTGGTGTCCGAGGCCGCCGCGCGCTGCCGGATCCGGCTCGACCGCAATGAGCTGCGCGACCTGACGTCGGAGATCGAGTGGTCCAAGGTGACGCAGACGGTGCCGGCCGACTATCCGGCCGCCGTCCGCAAGGCCGGCCGCGAGGCGCCCCGTGATCCGGCCGAGGTGGGGCAGCTCTACGCCGCGTACGAGCAGCTCAAGCGCGACCGGGGGACCATCGACTTCGAGGATGTGCTGCTGCTCACTGTCGGTGTGCTGCAGGACCGGCATGACATCGCCGAGCAGGTCCGCGCCCAGTACCAGCACTTCGTCGTGGACGAGTACCAGGACGTCAGCCCGCTCCAGCAGCGGCTGCTGGAGCTGTGGCTGGGCGACCGGGACAATCTGTGCGTGGTGGGGGATGCCGGCCAGACGATCTACAGCTTCACCGGCGCCACCCCCGATCACCTCCTCACCTTCCGCACCCGCCACCCGAACGCGACGGTGGTCAAACTCGTCCGCGACTACCGCTCCAGTCCGCAGGTCGTGCACCTCGCCAACGGGCTGCTCTCCCAGGCCAGGGGGCGTGCCGCGGATTACCGCCTGGAACTGGTCTCGCAGCGCGCGGCCGGCCCGGAGCCGGTCTACGCCGAGTACACGGACGAGCCGGCCGAGGCCGAGGGCACCGCCCGCCGCATCCGGGATCTGATCGCCTCCGGTGTGCCGGCCGGCGAGATCGCGGTGCTGTTCCGGGTGAACGCCCAGTCCGAGGTGTACGAGCAGGCGCTGGCCGACGCCGGCGTGCCGTACCAGCTGCGCGGTGCCGAGCGGTTCTTCGAGCGGCCCGAGGTGCGGGAGGCCGGCATCAAGCTGCGCGGCGCCGCCCGCTTCGGTGCCAATGACGCGCTGCTGGACGACGCCATGGACCTGCCGTCCGAGGTGCGGGCGGTGCTCAGCGACATGGGATGGACCGGTGAGCCGCCCGCCGGCTCGGGGGCGGTGCGGGACCGCTGGGAGTCGCTGGCCGCCCTGGTACGGCTCGCGGAGGACTTCGCCCGGGCCCGGCCGCAGGCCACCCTCGCCGACCTGGTCGCCGAGCTGGACGAGCGGGCCAGTGCCCAGCACGCCCCGACGGTGGAGGGGGTGACGCTCGCCTCCCTGCACGCCGCCAAGGGCCTGGAGTGGGATGCCGTCTTCCTGGTGGGTCTCACGGAGGGCATGGTGCCGATCACCTACGCCAGGACCGATGAGCAGATCGAGGAGGAGCGGCGGCTGCTGTATGTCGGGGTGACCCGGGCGCGGCGGCATCTGGCGCTGTCCTGGTCGCTGTCGCGGTCTCCCGGCGGGCGGGCCTCGCGCACCGCCAGCCGCTTCCTGAGGGGCCTGCGGCCCGGTACGGGCGCGGCGGCCGGGCGCCGTACGCCGGGAACGGTCTCAGGGGGAGTCGAGCGCGGCGCGGGGGCGGCGGCGGTCGTGCGGCGGCCCCGGCACCGCACCCCGGCGCGCTGCCGGGTCTGTGGCAGGACCCTGACGGACGCGGGCGAGATGAAGCTGATGCGGTGTGAGGACTGCCCCTCGGAGCTCGACGAGGCGCTGTACGAGCGGCTCTGTGCGTGGCGGGCCGAGCAGGCGGCGCGTGTACGGCAGCCGGCCTACTGCGTCTTCACCGACAAGACGCTGATGGCGATCGCCGAGGCGGTTCCGGGAACCGAAGCGGAGCTTGCCGTCATCTCAGGAGTGGGGCGGCGCAAGTTCGACCGCTACGGCAGCGATGTGCTGGCTATCTGTGCCGGTGAGGAGCTCGTGGGGGCCTCGGGAGACGGGTCCGGGGGCACCGCGGAAAACTCGTCGGAAAAATAGTTTGCGCGCGCGGAGCGCATCCCCATAGCCTGCGTAGGCAACGGGGACGTCGGAACTTTCCGAGATCCGATCGATCCGTGCTGTACTTGAACACCCTGGAACGGGATTTCCCGGTCCACCGAGACGCCGAGAGGAGGCGAGACCAGTGATCAGCTTCATCGAGACCAACAAAATGACCGATCGTCCGGTCATCGCCACCTGCCCGCTCGGCTCCTCGCTCCGTGGCACCGGTATGTCCGGCTTCGGCCGCCTGTCCGGATCCCCGGTCGCGCACCCCGAGTCCCTCGCTGTGCTGACGCACCGTGAGCGCGTGGCGCGACCGACCGAGGCACCTGCGGCAGCAGCAGTGGCGGCTGAGGCGAATGCCTTTGCCCTCGCGGCGGCCAATGGCGCCGAATCCCGGAAGCAGTACCAGACGCAGCACGACATGTGGGCCTACCGCGGCCTCGAACCCTGGAGAGATCCAGCCTGATCGGCAGATCAGGTCGGCACCTTCCAGGGCCGCGGAACCCACACCGGGATCCGCGGCCCTTTTGTTTGCCCGACAGCCCGCCACCGCGGGCCGACACAGACGAGGAACACACCACCGTGCAACTGCAGACGCACACCCCGTCCGTAGCAACCGACCTGATCCCTCCGCCCGACCCCCAGGAGAACTCCTTGCTGCCCCTCACCGAGCTCGACAACGAGATCGACCGCCTCGGCGCCGCTGTGCCGTGCCGCACCTACGACCCGGAGGTCTTCTTCGCCGAGTCCCCGGCCGACGTCGAGTACGCCAAGTCGCTGTGCCAGTCCTGTCCGGTCCGTGAGGCCTGCCTGGCCGGCGCCAAGGACCGCCGTGAGCCGTGGGGCGTCTGGGGCGGTGAGCTCTTCGTCCAGGGCGTTGTGGTGCCGCGGAAGCGTCCGCGTGGCCGTCCGCGCAAGAACCCGGTCGCGGCATGAACACCACCGGCGCAGGAACGATCGACCATCCCGTCACACGGGATCCCAAGAAGCAGGACCCCACGATGAACCCCACCTTCACCGACACACCCGTCCCCGTGAACGCCGACGCGATCGAGTCGCGTCAGAACAGGAACCTCGCCATGCAACTCATCCCAGAAGCCCTGGCACGTGCGCATATGCATGAACGCCTGCGGGAGGCCGAGTCCGAACGGAGGGCTCACCGGCTCGCCGCCGCGCGGCGTATGCAGCGGCGTGCCGAGCGCGCGTCGCTGCGTGCCCGGCGTGCACTGGCCATGGCCGTGATGCAGTAAGGAAAGGCCGTACGCCGGCACACGCACCCTCACGGGGTTCGTCCGACAGGGCGGGCCCCGTGGTGCGTTGTACCGGCTTCGGTGGCCGGCGGGGATATCGTCGGCTGGTGGACCAGAAGACGCATGAAAAGGCGGAGTTGGCCGACGGGAACATGGTGTGCGGCGGCTGCGGCGCGGTCGCCGAGGGTGCTCCGCCGACCTGGACCTGCTCCGTGGAGAACGGCGAGCGCCGCTACTTCTGCGACAACTGCGCACGGGAGAACATCCGGGCCATCGAGGGACGCCTGGATTCCAGCTGGTGGTGAGGCCGGGCGTCACCGGGACGTGAGGCCCGGCCCGCGGCTCAGGCGGTGTTCTCTCCGACGGCCTCCTCCCGGCCGTCCGTGCCGGTGTCCGTACGGCCGTCCGCGGTGGCGGGCAGACCGGTACCGGTGACGCCGGGGCCGGACGGTTCCTTCCCGGGTACGAAGCCGGGCAGCCAGGTGTCGAGCTCGTCGCGGAGCCGCACCGTCGCGCCCAGCTGGCAGAGCACACCGATCGTGCTCAAGGTCACACGGTGGATCAGCAGATAGGCGGGCGGCAGATTGAGCTGCTTGCCCAGTTGGTACGCGGGCGAGCGGGGATCGCCGACCCGGGCCGCCTGCCGGCGCATCCAGCTCCGGGTGAAGGTGAACTCGTCGGCCTGCGCGGGCTCGATGATGGGCAGCAGGTACTGCAGCACCGCGTCCGGGTCCAGCTCGACGGTCTCCTTGACGAAACCCTCCTCGCACAGCAGCCGGTAGACGGCGTCCGCCTCGCCGTCCAGCGTCATCCGCAGTGACGTGCCGATCGTCGGCGGCAGCCCGTCGGGCAGCCGGTCGACCGTGCCGAAGTCCAGTACGCCCAGCCGCCACTCCTCGGCCGGTCCGTCGGGGGAGTCCCCGACCAGCAGCCGGAAGTTGCCCGGGTGCGGGTCGGCGTGCAGCAGGCCGGTGCGGGCGGGGCCGGAGAAGAGGAAACGGGACAGCAGCTGACCGGCCCGGTTCCGCTGTTCGTCGGTGCCGTCCGCGATCACCTCGGACAGCGGCACCCCGTCCATCCACTCGGTCACCAGCACCGCGTCGCTCTGGTGCACCACGGCCGGCACCACCACATCGGGGTCGTCGGCGAACTCCTCGGCATGCGTCTGCTGGGCCGCCGCCTCCAGCGAGTAGTCCAGTTCCTCGGAGACGCGGTCCCGCAGCTCGCTGATCAGCGGTTTGATGTCCATACCGGGGATCAGCGGCCCCAGCAGCCGGGCGAAGCGGCTCAGCTGCGCCAGGTCCGACAGCAGCGCCTGCCCGGCTCCCGGGTACTGCACCTTGACGGCCACCTCGCGGCCGTCGTGCCAGACCGCCCGGTGCACCTGTCCGATCGAGGCCGCGGCGGCCGGTTTGTCCTCGAACTCCTCGAACAGCTCCCGCCAGTTCTCGCCCAGCCGCTCCGCGAGGACGGTGTGCACCGTGCCCGTCGGCATGGGCGGTGCCGCTTCCTGAAGCTTCGTCAGGGCGGTGCGATAGGGTCCGGCGAGCTCCTCGGGCAGGGCCGATTCGAAGACGGACAGCGCCTGCCCGAACTTCATCGCTCCGCCCTTCAGCTCACCGAGGACCTTGAAAAGCTGTTCCGCGGTGCGCTGTTGGAGCTCCCGGCCCACGATCTCGGCGGATCTGCCGCCGATCCGCTTGCCCAGGCCCCAGGTGGCGCGGCCGGCGAACCCCAGTGGCAGCGCGGCCAGCTTGGCGGTACGGGTGACCGCCTTGCGGGGAAGATCAGACATGTGCCCCTCCAACTCACACTGTCCCCTGCCGGGGTTACCCCGTCATTGTGGCGTGTCCGGGCCGAGGATCCGAGGTGCCTGCCGTACTCCGCGAAGCGGCGGCACCGCAGCCGCACTCCGGATGGGGTTCGATCCGTACCGTGCGCACACTCCCACACGGCAACGGCAGCTCCATCCGCGCCCCTGTGCACGGCGGGAGTTCGCCGTCGAGGAACGCCAGCGCCTGGGCCGCGGCGAGCCCCGCGACCGCCGTGGCCAGCGCGGCATCACACGCCGGCACCGGCGGTGCCGCGCGCCCCGAGCGCCACTGTGCCAGCAGCCGAGGCCAGGCCGGCTCCGCGTCCGTACGGCGCAGTTCGTCGCAGCGTGCGCACGCCGAACCGCCGGGCAGCACCAGCGGACCCACCACGCCCGTGCCCTCGATCACGCCCGCGTACAGGTGCGGGATCCCCGCGGTCAGCAGCGGCTCGGAGAGCACGGGGTCGGGCGCGTACACGGCGAGTCCGTCCCTCGGGGCCAGCACCATCAGGGACAGTCCGGGCTCACCGGATTCGCTGACCGGGACCCGTGGCCGTGGCCGGCGGCTCCAGGGGGAGGACCGGCGGACCAGCCGCTCGGCGGCCGTGGCGCGGCGCTCGCCGATCCGCTCGGCGTCCAGCCCGCCGGGCAGGATGTCCGCCGGCGCGACCGTGCCCCCGTCGACGACCTCCACCCGGCCCAGGCCGGAGGCCGAGAGCAGCGCCGCGATCGCCGCCCCCACCCGGCCGGCTCCTTTGACCTTGGTCCGGACCGCCCGGCGTGCCGCCATCCGCTCCAGGGCTCCGGCGGGTTCGCGGTGCCGCACCGACAGGGATGCCAGGTCGGGGCGCAGCCGCTCGAAGGCGGGCTGGTCCGCCGGTAAGGCGGCGGCCGCCGGGCCGGCCGCGGTGGGCGCTTCCAGCAGTCCGGCCGCGCCGAGCCGTTCCACCACACCCCGGACGTGCTCGGGCGGCAGGTCCAGCACGGCGGCCTCCGCGATGAGTTGCCGCATGGTGCGGGTGCCGTCGAGCAGTGTGAGGAAGCTGCCGGTCGCGGTGTCGACCGGGCCGACGACCCTCGCATGGGCCGGCGCCACCCCGAACCGCACCGTTTCCCTGTCCCGCCAGCCGCGCCGCAGCGCGGGCTTGAGCATCGGATGCATTTCCATCCGCCCCCGTTCTTCGTCGTCCGGCCCCCAGCATGCCGCCTGCGGCGCGCAGGGCCCGAAGTTATCCACAGGCAGGCACGGCATTAGTCATACGAACGGGGTGTGCGGTGGAGTGGATGGAGTGGTTCGGGGGCGAACCGTCCGCGGGGCGGGACTTCCCGGAGGCCCAGCGGGTAACGTCGGGCGCGTGCCCGCCGACCCGCCCCTCCACGGATCAGAGGAGACACCCCCGCGCCGCGCCGCCGACCCCGCGCGCCGGGCCGCTCCGAGCCCCAAGGCCCGCAGCTCGGGGACGAGTGCGGTCGAGGTGCGCCGCAGTTCACGGCGGCGCCGTACGGTCTCCGCGTACCGCGAGGGCGACCGCACCGTCGTCCTCATCCCGGCCCGTATGTCCGAGGCCGAGGAGGAGCGCTGGGTCACCGTCATGCTCGACAAGCTCGCCGCCCAGGAGAGCAAGCGGATGCTCGGCGACCGTGAGCTGGCCGAGCGCGCCGAACGGCTGTCGGACCAGTTCCTCGACGGCCGCGCCCGGCCCGCGTCGGTGCGCTGGGTCACCAACCAGAACACCCGCTGGGGGTCGTGCACCCCCGCCGAGGGCAGCATCCGGCTCTCGCACCGCCTCCAGGGCATGCCGGACTATGTGCTCGACTACGTTCTGCTGCACGAGCTCGCCCATCTGCTCGTCCCCGGCCACGGCCCCCGGTTCTGGCGTCTGCTGGAGTCCTACCCCCGGACGGAGCGGGCCCGCGGCTACCTCGAGGGAGTGGTCGCGGCCGACCGGTTGCCCCATGTGCCGGCCGCCCGCCGCGAATAGGCGCGGAGCCGGCCGGCCGGCGCACTCACTCCGGGGCCTCCCCGCCCTCGCCCGTTGCCGGCACCGGCGGTTGGCCTGGGCGGCCCAGGGCTTCCCACGCGCTGCCGCCGCAGAACGCGGACATCGCCTCCGGCCCGGCCGCCCGGTTCGGCAGGGGCCGGCAGGGCCCGCGGGGCATGAACCAGGGCGACACCTTCACCAACCGACCCGCCGCGGAACCAACTGACCCGCCGCGGACGGCAGTCCGGCGCCCGCCCCGCCCAAGGGCACGGGCGCCGGACACCACGCGCGCTCAGCGTTCCGATGCCGTCTAGCCGTCTACAGGAGCGCGCGGGAGGCCTCCACCAGGCGCGCCACCGAGGCGTCGGCGACGCCGGGCACCTCGTCGTACGCGAACCAGCGCAGGTCCAGCGACTCGTCGCTGATCGCGGCCACTGCCCCGTCGGGCGCCAGGGCCGCGTACTGGACGTCCAGATGCACCGCACACGGTGTGCGATGGCGGTCCAGCCGCACCGGGCCGCCCGGCAGCAGCGTCAGGCCCCGGGCGATGCCCGACTCCTCGCGCGCCTCACGCAGCGCCGCGTCCGCCAGCGTGGCGTCCTCCGGCTCGCAGTGGCCGCCCATCTGCAGCCACATCTCCAGCTTGCGGTGCAGGGTGAGCAGCACCCGGCCGCCGACCGGGTCGATCACCAGCGCGCTCGCCGTGAGGTGCCCGTCCTTGCAGGGCTTCCACATGCCGTCCCGGTGGGCGGCGAGGTGGTCCAGGTACGCCAGCCGCAGCCGCTCCTGATCAGGCGACGGCGCGGGCCACTTCTCCAATACCCGCGCCGCGTCCGCGTGCAGACTCACCGGTCGCCGTCGCTCTTGTTCCCGCTGCTGCCACCGTTCCCGCTGTTCCCGCCGTTCCCGCCGGGCGTCTCCTCGGGGCCCTCGGCCTCCCGGGCAGGCTTGCCCAGGTCCGGCGTGCCGCCGCTCGCGGCCTCGCCGAGCATCTTGTCGAGCTCGGAGAAGTCCAGCTGCTCACGGTGCACGAAGCCGTCCGGGTCGTCCAGATCGGCCGCCGTCGGCAGCATGTCCGGGTGCTCCCACAGACCGTCCCGGCCGTCCAGACCCCGGGCGTCCGTCAGCGACGCCCACAGCCGCGAGGCGTCCCGGAGCCGGCGCGGACGCAGCTGCAGACCGATCAGCGTGGAGAACGTCTGCTCGGCCGGGCCACCGCTCGCCCGGCGCCGGCGCAGCGTTTCGCGCAGCTTGTCCGCCGACGGCAGATGCGGTGCGGCGGCGGCGTGCACCACCGCGTCCACCCAGCCCTCGACGAGCGCCAGCGCGGTCTCCAGGCGGGCCAGCGCGGCCTTCTGCTCCGGGGTGTCCTCGGGCTGGAACATGCCCTGCTGCAGCGCGTTCTGCAGCTCCTCCGGATGCTGCGGGTCGATCTGGCCGACCACGTCCTCCAGCTTGGTCGTGTCGACCTTGATGCCGCGCGCATAGCCCTCGACGGCACCGAAGAGATGCGAGCGCAGCCACGGCACATGCGCGAACAGCCGCTGATGGGCGGCCTCACGCAGGGCCAGGTACAGCCGCACCTCCTCCTCCGGCACGCCCAGGCCCGCACCGAAGGCGGCGATGTTCCCCGGCAGCAGCGCGGCCTTCCCGGCCGGGCCCAGCGGCAGCCCGATGTCCGTCGAACCGACGACCTCGCTCGCCAGAACGCCCAGTGCCTGGCCGATCTGGGAGCCGAACATCGCGCCTCCCATGGAGCGCATCATCCCGAGGAGCGGGCCCGCCATGGCCTGCATCTCTCCGGGCAGCACCTCACCCATGGCCGCCCCGACCCGCTCGGCGAGCGGATTGACCAGGTCCTTCCACACCGGCAGGGTCTCCTCGACCCACTCGGCGCGGCTCCAGGCCACCACCGAGCCGGAGCCCGACGGCAGCGACGTCACACCGTCCAGCCACAGGTCCGCCAGCCGCACGGCCTCCTCGACGGCCGACCGCTCGCCCGGTGACAGGCTCACGTCCTTGCTGCCGTCCTGGGCGCCCTGCGCGACGGTCTGCCGCGCGATGTCCTTGGCCATGTCCCAGTTCACCGGACCGCCCTCGTACGAGAGCATCTGGCCGAGCTTCTGGAACGCGGCTCCCAGGTCGCCAGGGTTCATCTCGCCGCCGGGGCCGCCCATGCCGCCGAAGAGCGCCGCGAACGGGTTGTCCGCGCCGCCGCTCCCGCCGCCGAACCCGAAGGGGTTCGCGGGGCCCTGGCTACCTCCCTGGCCGTCCTTCTTCTTGCCGTTGTCGCCGTCCTCCGGCTCCTCCGGCGGAAGGCCGAATCCAAATGGGGTGTCACTCACGGGTTTCCTCGGCTCGTAGGGCCGCCGGCCAGGTGGCCGACGGCGGCTGCCCGACATCACCTCCAGCGTAGACACCCGAACCGCATGGGGGCTCGGTGCTTCGCTGTCCCGGTGGCTGGGGCAGGATGGATGCCACCTGGTGCGGACGCGTCAGCAACGCCCGCACTGAAGACAACCGCTGGAGACGCCCGGTGAGTTCCCCAGATCCGACCGTTCGCGCAGCGCGAAACGCTGCGGCCCAGACCGAGCAGGCAGACGCCCCCGCGTCCGGCGCCGGCGGCCGGCCGCTGCGCCAGCCCGTCGTCGCCGTCACCGGAGCCGCTTCCGGGGTCGGTGCGCTGCTCACCCGTGCCCTGGTCGCGTCCGACGAGGTCAGGGCGGTGGTGGCCATCGACGAGCGGCGCGGCGATGTCGACGGGGCGCGGTGGCACGTCCTGGACGTCCGCGACCCCGCCATCGCCGACAAGCTGCGCGGTGCCGACGTCGTCGTCCACCTGGCGCTCGACCTCGACCTGGAGACCGACGCCACCGCGCGCACCGCCTACAACGTGCGCGGCACCCAGACCGTGCTCACAGCCGCCGCGGCTGCCGGCGTCCACCGGGTGGTGCTGTGCACCTCCGCCATGGTCTACGGAGCGCTGCCCGACAACGACGTTCCGCTGGCGGAGGACGCCGAGCTGCGGGCCACCGCGGACGCCACCGGAGTCGGCGATCTTCTGGAGATCGAACACCTGGCGCGCCGCGCGCCCCGCGCACACCCGGGGCTCAATGTCACCGTGCTGCGCCCCACGGTCCTGGTGGGCGGCACCGACACCGCGCTGACCCGCTACTTCGAGTCGCCGCGCCTCCTGGTCGTCGCCGGGTCCCGGCCCGCCTGGCAGTTCTGCCACGTCGAGGACCTGGTCAGCGCCCTGGAGTACGCGGCGCTGGAGAAGGTCGACGGTGAGCTGGCGGTGGGCTGCGACGGCTGGCTGGAGCAGGAGGAGGTCGAGGAGCTGTCCGGTATCCGCCGCATGGAGCTGCCGTCCTCGGTGGCGCTGGGCGCCGCCGCCCGCCTCCACCGCATCGGCCTGACGCCGTCGCCCGCCGGGGACCTCGCCTACACCATGCACCCCTGGGTGGTCAGCGGCAGCCGGCTGCACGACGCGGGCTGGCGGCCCCGGTGGACGAACGAGGAGGTCCTCGCCGAACTCCTGGAGGAGGTCGCCGGACGGCACACCGTCGCCGGCCGCCGGCTGGGCCGCAAGGACGCCACCGCCGCGGGCGCCGCCGGTGCCACCGTCGCCCTGCTGGGAACCGCCGCCCTGGTACGGCGCGCCCGTAAGGCCCGCCGGCGCATCTGATCTCTACGGGGCCGGATCTGTACGGGTCTCTGCGGGGCCTGTTCTGTATGCGGTCTCTGCGGGGTCTGATCTGTACGGGCTGTACGGGTTCTGATCTGTGCGGGGCTGGAGGAGTCTCCATACGGCTGCCGGGACGACCGGCAGATCCGGTCATTCCGCGCCGCGCCGGTTTACGGCACGATGGGGCCATGTCTGGCACCGCCTCTCCTTCGAAGCCCGCCTGCGATCACCCCGGTGAGCAGGCCGCGGCGGACCCTGTACGGCTCGTGGAGATCCGCGACACCGCGCTGTCCGTGGACGAGGTGTTCGCGGCGGTGGGGGACACGGCGGCCGGCGGTACGGCCCTGTTCGTCGGCACGGTCCGCTCCCATGACAACGGTGCCGACGTCGAGGCCCTGGGCTACTCGGCCCACCCGACCGCCGAGGCGGAGATGCGCCGGGTCGCCGAGAAGGTGGTCGCCGCCTACCCTGTCCGGGCACTGGCCGCGGTCCACAGGGTGGGCGATCTGCGGATCGGTGATCTGGCCGTCGTCGTCGCGGTGTCCTGCCCGCACCGGGGTGAGGCCTTCGATGCCTGCCGCAAGATGATCGACGACCTCAAGCACGAGGTGCCGATCTGGAAGCACCAGACGTTCTCGGACGGAACCCAGGAATGGGTCGGCGCCTAGCGCTGTCTTCTGGGGGTGGAGGTCGGGCGACGGGAGGGCGGGTCGGCGCGTAGCGCTGTCTTCCGGGGGCGGGGCCTTCTGGGGGTGGAGCGCTCTTCTGAGGACGGAGTTCGGGTGGGGGCCGTCGACCGTGGGTAGGAAATCTGTGACCCGGGTGGAGTAATCCGCGTAGCGCTCGGCGTCCCGCCATACCGGTGCCCGGGGTTCCGGTTGCGTAACCCGCCCCCTGGCGTGAGCGTTGAGCTGGCAGATGGTTAATCTGCTTATTCGTCGATTGTGGTTGTGCTAGGGGTTGGGAGGTAGCTGATGGGCGCGCTCCTCTGGTTGCTGATTCCGGTTGGCGCCGGGCTGGTCGCCGCAGTGTGGAGCAGCTGGGCCCTGAGGCACCGTAAGACCGGGGACGTCGCGGAACTCGCGGGCTATGCCCGGTTCCGTGACGCGATGGAGAAGCAGCACTCCGTTTCCGACCCCGCCCCGACCGCGTCCGACCCTGCCTGACGCCCTCCCCCAAGCTCTCAAGGAGCAGGGCGGACCCCATCCGTACGCGGTGGCGCGTACCCGTACACGACGTTCGCACCCCTGCGGTGCGTCCGCGCCGGGCACCGCGCGCGGTCCGGTCCCGTACGGACGGCCCCGCGGGCCGGTTGTCATACCCGTCCCGTACTGTCGTTCCATGCCACGCCGCACCGCGACGCTGCTCGCCTCGACCCTGATGTTCATCGTGCTGATCATCGCGGGGTTGCTGATCCCCGTACCGTACTCGGAGATGTCCCCCGGGCCGACGGTCAACACGCTCGGTGACCATGGCGGCGAGCCGGTGCTGCAGATCTCGCGGGAGAAGACGTACCCGACGACCGGTCACCTCAACATGACCACGGTCCGGGTCACCGGCCCCGACTACCGGATGAACCTCCTGGAGGCGGTCTACGGCTGGCTCGACCCCGACAGCGCCGTGGTCCCGCACAAGACGCTCTACCCCGAGGGGCAGACCGCCGAGCAGGCCGACCAGCAGAACGCGGAGGAGTTCAGCCAGTCCCAGGAGAGCGCCAAGGTCGCCGCGCTCCGGGAGCTGCACAAGCCGGTCGCCATCCAGACCGTCGTCGGCTCCGTCGTCAAGGACAAGCCGGCCGACGGGCTGCTGCACGCCGGCGATGTGATCAAGGCCGTGGACGGTACGGAGATCAAGCAGGCCGGGGACGTCGCCAAGCTCGTCACCAAGCACAAGCCCGGCGAGAAGGCCGTCTTCACGATCATCCCGGCCAAGCAGGCGGCCGCGGTGGAGAAGCAGGGCGGGAAGCCCGAAACCGGCACGCGGCAGGTCACGGTCCCGACGCAGAAGGCGGACGACGGCCGGGCCGTAGTGGGCATCCAGGCCCGCGTGGACCACGTCTTCCCGTTCCCCATCGACATCAAGCTGGCCGATGTGGGCGGCCCGAGCGCCGGGCTGATGTTCGCGCTCGGCATCATGGACAAGCTCACGCCCGGCGATATGACCGGCGGGAAGTTCGTCGCCGGTACGGGCACGATCGACGATGCGGGGAAGGTCGGCCCGATCGGTGGCATCTCGATGAAGACCATCGCCGCGCGCGAGCAGGGCGCAGAGTTCTTCCTGACCCCCAAGGCCAACTGCGCCACCGCCGCCAGGAACACCCCGGAGGGGCTCCGGCTGGTCAAGGTGGACACCATAGGCGACGCCGTCAAGGCACTGGAGAAGATCCGCGGCGGCGACCTCGACGGCCTGCCGAGCTGTGGCCCGGCAGGCCGGACGTAGGGCCGGTCCGGCCCCCGAACTCAGCTCTCGAAGGTCGCGGCGAGTGCGTCGGCGAGGCCCGGCACCAGCCCCGAGCCGGTGAGAACCTCGGTGGCGGAGTCCTTCTCGCGCAGCCGCAGCGCCGATTCGCGGCGGCCGTCGCGGAGCACTGCCACCGTCATCCGGACCTCCTGGCGGTCCGGGTGCCCGGCGACCCATTCGGCGAGCTGTGCCTCGTCCATGCCCGCGGGCTCGGACGCCTCGGCGGCCGGCGGGAGCATCAGCCGCTCCACGGTCAGTGCGCAGCCGACGACGGCGTCCGGCCAGGCGATGGTGGCGAGGAACTCGTCCAGCGGCACCCCCGCCGGGATCTCGTCCTGCTCCACGGGGGTCAGGGAAGCGGTGCTGGAGTCGTCGATGCCGAGCTGGGCGGCGAGCGAGGGCTCCTGTGCACGCAGCTGAGCGGTGTCGACGAGGGCGAACAGGCGGGCGGGCTGGTTCCAGCCGAGGCCGGCGGTGTACTCGTCGATCTCGAGTACCGCGCGGGTCAGGGGGTCGGCGGCGAGCGGGGTGCTGGCAGCGGGGGAGCCGGGAAGGTCAGTCATGCTCAACATCGTGCCTTGTCCACCCCGGAAATCGGGAACTGGGTAAAGCCTTCGTAAGTTGCATCAGTGGGTCCTAGTATCGCCGGGCCTGCTCCAGACGACAGCGAACTTCGAGGTGCGCACCTTGGCTTTCCAGATGCCGGACCGCGGCTCAGGCCCGACAGGGCCACGGATCAGAGTCGGCCGACCATCGCGGCGGATCCGGACCCTGCTGATGACAGTGGGAGCACTGGCCGTACTGGCCATGCTCTTTGTGATGTTTTCGGGGTTCTGGACCGATTGGCTCTGGTATCGCTCGGTCAAGTACTCCTCGGTCTTCACCACCACCCTGTGGACCAAGATCGGTCTGTTCTGCGTCTTCGGCGTCCTGATGGCGGCCGCCGTCGGCGTCAACATCTGGCTGGCGCACCGGCTCCGTCCGCCGCTCAGCGCGATGTCGGTGGAGCAGCAGAGCCTGGACCGCTACCGGATGAGCATCGCGCCGTTCAAGAAGTGGGCGCTGATCGCGATCGCGGCCGTGGTCGGGCTGATCGCCGGTGCCTCGGCCTCCGGTGAGTGGCGTACGTGGCTCCAGTGGGTCAACGGCGTCCCGTTCGGTACGACGGACGCCCAGTTCGGCAAGGACGTGTCCTTCTACACGTTCGATCTGCCCTGGTACCGCTTCCTGTTGAGCTTCGGCTTCGCCGCCGTGGTGCTCTGCCTGGTCGCCGCGGCGCTCACGCACTACCTCTACGGCGGGCTGCGGCTGACCAGCCCCGGCTCGCGGGCGACCGCCGCGGCCACCGGCCACCTGTCGGTGCTGCTCGGTATCTTCGTCTCGCTCAAGGCGATCGCGTACTGGCTCGACCGGTACGGACTCGCGGTCAAGTCCAGCGGCCTCAAGTCGGCCGACAACTGGACGGGTCTGCGCTATGTGGACGCCAACGCCTATCTCCCGGCGAAGACCATCCTCTTCTTCATCGCGGCGATCTGCGCGGTGCTGTTCTTCGCGACGCTGTGGCGGCGGACGTGGCAGCTGCCGGTGATCGGCTTCGGCCTGATGGTGCTCTCCGCGATCCTGATCGGCGGCCTGTACCCGGCCATCGTGCAGAAGTTCCAGGTCCAGCCGAACGAGCAGGCCAAGGAAGCGCCCTATATCAAGCAGAACATCAAGGCGACCCGGGACGCTTACGACATTCAGGACACAGACGTCAAACCGTACAAGGGTACGTACAAGGCCTCCGGTGAGGAGGACAGCAAGCGGCTGCGTGACAACGCCGACACCACGGCCAGCATGCGGCTCCTCGACCCGAACGTGGTCTCACCGGCCTTCGAGAAGCAGCAGCAGGCCAAGGGCTACTACCAGTTCCCCTCCACCCTCGACGTCGACCGCTACAAGGACAAGGACGGCGTCGAGCAGGACACCGTCATCGGCCTGCGCGAGCTGAACATCGCCGGTATCCCCGAGCGCAACTGGATCAACGACCACTTCAAGTACACCCACGGCTACGGCGCGGTCGCCGCC
This sequence comes from Streptomyces sp. NPDC001339, assembly GCF_042895955.1. NCBI lineage: Bacteria > Bacillati > Actinomycetota > Actinomycetes > Kitasatosporales > Streptomycetaceae > Streptomyces > Streptomyces sp. NPDC001339. The sequence continues at coordinate 549,848 of NZ_JBIAWT010000001.1, read as the reverse complement.
AAGGGGACCGAGACCGCCGACGGCGGCGGCCCCAAGTACACCGAGTCGGAGCTCCCGGCCAAGGGCCAGTTCGGCCCGTACGAGCAGCGGATCTACTACGGCGAGAAGACCACCCAGTACTCCATCGTCGGCGGTCCGCAGAAGGAGCTGGACTACTCCGACGACCGCACCGGCGAGAAGAGCTACAGCTACCAGGGGAAGAGCGGGGTCAGCCTGGACAACCCGGTCAACCGCGCCGCCTACGCGGTGGCGTTCGGGGAGCCGCAGATCCTCTACTCCGGTGCGATCGGCGACGGCTCGAGGATCCTGTACAACCGCACGCCCAAGGAGCGCGTGGAGTCCGTCGCCCCCTGGCTGACCATCGACGGCGACGCCTATCCGGCGGTCATCGACGGCCGCATCAAGTGGATCGTGGACGCCTACACGACGAGCAACGGCTATCCGTACGCCTCGCGCACCACGCTCGGGGACACCACGGCCGATTCGCTCACCAACGGCCAGCGCACGGTGGTGGCCCCGCAGAACCAGGTCAACTACATCCGCAACTCCGTCAAGGCGACGGTGGATGCCTATGACGGCTCGGTCAAGCTCTACCAGTGGGACGAGAAGGACCCGGTCCTCAAGACCTGGATGAAGGCGTTCCCCGACACCGTCGAGAAGAAGAGCGAGATCAGCGCGTCGCTCAAGGAGCACCTCCGCTACCCGCAGGACCTCTTCAAGGTGCAGCGCCAGCTGCTGACGACCTACCACGTCACGGACCCGGAGACCTTCTACACGGGCTCCGAGCGCTGGCAGATCCCCCATGACCCGACGACCAAGCCGGGCAACGCGGTCCCGCCGTACTACCTGAGCATGAAGATGCCGGGCCAGCAGGAGCGGACCTTCTCGCTGACGACCACGTTCACGCCCAACCAGCGGGACAACCTGGGCGCGTTCATGGCGGTCGACGCCAACGCGACCAGCGGCGACTACGGCAAGATCAGACTGCTGAAGCTGCCGTCGCAGTCGCCGGTACCCGGACCGAAGCTGGTGCAGTCGAAGTTCAACTCCGATCCGGACATCGCCAACGCGCTCAACATCCTCAAGAAGTTCGGCGACTCGGAGATCGTGTACGGCAATCTGCTGACCGTGCCCCTGGACGGCGGACTGCTCTACGTCGAACCGGTGTACCTGAAGGGTGCCGCCACCAACTTCCCTCTGCTGAAGAAGGTGCTGGTCAGCTACGGCGACCAGAAGCCCGTCCTGGCGGACTCGCTCAAGGACGCACTGGACGTGGTCTTCGGGAAGAAGGCGCCCGGTACCGGCAAGGAGACTCCGCCGCCCGGCGGTGACACGGGCCAGAACTCCGGCGGCGACACCGGCAGGCAGCCGCCGGCCGATCAGACCGTGCAGCAGGCCCTGGCCGATGCCGAGAAGGCGTACCAGGAGGGCGAGAAGGCTCTCGAACGGCGCGACCTGGCCGCGTACGACGAGGCCAAGAAGAGGCTGAAGGCGGCGCTGGACCGGGCCGCCAAGGCATCCGGGAAGGGGGGCGCGTCGGGCGGCTGATCCGTCCGGCGGCGTTTCCCGGCCCCGTGGCCGCCGGTGCGAACCGGTGACCACGGGGCCGCCCGATGCCAGGGGCGGCCCCGTGCCGTGATACGTTGAGATCACAACGACGCGGGGTGGAGCAGCTCGGTAGCTCGCTGGGCTCATAACCCAGAGGTCGCAGGTTCAAATCCTGTCCCCGCTACTCAACGCCGAAGGCCTGGATCCACACGGATCCGGGCCTTCGTCATGCGACGTCATACGTTTCGGTGCGATCCCGAAGAAGGCCGGGTCGCGCGGCCCATGTAGGGAACCTGTGTGCTTGAGTTTGACTTGTCGTTGTGTCGGGAAGTCGACAAACCGCTGAAGTGACCTCCACTGGCTGCGGTATACCAGGTGTACGCGGGTTACAGGTGATGCGACGATGGGTCTTATGGGGGACAAGGCAAGGTTGTTGGAGACGGACCGCTTTGCGCACGCGCCCGACGACGGGCGCGAATCCGAGCTGCAGATGGACGCGATGGAAGCCGCCGAGGCGTCCGACGCGGTGACCGAGACCGGCCACCGCCGCGCCGCCGAGGCGGGCGACACCGCCGCGATGAGCGCGCTCGGCGCCATGCTGCTGCGCCGCGGTGACCTCGACGGCGCCGAGCCGCATCTGCGCTCCGCGGCCGCCGCCGGGGACCGGGCCGCGGCCAACAACCTCGGCGTCCTGCTCCACCAGCGCGGCTACGGGGACGAGGCGGCCGGCTGGTGGCGGATCGCGGCCGTCGCCGGTTCCGCCGCGGCGGCCCACGCCCTCGGCCGGCACTACCGCGAGCGCGGCGACGAACCGGCCGCCGAGTACTGGCTGCGCCAGTCCGCCGAGTCCGGCCACTGCCTGGGCGCGTACGCCCTCGCCGACCTGCTGGAGCACCGCGGTGACATCGGCGCCGAGCGCTGGTTCCGCGCCGCCGCCGAACGCGGCCACCGCGAGGCGGCGTACCGTCTCGCCCGGCTCGTCGAGGACGGCCGCGACACCGACCGCCGGACGGTGCCCGCGTACGGCGAGCTCAGCCGGCAGGAGGAGGCCGAGCAGTGGTACCGCCAGGCCGCCGCGCGCGGCCACCGCAGGGCCGCGCTGCAGCTGGGTGTGCTCCTGGAGGACCGCGGCGACATCCAGGAGGCCGGCCGCTGGTACCTGTCCGCCGCCAAGGACGGCGAGGCCCGCGCCGCCTGTGCGCTGGGGTACCTGCTGCGCGACGCCGGTGACGAGGAGAGCGCCGCGGAATGGTGGCGGCGGGCGGCCCAGGACGGCGACGGCAACGCCGCCAACGCACTGGGCGCGCTGCACGCCGACCGCGGTGAGGTGCAGAGCGCCGAGCGCTGGTACCGCGTCGCGCTGGAGGCCGGTGACGTCAACGGCGCCTACAACATCGGGCTGCTCTGCGCCGAGCAGGGCCGGGCCGGGCGCGGTGAGCAGTGGTACCGCCGGGCCGCCTACGCCGGGCACCGCGAAGCCGCCAACGCCCTGGCGATCCTGCTGCTGCAGCGTGGTGACGCCTCGGGGGCCGAGCCGTGGTTCTCCAAGGCGGCCGAGGCGGGCAGCGTGGACGCCGCGTTCAACCTGGGGATCCTCTTCGCCGGCCGCGGCGACGAGCGGATGGCGCAGGTCTGGTACGAGCGGGCGGCCGCGGCCGGGCACACCGAGGCGGCGCTGCAGGTCGGGATCGTGCAGCAGCGGGACGGCCTCCTGCGGGACGCGGAGCGCAGTCTGCGCTGTGCGGCCGACGGCGGCAGCGCCGAGGCGGCCTTCCGGCTCGCCGATCTGCTCGACCGCAAGGCCTCGGCGGCCGGCGACGGGCCGGCGGACGGTGAGCGGGCGGCCGACGACGAGAGCCTGCAGTGGTACGAGCGAGCCGCCCGGCAGGGCCACCGCCGCGCCCAGGTCCGGATGGGCATGTTCGCGGCGGCCCGTGGGGACATCACCGAGGCCGCCGGCTGGTACCGCGCGGCGGCCGAGGCCGGCAGCCGTAACGGCGCCTTCAACCTCGGACTGCTGCTGGCCCGTGAGGGCAGCCTGTCCGAGGCGGCCCTGTGGTGGCGGCGCGCCGCCGAGGGCGGACACGGCCGGGCCGCACTCCGGCTCGCGCTGCTCGCCGCCCGGCGCGGCGCGCTCGCCGAGGCGCAGACCTGGTGCGCGCGAGCCGTCGACCTCGGCCCCCCGGAGGTCGCCGAACGCGCGGCCCGGCTCCGTACGGCGCTCCAGGACGAGCTGAGCGCGTAGGGCGGGCTGGCGGCACGCAGCCGGGCCCTGTGGGCCAGGACCGGAGCCGGGCCTTCGGGCCGCTCATGGACCGGTCCCCGGGCCGGCTCATGGACCGGTCTCCGGGCCGGTGCCGAAGGGGGAACCTTGGGCGCGGGAAGGGATTTGCGCTGGTCGTCGGGCCGGGGTTAGAGTGTGGGCACAACGACGCGGGGTGGAGCAGCTCGGTAGCTCGCTGGGCTCATAACCCAGAGGTCGCAGGTTCAAATCCTGTCCCCGCTACTGATGGACTGAGGCCCGGATCCGATGGATCCGGGCCTCAGTCGTGTCTTCGCCTCAGTCGTGTCTTCGCCTCAGTCGTGTTTTCGAGGGCCGGGGTGTCCTGTCGGGCGGCCCCGGCGCCGCGTCGGCCGGTGGAGGGGGCTCGTGCGGGACGCGACGTGCGGGACGCGAGGCGAGTCCCGCGGGGCGGGGGCGCCGGGGTCAGGAGTCGTCGTTGCAGGTGGGGCAGATGCCCCGGTAGGTCACGGTGACCTCGGAGACCTGGAAGCCATAGCGCTCCGGCTCGGGGAGGGCGGAGAGCGGGTCGCCGTGGACGTGGACATCGCGGATCGTGCCGCACCGTGAGCAGATGAGGTGCTGGTGGTCGTGGTGGGCGTTGGGGTCGTAGCGCTTGGCCCGGCCGTCCGTGCTCACCTCGAGCACCTCGCCGAGCGCGACCAGCTCGCCGAGGGTGTTGTAGACCGTGGCACGGGAGATCTCGGGAAGGCGGTCGGACGCCAGCGCGTGGACCTCGTCGGCGGTGTAGTGGACGTGGTCCCCGTCGAGGACCTCGGCGACCACGCGTCGTTGTGCGGTCAGCCGCCAGCCGCGTCCCCGGAGCCGTTCCAGCAGGTCACTCATGCCAATCACCTATCAGTCAGATAGAGCCAGGGTAGCAGTGGCCGGTCCATCGCCGGATCGCGTACGACTTTCGTGCACTTCTTGACTTAGACAATGTCCAATGTAGGATCGGGTTCGGCTCAGGCCAAGGGCAGGCGAAGAACACTTTCAGGAGGCGCACGTGTCGGTAGACACCACCAGCGGACCGCTGACCACGGAGTCCGGTGCTCCGGTCGCGGACAACCAGAACAGCGAGTCGGCCGGTATCGGCGGACCCGGCCTCATCCAGGACCAGCTCCTGATAGAGAAGCTCGCGCACTTCAACCGCGAGCGCATACCGGAGCGCATCGTGCACGCCCGTGGTGCCGCCGCCTACGGCACGTTCACGGTGACCGCGGATGTGACCAGGTACACCCGCGCGGCGTTCCTCTCCGAGGTCGGCAAGCAGACCGAGACGTTCCTGCGCTTCTCGACGGTCGCGGGCAACCTCGGCTCGGCGGACGCGGTGCGCGACCCGCGCGGCTTCGCGCTGAAGTTCTACACCGAGGACGGCAACTACGACCTCGTCGGGAACAACACCCCGGTGTTCTTCATCAAGGACGCCATCAAGTTCCCCGACTTCATCCACACGCAGAAGCGCGACCCGTACACGGGCTCGCAGGAGGCCGACAACGTCTGGGACTTCTGGGGGCTGTCGCCCGAGTCCACGCACCAGGTGACCTGGCTGTTCGGCGACCGCGGCATCCCCGCCTCGTACCGCCACATGAACGGCTACGGCTCGCACACCTTCCAGTGGAACAACGCCGCCGGTGAGGTCTTCTGGGTCAAGTACCACTTCAAGACCGACCAGGGCATCAGGAACCTCACGCAGGGCGAGGCCGACAAGCTCGCCGGCGAGGACCCGGACAGCCACCAGCGCGACCTGCGCGAGGCGATCGAGCGCGGCGAGTTCCCGACCTGGACCGTGCAGGTGCAGATCATGCCCGCGGCCGAGGCGGCCGCCTACCGCTTCAACCCGTTCGACCTGACCAAGGTCTGGCCGCACGAGGACTACCCGCCGATCGAGATCGGCAAGCTGGAGCTCAACCGCAACCCGCAGAACATCTTCGCCGAGGTCGAGCAGTCGATCTTCTCCCCGCACCACTTCGTGCCGGGCATCGGCCCGTCCCCCGACAAGATGCTCCAGGGCCGCCTCTTCGCGTACGGCGACGCGCACCGCTACCGCGTCGGCATCAACGCCGACCATCTGCCGGTCAACCGTCCGCACGCCACCGAGGCGCGTACCCACGGCCGGGACGGTGTGCTCTACGACGGCCGGCACGGCGGCCGGAAGAACTACGAGCCCAACAGCTTCGGCGGCCCGGTCCAGACCGGTGAGCCGCTGTGGCGGCCGCTCCCGGTCACCGGCGCCACCGGTGACCACGCGGCGGCCTCGCACCCCGAGGACAACGACTTCGTCCAGGCCGGCAACCTCTACCGGCTGATGTCGGAGGCCGAGCGGGAGCGCCTGATCAACAACCTGGCGGGCTTCATCGCCAAGGTGTCGCGCGACGATATCGCCGAGCGCGCGATCGCCAACTTCCGCAAGGCGGACGCGGATTACGGCAAGCGGCTGGAGGCCGCGGTCCAGGCCCTGCGCGGCTGACCGGGCGCATGCCGTAAGGCCGGGGGCCGGTTCCCGATCGGGGAGCCGGCCCCCGGATTCCCCATGGGCGGGCCGGAGGGGCTACTGCGACGCGGCGCAGGCCACCTGAACGCGCAGCAGGTCGCGTACGGAGACCACGCCGACGGGTTCCCCGCCGTCGAGGACGATCAGATGCCGGAAGCCGCCGCGCGCCATGGCCTCGGCGGCATCGTCCAGGGTCCATTCCGGTGTGGCGAAGACGACGTCGGGGGTGGTGTGGCTCTGGGCGGTCTCCCGGTCGGGATTCTCGCCCGCGCCGAGGGAGTTGAGGATGTCGCGCTCGGTGAGGATGCCGATGCCGCTGTTGTCGCTGTCGAGGACCACGGCCGCGCCGACGCGGCGGGCCGCCATCAACTGGGCTGCCTGGCGGAGGGTGTGAGCGGGCCCGATGGTGAGGATCACCGTGCTCATGGCGTCCTTGACGTACATGGGCATGGAGTGGAGCCACCTCCTTGGTGAATGTGAACTCGGCGTGAACCTGGTGAAGGTGAGCTTGAGAAGGGGTTCACAAGTTCACAAAGTCCGGGATTCTCATGTTCACATGCCGCGGTGCGGCACAACAAGGGGCAGGCATCCGGACATGTGTCCGTCACCTGCCCCTTTCGCCCGCTCCGCCGCGGGCCGGTGTCCGTGCTCGCCGAGTGTCAGCGCTTGCTGTCGCCGAGGTAGCTCAGCAGATCCTCGTGCAGCAGCCCGTTGGAGGCCGCCGCGTTGCCGCTGTGCGGGCCCGGCTTGCCGTCCAGGCCGGAGAACTGCCCGCCGGCCTCCTTGACCACCACGGCGCAGGCCGCCATGTCCCACAGGGACAGCTCCGGCTCGGCGCAGATGTCCACCGCCCCCTCGGCGACCATCATGTACGGCCAGAAGTCGCCGTAGGCCCGGGTGCGCCAGCAGTCCCGGCTCAGGTCGAGGAACCCCGGCAGCCTGCCGCGCTCCTCCCAGCCGGTCAGCGAGGAGTACGCGAAGGACGCGTCCTGGATGCGGCCCACCTTGGACACCGCCAGCCGGGACGCGGAGGTCAGACTGCGGCCGGTGAAGGCGCCCAGCCCCTCCGCGGCCCACCAGCGGCGGTTGAGCGCCGGTGCGGAGACGATGCCGACCACCGGGCGGTCGCCGCCCTCGCCGCGCTCCATCAGCGCGATCAGCGTCGCCCAGACCGGCACCCCGCGGACGTAGTTCTTGGTGCCGTCGATCGGGTCGATGATCCAGCGGCGCGGTCCCGCGCCCTCGCTGCCGAACTCCTCGCCGAGCACCGCGTCCCGCGGCCGGGCCCGCTGGAGCTGGCCGCGGATGAGCTCCTCGGCGGCCTTGTCCGCCTCGCTCACCGGAGTCATGTCCGGTTTGGTCTCGACCTTGAGGTCGAGCGCCTTGAAGCGCTCCATGGTGGCGGCGTCCGCGGCGTCGGCGAGCACATGGCCGAGGCGGAGATCATCGTGATAGTCGGGCATGTGCGAACAGTATCCATAGGTATACGCCGGAGCCACACGGCCATGCCCGGCCCGGCGTGTGGCGCCCGCCGGGCGAGTGGCGGGAGCGTGTTGCCGTGACTCTTGACAGTCCCTGACGCCACGTCAATTCTGTGCGCGAACCGGCCACCCGGGCCGGCGGCTGGGGAGGGGATGGATGCCCGCAGCGCGTGAGTGCCTGCTGGACGCCGCCTATACGGCGCTGACGACCCGGACCTGGGCGTCCGTACGGATGGTCGACGTCGCGGCCGCGGCGGGGGTCTCCCGGCAGACCCTCTACAACGAGTTCGGCAGCAAGGACGGGCTGGCCCGCGCCCTGGTCCGCCGGGAGACCGACAACTACCTCGCCGGGGCCGCCCGGGCGCTGGCCCGGGGCGGCACCACGGCCGCCGGTACACCGGGCGACGCGGCGGCCCGGATGGTCGCCGCGGCCGCCTGGACGCTGCGTACCGCGCGGATCAACCCCCTGGTCAGGGCCGCGCTGACGGGCTGCTGGGGCAATCTGCTGCCGGACCCGGCGGTGGTGCCGGCGGCCCCCGCGCCGGACCGGGCGGGGCGGCCGGACGGCGTGGCCGCTCAGCGCACCCGGCCGTCCGCGCCGACCGTGCGGTCCTCGAACGGGCCGCTGCCCGGTCCCGCCGAGCTCGTCGGCCGGCTCTGCGACCAGGCGGTCGCCGCACTGGAACCCGACTGGCCCGCGGAGCAGCTGCCCGCCCTGGGAACCGCCTGTGAGGCCGCGGCCCGGCTGACGCTGTCCTGCGTGGTCGCCCCGGCCGCGGGGACGGCGCCGGGACCGGGGCACCCGCCGGTCCGGCGGACCCGGCGGGAGGCGGAGGCGGAGGCGGAGGCGGAGGCGGTGTCGCGGCTCGTACGCGGCGCCTTCGACCGGCTGCCGGGCGGTACGGGCGGTGAGGGCGCGACAGGGGGCGGTGGCGAGCGGCCAGGACGGGGCCGGGGAGCAGGACGGGGCAGAGGAGTCCCAAGAGGCTGACGGGCCGTCATGGGTCATGGGTCCATCATGGGTTCATGGCGGCACGAGTCCGGAGATCAGCCTCCCGGCCCCGGCGGCCTCAATGCCCCGACCCCGACAGCTGCAGCCCGATCGCGCCCACGATGACCAGCGTGATCGAGACGATCTTGAGGGTGGAGACCAGGTCGCCGAGGAAGACCATGCCGTAGATCGCCGTGCCGGCCGCGCCCAGCCCCGTCCAGACCGCGTAGGCCGGGCCGATGTCGAGCCTGCGCAGGGCCAGCGTCAGCAGACCGAAGCTGCCCAGTGCGAAGGCGGCGAAGGCGATGGTCGGATAGAGGCGGGTGAATCCGTGTGACAGCTTCAGGCAGACCGCGAAGCCGGTCTCCAGCACCCCCGCCACCACGACCAGCAGCCACGACCACGCCATACCCATGCCTCCGTCAGCTGGATGCTGGATGCTGGATGAGTGATGACGGGCCCTGGCCCTGCCGTCGAACTCCCGCCTGGGCGCCTTCCCGCCCTCACTCACCAGGGCCCCGGCCGCGCGGTCGGGGCCCGTTGACCGGTTCACCGGCCGTGGTGTGATTATGCAGTTGTCCCGGCCGGGCGGGGGTGAACGCCGGGGATCAGTCGCCCTCGCGTCGCTCGCGGGTCGACAGCAGGCGCCGCAGCGAGTAGAGCCGGGCCGGGTCGGCGTGCCCGTCGGCGACCCACTCGTCCAGTGCGCAGTCCTGCTCGTCGTGGCTGCAGGCGCGCGGGCACTCGACGGTGCCCGGCTCCAGGTCGGGGAAGGCGTGGATGACGCGGGACGGGTCGATATGGGCCAGCCCGAAGGAGCGCACTCCCGGGGTGTCGATGACCCAGCCCGAGTCGCCGGGGAGGGGGAGGGCCAGCGCCGAGGTGGTGGTGTGCCGGCCCCGGCCGGTGACCGCGTTGACGTGGCCGGTGGCCCGGCGGCGGTCCGGGACCAGCGCGTTGACCAGGGTCGTCTTGCCGACGCCGGAGTGTCCGACGAACGCCGTCATCCGGCCCTTCAGCGCCTCCCGTACCCGCTCGGCGGCGCTGCCGTCGGTGAGTTCCTCGCGGTTGGTGACGACGTACGGGACGCCCAGCGCGCCGTAGGACTCCAGCAGCGTGTCCGGGGACGCCAGGTCGGACTTGGTCAGCACCAGCAGCGGGTCCAGGCCCGCGTCGTAGGCGGCGACCAGACAGCGGTCGATCAGCCGGGGCCGCGGCTCGGGGTCGGCGAGCGCGGTCACGATGGCGAGCTGGTCGGCGTTGGCGACCACGACGCGCTCGTACGGGTCGTCGTCGTCGGCCGTTCGGCGCAGTGTCGAGGTGCGCGGTTCGACCCGGACGATCCGGGCGAGGGTGTCCTTGGCGCCGCTCAGATCGCCGACGACGGCGACCCGGTCGCCGACCACCGCGCTCTTGCGGCCCAGTTCGCGGGCCTTCATCGCGGTGACCGTGCGGTCCTCGATGAGGCAGGTCAGCCGGCCGCGGTCGACGGTCAGGACCAGGCCCTCGGCCGCGTCCTCGTGCTTGGGGCGGATGTTCGTACGGGGCCGGTTGCCCTTCCGGTTGGGCCGGACGCGGACGTCGTCCTCATCGGGGTTCTTGCCGTAGCGGCGCATGGCGGCCGGTCCTCAGGCTCTCCGGGCGGGGACGGCCGCGGGATCGAGCATCTCCGTCCACATCGCGGGGAAGTCGGGCAGGGTCTTGGCCGTCGTGGCGACGTTCTCCACCTCCACGCCCTTGACCGCGAGGCCGAGCACCGCCGCGGCGGTGGCCAGCCGGTGGTCCTCGTAGGTGTGGAAGACCCCGCCGTGCAGCGGTCGCGGCCGGATGTGCAGACCGTCCGCGGTCTCGGTGACGTCGCCGCCGAGCTCGTTGATCTCCTTGGTGAGCGCGGCCAGCCGGTCGGTCTCGTGCAGCCGCAGGTGGGCGACGCCGCGCAGGGTGGTCGGGGAGTCGGCGAGCGCGGCGACCGCGGCGATGCCCGGCGTCAGCTCACCGACCTCGCCCAGGTCGACGTCGATGCCGTGGATCCGGCCGCTGCCGGTGAAGGTGAGGCCGTGTTCGGTCAGCTCGCAGGAGCCGCCCATGGTGGTGAAGATCTCGCGCAGCGCGTCACCGGGCTGGGTGGTGTGCTCGGGCCAGTCCGGGATGGTGACCCGTCCGCCGGTGACCAGCGCCGCGGCCAGGAACGGCTGGGCGTTGGACAGGTCCGGCTCGACGACCAGATCGCGGCCGAGCAGTGCGCCGGGTGTGACCCGCCAGACGTTCGGCTCCCCGCCGGCCTCCGGGGTGTCGACCTGCGCGCCGACGCTGCGCAGCATGTCGACGGTCATCCGGATGTGCGGCATGGACGGCAGCGCCGCGCCGACGTGCCGGACCTCGACACCCTGGTTGAAGCGCGGCGCGGACAGCAGCAGGGCACTGACGAACTGGGAGGACGAGGACGCGTCGATCTCGACCGCGCCGCCGTCCAGGGCGCCGCCGCCGTGGACCGTCATCGGGAGCGCCCCGCGGTTGTCGTCGTCGATACGGGCGCCCAGGGCGCGCAGCGCGTCGATGACACCGCCGAGCGGGCGCTCGTAGGAGCGCGGGTCGCCGTCGAAGCGGACCGGGCCGTCGGCGAGCGCGGCGACCGGCGGCAGGAAGCGCATGACCGTTCCGGCGTTGCCGACGTCGACGGTGGCCGGGCCGTGCAGGCCGGCCGGGATGATCCGCCAGGCCTCGCCGCCCCCGGACTGCGCGGCGGTGTCCGCGGAGCCGTCGGAGCTGGAGGAGGCGGTCTCCTCGATACCGACGCCCAGGGTGCGCAGCGCCTCGGCCATCAGGAGCGTGTCACGGGAGCGCAGAGGACGGCGGAGCCAGCCGGGCTCGGACGAGAGCGCGGCCAGGACCAGGCCGCGGTTGGTGACCGATTTCGAGCCGGGAACGGTGACGGTCGCGTCGACGGCCCCGGAGGCGAGGGGGGCGTGCCACAGGGCGGGATGTACGGGGCTCTCGGTCATGCCCCTTACTTTAATGGCTGGGCACGGCGCCCCATCTTGATCAAAAGTGGCGCAACCCATCCGAAACATGGCACTGGTAGTGCGCTCGCGTGCGGGCGGCTCGCGTCCGGTGGAACCGGTTCCGGGCGGACGCCGGACGACGCGACGTCCAGGCGGCTCTTCCCGGCGACGTCATACGCCGAGCAGCCAGCGCCCGCCGCCGATCAGCGAGCACAGCGTCACCACATGGAAGAGGCCGAGCCAGACGGCCGCCGGGACGTTCGTCAGCCGCGCCAGCTGGTCCGGATCCGAGTCCCCGGCCCCTCCCCGGCGCCGCTTGCCCTGCAGCTCGAAGGGCGGCCGTACCCCGCCCAGCAGCAGGAACCACACCACCGCGTACCCGAAGGCCGCCTGCACCTCCGCCGCCGTCAGCCAGGAGACGAGTACGAACGCGGTGCCCGTCAGGACGACGGTGAGCACCCCGTAGGCGTTGCGGATCATGACCAGCATCACCAGCAGCAGCGCGGTGGCGCCCCACAGCAGCGCCGTGATGTGCCCCGCGGCGAGCAGCGCCGCACCGGCCAGGCCCAGCAGGGACGGCGCGATATAACCGGCGGCCGCGGTCAGCACCATGCCGAGCCCGGTCGGTTTGCCCCGCGAGACGGTCAGCCCCGAGGTGTCGGAGTGCAGCCGGATGCCCTCCAGCCGACGCCCGGTGACCAGGGCGATCAGCCCGTGCCCGCCTTCGTGCGCGATGGTGACGGCGTTCCGCGAGAGCCGCCAGGCGGTGCGCGGGACCACGGCACCCAGGGCGAGCACCGCCGTGGCGATCACCAGCCAGAGCGACGGAGCGGGCTGGGTTCCGACGACTCGGTCCCATATGCCGGTGAGGTGGCCGGTGTCCATATCTCTCCTTCGTCGGGCATGGCAGTGTGGCATGCATGTGCGGTAGGTATGCGGCGAGCCGTCGCCCCGAGGACCTGGCAGGGATTTTCGGCGTTCAGCGGTGGGAGCCGGAGGAGACGCTGGCGCCCAGCTGGAACGTGGCTCCGACGGACAGCGTGCACGCGGTGCTCGAACGCCCCCTCAAGGGCGAGGCGGCCGCCGGTTTCCCGCCGGGGCCGGTGCGCCAGCTGCGGACGCTGAAGTGGGGCCTGGTCCCGTCGTGGTCGAAATCGCCCGAGGGCGCCGCGCGGATGATCAACGCACGGGCCGAGACGGTGCACGAGAAGCCGTCCTTCCGCCAGGCCTTCGCCGCCCGCCGCTGTCTGCTCCCTGGTGACGGCTACTTCGAGTGGGTCACCGGTGCCGCCGAACGGCAGCTGGAGGAGCGGGGCCGGAAGAAGCGGCCCCGCAAACAGCCGTACTTCGTGACGCCCGCGGACGGCTCCGTGATGGCGATGGCCGGCCTGTACGAGTTCTGGCGGGACGCGACCCTGCCCGGTGACCACCCGCTGGCCTGGTGGGTGACCTGCACGGTCGTCACCACCGAGGCCGAGACCACGCCGCTGGCCGGTGCGGGCGGTGGCGAGGGCCCGCAGTCCCTGGCCGACATCCATCCCCGGATGCCGCTGGTGCTGACGCCGGACCGCTGGGACGCCTGGCTCGACCCGGCCCGTACGGACCCCGAGGAGCTGCGGGCGCTGCTGGCGCCCCCGCCGCCCGGACTGATGCGGGCGTACCCCGTGTCCACCGAGGTCAGCAACGTCCGCAACAACGGCCCCGAGCTGATCACCGAGCTCGACGCACCCGAGGTCGGCACGCTGTTCTGAGGCGCCCCCGGTGCCGGTGTTCTGAGGCACCCCGGTGCCGGCCGCCGAGGCGCCTCCCGCGTGCTGTGCCGCCCTTCCCGCCACGGGCCGGGCAGGATGGGGCGTATGAGTACTGGGGCGCATGCAGGGGCGAACGCAGAGTCGATGGCAGGGGCCGCGGAGACCGAGACGGTCGTGACACCGGCGGGCGATGCCCGGATCACCTGGTACCGGGCCGCGGAACCGGCCCGGGCGGTGGTGGCCCTGGGCCACGGCGCCGGCGGCGGGATCGAGGCACGCGATCTGCGGGCCCTGGCGGCCGCGCTGCCGGCCCGTGGCTACACCGTGGCGCTGGTCGAGCAGCCGTGGCGGGTGGCGGGCAAGAAGGTGGCGCCCGCGCCCAGGACCCTGGACGCGGGGTGGACCGCGCTGTGGCCGGCGCTGGCGAAGCCGGGCCTGCCCGTGGTGGCCGGCGGCCGGAGCGCGGGGGCCCGGGTGGCCTGCCGGACGGCACGCGAGCTGGGCGCCGAGGCCGTACTGGCGCTCAGTTTCCCGCTGCACCCTCCGGGCCGGCCGGAGAAGTCCCGGGCGGACGAGCTGACCGGCGCCGGGGTGCCGACGCTGGTCGTCCAGGGCGGCCGGGACCCGTTCGGCCGCCCGGAGGAGTTCCCGCCGGGGACCGCGATCACCGAGGTGCCGTACGGCGACCACGGTTTCGCCGTGCCGAAGTCGGCGGGTGTCGGCGAGCCGGAGTCGATGGCTGTGATCACGGACGCGGTGGCCGCCTGGCTCGACGGGATGCCGGGCTGATCCGCGGCTGTCGCGGAAGCCGAAGAAAACAGCAGAAAACAGCCGTGGAAGCCGCAGAATCCGAAGGGCCGCGGAAGCCGGAGAAAAGGCGGCCCGGTCGGGAATGATCCGGCGGACCGTGCTGTTGAGCCTGTCGTACGCACTCGAGTACGTCCGGTGAAGCACGAGAACGGGAGTCCGCCGCATGGGAATCGCTTGCCCGGCCCGCACGGCCGCTGACCTGCCGTGGTCGCAGATGCGGGTGGCTCAGCCCGCCCTGGCTGGAGCGGCGGCGGCACCGGATCGTCGTCTATTCTCCGAATCGGGTGGGTCTGTTTCCGGATCCGCGACGGTGTTGGAGGAGGTGGGTTCGGTCACCGGTACCGACGCAGGGGCCGACGGCACGACTGAGGAGCAGTCCGCGCGCCGCCAGGAGAGCGTGGCCGAACGCAACGCGCGCTTCGAACGGGACGCCCTCACCTTCCTGGACCAGATGTACTCCGCCGCACTGCGCATGACGCGCAATCCGACGGACGCCGAGGACCTGGTGCAGGAGACCTATGCCAAGGCGTACGCGTCCTTCCACCAGTTCCGGGAGGGCACCAACCTCAAGGCCTGGCTCTACCGCATCCTCACCAACACCTTCATCAACTCCTACCGCAAGAAGCAGCGGGAGCCGCAGCGCAGCGCCGCCGACGAGATCGAGGACTGGCAGCTGGCGCGCGCCGAGTCGCATATGTCGACGGGTCTGCGCTCCGCCGAGTCCATGGCGCTCGACCACCTCCCCGACTCGGACGTGAAGGCCGCTCTCCAGGCGATCCCGGAGGAATTCCGTATCGCCGTGTACCTCGCGGATGTCGAGGGCTTTGCGTACAAGGAGATCGCGGACATCATGGGGACACCCATCGGCACGGTGATGTCGCGGCTGCATCGTGGGCGGCGCCAGCTGCGCGGGATGCTGGAGGATTACGCCCGTGAGCGCGGGCTGGTTCCGGCGGGGGCGGCGGCCGCGGACCCGGAGGCCGCGCGCACGTCGGAGTCGCACGACCGGAAAGGCTCGGGATCATGAGCTGCGGAGAGCCGCACGAGAAGGACTGCTCAGAGGTCCTCGACCACCTCTACGAGTATCTCGACCGCGAGATGCCCGCCGGGGAGTGCGCGGAGTTCCAGGAACACCTTGACGAATGCCATCCGTGTCTGGAGAAGTACGGTCTGGAACAGGCCGTCAAGAAGCTCGTCAAGCGCTGCTGCGGCCATGACGACGTCCCCAGCGATCTGCGCTCCAAGGTCATGGGCAGGATCGAGCTCATCCGGGCCGGCGAGGCCGTCCCCGAGGTGAACGTGCTCGATCAGGCCCGGCACGAACAGGCACAGCGGGAGCAGGCCGAGGCGGCGGCCGCTTCCCCGCAGGCGGCCGACCGGTCCGAGGAGACCGGCGGCGCCGGCACCACCGGCACCGCCGATGCGCGCACCGACGCCGACGCTGACGCCGACGCCGCCCGCTAGGGGGCGCGATCGGGCAGCGGTTCACCCTAAGGGGTGAGGGGCGGGGCGATTCCTCCCGCCCGATCCGTTGATGGGCCCTTCCCGGCGCCCCGGCGCCTCTATTCTCGCCGAACCCCGATGCCGCGCGGACGGGACAGCAGTCCGCATGCGAGGGGCACCGTGAGGAGGGCGCGATGCGGGAACTTCCGGGGGCCGCGCGATGGTATGTCGGCTGTGCGGCCCTGGCCGCGGTGCTGTGTGCCGCTCCTGCCTTACGGCTCGGCGCCGACGCCCCCTGGAGCAGCGCCCTGGCCCTGGCCGTCCTCTACGCACTGTGCGAACAGGCCCGCCGCTGCCCGCCGTTGGGCGGGAGCCGGGTGCCGTACGGCGGGGACGCCGGCCCGGGGCCCGGAGGGTTCCCCGCCCGCTGGGCGAGCCCCGTTCTGCTCGCGGCGGCCGGGCTGCTGCCCCCGCCGCTGGCGGCCCTGGCCGCCGTCCCCGGGGCCCTGTTCGCCCCCGCCGAGGAGCGCGCGGCCGCCGCCCGCAGGGTCTGGCACGCCGCTGAGCTGGCGCTCGCCTGTTACGCGGCCGCCCGGATCTTCCGGGCCGTCTGCCACCACCCGCTGTCCGCACCGCAGTTCCCCGCTCTGCTGCTGTCGGCCGCGGCTGCCGCGGCGGCCTTCTGCGCGGTGCTCTCCGCGCTTGACGGCGGGGTGCTGATCGTCGCCGAGCGGCACCCCGTACGCACCGCCTGGCGCGGACCGCTGACCCGCGCGCTGGGGCCGTACCTGGTGCACGGTCCGGCCGGGCTGATGATGGCGGTGCTGTGGTGCAGCCCGTACGGGCCGCCGGCGGCGCTGCTGGTCCTGCTGCCGATCTACCTCTCCTGCTGGGTCTTCGACCGGTACCACCGCGAACGCGCCGCCCACCGGGCCACGGTCCGCGCCCTCGTACAGGCCGTGGACCTCAAGGACCGCTACACCCGTGGGCACAGCGAACGGGTCGGCCGGGCCTCGGTGATGATCGCCAGGGAGCTGGGTATGGCGGAGGACCGGATGGAGGTGCTCAGGTTCGCCGGCACCCTGCACGATGTCGGCAAACTCGGCGTGCCCACCCGGCTGTTGCGCAAGGACGGGCCGCTCACCCCGGAGGAGCGCCGGGCCATCGAGCTGCATCCGGAGTACGGGCACGAGATCGTGCGCGGTATCGGCTTCCTGGGGGAGGCACGGTCGGCGATCCTGCACCACCATGAGCGGCTGGACGGCCGGGGCTACCCCTACGGACTGAAGGGACGTCAGATTCCGGAATTCGCACGGGTGGTGGCGGTCGCCGACGCCTTCGACGCGATGACCTCCACCCGCTCCTACCGGCGGGCCAGGCCGGTACCGGCGGCGCTCGCCGAGCTGCGCCGGTGCGCCGGTGCGCAGTTCGACCCGCGGATGGTGCGGGCGCTGGCGGCGTCGCTGGAACGGTACGGCTGGCATCCCGGCCCCGGCCCCGGTTCCGGGCCCGGCCTGGTGGCGGCGGAGGAGGCGGAGGCGGAGACGGCTGCGGCCGCGGAGCTGGTCGCGGTGCGGGACGGGACGCGGGACGGAGTGCGCGGCGGAATGCGCGGCCCTAGAGGAAACGTCACATCTGAGGGGCCGGCCGGGGCGGGTGGCGTGGCAGCGCGGGACGTGACCGTGGCTGTGGCGCCCGCGCCCGTACCGGAGGAGTCCGTACCGGAGGCCCTCGTACGGGAGCGGGTCGCATCTTCCGGACCCTCACACCCCTCACGCCCCTCAGGCCCCTCAGGCCCCGCAGATTCCGCCGGTCCTTCCGGTCCTTCCGGCCCCTCCGGCCTTTCCGGCCCCTCCGCCCCCTCCGGTCAGGGCGGTGGCCGATGACGCCCGCGCCCGACGCGCCCGAGGAGCCCCCTGACGCCAGGCGGCGGCCCGGGGGCTCGCCGGCTCCCGGCCGTCGCGGCGTCTCCGCCGTTCGCGGCCGGGTCGCGGCCGCCACCGTCCACGCCCCCGCCGCCGCCCTGGCGTGCTGGTCGCTGGGCCGGACGCTCTGGGACGGCCTGGCCCAGCCGGGCATCGCGCTGGCCTTCGGGGCGCTGATCGCGCTCGGCGAGCTGGCGGGACGGTGCGGCCCGGGAGCGTCCACCGGGAACGGACGGGCATCGTCCACCGGGTACGGGCGGGCATCGTCCACCGGGTACGGGCGGGCGCCGGAGGAGCGGGAGGGCGCACCGCTCGCCGCGGCCGGGGCGCTGGCGTACGCACTGCTCGGCGAGGCCGGCGGACGGCCGGCGGCGCACGGCGTCCCGCAGACCGTGGCCGTCGTCCTGGCGGCCGGCCTGGTGGGACTCGTCCCGCGGGCCGCTCGCGGCCGCGGGCCCGCGCTGGACCCCCTGGCCCGCCGGGTGCTGACCGCCGGCTTCGCCGCCACCTGCTGCCAACCTCTCCACGCCACCGGGGCGTTGGACGGCCGGCCGGTCTCCGGGCCGGCCCACCCGCTCTTCCTGGTCGCCCTGCTGGCGCTGACCACGTTGTGCGACGCGGTACTGGCGGCCACGCTGGCCCGGGCCCGTACCGGCCGGCCGTACGGGCCGCTGCTGCGCGACGAGTTGCGGGCGCTGCCCGGACCCGGCACCGCCGTCTGCGCCACGGGGGTGGTGATCGCGCTGGGCACCGCCGTCGCCGGGCTCTGGGCGCTGCCGGTGTGCTGTCTGCCACTGCTGCTCACCCAGTTCGCCTTCCACCGGTTCACGGTGGTTCGCACCACCTGCCGCCAGACCGTCGCCTCGCTGGCCCGCTCGACCGAGATCGCCGGGTACACCCCGCGCGGCCACGCCCGCCGGGTGGCCACGCTCAGCCGCGCGGTGGGCCGTGAACTCGGCCTGACCGCACCGGACCTGGAGGTGCTGGAGTACGCCGCGCTGATGCACGACATCGGCCAGCTCTCGCTGCTGGACCCGGTGCCGGGCGGTGCCACCGCCGCGCTGCCGCCCGCCGAGCAGCGCCGGATCGCCCTGCTGGGCGGTGCCGTTGTCCGGCAGACCGGGGCCCCCGCCGAGGTCGCGGTGATCGTCGAGCGGCAGGCCGATCCGTACCGGGACCAGCCGGTCACGGCGCGTATCGTCCGTACCGTCAACGCCTACGACGACCTGTCCGGCGGGAGCGCGGGGCCCGGCGGACGGCTGCGTGCCCTGGCACGGCTGCGGCTGGCCACCGCGCGGGACCATGAGCCCGGAGTCGTCGAGGCGCTCGCCCGGGTCCTGGCGCGCGACGGCCGGGCCGGCTGAAGCCCCGGGGCGCCCGGGGCGTACGGAACGTGTGGAGGTGCGCCGGGGGCGCGGAACGGGGCACGGGCCGGGGCCCCGCCCCCGGGCACCGCCCCGAGGCGCGGGCGCATGCCTGGGGGCGGGAACCCTGGGCAGAATCTGGGAAGAATCCCTGTGCGGGGGTCCGCGGCGACGCCACGGCACCGTGGCCGATGTCATGGAACCCATGGGTAATGAGCGCCCCGCGAGAGGGGCATGGTTGGATGCGAAGGAAGCCCCTCGCAGGGGGATTCAGGGGGTCGGCGAAGAGCGACGGGCCGCCGGGGGCGCAGCAAACCAGGCTGAGCTCGACGGCAATCTGTGGCAGGTTGTCGAGTGGGCCCCCAAATAGGGCCCGGGCGCCGCTCGGGGCACCACCGGGGCGGCATCGAGAGCAACCAGCAGGCGGGAATCGTGAGGATCTTCGGCAAGGTACGGCACCGGCCCTCCGCCTCGTGGCGGCAGGCGACCGACCGCGCTTTCACGCTGATCGGCGACGGCCGTTACGAGGACGCGGGCGCGCTGCTGACCCGCGCCGCGGACCTGGAGCCGTGGCTGTCGGAGTCCTGGTTCAACCTCGCTCTGCTGCACAAGTTCCGGCACGACTGGGAGCAGGCGCGGGCCGCCGGGCTGCGCGCGGTCGCGCTGCTGGACCGTGAGACCGGGGCGCCCGACTGGTGGAACGTCGGGATCGCCGCCACCGCCCTGCAGGACTGGCCGCTGGCCCGTCGCGCCTGGCAGGCGTACGGCCTGAAGGTCCCCGGCGAGGGCTCCCCGTCCGGCGAACCGCTCGGCATGGCCCTGGGCAGCGCCGCCGTCCGGCTCTCCCCGGAGGGCGAGGCCGAGGTGGTCTGGGGCCGCCGGCTGGACCCGGCCCGTATCGAGGTGCTCTCCATCCCGCTGCCGTCCTCGGGGCGGCGCTGGGGTGAGGTGGTGCTGCACGACGGTGTCCCGCACGGTGAGCGCACCACGGCCGCCGGTGCCGGCGGTGCCACCAGGGCGTATCCGGTCTTCGACGAGATCGAGCTGTGGGCGCCCTCCCCGGTCCCCACCTGGGTGGTGCTGCTGGAGGCCGCCACGGAGGCCGACCGGGACGCCCTGGAGCGGCTGGCGGCCGACGCCGGTTTCGCCGCCGAGGACTGGTCGTCCTCCGTGCGGCTGCTGTGCCGCACCTGCTCGGAGAGCCGGATGCCCAGCGACGAGGGCGACGGCGAGCACCTGGACCCGCACGATCACAGTGAGCCGGGCCACCCCGGCCCGCTGGGCCACCGCACCGCGGGCTCGGGCTCCCTGTGGGTGCCGGAGCGCGAGTGCGGTATCGCGGCGCCGTCCGGCCTGGTCCGCGGGCTGCTGGACGGCTGGGTCGCGGACAGCCCGGACACCCGGGAATGGCGCGATCTCGAAGAGGTCTGCTGAGCCGCCTCGCGCACCCCCCGTAGGCTGTATGGGACTCAATCAGGGTTATGAGCCTCATCAGGCTTGTGAGGCGCATCAGGGTTTTGTGAGGAAGGCGTACGGCGGAGATGGCCCAGCAGCCGGTGTTTGATCAAGAGGGTGACCAGCGGGTGGACGAGGAGTTCCTCGACGACGTCACGGACGCGGCGGAGCGGGAGGCGGCCCACCGGGAGCGCGGCACCTCGCGGCCGATCACGGTCGTCGGCAATCCGGTGCTCCACAAGGAGTGCCAGGACGTCACCGAGTTCGGTGACGAGCTCGCCCAGCTGATCGACGACATGTTCGCCAGCCAGCGCACCGCCGAGGGCGTGGGCCTCGCCGCCAACCAGATCGGTGTGGACCTGAAGGTCTTCGTCTACGACTGCATGGACGACCAGGGCGTCCGGCACGTCGGCGCGATCTGCAACCCGGTGCTGGACGAGCTGCCCGCAGACCGCCGGGTGCTGGACGACTCCGGCGAGGGCTGCCTGTCCGTGCCGGGCGCGTACGCCGACCTGGCCCGGCCCGACTACGCCGTGGTGCGCGGCCAGGACGCCAAGGGCGAGCCGGTCGTCGTCCAGGGCACCGGCTACTTCGCGCGCTGTCTCCAGCACGAGACCGACCACCTCTACGGCTACCTCTACATCGACCGGCTCAGCAAGCGGGACCGCAAGGACGTGCTGAAGCAGATGGCCGAGCGGGAGCCGCGCTACCCGGTCGTCGCCAACGACTGAGGTCAGCGGCTGAGGTCAGCGGCTGAGGCCGGCGACTCAGGCCGGCGACTGAGGTCCATGCTCGGCGCGCGGGGCGTCCGGTACCGGCTGTCGGTACGGGACGCCCCGCGCGCCGTTCGCCCCTGTGGACAGGACCTGGGCCGGGCCTAGGCCGCCCGCTGGTACGCGCTCCAGATCTGTGCCGGGAGGGCGGTGCCCAGCGCCTTCTCGTCGCCGCCGACGCCCTGCAGGGGCAGCAGCTCGGGCGCCCCGGGCCGGTTGCGGAAGAGGGTGACGGCCGTGGTCGGCTCGTCCGCCCGGTCCGTACCGATGAACCACGCCGACTTCATCCGGTCGCCCGGCTCGCTGCGGCCCGCCACGACCGGCCGGCCGCCGGGCAGCCCCAGGCTCCGCCAGCCCAGTGCCTCCAGGGTCGCCGCCACCTCCTGGGCGACATCGGAGTCGAGGACCTGCTCGGGTTCGGCGCGGCCGAAGCCGCCGACCTCCTCGCCGTCGTGGGTCAGCCTGGACACCGCGTACGGGTCGGCGTGCAGCCCGCCGTTGACGAAGGTGGTGTAGGCGCTCGCCAGCCGGATCGCGCTGGGCGCGGAGGTGCCCAGCGGGAAGGTCTGCTCCAGGCGCGCCAGGCTGCCCTCGTGCAGCCCCGCGGCCACCACCAGCTCCTTGATCCGCTCCAGCCCGATCCGCTGCCCGGCCTGCACGAACGGCGGGTTCTCGGCCTTCAGCAGGGCTTCGCGCAGCGCTGCGAGCCGGCGCTCCTGGTCCGTCGAGGGCATATCGGCCGCCTCGGTGCCGTCCTCGGTCCGGTCGGCCCGCTGCTGGAGCGCGGCCGCCAGGACGAACGGTTTGAAGGCGGAGCCGGCCGGGACCGCCGTGGTGTCCGCGTTGTTGGTGAAGTGCCGGGTGGCGTCCTCGCCGCCGTAGAGCGCGACGATCGCGCCGTCCCCGGGCCGTACGGAGGCGGCGCCGAACTCCACGTGCTGGTCGGCGGCGCGCTGCCGCGGGTCGAGGCTCTTCCGGCGGACGTCCTTGACCGCCGTTTCCAGGCGGCGGGTGAGCTCTCTGTCGAAGGTGGTGTGGACGCGGTAGCCGCCCTGGGCCAGGTCCTTGTCGGTCAGTCCGGTGGCCGCTCGGACGAACTTGTTGGCCACACCGATGAGGTAGCCGGTCTGGCCGGCCTGGCTGGTGGGCTTCGACGGCGCCCGGGGCTCCGGGAACTCGGTGTATCCGGCGCGTTCTTCCTTGCTCAGCGTGCCGGTGGCGACCCGCCGGTCGAGAATCCACTTCCAGCGTTCCACGGCCCGTTCATGGTTGGCCTCGCTCAGCCCGGGGTCGTACTGTTCGGCCCCCTTCAGCAGGGCGGCCAGCAGCGCACCCTGACTGGGATTGAGGTCCTTGGCGTCGATGCCGTAGTACGCGTGGGCGGCGGCCTGGATTCCGTACGAACCTCGGCCGAACCAGCTGGTGTTGAGGTATCCGCGGAGAATCTCCCGCTTGGACTTCTGGTTGCTCACCTTCAGCGCGATGATGAATTCCCGCACCTTACGGGTCACCGTCTGGTCCTGCGAGAGATAGGTGTTCTTCACATACTGCTGGGTGATGGTGGAGCCGCCCTGGGCCTCCTCGCCGGAGAGCATATTGACCACCGCGCGGGCCAGGCCCTGGAGGGAGACGCCGGAATCGTCGTAGAAGGTGGCGTTCTCCGCCGCGATCACGGATTCCTCGACGGAGTCGGGCACCTTGTCGAGCGTGACGTTCTGCCGGTTGACGTCTCCCACGCTGACCATCTGGCTGCCGTCCGCCCAGTAGTAGACGGTGGCTTCCTTGCCGGCCAGCGCGTTCTCGTTCGGAATGTCGATCTTCGCGTAGACGACGGCGAACAGCCCCGCCAGGCAGAGCACGCAGAACGAGAGGGTGCCGAGCCACAGCCGCCATGACGGCAGCCAGCGGCGCGGGCCCTCTCGTCCCTTGCGCGGATAGTCGATGTACCGGCGACGACGCCCCTTCGTGCCTTGCATGCTCACTGAGATGCGGTGGGCCTGCGTCCCGGTTGCCGAGGTAACACAACGCTCACAATGGCGGGGTGCCCGGGCCGGAGTGCCAACGGGCCGAAGGGTTGCAGGGGCGAAGGGGCGTCGCCGGTCCGGGAGTTCTAGAACTCGTCGTCGAAGGAGACCGAGCCCTCGACCGCGACCTGGTAGGCGGAGGCCCGGCGCTCGAAGAAGTTGGTCAGCTCCTGGACGTTCTGCAGCTCCATGAAGGAGAACGGGTTCTCCGAGCCGTAGACGGGCGCGAAGCCGAGCCGCTGCAGCCGCTGGTCGGCGACGCACTGGAGGTACTCGCGCATCGACTCGGTGTTCATACCCGGCAGGCCCTCACCGCACAGGTCGCGGCCGAACTGGAGCTCCGCCTCGACGGCCTCCTGGAGCATCTCGGTGACCTGCTGCTCCAGCTTGTCGTCGAAGAGGTCGGGCTCCTCCTCGCGGACCGTGTCCACCACCGAGAACGCGAAGTCCATATGCATGGATTCGTCGCGGAACACCCAGTTGGTGCCCGTGGCGAGCCCGTGCAGCAGACCGCGCGAGCGGAACCAGTAGACGTATGCGAAGGCACCGTAGAAGAACAGGCCCTCGATGCAGGCGGCGAAGCAGATGAGGTTGAGCAGGAAGCGCCGGCGGTCGGCCTTGGTCTCCAGCCGGTCGATGCTCTCGACCGAGTCCATCCACTTGAAGCAGAACTGGGCCTTCTCCCGGATGGACGGGATGTTCTCCACCGCGGCGAAGGCGGCCGCGCGGTCGTCCGGGTCGGGGAGGTAGGTGTCCAGCAGCGTCAGATAGAACTGGACGTGCACCGCCTCCTCGAACAGCTGACGGCTCAGGTACAGCCGCGCCTCGGGGGAGTTGATGTGCTTGTAGAGGGTCAGGACCAGGTTGTTCGCCACGATCGAGTCGCCGGTGGCGAAGAAGGCCACCAGGCGGCCGATGAGGTGCTGCTCACCGGGGGAGAGCTTGGCGAGGTCGGCGACGTCCGAGTGGAGGTCGACCTCCTCTACGGTCCAGGTGTTCTTGATCGCGTCGCGGTAGCGGTCGTAGAAGTCCGGGTACCGCATGGGGCGCAGGGTCAGCTCGAAGCCCGGGTCGAGGAGGTTCTTCGTGCCGGTGGTGGCGGTGTGGGCGGCCGCCGCGTTCTTCTCGGGTGCGGTAGTCATGATTACTGGCATGCCTCGCAGGACTCGGGGTTTTCCAGGGAGCAGGCGACGGCCTCGGGGTCGGCCGCCTGCTGGGGGACGGTGGCCGCGGCGGTGGTGCCGCGGGCGGACTGGGCGATCCGGGTCGCCGGACGGGAGCGCAGGTAGTACGTGGTCTTGATGCCGCGCTTCCAGGCGTAGGCGTACATCGAGCTGAGCTTGCCGATGGTCGGCGAGGCCATGAAGAGGTTCAGCGACTGGCTCTGGTCGAGGAACGGGGTACGGGCCGCGGCCATGTCGATCAGGGCACGCTGCGGGATCTCCCAGGCGGTGCGGTACAGCGCCCGGATCTCCTCGGGGATCCAGCCGACCTCCTGCACCGAGCCGTTGGCCTCGCGCAGCGCGTCACGGGTCCGCGCGTCCCACAGCCCGTGCGCCTTGAGGTCTTCCACCAGATAGGTGTTGACCTGGAGGAACTCACCGGACAGGGTCTCCCGCTTGAACAGGTTGGAGACCTGCGGCTCGATGCACTCGTACACACCGGCGATGGAGGCGATGGTCGCGGTCGGGGCGATCGCCAGCAGCAGGGAGTTGCGCATCCCGGTCGTGGCGATACGGGCGCGCAGCGCCGCCCAGCGGTCCGCCCAGCGGGGCTCGGCGTTCGGGTAGTGGTCCGGGTGCAGCACACCGCGGGCGGTGCGGGTCGCGGACCAGGCCGGGTGCGGGCCGTGCCGCTCGGCGAGGTCGGCGGAGGCCTCGTACGCGGCGAGCATGATCCGCTCGGAGATCCGGGTGGACAGCTCCCGCGCCTCGGGCGAGTCGAAGGGCAGCCGCAGCCGGAAGAACACGTCCTGGAGGCCC
Organism: Streptomyces sp. NPDC001339; assembly: GCF_042895955.1. Taxonomy (NCBI): domain Bacteria; kingdom Bacillati; phylum Actinomycetota; class Actinomycetes; order Kitasatosporales; family Streptomycetaceae; genus Streptomyces; species Streptomyces sp. NPDC001339. The sequence goes on along the minus strand of NZ_JBIAWT010000001.1, from coordinate 524,524 downwards.
ATCAGGCCCAGACCCACCGGGCGCCAGCGGGAGTTGGAGGCACCCGCCTGCTCGGTCGGGTAGAAGTTGATGTCCACGACGCGGTCGAGGAAGGTGACGGCGGTGCGGACGGTGGCGTCCAGCTTCTCCCAGTCCATCACCTCGTCCCCGGTGCCGGTGCCGGTGCCGGTGCCGGCGTCCGCGGCGAGGTGCTCGGCGAGGTTGACCGACCCCAGGTTGCAGACGGCCGTCTCGCCGTCGTCGGTGACCTCCAGGATCTCGGTGCACAGGTTGGAGGAGTGCACGACCGATCCGGGCTCGGCGGTCTGGTTGGCGGTGCGGTTGGCGGCGTCCTTGAAGGTCATCCAGCCGTTGCCGGTCTGTGCCAGGGTGCGCATCATCCGGGCGTACAGGACCCGCGCCGGGATGGTCTTGACGGCCCGGCCGTCGGCCTCGGCCCTGCGGTAGGCGGCGTCGAACTCCTCGCCCCACAGGTCCACCAGCTCCGGGGCGTCCGCCGGGGAGAACAGCGACCACTCGGCGTCCGTCTCCACGCGGCGCATGAACTCGTCCGGGATCCAGTGCGCGATGTTCAGGTTGTGCGTACGGCGCGCCTCCTCACCGGTGTTGTCGCGCAGCTCCAGGAACTCCTCGATGTCCGCGTGCCAGGTCTCCAGGTAGACGCAGGCGGCGCCCTTGCGCCGGCCGCCCTGGTTCACCGCCGCGACCGAGGCGTCCAGCGTGCGCAGGAACGGCACGATGCCGTTGGAGTGCCCGTTCGTCCCGCGGATCAGCGAACCGCGGGCGCGGATGCGGGAGTACGAGAGGCCGATGCCGCCGGCGTGCTTGGAGAGCCGGGCCACCTGGTGGTACCGGTCGTAGATGGAGTCCAGCTCGTCCAGCGGCGAGTCCAGCAGATAGCACGACGACATCTGCGGGTGGCGGGTGCCGGAGTTGAAGAGGGTGGGGGAGGAGGGGAGGTAGGACAGCGAGCTGGTGAGGCGGTACAGCTCGGCGACGTCCGCGAGGGCCCTGGCGGAACGGTCCTCTGCCAGTCCGCAGGCTACCCGCAGCAGGAAGTGCTGGGGCGTCTCGATGACCTGGCGGGTGGTGGGGTGGCGCAGCAGGTAGCGGGAGTGCAGGGTGCGCAGCCCGAAGTAGCCGAAGCGGTCGTCGGCTCCTTCCGCGAGCGCGCCGTCGACCAGCGCGTCCAGCCGCTCCGCGTGCGCGCGGACGAACTCCGCCGTCTCGTCGGCGATCAGCCCCTCGCGGTGGCCGACCTCAACGGAGGCGGAGAAGGCGACCGCCCCCTGTCCGGCCGCCTCCTCCGAGATCGCGAGGGTGAGCAGGCGCGCGGCGAGCCGGGAGTACTGCGGCTCGTCACCGATCAGCCCGGCCGCGGCGTCGATGGCCAGCGACCGCAGCTCGGCCTCGTCGGAACCCGGGTGCCGGCCGCGGAGGGCGGCGGCGGCCACCTTGCCGGGGTCGGTCGCGGTGAGGTCCTCGGTCAGCCGGGTCAGGGTGCGCAGCAGGGCGACACCCGGCCCGTCCTCGGCCCGTACACCGTCGGCGGGGGTGGCAGGCGTGGTCACCGCAGGCGGCGCGGCCTCGGCGTCTGACGCGGGCTCCGTTGGCGCGATGGTCACGTGATGTCTCCCTCACTCGGCGGGGGCCTGGAGGGGCGGGCGCGACGGGCGCACGCGGGCATACCGCACCCCGTCATGGTCAGGGGTGCGCGGGCACACCGCGCGGCGTCCACCGGCCCAACCCTCGGGACCCGGACGTATCGACATCCGCGCCGATGGCGACGCGGACATACCGTCGGCAGGTCCTCGGACTTCACGGGCGCGCGACCGGGCCGGCATCGGGCCACTGGCGCGCCGCCTACACCGTTGCGGGACAGTTCCGGACTCCCACCGGATTCCCCTGCGACGACAGCGAGGACGAGCATACATGTGGTGGTGGCTCATCGCGTGCACCCCCACATCTAGTGTGTTGTGAGTGATCGCACGGTGCCTGTCAGTGGTCTCGCCCCGGCCGCGCCACGGCTGCGCGCCGCGGCCGGGCAGGCGAACGGGCCGCCACGCCCGGAGGACGCGACGGCCCGTGGCCGTGAATCTGCCGGTGGCTCAGTGTCCGCTCGGTGCGCCCGCCGTCGCCGGTGGCAGGCCGGCGGAGACACTCTCGTCGCCGGCGTCCGCCGTGTAGTCGGCGGGGCTGGTCTCGTCGATGCCGTCGGGGGCCTTGACCGCCTTCAGGACGAGTGTGAGGACGACCGTCACCACGACGTTCAGCACGAAGGCGGTCAGGCCGATGTAGCCGATCTCACCGATGCCGGGGATCTCGGCGGACGACCCGCCGAAGTGCTTCTGGGTCGGGCTGGCGACGCCGTAGGCCGCGAGGGTGCCGTAGAGCATGCCGGCCGCCCAGCCGGCGAGCAGCGCCCACCGGTGGAACCAGCGGGTGAACAGGCCGCCGACCAGGGCCGGCAGGGTCTGCAGGATCCAGATCCCGCCCAGCAGCTGGAAGTTGATCGCGACGGTTTTGTCCATGGTGAGGACGAAGACCAGGGCGCCGACCTTGACCAGCAGGGAGACCAGCTTGGCGACCTTGTGTTCCTGCTCGGGCGTGGCGTCCCGTCTGAGGAAGTCCTTGTAGACGTTGCGGGTGAAGAGGTTGGCCGCGGCGATCGACATGATGGCCGCCGGCACCAGGGCGCCGACGCCGATCGCGGCGAACGCGACACCGGCGAACCAGCTGGGGAACATGTCCTCGAACAGCTGCGGGATGGCCAGTTGCGGATTGCCCTGGATGTCCGTACCGGCCTTGACGGCCATGAAGCCGAGCAGCGCCAGGAAGCCCAGCAGCAGGGAATAGAGCGGCAGGATCGTGGTGTTGCGACGGATGACGTTGCGGTTGCGAGAGGAGAGCGTGGCGGTGATGGAGTGCGGATACATGAAGAGGGCGAGGGCCGAGCCGAGCCCCAGCGTCGCGTACGCCCACTGGGCGTTGGGGCCGCTGACCAGCTCGCCGCGGGGTTTGCCGGGGACGGCGCCGGGCTGGGCGAGCGCCTTGCCCGCCGCGTCGAAGATCGCGTCGAACCCGCCCAGTTTGATGGGGATATAGACGATCGCCACGATGATGACGAGGTAGATCAGGCCGTCCTTGACGAAGGCGATCAGCGCGGGGGCGCGCAGGCCGGAGGAGTAGGTGTAGGCGGCCAGCACCGCGAACCCGATCAGCAGCGGCAGGTCCTTGACGAACCAGTTGGTGTGCTCGCCGCCGCCGATGCCCATCACGTCCAGTACGGCCTGGATGCCGACCAGTTGGAGCGCGATGTACGGCATCGTGGCGAGGATGCCGGTGAGCGCCACGGCCAGTGACAGGCCCTTGGAACCGAAGCGTCCGCGCACGAAGTCGGAGGTGGTGACGTAGCCGTGCTTGTGCGAGACCGACCAGAGGCGGGGGAGGAAGGTGAAGATCAGCGGATAGACGAGGATCGTGTAGGGGACGGCAAAGAAGCCGGCCGCGCCGGCCGCGTAGATCGCCGCTGGGACGGCCACGAAGGTGTACGCCGTGTAGAGGTCGCCGCCGAGCAGGAACCAGGTGATCCAGGTGCCGAAGCTGCGCCCGCCCAGGCCCCATTCGTCGAGGCTGTCCGACTGCTCGGCCTTGCGCCAGCGGGCGGCCAGGAAGCCCATGACCGTCACGGCCAGGAAGAAGAAGACGAAGACGGCGAGGGCTGTGCCGTTGACGCCCTGGGTGGCGGAGGCGGCGAGCGTGGCCGGGGTGCCCGGTCCGCCCGATGTGGGGCCGCTGAAGGGCACTGGAGCGCTGAGGGTCACGGGAGCGCTGAGGATCACTGGGACGCACCGCCCTTGCGGGCGCGCTGCTCACGCTGGACGAGCTTGTACGCCACCGCCGTCAGCGCGGTCGAGATCAGCACCCACAGCATCTGGTACCAGTAGAAGAACGGGATCCCGATGAGCTTCGGCTCGACCCTGGCGTACGAACTCACCCACAGTATGGCGATGAACGGGGCGAGCAGGCACAAACCGGCGACTATCCGGGTCGGGGTGACGATCTGTCTGCTGGTCGGCGGTTCGACTGGTTCTGGCATCAGCGCGGCTCCGTCCGTGGCGTTGGCCCTGGTGATCTCCTGTGCGATCGGCTGGAAATCTAGGACAGGGCCGAGGTACCCGTCACTAGCTGTCCGCATATCGGTACGCCGTATACGCACAGCGGGCGGCGTGGTCCGGAGGGCCGCATGCTCCGGACGTCACGCTGCCGTTGGCGATGTCACACCGCCGTGGGACGGGGCCGCGGCCTCAGTCCGCCGCAGGCCGCCGCAGCCGCGCCACGCTGTGCTTTCCCGGGGGGTGACCCCCGGACCCCCAGCCGGGTCCGTGCTGACCCTCGTTCAGTCCGCCGCAGGCCGCCGCAGCCGCGCCACGAACTTGTAGCGGTCGCCGCGGTAGACCGAGCGCACCCATTCCACGGGCTGACCCTGGGCGTCGAGCGAGTGCCGGGAGAGCATCAGCATCGGCAGGCCGACGTCGGTGCCCAGCAGGCCGGCTTCGCGCGGGGTGGCGAGCGAGGTCTCGATGGTCTCCTCGGCCTCCGCGAGGCGGACGTCGTAGACCTCGGCCAGTGCGGTGTAGAGCGAGGTGTACTTGACGAGGTTGCGGCGCAGCGCGGGAAAGCGCTTGGCGGACAGATGGGTGATCTCGATCGCCATCGGCTCACCGCTGGCCAGCCGCAGCCGTTCGATGCGCAGCACCCGGCCGCCGGGCGCGATGTCCAGCAGCCCGGCCAGCCGGTCGTCGGCGGTGACATAGCCGATGTCCAGCAGCTGGGACGTCGGCTCCAGGCCCTGGGCCCGCATGTCCTCGGTGTACGAGGTCAGTTGCAGGGCCTGGGAGACCTTGGGCTTGGCCACAAAGGTGCCCTTGCCCTGGATGCGCTCCAGGCGGCCTTCGACGACCAGCTCCTGAAGGGCCTGCCGCACCGTCGTGCGCGAGGTGTCGAAGTCCGCGGCGAGGGTGCGCTCGGGCGGGACGGGGGTGCCGGGCGGGAGGGTCTCGGTGATCTCCAGCAAGTGCCGTTTGAGACGGTAGTACTTGGGCACGCGGGTGGTCCGCGTGCCGCCCTCGCTCTCGGCGCTGCCCCCGTCGGTTTCCATGACCCGCCTCTCCGGCTCCTGTCGTGCTGCCGTCACCGGCTGCTCCTCCGTACATAGCGGCTCACATCGTGGCACGGGTGGGCGCTCCGTTCTCCTTCGAGGGTCCCGGCGTGCCAGATGTCGGTCCGGTAACGGACCTGACAGCGACTCTTATACACCCTTGACACCCCAAAAGGTCTAGGCCAAGCTGCGGGAACTGGTCTAAACCATTAAAGACCACACCCGGCCTTTAGGGGAGAGCGCGATGAAGCGTGGGCTCATAGCGGCGACGGTGGTCGCGGGAATGCTGGTGAGTGTCGCTGCCTGTGGGTCCAGCGACGGGAACGAAGCGGGCGCGGATGGCTTCAAGGGCCAGAAGCTGACCGTTTGGGTGATGGACGGGTCCAATCCGCCGGAATGGACCAAGCGGGTATCCGAACAGTTCAAGAAGAAGACCGGAGCCACTGCCGACTTCAAGATCCAGCAGTGGAACGGAATTCAGCAGAAGCTGAGCACCGCGCTCTCCGAGGACACCCCGCCGGACGTGGTGGAAATCGGAAACACCCAGACCGCCGCCTACGCCAAGGCCGGCGCCCTCGTCGATCTCGGCGATCTGAAGAAGGAGATCGGCGCCGACTGGAACGACGCCTTCAACAAGGCCTCGGTGGTGGACGGTACGCAGTACGCGCTGCCGTGGTTCGCGGGCAACCGCGTGGTGATGTACAACAAGAAGATCTGGGCGCGGGCCGGCCTCAAGGGAACTCCCAGGACCCGCGCCGAGCTCTTCCGGGCCTTCGACGCCATCAAGCAGAAGACCGACGCCGAGCCGCTGTACCTCCCCGGCCAGAACTGGTACTTCCTCGACGGCCTGACCATCGGCACCGGCGCCGACCTGGTGAAGAAACAGGGCGGTAAGTGGGTCTCCAACCTCGGCGACCCCAAGGTCTCCCGGGCCATGGACGTCTACCGGCAGTACCAGGCCTTCAGCACCGCCCCGAAGAACAAGGACGAGGCCACCCCGCAGCAGGCCGACATCTTCGCCAAGGGGAAGACCGGCGCCATTATCGGCATGGGCTACGAGGCGGTCACCGCCGTCAAGGCCAACCCGGATATCAAGGACGACATCGGCTTCTTCACCATTCCGGGGGAGACCGCGGACAAGCCCGAGGGCGTATTCCTCGGCGGGTCCAACTTCGCCGTCGCCGGTATGGGCAAGAAGCAGGAACTCGCCAAGGAATTCCTGAAGATCGCCCTGTCCAAGGAGAACGACGCGCAGATGGTCAAGGAGGCCGGCTGGACCCCGAAGTCCCCGGCTCTGGCCGATGCCGCCAAGGAGAATCCGGCCGCCGCGGCCGCCGCCCCCGCGGCACTGAAGTCCGGTGGCACCACTCCGCTGATTCCGCAGTGGGCCGCGGTGGAGAACGTACCGAACCCCATCAAGAACTACATGACCGCCGTGCTGAACGGTATGTCCCCGGCCGACGCCGCCAAGGACATCGAATCCGAGATCAACGCGCGGCTCGCCAAGCAGTAATTCCCGGATGCGGGGAAACCGGACGGCAACGAGGGGGAGCAGGGCCCATGGCAGTGCAGCTCGACGGCGCGGCGGAGCGGACCGCGCCGCATCACGACGGGGGAGGAGGCGCACCGCCCGCCCGCGGCGGCAGGCGCGCCCGGCCGGGCGCCAGTGGCGTGCCCTACCTCCTGCTGCTGCCGGCCCTGCTCGCCACCGCGGCCTTCCTGGGCTGGCCCATGGTCCGCAACGTGGTGCTCTCCTTCCAGAACCTCAATATGAAGGAGCTGATCCAGCGCCTCACCGACTGGCGCGGGCTCGGCAACTACCAGGAGATCCTGGGCAGTGAGCAGTTCTGGCGGGTCACCCTCCGCACCCTCGTCTTCACCGCGGTCAACGTCACCCTGATCATGGTCCTCGGCGTGCTGATCGGGCTGCTGCTGGCCCGGCTCGGCAGCAAGATGCGCCTCACGCTGTCCCTCGCGCTGGTGCTGGCCTGGGCCATGCCGCATATCGCCGCCACCACCGTCTTCCAGTGGCTCTTCGACTCCCGCTACGGCGTCGTCAACTGGGTGCTGGACCGGCTCGGCTGGCACGCCATGGCCCACTACGACTGGGTCGGCACCCAGCTGTCGACCTTCTTCGTCATCACCGTACTGATCGTCTGGCAGTCCCTGCCGTTCGTGGCGCTCAACCTCTACGCGGCCACCACGACCATCCCCCAGGAGCTCTACGAGGCGGCCCGGATGGACGGTGCCGGCACCTGGAAGATCTTCACCGCCGTCACCTTCCCGTTCCTCAAGCCGTTCTTCCTCGCCACGACGTTCCTGGAAGTCATCTGGGTCTTCAAGGCGTTCCCGCAGATCTTCGCGATCAACGAGGGCGGCCCGGACCGGCTCACCGAGACGCTGCCGATCTACGCCTTCACCGAGGGCGTCGGCAACCTGCACTTCGGGATGGGCGCCGCGATCTCGCTGCTGACGATCCTGGTGCTGCTGGCCATGACCGCGTACTACCTGCGCCTGACGCTCCGGCAGGAAGCGCGGGAGGAACAGGAGGACGCGCTGTGAAGCGCTCGCTCGCCGGCCGCATCTGGCCCAACGCCGCGGCGGCCGTACTCGCCCTCGGCTTCGTCTTCCCCGTCTACTGGATGTTCAACACGGCCTTCAAGCCGACCCGGGAGATCATCAGCGAAGACCCGGTGTGGTTCCCCTTCCACGGCACCGTCGAGCACTTCGTGACGGCGGTACGGGCTCCCGACTTCTGGACCCTGGCCGGCAACTCGGTCGTCGTGACCGTGGTCGCCGTCGGCCTGTCGCTGGTCATCGCGCTCTGCGGGGCGTTCGCCGTCACCCGGATGCGGTTCAAGGGGCGCCGGGGCATCCTGCTGACCTTCATGGTCGCCCAGATGGCGCCCTGGGAGGTGATGGTGATCTCGGTCTACCTGATCGTCCGGGACGCCGACCTGCTCAACAGCCTGCTGCCGCTCACCGCCTTCTACACCGTGATGGTGCTGCCCTTCACGCTGCTGACACTCCGGGGCTATGTCGCCGCGGTGCCCAAGGAGCTGGAGGAGTCCGCGATGGTCGACGGCTGCTCGCGCCGCCAGGCCTTCCTCAAGGTGGTCTTCCCGCTGCTGGCACCCGGCCTGATGGCCACCTCCCTCTTCGGCTTCATCACCGCCTGGAACGAATTCCCGCTGGTACTGGTCCTCAACAAGGAACCCGCCATGGGCACCCTGCCGCTGTGGCTCTCGAAATTCCAGAGCCAGTTCGGCGACGACTGGGGCGCCACCATGGCCGCCGCCTCGATCTTCGCCGTCCCGATCCTGGTCCTCTTCCTGTTCCTGCAACGCAAGGCGGTCGGCGGTCTCACCTCCGGCGCAGTGAAGGGATAACGCAGTCCATGACTCCTCTCACAGGCTCCGCCCACTCGGTACGCCCCGCCGACACCCTCACCCGCGACGCGCTCGCCGTCCTGCAGCCCGGTTTCACCGGCACCACCGCCCCGGACTGGCTGCGCCGCCGGCTCGGGGAGGGCCTGTCCGCCGTCGGCCTCTTCGGCCGCAATGTCCACGACCCGGAACAACTCGCCGCACTCACCGGGCAGTTGCGGAGGGAACGCGAGGACGTCCTGGTCGCCATCGACGAGGAGGGCGGTGACGTGACCCGCCTCGAAGTACGCGGTGGCTCCTCCTTCCCCGGCAACCACGCCCTGGGCGCCGTCGACGACACCACGCTCACCCGCCAGGTCGCCCGGGAACTCGGCCGCCGGCTGGCCGACTGCGGGATCAACCTCAACTGGGCGCCCTCCGCCGATGTCAACTCCAACCCCGCCAACCCGGTCATCGGCGTCCGCTCCTTCGGCGCCGACCCGCACCTGGTCGCCCGGCACACCGCCGCCTATGTCGAGGGCCTGCAGTCCGCCGGCGTCGCCGCCTGCACCAAGCACTTCCCCGGGCACGGCGACACCGCCGTCGACTCCCACCACGACCTGCCCCGGATCACCGCCGACCTGGCCACCCTCCAGGAGCGCGAACTGGTGCCGTTCCGCGCCGCCGTCGCGGCCGGCACCCGGGCCGTGATGAGCGCGCACATCCTGCTGCCCGCCCTGGACGGCGACCACCCGGCCACTCTCAGCCCCGCCGCGCTGCACGGTCTGCTGCGCACCCCCGCCACCGAGGGCGGGCTCGGCTTCGACGGGCTGATCGTCACCGACGGAATGGAGATGCGGGCCATCTCCGCCGCCTACGGCATCGAGCACGGCAGCGTCCTGGCCATCGCGGCCGGCGCCGACGCCATCTGCGTGGGCGGCGGACTCGCCGACGAGACCACCGTCCTGCGCCTCCGCGACGCCCTGGTACGGGCGGTGCGCACCGGCGAACTGCCCGAGGAGCGGCTCGCCGACGCCGCGGCACGGGTACGTGCCCTGGCCCGCTGGACCCGGGGCGCGGGCGCGGGGGAGGGGGCCGCGCCCGTCCCCGGTATCGGCCTCACCGCCGCCCGGCGCGCCCTCCGCGTCACCGTCGGCGACCGTCCTTACGAGCCGCTCACCACCCCCGCGTACGTCGCCGCCTTCACCCCCCTCGCCAACATCGCGGTCGGTGACGAGACCCCCTGGGGCGTCGCCGCCGAACTCTCCCGCCTCGTCCCCGGCACAGCGACCGCCACCTACCCGGCCGCCTCCGCCACCGGTACCGGCTCCCTGGTCGACGGCCTGCTCACCGCGGCCGGCGACCGCCGGATCGTCGCCGTCGTCCGTGACGTCCACCGCCACCCCTGGATGGCCGACGCCCTGCGCACCCTGCTCGCCGCCCGCCCGGGCACCGCCGTCGTCGAGATGGGCGTCCCCCAGTCCCCGCCCCAGGGCGCCCTCCACATCGCCACCCACGGCGCCGCCCGCGTCTGCGGCCAGGCCGCAGCCGAGGCCCTCACCACCCGGACCCCGTCCCGCGCGGGGTGAGCCCGCCGATCCCGGATGCACCAGTCCCGGATACACCAGTCCGGGATGCACCGGTCCCGGATACGCCGTGGCCGGGGCGCCCCGCGGGGCTCAGAGACCCTGCCAGTCCGGCTTCGCGGCGTAGGTGGCGCGGAAGTAGTCGGCGAGCTTCAGCTTGGAGGCCGCGGCCGCGTCGACGACCACCGTGGCGTGCGGGTGGAGCTGGAGCGCCGACGCCGGGACCAGCGCGGCCACCGGGCCCTCGACGGCTTGGGCCACGGCGTCCCCCTTGCCCTCACCGGTGGCGAGCAGCACCAGGTGGCGGGCCTCCAGGATGGTGCCGATGCCCTGGGTGATGACGTGGTGCGGAACCTCGTCGAGGCTGTCGAAGAACCGGGCGTTGTCCTCCCGGGTCTGCCGGGTCAGCGTCTTGATACGGGTACGGGAAGCCAGCGACGAGCAGGGCTCGTTGAACCCGATGTGCCCGTCGGTGCCGATACCGAGCAGCTGGAGGTCCACCCCGCCGGCCTCGCTCAGCGCACGGTCGTACGCCTCGCAGGCGGCCTGGACGTCCTCCGCCGTGCCGTCGGGACCCATGAACGCGTCCTCGTCGAGACCGAGCGGCTCGACCACCTCGCGCAGCACCACCGAACGGTAGGACTCGGGGTGCCCGGCCGGCAGGCCGACATACTCGTCGAGCTGACAGATACGGGCCCGCGAGGCGTCCACCGCACCGTCCCGGACTTTCGCCGCCAGCGCCTTGTAGATGGGCAACGGGGTCGATCCGGTGGCCACACCGAGCAGCGCGTCGGGCTTGCGGCGCACCAGGGTGGCGATTGCCTCCGCGATCAGCTCGCCGCCTGCCGTGGCGTCCGGAACGATGACAACTTCCACGCTTTGGCCTGCCGTTCTGGAGAGTGGTCCTATGCGGTCATGTGGTATAGACCAATCTATCAGAGGGCGGACCCCCGGTCCCGGTGGTGTGGGCGGTCCCGGCGGCGCGGGCAGGGCGTCAGAGCAGGGCACCTCCCGTCGTATCGATCCACTGGCCCGTCACCCACCGGCTGTCGTCCGACGCCAGGAAGCCGACGACGTCACCCACGTCCGTCGCGTCCGCCAACCGCCCCAGCGGTGACATCGCACCGGCCGCCCGCCGCCCCTCGGCATTGGCCGCACCCCGCAGCCGGTCGGCGTTCATATCGGTGTCCACCACGCCCGGTGCCACCGCGTTCACCGTTATCCCCCGTGGGCCCAGGTCCTTGGCCAGGGTCGAGGTGAAGACGTCGACCGCGCCCTTGGTCATGGCATAGGCGATCAGATCGGGCCTGGCGCCGCCACGCGTCAGCCCCGTCGAGACATTGATGATCCGCCCGCCGTCCCGCAGCCGGGTCAGCCCCTGCTGGACGATGAAGAACGGCGCCTTGGTGTTGACCGCGAAGAGGCGGTCGAAATCCTCCGCCGTCACCTCGCCGATGCCCTTGAGCGTCCCGTCCAGCGCCGTATTGATCCCGGCGTTGTTGACCAGGATGTCCAGCCCCTCGGCCTGCTCGTCGAACGCCGCCCACAGGGCCTCGGCGTCCCCCGGCACCCCCAGCTCGGCCTTGATCGCGAAGGCCTGGCCGCCCGCGGCCTCGATCGTGTCGACCGTCTCCTTGGCCGCGGTCTCGTCCCGGCCGTAATGCACGGCGACCCGTGCGCCGTCCCTCCCGAGTCGCTCCGAGATCGCCCGGCCGATACCCCGGCCGCCGCCCGTCACCAGTGCCGTCCTGCCGCTGAGTGCACCCATGGCGATGCCCCTCCCCTTGTTCGTACGCCCGCGCGCTTCCGCGGGAGCGCAGCCCTCACTCGGCGAGCCATTTCTTTAGTGCTCGCTACAGAAAAACCGTAGCACGCCTTCCGTACCGACCGCTATAAAATTCCTCCCATGGCGTCCAAGGAAACGAAGCAGCGCGGCCGGCCCCGGTCCTTCGACCGGGAGACGGCGCTGGAACAGGCGGTCCGGTCCTTCTGGGAGCAGGGCTACGAATCCACCTCGATCGCCGACCTCACCCGGGCCATGGGCATCAGCGCCCCCAGCCTCTACGCCGCCTTCGGCGACAAGCGGGCACTGTTCGACGAGGTCGTGGCCGAGTACGGGCGGCACTATGGCGGGTTCATCTCGCGCGCCGTGGCCGAGGAGCCGACCGCCCGCCGCGGTGTCGAACGGGCGCTGCGCGAGGCCGCGGTCGAGTACACGATCCCCGGCCGCCCGCGCGGCTGCCTCGTGATCAGCGCTGCCCTGAACATCTCACCCGGATCCGCCGAAGTCGCCGCATCCCTGCGGGAGATGAGGCGATCGAACATCGGCGAGATCGAGAGCGCCGTCCGCGCGGATATCGCCGCCGGTGAACTCCCCGCCGATGCGGACGCCACCGCGCTGGCCGACTACGTGGGCGCGGTCATCCAGGGGATGTCCCAGCAGGCACGGGACGGCGCCGAGCGGTCGTCCTTGGAGGCCATCGCCGAACTGGCGCTGAAGGCCTGGCCCGAGCGGCCGGCGGTCCGGCCGGAGGCCCCCGCCGCCGCGCGCCCGGCTCCGTAGCAGGGCCGCCGTCGCGCGCCCCCGCCCCGTGAACCCCCGTGAATCCCACGAACTCCTGGAACCGGGCCGGAAACACCCGCGGGCCGCGGCGCCGGGACGGGACCCTCAACCCGTCCGGCACCGCAGCCCGGAGCTGACATCGGCCGGCCCCGCCGTACGGGCGGGAGAGCGTCCCCCTGTGCGGCAGGGGCCCGCCGCCCCGTCCTGGGGCCGGTCGATCGGAGGCCTCGGCGCAGTCAGGGCAGAGAGCGCCTCGGGCCTCGTTCCACTCTCCTGTGCGGGGAGAGCGGAGGCCTTTGCTGAATTGTGGACTAGACCATTTGTGGTTGTCCATGGTTATGCGGGCACAAGGCGGACCCGCACCACGGACACCGTACGCCGGTAGGCTCCAAGATGTGCCCTCCATGAACGATCTCGTACGCCAGCACACCGCTCTGAGCGACTCCGACCTCGAGTGGCTCCACCTGCTGGTCTCGGAGTGGCAGCTGCTCTCCGACCTGTCCTTCGCCGATCTCGTGCTGTGGGTCCCCACCCTCGATGGCACCCGTTACGTCTCGGTCGCCCAGATGCGGCCCAATACGGGCCCCACCTCCTACCAGGACGACATGGTGGGCCATCTCGTCCCCCGGGGGCGCCGTCCGATGCTGGACTCCGCCTTGGATGAGGGCCGCATCGTACGCGAGGGCGACCCCGAGTGGCGAGAGGAAGTACCGGTACGCGTCGAGTCCATCCCGGTACGCCGGGACGGCCGGGTGCTCGGGGTGATCGCCCGCAACACCAATCTGCTGACCGTGCGCACCCCCAGCCGGCTGGAGCTCACCTACCTCCAGAGCGCCTCCGACCTCGCCCAGATGATCGCTGCCGGAACGTTTCCGTTCCCCGGTCAACAGGTCGACATGGATGCCTCACCGCGCGCCGGCGACGGACTGATCCGGCTCGACGCGGACGGCGTCGTCCAGTACGCCAGCCCCAACGCGCTCTCCGCCTACCACCGGCTCGGCCTCGCCGCCGACCTGGTGGGCCACCACCTGGGCCAGACCACCGCCGAACTGGCCCCCGCCCGCGGCCCGGTGGACGAGGCCCTGGTCAAGCTCGCCAGTGGCTGGGCTCCCCGGGAGTTCGAGGTCGAGGGCAACGACGGCGTGATCCAGCTGCGCGCCATTCCGCTCAAACCGAAGGGCACGCACATCGGTTCGCTGGTGCTGCTGCGCGATGTGACCGAACTGCGCCGCCGCGAGCGGGAACTGATCACCAAGGACGCCACCATCCGGGAGATCCACCACCGGGTGAAGAACAATCTGCAGACGGTTGCCGCGCTGCTGCGGCTGCAGTCCCGCCGGATGGATTCCGAACAGGGCCGCGAAGCTCTCAACGAGGCGGTACGCAGGGTCGGTTCGATCGCCATCGTGCACGAGACGCTGTCCCAGAACCTCGACGAACGGGTCGAGTTCGACGACATCGCCGACCGGGTGCTGGCCATGGTCGCGGAGATCTCACCCGGCAAGGTGATCACCCGCCGCACCGGACGCTTCGGCATCCTGGACGCCGAGGTGGCCACACCGCTGTCGATGGTCCTCACCGAAGTACTGCAGAACGCCCTGGAGCACGCCTTCGACCAGGCCGAGCAGGGCATCGTCGAGGTCGGTGCGGTGCGCGGCGGCAGCCGTAAGGAACCGCGGCTGCTGGTCACCGTCCAGGACAACGGCCGGGGGCTGCCCGAGGGGTTCGATCCGCACCGCGCCGGAAACCTGGGACTACAGATCGTACGCACCCTGGTGGAGGGGGAGTTGGGCGGACAGTTCGACATGGTGCGGGCACCCGGGCGCGGCACCAAGGTCCTGCTCGACGTGCCCGTACGGCCCGAGAAGCAGCACTGAGACCGTCCCGAGGCGGCATCGAGACAGCATCGGTACCGGGGCGGAGGCGGGAGCGTCCGGTATCCGGGGCGCCGCGTCCGGCCGGCGTACGGCTACCGCATGCCCCGGCGCACAGCAACAAGCCCCGGACCGTACGGTCCGGGGCTCAAAGCTCTCGCGATGCGATCACGACCGGGCTTCTCAGCGCCGATGGTGCATCGGGGGTACTGCGCGCTGCGGCTCGGGGGCCACGGGGCGGCGACTGGCTCAGGCGCTGGCGTTGCGCGCCCGGTTGCGAGCTGCACGGCGCTTCATGGCGCGGCGCTCGTCCTCGCTCAGACCACCCCAGACGCCGGAGTCCTGGCCGGACTCGAGCGCCCACTGCAGGCACTGCTCCATGACGGGGCAGCGGCGGCAGACGGCCTTGGCTTCCTCGATCTGCAGGAGCGCAGGACCGGTGTTGCCGATAGGGAAGAAGAGCTCGGGGTCTTCCTCGCGGCAAACGGCGCGGTGACGCCAGTCCATGGCTGCTCCATCTCCTCGTGTGACGGGATCGTTGCTTGTGAATGTGAACGCTTTCACGAATCCCTCCACAAGGGAAGGCCCAAACGCCAGTTGCGAACTGGTGCGGTCCCGTGGAATGAGGAGGAGGATTCGGGCTCTCAAGGAAGGGCCGTCAGAGCGGCCGTCCCGATCGCCATGAAGAGACTCGCAAACCTCGGCTGCGGATACAACCCCTTCCGGAAAGTTTTTTTTGATTCCTTGGTGTCGCCTCGGTCACAGCCGTCATTCCAGGGGGTGGGAACCAGCCTAAACGTTCGAGTGAAAGGACTTTAGGCCCTACTGCTCACACAATCACACGCAGTGCACGGCGAACGCCTGTGAACGTCACACTCGTCCGCACTCCCAGGTGGTCACCGTCCATCTGAAAGGGCAGTGGAACCTGCGAATGCAAGGTGAAGTTTGTGAGGTCGTGAAGCGACAGCGCGTGCTTGCCGTGGGGGCCGCGATCGGGCGTCGACGTCAGCAGCTGGGTGGCGTAGCGGGCCACCGCGGACGGCGAGAGCTTGCTCAGTGCGAACAAGTCGAGGCCGGTGTCGAACGAGGCCTCCGGTGACGGGTAGATCGGACGATTGCCCAGGTAGGACCAGGGTGCGGTGTTGCAGATTATGGCCATCGCGAGGTTCTCGACGCTCTCCGGAGCGCCGTCGTCACCGCCCGGACGTTCGAGGGTGATCACCCCGCGCCGGCGGTTCGCCTCGCCCAGGAACTGCCGTACGACCTGTCGCATGTAGAGGGCATGGGTCGAACGCTTGCCGCGTTCCCGCTGCTGCTCGACCCGGCCGACGACACCGGCGTCGAAGCCGAAGCCCGCGCAGAAGGTGAACCAGCGCTCCGGTACGCCCTCGTCCTCGGTGCCCGGTGTTCCCGCGGCCAGGCCCAGACCGATGGTCCGCTCACTCCCGTCCCGCAGCGCGTCCAGGAGCGCACCGGTCGCCTCCACGACGTCGTTGGGCAGCCCCAGCGCGCGGGCGAAGACATTGGTGGAGCCGCCGGGGACGACCGCCAGCCGGGGGTGCGAGTCCGGATCGGGGCCGTTGGCGAGCAGCCCGTTGACGATCTCGTTGACCGTGCCGTCACCGCCGAGCGCCACGACCAGCTCGGTCTCCCCGCCCTCGGTGGCCTGCCGGGCCAGATCCCGGGCGTGCCCGCGGTACCGGGTCTCGGCGACCTCCAGCTTGAGATCGCTGGCGAGGGCGTGGGCCAGGACTTCACGGGTGCGGGCACTGGTGGTGGTAGCTGCGGGATTGACCACGAGAAGTGCGCGCATGTGCAGAGCGTACCTACTTGCTGGTACCGCCCTTCACGCCCCGTGCGCCTATGGGGCACACCCCCGCTCCCCGGGGCGCCACCGCTACCCTGCTGGGGTGAGCAGTCAGCAGAAGAAGTCCGCCAAGAGCGCCGCGGCCACCTCCGCCGCGGCCGCGCCGGCCGCGCCGATCGGGCCGCGCCCCGCCCGGCTGAGCGCCGCCGCGGCGGTCACCGGAGCCGAGGGGCTCGCGCTGGCCGCCCTCGGCGCGTACATGCTGATCATGGGGCTGGTCGGTTCACCGGACAGCCCGCAGCAGGCGGAGACGGGCGGGCTGACCGTGCTGGCGCTCGCGGTGCTGCCCTTGGTGGCCGCGCGCGGGCTGTGGCTGCGCCGCCGCTGGAGCCGGGGCCCCTCGCTGATCACCCAGATCGTGGCGCTGCCGGTGGCCTGGACGCTGGTCAAGGGCGGCGGCGCGCTGATCGCCGCCGGCGCCGGACTGGCGGTGGCCGCACTGACCGTGCTCGTTCTGCTGGTCAATCCGACGGCCACCGAAGCCCTGGGCATCGGGCCACGGGAGACCCCGTAGGAGCGGACGGTGGACACCGTGGGAGTGGACACCGTGGGAGCGGGACGCGCACGTCGCGCAGGCGCACACGTCCCGTAAGGGTGGGTCGAACAGATCCCCTAAGGGGCACGAGGGCCCCCTGCGGGGCCACAACGGGGTGGGGCGGGGGGATATTCCCGCCTGGTCGAGCGCGGGCCTCACGCGTCCGCGAGGCCCTGGGGGTATGCGTTCGTGAGGCCCGTGGGTCACGCGTCTGTGAGGCCCGAGGGGTGCGGGTTCGTGAGGCCCGTGCGGGTTCGTGAGGCCCGAGGGGTGCGGGTTCGTGAGGCCCGTGCGGGTTCGTGAGGCCCGAGGGGTGCGGGTTCGTGAGACCTGGGGTCACTCCTCCACGAGGAGTTTGTCGCGTAGTTGGGCCAGGGTGCGGGCCAGGAGACGGGAGACGTGCATCTGGGAGATGCCGACCTCCTGGGCGATCTGCGACTGGGTCATGTTGCCGAAGAAGCGCAGGAGCAGGATCTTCTTCTCGCGTGGGGGGAGGTCCTCCAGCAGGGGCTTGAGGGATTCGCGGTACTCCACGCCCTCCAGTGCCTCGTCCTCGGCGCCGAGGGTGTCCGCGACCGCCGGGGACTCGTCGTCCGTGTCCGGGACGTCCAGGGAGAGCGTGCTGTACGCGTTGGCCGACTCCAGGCCCTCCAGGACCTCCTCCTCGGAGATCGACAGATGCTCGGCCAGCTCATGGACCGTGGGCGCCCGGCCGTGCCGCTGGGAGAGCTCCGCGGTCGCCGTCGTCAGCGACAGCCGCAGCTCCTGGAGACGACGCGGTACGCGGACCGCCCAGCCCTTGTCGCGGAAGTGCCGCTTGATCTCGCCGACGACGGTGGGGGTGGCGTACGTGGAGAACTCCACGCCGCGCTCCGGGTCGAAGCGGTCCACCGACTTGATCAGTCCGATGGTGGCGACCTGGGTCAGATCGTCGAGGGGCTCGCCGCGGTTGCGGAAGCGGCGGGCCAGATGTTCGACCAGCGGGAGGTGCATACGGACGAGGGTGTTGCGCAGCTCGGCCCGTTCCGGGGAGCCCTCGGGCAGCTTGCGCAGCTCGTGGAACATCGCCCGGGCGCCGCCGCGGTCCGGCGGCTCCTGGGAGTGCTGTGGGTCCTGCAGCCTCTTGTCCGGAGCCGGTGCGTCGTGCTGCTGCGCCGGCCGGCCCTGCTGCTCGCTCTGGTCCATGTGGTCCGCCCGCTCTGCCTGCTCCGCCGTGTCCAAATGGCCGCCGTGGTCGTCCACGCCCACCGGATGCCGCCGGGCGTGCTGCTCGGGGATGGTCGCACTGGGCGCCATCCGCCCGCCGCGTTCGAGATCTTTCACGGGGCCCCCTGTTCGGTCATGACGGTCCGGGACCGGCGCCGCGCTCCTTGTACAGACTGATGGTGACCGTCCGGTCCTCGGCGACAGTGGAATCGACCTTGCCGGCCAGTGCGGAGAGCACCGTCCAGGCGAAGGTGTCCCGCTCCGGGGCGCGGCCGTCGGTCGTCGGGGCGGACACGGTCACCTGCAGTGCGTCGTCGATGAGGCGGAAGACGCAGCTCAGCACACTGCCGGAGACGGCCTGTTGCAGCAGGATCGCGCAGGCCTCGTCGACCGCGATGCGCAGATCCTCGATCTCATCGAGGGTGAAGTCCAAGCGGGCTGCGAGCCCGGCCGTGGCCGTACGCAGCACAGACAGGTAGGCACCCGCAGCGGGCAGACGGACTTCCACGAAGTCCTGAGTCCCGGGCTCGCCTGCGATCTGGGACACCCTCACCTCCAAGGTGGCACAAGCTGGTTGAGCTGTAATTGCGCGATATTCGCGTTATGGGGGATGTTTCACGCCGGTCCCTTCTCCTGTCGGGGTGAAAGGAGAACGATTCGGCGCTGCACATGGTTCGGCTGTGACGCTATCGCGATCCGTGGGCCGGTGTCGCCCGGACAGAGCACGACCCTCCTCCGGGGGGCGCTTCGCCCTCCGGTCGCCGGACACCACCGCTGTCACTCATTGTAAAACTATGGGTACGTACAGTGGCTAGGGGTGTGCGCCGCCAATTCGAGGCTGATTACGCTCCGTTGACGCGCCAGGCGCCCGCGAGGTTGTGCAGCGCACTTCCAGTGAGCCGGAAGACCGCCCGTTCGTCCATGGGCCGTGCACCGGTCGATCGGTAAAAACCGATGGACGGTTCCTTTCATTCCAGGACTGACCACGCGAAACGCTCGTATCCGCGGCCCATGTGGATCTTCGTGGGGCTGTGCGTGGCGCCCTGTCCCGGCTGCCGCCGTACGTCACGAGGCTCGGCTACGGGCCTTCGGACGGAACACCCTGCGTGCCCATCTCTCCCACCACGTACCGATCGTCACACCATGCGCCGGAAGGGGCCCGCGCGGGGTCCTGAAGGGGCCCGCGCGGGGTCAGGGCGCGCCGGTGATGACCGCGGCGACCGTGCTCCCGCGCGCGAACGCGCCCTCCTCGGCCAGGACGGTGAGCCCGTACAGCAGCTTGGCGACGTAGCTCCGCTCCACGGGGAGGCAGTGGCGCTGTTCGAAGGCGTCCGCGAAGGCTTCCAGCTCGGGGGTGCGGCGGGCGTATCCGCCGCAGTGGAAGCGGTCGTCCAGTCGCCAGCTGCCGCGCGGGCCGCCGAACGCCGCGTGCTGCAGCCGCTCGACCGCCGCCTGGAGGAAGTGCGGCCGGCCTCCCTTGAGGACCGGAAAGCCGATCGCGTGTCCGCCAGGTCCCAGGCCGGCGGCGAGGCCCGCCAGGGTGCCGCCGGTGCCGCAGGCCACCGCGACCGTGTCGGCGGCCTCGCGGAGCTCCCGGCCCAGCTCCGCACAGCCCCGGGCGGCGAGGGAGTTGCTGCCGCCCTCCGGTATCAGCCGGAACGCGCCGAACCGGTCGTGCAGAGCGGCGAGCACCTCCGGATCGTCCTTGCGGCGGTACCGGGCCCGGTCGATGAAGTGCAGCCGCATACCGTCGGCGGCACAGCGCGCCAGGGAAGGGTTGAGCGGCGCACCGGCCAGTTCGTCACCGCGGACCACGCCGATGGTGGCGATGCCGAGGAGGCGGCCGGCTGCCGCCGTGGCCCGCAGATGGTTGGAGTACGCGCCGCCGAACGTCAGCAGCGCGTGCTCACCCGCGGCGGCCGCGGCCCGCAGATTCGGCTCCAGCTTGCGCCACTTGTTGCCCGGAAGATCCGGGTGGATCAGATCGTCCCGCTTGAGCAGCAGCCGTACGCCGCGCCGCGCGAAGGCCTCGTCCTCGATCTCCTGGAGGGGAGAGGGCAGCTGCGGGCGCAGCACGGCGGCGAGGTCGACGGGGGCGGTCATCCCTCCATTGTGCGGGCTGACGCCTACCTGACGAACGGCGAGATCAATACCCGGACCGGTGCCGGGGCGCCCGCGTCCGTCCGGCAGGGTCGGTCATCCGCGCAGGAAACCGTCCCCGTGGGTGGCGATATGGGCCTCCAGGGCGCTCAGTGCCTGCTGTGTCACCTCGTCCGAGCCGCTGCCACGCTTCTCGGCGTAGTACGCCGCGCCCAGCTTTCTCAGCAGGTCGTTGCCGGCCCGCATCGCCTGCACCTCTTCGACCTTCTGCTTGCCCTGCTCCAGCCCGTGACGGGCCTGTTCCTTGGCGCGATCCAGAAACCCGGCCATAGAGCCACCTCCGTGTGGTCCGTCTTGTAAGGGATCAACGGCGCGGGCGGCCGTGGGGTTCCCGTGCCAGGCTGGGCGATTTCGGCGAAGTGTGCGACCCGGAGGGGTCATTCGGTGTACGGGAAGGTTCCGAGTGCCGGGCGGCTCCGATGGGTGCGGCGAGTACGGCGGTTACGACGGGTACGGCGGGTCGGCACAGGAAAGCGGGGCGGCGGGGTGATGCCGCTGGTGGGGGGCTCCGATGGGGGCGCCGATCCCCTCGGGTTAGCGTGTCCGATATGGACTACCAGGGCGTTCTCGAGGAGGTAGCGGCCTACGCCAGGCCGTTCGTACGGCACGGAAAGGTCGCCGACTACATACCCGCGCTGGAGCGGGTGTCGGCGGACCGCTTCGGGATCGCGATCGCCGACATACACGGTGCGGTGTACGGAGTGGGTGACTGGGAGGTGCCGTTCTCCGTCCAGTCCATCTCCAAGGCGTTCTCCCTGGCGCTGGTGATGGCGCAGAGCCACAGCAGCCACGGGAGCCAGGACGACGACGACATCTGGAAGCGGGTCGGCCGGGAGCCGTCCGGCACGCCGTTCAACTCGCTGGTCCAGCTGGAGGCGGAGAACGGCATTCCGCGCAACCCGTTCATCAACGCTGGCGCCCTGGTCGTCACCGACCGGCTGCAGACCCTGACCGGCGACGCCAGTACGTCGATGCTGCACTTCCTGCGCGAGGAGAGCGGCAACCCGGACGTCGCCTTTGACCAGGCGGTGGCCGACTCCGAGGCTGCGCACGGTGACCGCAACGCCGCGCTGGCGCACTTCATGGCGTCCTTCGGCAACCTGGAGAACCCTGTCTCCAGCGTCATCGAGCACTACTTCTGGCAGTGTTCGATCGAGATGAGCTGCCGCGATCTGGCCGTCGCGGGCGGCTTTCTGGCCCGCCACGGGCTGCGCGCCGACGGCAGCCGGCTGCTGGAGGCGCGTGAGGCCAAGCGGATCAACGCGGTGATGCTGACCTGCGGGACGTACGACGCGGCCGGGGAGTTCGCCTACCGGGTGGGGCTGCCCGCGAAGAGCGGCGTCGGCGGGGGCATCGTCGCCGTCATCCCCGGCCGCTGCACCCTGTGCGTGTGGAGCCCCGGCCTCGACGCCCGCGGCAACTCCGTCGCGGGGGCGGCTGCCCTGGACCACTTCACGACGTTGACCGGGTGGTCGGTGTTCTGACGTGCTCGGGGGGCGGCCGGGGGTTCGGGGGTTGCCCCCGGGGGATGGGGTACGACGCTGACCGGGGAGTCGGTGTTCTGAGCGGATTCCGAGCCCGTGGCGCGGGGTGTGGACGGTTGCCCCGGTCGGGGGGCTGGCGTTGTGGCCGTCGATCAGCTGGCGCATCGTTGGCGTGAGGAGGTGCACCGCCATGGAGCACGAGATTCGCGCCGAGTACGAGGAAGGTGTCCTGCCGCACGAGGACACCCCGGTCAAGCTCTGGCACATGACGCGGGTCGGGACCACCACGGCCATGTGCGGGCGGGACCTCGCCCCGGCCGCCGCCACCCAGCCGGCCGACGCCTGGGGCGGCAACAGCGCCAAGCCGTTCTGCCGGCTCTGCGGCGTGCTGTACATGGGTGAGCACCCCGCCGACCCGGCGTAGCGCGCCGGACCCCGCCCGGTGCCCCTACGGCCCCACGGCCCCGGCCCTACGGCCCCACGGCCCCGGCCCTACGGCCCCACGGCCCCGGCCCTACGGCCCCACGGCCCCGGCCCTACGGCCCCACGGCCCCCGTGCCCTCACCGCCTCACGGGCAGCGGACGACCTGGCCCGCGTACGAGAGGTTGCCGCCGAAGGCGAACAGCAGGACCGGGGCACCGGGGGCGATCTCACGGCGTTCGACCAGCTTGGACAGTGCCAGCGGCACGGATGCCGCGGAGGTGTTCCCGGAGTCGACGACATCCTTGGCGATCACCGCGTTGACCGCGCCGAGCCGCTCCGCGAACGGCTCGATGATCCGCAGATTGGCCTGGTGGAGCACCACACCCGCGAGGTCCTCGGGCCGGATCCCGGAGCGTGCGCAGACTTCCCGGGCGATGCCCGGCAGCTGGGTCGTCGCCCAGCGGTAGACGGTCTGGCCCTCCTGGGCGAACCGGGCGGGCTCGCCCTGGATCCGTACCGCGTCGCCCATCTCCGGAACCGACCCCCACAGGACCGGACCGATCCCGGGCCCCGCCTCGTCGTCGCAGGCGGTGACCACCGCGGCTCCGGCGCCGTCGCCGACCAGCACACAGGTCGTACGGTCCGTCCAGTCGACGACATCGGTGAACTTCTCCGCCCCGATGACCAGCGCACGGGTCGCGGCGCCGGCCCGTAGGGCGTGGTCGGCGGTGGCCAGGGCGTGGGTGAAGCCGGCGCAGACCACGTTGAGGTCCATGGTGGCGGGGGCGGCCATCCCGAGGCGGGCGGCGACCCGGGCCGCGGTGTTGGGGCTGCGGTCGGTGGCCGTGCAGGTGGCGACCAGGACCAGGTCGATGTCCTGGGGGGCGAGGCCGGCCGCGGCCAGGGCCTTGGCCGCGGCGGCGGCCGCCATCGCGTCGACGGTCTCGTCGGGCGCCGCGATATGGCGGGTACGGATACCGACCCGGCTGCGGATCCAGGCGTCGTCGGTCTCGACGATCCCGGCGAGATCGTCGTTGGTGAGCACGCCGGAGGGCTGGTGATGGCCGAGGGCCAGGATGCGTGACCCGGTCATGAGTTCAGTTCCCCCTGTACGTGGGCCTGTACGTGGACGGTGGCTGCTGCCTCACCAGTCTCACCCGCCGGTCCGGGCCGACGGGTGGGAGATCCGCCAACGTTCCGGCGCCAGATCTGGAGACAGGTGCCAGAACCCGAGGTCCCGGTGGTGCGGCTCAGCCGTGTACGTCCTCTGGGAACGGGGGAACAGCTGCGTACGTCCCCGCCGGGCTCGGCCCCGTATGTCCGGGCTCAGCCCCGTGCCTCCTCCTGGACCAGTGCCCTGAAGCGGCGCAGGCGCAGGCTGTTGCCGACGACGAAGACCGAGGAGAAGGCCATCGCGGCGCCGGCGATCATCGGGTTGAGCAGTCCGGCGGCGGCCAGCGGGAGCGCCGCCACGTTGTAGCCGAACGCCCAGAACAGGTTGCCCCGGATGGTGCCGAGGGTGGCCCGGGCCAGCCGGATGGCGTCCACGGCCACCCGCAGGTCGCCCCGTACGAGGGTGAGGTCACCGGCCTCGATGGCGGCATCGGTGCCGGTTCCCATCGCCAGGCCCAGGTCGGCGCGGGCGAGCGCGGCCGCGTCGTTGACGCCGTCCCCGACCATCGCCACCGAGCGGCCCTCCGCCTGGAGCCGTTCGACCACGGCCACCTTGTCCTCCGGCAGGACCTCGGCGATCACCTCGTCGATGCCCACCTCGGCGGCCACCGCCTCGGCGACGGCCTTGTTGTCCCCGGTCAGCAGCACCGGCGTCAGGCCCAGCGCGCGCAGGCCGCGGACCGCCTCGGCGCTGGTCGGCTTCACCGCGTCGGAGACGACCAGCACCGCCCGCGCCGCGCCGTCCCAGCCGACGGCCACCGCGGTGCGGCCCTCGGCCTCGGCCGCGGCCTTGGCCTCGGCCAGCGCGGGCGGCAGGGGCTGCGACCGCTCGGCCAGCAGCCGCTCGCGGCCGACGAGGACGGCGTGCCCCTCGACGACGCCCTGGACGCCCAGGCCGGGGACGTTCGCGAAGTCCTCGGGGGCGGGCAGCGCGGCGCCGGTACGGGACTCGGCGCCGGTGGCGATGGCGCGGGCCACGGGGTGCTCGGAGGCGTGCTCCAGCGCGCCGGCCAGCCGCAGCACCTCCGGTTCGTCGGCGCCCTCGGCGAGGTGTACCTCCGTCAGCGTCATCACGCCGGTGGTGACCGTGCCCGTCTTGTCGAGCACGATGGTGTCGGCCTTACGGGTCGACTCCAGCACCTCGGGCCCCTTCAGCAGGATGCCGAGCTGGGCGCCGCGGCCGGTACCGACCATCAGCGCGGTCGGCGTGGCCAGACCCAGCGCGCACGGGCAGGCGATGATCAGGACGGCGACGGCCGCGGTGAAGGCGGCCACCGCGCCGGCACCGGTGACGAGCCAGTAGGCCAGGGTGCCGAGGGCGAGCACGATCACGACCGGGACGAAGACCGCGGAGATCCGGTCCGCCAGCCGCTGCGCCGCGGCCTTCCCGTTCTGCGCGTCCTCCACCAGCCGCGCCATCCGGGCGAGCTGGGTGTCCGCGCCGACCCGGGTGGCCTCGACGACCAGCCGGCCGCCCGCGTTGACGGTGGCCCCGGTGACGGTGTCCCCGGGGGAGACCTCCACCGGGACGGACTCACCGGTGAGCATCGAGGCGTCGATCGCGGAGGAGCCCTCCAGCACCGTTCCGTCGGTGGCGATCTTCTCCCCGGGGCGTACGACGAAGTGGTCGCCGACGCTCAGTTCGGCCGTGGGGACGCGGATCTCCCTGCCGCCCGCCCGTCGCCCGCCACCGCCCCGGTTGGAGAGCGCTTCGCCCTCGCCCCCTTCGTATCTCAGGACGGCGACGTCCTTGGCGCCCAGCTCCAGCAGGGCCCGCAGCGCGGAGCCCGCCTTCCGCTTCGAGCGCGCCTCGAAGTAGCGCCCGGCCAGGATGAACGTGGTCACGCCGGCCGCGGCTTCGAGGTAGACGGCGCTGCTGCCGTCGGTACGGGCGATGGTGAGCGTGAACGGGTGGGTCATTCCGGGCATACCGGCGTGCCCGAAGAACAGCGCCCACAGCGACCAGCCGAATGCCGCGAGGGTTCCCATCGAGATCAGGGTGTCCATCGTGGCGGCGCCGTGCCGCAGGTTGGTCGCGGCCGCCCGGTGGAACGGCCAGGCGCCGTACACCACCACCGGGGCGGCCAGGGAGAGGGAGAGCCACTGCCAGTACGTGAACTGGAGGGGCGGGACCATCGCCATGAGCACCACCGGGACGGTCAGGGCGAGGGACACCAGCAGCCGCTGCCGGAGCGCGGCGAGCCCGGCGGCGGCCTGCTCGTCCGGACCGCCGCGGCCCTCGCCGGCGGAGGGCTCGCCCGCCGGGCCCGCGGCCGGCGCGGGGGCCGGCGGCTCGGGGACCGTGGCCGTGTACCCGGTCCTCTCCACGGTGGCGATCAGATCCGCGGCCCGGACCGCGCTGCCCTCCGCCACCGCCACCTGCGCCTTCTCGGTGGCGTAGTTGACGGTGGCGGTGACCCCGTCCATGCGGTTGAGCTTCTTCTCGATGCGGGCGGCGCACGAGGCGCAGGTCATCCCGCCGATCTCCAGCTCGACGCGGTGCTCTCCGATCGCGGTGGTCATGCGGGCTCCTCGGTGTGCGGCGGCTGCGGGCCACGGTGCGTCATCACGCACAACCATATACCCCTCGGGGGTATTTCGGCAGGGCGGTTGCTCTACCCCTCCGGGTGGTCGCCGGGTGGTCTCTTCCGCCCGCCGGGTGGTCTCTTCCGCACCTCCGGTCCGCCGCTCCCGCTCACCCGCCCTCCGCCGCCCGGCTCACCCGCCCGCCCATCTCCCGCAGATACGCCACCAGCTCCGGCGGATCCTGCACCGTGAACTCGCGCCCCAGCAGCGCCAATCGCATCGCCAGCCACTCCAGCGACTCCGAGGCGCTGTGCCAGCGGCAGGACGCCTCGTCGAGCGCCTCGACCTCGCCCGCCGCCGGCCCGCCCAGCCGGGCGGCCACCTCCGCGGCGGGTGCGTACACCGTCGCCACCGCCCGGTGCGTCCGCGTCCTCGCCTGCATCCGCGCGCGGACGTACGCCCCCGCGTCGGCGGCCGGCAGCTCCCGGGGTGTGGTCCGGACGCCGGTCGGGAACGGCTCGCTCAGCCGGTCCACCCGGAAGATCCGCCAGTCCTCACGGTCGTTGTCGTACGCGACCAGGTACCAGCGCCGTCCCGCCGCGACCAGTCGGTGCGGCTCCACCAGGCGCCTGCTGACGGCCCCGGCGCCCGCCCGGTACCGGAAGCGCAGCCGCTCGTGGTTGGTGATGGCCGCGGCGAGCACCGTCAGATGCTCCGGGTCGACGGTCGGCCCGCCGTCGGCGGGCATCGGGACGGTGGCCGTGCCGAGCGTGCCCACGCGCCGCCGCAGCCGGGCCGGCAGCACCTGTTCGAGCTTGGCCAGCGCCCGTACGGACGCCTCCTCGATACCCGCGATGGTGTGGCCGGCCGTCGAGCGCAGGCCGACCGCGATGGCCACCGCCTCCTCGTCGTCCAGCAGCAGCGGCGGCATCGCGGTGCCCGCGGCCAGCCGGTAGCCGCCCTCCGCACCCATCGTGGCGTGCACCGGATACCCCAGCTCCCGCAGCCGCTCGATATCGCGGCGGATGGTCCGGGAGGTGACCCCCAGCCGCTCGGCCAGCTCGCTGCCGGGCCATTCGCGCGGGGTCTGGAGCAGGGACAGCAGATTCAGCAGTCGCGCCGACGTCTCACTCATGGGTCGATGATGCCTGCTCCAGTAGGACGGGAGCTGTCCTACATGGCCCTTAGTGTCGGGGCCGAACGACATACCGGAGCCACCACCCCTGGAGAACACCACCCCATGACCACGACCGCCCCCGCGCCGGCCGACCGCAGACGCTGGATAGCGCTCGCCGTCGTCCTCACCGCCAGCTTCATGGACCTGGTCGACGCCACGATCGTCAACATCGCCATTCCGAGCATCCAGCGGGACACCGGCGCCACCTTCAGCGCTCTCCAGTGGGTCACCGCCGGATACGCCCTCGCCTTCGCGCTCGGCCTGATCACCGGCGGCCGGCTCGGTGACATCTTCGGCCGCAAGCGGCTGTTCCTGCTGGGGATGGCCGGATTCACCGCCGCCTCCGCGCTGTGCGGGCTCGCCGCGACCCCGGGGATGCTGGTCGGCGCGCGGGTACTCCAGGGCGCGATGGCCGCGCTGATGGTGCCGCAGGTGCTGGCGATCATCCACGTCAGCTTCCCGGCGAACGAGCGCGGCAAGGTCTTCGGGATGTTCGGCGCGGTGATCGGCCTCGGCGCGGTCTGCGGACCGCTGATCGGCGCGCTGCTCACCGAGGGCAACCTCTTCGGCCTGGAGTGGCGCCCGATCTTCCTGATCAACCTGCCGGTCGGCGTGGTCGGCATGCTGCTCGGCCGCCGCTTCATCACCGAGTCCCGCTCCCCGAACGCGCTCCGCCTCGACCTCATCGGCACCGCGCTGGCCACGGCCGGTCTGCTGATGCTGCTCTACCCGCTCACCCAGGGCCGCGAGTCCGGCTGGCCGCTGTGGGGCTTTGTGTCGATGGCCGCGAGCCCGCTCGTGCTGGCCGCGTTCGTACGGTACGAGCGCGCCAAGTCCCGCAAGGACGGTTCGCCGCTCGTCGAGCTCTCCCTCTTCAGGGTCCGCACGTTTGCGGCCGGTGCCGGTGTGCAGTTGACCTTCGGTGTCGTCAGCGGACTGTTCTTCCTGATCTGGACGCTCTACATGCAGCTGGGCCTGGGCTGGAGCCCGCTCCGCGCCGGGCTGACCGGAGTGCCGTTCTCGCTCGCCTGCTCGGTCGCGGCCGGGATGTCCGTCCAGAAGCTGGTGCCGCGCTTCGGCCGCAAGGTGCTGCAGGCCGGCGCGCTGATCATGCTGGCCGGGGCGCTCCTCTACATCTGGCAGGCCGGGCATTACGGCACCGCCATGCAGTCCTGGCAGATGGCACCGGCGATGCTGCTGATGGGCGCCGGTATGGGCCTGATCGTCGCGCCGATCACCGATGTGGCGATCTCCGAGGTGCCGGCCGAGCACTCCGGTTCGGCGTCCGGCATCTTCAACACCACCGGCCAGTTGGGCATGGCGCTCGGCCTCGGGCTGTCCTCGGTGGCGTTCTTCGGGGTCGTCGGCGATACGGGGGAGAGCGGCGGGGCGGTGGCCGGCGCCGCGGCCCGCACCGCGTTCATCAACGCCACCACCCACTCCCTGTGGTGGATCTCCGGCGGTCTGGTCCTCGTCTTCGGCCTGCTGTTCCTGCTCCCGCGACGGGGCCATGCGCAGCATCCCGCGGCGGCGGACACCACCCCGGACACCACGGAGGACGCCACGGCGGACGAGACCGCCGCGGAGCGGGAAGCGGCGCCGGCTCTGACGTCCTGAAGTGCCGGGGGTCCGGGGTCCGGAGGGCCGGGGCCCACGGTCCGGGGCCCACGGTCCGGGGCCAGGGCAAAACCTGCCCCCGGACCGTAGGCCCCGCCGCCCGTCGCGGGCCATACTGTCCGGATGTCGGTGATCAGCAACCTCCGCAAGGCCGTCCGGCTTCCGCAGCCGCGCAGCCGGGGTGTCGACCTGAGCCACCCGGCGCGCTCGCCGCTCGGCACCGCCGTGGTGAACTGCGCGGTCTACGTGGACGGCGTACGGCAGGACGGCGACCACCCGGCCGAGGCGGCGATACGGCGGGTCCGGGACACCGGCCGGGGGTTCGTCTGGATCGGGCTGCACGAGCCGTCCGAGCGGGAATTCTCCGGCATCGTCGAGCTGTTCGGGCTGCATCCGCTCGCCGTCGAGGACGCCGTCCACGCCCATCAGCGGCCGAAGCTGGAGCACTACGACGACTCGCTGTTCACGGTCTTCAAGACGGTCCGCTACGTCGAGCACGACCAGCTCACCGACACCAGCGAAGTGGTGGACACCGGCGAGATCATGGTCTTCACCGGCACCGACTTCGTGATCACAGTGCGGCACGGCGGGCACGGCTCGCTGGGCCCGCTGCGCGAACAACTGGAGTGTGACCCCGAGCAGTTGGCGCTCGGCCCGTCCGCCGTGCTGCACGCCGTCGCCGACCTGGTCGTGGACGACTACCTCGACGTCACCGCCGCCGTCCAGGACGACATCGACGACGTCGAGAGCGAGGTCTTCTCCGTACGCGGCAGCCGCGGGGCCGGCCGGATCTACCAGCTCAAGCGCGAACTGCTGGAACTCAAACGCGCGGTGGCCCCGCTGGACCGGCCGATGCAGGAACTGGCGACCCGGCCGATGCGGCAGGTCGACCCCCGGATCCAGACGTACTTCCGGAACGTCGCCGACCACCTCGACCGGGTCACCGAGCAGATCACCGCCTTCGACGAGCTGCTCAACTCCATACTCCAGGCCCACCTCGCCCAGGTCACCGTCGCCCAGAACGAGGACATGCGCAAGATCAGCGCCTGGGTCGCGATCATCGCCGTACCGACCATGGTGTGCGGTGTGTACGGCATGAACTTCGACTACATGCCGGAGCTGCACTGGACCTTCGGCTATCCGCTGGTGCTGGCGGTGATCGCCACCCTCTGCTGGGCCATCCACCGCGGTTTCAAACGGAACGGCTGGCTGTAGGCGGAACGGCCTGGCCGTAACGGATCGGCTGGTCGCCGTCGTAGGTGGTCACCGGCCCGCCACATGCCGGGGACGGGCCGCGCCCCAGCCCGCCGCGATCTGCGGGACCAGCAGTGCCAGCAGGACGGCCAGCGGTACCGTCCAGCTGCCGGAGGCGTCCCGTACGGCGCCCAGGACGGACGGGCCGGTCGCGGCGAGGATGTAGCCGAAGCACTGGGCCATGCTGGAGAGCTGGGCGGTGTGCCGGATGTCCGGGGCGCGCTGGACGATGAAGAGCAGCGCCAGGCTGATCGCCGCGCCCTGGCCCAGGCCGAGCAGCACCATCCAGACGTACGCGCCGCCCACCGGCGCGACCAGGACGCCGGCGAATCCCGCCGCGCACAGCACCGCGGCCAGGACGGCCAGCGTGCCGGCCCGCAGCCGTCGGCCGACGATCACCGGGGCGAGGAACGAGCCCGCGATGCCCAGCAGCGAGGAGAAGGACAGCATCCAGCCGGCGTCACCGGCGCTCATTCCGGCGTCCGTGAGCATCGTCGGCAGCCAGGCGGCCGCCGCGTAGTAGCTCAGCGACTGCAGGCCCATGTAGGCGGTGACCTGCCAGGCGAGCGGGTCGCGCCACAGCCCGCGCACCGGGCGTGCCGCCTCGCGGGCCGCGCCCGCCGGTACCCGCGTACGGGCGCCGGTCTGCGGCAGCCAGAACATCAGCGCCAGGAGCGCCGGCGCGCCCCAACAGGCAAGGGTGGCCTGCCAGCTGAGGCCGGCGGCCTGCTGGACGGGCACCGTGACACCGGCCGCCAGCGCGGCGCCGCCGAACAGCGACATCGAGTACAGGCCGGTCATCAGCCCGGCCCTGGCCGGGAAGTCCCGCTTGATCAGGCCGGGCAGCAGGACATTGGCCACGGCTATCCCGGCGCCGATCACGATCGTCCCGGCGAACAACGCCAGGACCGAGTCCAGCAGCCGCAGCGCGGTGCCCGCGCAGATCAGTGCCATCGTGCCGAGCAGCGAGCGTTCCATGCCGAACCGCCGCCCCAGCCGTGGCGCGACCGGTGACAGCAGGCCGAAGCAGAGCAGCGGCAGCGCGGTGAGCAGGCTCGTGGCGGCGGCCGACATTCCGCTGTCGGTGCGGATGGTGCCGGCCAGCGGCGAGACCGCGACCAGCGCGGGACGCAGATTCAGGGCCAGCAGGACGACGCCGGCACCGATGTAGAGGGCGCGCCGCCCGGCGACGCCCGGGGCTGCCGCGGAAAGCGGCGCTTCTGTGGAGCCGGCGCCCGCATCGTGGGCTGTATCGGGAGCTGTATCGGGGGCCGTACGTGTGGCGGTCCGGTCCTGGATCACTCCTGTGCTCCCTTCGCGCGGTCGGTATGCGTGGTGCTGTCGGTGCTGTCGGGGGTGTCGCGCAGTGCCGCCATGCCTTCGGAGAGATGCGCCAGCGCCGCGCGTTCGGCGGCCTCGGGGTCCTGCGCCTCGATGGCGTCGACGATGGCCTCGTGCGAGGCGTACTGATTGCGTACGGACTCGGGGACGGGGGCGCCGACGACGGACTGCAGCGTCGAGCGCAGCGCGTCGCTGAGGTGGTCGTACAGCTCGGCGAGGACGCTGTTGTGGGCCGCGGCGGCGACGGCCCGGTGGAAGTCCATGTCCGCGTCGATGAAGGCGGCCAGATCGCCGCTCTTCCAGGCCTGATCACGGACGGAGAGGGCGGTGCGCAGCGTGGTGAGGTCCTCGTCCGTACGGCGCTGGGCGGCGTAGCGCGCGGCGTCGCGCTCCAGCGAGGCGCGCACCTCGAACGCCTCCAGGTCGCCGGCCCGCCGCAGTCTGCGCTGGACGGCGGCGCCGAAGCCGCTGCTGGCGCGGACGTAGGTGCCGTCGCCCTGGCGTGGCTCCAGCATCCCGGTGTGCACCAGGGCGCGGACCGCCTCGCGGACGGTGTTGCGGCCGACGTCGAGCTGTTCCACGAGCACCGGTTCGGCCGGGATCTTCGTCCCGACCTGCCACTCGCCACCGGCGATCAGGCTCTCCATCTGTTCGATGACCAGGTCCACCAGATTGGTACGGGCGGTACTGCGCAGCGGCATGGGTCCGGGCCCTCCTTCGCTCTCATTTCACCGGTGATGGGAACATCCCATGTTTGACGCTGTCAAACGGACCGGGGAGGGCGGGCTGGGGAGGACAGGCTGGGGAGAGGACGGGCGGGCGGAGGAAGACGGCGGGGCAGGCGGGGGCAGGCGGACAAGCCCGGGCAACGGGCGGGTTAGCCTGAGGGCGCGCCGATGATCTCGGGAGACCTATGGACGAGCGAGCCCGCCGGGCCAGGCCCTGGCAGGGACAGTGGCCGGTGATCGGCGCGGTGTCCGCGGGCGGCGCGGTCGGGGCCGCGGCTCGTTACGGCGCCTCGCTGCTCTGGCCCACGGGGCCCGGCGCCTTCCCCTGGACGACCCTGGCGGTCAACGCCGTCGGCTGTGCGCTGATGGGTGTGCTGATGGTGCTGATCACCGAGGTCCGGCCGGCCCACCGGCTGCTGCGGCCGTTCCTCGGCACCGGCGTGCTCGGCGGCTTCACCACGTTCTCCACGTACGCGGTCGACGTCCAGCGGCTGGTCGGCGACCGGCAGCCACTGCCCGCCCTGGCCTGCCTCGCCGGCACCGTGCTCGCCGCGCTAGCGGCCGTATGGGCCGGGGTGGCCGGCGCCCGCGCCCTGCTCGTACCGGGCCGGCGGACGGGCTGAACCGGAACGCGCGGAAGCGATCGGGCCGCACGAACGCGATCGGAACGCGCGGAAGCGATCGGACCTAACGAAAGCGACTGGACCGCACGAAAGCGACCAGAACACGCGGAAGCGGTGGGGCTCGGGAAGAGCCCCACCGCTGTGGGCGGCGCAAGAGATGCGAGGGCTGGTGGGGATACGGGGCCGGCCGTCAGGTTCCGGCACCCGTCAGCCCCAGGCCTGCCGCGGACCGCGCACCGTCGGCTCGGTCCGGACCGTGGGCCACCGCCGAACTCGGGAAGCGAGAAGCCGCTTCACCGTGCGGGCGCGGCGCCGTCCGTCAGGACGTGGCGCCGGTGCGGATGCCCTTGAGGCCGTTGGCCCAGAGCTGCTCCACCTGGCCGCGCTCGTTCTCGTCCGGCTGGGTGTTCGTGCAGGACGGGCCGGGGCCGCCGCCGGACATCAGCTCGCTGCACGGACCCTCGTAGTGGTCCGGCAGGCCGAGCACATGGCCGGTCTCGTGCGCGGTCACGCGGGTCGAGTTGTACTCCTGGTTCTGCTTGTAGTCCAGGAAGACGAAGCCCTTGCCGTGGCCGTCGGTGCTGGCGTACGAACCGCGCGGGTCATCGCCCTCGCGGTACTGGAAGTCGCCGCCGCTGCCCTCCTTCAGCTGTACGTTCTTGACGGCGCTGTTCCAGATCGACGCGCTCTCGGATATCTGGCTCTTGAACGTGGGCGCCGCACTGGCGTCGTAGGTCACGGTGACCGAGGCCGCGCCCGGGTTCGCCTTCATCTTGGCCCGGGCCGACTTCACCACGGCCTCGAAGAAGGCCTTGGTGTCCGCCTTCTCGGCCGCCGAGCCGGTGTACGCGGCGATCGAAGCGGGGGTGCTCCGGCCGGGGTTGGCGGACGAGGGGGAAGCGGCCGAAACCGGCGCCGCGGCGGTGAGCGCGGCGGCGAGGCCCAGACCGAGCGCCGCCGACAGCGCCGTCTTGGGAGATCTCATGTGGGGGGCTCCTTAATTTCCGAGGGCCGTACGGTCGCCGTGTGGGGCGGCGACCGGGGCCCTGCGGATTTCTTGGTGCCGTTGAGTGTGGAGGGAATTCACCCGGAAGACGGAGATGCCAAGTGGCGATAGCACGAGCCAATACCCTGGGGAAAAAGGCAAGTTATGGCCGGTTTGAGAGGCTGGTGTGAGGGGCACCGGCGTCGTTATGCTCCCGACGTGGAGCTTGAGGTAAGGCATCTTCGCGCGCTGTGCGCCATCGCTGATTCCGGCAGCGTACGCAAGGCGGCACGGCAGCTCGGTATGACCCAGCCCTCCCTGACGACCCAGCTCCGCCGTATCGAAAAGGCCCTGGGCGGCCAGCTCTTCTTCCGGGAACCGACCGGCACCCGGCCGACTCCGCTGGGGCATTCCCTGCTGTGCCGGGCCAGGCCGATAGTGGCCGAGATGCAGGCCCTTGTCGACGAGATCGCCGCGGCTTCGTACCGCGAGCAGGGCGCCCGGCTCCGCATCGGCAGCACCAACAGCCCGGCGGTGGCGGGCTGGCTGCGCCGGCTGCGGGTACGGCTGCCCGAGACGGACACCACGATACGGACCGATGTGTCCGCCAACGCGCTGCTGCACATGGTCGCGTCGGGGCAGCTCGACGTCGCGTTCGTGCACGAGGTGGAGGGCTCGCCGCTCCGCGTCCCCGACGGTCTCGTCGAGCGGGAACTCATCGCCAGGGAGCCGCAGTTCATCGCCCTGGCGGACACTCACCCGGCGGCCGCGCAGGAGATCGTCCGGGTCGCGGACCTCGCCGACGACCACTGGATGGTCGATCCGACGGTGGACGGCGAATGGGCGGGCCTCCGCCGCATCTGGACCGCGGCCGGTGTCAACCCCCGCGTCGTACACGGCGACTACCTCACCACCGTCGACCTGGTCACGGCCGGTGAGGTGGTCACCCCCTGCCAGCCGACCGCCCGCACCCGGCCCGGTATGGCCGTCCGCCCGCTGTACGGCGACCCGCTGGCCGTCCGTCTCTTCATGGCCTGCCGTCAGGACGGCACCCTGGCCGCCTCGCCCGAGGACCTCTTCGCCGACCTGACGGCTTCCTATATGGAGATCGCCTGGGCGAGCGAGGCCTACCGGGAGTGGCTCATCCGGCACGACCCCCCGCTCCCGGTTCCGACGTGATCCGGCCGGCCCGCCCAGGCCTCGGGTCCCAGGCCCCTGGCTCCTGACCCTGGCCGCTACAGGTTGTCGCCCCAGCCGCTCTGGATCATGGTCTGGAAGGCCCATGCCCCGTCCCGCCTGACCAGGATGTCGGCGTAGCGCAGCCGCTGGGTCCGGCCCTCGGCCGTCATGACCGCGTCCGAGAAGACCACGGCCATGGC
Organism: Streptomyces sp. NPDC001339; assembly: GCF_042895955.1. Lineage (NCBI taxonomy): Bacteria > Bacillati > Actinomycetota > Actinomycetes > Kitasatosporales > Streptomycetaceae > Streptomyces > Streptomyces sp. NPDC001339. The sequence continues at coordinate 489,496 of NZ_JBIAWT010000001.1, read as the reverse complement.
GGGCGAGAGGAAGACGGGTGTCCGGGTGGACTCGAAGGTGATGTCCTCGCTCCCTTCGCCCATCACCTGGGTCATCGTCGCGATGAACTGCTCGCGGTCCCACTGTGCCGAACGGCCGTTGCCCGCCGAGTCGTCACTCACGAGGTTGAGCGGGAACGCCGCCATGTCCGCCATGCGCGCGACCTCGCGCCGCGCGCTCCGGGCGTCGTACTCCGCGAACCAGGCGTCCAGGCTCGCGCGGTCCTCGTCGGTCGGCACATAACCGGTGTCGGGGAGAAAGGTCACGCGGGCTCCTCTCCAGGGCTGTCGGCTCCGAGACCTTCGGCCCTGCACTGATCGAGTTTGACTACGAGGGGGAGGAGGTTAGGTTCTGCGGCGGCATTAGTCAAGTTTGATTAGTTGCCCTCCGGTCGCGGGGCGACTGCGGGTGCCGGCAGGCCGGTCGAGGGCGGGCGGGGGAGGGGCTTCCGGTCCGGGAGGTAACCCGTTTGGCTGGTCGGGCGGGCAGCCTCCGTCCCCCGGGTGCAGGATCGGTCTCAGGCGGCCGGCCGGACCGGTCGCGGACAGGCATTGTCAGCGTGCGCGATCGCCTCACTTCCTCTGCGGAGTTCAGCGGAGTTCAGTGGAGTTCAGCGGAATTCAGCGGAAATCCGGCGGAGTTCACCGGAGGGCGACGTGTCAGCTGAGTCTCCGCCACTACGCGCGGCGCACGGTCTGCGGTGACACACACTCCACAGAAGTTCCGGAGTTCGTGGTCCGGGCCGCAGGGAAATCGCCAGTACGAGAAGGGTGTTCCTTAATGTACGAGACACTGGCTCGGCTGTTGGTCCAGGAGTTCGGGATAGAAGCCGACTTGGTCAGTCCCCAGGCAACGGCCCGGGACCTCGAATTGGACTCGTTGTCCTTGTCGGAACTAGCAGTGATGATCACGGAAAAGACGGGGCTGCAGTTCGACGAGGCCGCCGTGGACCTCGACAGCACCCTCGAAGAGATCGCGACGCACTTCGTGAAGGCCGAGGAAGCCGCTTCTCCAGCGCCGTGAGCCCACGCCTGCGGCCTCGGACCGAGGCCACCTGAGTCCGTGTCACCTGAGTCTCAGCTGTGCGGCACACAGCGGAAGTCGCAGCAGAAACTTTCTTCACCGTGCTCATGGGCCGGGACACCACCCGCGCCATGAAGAGGTGGGGAACCGTATCGACAGGATGACCATGACTGGCTGGATCACTGATGTTCCCATTCTCGACTACTTCGTCACCCGTCGGGATATCTACCCCTACTACCTCGTCATCGAGGACCGGCCGACGCCGGCGGAGGTCGTCGTCCAGGGCGTGCGCGCGGTCAACGCGGCCTCGACGGACTACCTGGGGCTCTCGGCCGACCCCGGTGTGCGCGCCGCGGCTTCGCGCGCCGCCGCCGAGTTCGGTACCTCGTGCACCGGGTCGCCGATGCTGGGCACCATGGCAGTCCACCATGAACTGGAGGCGGAGCTGGCCGACTTCCTCCGCCGCCCCGCGGCCATGCTGACCATGACGGGATTCCAGGCCAACCTGACGCTGTCCGCGCTCTTCGGCAGCGGCCACACGGTGATCGCGGACCAGCACATCCACGCCTCCCTCCTGGAAACCACCCGTCTCGGACGGGCCGAGCACCGCCGGTTCGGGCACAACGACGTCTCCCACGCCGAACGGCTCATGCGCGCCGCCACCGACAAGGGCAAGATCCCCGTGATCCTCACGGAGGGCTCGTTCTCACTGGGTGGAGACCTCTGCCCGGTTCCGGAGTTCGCCGCACTCACCAAGCGCTACGGCGGCGCCCTGATCATCGACGGTGCGCACGACATCGGCGTGGTCGGGGCCAACGGGCGTGGCGTGGGTGAGCACTTCGACGCCGAAGAGGAGATCGACCTCGTCACCGGGACCCTCTGCAAGGCGTTCGGCTCGGTCGGCGGATTCGTCGCGGGCTCGGAGAAGGCCATCCGTAACCTTCGCCACTACGGAGATGCCGCGATGTACTCGGCGTCGGTGGCGCCACCGTCCGCGGCCGCCGCGCTGGTGGCCGTACGGACGGCACGCGCCCGGCCCGAACTCCGCGCCGCACTGTGGGAATCGGCCCAGCGGCTGCACCGCGGCCTGGCGCAGCAAGGGCACCGCACACCGGCCTGGCCGGGCCCCTCGATCTCGCTTGCGGCGGGAGAGCCCGAACAAGGCCTGAAGGCATGGCGTGCGCTGCTCGACGCGGGTGTCTTCACGGGGGCGTTCCTGCCTCCGAGCGTGGCGGGGGACCAGGTCGCCCTCCGCATCTCGGTCACGGCCATGCACACGGCGGACCAGGTGGACCGGATCCTGGAGGCCGTCGGACGGTTCCTTCCGCCCCGGCCCGACGCGGCGGAGGCGGCCGCCAACTGAGGGCGCGTCAGCCACCGGACCCACCCCCTCCGCGCCCCGCGCGCCCCCGCATGAGCTGTCGGCCCTGGTACGTGGTGCCGGCGCGGTCCCCGGAAGGCGGAGCCGGCTCGCTCCGTCGTCCCGTCGCCACACCCTACGAAGGAGACCGACATGCGCTGCGAGGCTGCTGTCACGGGCATAGGGATGATCACCCCGGCCGGACTCACCACGGAATCCACCTGGGCCGCGGTGTGCCGGGGGCAGAGCACGGTGCGTACGGACCCCGACCTGGAGGGGCTCCCCGTCGACATCTCCTGCCGGGTCGACGGGTTCGACGCCGACGCCGTGCACGGCCGGCGGCTGGCGCGGCGTCTGGACCGCTTCACCCAGCTCGCGCTCGCCGCCGCCCACCAGGCGGTCCGGGACGCCGAGCTCGACCCGGCCGCCTGGAACGCCCCCCGGGTGGCCGTCGTCCTCGGCGTCGGCAGCAACAGCCTGCACTCCTACTTCCATGAGTTCGAAGTCCTGAACCAGGGCCGCCCGGAGCTGGTCTCCCCGCTCGCGCTGCCGCGGAGCGTCCCGAACATGGCCGCCGCCGAGGTCGCCATCGCCCTGGACGCCCGCGGCCCGAACTTCACCGTGGCCAGCGCGTGTGCCTCCGGCGCCACCGCCCTGGCGGTCGCCGCCGACCTGGTCACCTCGGGCGCCTGCGATATCGCGCTCGCCGGCGGCGCCGAATCCGGCCGCTCCCGGATGACCGTGACCGGCTTCCACCAGATGCACGCCCTCTCCCAGCGCACCGACGCTCCGCACCTCGCCTCACGGCCGTTCGACGTCGACCGTGACGGCTTCGTCCTCTCGGAAGGCGCCGCGGTCCTCGTCCTCGAACGCCCGCAGCACGCCCTGCGCCGTGGTGCCGACCCGCGGGCACGGCTGTGCGGACACGCCTGCACCAGCGACGCCTACCATCCGGTCGCCCCGCACCCCGAGGGCACCGGCGTCGAACACGCCCTCCGTACCGCGCTGGAGGGGGCCGGCCTCGAACCGGGCGACATCGGGCACATCAATGCCCACGGCACCTCGACCCCCACCGGCGACGTGGCCGAGGCACGCGCCCTGCAGCGCGTCTTCGGGCCGGAGCCGCCCCCCGTCACCGCCCCGAAGAGCATCCTGGGCCACGCGCTCGGCGCGGCCGGTGCCATCGAGGCGGCCCTGACCGTCCTCACCCAGCAGCACCAGCTCATCCCGCCCACCGCCAACCTCCTCCACCAGGACCCCGACTGCGAACTGGACATCGTCACCCAGGCCCCCCGCGCGGCCGCGTTCGGCGCCGCCATCAGCAACTCCTTCGGCTTCGGCGGCCAGAACACCGTCCTGGTGTTCACCGCGGACTGAGCGGGCGAGCGGGCTCCGGGGCGTTCCTCCGTGGGCTCCGGGGTGTCACTCCGCGGGCGCCGCCCCTCCGCTACCCGGTCGACGCCACCCATCTGCGGTACAGACCGGCGAACGGGCCCGAGGCGTCGATGAGTTGGCCGGGCGGGCCGTCCTCCACGATGCGGCCCGCCGCCATGACCAGGATGCGGTCGGCGGCCAGGACGGTCGACAGACGGTGCGCGATGATCACGGCGGTGCGGTCCGCGAGCACCTTGGCCATCGCGGCCTGCACGGCGCGCTCGGTCGGGATGTCCAGGCTGGAGGTGGCCTCGTCCAGCAGCAGCACGGTGGGATCGGCCAGGAAGGCGCGGGTCAGGGCGACCATCTGCCGCTGGCCCGCGGACAGCCGGCTGCCGTGCTTGCCGACCTCGGTGTCGTAGCCCTCGGGCAGGGCCGTGATGAAGTCGTGCGCGCCGACCGCCGTCGCGGCGGCCTGGATGCCGGCGCGGGTCGCGTCCGGGCGGGCCAGCCCGACGTTCTCCGCGACCGTGCCGCTGAACAGGAAGTTCTCCTGGGTCAGCAGGGTCACCTCGCGGCGCAGGTCGGCGTCGGTGAGATCGCGCAGGTCCACACCGTCCAGCCGCACCGCCCCGGCCGAGGGGTCGTAGAAGCGGGCGGCGAGCTTGGCGAGGGTGGACTTCCCGGCGCCGGTCTCACCGACCAGGGCCACCGTCTGTCCGGCGGGGACGGCCAGGTCCAGGCGCGGAAGGACGAGCGGGCCGCCCGGTGCGTAACGGAACTCCACGGCGTGGAAGCGGAGTTCGCCGCGGCCGGGGCGGGCGGCCGGGAGGGCCGCCGGGGTGCGGGGTTCGGGCACTGAGGAGCGCACGTCCAGGAAGCCGGAGATCTTCTCCAGTGCCGCGCTCGCCGCCGCGTACTTGTTGGTGAAGGTGGCCAGCTCGTCCAGCGGATCGTAGAACTTGCGCAGATACAGCACGAAGGCGGTCAGGACGCCCAGCTGGAGTGAGCCGTCCGCGAGCAGCCGGCTGCCGATCGCGAGGACCAGGGCCAGCGAGACGTTGCCCACCAGGCGCACCCCCGCGGTATAGCGGGCCACCACGTGCAGCGCGTCGGTGTGGGCGTCACGGAAGTCGTCGTTGAGCCGGTTCATCCGGGCCGCGGCACGGGACTCGGCGCGGAACGCCTGCACGGCCCGGATGCCGTTGAGGGTCTCGCCCAGCTCCACGAGGATCTCCGCGACGGTGTTGCGGGCCCGGCGGTACGCCTGCCGCGACCGCTCCTGGAACCACCGCGTCAGCAGGACGAGGGGGACGAACGAGGCGAGGACGATCAGGGCCAGCGGCAGGTCCAGCCACAGCAGCAGCACGGAGATGCCCGCCACCGACAGCAGCGAGGTCAGCAGACCGTCCAGGCTCGTCTCGACCAGGTCGCGCACCGCGTCGACGTCCGAGGTCAGCCGGGAGATGACCCGGCCGGAGGTGTAGGCGTCGTGGAAGGCGACCGGCAGCTGCTGGGCGTGCCGGAAGATCCGGGTGCGCAGGTCGAGCAGTACGGCCTGGCCGACGCTGCCGGACAGCCGGAAGAAGCCGTAGCGTGCGCCGGCGGCGGCCAGCCCGCAGGTGGCGAACCCGGCCACGCACCACACGAGCGCGCCCGGCCGTCCGGTGGCCGCCTGGGGCACTCCGTGGTCGATGGCCTGGGCGATCAGCAGCGGGCCGGTCAGCTGCGCGGCGTTCTCGATCACCAGGGCGGCCAGCGCCAGCAGCGACCGCAGCAGCCAGGGGCGGAGCAGGGAGGCCAGCAGGGTACGGGAGCGGGCCCGGACGCGGACCTGGGTGGCCCTGTCGAGGACCGGGGCGTCCTCGGACGTCAGGACGGTGTCGGTCATGTCGCCACCTCGCTTCGCTCGGTCCCGGTCGCCATCAGCGCGCGGTACTGCGGGCAGGAGCCGAGCAGCTGGCGGTGGGTGCCGACGGCCAGGACGCGGCCGTCGGCCAGTACCGCGACCCGGTCGGCCAGGCGCGCGGTGTTCGGGCGGTGCGCGACCACCAGCGCGGTGGCATCGCGCAGTACGCCGCGCAGCGCCCGTTCCACCTCCGCCTCGGTGTGCAGGTCGAGGGCGGAGAGCGGGTCGTCCAGCACCAGCAGGGCGGGCCGGGGCAGCACCGCCCGGGCCAGGGCGAGCCGCTGCCGCTGGCCGCCCGACAGGGATCTGCCCTGTTCGCCGATGCGGGTCGCCGCCCCGTCCGGGCGCAGCGCGTCGACGAAGTCCTCGGCGGCGGCCACCCGCAGGGCCGTGCGGACCGCGGTCTCGGGAGCGGCCGGGGCGCCGAGGGCGACGTTGTCGTGGACGGACGCGGACGAGAGCATCGCGTCCTGGAAGGCGCAGCCCATCATGGCGCGCAGCTCGGCCAGCGGCAGGTCCCGGACGTCCACGCCGTCGACGGTGATCCGGCCCCCGGTCACGTCCGCGAGCCGGGGGACCAGCCCAGCCAGGGTGGTCTTGCCCGATCCGGTGGCGCCGACCAGGGCCATGGTCTCGCCGGGGCGGACCTCCAGATCGATGCCGCGCAGCAGGGGGGCGGGGGCGCCCGGGTACCGGAAGTGGACGTTCTCGAAGCGCAGATGCCCCCGGGCGGGCCGGGCGGGTGCGGCGGGCCGGGCGGGGTCGGCGACGGCCGTCGGGCAGTCCCTGATCTCCCAGTAGCGGTCGCAGGCCGCGGCCGCGGTACTGGTCTCCGACAGGGCCCAGCCGATGCACTCCGTGGGCCAGCGCAGATACGTGCTGATGGTGAGGGCGGCGACCAGCTGGCCCAGGGTGAGCTGGCCGTCGGCGATGCCCCAGCCGCCCACCGCGAGCTGTCCGGCGATGCCGAGCTCGGGCAGGATGAGCAGGGCGGTGGACAGTGCCGCCATGATGCGGACGATGTGCAGTTCGGTGGTGCGCAGCCGCCGCGCCTGCTCGGTGAACTGCCGCATGCGCTCCGCGGACCGGCCGAACGACCTGATGACGCGCATCCCCAGCGTCGACTCCTCGATGAGCGTGGTCAGATCGCCGGACTGGTCCTGTGCCCGGCGGGCGACCACCTTGTAGCGCGTCTCGTAGAAGTACGACACCAGCAGCAGCGGTGCCGCGCTCACCAGGCCGACCAGGGCGAGCGCGGGCGCGATGGTGAAGAGGACGGCGAGGCCGGCCACCAGCGTCAGGGCGTTGACGACGAGGAAGAGCGCGGCGAACGCCAGGTATTTGCGCAGCGTCACCAGGTCGTTGACCGCGCGGGACATCAGCTGCCCGGACTGCCAGCGGTCGTGGAAGGCGACCGGCAGCCGCAGGAGATGGGTGAAGAGGTCGGCCCGCATACGGGATTCGACCAGGGCGGTGGGGCGGGCGATGAGCTTGCGGCGGGCCCAGAACAGCGCCGCCTCCGCCGCACCGAGCCCGGCGACGAGCAGAATCAGCCAGGGCAGCGGTCCGAAATCACCGCTGCTGAACGGGCCGTCGATGATGCGCTGCACCACCAGGGGAATGGTGAGCCCGCACAGCAGGGCTCCGAGAGTCGCACCGGCCGCGCCCGAGACGGGAAGCCATACCGGCCGTAAATAAGGGCCGAGCCGGCGAAGAGTAGCGAGAGAGGATCCGGCCTTTCGGGCCGGGGCGCCGTTGACGCTCAATTGCGTACTCCTCACAATGGTTGATCAATGGCCGGACTTCAATGTTGCCCGGACGACCGATCGTGCTAGCCTGAATCAAATTCGAAGGACGCCACCACCGAAGAGAAATCGGGGATCTACGGTGCCGGAAAATTACCCTGCCGAGCTGAGTGAAATCAATTCGGACGAAATCTACGCCAAACTCCGGAATGACCTGGAATTCTGGGAGCCGTGGGCGCGCCGCGCACTGGACGTGGCGGGCCTGCCGTCGCCGGGGACGTTACGGGTACCCGGCGAGAGCACCAACCCGGTGCTGCTCGGCGACACCGGCGTGGCGGTCAAGCTCTACGGCGAGCACTGGTGCGGCCCGGAGAGCCATGCGGCCGAGACGGAGGCGTACACCGTGCTGGCCGGGCAGGACCTGCCGGTACCGCCGCTGCTGGCGCGCGGTGAGCTGTGTCCGGGGCAGGGCGCCTGGCCCTGGCCGTTCCTGGTGATGGCGCAGGCACCCGGGGAGACCTGGCGGCAGGTGACGGCGGTGGTGGACCGCCCGGCGCAACTGCGGCTGGCCCGCCGCTTCGGCGCCGTGCTGCGCCGGCTGCACGCCGTCCCGCTGTCCGGCACGGCCACCCTGCGGCGGGATGCGACGGTGTTCGCCGAGCTGCTCCAGGAACGCCGGGAGAACACCGTGGCGGATCACCGGGAATGGGGTTATCTCTCGCCCCGGCTGCTCGATGACGTACCGGACTTCCTGCCGGATATCGCCACGCTGCTCAAGGGCCGGGAGCCGGTCTTCGTCCATGGCGACCTGCATGGCACCAATCTTTTCGTCGATGCGGAAAGCGAGCAGATCACCGGTCTGATCGATTTCACCGACGTCTACGCGGGTGACCCGCGGTACAGCCTGGTCCAATTGCATCTCAATGCCTTCCGGGCGGATCGGGACATGCTCGCCGCGCTGCTCGAAGGGGCGGAATGGGAAGTGTCCGAAAACTTCGCAGCGGAAATGCTGCAGTTCACCTTCCTGCATGACTTCGAGGTCCTGGAGGAGGTCCCGCTGGACCTGTCCGGCATCGACGACCTCGGCGAGCTGGCGCAGCGGCTGTGGGGCGTGCGGTAGCGGGGCACGCGCTCCCGCCGGGCCCGGGGCCGTCATGAGCGCCGGGTCCGGTGGAACCGCCAGGCGTCCTCGATCATCCCGTCGAGGGCGGGGCGGCCCGGCTCCCAGCCCAGCTCGCGGCGGATCCGCTCGCCGTCCGCGACCAGGACCGCCGGGTCGCCCGGGCGCCGGGCCGCCGCCCGGGAGGGGACCGGCCGGCCGGTGACCCGGGCCACGGCATCGAGCACCTCCCGTACCGAGAAGCCGGTGCCGTTGCCCAGGTTGTAGTTGCGGTGCTCACCGGGGACCGCGCCGGCGAGCGCGGCCAGATGCGCCTCGGCGATATCGGCGACGTGGATGAAGTCCCGTACGCAGGTGCCGTCGCGGGTGGGGTAGTCGTCGCCGAACACGGCGAACTCCGGGCGGTGCCCCAGCGCCGCGTCCAGGGCGAGCGGGATGAGGTGGGTCTCCGGCTCGTGCCGTTCGCCGAACTCCCCTGCCGCGCCGGCCGCGTTGAAGTAGCGCAGGCTGACCGAGGCCAGGCCGTGGGCGCGGGCGTAGGCGTCCAGCGCCAGGTCGACGGCGAGCTTGGAGGCGCCGTAGGGGTTGGTGGGCACCGTGGGCGCGGTCTCGTCGATCGGGGTCCGCTCCGGCTGGCCGTAGACCGCGGCCGTGGAGGAGAAGACGACGCGGCCGACGCCCGCGCGCAGCACCGCGTCCAGCAGGGTCAGGCTCGCCACCGTGTTGTTGCGCCAGTAGCGCTCGGGGCGGCGGACCGAGTCGTCGATGAGGGCGTGCGCGGCGAGGTGCAGCACCGCGTCGAACGGGCCGCGCCCCTCGAGGAGCCCGGCCGCCGTGTCCGTCGTGGCGCGGACGAACTCGGCGCCCGGTGGTACGGCGTCGGCGAAGCCGGTGGACAGGTCGTCGAGAACGACGACGTCGTGCCCTTCCTCGACGAGCCGGTGTGCGACGACGCTGCCGATGAATCCGGCGCCGCCGGTCACCAGAATCTTCATGCGCTCTCACCTTTCAGCAGAAGGCCGAATTTCAGCAGAAGGTCGACGGCCGACCTCAGGTCGGGCACCACGAGGTCCGCCGCGGTTTTCGCGGGGCCGTGCGCCAGGGGGTTTTCCGGGGTGTGGTCCGGGCCGATTTCCGAGGCGTTTTCCCGGGTGGTTTCCCGGATGGTTTCCGGAGTGGTTTCCGGGGTGTATTCAGTCGGTCCGAGGAGCGGGGGGCCGGTACCGGACAGGAGGACGGTGGCGCATCCCGCGGCCTTTCCGGCGAGCACATCGGATTCGGTGTCTCCGATCATGACGGAATCCGCCGGATCGATGCCCCCGAAGTCCCTCGCGGCCGCTTGCAGCAGCCCGGGCCGGGGTTTCCGGCAGCCGCACGCGCCCTCCTCGTGCGGGCAGACGTAGTACCCGTCCAGATGCGCTCCATGGTCCCGCAGCAGGTCTACGAGCCGCCGGTGCACCGCGGCCAGGTCGGCGCCGGACATGATGCCCCGGGCCACCCCGCGCTGGTTGGTGACCAGCACCACCCGCCGCCCGTGGTCGTTGAGCCGGCGCACCGCCGCGGCCGCGCCGGGCAGGAGTATCAGTTCCCCGGGATCCGTCACATATTCGCCGGGCCGCGGTTTTCTGTTCAGGGTGCCATCGCGATCCAGGAAGAAAGTTCCCGGATATTTCCTTGGCTTTCTTTTTCTCTGTCGCACTTCCGTGCACCGGCTTTCCCTGTTATGGTCTTTCCGGCTCCTTCCGGGAGCCGGAATGGAGGTAATGCGAGAATGGGCACCGCCAATCGAGCACGACCCCGAATTCTTTTTGTCTCGGCGAATGAAACGGCTCCGTGGGGACCCAGCGAAACGAACTGGGCGCTGGCCGCGCGCCACTGGCTGGACCAGGGGGCCGAGATCCACGCCTGCGTCAAGGGCTGGAAGGAGGTCCCCGGCGAGCTCGCCGCCCTGGAGGAGGCCGGGTGCGTGGTGCACCGCCGCTGGGACGAACCGCCCCACGATCTCCGCCCGGTCCATGAACTGCCCTGGTCCGAGCGGCAGTCGAGCACCCTGGAGAAGGTCCGGCCGGACTTCGTCCTGGTCTCCCAGGGCGACAACTACGAGGGACTGGGCTGGATGGAGGAGTGCCAGGCGCACGGCGTCCCGTACGTGGCGTACTCCAACTCTGCCGCGGACTTCGAGTGGCCGGTGGACGACGTGGCCGAGCGGCTGGCCAAGGGCTACCTCGCCGCCCGTGCATCCCTCTTCGTCTCCGAGGGCAACCGGGAGCTGACCGAGCGCCAGGTGGGCGGCCCGCTCCCCAACGCCCGTGTGGTGCGCTGCCACTTCAAGGTGGACTACGCCGCCGCACCGCCCTGGCCCGAGGCCGACGAGCCCCTCCGGCTGGCCTGCCCGGCCCGGCTGGACCCGGTCAACAAGGGCCATGACGTGCTGTTCGACGTACTCTCCCGGCCGAAGTGGCGCAACCGGCCGCTGACCGTCTCGCTCTTCGGCTCCGGCTCGCACGAGCGGGTGCTGAGGGCGCTGCGGGACCGGCTCGACCTGCACAGCGTGGAGTTCGCCGGGTACGTCACGGACATCGAGGCGGTGTGGCGGGAGCACCACGGCCTGGTGCTGTGCTCGCGTGCCGAGGGCCTGCCGACCGTGATCATCGAGGCGATGCTCTGCGGCCGGCCGGCGATCGTCAGCGATGTGGCCGGCAACGCCGAGCTGATCGAGGACGGGGTGACCGGCTTCGTGGCGGCCGGGCCGGTGGCGGCCTGCCTCGACGAGGCTCTGGAGCGGGCCTGGCAGCGCCGTGGTGAGTGGCGCGAGATCGGCCGCCGGGCGGCCGAGGCGGTGCGCCGTCAGATCCCGCCGGACCCGATCGCCCTCCTGGTGGACCAGCTCAAGGAGCTGGCGGCCTGACGGCGTCGCGTCCGGGCGGCCGCCGCCCGGACGCGACGCCCGGCCGCGGGGGGTGTGGCACGGTGTGCGCATCATGCCTCCCGCAGCCGCTCGGCGGCGAGTTCGGGCTCCAGCGGAGTGAAGTACAGTCCGCTGCCCAGCTCGCCCGCCGCGATGTAGCGCGGTACGCCGGGGGACCGCCAGACCACGTTGATCTCCAGGTACAGATGCGCGTACGGCCAGCCGTCGCCGTCGGTGGGGCGCTGGTGGATCCACAGGAAGTACGGGGCGGGCCGCCCGAACAGCGCGTCGATCCGGGCGAAGACGGTGCCCAGCAGCCCGGCCAGCGCGCGCCGTCCGGCCGCGCTAGCGCCCGGCAGGTCCGGCACATGGGTGCGCGGCGCCAGGCGGAGCGCGTACGGGAACATCGGCGCCTCGGGGACCCAGGCCCGCCAGTCGCCCTCCTCCGCGACCACCAGTTCCGCCGGCGGCCCCTCGCACAACGGGCAGCGGCCGAGCGCACAGCTGCGCGCCAGCTGCGCCGCGGGTGCGCCGGGGACGTCCGCCAGGGCGAACGCCTGGCCGTGCGGATGGTCCACGGTGGCGCCCGCGTCGGCGCCCCGGTTCTCGAAGAGCAGCACATAACCCACATCCCGGCGGGAGCCGAGCGCGGTGGTGGTATCGCTCCACAACTCCACCGCGCTCAGGGCCTGTTCGCTGCCCATCGTGGCCCACGCCGCGTCGTGCTCGGGCGAGTACAGCAGCACCTCGCAGCGGCCGTCGCCCAGCGCGGGCCAGCGGTTGGGGAAGCGCCGTACCCGGTACGGCGCCGGCGCCTCGGCACCGCCCGGGCAGAAGGGGCAGTCCGTACTCCGGGTACGGGGCCGGGACTGCCGGCGCCCGTTGACCACGACGCCGGTGCCGGTGAGCGGATCGAAGCGCAGCCCGCCCGCCGGCGCCGCCTCCCCGGGCTCAGACCTCGGCACGGATCGCCACCCGGATCACATCCCCGGTGCACTGCTCGGCCAGCCGGAAGGCCTTGGCCGCCTCCGGCAGCCCCAGGACGTGGGTGATGACCCGGTCCGTACGCAGCGCGCCGCGCGCCACGAGGTCCGCCGCCCGGTGCATGAAGCGGCCCGGCCCCATCACGCCGATCGTCTCCGTCAGCCGTAGCGGCCACTGCGCGGACGGCACCTCCACCCGCTTGCCCACCCGGTAGCCGATCAGCCCGACCCGGCCGCCGGGACGGACCAGTTCACCGGCCTGCCGTATCGCGTCCGGCTCTCCGCTGGCGTCCAGGACCACATCGGGCAGCCCCGCCGGGCCCGCCTCCTCGGCCCATCGCGCGACCTCCGCCGTATCGGACAGCGCCGTCCGCGCGCCCAGCGAGGACGCCACCTCGGCGCGCCCTGCGACCGGGTCCACGGCCAGGACGACATCGGCCCCGGACGCCTGAACCGCCTGCAGGACGTTGAGTCCGATGCCGCCGCACCCCAGCACCGCCACCCGGTCGCCCGCCTCCAGCCGCACCCGCTCCAGGGCGTGCAGTGCCACCGCGAGCGGCTCCGCCTGGGTGGCGGTCAGCAGATCGACGTCGGCGGGCAGCCGCACCAGGTTCTGCGCGGGCACCGCGATGAACTCGGCACAGCCGCCCGGGTCGGTGAAGCCGAACTCCCGCAGCTCCGGGCACATCACCCGCTGCGCGCCACGGCACCACAGGCAGTGCCCGCAGGACAGCGCGATATCGCCGACCACCTTGTCCCCCACGGCCACCAGCGGGCTGCGGGTCTCGGCGACCACACCGCTCCACTCGTGGCCCGGTACGGCGGGGAAGGCGGTGCCGTGCCAGGCGTCGTTGTACAGGGAGACATCGCTGCCGCAGATCGCGTTGTAGGCGACGCGGACCAGGGCCCAGCCCTCGGTGAGCCGGGGATCGGGCACGTCCTCCAGGCGGATGTCCCGGGGACCGTTCAGAACTGCTGCTCGCATGCGGGGCCTTTCAGCGCTGGTGGGTCAGGGGAGAGGGGGCCAGGCCGTCCCGGCTGTCGCGGCCGGTGCGGCTGTCGTAGCCGTCCCGCAGCGACTGGGTGACGAAATGGAAGATCATGCTGTGCATCGCCTCGGCCAACCCGACGTCCTTGGTGGGGGCATTGACCTCCAGGTCCGCCAGGTCGTGCAGGGTGCCGCCGCTGCCCGCGGTCACCGCGATCACCCGTAGTCCGGCTTCCCTGGCATAGCGGGCGGCGGCCACCGCGTTGGGGCTGGTGCCGGAGCAGCTGATCACCAGCAGCCGGTCGCCCGGGCGCGCCATCAGCCGGAGCGGCTCGACGAACACCTTCTCGTAGCCGCAGTCGTTGGCGTACGCGGTCAGCATGGACAGGTTGTCGGCCAGAGAGACGGCCCGCAGCGGCGGGTTGTGCTCCGCCGACGTGCCCTTGAGGAGGTCCTGCGCCAGATGGGAGGCGGCCGAGGCACTGCCGCCGTTGCCGGCGAGGTAGACCGTGGTGCCGCTGTGCCGCACCTCGTCGAGTTCGGCGATCAGCCGCCGCACCTGGTCGTCCATGGCTTCCAGCAAGGGGCCCGCGGCGCCGAGGTACTCGTGCCACTGACTTCGGACCGGGCGGCCGGGGGAGAGGGAGTTCTGCGTCATCACTGCGTACCTGCAATCGTGTCGAGGAGATCGCGGGGAGATCGCGAGGAGATCGGCGGGGAGATTGCGGAGACAGGTCCTAGGGGTGGACGAAGTCCTCTTCCACGTCGTGGTCGACGTATCCGGTGCCGCGCAGATCGCCGGTCTCACCGTCCAGTTCGCGCCAGTCGGCCATGTACGTCGGCCCGTAGCCGTAAGCCACCAGCAGGCGGTCGCCGGGGGTGCGCTTGCGCCGGGTGCCGTGCATCAGCGCCTCGTTGAGCAGCAGCAGATCGCCCGCGCCCACGAAGACATCGGTGAGCGTGGGGAAGCCCTCGTCGATCAGGGAGGTGCGGGCGCCGCGTTCGGCGCGGGGCCGCAACAGGGGGAAGTTGGCCTTGTGGGAGCCCTGGACGTAGCAGAACGAGCCGTCGTCGGGCGAGGCGATGTCGCTGAGGTAGACCAGGGATTTCACGTACGGGCAGAACAGCCTGCCGTCGTGGTAGGTGTGGGTGATCGACATATCGCGGCCGACCGTGCCGTTACCGAGGTCGAGCAGTTCGGAGTTGCCGCCGTGCAGATACAGCACGCTGTCCGGGCCGCGCCGCAGCCCGTACCCCTCCAGCATGCGCAGCGGCTGGTTGACCACCTCGCGCACGCGGTGCACGATCCGGTCGTCCCGGCCCAGCTGTGCGAAGAGTTCACTGGTGGCGGGCAGGTCGTGGTAGCGCCGGGTGTTCGCGAAGCCGGGGTCCACGGGGTGGAGCGCGTCGAGTTCCTTGCGGAACCGGTCGACCTCGGCGGGGGAGAAGACCTCGCGCACCACCAGGAACCCCGTGGTGTCGAAAAGGTAGAGCTCCTCCGGCGACAGAGCGGGCATTGCGGTCACCTTCCGTCAGAACCTGGGAGTTTCCGGTAGCGGTGGTCAGTCCTGGGACTCCAGGGCGGATGCGAGGGCGCGCAGCACGGCGTCGGCGTCGGCCTCGCTCATACGGGTGTGCAGGGGAAGGCAGATGTGCCGGGCGCAGACATCCGCGGCGACGGGGTGGTCCCCGGCCGGAATACGGCCGGTGAAGACCGGCTGGGCGTCCAGCGGCAGCTCGTAGATCTCACCGCCGAGCTGTACCCCGGCGTCCTTCATACGGGCGCGCAGCCGCTGCCGGTCCACCGAGGGGTCCAGCATGACGACGTACTTGTACCAGCTCACGGGGGAGTGCGGAGGCAGGACGGGGCGTACACCGGGCAGCCCTTCGAGCCCCGCGGTGTAGCGCTGGGCGAGCGCGTCGCGCGTCTTGAGGAACCCGTCGAGGCGGCGGAGCTGGGTGCGTCCGACGGCGGCGTGCAGCTCGCTCATCCGCGCGTTCTCGCCGAGGGCGGTGTGGTAGCTGCGCCAGGCCTCGGGCTTGCCCAGGTTGCGGTGCAGCCGGACCTGGTGGGCGAGTTCGTCGTCGTCGGTGGTGACCATGCCGCCCTCGCCGCAGGTGATGACCTTGGTGGCGAAGAAGGAGAAGGCCCCGGCGACGCCGAAGGTGCCGGCGTGCCGCCCGCCCAGGCGGCTGCCGTGGGCGTGCGCGCAGTCCTCGAACAGCCACAGTCCGCGCTGGGCGCACCAGTCGGCGATGGCCTCGATGTCCGGGGTGATCAGGCCGCCCATGTGGACCAGCAGGACCCCGGTGGTGTCCTCGGTGACGGCCTGCTCCAGGGTCCGTACGCTGGGCGCGAGTGTGCCGGCGTCGATGTCCGCGAGCCGGACGCGCAGTCCGGCCAGCAGCGGTGCGGCGGCCGAGGAGTAGAAGGCGTTGGCGGGTACGAGCACCTCGCCGCCCGCCCGGTCCCCGAGGGCCCGCAGCCCGCACACCAGGGCGGCGGTGCCGGAGGCGACGGCGATGGCGTGCCGGGCCCCGGTGTACTGGGCCATCTCCCGCTCGAACGCCTCGACCTGGGCTCCCTGGGCCAGCTGTCCGGTCTCCAGACAGGTGCGTACGGCGCCGAGCACGGTGTCGATGTCCTCGGCCGGGAAGTCGGGTCGTACGGGAACCACTCGCGGCCCGGTCATCGTCCGCTCACCTCCGTCGCCCGGCCCTGGCCGGTGAGGGCGTCCAGTTCCCTGCGCAGCCCTTCGTCGAGGGTGATCCGCGGACGCCAGCCGAGCTGTTCCCGGGCCTTGGCGGTGGACACGAAGCGCTGGGAGTAGGCGAGTTCGCCGCGGCGGGTGGGTTCTTCGCGGTGGGCGATGGGCACCCCGCCGAACAGGTCGGAGACCCGCTGGGCGAGTTCCCGGGTGGTGACGATCTCCGGGCCCTCCAGGTTGTAGACCTGGTGGGCGGCGACCGGAGCGGTGGCGCGGTAGAAGGCGTCGGCGAGGTCGTGGACGTGCAGGAAGGCCCGGCGCTCGGAGCCGTCGCCGAAGACGGTCAGCTCCCGGCCCTCGGCCGCGGCGCGCAGGAAGGCGGAGACGACGAGCCCGGGCCACATGCCGGGGCCGTAGACGGGGCTGTAGCGCAGCACGGTGGACTCCAGGCCGTGCAGCCGGGCGTAGTCCCGGGCCAGCAGCTCCTTGGTGATCATCGTGGTGGTGTAGAAGTGGCCCGCGCCGGTCGGCAGGAAGGGCTCGTCCTCGTCGATGGCCTCGACGCGCATGGCGTTGTAGACCCAGCAGCTGCCCGCGATCACCACGCGCGAGGTGCCGGCGGCCGCCGCGGCGTCGAGGACGACGGCGGTACCGGTCACATTGCTGTCCATCGCGGTCACCGGGTCGGCCAGCACCGCCCGGGCGTCGGCGACCCCGGCCAGGTGCATCACCGCGTCGGGCCGCCAGGAAGCGAAGAGCGCGGCCATCTCCTTCCTGGCGGTCACGCTCAGCGCCACGCCGGGCAGCGGGTCGTCGGGCGTCCACTGGGTGTCGACGACGAGGACGTCATGGCCTTCCTCGTGGAACCGGCGGGCTACATGGCGGCCGATGAAGCCGGAACCGCCCGTCACAAGGCAACGCATCAGGACCCCTTCACGGTGTTCGCAGTGGTGTCGGCACGGGCGGCGGTGGCACCGGCGGTCTCCCGCAGCCGGGCGCGCCATTCCTCGGGGGTGTCCACGGCACAGCCGTCGTCGGCGTCCGGTGTGCCGTCCAGCAGGGCGAGGAAGTCGCGGTCGGCGAGTTCCTCGGTGGTGTGCCGCTGAGGTGTCCGGAAGTCCCGGCGGGTGCGCTGCTCATGAGGCATGCGCAGCCCCGCGCTGCCCAGGCAGTTGCGGCAGGCGCCCAGCGGCGTGGGGTCTTGGAGGTAGGCCAGCAGCCGCTCCGCGAATCCCGGATCATCGGTGATCCGCAGTCCGTCGCGCCACATGTCCGGCCCGCCTTCGAGGACTTGCGGGATGAACACCGACTGGGGGCATTTGAAGAAGTACCCCTCGAAGAGGGTGTGGCAGCGCCATATGTGCGCGATCTGGCAGGTGTCGTAGATCCGCTGGACCAGGCGGTCGTCGCGAGTGCCGAACTCCGAGTAGGAATAGCGGAAATGGGTGTAGTGCAGGAGGGTGAGGGTGACGCCGTGTTCCTCGGCGAACTGCCGGACCCGGGCCATCTTCTCCGCGGGCAGTTCCCGGCCGGGATAGACGGAGATCTCCACCTCGTCCACCGCCGCCCAGAACTCCTCACCCATGCGCGGCAGCAGCACGCCGTTGGTGCAGACGATGATGCGCGGGGCGATGCCGCTGGTGCGCACGGAGCGCAGGATCGGTACGAGTTCGCGGTGCAGCAGCGGCTCGCCGCCGAGCACCTTCACGAACTGTGCCCGGAAGGACCGGGCCAACAGGTGCAGATCGCGCTGTGCGGTATCCGGTTCGATGAAGGACCTTTTGAAGACCGGGGAGAGGTGGCTGCACGAGGCACAGCCGAGATTGCAGTGGTGCGCCACATTGAGTTCGCACCCCTCCGGCGTGACTACCTTTCCGTTTTCGATGTGATAGGTCATAGGACCGCCTCATTCTCTCCGGGGGCTCGCCAGGAGAAGGTGGAGTCGAAGGGCAGGGAGAAGTTGTTGGAATAGCCGCCGAGGTAATAGCGCAGGGTGGGTTTCCCGGTGCAGGCGACCGGTTCGCCGCGCTCGCGCAGGTCCCTGGCGAGTTTGTCGTCCTCGCCGATGGACTCGGCCTCGTCCCGGGCGTCGTAGTCGTCCCGGAACGGCACCTGGAGGAGGAGTTCGCGGGCGAGCAGCCATTCGCCGGTGTCCACGGAGACCACCGGGTCCGCGACGCCGAGCGGGTCGAGCCGGTCGTGCCGTACGCAAGTGCCGGGGGTGACCACGCCCTTGTCGCGCATCCGTGCGTACTCGGCGCCTCCTTCCGCCGCATCGCGGGCCCAGGGCTCCCGCGGTTCCAGGTAGGGGGTGCCGTCGGAGTTGAGCATGCGCAGCTCGGAGTGGACGGCGCGGCAGCCGGTCCGTTCGGCGCACTCCAGCAGGCTGTCGAGGTGGTCCGGCTCCCACTCGTTGTCGTCGTCGAGGAAGCAGATCCAGCGGGAGCGGACGAGGTGTGCGGCCATGTTCCGCAGCCGTGCCGAGCGCCCCGGCCCGGACACGTCGTCGGGCCCGCGCCCGGCGAGCAGCCAGCGGACGTTGCCGGGCAGCGGCTCCCGCTCCCGCAGCGACAGGTAGGTGTCGTGGCAGTCGTCGACGACGACGAGATGCTGGAACGGTGCGCTCAGGTCCTGCTGCTGGACGCTGCGCAGAGCGCGGGCCAGCAGGCGCGGCCGGGTTCGGGTGAGGGTGACGACAGTGACCAGCACGGCTGGACCGCCCTTCACTCGGTGCGGGGTCGGGTGCGGGGTCAGTGCGGAGGGCGGCAGGGGGTTCACAGGGGCAGTGCGGCGGAGGCGGAGCCGCTCCCGGTGAAGCGGAACGGCAGTTCCGTCAGGCCCGCCCCGGTCATCGCGTGGCGCACCGCGTCCTGGCGGCCGGCGCCCGCGACCAGCAGGAGGAAACCGCCGCCGCCGGAGCCGAGGAGCTTGCCGCCGACGGCACCGGCTGCGAGGGCCCGGTCGTGCTGCTCCTGAAGCCAGGGGCTGCTGACGCGGGAGCCGAGGCGGGACTTGAGCCGCCAGTGCTCCTCGACGAGTCCGCCGACGCCGTCGATATCGCCCTTGCGCAGGCAGTCGGCCATGTCGTCGGCGATCCGCCGGATTCCGTGGAGCCGCTCCAGGGCGTCGCTGTGGCCCTCCAGGGTGCGGCGGTTCTGCTCGGAGAGGATGTCGCCCGCGTCCCGGCTGATGCCCGTGTAGAAGAGCATCAGCCGGGACTGGAGTGCGTCCCGGACACCGGGGTCGAGGTCGAGCGGTTCGGGCTCGACATGGCCGGAGCGGTCGATGCGCAGCATCCGGATGCCGCCGTACGCCGCCATGTAGTGGTCCTGCTTGCCGACCGCGCGGCCCAGGTCGGCGATCTCGATCCGGCTCGCCGATTCGGCGAGTTCGCGGGCCGGGGGAGTGCGGGCGTGGGCGGCGGCGTGCAGCAGGGAGACGGCGAGTGCCGCCGAGCCCCCCAGTCCGCTGCCGCTGGGCACATCGCTGAACGTGGCGACCTGGCAGTCGCGCCTCAACCCGGCGCTCAGCAGGCATGCGCGCACCATGGGATCGGGGTGCTGATCGGCCCGGTCGACGAGTGCGCAGGTGTCCGTGGCGGCGCGCAACTTCCCCTGGAACTCCCGGGGGTGGACGGTCACGCCGACGTACCGGTCGATGGCACAGCCGATCACCAGCCCGCCGTGGCGCGAGGAGTAACTGGGGATGTCCGTGCCGCCGCCCGCCAGCGAGATCCGCAGCGGGGCGCGGGCCGTGACGGTCTCAGCCATGGATCCCGCTCTCCTCGCTCCATCCCCCGGCCGGCGCGCCGCACTCCGCACCGCGCCGCAGCAGGTCCTCGACGACGGCGCGGACCTCGGCGCGGGGTACCGGGGTGAGGTAGCGCCGGTCGGGGTTGAGCGGCACGCCCAGCGCGCTCAGCAGCACCATCGACACCTCGGAGGAGGGGTGCGGCTGGTAGCCGCGCTTGTTGTCGAACCCGATGTGGTGCATGACCGTGTCCGGATCCAGTCCGGCGGTCAGGCACCGGCACACCCCGGCGCGTCCGATGAGCTCCTCGTGTACGGCGACGGCGTCCGCGTCGAGCAGGCCGAGCCGGTGGGCCACGTCCGCCGCCGCGGCCATGCCGAGGGCGACCGCCTCGCCGTGCTTGACCGGCCGGACCCCCGAGTTGCCCGCGGCACTGGCGAGTTCGAGGGCGTGGCCGACGGTATGGCCGTACTCCAGAAGCACACCGGAGTCCTTCTCGTGCGGGTCCTGGAGCAGCAGCCGGCTCTTGACCGCGAGGCTGAGGTCGAAGATCTCGCCCAGCTCCGCCGCCGTGTAGTCGGCCTGAGGGCGCAGCAGCCGGCGCAGTGCGGGGATCTGCTCCGGGTCGATGGCCAGCGCGTTCTTGACGGTTTCGCAGGTGCCCGAGCGCAGATCGCGCGGGGAGCCCATGGCTACCACGCCGAGGTCCACGAGGATCATCTCGGGCGGGTGGTAGAGGCCGACGGTGTTCTTGGCGTGCGGGGTGTTGACCGCCTGCTTCGCGGAGATCACCGAGTCGCAGGCGGCGATGACGGTGGTGGGGACGTGGACGAGCCGGACGCCGCGGAAGAGCAGCCCGGCCAGCAGCCCGGCGACATTGCCGGGGATGCCGCCGCCCACGGCGACCACCACCGAGCGCCGGCTGACCTTGAAGTCCAGGGCGAGATCGATGAACCGGGAGAGCGTGGCGAGGTTCTTGTGCTCCTCGCCGGGCGGGTGGGAGAGCAGGAGCACGGGGGCGGACTGTTCGACGGCCCCGGCGAGCTTGCTCGCGACCACGCCCTGGACGGTGTCGTCGGTGACGAACACGAAGCGGTCGGCGTCGAGGCCGGTGAGCATCCCGGCCACCTCGTCGAGGCAGTCGTGCCCCAGCAGCACCCGGACCCTTCTGTCGCCGAGGTCGAAGTGCCGCTCGTGTAACGGGAGAGGCCCGCCGTCGGTGCCGGCCGCGGCCGTGGAGGGGAACTGGAGGTCCATCACCATCACCTTCGTACTGCGTCGATGCGCCGCTTGGCGATTGAGGTGGCTTCTTCGGAGAAGTCGTTGCACGCCCAGGCGCGGCCGTGGGACACGGCGGCCAGCGCGGTGGAGCCGATCCCGGCGAAGGGGTCGACGACGAGCTCGCCCTCCTCGGTCAGCAGGCGGATGAAGTACTCCGGCACGGCGACGGGGAAGCGGTCGGCGTGTGCCCGGGTGCGCTCACCGGCCACCTCGTCGAGGTAGGGGTAGTCGGCGTGGGAGTCGCCGATGGCCAGGAAGTTGCCGAACGGCCGGGTGAGGTTGTTCTGGAAGCCGCGCACCCGCCGGGTGTCCACCGGTACCTCGGGCGTCCTGGCCAGCCAGAACCACATGGTGACGCATTCGTCGAAGCGGACCCGGCGCTGGTGGACCCATTCGTCCCGGGACGTCAGGAGGTCGGGGTTGTACCAGTAGAACTCCTGGAGGAGGTGCCAGTCGCCACGGGCGAGCAGGCCGCTGATGGCGGCGAAGTTCTGCACCGTGCGCACCGGGCGGTCCTCGGCCCAGGTGCAGCCCAGCTCCATGACCAGGCTGCCGTCCGGTTTGAGGACCCTGGCGATCTCGGTCAGGAACGGGTCGAGCCAGGCGGTGAATCCGGCGCCGGCCGGGTCGGCCGAACTGGCCTCGGCGGGGCCGGTGAACCACGGGGAGGTGACCACCAGGCGGGCGGCGGCATCGGGCAGGGTGCGCAGGAAGGCGACCGCGTCGCCCTGGGTGAGGGTCCCGCCGTCGGTGGCCGCCACCGTGCGCACCGCGGTGTCCGTGAGGGTACGGGTTGGCATGGCATGCCTTTCGCGAGAGAGGAGCCAGGAGAGGGCGCGGTGGTGTGTGCGGTGCCGGTACGGCCCGCCCCGCGCGCCCGAGTGGCGTCAGGCCGCCGCGAGCCGGGCCCTGGCCGCGTCCAGTGCCGTGGCGATGAGCTCCATGCGCCCGGGCTCGGCGAGGAACATCCGGTGCGGCAGCACGACGGCGTTCTCCCCCGCGGTCTCGGCGACGGGGAGTGCGAAGCGCGCGGGGTCCAGCGCACGGGCCCGCTCGGGGTCGGCGGCGGGCCGGACCCAGCCGGAGGTGAGCGGCTGGTAGAGGTCGTTGCGGTGGAGTGCCGCGTCGATGGGTTCGATATGCGCCCCGAGCTGCTGGGTGAGCAGGGCGGCGACCTTGTGCTTGGCCCCGGGGCCGAACACCTCCGGATCCAGCCGGATGCAGAACTGGTAGGCGGCCTCGGCGGACACCGCCGCGGGGCGGGCGAGCGGCCGGGCACCCTCGACACCGTCGAGCAGCCGCTCCAGGTGCCGCATGGACTCCCGCCGGCGTGCGTTCTCCTCGTCCAGCCTGCCGAGCCCGTCCAGCGCGACGGCCGCGTTGAATTCGCTCATGCAGTAGTTGTAGCCCTGGACGCCGGGCAGTTCCTCCAGCTCCAGTTCACCGAGCGGGGCGCCCTCGCGATGACGGCGGCCGTCCGCCCGCTTGCGGTAGAGACGGGCGTGGACCTCGGGGTCGGAGGTCACTGCCACACCGCCCTCGCCGCAGGTGAGGAGCTTGGTCTGCTGGAGGCTGAACGCCGCGGCGGAGCCGAACGTACCGAGCCGGCGGTCCCGCCACATGGCGCCGTGCACATGCGAGCAGTCCTCCAGCAGGGCCAGGCCGTGGCGCCGGGTGAGCTCGGTCATGGCGTCGAGGTCGACGGCCGAGCCGTACAGGTGCACCGCCATCACGACCTTGGTGCGCTCGGTGAGCGCGGCCTCGGCGGCCGCGACCGACATGCACAAGGTTTCGGGTTCGACGTCGACGAGTACGGGGGTCGCGCCGACGCGCAGGACGGACGAGGCGCAGGCGACCCAGGTGAGGCCGGGGACGAGGACCTCGTCCCCGGCGCCGACGCCCAGGGCCTCCAGCGCGATGGTGAGGGCTGCCGAGCCGTTGCAGGTGGGAACCGCGTGGGCGGCTCCGAGATAGCCGGCGAAGGCCTGGGCGAAGGACTCCTCGAAGGACCGCTCGCCGGTGTAGGAGCCGCTGACCGCCCAGCGGCCGGACCGCAGCGCCGTGAGCAGGCGTTCCTCGGTCTGTGCGGTGTACGTCGGCCACGTGGGCCATGCGTGCGTGTGCGTCTTCAACCTGCCGGACCTCCGGGTTCACGGGACCACCTGTGTGGAGGGTGGTCGTGGGGGAGTGCCAAGGGTGTCGCGCATAACGTCCGCTATAGCGGATGGAACATGCCGAGAGAGTACGCCAGGGGACTCATTCATTGTCAACAACAGCGGAGGATTTGGCCAGGTGAATATTCCCCGGACCAACTGCCCTGGTCGGCTTGGGCAGTTGGAGCGACTTACGCAACGTGGTGAACAGCCCGGTCTGGTCCGTCACCCCCGACACGCGCTCGGCGAGCGGGCCTTGGGCGGCGATGCGCACCTGTGTGCCGGTGTGCTCCTGGGTGTCGTCGGCCGCGCCGGTCCCGTAGTTGACCTTCAGGTGCGCGCCCTCGTCGGTGACGAGCGTGGTGGTGCGCCCCGGAGGCTCGGCGTCCAGGGGCACGATCTGGCTGGCGTGGCCGTGGTCGGCGGTGGCGATGACCAGGGTGCCCGGGTGTGCGGCGGCGTAGTCGCGGGCCACCTTGACGGCACGGTCGAAGGCGGCCGTCTCGCCGATCTGGCCGCAGGGGTCGGCGGCATGGTCCTGCTCGTCGATGGAAGCGCCCTCCACCTGGAGGAAGAAGCCCCGGTCCGAGGAGCCCTGGAGGAGTCCCAGCGCCTTGCGGGTCTGCTCGGCCAGCGTCGGCGTACCGGCCGGGCGGGCCGGGTTGGCGGTGACGCAGCGCTGCGGCGCGGTGCCGCCGACGGCGGCCCGCTCGCCGGTCCACTCCACCGGGACGGCGCCGGGCGCGAACAGGCCGAGCACCGGCCTGCCCGGCGTGGCCCGGCGCAGCCCCGCCGCGTCGGTCACCACCTGATGGCCCAGCTCACGGGAGCGCTCGAGGACGGTTCTGCCCTTGTACGGGCCGCCGAGTGCCCGCTGCTCGAAGCGCTGCCGGCCGCCGCCCAGCAGCACATCGGCCCCGGCGGTCAGGGCCTGTTCGGCGATCGAGCCCGCGCCGCCGTGCTCGGCCGCGTCACCCGGGCACTTGGCCATGTCGGCCGGGCCCTGGCACTCGCGGTCCGCGACATGGGCGACCAGGGCCGCCGGAGTGGCGTCCGTCAGCTCGGCGGTGGTGACGCTGCCGGTGGCGTAGCCGTGCGCGTGTGCCAGTTCCAGGATGGTGGGCAGCGTTTCGTGGGTGCGGGGGGACGTGGATATCCGGCCGTTCGCCGTCTTCTCCCCGGTGGCCCAGGAACTGGCGGCCGCGGCCGAGTCGGTGACGTACTCGGGGGAGCCGTCGGGGCGTACGGAGTACGTGGTGTACGTGCCGGTGCTCGGCAGTCCGTCCAGGGCGAGGCGGCCGCCCGCGCCGACGGTGTAGTCGCGGGCCAGAGTGATCTCCGAGTCCCCCATGCCGTCGCCGATGAGCAGGATGACGTTGTGCGGTGCCGCCTTCGCGGCGTTCCCGGGCGCCGTGGGAGCGGACGCCGCGGCGGGGACCACGAGACCGGCGGCCAGCAGCGCCGCGGCTCCTGCCGCGAGGCCGCGTCGGCTCAACGCGCCCTTCCTGCGGGGGGTTTGCTGATGGCTGGAAGGTTCTTCCGGGCGTATGAGGCGCATTGCGCCGTACCTCCATATCGTGCATAGCGTGCTGGGGAATCGAGGGGAAACAAGGTGAATCGGAGGGATTCGAAGGGGAGTTGATGGGGAGTTGAGGGGGAGGTGAGGGGAGTCGAGGGGAAGCCGGGCAGGGGCCGGGCAGCGGCCCGGACGGGGTCCGGACCGGGCGTTCGGTGGGCCTGGGCCCAGGTTCGGTCATCCGCTTCAGCGGATGCAAGACCATCGGGCCGTCCCCGCCTTCCGATTCCCTTGTCAACGTGGGCGGACGGCGGTATAGATAGACAAAAGTTCCGTACACAACGGCGGGTGCCCGCCCGCGACGGTGATCTGCACCGGGGGATGGCGGATGTCCAGCGGCAGTCAAGCACCCCGTCCCGAGCGGCCGTTGGTGCGCAAGTTCGACCAGCGGCTGAGGGACCTCATCGCCGCCCTGTATCCCGACGAGCGCAAGCGCCCCGGATACGCCCGGCTCGCCAAGGAGATCCGGGAGAAGACCGGCGGAGCCATCTCCGGCACGTATCTGTGGGAGCTGGCCACGGGAAAGAAACGCAATGTGACCCTGGAACAGCTCGACGTCCTCGCCGAGTTCTTCGGGGTCGCCGCCGAATACTTCCTCAACGACGAGGTGGCCGACCGGGTCAACACCCAGCTGGCCCTGGCGAGCGCGCTGCGCGACACCCGCGTCCGCAACCTCGCGCTGCGCGCCGAAGGGCTCTCCCCGGCGACTCTGGACGCCCTGCTCATGATGGTCAACGAAGCCCGCAAGGTCTCCGGCCGGCCGCCGGCGGGAATCGCGGACGACCCGGGAGGTGCCACCGGGCCCGGCACCGGCCCGGCCGACGACCGGATCGCGGACGGAACCTAGGACCACACATCCACCACGGGGGACGAACGGCAACACCCACCCAGAGGAGATGTACGTTCATGCGATTCACCCCAGCCGGACAGGGCACTTCGCGGCGTCGTCCGGCATCCGGCGCACCCCGTCCGCCCCGCCTCGTCGCGCCCTCCGTTCTCCCTTCCGGTAGCTGAGGAAGCTCGGCCGGCCCCGCTCCGGATTCCCGTACCACTCGGCGCCGGCGACCGGCCATCGCTCCCGCGGACCGCGTCCGACCACCGCTGTCCGCGCACCGGGAAGGACCGGGGTCAGCACCCAGACCGCCCATCGCCGCCTGCCCGTACGCGGGCAGAGGGGGAGAGCCGTATGCCGTTAGGGAACGCCAGCCTGCGACGCCGCTGCCACAAGGCACTGGAGCACATCAGCCCGCCCTACCCCTTCTCGCTCAGTTCGTTCTGCCGTCAAGTGGCCGAGCGGCGTGGGCGACCACTGCACCTGCACCCGCTTCCGCAGCCCGCCGCCGTCGCCGGGGCCTGCGGTCTGTGGCTGGCCACCGACGCCGGCGACCACATCTTCTTCGAGCAGCGCACCACGCGCGTGCACCAGGAGCACATCGTGCTGCACGAGATCGGCCATATGCTCTTCGACCACTACGCGCTGGCCCCCGACAGCGGGGTACCGGCCGCGCTCCTGCCCGACCTGGACCCCCGTGTCGTCCGGCAGCTGCTGGCCCGTACCAACTACACCTCCCGCCAGGAGCGGGAGGCCGAGCTGCTCGCGAGCATGATCCGCACCGGCGAGCACCACGCCGACGCACAGCAGCCGCGCGACGCGCTGGACCGGATACGGGCCGCGCTGGGGGTACGGCCCGTATGACCTCCGCCCTCACCGCCTTCGGCAACGTCACCCACACCGTCGGCACCCTCGCCCTGTGGGCGACCATCCTGGTGCGGCTGCCCGCGGTCATCCGCTCACCCCACCAGCGGGGGCTGTGGCTCGCGGTCACCTCCGCCGCGGCGGCCACGACCATGGGCCATCCCTACGCCGTACGGCTCGTGGTCGCGCTCACCCACACCCCTCATCTCGCCCCGCTCGCCCAGGACCTGTTCGGAGTGCTGTCCGCCGGGGCGGTGCTCCACTTCGTCGCCTTCTCCACACTCCCCGACGCCCCCGGGGCGAAGCCGAAGCTGTGGAAGGCCGCCGGGGTCGTGCTGCCCGCGATGGTCCTGCTCGATCTGATGTCCGGCCCGCACATCCGGCCCGGAGCCCACACGCCCGATGTCCCGGACCCGTCGACCGCCTACTGGCTGCTGATGATCGGGGCACATCTGGTCGCCAACACGGCGTGTGTCGTGATGTGCCGGCAGTACGAGAAGGCGGGCGCCGGCCGTTCGCTGCGGCTGAGTCTGCGGCTGTTCGGCTGGGGCACCGCGCTCGCCGGGGTGTTCTGGCTCGGCCAGCTCGCCCGGCTGCTGCTGCACGTCCAGTGGCTCACCCCGTGCCTGCGGCCGCTGATGGACCTGCACAGCCTGCTGCGGGCCGCCGCTCTCCTCGTCCCGGTGGCGTTCGCACTGGGACGCTCCGCCTCGGACATCGCGACGGTGTGGCGGCTGTGGCCGCTGTGGCACGAGCTGGCGCGAGCCGTACCGCAGGTGATCCTGGAGAAGCCGCGGGCACGGCTGGTGGAGATCCTGTGGCCGCGGTCCTCCTGGCGGCTGCTGGCCTACCGCAAGGTGATCGAGATCCGCGACTCGGTCCTGGTCCTGTGCCCGCACACCGAGCCCGCCGTCCTGGACCAGGCGCGGCGCCATGTGACGGCGGCCGGCACCGAATGGCGGTACCCGCACGCCGCCGTACTCGCCTGTGTGCTCAGGGAGGCGCTGCGGTCCGGGGACGCCGGGCGTGAGCGCGCCGGTGGACCGGAACGGGTGGAGGCGCTGGAGCTGGGGTGCGAAGCGGCGGCCGAACTCGCCGACGAGACGGCGTTCCTGCTGTGCGCGGCCGACGCGTACGCCTCCCCGCGCATACGGGAGTTCAGCGTCATGAAGGAGCCGCAGGAGACCATGGCCGACGGCTGACGGCGCAGAGCACTCCGCACCCGGTCCGGGCCGGCCGCCGTGCTCGGCGGCCGGCGGACCGGGTGCGGACGGCACACCCGAGCGATCAAGGAAATCGCAGGTAGAGCGGCTCGATTCGCGATCAGGCCTGCTTGGTCGCCCAGAAGATCTTTTCGATCTGGGCGATGTAGTCCAGTGCCTTCTGGCCGGTCGCCGGGTCGTTCGAACCCTTGGCGGCGCTGAGGGCCTTGAGGGTGTCGTTGATCAGCTGGTGCAGCTCCGGGTACTTCTCGAAGTGCGGCGGCTTGAAGTAGTCGCTCCACAGCACCGAGACGTGGTGCTTGGCCAGCTCGGCGCGCTGCTCCTTGATGAGGATCGCGCGGGTGCGGAAGTCCGCGTCGTCGTTGGCCTGGTACTTCTCCTGGACGGCCTTGACCGACTCGGCCTCGATACGGGCCTGGGCCGGGTCGTAGACACCGCAGGGCAGGTCGCAGTGGGCGCTGACCTTGACCTTGGGGGCGAACAGGCGCGAAAGCATGTTCAGTCCTTCCTCGTGATCGTCTTCTCAGGTGCGAGATTACTCGGTGCGGGAAGGCTTTTCTCGGGTGGCCCGGGGGCTTAGGGCAAAAGTCCGGGGTCAGGCTCGGGCTGCGGGAGGATGGACCGGCGAGCGAAGCGAGATGGGGGTGCCCCCGGACGGAGTCTGGGGGAGGGTCTGACCTGGACTGGACCGGGTAGTACGGGACGGACTGGGCGGTACGGGAGGTATGGGATGCAGCCGGAGCGGGTGCGGGAGCGCGGCCGGGAGCGGGGCCAGGGGACGCATGGGGGACGGACGCGGGGCGGGCCGCTGCGGGCGTTCGGGCTGGCCGAGGTGTACAACCCGTCAATGGTGCCGACGCTGCTGCCCGGTGACCAGCTGGTGGTGCAGTACGGGGCGGCGGTACGGCCCGGTGACGTGGTGGTGCTGAAGCACCCGTTCCGGCAGGACCTGCTGATCGTCAAGCGGGCGGTGCGGCGGCGCGACGGCGGCTGGTGGGTCCAGGGGGACAATCCGTTCGTCGAGAACGACAGCCGGGAATTCGGGGTGGTTCCCGACGAACTGGTCGTCGCCCGTGCCTGGGTGCGGGTCCGGCCGCCCCGGGGGGTTCAGCGGTCGGTCGCCGGGGTGCTGTCGTGGGCGGTGTCGGCGGTGCGGCCGGTACGGGCGGAGCGCTCGTTCTCCAGGCGTTTGCGGGCGCGGTAGGCGGCGACGTTGGCGCGGGTGGCGCAGCGGTCGGAGCAGTAGCGGCGCGAGCGGTTGGTGGACGTGTCCAGGTAGACGTGGCGGCACGGGGCGGCCTCGCAGACGCCCAGGCGGTCCACACCCAGTTCGGTGAGGTGGAAGGCCAGGCCCATGGAGGCGGTGGCGGCGAAGGCGGCCGTGGCGCTGGCGGCGTGGTCGGCGATGTGCATATGCCAATTGGGGCGGCCGTCGTCGTCGCGGAACTCGTGGCCGGAGATCTGCGGGCTGACCGGGAACTCCATCATCAGCGCGTTGAGCAGGTCGACGGCCCGTACTTCGTCGCCGGCCGCCGCCGCCTCGAAGACCGCGCGGAGCCGGGCGCGGACCCCGCGCAGCCGGGTGACGTCGCTGTCGCCCGCCCGCCGGGCGGCCTGCTGCATCGGGCCGAAGAGTTCCCGCACGGCCTCGACCGAGGTGAGGTCGTCCTCGCCGCGTTCGGGCCGCTCGGTGTTGACCAGTCGCACGGCGTAGTCCGAGTAATAGGCCAGTTCCACTTGTCGTCCTAGTCCTTGCGGGCGGGCGGGGGCCGGGTGCGGATGCACACTCGTAGTAATGGGTATATTCGCTACAAGGGTATTACGGCCTGGGGTCGCGGGGCCGCGGGGCCGTGAACCGCTTGTACACGGCGGTGCTCCGCTCCCGGAGACCGTCCGGAAGCGGAGCACCGCCGCGTCGCCCTACCGTGCCTTCGCCCTACGGCGCCTTCGCCCTGCGACGCCTCCGGGCTAGGCACCTTCGCCCTCCAGCGCCTCTGCCCTACAGCGCCTCCGCTCTACAGCACCTTCGACAGGAACGACTTCGTCCGTTCGTGCTGCGGGTTGCCGAGCACCTCGCGCGGGTGGCCGGACTCGACGACCACCCCGTCGTCCATGAAGACCAGCGAGTCGCCGACCTCGCGGGCGAAGCCCATCTCATGGGTCACGACGATCATCGTCATCCCGTCCGCGGCCAGGTCCTTCATGACGTCGAGGACGTCACCGACCAGCTCCGGGTCGAGGGCCGAGGTCGGCTCGTCGAAGAGCATCAGTTTGGGCTCCATCGCCAGCGCGCGGGCGATGGCGACGCGCTGCTGCTGGCCGCCGGAGAGCTGGGAGGGGTAGTTCCCGGCCTTGTCGGCGAGGCCGACGCGGTCCAGGAGCCTGGCCGCGCGCTCCCGGGCGGAGGACTTGGACTCGCCCTTGACCTGGACCGGCGCCTCCATGACGTTCTCGATCGCGGTCATGTGCGGGAAGAGGTTGAAGCGCTGGAAGACCATGCCGATGTCGCGGCGGCGGGCGGCGACTTCGCGGTCGCGCAGTTCGTAGAGCTTGCCGTTGTGCTCCCGGTAGCCGACCAGTTCACCGTCGACGGACAGCCGGCCGGCGTTGACCTTCTCCAGGTGGTTGATGCAGCGCAGGAACGTCGACTTGCCGGAGCCGGACGGGCCGATCAGGCAGAAGACCTCGCGGGGCGCGACCTCCAGGTCGATGCCCTTGAGGATGTGGGCCGCGCCGTAGGACTTGTGCACGCCCTCGGCCAGGACCATGGGGCCGCCGCTGGTGCCCGCGGTCCTCGCGGTCGTGCTCGTGGTGGCCTTCTTGCCCGTGGTGGCCTGCTGGCTCGTGGTGGCCTTCTGGCTCGTCGTGGTCGGCTTGCCGGCCGTGTTCTTCTCGTCGGCCGTGCTCTGCTTGCTCGCCGTGCTCTGCTTGCTCGTCGTGGTCTTCTTCTTGCTGGTCATCCGACACCTCCGGCGGAGCGGTTGAAGCCGCCGGACAGCTTCGCCTTGGCGCGCTGCAGCGGGGTGAGCGGGAGCTGGCGGCTGGCGCCGCGGGCGTAGTAGCGCTCGAGGTAGTACTGCCCGATGCTGAGCACCGTGGTGGCGATCAGGTACCAGGCGGCGGCGAGGATCAGCATCTCGACCACGACGCCCGAGTCCCGGCCGACGTTCTGGGCGGACTGGAGCAGGTCGTAGTACTGGACGGCGATCACCAGCGAGGAGGTCTTCAGCATGTTGATGACCTCGTTGCCGGTCGGCGGCACGATCACCCGCATCGCCTGCGGCACGATGATCCGGCGCAGCGTCTTGCCGTGACTCATGCCCAGCGCGTGCGCCGCCTCGGTCTGGCCCTCGTCGACGGAGTTCAGACCGGCCCGGCAGATCTCCGCCATGTACGCGGCCTCGTTGAGGCCGAGGCCCAGCAGCGCGCTCATGAACGGGGTCATGAAGTCCGACCACTCGTCCTTGTAGATCGGCATGATGTCGATGTACTCGAAGACCAGGCCGAGGTTGAACCACAGGAACAGCTGGACGTACACCGGCGTACCGCGGAAGAACCAGATGTAGAACCACGACACGGACGCCGTCAACGGGTTCTTGGACTGGCGCATCACGGCCAGCACCACACCCAGCACAATGCCGATGATCATCGAGAGTACGGTGATCAGCAGGGTGTTGCGCAGGCCCTTGAGGATGTCCCCGTTGAACATGTACTGGGGGATGGCGCCCCAGTTGACGTTCCCGGAGGCGAAGGCGCGGACGAGCAGGGCGATCAGCCCGATGACGACGATCGCCGCGACCCAGCGCCCGTAATGGCGGACCGGGATGGCTTTGATGGGCTCGGGGTGGGGCGGCGGAGCGTCCGCCGGCGGCTGGGCCGACTTGTCGACGTCAACTGACACGGAGGTTGCCTTTCAGCGTTCGGCGGGGGTGGCCGAAGGGACGGTGGAGTGGCCGAAGGGGACGGACGGCCGGGCGGGACCGGGGAGCGAGGGCCTGCCGGCGGCTCGGCGGCTCAGCTGCCGCCGTTGAGTTTCACTTCCTTGACCGCCGCGTCCTTGATGTCCCACTTCTCCAGGACCTTGGCGTACGAACCGTTCCGGATCACGCGTTCCAGGGCGGCCTTCAGCGCGTCGCGCAGCTGCTCCTGGCCCTTGGGGACCGCGATGCCGTACGGGGCCGCCTTGAGCGGGGCGCCGCCGACCATCTGGAAGTCGTTCCCCTTGCCGGAGACCTGCACCGCGTACGCCGCGACCGGGTAGTCGCTGGAGACGGCGTCCACACCGCCGGTACGCAGCCGGGTCTGGGCCTCGGAGTCGTTGTCGAAGGCCTCGATGGATATCGGCTGCTCGCCGTTCCCCTCACAGGCCGTGGACTTGTCCTTGGCCAGGTCGTGCGAGACCGTGCCGCGCTGTACCGCGATCTTCTTGCCGCACAGCGTCTCCCAGCCGTCGACGCCGTTGGTCTTGCCCTTGCGGGTGTAGAGCGAGACGCCGACGTCGAGGTAGTCGATGAAGTCGACGCCCTGGCCGATCTTCTTGCCGGTGTTGCTGTCGATGCCCTGCTGGCGCTCCTTGGTGTCGGTCATCGCCGACATCGCCAAGTCGTAGCGCTTGGACTTCAGACCGCCCATCAGGGTGTCGAAGGTGGCGTTGTTGAAGTTGAGCTTGATGCCCAGCTCCTTGCTCATCGCCTCCGCGAGGTCCGGGTCGATGCCCTCGACCTTGCCGTCGGAGCGGAACTCCACCGGCTTGTAGGTGATGTCCGAGCCGACCTGGAGCATGCCCTTCTCCTGGACGGACTTGGGCAGCTTGCCGAACAGCGGGGCGTTGACGTTCCGGTTCTTCTGCGCCTCACGCTTGGCGATGGCCGCGTCCGTCTGGTCGCCGCAGGCGCTCAGGAGCGTCAGCGAGGCGACGGCCGCGGCCGCGGCGGCCAGCGCTCTGCGTGGCCGGCCGGTGGCCGGGAGACGGGTGGTGCTTGCGGTCATCATGATCCTCCTGCGTATGGAGAAGACGACGTGACTGACGGGCCGGGGCACACACCTTCGAGCGTCGCGACCGGGTGGGGTGACGGAATCCTGCCATCCGGGCTCCGGTATTCGGACTGTCGTACAGGTCAAAATCGCATAACGGACGAGGGCGGTGCGGTGAAACCCTTGTGAGGAAAGGGGCGACGGTCGTCCGATGGGGCAAATGGGGCGGGCCGCGCCCTCGGTCGTCTCGGAATCCGGACCGTGGTCAGGGGGTACGGTGCCGGATCTTCTGAGGTTTTTGAGCATTTCGCGGTTATTGTCGGATCCCTGTACTCGAGGGTAATGAATCTGACTCGTCGGCGCCCGCGCCCGTCCGGTAGAAAGGTTCGTTACACCCCTCATCCGGGGCTCAGGGCGCGTGTGCGGCGCGCCCGGCGTTCGTACCTCCCCTGCGGGGCGGCCATCCGCCGGCAGGGCGCGGACGCGGTGCCCGCCCACCCCTCAACCAGGGAGTGGACACCCTCAGCAGATTTACGAATAAAGGGGTAAGACAAGTGGCAGCGGAGATCGTCAATCCTCGCAGCGACAGCAATGCGGGCGCGGACGAAGGGCCGGGCACGGCGCCCGACGGCACCTTCGATCCGGCCTTCGCGCTGCATCGCGGCGGCAAGATGGCCATCCAGGCCACCGTGCCGCTCCGTGACAAGGACGACCTGTCCCTCGCGTACACACCAGGCGTCGCCAAGGTGTGCAGCGCCATCGCCGAGCAGCCCGAGCTGGTGCACGACTACACCTGGAAGTCACAGGTCGTCGCCGTGGTCACGGACGGCACCGCGGTGCTCGGCCTGGGTGACATCGGCCCGGAGGCCTCCCTCCCCGTGATGGAGGGCAAGGCCATCCTCTTCAAGCAGTTCGGCGGGGTGGACGCGGTGCCGATCGCGCTGTCCACCACCGACACCGACGAGATCGTGGAGACCGTCGTCCGGCTCGCCCCGTCCTTCGGCGGCGTCAACCTGGAGGACATCTCGGCTCCCCGGTGCTTCGAGATCGAGCGCCGGCTCCAGGAAGCCCTGGACATCCCGGTCTTCCACGACGACCAGCACGGCACCGCCGTCGTCACGCTGGCCGCGCTGCGCAACGCCGCCAAGCTCACCGACCGGTCGCTCGGCGAGCTGCGGGCGGTCATCTCGGGCGCCGGCGCGGCCGGTGTCGCGATCGCCAAGATCCTCATCGAGGCGGGCATCGGGGACGTCGCGGTCTGTGACCGCAAGGGCGTCGTCTCCGCCGACCGTGGCGACCTCACCGACGTCAAGCGCGAGCTGGCCGGCTTCACCAACAAGGCCGGGCTGACCGGTTCGCTCGCGGACGCCCTGGACGGGGCGGACGTCTTCATCGGTGTGTCCGGCGGCACGGTGCCGGAGGAGGCGGTGGCGAAGATGGCGAAGAACGCGTTCGTCTTCGCGATGGCCAACCCCACCCCGGAGATCCACCCGGACGTGGCGCACAAGTACGCGGCCGTGGTCGCCACCGGGCGCAGCGACTACCCCAACCAGATCAACAACGTGCTGGCCTTCCCCGGCATCTTCGCCGGTGCCCTGCAGGTCCGGGCCGCCCGGATCACCGAGGGGATGAAGCTCGCCGCCGCCGAGGCGATCGCCGCCGTCGTCGCCGGGGAACTCGGCGCCGACCGGGTCATCCCCTCGCCGTTCGACGAGCGCGTCGCGCCCGCGGTCACCGCCGCCGTGGCGGCCGCCGCCCGCGCGGAGGGCGTGGCGCGGCGCTGACCGCCGGGGCCCGGCGTGCCGTCCGGTCGCCGTCCGGTCGCTGTCTGGTCGCCGACGCGTGCCGTCGGCGCGTGCCGGCGGACCAGCGGATCGAGAGCGACCGTAGGCGTGTGCCGTGACCGTGTGCCGTGACGTCGCCACGGGCCGGGTCCGCACCTGATACGGGGTGCGGGCCCGGCCCGTCGCCGTATGCCCCGGTGCCGGGGCGGGCAGGCGCGGTGCGTGTCACACGTCCGCCCGGTACCGCGGGGCCCGGTCGCGCCCTACGTTGGGATCATGTTTGCTGCCTATGCCGCCCGTATCGACCGTGACCAGCCGCTGAACGGCCTGGAGTTGGGGGAGCGTCCGGCCCCCGGGGTACGCCCCGGCTGGACGACCGTCAACGTCAAGGCCGCCTCCCTCAACCACCACGACCTGTGGACGCTGCGCGGGGTCGGCATCACCGAGGAGTCCCTCCCGATGATCCTCGGCTGCGACGCCGCCGGGGTCGACGCGGACGGCAACGAGGTCG
Organism: Streptomyces sp. NPDC001339; assembly: GCF_042895955.1. Taxonomy (NCBI): domain Bacteria; kingdom Bacillati; phylum Actinomycetota; class Actinomycetes; order Kitasatosporales; family Streptomycetaceae; genus Streptomyces; species Streptomyces sp. NPDC001339. Next base: position 454,411 of record NZ_JBIAWT010000001.1, on the reverse strand, counting down.
TCCTGCACTCCGTCATCGGGCAGACCGGCCACGGCGTCGGCGCCCGGGAGAAGCCCTCCATCCTCACCGAGCGCTACCAGGGCACGTTCGCCGAGCAGGTCACCGTCCCCGCCTGGAACGTCCTGCCCAAGCCCGAGGAGCTGTCCTTCGAGGAGGCCGCCTGCCTGCCGACCGCCTGGCTGACCGCGTACCGCATGCTCTTCACCAACGCCGGTGTACGGCCCGGGGACAGCGTCCTGGTCCAGGGCGCGGGCGGCGGTGTCGCGACCGCGGCCATCGTCCTCGGCGCCGCCGCGGGCCTGCGGGTCTTCGCCACCAGCCGGGACGAGGCCAAGCGCAAGCGCGCACTGGAGCTCGGCGCGGAGGCGGTGTTCGCCACCGGGGAGCGGCTGCCGCGGCGGGTGGACGCGGTGATCGAGACCGTCGGCGCCGCCACCTGGTCGCACTCCGTGAAATCCCTCAAGCCCGGTGGCACGCTGGTGATTTCGGGCGCCACCAGCGGCTTCACCCCGCAGAGCGGGGAGCTCAACCGCATCTTCTTCCTGGAGCTGAAGATCGTCGGCTCGACGATGGGCAGCAAGGAGGAACTGACCGGACTGCTGAACTTCTGCGCCGCCAAGGGCATCCGCCCGGTCATCGACTCGACACTGCCGCTGGACCGTGCACGCGAGGGCTTCGCGAAGATGGCCGAGGGGGAACTGTTCGGGAAGATCGTGCTGACGGTGTGAGAGTGAGCCGCGATCGGCCTGTCAACAATCGCCCTGTCAATAACGGTTGACGGCGCGCGGCGTGTCAACGTACGTTGACACCATGACCAAGGCAACGGATCTCGCCGAGCAGGCGGGTGATCGGGACCCCAGGATCGGGCTGCGCGCCGTGGCCGCGCTCCGGCGATTGTTGGAGCAGCTCGAAGCCGTCCAGGTGCGCAGCGCCCGGGCGAAGGGCTGGTCGTGGCAGGAGATCGCGGCCGAGCTGGGGGTCAGCAGACAGGCAGTGCACAAGAAGCACGGGAGGGGCTGACCGATGTTCGAGAAGTTCACGACCGATGCGCGTGCGGTGGTGCGCGAGGCGGCCGAGCAGGCCGGGCGAACGGGCAGCAGCACGGTCGGCGAACCGGAGTTGCTGCTCGCGCTCCTGGACCGTAAAGGGTCACCGGCCGCGGCGGCACTCGGCGCGCTCGGTGTCGACAAGCGCCGGGAATCGGTGGCCGAGGCCCTCGCGACGGTCCGTCGGCGTGGGGGGATCTCGACGGCCGACGCGGTGGCACTGGCCGGGCTCGGGATCGATGTCGACGAGATCGTGGCACGGGTGGAACGGACGCACGGCGTGGGCGCCCTGGCCGTGGACGGAGCGCCCGGACGCCGGAAGCGGACGCGGCGGCCCTTCACGGCGGAGGCGAAGTCGGTGCTGGAGCGCGCCTTGCGGATCGCGGCCGGCCGCGGCGAACGCCGGCTCGGCGACGAACACCTGCTGATGGCTCTGACGGCCAGGCCGGGGCCGGCCGCGGCGGTGCTCGCCGAGCACGGGGTGACGTTCGCCGATGTGCTGCGGGTCGTGGGCGAGGGCGGAAAACCGGTGGAGCGCCGCAGGGGCCGAAACCTATCGTGACCAGGTCGAACGTACGGTGCCCTGGTCAACGGCCCAGGAGGCCGGCCCGGCTGTTGTGAGAAAGAGAGAGCTGCACGATGTCGCACCACGGATGGGCCGATGAGGGATACGGTCCCGTCGCGGACGAATTCGCGCGGAACTTCACCGAGCGAGGTGAACTCGGCGCCGCCGTCGCCGTGTACGTGGGCGGCCGCAGGGTCGTCGACCTCTGGGGCGGTGTCGCCGACGACCGGACCGGACGGGCCTGGGAAGAGGAGACCACCCTTCCGGTGATGTCCTGTGCCAAGGCGGTCATCAGCGTCTGCGCCCATCTGCTCGTACAGCAGGGGCGTCTGGATCTCGACGCGCCGATCGCCGACTACTGGCCGGAGTTCGCCCGGCACGGCAAGGAGCGGATCACCTCCCGTCAGGTGCTCGCCCACACCTCCGGGATCCCGCTCGCGGAGAAGCGGCTGACCTTCGACGAGGTGACGTCCTGGACGCCGGTGATCCGTGCGCTGGAGGAGCAGCGGCCGCTCTGGGAACCCGGCACCGCGTACGAGTACCACGCGCACGCCTTCGGCTTCCTCATCGGCGAGGTCATCCGGCGGCTCACCGGGCTGACCCCCGGCGCCTACTTCCGTAAGGCCATCGCCGACGACCTGGGGCTGCGCACCTGGATCGGCCTGCCCGAGGAGGAGGTACCGGGCATGGCCCGGCTCGTCGAGGGGGCGGGGCGGCCGGCCCTTCCGGACGCCGACGCGCTGATCATGCGGGCGCTGACGATGAACGGTGTGCTGCCGTTCCCCGGTCTCGACGATCCGCACGGCTACAACTCGCCCGCGCTGCTGACGGCTGAACTCCCCGGTGCGGGCGCGGTCTCGACGGCGCGCGGCCTGGCGGCGCTGCACGCGGCGGTGGCCACCGGCGTGGACGGCTCGGAACGGCTGCTGTCCGAGGACACCGTCACCGACGCGGTCCGGCAGCTGTCCGGCGGTCCCACCTGGTCCGGACTGCCGGACCTCGGTGCGCGCTACGGCTCCGGCTTCCTCCTCGACTCGCCGTTCCGCCGGCTGCTCGGCCCGCGCTCGTTCGGCCACAGTGGAGCGGGTGGCCAGTTCGCTTTCGGCGACGACGAGTTCGGGGTGGGCTTCGCCTACACCGCCAACATGCTGGGCGGCAGCGGCGACCAGCGGGCCGTGCGGCTCATCGGCGCGCTGCGGGAGTGCGTGGGCGCCGGGTCGGCGGAGTGAGCGACCGCGCCGGGACGGTGTAGTGAGCGGACCGCTGAGGCAGGGGTAGGGGGTAGCCGGAGCAGGCGACAACCTGGCGTGCGGTGGTGGCTGCGGCTGAGTGTGGCTGTGGCTGTGGCGGGGCGGATGCGGGTGGTGGAGGGGTGCGTCCGCCCGCCCTGCCTGCCCTTCCCGCCTCGCCGTGGCGGGAAGCGCGGGCGGTACCCGGTTGCCGGTGACGCGTGATGCGTACGCGATCGCGTAACGCGGCACGCGTCTGGGGCCGGGGCTGGGTCTGGGTCTGCGTCCGGGTCCTTGGGATTGCTCGTTCGGGTCTCGTGGATCACTCGTGGATTACTCGTCCGGGCTCGCGGAGGACGTGTACTGCTCCGGGTGCCGCAGCAGTGCGCCGATGTGGGCGGCGGCCGAGGACAGCCGGCCGCGGGACTCCTCGAGCTGGCCCGCCGTTACGCCGTGGTCGCGTGCCGCGTCCCTGAGGCCGTCGCGGAAGCGGTCCAGCAGCCGGTCGAAGTCGCGAGCCGGGTCACCGCTGGTCGGCTCATGCGCCCACTCAGGGGCCGACGGGGCCTCGGCGGCCGGGCCTTCCTGGCTGCCGTCCTTGGTCAGGTCGATGCGCTCGACGGTCACCCAAGGGGACGACGTCCCGTTGGCGCCATGGGCGCGGCCGGTGCTCTGCTGATCGGCGCTCCGCCGGCCGGAGCCCCGGGACTCGCGTTCGGTGCCGCGGGCCTCGTCGGACGACCAGTCGCCGGTGAAGCGGCCGACCTCGCGCGAGACCTCGGACAGCGCCTCGCGCACCATGCCCGTCCAGTCACCGGACCGCATGGCGTCCTGGGTCTGTTCCTGCACGCGCTTGATGACCCGCTGGACCTCCTCGCGTGCGAAGACCTGGGCGTCCCTGGCCTGCTTACGGGCCCGCTGGGCATCCTGCCGGGCACGCTTGCTCTCCTCCTTGGCCCGCCGCGCCTGTTCCTTCCACTCGTCCTTGGCGCGCCGGAACTCCTCCTTCGCCTGTCGCCAGGCCTCTTTGTCGCCGTACGCACCGTCGAAGTAGTCCGAGGCGTCCGGGAACGGCCGGCGGCCGGCGCCCTCGTCGCCGGAGGCCTCCTCACCGGAACTTTCCCCGGAACCCTTGCCGTTCCGCCCGGCCTTCCCGCCGGAGTCCGCGCGGGCCTGCCGGGCGGCTTCCCGGATCTCCCGGCGCAGATCCCGCGCCGAACCGCTCACGTCCTCCCGGATGTCGGAGGCGAGCGCGGCGACCGACTCCCTGATCTCCAGTTCCAGATCTGCCAGTTCACCGCCCCGGTCGGCGAGTTCGGCCCGGCCGGCCTCGGTGATCGAGTAGACCTTGCGGCCTCCCTCGGTCGTGTGCGTCACCAAGCCCTCGGCCGCCAGTTTGGCCAGCCGCGGGTACACCGTGCCGGCGGAGGGCGCGTACAGGCCCTGGAAGCGCTCCTCCAGGAGACGGATGATCTCGTAGCCGTGCCGCGGGGCCTCGTCCAGCAGCTTGAGGAGGTAGAGCCTGAGGCGGCCATGGGCGAAGACGGGAGGCATGCTCAGAGCACCTTCTTCTCGGCGGGCGGGTCGCTGGGGGAGTCCTCGGACGGGCCGGAGGCCGGTCCGCCGTGGGGGCCGTCGCCGAGGTCACCGCGCCCATTCTCCCCGTTCTCCCGGTCCTCGTCGTCACGGGTGGGACGGGGCACCAGGGTCAGGCTGCCGGAGACGGAGGTGACCTTGAGCGAGCCGGTGCCCGCGCCCAGCGAGCCGGTGATTCTCTTCGTACCCCACTGGCCGCTGACCCGCAGATCGTCGAAGGCGTTGGCGACCTTGCCGGACGTGGTGTTGGCCTCCACCCGTGCGTCGGCCGGATCGGGCAGTCGGATGGCGACATCCCCGGAGACCGTCGTCAGCGTGATGTCGGCGTCCTTGGCCGGGTCCAGATCGAGGATCATGTCGCCGCTGACCGAGTCGGCGCGCACCCCGCCGCCCGTGCCGTCGATGACCGTCAGGTCGCCGGAGACGGAGCTGAACCGCAGATCGCCGGTGAGCGACTGCACCTCGACATCGCCCGACACCGTCTCCGCCCGTACCGTTCCGGTCAGTCCGACGAGGGTGCTCCTGCCGGAGGCGCCTCGGACCTCCGTACGGCCCGAGATGCCGGAGACGACCGTGCCGGCGCTGATCGCGCCGACCTCGACGCGGGTGCCGGCCGGCACCGTCACCGAGATCACCGCGCTGCGGTTCCAGCCCCGGCGGTCGAGGAACTTCAGGAAATTCCGCCACGGGAGGTCCTCGTACTCGACGGACAGCGTGCCGTCGGCGCACGAGACGGTCAGCGGCGGGCCGTGCAGCTCGCTGATCTCCAGGCGGGCGGGGCCGTCGTCCGGGGTGCCGACGACATTGACCGTGCCGCCGAACACGCGGACCCGGAGCGCGCCGACCGGCTCCGTGATCTCCATCGTGCGTGGCTCGGCCACCTGCGTCGGATTCTCCGACCACGCGGACTGTGCTGACGTTCCCGACGCTGACATTCCCGGCCTCCCCTGGGTAGCACTGCAACGCAACATATCGTGTTCTCGATAAACACGATATATCGCGGGAGGGGGAAGTCAAGCGATCCCGACCCTGAGCCGTCCCTGACCTTTCCTCGTCGTTTCTCTCAGGGTTTTCCCGGTGGCTTCCGCTGCTCCGCTACTCGTCGTCGTCCTCGTCGTCCAGGCGTGCCAGCCAGGTGGCCAGGCGCTCCACCGGTACCTCGAAGTCCGGGTTCAGGTCGACGAACGTGCGCAGCTGATCGGCGAGCCAGGCGAGGGTGACCTCCTCCTCGCCGCGCCGGTTCTCCAGTTCCTCGATGCCACGGTCAGTGAAATACACGCGCTCTCCACCAGGGGTCATGGGATTTTCCCGGCCAGGATAGGCAGGCCCGCGGACCTCTCGCGCCACGGGCGCCCGGCGGCTAGCCTGATCGCCTGTCAACGGCCCTGCGGCAATGGGGAATTGCCGTCCAGGGGGAGCAGGAGGCCGTGATGCAAGATCGTGCGCAGCGCATCGAACTGCCCGATGGTACGGAGGTCTGGGCCCGGGTGTCCCGGCTGGACGTTCCGGGGCTCGACGGGGAGGACGGGGACCGGGGCGACGGGGAAGGCGGAGAATTCGAGGACGTAGGTGCGTGGGACGCGCTGGGTGCCCGCGTCGAGGGGCTCCGCGAGCTGATCGGCGGAGTGGCGGCGAGCGTCCGCCAGGCCGCTGAGCGCGTCGCCCCGCACGAGACGAGTGTGACCTTCGGCGTGGAGCTCTCGGCCAAGCCGGGCAAGGCCGTCGCCCTGCTCGCCGACGGAGAGGCGAAGGCCGGCCTCTCCGTGACGCTCACCTGGCGCCGCGACGGCGGCGCATCGGTACCGGAGGAGCGGCCCGCGACACCCGAAGGCCGCCGGGAGCCCGGGGTTGCGGAGCGCTGATGGGGCGCCCCGAGGAACCCATCGGCCGCCGCGCCGACCGCGCCCGGTACGCACACCTCCTCGACCACGCCGGACGCGCCACCGTCGGGCTGCGCGCCGGACCGGACGCGGCCGACAGCCGGCTCTGGGGCAGCGGTGTGCTGATCGCGCCAGGCTGGGTGCTGACCTGTGCCCATGTGCTCGATGAGCGCGACGGGCGGCCTCGTGGCGCGGACGCGAACGGGATCGTCGGGGTGGTCGGGGGTTCGTTCGGCGGCCGGGTGGTGGCCGCGCGCCGGGCGTACGACCTGAGCCGGCCCGACCCGGAGGCCGGACGTGCCGCGGCCCGCACCGATCTCGCCCTGGTGCGTCTGCTCGACCCGGAGACCCGGCACCCGTGCGCCTGGCTCAGCGATCAGCCCGCGACGCTCCTGGAGGACGCGTACATCTTCCGTGGGCATGATCAGCAGGGCCGAAGCGATCAGCAGGGTGACGCATCCCTCTCCTTCGCGCCCTCCCCCTCCCCGGCCCCGCCCGCCGTTCCGGTGGATCCCTTCATCGCCGTCCGGTTCGGTGCCCGGGACGCCCGTGGTCTGCAGTTCGGCAGCGATGTCCGGGTGACGCCCGGAGCGTCCGGCGGGCCGTTGCTCGACTGCGACCGCGGAGAGGTGGTCGGCATCGTCAAGGGCCGCCATCAGCAGGACCACGTGGGGCTCGCGGTGCCGGTCACGGCGCTGCGCGGGCTGGGCCGCGAGCATCTGGTCGAGGGCGCCGGGGAAGCCGAGGACCTCGGGCCCGACCCGTACCACGCGTTGCTGAGCCTGCACGACCGCTGGCACTGGGCCGGTCAGGACCTCGGCCGGGCCGGCGAGCCCACCTGGTTCGATGCCCAGCGGGCGATCATGGCGGGCCGTGGTCGGCTGTGGGGCGTACAGGAGCGGCTGCAGGCGCTCGATCTGCTCGCCCGCCTGCCCGCACCGCGCGACCCGCTGATGGTGGAGGCCGCGGTGGGTGAGGTACTGGAGCGCGGGGAGCGGCCCGGCCCCTGGTCGCTGCGTACGTGGCGGGACGGCCATGGGGCGCTCTATCAGGGCAGCGACCCGTACACCGAACTGCGGGTCTTCGTGCACTATCTGCGGATCGTGGCCCAGGTGACGGCCGACGAGGTGCGCGACGTACCGGGTGAACGGGCCGCGGCGGTACGCGAAGAGGCGGACCGGCTGGCGGAGTTCGTCCGGGCCAAGGCGGTCGTGCTGGAGCCGCAGGACCGCCGCAGGATCGGGCCGGTGCGCCGGAGGCCGCGCTCCGTGCTCGTGGAGTTCGAGCCGCTCCACTACGGGGAGGGCGCGCACGAGCTCTACAACTGGTCGGTCAGCGAGGGCTACGGCCAGGGGCGGTGGCTGCGGGTGGATGTCCAGGAGGCGGCCGGCGGGGTGCCCTTCGAGAAGGCGCAGGAGCAGGTGCTGCGGCGGCTCGGCGGCCGGCTGCTCCAGGCCGACGGCGCCGCCGGGCCGGGTTTCCGGGTACGCCTGGAGGTCGCCGTCCCCGAAGGCCGCTGGCATACCGCCGCCGGGCAGTGGGAGGTCGCCGCTTCGACGCGGCGCACCGCCCGGCTCCGGCCGGTGGGCCCGGTGCGCGCGGTGATCCTGCGCGACCAGGGGCGGCCGCTCGACCCGGCCTGGCTGCGCCGCTGGCAGGGCCTCGCCGAGGCCCCCGCGCTGCGGGCGCTGCGCATCCTGCCGTCCGAGGGCGCCGGCGCGCGCCCGGGCGCCGGTTCCGCCGAATCGTTCTGGCGGCTGCTGGAGACGGCGGACGAGGGGGCGCTGCCCGCGCTGTGCCATCCGGTCGCCGACGGGTTCGGACGGGACGCGGTGGGCGCTGTCCTGGACACCGGCTTCCCGGCCGCCCTGTGGCAGGCCGGCGGCCACGGCGGGGAGCACGGGTGCGACGCCTCCTGCGAGGAATTCCACCGGGGGATACGGGAGTTGCTGGCGGGGTCGGACGGGGTGGACCGGCTGCCCGAGCTGGTCAGGGAGCTGCGCGCGAAGGCGGCGGAGGCCGCGGAGGAGGGCGCGCGCTGGGCCCGGGACCTGGTGCTCCTCTATGACGACCCGGAGGACCCGATACCGCAACTGTGCGCGGACCGGCCCCAGGTGTCGCCGTGACCGCGGGGCGGAGTGTGAAGGGGGTCCGGAGCCGCTCCGGGGCGGCCGGGCGCCGGTGCGCGCCCCGCGAGCCGTGGGCGCGCCCGGCGCTCGCCCCGGGGCCACGGGATGTTCTCTCCGGAGGGAGCCGGGGAAGAGAGGCAAGTGGCGGGAGTTTCACGGTACTTGACCGTCCCGCGATGTCATGGCGCGAGACCGGAAAACGCCCCGGATGCTTCCGTGCGACCGGTTACTGTCATAGCGTCGTGGAAGACTTGTTCGTGATGACGTGACGACGTGATGGCGCGTGATGACGTGAGTGTGTGCGGCGGACGCGGGGGAAGGCCGGGGCGTGTGCCGACGTCTCCGGCGGTCCTCCCGGTTCAGCGCTCCTGACCGAATGCCGGGCCGGCGACGAGGAGTTCCGACGTGAGCGACTGGCTCATCTACCGTGGCGCGGGGGCACCGCACGACGGCATCGAGCACCTTCCGCCGCCACCCCCATGGCGCGATTTCGACGGCGGCCCCTTGGTGGCACCGCCCGTCCCGCTCGACCCCGCCTCCGAGCGCAGGCTCGGCGTGCGGCACCGCGAGGCCAGCCACCACCGCCCCGGCGACACCGAGCGCGAGCTGGTCAACGCCGCGCTCTATCTGCGCAGACCACTGCTGGTGACCGGCGCACCGGGCAGTGGCAAGAGCACCCTGGCGCACGCCGTCGCGTACGAGCTCGGCCTGGGCCGGGTGCTCAGCTGGCCGGTCGTCAGCCGGAGTACGCTCCGCGACGGCCTGTACGACTACGACGCCATCGGCCGCCTCCAGGACCTCCAGATAGCCCGTGCCGCCACCGCCGCCGGACCCGGTGGCGACGCCGGCGCCGGGGCGGCCGACGAGCCCGGCAGTGATCCGGCAGACGAGCCCGGCGGCGGCATCGGCCGCTATATCCGCCTCGGCCCGCTGGGTACGGCCCTGCTGCCCGCCGCCCGGCCCCGCGTGCTGCTCGTCGACGAACTCGACAAGAGCGACATCGATCTGCCCAATGACCTCCTGAACGTCCTGGAGGAAGGGGAGTTCAGGATTCCGGAGCTGGAGCGGCTGGCCGGATCCGCCCCCGAGGTACCCGTCCTCAGCGACGACGGCACCCGCGTGACGGTCCGCGACGGCCGGGTGCGCTGCCACGCCTTCCCCTTCATCGTCCTGACCAGCAACGGTGAACGGGACTTCCCGGCACCCCTGTTGCGCCGCTGCATCCACCTGCATATCCCGGCCCCCGACAAGGAGCGGCTGGCCGGCATGGTGCGGGCCCACTTCGGCGAGGGCGCCGCCGAGCGCTACGAAGCGGTGATCGACCGCTTCCTGGACCGCGAACCGGGCGATGTGCGCGCCGTCGACCAGCTCTTCAACGCCATCCACCTCACCCAGAAGGCAGGTTGGACGGACGGGGACGAGGAGGAGACCCGACGGCGCCTGACGGTGGAGCTGATGCGGCCGCTCGACCGGACGAGGTGACTGCCGTGCCGCCCGGGGAGCCCGGTGCCGGGCCCCTCGACGAGCTGGTCGGCCGGCTGACCGCGGCGGGGCTGCCCGCCGATGCGCGGGCGATGGCCGACGCCCTCTGGCTCGCCCAGTGGATCACACCGGACGAGCCGGCGGCCGGGGAGGCCGCCGATGCCGAAGCGGCCGGCGCGGACCGGCCGGACGGCGCGGATCCGGCCGCTTTCCGGGTGGGACCGGCCGCCCCGGGTGTGCCCCCGCGCGCGGGGGAGGACCCGGCGTACGACGGCGGACCGCTGCCCGGCGGCGCCTCCGAAGAGGACGGGGCGGACGGCCCCGCCCTCCGGGACGGCCCCCGCCGCCGGATCGCCGAACTGCTGCCTGCCCAGGACGAGAGGGGCCTCGACCCGGACCGCCACCGCCTCGGCGAGGTCGCCGTCCCGATCGCCTCCGCGTTCGACGGAACGCTGCCGTTGCAGCGCGCCCTGCGCCCCGTCCAGCGCTACCGCCCGCCGTCCGCCCCGCTCCGCCACCGCCTCGACGAGCCCGCCACCGCCGAGCTCTCCGCGCACGCCGAAATGATCATTCCGGTGCTGCGCGGGGTGCATCGCCGCGCCGCCGCCCTGCGGCTCCTGATGGACGGATCGTCCTCGATGGCCGTCTGGGAGCAGCTGCTGCACGACCTGCGCCAGGTCTGCGAACGGGTGGGCGCCTTCCGGGACGTCACGGTGCACTACCTCCACCCCCATGGCGCGGACGTCGGCGTCACGGTGGCCCCGGGCCCGGGCCACCCGCCGCGCCCCGCCGACCAGTTGCACGACCCCACGGGACACCACCTCACCCTCGTCATCAGCGACTGCGCCGGGCCCCTCTGGCGGGACGGCCGGATGCAGCGGCTGCTCTACCGCTGGGCGGCCGACGCCCCGCTCGCCGTCGTCCAGCCGCTGCCCCAGCGGATGTGGGCGCGTACGCTGCTGCCCGCCGTCCCCGGCACCCTCGTCCGCCGCCAGGGCCCCTATCAGGCACTCGACTTCACCCCCGCCAGGCGCCGCCGGCGGCCCGCGAACCCGGGTGCGGCGCCCGGAGCGCCCCGCGAACGCGCCATTCCGGTGCTGTCCGCCACCCCGTCCGCCCTCAGCTCCTGGGCCCGGCTGGCCGCCGCCGAGGCAGGTCTCGCGCTGCGCGGCGCGGCCTCGGTCGTCCGTGCCGACCACGGTTCCGCGGTGGTCCCGCCCGCCCCGCCGTCGACGACCGGCTCCGGCGAACCAGCCCGGATGGTCCGCGAGTTCGACCAGCAGGCCTCGCCCGCCGCCCGGCTGCTCGCCGTGCACCTCTCGGCCGTCCCGCTGGCCCTGCCCGTCATCCAGCTCGTCCAGCGCGCGATGCTGCCGCAGACCGGCCCGGCCGAGCTCGCCGAGGTGCTGCTCAGCGGCCTGATCGCCCAACTCCCGCCGAAGGACGGGTCGTCCGGGGCGCGGGTATCGCCCTGTTCTCCAAGAGGTTCTTCACGAGGTTCTTCAAGAGAGCGGGGCAAGGGTACGGACACCGGCCCCTGGTACGACTTCGTGCCCGGCGTCCGCGACGAACTCCTCGGCCGGCTCAGCGCCGGTGAGGCGGCCCTGATCCTCAAACACTGCTCGCTCTACATCGAGCGCACCTTCGGGCGCAGCGCCCGCAACTTCCCGGCCGTCGCGGTCGCCATGCTCTCCGGCAGCGGCCGCGAGCCGGAGACCGGCCAGCGCGCCGTCCCCGAACCCTTCGCCCGGGTCTCCGAACGCGTGCTGCGCCGCTTCGAACCGGCCCTGCGCCCGCCCGACCCGCCGCCGTACATCGCCGACGGCCCGGCCTCGGAGGGCGCGTCCCTCCTCCAGCGCTACGAGCGGGACCGTACCGTCCGGGATCTGATCGAGGCCGTCCGCCTGCTGCGCGCCGCCGCCGAACGCCTGCCGCCGGCCGGCACCGACCTCGCCCGCGCCCTGCTGCACGCCTGGGCGCGATGGCGCCAGCCGGACGCCCTGGAGGAGGCCGAACGTGCCGCCCGGGCGGCGCTCCGGGCCGCCCGGGGGGAAGCGGCCGCCGAGGGCACCGACGGGGGCGAGGAGACCGGGGGCGAGGAGACCGGGGACGACGCGACCAGGGACGCCGAGCGCACCCGGGCGCTGATCGTGCTCGGCCGGGTCGCCCACGCCCGGGCCCGCGAACGCCGCTCCGCCGGTATCCCGGACGAGGAACGCACCGCCCTCACCGAGTCCGCCCGCTGTCTGCGGGCCGCCTGCGGGCTGATGAGCCTGATCGACCCCCGTGTCCTGGAGAGCATGGTGCTGCGTACCGAGGTCCTGCGGCGACTGGCCGCGCTGCCCGAGCCGGAGGGCGCACGTCCGGAGAGCGCTGGGCCGGAGGGTGCTGGGCCGGACGAGGGCCCCGCCCGCGCTCCCGAAGGCGCCCCCGACCCTCTCGTCGAGGCCGAACGCTCCCTCACCACCCTCCTCGACCAGTGGCCCAGCGGCGAGCAGGTCCCCGGGGAGGCCTACGCCGCCCGGGGCGCGGTGCTGCTCGACCAGGCCCGGCGGGCCGCCGCGGTCCCCACGGCCGCCAAGGACCAGGGCAGTGTGCCCGTACCGGAGCGCCCGGGCCCCGCCGAGGCGCTGGCGGTGCGGGCCGCCGACGACCTCGACACCGCCGTCCTCCTGCTGCGCCGCCGCGGCAGCACCGCCGACCGGCTGGTCTGCGAGACCCTGCTGGACCTGGCCGCGGCCCGCCAGCTGCACGGCGGCGCGGTGCTGCCGTCCGTGCTGCCCACCCTCGAACGTGCCCGGGAGATGGCCCGCGCCCTCGACGACCCGGTGCTGGAGGCCGACAGCCTGCGCCGTACGGCCGCCGCCCAGCGCGCCGTCCACACCCGTACGGGCTCACCGGCTGCGCTGGACGCCGCCATCGCCGCGCTCGCCGCCGCGCTCCGCCTGACCGCTCCCGATTCCCCCGAGCACAGCGCACTGCTCGCCGAACGCGGCGCGGCGTTGCTCCTGCGCGCCCGTATGGAGCCGGCCGACGACCTCGGCAAGCGGCTGGCCGATGAGGCCGTGCACGTCCTCCGGGAGGCGCTGGCCCGGGTCTCCCCGCAGGACCCCGACCTCGGCAGCCACCGGCTGCTGTTCGGCCGTGCCCTGCGGCTGCGGCACGAACGCCAGCCCTCGCTCGCCGATCTGCACGAGGCCGACTGGATCCTGGAACTGGCCGCCCGTGGCGCGGACGTCCCGGACACCGTCTGCGCCGAGGCCTGGCTCGAAGTCGGCGATGTGCAGCTCCTGTTGGACCGCCGGTTCGACTCCCAGGAGCGCCACGACCGGGCCGCCGCGTGCTACCGCCGGGCCGCCGCGGCCGCCACCAGGGCAGGCAGCGCCCTGCTGGCCGCCCGCGCCCACCACCGCCGCGCCGGGGTCCTGGAGATCACCGCGGGCCCGCGCACCGCGCTGCACGCCTACCGCGAGAGCTGGGAACAGTGGCAGCGTGCCGCCGAGGACACCGGCCCCGAGGCCCAGCGCACCCGCGCCCGGATGCGCGCCCTCGAGTCCACCGCCTGAGCGCCCCCGGATCCGGACGGTCCGCCGGTCGTCCGGAGTCCGCCCGTGTTTCCGTGGACGGGAGTACGGGAACAGGAACGTCCAGCCGGCCCAGAGGAGAGCAGTGTGGCGACCACCCCCCGCACCGAACCGGCTACCGCCGCCCCGCCCGGGCCGTCGACCGAGCCGCTGCCGGACTTCGCCGGGGTCGATGTGGGCGCGCTGGCCACGCGGAACGACCATCCGGTACTGGGCGCCGTGGCGACGCTGCTGCTGCGCAACTGGCCCTCGGCCCGGGACGCGGTGGCGTACTACGAGGACAGCCCGAACATGCGCTGACCACCGGGGGAGGCGGTCCCGGAAGCGGTGGTTTCTGGGCAACATGCCGTGGAATCAGGACAGTTGTCGCCGCAGATGCCCGGCTGCCCGTTGGCGGGGCCGCGGGCCGGGCAGGAACCCGTTCGGACGGGGCCGGGCAGGAAACCCCGTCGGACGGACGAGACACCACGGATAAGACACCACGGATGAGACACGTCGGACAGACGGACGAGATGCGTCGGACAGTGGTCGGTCACGGCCAGTGGACGGGTACGGGCCAGTGGACGGGTACGGGGCAGGGGCGGAGCGGGCGGCCCGCGGCCCGTACCGCGAGGGCAGGGGGCGATGCGTGGCGGGGGAGAAGACGACCGGCCGGACCGCGGCCGTTACCGTGCCCTTCCGGCAGTTCGTCCTGAAGGTCCACAGCAGCTGCAACCTCGCCTGCACCTACTGCTACATCTACGCCGGCCCCGACCAGACCTGGCGCCGGCGCCCACGGACCGTCCCGCCCGCCACCGTCCGGCAGACCGCGCTGCGCATCGCCGAACACGCCCGCACCCACCGGCTGCGCGAGGTCCGCATCGATCTGCACGGCGGTGAGCCGCTGCTCACCGGCCCCGGTCCGCTGCTCGACCAGGCCGCCGCCGTCCGCGCCGCGCTGCCGCCCGGCTGCACCGCCGACTTCGCCGTCCAGACCAATGGCACGCTGCTGACCCGGAGCGTGATCGACACGCTGGGCGCGGCCGGCTTCCGGATCGGCCTCAGCCTCGACGGCGGCACCCCCGGGCTCAACCGCCGCCGCGTCGACCACGCCGGACGGCCCTCCTGGCCCGCGGCCGCCCGCGCCGCCGGCCTGCTCCGCGACCGTCCCGACGCCTACGCGGGCATCCTCTGCACCATCGACATCACCTCCGACCCCACCGAGGTCTACCGCTCGCTGTGCGCGCTGGACCCCCCGATGCTCGACTTCCTGCTGCCGCACGCCAACTGGTCCAGCCCGCCGCCCGCCCCCCTCGGCCCGGCCGGCGGCACCCCGTACGGCGACTGGCTGTGCACCGTCTTCGACCTGTGGTGGGACGGCGGACCCGGGCCCCGGGTACGGGTGTTCACCGAGATCCTCGGCCTCCTGCTGGGCCGCCCCAGCTCCAGCGAGGCGGTCGGCCTCTCCCCGGTCGTCGCCCTGATCGTGGACACCGACGGCGCCATCGAACAGGTGGACTCGCTCAAGTCCGCCTATGAGGGCGCCGCCGCCACCGGTCTGGACGTCTTCCGCCACAGCTTCGACGACGCCCTGGCACACCCCGGGATGGCCGCCCGCCGGGCCGGGCGGGACGGGCTCGCCGCGGCGTGCCGGAGCTGCGCCCTGGTGGACGTGTGCGGCGGCGGGAACTACGCCCACCGCTACCGCGCGGACTCCGGCGGCTTCCGCAACCCGTCCGTGTACTGCGCCGACCTGGAACGCCTGATACGGCATATCGCCGCCCGGCTGGCCGCCGCCGTGGCGCTCAACTGACCTGTCCCCTGGATGACCTGACGCACTGTCGTCCTACGGAGCGGCACTTGGGCTATCGTGCGAAAGAAGCCAGGGCGTGCCCGACGAAGCACCCTCCGCACGCGCGCAGCATCGCACCTCAGGGAGACGATCGCATGGTCGATCAGTCCATTTCTTCTGGTTCTTCTGGTTCTTCCGGCGCCCGCCCCGGTGCCGCGGGTGCCGCCGGTTCGTCCGGTCCCGATGGTGCGTCACGCTCCGCCGGTTCGCCGGGCCCCGCCGATGCCGCGGCCCCGCGGGAGCACATCACCATCAGCTACGCGGGCTTCGCCCGGCCATGGGCCGCGTGGATCTCCCACCAGCTGGAGCAGCAGGGCCACGGCACGACCCTGCTGCGCTGGGACCCCCATGTGGACACCGAACTGACCGAGGAGCTGTCGGGGCTGCTGGCGGCCGAGGGCCGGCTGCTGATGGTGCTGGACGACTGGTACTTCCGGCTGGGACCCAAGACGCCGGACGAGTGGACGGCCGCGCTGCGGCAGGTGGTACCCGCCCACGCCGACCGGTTCGCCGCGGTCAGCGTGGCCACCCAGAGCCTGCCCGCCACGGCGTCCCTGCTGCGCCCCGCCGACCTCCGCGACCTGGACGCCCGCGAGGCCGGCCGCCGGCTGCTCCAGCGGCTGGGCCTCGGAGCGCCGGACCGCACCGCCGACGAGAACACCCCCGGCGAGCCCCGCTTCCCCAACAACCCTCCCGAGATCTGGAACATCCCCCGCCGCAACAACCGCTTCACCGGCCGCGACGGCGTCCTGGAGGAGCTGCACGGCAAGCTGGCGGGCCCCGGCGTGACCGCCGGCCCGCCGATGGAGACCCGTATCGCGCTGTACGGCACCTCCGGCGTCGGCAAGAGCCAGATCGCCGCCGAATACGCCCACCGCTTCGGCAACGACTACGACGTGGTGTGGTGGATCAGCGCCACCAACCGCGGCGCCGCCCGCGAACAGCTCGCCGAACTGGCCACCCGGCTCGGCCTCCGGGTGGGCCGTGAGCTGGGCGACCGGATCCGCGCCGTCCACGAAGCGCTGCGCATCGGCCGCCCCTACGGCCGCTGGCTGCTGATCTTCGACAGCGCCGACGACATGGAGCAGGTCGAGGACCTGATCCCCGACGGCCGCGGCCACGTCCTGATCACCACGCTCACCCGCGACTGGTCGGGATCCGGCAGCGCCCAGGAGATCGAGGTACTGCCCTTCGCCCGCGTCGAGTCCGTCGCCTACGCCCGCCGGCGCGCCCCGCGGCTCAGCGCGGTCGAGGCCGACCTGCTCGCCGAGGCCGTCCAGGACCTGCCGCTGCTGCTCGCCCAGACCGCCGCCTGGCTCGACGCCAACCCGATGTCCCCCAAGGAGTACATCGAGCTGATCCGCCGGGGCGAGCCCAGCCTCGTCGGCATCCGGATCTCCTCCGACTACCCCATGGCCTTCCAGACGAGCTGGGCCATAACCCTCAACACCCTGCGCGAGCGCAGCCCCGCGGCCGTCGAACTCCTCAAGCTCTTCGCGTTCTTCGCCCCGGACGCCATCCCGGTCCCGATGCTCGCCAGGGCCCGCCGCGGCGACCTGCCCGAGCACCTCGTGGACCTGGCCGCCGAACCGATCAGCTGGAACACCGCACTGCGCCGGCTGACCGAGTCCACCGCCGTACGCCTCGACTACCAGGTCTCCGAGGACGACGACCCGGCCGTGGAGACCGCGCAGATGCACCGGCTCTACCACCGGTTCCTGCGCGGCGACATGACCGAGGACGAACGCGACCAGATGTCGGCGACCGCCTGCCGGGTGCTGGTCAGCGCCGACCCGCAGGACGCCGCCGACACCCGCTGCTGGGAGCGCTACGCCGAACTCACCCCGCATCTGGAGCCGGCCGGCGTCCTCGACAGCCCCGACCCGGCCGTCCAGCAACTGCTGCTCAACTGCGTCGAATACCTGAAGGTGCGTGGCGAGTACCGGATCGGGCTGCGGCTGTGCGAACAGTTCATGTCCCGCTGGCGCACCCGGCTCGAACCCACCCAGCGCACCATGCTCGTCCTCACCCACCAGCACGCCAACATGCTGCGCCGGCTCGGCCGCTACCGGGAGGCCGAGGCGGTCGGCAGCGCCGTCGTCGACCAGCTCGCCGCCGAACGCGCCCCCTCCGACGCCGACCTGCTCCGGGCCCAGGACGGCCTGGCCGGCACGCTGATCGCGCTCGGCTCGTACGAAGAGGCCCATGAGCTCTTCGACGCCGTGTGGCGGGCCTACACCGAGCTGCTCGGCCCGGAGGCGCCGCGCACCCTCTCCTCCCGGCACAACCTCGGCAATGTCTTCGCCCTGCTCGGCCGCTACGAGGAAGCACTGGTCACCCACCGCGAGGTGCTGGCGGTCCGCGAACGCGAGCTGCGCAACCGCCACCACCTCACCCTCAACGCGGGTACCGCCTACGCCCGGATGCTGCGCCTGATGGGCCGCTACCGCGACGCCACCTCCACCCAGGAGCTCAACGCCCGCCTGCACCACCAGGTGATGGGCGCGCACACCCCGCAGACGCTGCGCGCCGAGCACAACCTCGCGCTGTGCTGGCGCCGCACCGGCGAGGTCGCCAAAGCCGCGTCCCTGCTGGCCGATGTCGTCGAGCGCTCCCGCCGGGTCCAGGAGCCGCGTCACCCCGAGACCTTGATGGTCCTCGCCGACCAGGCCACCTTCCTGCGGGAGCACGGCGATCTCGGGCAGGCCCGCGACCTCGCCGAGGAGGTCGCCGAGCGCTACCGGACGCTGGCCGGCGAGTGCCACCCGTACACCGTCGGCACCCTCGGCAACGTCGGGCTGGTCCGCGGGGCGTTCGGGGAGGCGGCGGACGCGCTGGAGATCGCCGAACGGGTGCTGCGCGCGATGACCCGGGTCATGGGCCCGGACCACCCCTGGACCCTGGGCTGCGCACTGAACGCCGGCGCCGCCCGAAGCCGGGTCGACGACGAGGACGGCGCGGTGGAACTGGGCCGCGACACCCTGGCCCGCGCCAAGGTGATCCTCGGCGATCCCCACCCGCTGACCCTCTCCGCGAAGACCGCCCTGGCCGAGGACCTGCGGGCGCTCCACCGCGGCGGCAGCCGGGGCGGCCGGGAGGCGGCGGAACTGGAGCAGGAGGCGATCCAGCAGCTCTCCGACACACTGGGCGCCGACCACCCGCACACCCTCTCCGCCCGGCGCCGTCGCCGCCCGTACTGGGACTTCGAACCGCAGCCCGTCTGAGCCCCGCTCCTCGACGGCTTACGGGCCCGGCCTACGGGACCTGGTCTCCGGTGCCGCGGTGGGCGAAGGCGCCGTCGGGGGCGAAGGCCAGCCCGGCGAAGCGCTCACCGATGCGGCGGTGGGTGGCGGCGTCCGGGTGGAGCGCGTCGGGCAGGGGCAGTTCGGCCGCGTCGGTCTCGCCGTAGAGGTCACGGCCGTCGAGGTGGTGCAGGGCCGGGTCCTCGGCCGCCCGCTGGGCGACGATCCGGGCCAGCTCGTCCCGGATGACGCCCAGGGTCAGCTTCCCGCCCGCGCGTTCCGCCGGATCGCCGGTGGCCCGGAACCGAAGCCGCCCGGCGCTGAGGGCGGCGAGGTCCGGGGCGCAGGGACCGGGGGTGTCCTCGTGGATGGGGCAGAGGATCGGGGAGACGACCAGGAGCGGTGCGGTGGGGTGGCCCTCGCGGATCGTGTCGAGGAAGCCGTGGACCGCGGGGGTGAAGGCGCGCAGGCGCATCAGGTCGGCGTTGACCAGGTTGATGCCGATCTTGACGCTGATCAGGTCGGCGGGGGTGTCCCGCATGGCGCGGGCGGTGAACGGGTCGAGGAGGGCGCCGCCGCCCAGGCCCAGGTTGATCAGTTCCACGCCGCCCGCGGAGGCGGCGAGCGCGGGCCAGGTGGTGGTGGGGCTCGCGGCGTCGGTGCCGTGGCTGATCGAGCTGCCGTGGTGCAGCCACACCCGGCGGCCCCGGTCCGGCGCGGGCTCGACGGGGAAGTCGGTGCGCAGGGCGATGAGTTCGGTGGTCTCGTTGTGCGGGAGCCAGATCTCGACGTCCTTGGCGCCCTCGGGCAGGCCGCTGAAGCGGACGGTGCCGGCGGGGCCGGGCCGCTGCTCGGCGGTCCCGGCGGTCATGTCGATGGTCAGGGTGTTGCCGCCCGGCACACTGGCCCGGCCGGCCAGGCGGCCGTCGACGAGCAGGTCGTACACGCCGTCCGGGCGGGGCGGGACGCCCACGTAGACCCGTTTGGTGGGCAGCGTCTCCAGCTCGACGGCGGTGGCCCGGGTACGGAAGACCAGCCGTACGCCGGAGGGCTGGGACTCGGCCATGGCCAGCTGCCCGTCGGCGCACTGGGCGCGGGCCCGGGCGGGCAGCCGGTGTGGCAGCACGCCGTGTTCGGTGCGCTCCACCTCAAGGGCGCCGCGCAGGAGATCCGCGGTGAGGGGCGTGGTGATCCAGTGGTCCTCGGCGTGCATTGTCCAACCTGTTCGTCGAAACCTGTTGATCAAAAGGGGGCGGCCCCGCGGAAGAACCTTCCGTGGGGCCGCCCCGTGGTGCGTCGGCTGCTGTGCTCAGCCTTCGACGGCCGGTCAGGCCTCGAAGACCTCGTTCAGCAGGGCCTGCTGCTCCGCCTGGTGGCGCTTGGCCGAGCCCACCGCCGGCGACGAGCTGTGCGGCCGCGAGATGCGGCGCAGGCGCTCGCGGGCCGGGACGTCCTCGCCGACCGCCAGGTCCAGGTGGTCGATCAGGTTGAGACCGAGGAACGGCCAGGCACCCTGGTTCGCCGGCTCCTCCTGCGCCCACAGGAACTTCTCGGCGTTGGGGAACTTGGCGATCTCCGCCTGGATCTCCTTGCCGGGCAGCGGGTAGAGCCGCTCGAGGCGGACCAGCGCGGTGTCGTACGCGCCGCGCTTCTCGCGCTCCGCCTCCAGGTCGTAGTAGACCTTGCCGGAGCACAGGACGACCTTGCGGATCGCGGAGGCCTCCACCGTGCCCGCGGCCACCCCGGTGTCGCCGATGACCGGGCGGAAGCCGCCGGAGGTGAACTCCGAGGTCTTCGACGCGGCGGCCTTCAGGCGCAGCATCGACTTCGGGGTGAAGACGACCAGCGGCTTGTGGTGCGGGTTGTGCACCTGCCAGCGCAGCAGGTGGAAGTAGTTCGACGGCAGCGTCGGCATCGCGACCGTCATGCTGTTCTGCGCGCAGACCTGGAGGAACCGCTCGATCCGGGCCGAGGAGTGGTCCGGGCCCTGGCCCTCGTAGCCGTGCGGCAGCAGCAGGGTCACGCCGGAGCGCTGGCCCCACTTCTGCTCCGCCGAGGAGATGAACTCGTCGACGACGGTCTGGGCGCCGTTGACGAAGTCACCGAACTGCGCCTCCCACAGGACCAGCGCCTCCGGGCGGGCCAGCGAGTAGCCGTACTCGAAGCCCATCGCCGCGTACTCGCTCAGCAGCGAGTCGTAGACGTTGTAGCGGGCCTGGTCCTCGGAGAGGTAGAGCAGCGGGGTGTAGTCCTCGCCGGTCAGCCGGTCCACCAGCACCGCGTGGCGCTGGCCGAAGGTGCCGCGGCGGGAGTCCTGGCCGGCGAGCCGGACCGGGGTGCCCTCCATCAGCAGCGAGCCGATGGCGAGGGTCTCACCGGTGCCCCAGTCGATGGTGTCGTCCTCGATCGAGGCGGCACGGCGCTGCAGCTGCGGCATCAGACGCGGGTGGACGGTGATGTGCTCGGGGATGTTGACCTGGGACTCGGCGATCCGCTTGACGACCTCCTGGGAGATCGCGGTGTCCACGTGGACCGGGAACTCGGCCTGCGGCTCGGGCACCTCGGGCACCGCCGGGGCGGACGTGGCGTCCCGGACCTCGGCGAAGACCTTCTCCAGCTGCCCCTGGAAGTCCTGCAGCGCGCCCTCGGCCTCCTCCAGCGTGATGTCGCCGCGGCCGATCAGGGACTCGGTGTAGAGCTTGCGTACCGAGCGCTTCTGGTCGATCAGGTCGTACATCAGCGGCTGGGTGAAACCGGGGTTGTCGGTCTCGTTGTGGCCGCGGCGCCGGTAGCAGATCAGGTCGATCACGACGTCCTTGTTGAACGCCTGGCGGAACTCGAAGGCCAGTCGGGCCACGCGGACCACGGCCTCCGGGTCGTCACCGTTCACGTGGAAGATCGGCGCCTCGATCATGCGGGCCACGTCGGTGGCGTACATGGAGGAGCGGGAGGCTTCCGGCGCGGCGGTGAAGCCGACCTGGTTGTTGATGACGACGTGCACGGTGCCGCCGGTGCGGTAGCCGCGCAGCTGCGACATGTTGAGCGTCTCGGCGACCACGCCCTGGCCGGCGAACGCGGCGTCGCCGTGCAGCTGGACCGGCAGGACGGTGAAGTCCGTACCGCCCTTGTTGATGATGTCCTGCTTGGCGCGGGCCACACCCTCGACGACCGGGTCCACGGCCTCCAGGTGGGAGGGGTTGGCGGTCAGCGAGACCTTGATCTGCTCGCCGTCCAGGCCGGTGAAGGTGCCCTCGGCGCCCAGGTGGTACTTCACGTCGCCGGAGCCGTGCATCGACTTCGGGTCGAGGTTGCCCTCGAACTCACGGAAGATCTGGGCGTACGACTTGCCGACGATGTTGGCGAGGACGTTGAGGCGGCCGCGGTGGGCCATGCCGATGACGACCTCGTCCAGCCGCGACTCGGCCGCGGAGTCGATGACCGCGTCCAGCAGCGGGATGACGGACTCGCCGCCCTCCAGCGAGAAGCGCTTCTGGCCGACGTACTTGGTCTGGAGGAACGTCTCGAACGCTTCGGCGGAGTTCAGCCGGCGCAGGATGCGGAGCTGCTCGTCGCGCTCGGGCGACTTGTGCGAGCGCTCGACGCGGTCCTGGATCCACCGGCGCTGCTGCGGGTCCTGGATGTGCATGAACTCGATGCCGGTGGTGCGGCAGTACGAGTCGCGCAGCACGCCCAGGATGTCGCGGAGCTTCATCATGGACTTGCCGGCGAAGCCGCCGACCGCGAACTCCCGCTCCAGGTCCCACAGGGTGAGCCCGTGCTCGGTGATGTCGAGGTCGGGGTGCTTGCGCTGCTTGTACTCCAGCGGGTCGGTGTCGGCCATGACGTGGCCGCGCACCCGGTAGGAGTGGATCAGCTCGAAGACCCGGGCGGCCTTGGTGACGTCGTCGTCGTGCGAGACGTCGATGTCCCGCATCCAGCGGACCGGCTCGTACGGGATCCGCAGCGACTTGAAGATCTCGTCGTAGAAGCCGTTCTCGCCGAGCAGCAGCTGGCTCATGATCCGCAGGAACTCGCCGGAGGCGGCGCCCTGGATCACCCGGTGGTCATAGGTGCTGGTCAGCGTCATGACCTTGGAGACGCCCATCTTGTTCAGGGCGTCCTGCGAGGTGCCCTGGAACTCGGCGGGGTAGTCCATCGCGCCGACGCCCATGATCATGGACTGGCCCGGCATCAGCCGCGGCACGGAGTGGACGGTGCCGATACCGCCCGGGTTCGTCAGCGACGCGGTGACTCCGGTGAAGTCGTCCATCGTCAGCTTGTTGTCGCGGGCCCGGCGGACGATGTCCTCGTACGCCTGCCAGAACTCGAAGAAGGTCAGCGTCTCGGCCTTCTTGATGGCCGCGACGACCAGCTGGCGCTCACCGCTGGGCTTCACCAGGTCGATGGCCAGACCGAGGTTGACGTGCTCGGGCTTGACCAGCGTCGGCTTGCCGTCCTTCTGCGCGAAGGAGTAGTTCATCGACGGCATGGCCTTGAGGGCCTGCACCATCGCGAACCCGATGAGGTGGGTGAAGGAGACCTTCCCGCCACGGGCGCGCTTGAGGTGGTTGTTGACGACGATGCGGTTGTCGAAGAGCAGCTTCACCGGGACCGCGCGGACGGACGTGGCCGTCGGCAGCTCCAGGGAGGCGTTCATGTTCTTCGCGACGGCGGCCGACGGGCCGCGCAGGGTGACGAACTCGGGACCGGCGGCCGGGGCCTCGCCGTTGGCCGACGCCTTGGCGGCGGGCGCGGGCTTCGCGGGGGCCTTGGCGGCGGGCGCGGGCTTGGCGGGGGCCGGAGCGGCGGGCGCGGGCGCGGCGGCGGCCGGAGCGCTCGCGGCGGGCTTCGCCGGGGCGGCGGGCGCCTGCGGCGCGGCCGGGGTCTGCGGGGCCGGGGCCTCCGTCGGCTGGGGCGGCGCGGTGGCGCCGCCGCCCGGCTTGTAGTCGGCGAAGAAGTCCCACCAGGCTCGGTCTACCGAGTTCGGGTCCTGGAGGTACTGCTGGTAGATCTCGTCGACGAGCCACTCGTTCGGGCCGAAGGCGGCAGCGGGGCTCTTGCCCCGCCCGTCTTGATCAGCTTCGGTCGAGATGCTCGAACTGTTGGGGGACTGTAGCGACACGGCGGCAACCGCCCTCTTCCGCTTCCTAAGGTGGTGGACAGCGGAAATAAAGGCTACGCCTGTTGTGACCTTCGGTGCAGTCCGGGAGGGCCACACGTCGTGTACGTCACATTTGGCGCAGGGTTTCAGGGCATGACTTGGCGGGAAACACCCGTAGTTTGCCCGCGTGTGGGTAGCACCCATCGCCGTCGCACCCACGAGATGAGTGCTCCTACCACCGACCCTACGTCAGGAGCCGTCCCTACGGACGTCAGCTCCGTGATGACTCCAGCCCCGGAAGAGTGACCCGAATCCGGCAACCCCTGGCCGCTTCGGCCACTCCTATCCGTCCACCGTGCAGATCCACCGCCCAGCGGGCGATCGCCAGGCCCAGGCCCGTACCGCCGTCCGTACCGGGCCCCGACGGTCCCGGGCCGCCGCGGTTGAACCGCTCGAAGACCCGGTAGCGCTCCGACTCCGGAATACCGGGCCCCTCGTCCTGCACCTCCAGCACCAGGCTCTCCGGGGCCTCCCCGCGCCGCGCCCGCACGGTGACCCGGCCATGGCGCGGGCTGTGCTTGATCGCGTTGTCGATGAGATTGGCGACGACCTGATGGAGCCGCTCGGCGTCGGCGTGCGCGGACAGCTCCGGCGGCGAGACGTCGAGGTGGAGGTGGACGTCCGTACGGGTATGGGTGCCCGCGCCGGCCGACCCGGACAGCGTGGCGGCGCCGCGGCTCATATTGGCCTCCTTGAGCACCCCGGACAGATAAGGCCAGACCTCGAACCGCCGGACGCGCAGCGGCACCACCCCGTTGTCCAGCCGCGACAGGTCCAGCAGCTGCTCCACCAGCCGGCCCAGCCGCTCGGTCTGCCGCAGGGCCGTCCGCATCGTCTCCGAGTCGGGCTCGCACACCCCGTCGACGACGTTCTCCAGGACGGCGCGCAGCGCGGCTATCGGGGTGCGCAGCTCGTGGGAGACGTTGGCGACCAGCTCCTTGCGGTGGGTGTCCACCGCCTCCAGGTCGGCCGCCATCCGGTTGAAGGCCTGCGCCAGGTCCCCGAACTCGTCGCGGCGGGCCGAGCCCACCCGGCGACTGTAGTCACCGTGCGCCATCGCGCGGGTGACCTCCGTCATCTCGTCCAGCGGGGCGGTCAGGCCGTTCGCCACGAACTGGGTGATCAGCAGGGAGGCGATGATCGAGAAGATCGTGATCACCCGCAGCTCGGTGGCCGAGTGGATGGCGACGAACACCAGCAGGGTGGTGATGATCACTGAGACGCTGACCAGCGCTCCCAGCGCGGCCTTGACCGAGCGGTACGGGTCCAGGGGGCGCAGCGCCTCCCAGAGCCGCTGCCCGAGGCCGCGCACGGCCGGGCGCCAGATGCGTGTGGTGCGCGCCCCGCGTGTACGTGTGGTGCGCGCCCCCCGAGCCCCGCGTGCCATGGGCGCCGTCCGCGTCGTTCCTGCCGCCCGCCGACGGGAACGCCGGAGGGGGAGTCGCCGCACGGGAAGGCGCCACGGGGTCATGCGGGCGGCGCCTCCAGGGCGTACCCGACGCCATGCACCGTACGGATGCGCTCGGCGCCGATCTTGCGGCGCAGCGCCTTGATGTGGCTGTCGACCGTACGGGTGCCGGAGGCGTCCGCCCAGTCCCACACCTCGGCCAGCAGCTGCTCACGGGAGAGCACCGCGCGCGGGGTGTTCGCCAGGCAGACCAGCAGATCGAACTCGGTCGGCGTCAGATGCACATCCACGCCGCGCACCCGGACCCGGCGCTGGGCGTGGTCGATCTCCAGCTCGCCGAGGCGCAGGATGCCGCTGCGCGGGGTGTGCGCGGCCAGCGCGGCGCGCTCGACCCGGCGCAGCAGGACGTGCACCCGGGCGGCCAGCTCGCGCATGGAGAACGGCTTGGTCATGTAGTCGTCGGCGCCGACGCCGAGCCCCACCAGCATGTCGGTCTCGTCGTCACGGGCGGTGAGCATCATGACCGGCACCGGGCGCTGCGCCTGGACCCGGCGGCAGACCTCCAGGCCGTCGAAGCCCGGCAGCATGACGTCGAGGACCAGCAGATCGGGCTGCCAGGCCTCGGCGGTGTCCACCGCGGCCGGGCCGTCGGTGGCCGTCTGGACCTGGAAGCCCTCGGCGCGCAGCCGGACCGCGATGGCGTCGACGATCGTCGGGTCGTCCTCCACGACCAGGACCCGGCGCTGGGCTCCTGGCGTGGCAGCGGCGGTGCCGCCTTGCGTTGTCTGCGTCTGGTCCATCGCCCGCCCCTGCATTGCCCCTGCGTGGTCGCGTCCTGCTGGGCAGCAGCGTACGGGGAGGGTGCGACTGTCGGCTACGCAGCCTTCCGCGCGAGATGGACCGCGTCGGGGACGCCTCGGACAACGGGGATTTCTTCCGTACGTACCTCGGTGAAACCGGCATTTCGCAGGGCTTCCTCGAAGGCCGTCGAGGGCCGGGCGGACCAGACGGCGAGCACGCCGCCGGGGGTGAGCCGGTCACGGCAGGCGGCCAGCCCGCCGGGGGAGTAGAGGCCGTCGTTGTCCTCGGTGACGGTCCAGTCGGGCCCGTTGTCGATGTCCAGGCACAGGGCGTCATACAGGTCGTCATGCAGGTCGTCACGCAGAGCGTCATGGGTGTCCCGGCCCGCCCCGGTGCGCAGGTGGGCGACGAGGTCGGTGTGGAGGATCCGGCAGCGCGGGTCGGCCAGCGCGGCCGCGGAGACGGCCGACAGCGGGCCGGTGCGGTGCCAGTCGATGACCGCCGCCTCGCGTTCGACGACCACGATCCGGCCCCAGCGCGGCTGTTCGGCCGCCCGGGCCAGGGAGAAGCCGACGCCCAGTCCGCCGATGAGGACGGCGGGCCGCTCGCGTCCGGAGGGGAGTCCGGCCAGCGCGGCGTCGATCAGCAGCCGCTCGGAGCGGCCGTCGGAGGTGTCCATGAGGAAGCAGCCGTTGGCGATGATCTCGTAGACGACGGGCTCGGCGGGTGTGCCGGGGGAGCCGGAGGAGCCGGGGATGGTCGCCGTGGGGGGCCCGCCGCGCTGGCGTAGCACCACCTCGCCGTACGGGCCCTCGCGACGCTCGATCGTGCGCGGGCTCTGCGAGTGATCGGCGGTTCCTGGAAAGGGAGTTGCGGAGGGAGTCGTGGGGGCCATGGCGTCATGGTGGCGAAGCGGGGCGGCGCCGGTCCACCTTCTTTCCGCGAGCCGCATGGTGTGACGCATCTCACTCTCTCAGGTTCTTCAAAGGTTGACCAGGCAGGCTGGTAGGGGCGTTGTGCAGGACAGGGCCATGAAGGGCGTGAAGGGAAGGTGCCGCGGACCGTGAGCGGGCCGGCAATCACCGGGGGAGCGCAGGGGGATGAGGCGCCGGGCGATCGTGCCCCGGGCCGGCTTCCGGGCGTCCCCCGGCAGCGCGCGGCCCAAGGGCAAGGACGGGAGCCGGGGCCGGGACAGAGACCGGAGCCGGAGCCGGGGCCGGAACAGAGACGACCGGAGCCGGGGCCGGAGGGGAAGCCGGAGCCCGAGCCCGAGCCGACCCCTCCGCGGGCGCGCCGACGGCTCTGGCGGCCCTGGCGGCTGTTCCCCACCCCCACCGGAACCCCGTTCACCTTCTGCTACACGGCACTGCTCCTCCTCACCTCGCTCTTCGCGGAGTACGGCGACCCGGGGCTGGTCTCCGCGTTGCTCCATGACTCCAGCACGGACGTGGTCCACCTCATGCGGGCGCCGCTGCTGGTGCTTGTCGCCAGTGCGCTGTGGAGCGCCGGCGGGCTGGCCTCCGGCTATGCCCTCGTCTTCCCCTTCGTACTGACGGCGCTGGAGCGGCGGATCGGCGGACTGCGCACCGCCGCGGTCTTCTTCGGCGGCCATGCGCTGGCCACCCTCGCCACCGAAGTGCCGGTGGCCTTCTCGGTCGCCGCCGGCCAGTTGCCGGAGAGCTCGCTGCACCGCCTCGACTACGGCATCAGCTTCGGCGTGATGACCTGCATAGGAGCCCTCGCGGGCATGCTGCCGGCCTGGGCGCGCCTGCCCCTGCTGGCGGGCGTCGGCTTCCTGTCCCTCGCGGACCTTTTCGCCTACGTCGACCCGATGGCCGACTGGGGTCATCTGCTGGCACTGACCCTGGGCGTCGCCGCCTGGCCCGTCGTACGCCGCTGGCGCGTCCGCCGTACCGGCTCCCCGCCCCTCCTCGGCGACCTGGGGCACCCTGCGCTGCGGGACGCGCGGACGCACTGAGCGCGGCGCCCTGGGGATGAGAGAATGGCGGAATTGCATTCTTCCGGGCGCGGCACTCCGCGGCGTCCGTCGGCCGCAGGAGTACGCGCACCGTGTCCGCAGACCGCACGACCGACCGCCGGCAGTCGGCTCAGCCAGCCCAGTCGGCTCGGCCGGCCTCCTCGATTCCCGACGCCGCGGGGCGGGCGGAACTTCCGCTACAGGATCTCGGCCTTCAGTCGGACTGCGGCAGCTGCTTCGGGCTGTGCTGTGTCGCGCTCCCGTTCGCGGCCTCGGCGGACTTCGCGATCAGCAAGGACGCCGGCCGGCCCTGCCCGAATCTGCAGACCGACTTCCGGTGCGGTGTCCACAGCGACCTGCGCCGGCGCGGCTTCTCCGGCTGTACGGTCTTCGACTGCTTCGGCGCCGGGCAGAAGGTTTCCCAGGTCACCTTCGGCGGCCAGGACTGGCGGCGAGCCCCGGGGACCGCCCGGCAGATGTTCGATGTCTTCCCCGTCATGCGGCAGCTGCACGAACTCCTCTGGTACCTGTCGGAGGCGCTGGCCCTGCCGGCAGCCCGCCCGGTCCACGCCGACCTGCGTGCCGCCCTGGAGAAGACCGAACGCCTCACCCGCGGCAGCGCCGAGGAACTCGCCGCACTCGACGTACCGGCCCACCGGGGCGAGGTCAACGTCCTGCTGCTGCGCACCAGCGAGCTCGTACGGGCCGGGGTGCGCGGCCGGAAGAAGAAGGAGCGGCGGGGCGCCGACCTCATGGGAGCCCGCCTCAGGGGCGCCGACCTCCAGGGAGCCAACCTGCGTGGCGCGTACCTGATCGCCGCCGACCTCAAGGGCGCCGATCTGCGCCGGGCGGACCTCATCGGCGCGGACCTGCGGGACGCCGATCTCAGCGGCGCCGACCTCACCGGCGCCCTGTTCCTCACCCAGTCCCAGCTCAACGCGGCCCGTGGCGACACCGCCACCAAGCTGCCGCCGGCCCTGACCCGCCCCGCCCACTGGTAACCGTCCCGCCCACCGGTATCCGTCCCGCTCGTGAACGGGCCGGGCCCCTGCCCGCACGGGGTGTGCGGCAGGGGCCCGGTCGTGCGGGCGGCCGGACGTGGGTGGAGCCGTCCGCACGGTTGCGGCCTCAGCCGTTGGCCAGGGCCTTCAGGCGGTCGTACGAGCCGTTGAAGCGGTTGTGGTCGCCGACCGTCGGGCCGGACGAGGTGTACTGCCAGAGGGTGTGGAAGTCCCAGCCGCCAGGGAGTTCGCCGGCCGAGGAGCCGTAACGCGGGACCCACAGCGGGTTGATCTTCCCGAAGGCGGACGAATTGCCGGTGCACTGCTTCCACCAGTTGGTGGAGGTGTAGAGGACCGCGTCCCGTCCGGTCCGCGCCTTGTACGTGGCGAACCAGTCCTTCATCCAGTTGACGAGGCCCGTCGGGCTCTTCCCGTAGCAGGTCGCGCCGTAGGGGTTGTACTCCATGTCCAGCGCTCCGGGCAGCGTCCTGCCGTCCTTGGACCAGCCGCCGCCGTGGTCGGCGAAGTACGTGGCCTGGGCGGCGCCGCTGGAGGTGTCGGGCGTGGCGAAGTGGTACGCGCCCCGGATCATGCCGGTCTGGTAGGAGCCGTTGTACTGCTGGGTGAAGTACGGGTTGGTGTAGCTGGTGGACTCCGTCGCCTTCACATAGGCGAAGCGGGCGCCGTTGTTCCAGAGCGTCGACCAGGCGACATTGCCGTTGTGGCTGCTGACGTCGACGCCCTCGACGGACGCCGCGAGCGGGAGCGGGCCCGGCGGCGGTGCCAGACCGGCCGCCGTGCCCTCGTGCCGGGCGATCTGGGAACCGGCCCAGTCCTGTTCGGGGTGGGTGGGCTCCGGTGCGCGCCCGGTGGGCACGGCGTAGGCGGTGCCCGGCAGGCCGACGAGGAGAGCGAGGACCGCGAGCAGGGCCACGGCTGCGGTCATGGCCCGGGCCCCGGCCACGGTCACCGTCACGAAGGAGCGTGCGGGCCGGTGTGGGGAGCGGGAGGAAGGGGAGAAGCGGAGGAAGTCAGGGAGACCGGGGAAGTGGGGGAGACCGGGAAAGTGGGGGGAGCCGGATCTGAGCACGGACATACGTGTCTCCGGAGATCTCGGTGGGTGACCTGAGGGGGTGTGGGGTGATCCGTGGAGGTGAGCCGTAAGCCGGTGAGCCGGTGTGCGGTGCATGACGTGCGGCGGGCCCGTGACGCCCGTCCGGCACTTTGGTGTGGTCATGCCATAACCCACGATACGCGCGTAGACCGGCGCGGCCAAGGGGGGCGGTGTGCCGCCGTTGGTCTAATCCTGCGAAATACTGGACGAACTGCGGCTTCGGCCGCCGAGGGCGGAAACTTTCAGAAGAGGGAAAGTGGGCATGGGCGCTGACGTGCACGACACCGGAGCCGACGGGACCGCGGCGGAGGGGGCGCCGGCTGGTGTGGACCACGTATTCCTCGCCCTGGAACGCGAATTGTCGGTCTTCCTCCGCCGGGCCCGGGCCTCTTCCGGTGAGATGGCCCGTGAGGTACACCCCGATCTGGAGCCCTCCGCGTACGGACTCCTGGTCCGGCTGGCCGACGCCGGCGCGCAGCGCGCCACCGACCTCGCCGGCTTCTTCGGCGTCGGCAAGGCCACGATGAGCCGCCAGCTCCAGGCCCTGGAGCGGCTCGGGCTGGTCGCCCGCCAGCCGGATCCGGCCGACGGCCGCGCCGTGCTGGTGCGCCTCACGGACGAGGGCCGGGCGCGCTTCAGCCGCGTCCGCAATGGCCGCCGCGCCCAGTACGCCCGCCGCCTCGCCTCCTGGGACCGGGGGGAGGTCGCCGAACTGGCCCGGCTGCTGCACCGGCTGAACACCGAGCAGGAGGGCGAGGAGGGCCAGTAACCGGAGGGGCGCCCCGCGGACGGCTCACGGACTCACGGGACTCACGCGACTCACGGGACTCACGGAACGACGAAAATCACCGCCGCGTCGTCCCGCCCCTTCCCCCGGGGACGGGCCACGCCGTCCGGGTCGGCCGCCTCCGCCGCCCGGACCCGGTCGATGAGGGACTGGGGGCCCTGCTCGGCCACCAGCCCGACGCAGTCCGCCCAGGAGCCCTCCCGGAAGAGCTCGACCCAGCGCCCGGCTCCGTCGGTGAGCGCGGTCAGCGAGCGGATCCCGGAGCGTGGGGCGCTGCCGGTGACCGCCCGGGTGGCCACGGCCGGATCGGCGGCCGCGGTGAAGAAGCCCCCCTCGGCGTTGCGCAGCGCCTCGACCGCGCGGGCGTACTCCCGGGCCGCGGCGGCCCGTTCCGCCGAGCCCCGGGGCAGCGCCCGTACGGCGGCGCGCCGCTCGCGCACGGCGGGCGGCAGCTCGTCCAGCCGAGGATCCCGTACGGGGTGCACCGAACCGTCCGCCCGTTCCAGGAGCAGGACCGAATCGGACAGGACGAGGTACTCGACGGTGTCCTCCGACCACCGTGCGGCGACCACAGTTGCCTGGGGAGTGCGGGCGTGAGAAAGGTCACAGGTGGCGCGGTGGCTGTCGGCCGTCCGGGAGATGGCCGCGGCGAGTACCTCAGTGAGCGTCATATCCCGGTGTGAGACCGACAGTTCGAGCATCGCGCCGCCGAGCCGCGCCGTGAACCACGGCACCGTGTGGACGCATCCGAAGTTCTCCGCCGGCGGTGTCACGCCGTCCAGCAGGACCAGGGCCCCGCCCTGGCCGGAGGCCGGCACGGCTACGGATGCATAGTCCTCATTGGGGTGTTGGGGGTCACCCGGCTCGGTGGCGAGTTCGACGCGCATGACCGCCAGTCTGCCGGAGGGCGCGGTTTTCGCCCGCGGACCGGGTACGCGCCGGCGGCACCGGCGCACGGCCGGGCCGACGGCCAGGTCACTGACGTCATGGAGGGTGCGGAAGAAGGTACGGACCAAGGGGCCTGCCGGATGCGGGCGGGCATCTTTCCAGGAGCGGGACGCATCTCCAAACCCGTCCAGGGGTTGCAGAAGGTTGCCGCCGAGAGCGTCGGTGCACGGAAGTTGATGGCCAAACTCCGTTTGTTGTTCACTCGTTCGGGTGGCCAGGCATGTGTTGCCGAGCCACTGCGCGGCGCCGGTGGAATGGTCGTTGCCCGTCCAGGGGGTGGGGCCAGAACGTCCGTCGCGACGCGTGGAGCCGGACTGTTTACCCTTCGCGGAAGTGTGTGCCGCTGCGGTGTCTGCGCAGGTCCGCCCCGCGAGCGGAGAGCGAGCCGGGTCCGCGGCGCCGCACGGCGCGGGGCAGGCGAGACAGGAATGCGAGCAGCAGCGGTGCGGAAGAAGCGGCTTCGGGGCGGCGCGGGGGAGCCGGGTTCACCCGCCGGTTCGGGCTCGGGACCGGCAACGGGACCGGCGACGGGCCCGGGGCCTGGGCAGGCGGACGCGACGGGCGCCGGGAACGCCGGGGGACGGCGTCCCGCACGGGTGCGCAACCGGCTGGTGGGAGCGGTGGCCGTGGTGGCCGCCGCCGTCCTGGGGGCCGCCGCACCAGGGCTCCTCGACGCGGCCGACAACGCCCACGACAGCCAGCAGTTGGTCGATCTCGCCGAGCTCAACGCCCGCGCGATCACTCTGGCGCACTCCCTCGCCGACGAGCGCGACGCGATGACCGCGTACGTCGCCGCCGGACGGGGCAGCGGCGGGAGCGGTACCGGCACGGGCGACTCGCGGCCCCAGCGCGCCCGGGTGGACCGGCAGATCGGCGAGCTGCGCTCCGAGGCCCAGGACTCCTCGGGGGACACCGCCGTCTACCAGGCCGCCGCCAAGCTCCTCCGCGCGCTGCCGCAGACCCGTCACAAGGCGCTGTCCGGCACTGATGCGGCCGATCACCTCTACACCGCCTACACCGAGATCATCCAGGCACTCGGCGCGATAGGCACCGATATCGCCCGCGGACTGCCCGCCCGCGCGGATTCCGAGGACGCCGGCACCCGGGCGCTGCCGGTCCTGGGCCGCGCCACCGAACAGGCGGCCGGCACCCGCGCGCTGCTGCTCGCCGCGCTGGACCAGAAGGGCAGCCCGTCCCGGCTGACCCGCCTCGCCCAGGTCACGTACCTCCGCGAACAGGGCGCGCTGGGCGAATTCCGGCAGATCGCGAGCCCGGGCGCCCGGGACCGCTACGACCGCACCGTCACCGGCTCCGACGTCAACGCTGCCGAGCGCCATCTCACCTCGCTGACCGACCAGCCCCGCCTGGACACCGCCGACTTCCGGCTCGACCGGCAGCGTGTACAGAGCGCCCTCACCACCCGCATCGGGCTGATGCGGGGCGTGGAATCCGCCATGGCCACCGCCGACATCGAGCGGCTCGGCGGGCTCCGCGACGACGAAGTGACCGAGCTGGAGATCCGCATCGGCCTGGCGGGGCTCTGCCTGCTGCTCGCCGTCGGCGCCGGCATCTGGGCCGCCCGCACCATGACCCAGCCGCTGGCGGCGCTGCGGCTCGGCGCCCAGCGGCTGGCCGCCGACCCCGCGGACGAGGAACCCCTCACCTACAAGGGCCGTAACGACGAGTTCGCCGCCACCGTACGGTCCGTCAACGCCCTGCACGCCAAGGTGGGCGAGCTGGCCCGGCGCACCGCCGAGCTGGAGGGCGAGCGCGCGCGGCTGGCCGGCGGCCGGCAGCGGCTGACCGCCGAGCGCGAGGTCCTCCAGGAGCAGAGCAAGGCGCTCCAGGCGCAGGTCGCCGGCCTCACCGAGCGGCTGGCCCGGGCGCACACCGGAGTCCATGGCCGGTTCGCCCACCTCTCGTTGCGCACCCTCGGCCTCGTGGAGCAGCAGCTCGCCGTCATCGAGTCGCTGGAGGAGGACGAGCGGGACCCGGAGCGGCTGGCGACCCTCTACAGGCTGGACCACTTCGCCGCGCGGATACGCCGTCACAGCGAGAACCTGCTGGTGCTGGCGGGAACGGAGCAGCACAGCACCCACCACCAGGAACCGGTACCGCTGCTGGACGTGCTGCGTGCCGCGGTCAGTGAGATCGAGCGCTATGAGCGGGTGCGGATGCGGTCGCTGCCGCCGCACACCCAGGTCGCCGGGTTCGCCGCCGACGACCTCAGCCATCTGGTCGCCGAACTCCTGGACAACGCCACCGCGTTCTCGCCGCCGGACGCCCACGTCGAGCTGTCCGGCTGGCTGCGGGAGAGCGGTGAGGTGGTGCTCTCGGTACAGGACGAGGGCATCGGGATGACCGCGGAGCGGATGGCCGAGATCAACGAGCGGCTGTCGGACGCGGAGGCCGCCTCGTCCTCCGAGGACGCCGACGAGGCGCTGGGGCTGGGCCTGTACGTGGTGGTACGGCTGGCCGCCCGGCACGGCATCCGGGTCGAGCTGCGGGAGGCGAAGCAGGGCGGGGTCACCGCCGAGGTCGTCCTGTCCGGCACGATTCTGCCTAGCCGTCCGGCCCCGTCGTCCGCCCCCGCCTCCTCCCCTTCCGCCGACTCCGCACGCCTCGCGCCGTCGGCCCTGGCGGACACCGCCACCGCCACCACGGCCACCGGCGGCAGCGGCGAACACGTCCGCACCGGGGACGACGCAAGCCCGGCCGCCGGCCCAAGGCCGAAGGACACGGACACCACCGCCCCGGCCGCCGCCACCCCCTCCGACCCGTACGCCATCGGCCCGGACCAGCACACTCGCCCCGGGGCGGAGGCGGCACGTACCGCAGCCGCAGCCGGCGCCTCGCCGGACGAGCAGCCGCGGACCGCGCTGGGCCTCCCCAAGCGCAAGCCCAGGATCGTGGCGCGGCAGCGGCCGACGCCCGCCGTGACGCGCAAGAGCGGTGCGTCCCATGCCGAGGCGCTACGGCGCCGGCTCGGCGGATTCCAGCAGGGCGCGCGAGACGGCCGGCGCGAGGCCGAAGCCGAGCTCGCCGAACGCACGGAACCCCTCGCGGAGCGAACCGCGGAATCCACCGCGCGGCAGACCGGCCAGGTCAACCAGACGAACCACACCAACCGCACCAACGAGGTCAACCGCACCAACCAGGTCAACCGGACCATCCAGACCAACCACCAACAGCAGACCATTCCACAGACGGAGACCGACGGGGCGGGGGCGCCGGGCGAGAGACACAGTGTCGAGGAGGCACGCGATTGAACGCGCAAGCGCCCACGGAGCACGAACAAGGGCAAGGACTGAGCAGTCAGGCACGGGATCTGCACTGGCTGCTGACCAACCTGGTCGACGAGGTGCCGGGCATCCGCTCGGTCGTGGTGGTCTCGTCCGACGGCCTGCCGCTGCTCGGCTCCGACCCGGACGGGGCGGCCGCCGCGGACGATTCGACCGGGACGGCGACTGCGGAGGACCCGGGCGGGTCGGCCACCGCGGAGTATCCGGCGGACGGGTCGGACACCGCCGCGGACCGGGCTCGGGTGGCCACCACGGCATCACGGCCGGGCGGCGGTGCCACCCCTCGAGGAGCCGGCGCCGACCTGGCCACCATCGTGTCCGGCCTGGCCAGTCTGACCCGGGGTGCCGCGGACCTGATGGACGGCGGAACCGTCAAGCAGACGATGGTCACCATGGACGAGGGCAGCCTGTTCGTCGTGTCGATCAGCGACGGCTCACTGCTCGGCGTACACGCCACCCCGGACTGCGATATGAACGTGATCGCCTATCACATGGCGCTGTTCGTCGGCCGGGCCGGCCATGTCCTCACCCCCGAACTCCGCAGCGAACTACGTCAGTCGATGGAGAGCACCCAGTGACCTCGACGTGCGTCCTCCCCAGACACGGGGTGGACCGGAAACCCGCGCGCGTACGGCCCTACTCGCTCACCGGTGGCCGCACCCTCCCGTTGGCGCGCGAACCGCGCGCCGGCGGGGACGGCCCTGCCGGCCATGTCCTGCTCGTCGAGACCTTCGTGGCCGCGCCGGCCGGCCCCGACGAGGACCATGAGCCCGCCGCGCCGGACGGCCGGTGGGCCGGGCAGGTGCTTCCGGAGATGCGCGCGATCGTCGGACTGTGCCGCCGGATGCGCTCGGTCGCGGAGATCGCCGCGCTCCTCAAGATGCCGCTGGGCGTGGTCCGTGTCCTGCTCAGCGACCTCGCCGACCAGGGAAAGATCCGCGTCTACGGCACCGGGCACGGTACCGGCCGGCCGGACCGCGCGCTGCTCGAAAGGGTGCTGAGTGGACTTCACAGGCTCTGAGGCGATACCGGCCGGGCCGACGGCCACCGCCGCTTCGGGACGTCGGGCCGACGAAGCGGCCGTGGACGCGGCCGTCGACGAGGGGCCGCGGAGCTGGCAGACGGACCGTTCGCGGGCGCCGGCCGCCACCAAGATCGTGGTGGCCGGCGGCTTCGGTGTCGGCAAGACCACCTTCGTCGGATCGGTCTCGGAGATCACCCCGCTCCGGACCGAGGCGGTGATGACCCGGGCCAGTGAGGGCACGGACGACCTGACCGCGACCCCGGCGAAGACCACGACCACGGTCGCCATGGACTTCGGCCGGATCACCCTCGACCAGGATCTGGTGCTCTACCTGTTCGGCACACCCGGGCAGCAGCGGTTCTGGTTCATGTGGGACGACCTGGTGCGGGGCGCGATCGGCGCGATCGTGATGGCCGACACCCGGCGTCTGGACGACTGCTTCCCGGCGTTGGACTACTTCGAGAGCTGTGGGCTGCCGTACGTCGTCGCGGTCAACCACTTCGAGGGGACCGCGTCGTACGCCGCCGAGGACGTCCGCCAGGCGCTGTCCGTACCGCCCGGGGTACCGATAGTGATCATGGACGCGCGCAAGCGGGTCACGGTGGTCGAGACGCTGCTCGCCCTGGTCGGCCACGCCCTCGACACCACGCCGGAGCAACCGTGACCGCCGACCCGCGCCCGGCGGCTCCGTAGCTCCGTCTCCCCCGCCTCAGCCCCTCCACCCGTCTTCCACCCGCCTTCCACCCGCATTCCGCCCCTCTTCCACCCGTATTCCCTCCGTCGCCCCGAACACCGCCGCAGCAGACAGGAGTCCCGCCATGCGGAAGATCCTCATCGTCGGAGCCGGGCAGTCCGGTCTCCAACTGGCCCTGGGGCTCCAGTCCCAGGGCTATGAGGTCACCCTCATGTCCCAGCGCACCGCCGACGAGATCCGCAACGGCCGGGTCATGTCGACGCAGTGCATGTTCGACACCGCCCTCCAGCACGAGCGCGACCTGGAGATCAACTTCTGGGAGAGCCAGGCCCCGTGCATCCGGGGCCTGGGCGTCTCGGTCGCCGCGCCCGGCAGCCACGCCACGCCCGAGGGCTCCCAGCGTGCCGTCGACTGGCTCGGCACGCTCGACGGCTACGCCCAGTCCGTCGACCAGCGGCTGAAGATGGCCGGCTGGATGGAGACCTTCGCCGAGCGCGGCGGCCGGCTCGTCATCCATGGTGCGGCCGTCTCCGACCTGGACTTCTTCGCCGGCCGTTACGACCTGACGCTGGTCGCGGCCGGCAAGGGCGAGCTGGTGTCGCTGTTCGCCCGGAACGCCGCCCGTTCTCCGTACGACGCCCCCCAGCGCGCACTCGCCGTCTCCTACGTCCACGGCCTGGGCCCGCGCCCCGAGCACCCCGACGTCGAGGCGGTGCGCTGCAACCTCGTCCCCGGTGTCGGCGAGCTCTTCGTCATGCCGACGCTCACCACCTCGGGCCGCGCCGACATCCTCTTCTGGGAGGGCGTCCCCGGCGGCCCGCTGGACGTCTTCCAGTCGGTCAAGGACCCGAATGAGCATCTGGCCACCACGCTGGAACTGATGGAGACCTTCCTGCCCTGGGAGTACGCCCGCGCCACCAAGGTCGAACTGACCGACGCCAACGGCACCCTGGCCGGCCGCTACGCCCCGACCGTGCGCGAGCCGGTCGGCCGGCTGCCCTCCGGCGGCGCGGTGCTCGGCGTCGCCGACGCGGTGGTCGCCAACGACCCGATCACCGGCCAGGGCTCCAACTCGGCGTCCAAGTGCGCCGCTTCCTACCTCACCGCCATCCTGGAGCGGGGAGCGGAACCGTTCGACGAGGAGTGGATGCGGTCCGCCTTCGACCGCTACTGGGACACCGCCCGGCACGTCACCAAGTGGACGAACGCGATGCTGGCCCCGCCACCGGAGCACGTCCTCGGCATCATCGGCGCCGCCGGCCGCCTCCAGCCCGTCGCCGACCGTGTCGCCAACGGCTTCAACGACCCGTCCGACTTCGAGAACTTCTTCTACGATGCGGATGACGCTGGCGCGTATCTCGCCGAGGTGGGCTGACCTCACGTTGTTGGCTTTCCCGCCGTGTCGCCTGGCGGCGGGCCGTAACCGCTGCGCGGGGCTGTACGTCGCGGGTGCGCCCCTCCGGACTGGCGTCCTGCGGTGCGCCCCCTCCCGTGGGTGGGTGGAAGAAGACCGGTGGGGGTGTACGTAAGCGATCGTCCACAGGAAGCGGACCACTCGCGTACACCCCCACTCACCGTTTTTTCTCCCACTCCCGGGAGGGGCCGCTCCGCAGGACGAAGTCCGGAGGAGCGGACCCGCACCCGACAAACCCACGCCCGCCGCAGGCGCAACGGCGAGCAACAAGCACGGCGCCGCAGACAAAAACGTGGGAAGCAAGCCAAGCGCAGCGATTAGCCCAGCGCAGCGGAACGCGTAGCGGAGGCGTCGTACTCGTACCTCCACCCCCGCGGCAACCCCAGCCGCCCCACCCGCCCCGGGACCCGTCGGTAGACATGGAGCGTCGGCGGGCGCCCGTCGTCGTTGGGTACCGGGATCTCGTAGGTCTTCGGCGGCTGGCCGGTCATCCCGACGAGCACGGGCAGTACCCGGCCGTCCAGGGGGCCGCCGACGAAGAGGGTGTTCTCGCTTCGCACGGCCCCAGTCTTTCAGTATCGCGGTGAGGGTGCAGGTCGCGGGCGGCGGATGCGCAGGTCACAGGAGGTGTGTGGCGTCACCGACGACCGGCAGGACCCGGCGGGCCAGATCGCCGAGGGGTCCGTCGGAGGCTTCCAGCTTCAGTGCTGCCCGGGTCACCCGGGCGGTCTGCGGGTCCCGGGCGGCGGTCGCGGTCAGCAGGGCGACGAAGTGGTCGACCAGCCAGTCGCGCAGCTCGTTCAGGGCGGGCTGCTTGTCCTCGTCGAGCCAGATCAGCGAGGCGCCCTCGACGGCGCTGATCCACATCCGCACGGTCATCCGCAGCCGGATGCCCGGCTCGGGTACGCCCAGATGCCGCAGGATCTGGTCGACGGCGGCGCGCCGTACCTCGTCCACGATCGCGTTCGTACGGGCGGTCTCCACCACGCTGCCGCCCTGGAGCAGCGCGCTGAACCCGGCGTCGTGCTCGTCGACGAAGGCGAGGTAGCGGTCGAGGGCGTGCGAGAGCCGGTGGGTCAGCGGGCCGGACTCCGGCTCGGCGAAGCAGCCCTCCAGGATGTCGGCGGCGCTGCGCAGCGCCGCCTCGTACAACTGCTGCTTGCCGCCCGGGAAGTAGCGGTAGACGAGCGGCCGGGACACCTCGGCGGCGGTGGCGACATCGTCCAGCGAGACGTCCTCGGGCGCGCGTTGGGCGAACAGTCCGAGCGCGGCGGAGAGCAGCTGGCTGCGGCGCTGCTCGACGCTCAGCCTGCGGTAGGCGGGTCGGGGTACTGCTGGGGCGGTGCCGCTGCCGTTCATGCGCAGCAGGGTAACCGCCCCGGACGGCGACTCGCACAGGTGCGCTACGGGGTGAGCGACGACGGGGTGTGCTGCCGGGTCCACTACGCCAGCAACCCGGAGCTGCGCCACAACCGGCGGCCCGGACCGCGCAGTACGCCGATCTCGTCGAGGAAGTCGGTCAGCCGCCGGGCACCGGTCTGCATCACCTCACGGCGGTGGCCGCTGGCCCGCACCTGGGCGACCGCCTCCCGCTTGTCCAGCCCGACGTTGCGGTACACCTCCGGATTGATGAAGGCGAGGGAGAAGACGCGGGCCGCCTCGCCGCAGCTGATCCGGGTCAACTCCCGTTCCCAGCGCGGTGCGGTGACCATCTGGCGGCGCAGTTCCTCGCGGGCGTACCGGACGTGCCGGGCCTCTTCCACGACATGGATCCGGGTGACCCCGCGGACGAGGGGCTGCACCCGCTCGTCCGGGAAGGTCAGCCGCTGCATCCAGTCCAGGATCTCCTCGCCGAGCAGGGTGCAGGCGAACGAGCCCGGGGTGGTGGAGACCGTCTTGAGGACGCGGGCGAGATTGTGGTGGAGCCGCGAGACCAGATACGTCGGTGACCCGCCCCACTGGATCATGCGCGCGAACATCTTGGAGTGCCGGCACTCATCGGCTATCTCGGTGAGTGCGTAGCGGACATGCGCGCTGGTCACCGGCTTGTCATAGATGTGCCGGACGAGCAGCTGCATCAGGATGATCTCGAACCAGATGCCCAGGGAGGCGAGTGAGGCGGCCTCGTGCCGGGCGAGCTCGCGCTGCTGTTCCAGCGGCATCTTCCGCCACAGGGGAGTGTCGTAGAGCGAGACCAGCTCCGGGGGCCAGAACCACTTGTCCGCTTCGGGGGGCGCGTCCCAGTCGAGTTCGGTGTCGGGGTCGAAGGAGTGCCTGGCGGACGCGTCGAGCAGCCGCTCGGCGACCTGTTCCCGGTCCTTGAGCGGGCCGATGGGGTCGCGCGGGGTGCCGGGGTCCGGTTCGGTCATCGCGGTGGGCGCGCTGGTCATGGCTGTGGGTACCTCGCTGGGGGTCGGGGCCGGTCCGGCGGATCAGGGTCGGACGGCCGCCCTACCCGCGGTACGGTCTTATGAGACTGCTTGTCAGCAAGCTCGTCAATCCCTCGCGTACGACTTATTGACCCGCTGGTAAGGAGCGTGTGAGCCTGCCAACCACCGCCCAGAGCAAGGCGTTTGGTGAACCGAGGAGGCGCTGTGTCGACCCGAGAGCGCTACGTCCAGGACCCAGGTGACTCCCTGTGGAAGGTGCCCGCCTCCGGTGCGGCCCGCTTC
Organism: Streptomyces sp. NPDC001339; assembly: GCF_042895955.1. Taxonomy (NCBI): domain Bacteria; kingdom Bacillati; phylum Actinomycetota; class Actinomycetes; order Kitasatosporales; family Streptomycetaceae; genus Streptomyces; species Streptomyces sp. NPDC001339. The sequence goes on along the minus strand of NZ_JBIAWT010000001.1, from coordinate 413,523 downwards.
AACTGGGAGTACGACGAGGGGCGCGAACGGCTGCTCGCGCTCTACCAGAAGGGCAAGGACAAGCAGTGGGACGCCAACCTGCGGATCGACTGGGATCTGGAGGTGGATCCCCAGGACCCGCTGGGTACCCCCGACGAGTCTGTGTCCCTCTATGGCACCAAGTACTGGCCGAAACTGACCGAGAAGGACCGCGGCGACCTCCGCCGGCACTACACCGCCTGGCAGTTCAGCCAGTTCCTGCACGGCGAACAGGGCGCCATGGTCTGCGCTGCCCGGATCGTGGAGTCCGCCCCCGACCTCGACGCGAAGTTCTACTCCGCCACCCAGACCATGGACGAGGCGCGGCACGCCGAGATCTACAGCCGCTTCCTCCAGGAGAAGATCGGGATGCTCTACCCGATCGACGACAACCTGCGGTCGCTGCTCGCCGACACGCTCGCGGACTCCCGCTGGGACATGCCCTACCTCGGTATGCAGGTCCTCATCGAAGGCCTGGCACTGGCCGCGTTCGGCATGATCCGCGACACCACCACCAAGCCGCTGCCCCGGCAGATCCTGGCGTACGTCATGCAGGACGAGGCGCGCCATGTCGCCTTCGGCCGGATGGCGCTGCGGGACTACTACAAGCAGCTCACCGACGCCGAACTGCGCGAACGCGAGGAATTCGTCATCGAGGGCTGCTACCTGATGCGCGACCGGCTGCGCGGCCTCGAAGTCCTGGAGAACTTCGGCATCCCGCGCCAGGAAGCCGCCGAATACACCGAACGCTCGGAATTCCTGCACCTCTTCCGGAAGCTCCTGTTCAGCCGGATCGTGCCCTGCGTGAAGGACATAGGGCTGTGGGGCGAACGCCTCCAGCGCGCCTACGTCGACATGGGCGTCTTCGAACTGGGCGATGCCAGCCTCGACCTGCTGATGGCGCAGGACGAGGAGGCCGCCGAGGAACTCGACGCCACGCGTTTCGCCGCCGAGGAGGCGGCCCGCACGGCCGAGGTCGCGGCCGCCATCGCGGAGGGCGAGGCGGGGGACTGATGGGGACTGACAGCGGGGGACTGCTGGGGGCTGACGGGGGGCTGAGGGTGGGGGACTGATGGTGGGAGTCTGGCGACGGGGCCTACTCCGGGGCCAGACCGAGAAGGGCGCGGACGTGGGCGTACTTGGCCGTCAGGCGGTCGCGGGTCGGGGCGTCCAGTACGGACAGGCGGTGCGGGTCGGCGTTGTGCGCCAGGTCGGCCTCCTTGATCAGCAGCGCGCCCGGCGTGGCCAGGATGCGGGCGGTATACGCCTCCAGCGGCTCGCCCGGCCGCTTGGTGACCGCCAGGATCATCGCCTTCGTCGCCTCGCTCAGCGCCGCACCGGCCAGCCACTCCCGGCTCAGTGCCGCGTCCTCCACCGCGTCGTGCAGCCAGGCCGCCGCGATCTGTTCGTCGCTGCCGCCGCGCGTGCGCACCCCCTCCGCCACCGCGGCCAGGTGCTCGGCGTACGGGCGGCCCGCCTTGTCGGTCTGCCCGGCATGGGCACGCCGGGCCAGTGCCTCGACTTCGGGCAGCGACAGTGGCGGGGGTGCGTCGGCGGTGGTCACCCGCCCATTGTGGCGTGCGCGTTCGGGAGCGCATTCCCGGGTACGGGGGAGCCCGGCAGTGCCGCGGCCTACGGGGCGGAGTCCTCAGGTGCGGAGTCTGCGGGCACGGACTCCTCGGGTGCGGAGTCTGCGGGCACGGAGTCCTCGGGCGTCGCCGCGGACATCACCGCGCGGGCGATCGGTGCGGCGCTTCCTCCGCCGCTGATGTCCGCGCGGTCGGCGGCCGCTTCCTCGACGACCACGGCCACCGCGACCGTCGGCTCGTACGTATCCGGCTTCCGCGCCCAGGAGATGAACCAGGCATAGGGCGTGCCCTCGTTGTCCACACCGTGCTGGGCGGTGCCCGTCTTGCCGCCGACCGTCAGGCCCTTGACGGCCGCGTTCCGCCCGCTGCCGTGCTCGACGACGTCGATCATCAGCTCCTGGAGCTGCTCGGCGGTGGCTGGAGCGACCACCTGACGGGTGGGCGGGTGCGGTCCGGCCGCGACCAGCACACCCCCGGCATCGGTCACCTTGTCGACCAGGTACGGCGGCCTCAGCTGGCCCCCGTTGGCGACCACCGCCGAGACCATCGCCATCTGGAGCGGTGTGGCGGCGGTGTCGTACTGCCCGATGGCCGACAGGGCGAGCTGCGCGGGATCCATCCGGGCGTCGAAGGTGCTGGGCGCGACGGCGGACGGGATGCGCAGTCGGCGGTCGTCGAAGCCGAACCTGCGGGCGGTGTCCGTCATTCCGCGCAGTCCGATCCTGGTGCCCAGCTGCGCGAAGACGGTGTTGCACGAGGCGCGGAAGGCGTAGCGGAGCGGGGCGTCCGCGCAGTCCGCCGCCGCGTTGTCGAGCTGCGTGGCGGTCCCGGGCAGGGTGTACGGATCGGGGGAGTCGGTACGGACGTCGATATCGGTGACCAGCCCGCTCTCCAGCGCGGCCGCCGCGGTGACCACCTTGAAGGTGGAGCCGGGCGGATAGGTCTGCCGCAGCGCCCGGTTGAGCATCGGCCGGTCGGCGGCCCCGTTCAGTCGGCGCCAGGCCTCGGTGACCCCCGGGCCGTTGCCGGACAGCTCTCCGGGCTCGTACGACGGCGTGCTGACCAGCGCCAGGATGCGCCCGGTACGCGGTTCGATCGCGGCCACCGCGCCCTTCCTCCCGGCCAGGCCCTCGAACGCGGCGCGCTGCATCCGGGGGTTGATGGTGGTGTGGACGGCGCCGCCGGCCCGGTGGGCGCGGGTCAGCCGGTGCCACCAGGGGAAGGCCACCAGTCGGTCGTCGGCGCCGGAGAGCACACCGTCCTCGGCCCGTTCCAGCAGCGACGTCCCGTAGACCTGTGAGGAGTAGCCGGTGACCGGTGCGTACAGCGGCCCGTCGGTGTACGTGCGCTCATAGCGCAGCCGTCCGCCGCTGTCCCGGGACCCGGTGATCGGCCGGCCCTCGACGAGCAGGGCGCCGCGGGGTCGTTCGTAACGCGCGATCTCCGCCCGCCGGTTGGCCGGGCTCGCGGCGTACCGCTCCGCTTCGAAGACCTGCACCCGGGACGCGTTCACGAGCAGGGCGACCAACAGGAGGAAGGAGAACGCGGCGGTGTGCCGGATACAGCGGATCAACGGCCGGCCTCCGGCTCCGGATCCAGCTCCGGCTTCGGCCCCGACTTCGGCTCTGGCTGTGGCCCCGACTTCGGCTCCGGCTCCTGCCGTGGCCCCGACTTCGGCTCCGGCTCCGCATCCCGGGCCGGCTCCGGATCCGGCTCCAGCTCCCGTTTCCCTTCCCCTTCCAGCTCCGGGTTCGGGCAGCGCGCCCGGTCGCTGATCTTCAGCAGCAGCGCGATGATGATCCAGTTGGTGACGACGGACGACCCGCCCTGCGCGAGGAACGGCATCGCCATCCCCGTCAGCGGAATCAGCCCCATCACCCCGCCGGCGATGACGAAGACCTGGATCGCGGGGAGCGCCGCGAGGCCGACCGCCAGCAGGCTGCCGAACGGGTCCGCCAGCCCGAGCGCCGCACGGTAACCCCGGGCGACCAGCAGCGCGTACAGCAGGAACAGCGCGGTGAGCCCCGCCAGCCCCAGCTCCTCGCCGACCGTCGCCAGGATGAAGTCGGACTTCATGGCGAAGCCGATCAGGTACGAGTGGCCCTGTCCGAGGCCGGTGCCGAGCAGCCCGCCGGAGGCGAAGGCGAACAGCGACTGGGCGAGCTGACCGGGCCCCTCGCCGGCCTCGATCCCGGCGAACGGCTGCTGCCAGTCCTCGACCCGGCCGTGCACATGCGGCTCCAGCGTGCCGACCGCCGCCGCGCCGATGCCCGCCAGCAGCAGCCCGACCGCGATCCAGCCCGTCCGGCCGGTCGCGACGTACAGCAGCACCACGAAGATCCCGAAGAACAGCAGCGAGGTGCCCAGATCGCGTTCGAGGACCAGGACGGCCACAGTGACCAGCCAGATCGCCACGACCGGCGCCAGCACCCGGCCGGCCGGCAGCTGGAGCCCCGCCACCCGGTGCCCCAGGCGCGCCAGCCCGCTCCGGTTGGCGGCGAGGTAGGCGGCGAAGAAGACGGTGATCAGCACCTTGGCGAACTCGCCCGGCTGGAGGGAGAATCCGGCGAACCGGATCCAGATCTTCGCCCCGTTGACTGCCGGGAACAGAATCGGCGCCACCATCAGGAGCAGCGCGAGCGCCGCACAACGGTAGGCGTACCGCTGCAGCACCCGGTGGTCGCGCAGCAGCAGGACCACGGCGATGAAGAGCGCGACGCCGATCGTCGACCACATCAGCTGGGTGGGCGCGGCATGATCGGCCGGCGTCTCCAGGTCGAGCCGGAAGATCAGCACCAGACCGAGCCCGTTGAGCAGTACGGCGGTGGGCAGCAGCAGCGGATCGGCGTAGGGGGCGCGGAGGCGTACGACGAGGTGTGCGAGGAGCGCGAGCCCGCCGAGCCCGGCGCCGTACTGGAGCGCACCGGCCGGGAGGGCACGCCCCCGGGCCAGGCCCACGACGACATATCCGCAGACGCTGATCAGCACAGCGCCTACCAGGAGGGCGAGTTCGACACCGCGCCGCTTGGGCCGGGGCGGCAAGGAGGGGGGAGTGTCCGCCGGGCGCGCCGTGGCGGCCGCCCTCGCCGTTGCCGTCATGCCTGGCAACGTAGCAAGCGAAGGCCGCTATTTCCGTTATGTCGGATACGGTGTGATGTCAGATACGACCTTCGGGGCGTACGGACCGGCCTTGCTCGGACCGGTACGGACCGCCAGGGCCGATCCGGCGACGATCCACCCCTCGTACTCGGCCATGACGCCATGACGCCGTGAGCGCCGTTGCGGCTGCCGCCGCTGTCGCGGCGGCGCGCTGCGAAAATACGCGCTGCGGAGGTATGCGCTTCCTCCTGCGAAGGAGTAGAGGCTCCAAGGGTGAAGGTGTTCCGCGGAATGCCCCGGAATGCCGCGGAGTTCTGTGAAATCCCCGAAATCCCCGAAATCCCGGAGAGGTTCCCCGGAAGCGGGAACTCAAAAAATCCGAAGTCCGGGGCCGGCCTCGCCCGCCTCGGGGAAAATCTACGGGAGTCCCCCCTCTCCTCATGCTCTCCTCATGCCAAGCAGGCTCCGGAGGGCTCGCAATGCGTCACCATCGGTGAGGGGCGGGACTGGGGCGCCGAATGGGGAATCCGGCGGCGTCAGTTCGCCGGTGCGCATGCGCTCGTAAGGATGGCGGGGGTGAGTGCGCCGAGCCGGACGGCCGCATCACGGTCCGAGTGTGTGCCCCAGGGGCCGCGGGGTGTGAGCGCCGATCGCCGGTCCGGCGGGACTGTTGAGTGCATCTCGGGGCGTATCGGGGTCCATCGGGGGCGCCTCGGGGTTCTCCCAGGGGGATCCCGGGTTGTTCGGTGAACCTGCCCGATGGCACTTTGTAAACTCGTTCGGGTCGAACGGGCCGAACGGGCCGGATGGCCCTGGCGGGCCGGGCGGCCCCGGTAGTAGACCAAGGAACCGACCGAAGTACAGACCGAAGTACAGATCAAGTACAGATCACAGACAAGAAGAAGGCCGAGCTCATCATGCTGTCGCGGACGATCGGGAGACCGGTCGGGGCATGGACCCGTGCCATGACCACCGCGGACGAGGGGCTATGGCGTACGTCACACCCGTGCACGCCGAGTGGGGGACTCGTGCTGTCCGGTCGCCTTCGGGCCGCCGAGCGCGGGTGACCGTCCCCCTCGACGAAAGGCAGTATTAGCGTCATGACGACTCTCCGTTCCCGGATCATCGCCTGGGCCGGCCGGCTGTATCTGGCGAGAACGCGCAGGAAGGGGTTCGACCTGTCTCGAATGTCTTTCTTGCCCGAGTCCGTCCTGATGCCCTTGCGGCGCGAGGGGCTCGACCCGGTGGACGATCTGGCGGTCGTCCGGGAGAAGGAGCCGATCAGTAAGCTCCCCGTGCCGATAGCCGCCAATGTCTGGCTGGTCACCGGCTACGAAGAGACCAAGGCGGTGCTCGGCAAGGGCAAAGCCTTCAGCTCGGACTTCACCAATCTCGTCGGCAAGGCCGGCGCGGGTGTTGAACAGAACCCCGGGGGCCTCGGATTCGCCGACCCGCCGGTGCACACCCGGCTCCGCCGACTGCTGACCCCCGAATTCACCATGCGCCGCCTCGGCCGGCTCACGCCCCGGATCCACGAGATCATCGAGGAGCGTCTTGACGCCATGGAAGAGGCGGGTAAGAACGGCGATCCGGTCGACATCGTCCATTCTTTCGCCCTGCCCATTCCCTCCCTGGTCATCTGTGAACTCCTGGGCGTTCCTTACGAGGACCGTGCCGACTTCGAGCGTCTCAGCGCGGCACGTTTCGACCTCTTCAGTGGCGCCAATGCCTCCTTCGGTGCCATATCCGAATCCCTCTCCTATTTCCGGGACGTCGTCAAGAAGCAGCGTGAAAACCCGGGCGACGGGTTGCTCGGCATGATCGTCAAGGAGCACGGCGACTCGGTCACCGACGAGGAACTGGCCGGCCTGGCGGACGGTGTCCTCACCGGCGGCTTCGAAACCACCGCCAGCATGCTCGCGCTGGGCGCCCTGGTGCTCCTGCAGGACCAGGAGCACTTCGCCGCCATCAAGGACGACGATGACGTGATCGACCGCTATGTCGAGGAGCTGCTGCGTTACCTCACCGTCGTCCAGGTCGCCTTCCCGCGCTTCGCCCGCGAGGATCTGGAGATCGGCGGTGTCCGGATCGCCACCGGAGATGTGGTGCTGTGCTCCCTGAGCGGTGCGGACCGGGACGGCAAACTGGGCCCGGACATGGAACAGTTCGACCCTTCCCGCAACGTCCCCTCCCATTTGGCCTTCGGCTACGGCATACACCGCTGCGTAGGCGCCGAACTCGCCCGCATGGAACTCCGCGCCGCCTACCCCGCCCTGGTCCGCCGCTTCCCTCACATGCGCCTGGCGATCCGTCCGGAAGAACTGGAATTCCGCAAACTCTCCATCGTCTACGGCATCGAATCGCTCCCGGTCCACCTGAACGACTGATCCGGATCGCCGCACGGGGGCGGCTGAGGTGGGCTGTCGAGGTGGGCTGCCGAGGTGGCCTGCGGAGACTGACACGGTCGTGGTGAACTCCCCTCCGGCGCCCGCACGCCCTTGCCGCCCCCCGCCAGGGCCCGAGGGGGCGCCTCGGCGCACGCCATCATCACCCAGTAATTGACAGGACCCGAAAGGGCGTTGTCAGTGGGGGGCGGCCGTGCAGCGATGGCCACGATGGCCGAAGCAGCCGAAGCAGCACTGCGCGTCCATGAACTGCTGGGCATCTCAAGCGAGTTGCGGCCGCCGCCCCCGGAACAATATGGACGGCGGTTCGGGCGTCCGGGGAGGGGGAGGGAGAGCTGGCGCCGTTGACTGAGCTCGCGCCCGGTGACACGACACGACACGACACGACCCGTCCTGGCCATGCATGGGGTCTCCTGTCGCGGTCGCATGGGCCCGTGACAGCAATCGGCGGGCCCGTGACCTCCGTCTGCCCGTCCGATAGCCTGGACAGGAGGCGATCATGATGCTCCACCCCCGCCGCGATCCGGGCCCCGAGGATCTCGTCGAGGCTGCTCGCGCTTGCGGTGTGACGGACGAGCGCCTGCTGCGCGCCCTCCGCACAACCCCGCGCGCGGCCTTCGTCCCGGCCTCTCCTCACGCGTCGGTGTACGCGGACGTTCCGCTTCCGATCGGTCACGGCCAGGTGACGACACAGCCCTCCCTCGTGGCGAGGATGATCGCCGCGCTGGGCCTCACCGGGAACGAGCGCGTGCTGGAGATCGGCAGCGGTCACGGCTTCCAGACCGCGCTGCTGGCCCGCCTCGCGGCGTACGTCGTCGGCGTCGAGCGGTGGGCGGACCTGGCCGAGCAGGCCCGGGCCAACCTCGCCGGCCAGGGCATCGGGAACGCCGAGATCGTCGTCGCCGACGGCACCCTGGGCGTGGCGGACCGGGCTCCGTTCGACGCGATCGTGGTCTCCGCCGCCTTCCCGGAGGTGCCACCACCGCTGGCCGCACAGCTGCGGTCGGGCGGCCGCCTGGTGCAGCCGATCGGCCCGGGCGGCCAGGAACGCGTCGAGCTGTACGAGGGGACGCCTCAGGGACTCGTGCGCCGCCGGACCATCGCCCTCGCCCACTTCGTCCGCCTCCACGGCGAGTACGGCTATCCCCCAACGGCCCCGCCCGAGGACGCCGGCTGACGTGGCGACCGTCCTCGGCATCGACGCGTGCCCGGCCGGGTGGCTGGCGGTCGCGCTCCGTGACGGCCGCTTCGCACAGGCACGGGTCGCCACCGCCCTGTGCTCCCTCCTGGCCGAAGCCGCGGCGGACGGCGTCGCCGTCGTGGCCGTGGACATGCCGCTGGGGCTCCTCGAGACCGGGTGGCGGCGCGCGGACACGGAGGCGGCTGCCCTGCTGGGGCCGCGGAGGGGAAGCGTCTTCCCGGTGCCGCCACGCGCCGTCTGGCAGGAGGCGGAGTACGACGAGGCGCGGCGCCGGTGCCGCGAACTCACCGGTGCCGGGCTGAGCCGCCAGACCTGGGCGCTCGCGCCCAAACTCCGTGAGGCGAACGCCTGCCTCGCCGAGCCCGGGGGCGACCGTCTCTTCGAAGCACACCCCGAGGTGTCCTTCCGGGCCCTCGCTGGCGGGACACCACTCCTCGTCCGCAAGAAGAGCTGGGCAGGGCAGATGGCACGGCGCTCACTTCTCGCCGCGGCCGGCATCGTCCTTCCGGACGACCTGGGGGACGGGGGCGCCGGGAGCTCCCCACCGGACGACGTGCTCGACGCGGCCGCCGCCGCGTGGACGGCCCACCGGATCGCCCGCGGCCGTGCGCACTCCCTCCCGGATCCACCCGAGCACGATACGCACGGCCGCCCGATCGCCATCTGGTACTGACCCGCCATCTGGTACTGCCCACTACCCAACTCGCCGACAGCTGCCGGGAATTGACCACACGACGGTGCCAGTCACGTGCACAGAAGCACGGGCGACTGCGGCGGGCCACGGGCGACTACGGCGGGCGACGAGGCCGCCAGCTGGCCGTCGTAGGGGACCGGACCGCAGGTCGGCGGGGTGCCTGCAGGCCGGCGGGGTGCCTGACGGTTCGTCAGCCTCGTCGTCCCGTGTATGCCTATGTCCCGCGAGAAGGAAATGCCCTGGTCGTCACCTCATGAGGTCGGGCGGTTGGCGCGTCGCACAGGTCACCGATGAGGCTGCTTTCCCGGCGGATCGTCGGGCCGGGCCGGCAGGGGGTCGTAGGCTGACGTCCGTCAAGAGCAGGGCCCGGAGCGCAGGGTGGGAAGAGCCATGGGCGGCCTTATCGAGGCGAACCTCAGGGCGCTGGCCGGCGCCCGTTCCTTCGAGCGCGGGCTTGGCTACCTCGACGCGGTGTCCGGAGTCGAGGTCGGTGACGCCTGGGTCAGCGCGACCGTCCACGGCACGGAACGGTACGAGGTGGGGCTGACCTTGGACGGGCCTGGAGGCCTGGTCGGCGAGTGCGACTGCCCATACGGTCAGGAGGGGAACTTCTGCAAGCATCTGGTCGCGCTCGGCCTGACCGTGCTCGGCCGGCGGGAGAGCCTGCCACGGCAGCGGAAGGCGGACCTCGCCGCTGTGGACACCGCCCTCGTCGACTATCTCTCCGACCGCTACGCGCAGGCGGACCGGCTCCCCGATGCAGTCGTCCTGCGCCGTGACCATTTCGCCGCCCGCCGCACCCTGCTCACGTACCGTCAACTGCGCGCCGCCGCGCGGGCCGCCGACTGCTGGCCGGCCGAGCGGAAGAACGCACTGGCTCTCTTGCGCGCCGATGCCGGGCGGAAGGGAGTCCACGGCGCCCCTGCCCTGGTCGACGGCGCCCCTGTCCTGGTCGACGTCCTGCTCGACGACGAGGGCGTCGATGCCGACTGGCAAGCCGCCACCGAAACCGGCGCCCACGACGGCCAGTGGCTCACGCGAACGCGACACCTCACCATGCGCAAAGCCGGTCGGCTGGGGGACACGGTCTGACGAGTGTGTCGGAGGTGTGTCGCGGACACTGAGAGACAACGAAAAAGAGCGGGAGTCAGTGAGACTGACTCCCGCTCTTTCGTGTCGGCATCCGCGCTGGTCAGAGCCTGGTTTTGGCTGACTGACTGGCGAGTGCCCCCGGCAGGATTCGAACCTGCGCACACGGCTCCGGAGGCCGTTGCTCTATCCCCTGAGCTACGGGGGCGTTGCCGCCGTTTCCTTGGCGACGGGTAGAACATTACCAGCTCCGACGGGGTGGTCATGAACGGGTTTTGCCGGAGGGGGCGGCGGAGGGGGATGGGGAGGGTGGAGGGGAAGGGTGAGGGGGTGTGTGGGTGTGTGTGGGGGTGGGGGAGAGGGGCGGTTGGAGGAACGCGAGGGGTGGCTTTAGCGCATGTGGGGGGTGTGGTGGCGGTGGTCGGGGAAAGGTCCCTCGCATGGGGGCGGAAGTGGGCAAAGCCCGGACGGTGCCGCAGGTGGGCCCCTAGTCTCGTGGTGTGCCTGGCTTGTCCGGTCGGATCCTTGTGGTGGACGACAACAAGGTGATCCGGCAGTTGATCAGGGTCAATCTCGAGCTGGAGGGCTTCGAGGTGGTGACCGCGGCTGACGGTGCCGAGTGTCTGGATGTCGTGCACCACGTGAGACCTGATGTCGTGACCCTGGATGTGGTGATGCCGCGGCTCGACGGGCTGCACACCGCGGCGCGGCTGCGGTCCGATCCTCGGACGTGGGACATCCCGATCGCGATCGTCAGCGCGTGCACCCGGGGCGAGGCGGACAACGGGGAGTCGGTGGGGATCGACGCGTTTCTGGCGAAGCCGTTCGAGCCGATGGAGTTGGTGCGGACGGTGGGGAAGCTGGTGCGTGAGGGGCGGCAGGAGGGTCGGCAGGGGCTGCAAGGGCTGCAGGGGGGACGGCAGCGGGAGCGTGGGGGCGCACGTGGGGCGGAGCAGCGGGAGGACGGCGGGGGAGGGGAGGACGGGGAGGGGGAACGGGACCGGGACCGCCATCGTGTCCGGCGGCGGTAGTGGTGGGGGGTGATGTGGGGCGGGGAGTGTCCATAGGGCGAAACCGGGTCGCGTGAAAGGGGAGGGTCTCCCATACGCTTGTCACGTGACTCCCGCTGAGCTCTCCCGTGCCGTGCTGCGCTCCGTGCGTGGTGCCGTGGCGGAGCAGGAGCTCTCTGTGCCTGTGCCGGAGCGGATCGTGGTGGAGCGGCCGCCGCGGCCCGGCTGTGGGGACTATGCCTCGAATGTCGCGCTGCGGCTCGCCGGGCCGGCGGGGCGGCCGGCCCGGGAGGTCGCCGAGATTCTGCGCAAGCGCCTGGCTGGTAGCCCGGGGATCGTCCGGGTCGAGGTCGCGGGGCCGGGATTTTTGAACTTCACCCTGGGGGACGGTGCCCAGGCCGCTGTCGTACGGGATGTGCTGGCGCGGCGGGAGCGCTACGGGACTCGGACCGAGGATGAGGCGGGGGCGCTTGTTGCCGGTGAGGTGGCGGGCGGTGGTGGGCTCGGTGCGCGTGAGGCCGTGGTGGCCGATGTGCTGGTGCGGATCGACGCGGCAGCGGCCGGGAGCGCCGGTGTTCAGGGTGGCGGCCGGTTGCCCGCCCTTGTGCCTGCTCCGTCTCCGTACGGGCTCGACGCGCTGGTCGCACGCCTGGGTGCCGACGAGGCGCGCTGGGTGCTGTTGCGTCCCGCCGCGCACGACCATGTGCAGGTGCCGGAGCGGCCGGTGCAGCGGGAGAGCAATCCGCGCTTCCGGGTGCAGTACGCGTACGCGCGGAGCCGGGCGATGGTGCGCAACGCGCGTGAGCTGGGCTTCGAGGCGGAGCCCGGGGACGTCGCGGAAACCGGAGCGGTAGGGGAAGCGGTAGGGGAAACGGAATCGGGCCCGGTAGCAGGAATCGATCCGGTGGCGGGAACGGGAATCGATCCGGTGACGGAAACGGGGCCGGGGGCGGGGGCCGGCCCGGGGGCGGACGCCGGGGGCGTGTCGCGGGCCCTGTGTGCGTTGCTTGCCGCCTTTCCCGCCGTCGTCGAGGACGCCGCGCGGCTGAGGGCGCCGGACCGTGTGGTGCGGCATCTGGAGGCGACGGCGGACGCGTACTTCCGGTGGCAGGACGTCTGTCCGCCGCTGCCCGTCGGGGAGGAGAAACCCTCGGCCGTGCACCGCGCCCGGCTGGCCCTCGCCGATGCCGCCGGAACGGTGCTCGCCAACGGCCTGCGTCTGCTCGGCATCTCCGCCCCTGAACACCTCTGAAGACACTGAACATCTCTGAAGACTCCGAACACCTCTGAAGACTCTGAACACCTCCGAAGACTCCTGAACACCTCTGAAAGATCCTGAGGGGAACTCCACGCCATGAGTCGTTCCGCGCATCCCGCCGGTCCCCGGCACGGTGACGTACTGCCCGAGGGGCACTACGCCGGGCCGCCCGCCGATCTCAACAGCCTTGACCCACGCGTCTGGTCCCGTACGGTCCGGCGGAACGAGGGCGGGGTGGTCACCGTCGGAGGACGGGATGTCGTCGGGCTCGCCGAGGAGTTCGGTACGCCGGCGTACTTCCTGGACGAGGCGGACTTCCGGGCGCGCTGCCGGGACTGGAAGGAGGCCTTCGGACCGGAGGCCGATGTGTTCTACGCGGGGAAGGCGTTTCTGTCGCGGGCCATTGTGCGGTGGCTGAGCGAGGAGGGGCTGAACCTCGATGTGTGTTCCGGGGGTGAGCTGGCGACCGCGCTGGCCGCCGGGATGCCCGCGGAGCGGATCGCACTGCACGGGAACAACAAGAGCACGGAGGAGATCACCCGGGCCGTGGAGGCCGGGGTCGGGCGGATCGTGCTCGATTCGTTCCAGGAGATCGTGCGGGTCGCGCGGATCGCGGAGAAGCTGGGCAGGCGCCAGCGGGTGCAGATCCGGGTGACGGTGGGCGTCGAGGCGCATACGCATGAGTTCATCGCGACGGCGCACGAGGACCAGAAGTTCGGGGTCGCGCTTGCGGGCGGGCAGGCCGCGGAGGCGGTGCGCCGTGCGCTGAAGCTGGACGGGCTCGAACTCATCGGGATCCACAGCCACATCGGGTCGCAGATCTTCGACATGGCGGGGTTCGAGGTGTCCGCCCGGCGGGTGGTGCAGCTGCTGGCCGCGGTGCGCGACGAGCACGGCATCGAGCTGCCGGAGATCGATCTCGGGGGCGGGCTCGGCATCGCGTACACGCCGGACGACGATCCGCGTGAGCCGCGGGAGATCGCCGCGGCGCTGCGCGAGATCGTCGGCAAGGAGTGCGCGGCCGCGGGGCTGGCCGTGCCGCGGCTGTCGGTCGAGCCGGGGCGGGCCATCGTGGGGCCGACCGCGTTCACGCTGTACGAGGTGGGGACGGTCAAGGAGCTGGCAGGGCTGCGGACGTACGTGTCCGTCGACGGCGGGATGTCGGACAACATCCGGACGGCGCTGTACGACGCGGAGTACAGCGTGGCGCTGGTGTCGCGGACGTCCGACGCCGAGCCGATGCTCTCGCGGGTGGTCGGCAAGCACTGCGAGAGCGGGGACATCGTGGTGCGGGACGCCTTCCTGCCGAGCGATGTCGCGCCGGGGGACCTGCTGGCGGTGCCGGCCACCGGGGCGTACTGCCGGTCCATGGCGAGCAACTACAACCACGCGCTGCGGCCGCCGGTCGTGGCCGTCAAGGACGGCGAGGCGCGGGTGATCGTCCGGCGGGAGACGGAGGAAGATCTTTTGCGGTTGGATGTCGGGTAGCGCGGCCGGATCGCCCGGCACGCGCCCCAGGCTCGGGGCCGGTTCACCGGCGCCCGGAACCGGATGAAATAAATGTCTCGGCATCTGGACGGCGGACGGAATCCGCCGTCCGGTGCGTGAGACTTGTGCAAGAGCACATGTCAAAAAGAGCACATGTCGAAAATCGCTGGTCGATGAGAAGCAGAGGTCGAATGATGCGTACGCGTCCGCTGAAGGTGGCGCTCCTGGGCTGTGGTGTAGTCGGCTCAGAGGTGACGCGCATCATGACGACGCACGCGGACGACCTCGCGGCCCGTATCGGCGCGCCCGTGGAGCTCGCCGGGATCGCGGTGCGCCGCCCCGACAAGGTGCGCGAGGGCGTCCCGGCCGAGCTGGTCACCACCGACGCGACCGCGCTCGTCAAACGGGGTGACATCGACGTCGTGATCGAGGTCATCGGCGGTATCGAGCCGGCCCGGACCCTGATCACCACCGCGTTCGAGCACGGGGCGAGCGTGGTGTCGGCGAACAAGGCGCTGGTCGCGGCGGACGGCGCGGCGCTGCACGCGGCGGCCGAGGCCAAGGGCGCGGATCTGTACTACGAGGCCGCCGTCGCGGGGGCGATTCCGTTGGTGCGGCCGCTGCGGGAGTCGCTGGCCGGCGACAAGGTCAACCGGGTCCTCGGCATCGTCAACGGCACCACCAACTTCATCCTCGACAAGATGGACGCGACCGGTGCCGGCTACAGCGAGGCGCTGGACGAGGCGACCGCACTGGGGTACGCGGAGGCCGACCCGACCGCGGATGTCGAGGGGTTCGACGCCGCCGCCAAGGCCGCGATCCTGGCCGGTATCGCCTTCCACACCCGGGTGACCATCGACGATGTGCACCGCGAGGGCCTGACGGAGGTCACCGCTTCCGACATCGCCTCGGCCCGGCGGATGGGCTGCACGGTCAAGCTGCTGGCGATCTGCGAGCGGGCGGCGGACGGCGCGTCCGTCACCGCGCGGGTGCACCCGGCGATGATCCCGCTGACGCATCCGCTGGCCTCCGTCCGCGAGGCGTACAACGCGGTCTTCGTGGAGGCCGAGGCGGCCGGCCGGCTGATGTTCTACGGGCCGGGCGCGGGCGGTGCGCCGACCGCCTCCGCGGTCCTCGGCGACCTGGTCGCGGTCTGCCGCAACAAGCTCGCCGGCGCCACCGGCCCGGGTGAGTCCGCGTACACCCGGCTGCCGGTCAGCCCCATGGGCGAGGTCGTCACGCGGTACCACATCAGTCTCGACGTGGCCGACAAGCCCGGCGTCCTGGCGCAGGTCGCGACGGTCTTCGCCGAGCACGGCGTATCGATCGACACGGTGCGCCAGACGGGCAAGGACGGCGAGGCGTCCCTCGTCGTCGTCACCCACCGGGCGGCCGACGCGGCGCTGTCGTCGACCGTCGGGGCGCTGCGCGAGCTGGACACCGTGCGCGGTGTCGCCAGCATCATGCGGGTTGAAGGGGAGTAGAGGAACCCATGTCTGCCAAGTCCACTGTGACCACGACAAGCCGTCAGTGGCGCGGAATCATCGAGGAATACCGTGACCGGCTTCCGGTCAGCGACACGACCGAGGTCGTCACCCTCCGGGAGGGCGGCACGCCGCTCGTACCGGCGCAGGTGCTCTCCGAGCGCACCGGCTGTGAGGTGCATCTCAAGGTCGAGGGCGCCAACCCCACCGGCTCCTTCAAGGACCGGGGCATGACGATGGCCATCACCCGCGCCAAGGAGGACGGCGCCAAGGCCGTCATCTGCGCCTCCACCGGCAACACCTCGGCCTCGGCCGCCGCCTACGCGGTCCGGGCCGGCATGGTGTGCGCCGTGCTGGTGCCGCGGGGCAAGATCGCGCTCGGCAAGATGGGCCAGGCGCTGGTGCACGGCGCGAAGATTCTCCAGGTCGACGGGAATTTCGACGACTGTCTGACGCTGGCCCGGGGCCTGTCCGAGAACTACCCGGTCGCACTTGTGAACTCCGTGAACCCGGTGCGGATCGAGGGCCAGAAGACCGCCGCCTTCGAAATCGTCGACATGCTCGGCGACGCGCCGGACATCCATGTGCTGCCCGTCGGCAACGCCGGCAACATCACCGCGTACTGGAAGGGCTATCAGGAGTACGCGGCCGACCGGATCGCCGGCCGCACCCCGCGGATGTGGGGTTTCCAGGCCTCCGGCAGCGCGCCGCTCGTGCGGGGCGAGGTCGTCAAGGACCCGCACACCATCGCCACCGCGATCCGCATCGGCAACCCCGCCTCGTGGGCGTACGCGGAGCGCGCGCGGGACGAGTCCGGCGGCTTCATCGACGAGGTGACGGATCGTCAGATCCTCGCCGCGTACCGGCTGTTGGCCGCGCGGGAGGGCGTCTTCGTGGAGCCCGCCTCGGCCGCCTCGGTCGCCGGTCTGCTCAAGGCCGCCGAGGAGGGCAAGGTCGACCCGGGCCAGCGCATCGTCTGCACGGTCACCGGCAACGGCCTCAAGGACCCGGACTGGGCGGTGGCCGGCGCGCCGCAGCCGGTCACGGTGCCGATCGACGCGGACATCGCGGCCGAGCGCCTCGGTCTCGTCTAGGGCCTGGGCCTCGTCCAGGGCCTGTCCGACGGGCCCGGGCCGGATCCGTCGGACAGGCTCCGGCCCGCGTGGCGCAGGGTACGGCCGTACGGTCCGACCTGCGGAGACGCGGGCGCCGGGTGCGGGACGGTGAGCGTTCCGCACCCGGCGCCGCCGCGGGTCCCGCCACCCGCGACAGCAAACTGTGCAAAGACTGCAAAGCCCGGCGAAGGAAGCGCGCGGTGAACTCGGGGCGCGGGAAGGTGTGCGACACGCATCGTGCGCCTCCTGTGCGCCCTATGTCGCGACAGAACCTTCCTTCGATAGGCTGGCAGTCAACTCCCCTCCCCACGGCATAACGCAGTGGTGTTCAGGGCAGGTCAGAACAGACCCCACGAGCCGGCCGGGCACCTCGGTGCCGCGGCGCTCCGGGGCAGTACCGCAGCATCAATCAAGGAGAGTCATCGAGCGATGGCCGGTCCCGCGTTCCGCGCCGCCGCCGTCCGGGTGCGCACCCCCGCTACCAGCGCCAATCTCGGCCCCGGCTTCGATGCCCTGGGACTTTCCCTGGGCCTGTACGACGATGTCGTGGTGCGCGTCGCCGACTCCGGGCTGCACATCGACATCGCGGGGGAGGGCGCCGACACCCTGCCGCGCGACGAGAACCACCTGCTCGTACGGTCGATGCGTACCGCGTTCGAGGTGCTCGGCGGACAGCCGCGCGGCCTGGAAATCGTCTGCGCCAACCGCATCCCGCACGGCCGTGGCCTGGGCTCCTCCTCGGCCGCCATCTGCGCCGGTATCGTCGCCGCCCGCGCCGTGACGATAGGCGGCGAGCAGAAGCTCGACGACGCCGCGCTGCTGGAGCTGGCCACCGAGATCGAGGGCCACCCCGACAACGTCGCCGCCTGCCTGCTCGGCGGCTTCACACTCGCCTGGATGGACACCGGGAGTGCCCGGGCGATCCGGATGGATCCCGTCGATTCCATCGTTCCGGTGGTCTTCGTGCCCGGAAAGCCGGTGCTCACCGAGACCGCCCGCGGACTGCTGCCGCGCACCGTCCCGCATGTGGACGCGGCGGCCAACGCAGGTCGTGCCGCACTGCTCGTCGAGGCCCTGACCAGGCGCCCCGAGCTGCTGCTCGCCGCGACCGAGGACCGACTTCACCAGGATTACCGCACCCCGGCGATGCCGGAGAGCATGGCCCTGGTGAACCGGCTGCGCGCGGACGGCGTCCCCGCAGTCGTGTCCGGCGCGGGCCCGACGGTGCTCGCGCTGGTCGACGAGGCCGCGGCCGAGAAGGTCGCGGCACTGGCGGGAGAGGGGTGGGCGGCCAACCGGCTGACCCTCGACGCGGCAGGCACCTGTGTGCTGCCGCTCGCCGGGTGATCACACGGTTGATCGACGATTGCCGGTCTTGGAGAGGGGGAATGTTTGTTGGATCCGGTAGTGTTAACCTCAAGTCAGTACCCGACGCCTGAGCGGCGCGGTGCTTCGTGTCCCCCATCGGGACCACTTTCTTCCGGGAGCTTCCCCATCTGCTTGGAGCACATGGCCTGAGCAGAAGTGAGCACGCTCCGGAATCGGCGTGACGACATGGGCCACTCTGCATCTCTTCACGCCGGAGCCATGAACTGATCTTTCCGCCACTTCCGGCGGGACCACCGCCCCGGTCCGGTCCGCAGCACCACAGGGACCCGGCCGGACAGCACAACCGGTCGCCGAGCCAGACAGGCCGACGCCCGCTCCAGGGAAGGACCCTTCGTGAGCGACACCACCGATCTGATGGGCGCGCGCACCGATGGCAGTGCCACCACGCCCGCCACGGACGCTCCCGCCGCGCCTGCAACCACACGTCGCCGCCGTTCCGGCACCGGCCTTGACGGCATGGTCCTGGCAGAGCTGCAGCAGGTCGCCTCCGGCCTCGGTATCAAGGGCACCGCGCGGATGCGCAAGAGCCAGCTGATCGAGGTCATCAAGGAGAGGCAGGCCGGGGGCACTCCCCAGGCCGGCTCGGGCACGGCCGCCAAGGCCGACGCGCCCGCCGAGACCGCGACCAAGCCCAAGCGCCGTACCACCTCCAAGGCCCGCACCGGTGACGACACCGCGGAGCCGGCCGCCGCCAAGGCGGAGAAGGCCGGACGGGCCGCCAAGGCCGAGAAGGCCGCGGACCAGGCCGGCACCCAGCAGCAGATCGACATCCCCGGCCAGCCGGTGAGTGACGAGCAGCCGGCCGGTGAGCGCCGCCGGCGCCGGGCCACCGCCGCCGCGGGCAGCCCGGAGTCCTCGGGCGACCTCAAGACCGACACCAAGGTCGAGGTGAAGACCGAGGCCAGGACTGAGGCCAGGACCGAGACCGCCCCGCAGGAGACCGGCGAGGGCCGGCCCGGCAAGACCGAGCGCCAGGAGCGCGGCCCGAAGGGCGAGCGCGGACGGCGTGACCGTGACCGCGACCGCCGCAAGGGCGACGCCGGTGACGGTGGCCAGGGGGGCCAGGGCGGCCAGCGTCAGCGGGACCGCGACCGCGACCGCCGGGACGACGACGACGACTTCGAGGGCGGCCGGCGCGGCCGCCGCGGCCGCTACCGCGACCGCCGGGGCCGTCGCGGCCGTGACGACTTCGGCAACGAGCCGCAGATCGCCGAGGACGACGTCCTGATCCCGGTCGCCGGCATCCTCGACATTCTCGACAACTACGCGTTCATCCGGACCTCCGGCTACCTGCCCGGCCCGAACGACGTCTACGTCTCCCTCGCCCAGGTCCGCAAGAACGGCCTGCGCAAGGGCGACCACGTCACCGGCGCGGTCCGGCAGCCCAAGGACGGCGAGCGCCGCGAGAAGTTCAACGCGCTGGTCCGGCTCGACTCGGTCAACAGCATGGCGCCCGAACAGGGCCGCGCGCGCCCGGACTTCGGAAAGCTGACGCCCCTTTACCCGCAGGAGCGGCTGCGCCTGGAGGGTGAGCCCGGCGGGCTGACGACCCGGATCATCGACCTGGTCTCGCCGATCGGCAAGGGCCAGCGCGGTCTGATCGTGGCTCCGCCGAAGACCGGCAAGACCATGATCATGCAGGCGATCGCCAACGCGATCACCCGCAACAGCCCCGAGTGCCACCTGATGGTCGTCCTCGTCGACGAGCGTCCGGAAGAGGTCACCGACATGCAGCGGTCGGTCAAGGGCGAGGTCATCTCCTCGACCTTCGACCGCCCCGCCGAGGACCACACCACGGTCGCGGAGCTGGCCATCGAGCGCGCCAAGCGCCTGGTGGAGCTGGGCCACGACGTGGTCGTCCTGCTGGACTCGATCACCCGTCTCGGCCGGGCGTACAACCTCGCCGCCCCGGCCTCGGGCCGCATCCTGTCCGGTGGTGTCGACTCCACCGCGCTCTACCCGCCGAAGAAGTTCTTCGGCGCGGCGCGCAACATCGAGGACGGCGGCTCGCTGACCATCCTGGCCACCGCGCTGGTCGAGACCGGCTCGCGGATGGACGAGGTGATCTTCGAGGAGTTCAAGGGCACCGGCAACATGGAGCTCAAGCTCGACCGGAAGCTCTCGGACAAGCGCATCTTCCCGGCGGTGGACGTGGACGCGTCCAGCACCCGTAAGGAAGAGATCCTCATGGGCAGCGACGAGCTGGCCATCGTCTGGAAGCTGCGCCGGGTGCTGCACGCCCTGGACCAGCAGCAGGCCATCGAGCTGCTGCTGGACAAGATGAAGCAGACCAAGTCCAACGCGGAGTTCCTGCTCCAGATCCAGAAGACGACGCCGACCGCGGGCAACGGCAACGACTGACGCCCCCCGCGCGCTCCGGCGCCGTCACCAGCGCCCCCCTCGCCTACGGGTGAGGGGGGCGCTGTGCTGCCCGGCTTGAGACGTTCCGCACAGATCCCCTTCCGGCGAACGCTTTCGGCCATGGCCGAAAACGGGACGAAAGGCCAGGTGAGCGGGGTGCGGCCGGCGCGCGCCCGGCGACCGGGCGCGGATTTTTCTAAGAGTTCGCTCATCTTTCGCTGTGCAACCCTTCCCGTCGACCCCCCGTCTGACAAGGCGCAACGTGCCGTGACGCCCGCAGCACGACGCGGCGGGGGTGGGCCGTGTCTCCAGGGCCGGGCCGAGCGAGCGAACGAGGACTGAGGAGCAGATGGCGGACAGCAACGGGACCGCGACGGCCGAACGCCGTTCCCGCGGCATACGTGCCACCGGCCGCCGGCGCAAGACACCGAGCCGGCGCCGCCGAATAGTCACCGTCTCCCTGTGCGCGCTGGCCGGCGTCGTACTGCTGGGTGGCGCCGGACTCGGATTCGTCTACTACCAGCTCAACGGCAACCTGAAGGGCGTCGACATCAACGCCGCCCTCGGCGCCGACCGGCCCCAGAACGTCAACGACGGCTCGATGGACATCCTCGTCATGGGATCCGACTCGCGCGCCGGCAAGAACAGCGACTACGGCCGCGACGAGGGCGGCGCCCGCTCCGACACGGCGATGATCGTGCACATCTACAAGGGCCACAAGAAGGCCAGCGTCGTCGGCATCCCGCGCGACACCCTCGTCGAGCGGCCCGACTGCACCGCCAACGGCAAGACCGTCCCCGGCCAGCGGCGGGCGATGTTCAACACCGCGTTCGAGGTCGGTGGCGCGCCCTGCGCCGTGAAGACCGTCGAGAACCTGAGCAAGATCCGGATGGACCACTTCGTCGAGGTGGACTTCACCGGCTTCAAGAAGCTCATCGACGCGCTCGGCGGGGTGGACATCACCACCACCAAACCGATCGACGACAAGTACAGCCACCTGAACCTGCAGCCGGGCAAGCACACCCTCGACGGCGAGAAGGCCCTCGGCCTCGTGCGCACCCGGCACGGCGTGCCCGGCGGCGACGGCAGCGACCTGGGCCGCATCCAGCTCCAGCAGGCGTTCATCAAGGCCCTGATGAACCAGGTCAAGAGCATCGGGCTGCTCACCAGCCCCACCAAGCTCTACAACATCGCGGAAACCGCCACCAAGGCCATCACCACCGACACCGACCTCAACTCGATCGGTGAGCTCAGCGGCCTGGCCAAGAGCCTGGGCGCCATCGGCTCGGAGAACGTCGACATGGTGACCCTGCCGGTGGCGGGGGACGCCGCCAACCCGGACCGCGTGGTGCCGCTGGAGCGGCAGTCCCAGCAGGTCTGGCAGGCGCTGCAGCAGGACAAGGACATCCCCAAGTCGGCGATCCAGGGCTCGGCCGGCGACAAGGGCGGCACCGGTAACTACGTGAAGTAGCGGGGCGGTCGGCGCACCGTGACGTCCGGGGGTCCGGCGGGCCCCGCGAGCGGCCGGGAATAGTTGCGCGGGTCCCCCGGTTTTGGGAGATACGGCTAGTCCTGGCAGACTGGACCGTCGGCCCCGGTTCACGTGACGCAACCCGCGACACGACCCGGTGCACTCCCGAACCTAGGAGAATCCCTTGAAGCGCGACATCCACCCGGAGTACGTCGAGACCCAGGTCAGCTGCACCTGTGGCGCGTCCTTCACCACCCGTAGCACCGTTGCCGGCGGCACCATCCGCGCCGACATCTGCTCCGAGTGCCACCCGTTCTACACCGGCAAGCAGAAGATCCTGGACACGGGCGGCCGCGTGGCCCGCTTCGAGGCCCGCTTCGGCAAGGCCGCCACTGCCAAGAAGTAGCGACTTTCAAGGCGCCGGTTCCTGGTCGCCCCTGCCCGGGGGCGACCGGACCGGCGTCTTTGTTTCGTCGTAGCCATCGTCAGCAGCCACCAGGTCAGCCAGCCAGCAGCCACAGCCAGCAGAGGAACCCACGATGTTCGAGGCGGTCGAAGAACTGATCGGCGAGCACGCCGATCTCGAAAAGCGGCTGGCCGACCCCGCGGTCCACGCCGACCAGCGCGAGGCCATGCGCCTCAACAAGCGCTACGCCGAGCTGTCCCCGATCATCGCGACGTACCGCGCCTGGAAGCAGACCGGCGAGGACATCGAGACCGCCCGCGAGCTCGCCGCGGACGACCCGGACTTCGCCGACGAGGTCAAGGAGCTCGACGTCCGCCGCGAGGAGCTCACCGAGAAGCTGCGGCTGCTGCTCGTCCCGCGGGACCCCAGCGACGACAAGGACGTCATCCTCGAGGTCAAGGCCGGTGAGGGCGGCGAGGAGTCCGCACTGTTCGCCGGCGACCTGCTGCGGATGTACCTGCGCTACGCCGAGCGGGTCGGCTGGAAGACCGAGATCCTCGACTCCAACGAGTCCGACCTCGGCGGCTACAAGGACGTCCAGGTCGCCGTGAAGACCAAGGGCGGGGGCGGCGCCACCGAGCCCGGCCAGGGCGTCTGGGCGCGGCTGAAGTACGAGGGCGGGGTCCACCGCGTCCAGCGCGTGCCCGCCACCGAGTCGCAGGGCCGTATCCACACCTCCGCGGCCGGTGTGCTGGTCACGCCCGAGGCCGAGGAGGTCGAGGTCGAGATCGTCGCCAACGACCTGCGGATCGACGTCTACCGCTCCTCGGGGCCCGGCGGCCAGTCCGTCAACACCACCGACTCCGCGGTGCGCATCACCCACCTGCCCACCGGCATCGTCGTCTCCTGCCAGAACGAGAAGAGCCAGCTGCAGAACAAGGAGCAGGCGATGCGCATCCTGCGCTCCCGGCTGCTGGCCGCCGCCCAGGAGGAGGCCGAGCGCGAGGCCTCGGACGCCCGGCGCAGCCAGGTCCGCACGGTCGACCGCTCCGAGCGCATCCGCACCTACAACTTCCCGGAAAACCGCATTTCGGACCACCGTGTGGGCTTCAAGGCGTACAACTTGGACCAGGTGCTCGACGGCGAGCTGGACCCGGTCATCCAGGCGTGCGTCGACGCCGACGCGGCGGCCAAGCTCGCCGCCGCGCAGTGACCCCCTCGGACCCGCAGGACCCGCAGGACCTGTAAGACCCGCACCACCTGTAGGACCCGCACCACCCCGTAAGACCTGCAAGACCCGCAAGAGACCCTGTACGTACCGGCCGGAGACCATCTCCCCGGGGCTGTGAAACCGGCGGCTGACGCCGCGAGCCCCCGGACCCCGGCCGATGAAGACGCAGCACTAGGAGGAAGGGCCCGTGAACCTGCTGCTCGCCGAGGTGGCCCAGGCCACCCAGCGGCTGGCCGACGCCGGCGTGCCCTCCCCGCGCTTCGACGCCGAGGAGCTCGCCGCGCATGTGCACGGCGTCAAACGAGGCGAACTGCACCTGGTCCCCGACGCGGACTTCGACGCCCGCTACTGGGAGGCGATCGCCCGCCGCGAGGCACGGGAGCCGCTCCAGCACATCACCGGCCGGGCGTTCTTCCGCTACCTCGAACTCCACGTCGGGCCGGGCGTGTTCGTGCCCCGGCCGGAGACCGAGTCGGTGGTCGGCTGGGCGATAGACGCCGTACGGGCCATGGACGTCGTCGAGCCGCTCATCGTCGACCTGTGCACCGGCTCCGGGGCGATCGCGCTGGCGCTGGCGCAGGAGGTGCCGCGCGCGCGGGTGCACGCCGTGGAGCTCTCCGACGAGGCCCTGGCGTACGCCCGCAAGAACGTCGAGGGGTCCCGCGTCGTTCTCCATCAGGGCAACGCGCTGACCGCGCTCCCCGAACTGGACGGCCAGGTCGACCTGGTCGTCTCCAACCCGCCGTACATCCCGCTGACCGAGTGGGAGTACGTCGCACCCGAGGCGCGCGACCACGACCCCGAGCTCGCGCTGTTCTCGGGCGAGGACGGCCTGGACACCATCCGCGGCATCGAGCGGACCGCACACCGGCTGCTGCGGCCCGGCGGCGTGGTCGTCGTCGAGCACGCCGACACCCAGGGCGGACAGGTGCCGTGGATCTTCGCCGAGGAGCGGGGCTGGGCCGACGCGGCCGACCACCCCGACCTCAACAACCGGCCCCGTTTCGCCACCGCGCGCCGGGTGACGCCATGACGCCCACCACCCCGATGAACCCCCCAACCGTTCGGTATCAGGAGGACCGCTGATGGCACGGCGATACGACTGCAGCGACGCGACCGACCGCGCGACCGGTCTGCGCGAGGCCGCCGCGGCCGTCCGCCGCGGCGAACTGGTCGTGCTGCCCACCGACACCGTCTACGGCATCGGCGCGGACGCCTTCAGCGCGGAGGCGGTCGCCGACCTGCTGGCGGCCAAGGGCCGCGGCCGCGGGATGCCTTCCCCGGTCCTCGTCGGATCCCCCAACACCCTGCACGGCCTGGTCACCGACTTCTCCGAGCAGGCCTGGGAGCTGGTCGACGCCTTCTGGCCCGGCGCCCTCACCCTCGTCGCCCGGCACCAGCCGTCGCTGGCCTGGGACCTGGGCGAGACCCGCGGCACCGTCGCCGTGCGCATGCCGCTGCACCCGGTCGCCATCGAGCTGCTGACCGAGTTCGGCCCCATGGCCGTCTCCAGCGCCAACCTCACCGGGCACCCGGCCCCGCAGGACTGCGACGCCGCACAGGAGATGCTGGGCGACTCGGTCTCCGTGTACCTCGACGGCGGCCCCACGCCCGCCGCCGTGCCGTCCTCGATCGTCGATGTCACCGGCAAGGTGCCCGTACTGCTCCGCGAAGGCGCGGTCAGCGCGGACGACCTGCGAACGGTGGTACCCGAGCTCGAGGTGGCCAATTGATGGCGCCCCTGGGGCGTGGCATAGCGGGACCAGGCGACCACCACCCGGTACCCCCGGCATCCGTCTTCCGGATCCTCCACGTCAGCACCGGCAATGTCTGCCGCTCGCCGATCACCGAGCGGCTGCACCGCCATGCCCTGGAGCGGCGGCTCGGCGAGGCGCACAGTGGTGGGCTGGTCGTGGAGAGCGCCGGCACCTGGGGGCACGAGGGTGCCCCGATGGAGGCGCACGCCGCCACGGTGCTCGGGGACTACGGCGCCGACCCGGCCGGCTTCATCGGCCGCGAGCTGCTCGACGAGCACGTCATCCGCGCCGACCTGGTGCTCACCGCGACCCGCGACCACCGGGCGCAGGTCATCTCGATGGGCCACTCCGCCGGGCTGCGCACGTTCACGCTCAAGGAGTTCAACCGGCTGGTGCGGGCCATAGACCCCGCCACGCTGCCCGAGCCCGACCCGGACCTGCCGGACGGCGGGCTGGTCGAGCGGGCCCGTGCGCTGGTCGGAGCCGCCGCGGCGCTGCGCGGCTGGCTGCTGGCGCCCAACCCGGAGTCCGACGAGGTCCACGACCCCTACGGCGCCCCCATCACCTTCTTCCGGTCCATCGGCGACGAGATCAACCAGGCCCTGGACCCGGTCGTCACCGCCCTCACGGGCGTCCCGGCCCGGGCCTGACGCGGACACGCGGGCCTGACGCGGACGCGCGGGCCTGGGGACTTCCGGCAGAGGCCCAGGCGCAGAAACGGGAAACGCCCCGGGCCCGGCGCAGACACGGGAATACGCCCCGGCCCTTGCCGGTTGTGGCCCGCAAGGGGGGCTCGCGTCCCCTAAGGGATCTGTTCGACCAACCCGTAAGGGCCGTCTCCCCCACCCGGCCCCGGCGGCGCGAGGCCGTACGCCGCGCCCGATCGGCGGACCGCGCCTACATTGGGACGTGAGTCCCGTACGAGGCCCGGAGCCAGCCATGCCCGCCACCACCGCGTCACCCCGCAGCGAGTCCCCGGCCGGCCGCGGCC
Organism: Streptomyces sp. NPDC001339; assembly: GCF_042895955.1. Lineage (NCBI taxonomy): Bacteria > Bacillati > Actinomycetota > Actinomycetes > Kitasatosporales > Streptomycetaceae > Streptomyces > Streptomyces sp. NPDC001339. The sequence continues at coordinate 387,467 of NZ_JBIAWT010000001.1, read as the reverse complement.
CGGCCGCCGGGACGGTCGAGGAACGGGCCCGGGCGGCCGCCCCCGACGGCGCCACCCGGCCGGCCGGCGGGCCGGACTTCGCCGCCCTGCTGCGCCAGGACCCGGAGATCGCCGGCGTCCTGCTCGGCGAGAGCGCCCGGCAGAGCGACGGGCTGCAGCTGATCGCCGCGGAGAACTTCACCTCACCGGCCGTGATGGCCGCCCTCGGCTCCCCGCTGGGCAACAAGTACGCGGAGGGATACCCAGGCGCCCGGCACCACGGCGGCTGCGAGATCGTCGACCTCGCCGAGCGGATCGCGGTGGAGCGCGCCAAGGCCCTGTTCGGCGCCGAACACGCCAACGTCCAGTCCCACTCCGGGTCTTCGGCCGTTCTGGCCGCCTACGCGGCCCTGCTGCGCCCCGGTGACACCGTCCTGGCGATGTCCCTGCCGCACGGCGGGCACCTCACCCACGGATCGCCCGCCAACTTCTCCGGCCGCTGGTTCCACTTCGTCGGCTACGGCGTCGACGGCGGGACCGGGCTGCTGGACTACGACGCGATCGCCGCCCTGGCCCGCACCCACCGGCCCAAGGCGATCGTCTGCGGCTCGATCTCCTACCCCCGGCACATCGACTACGCCGCCTTCCGCGATATCGCCGATGAGACCGGCGCGTATCTGATCGCGGACGTCGCGCACCCGCTCGGGCTGATCGCCGGGGGAGCGGCGCCCAGCCCGGTCCCGTACGCGCATGTGGTGTGCGGCACCACCCACAAGGTGCTGCGCGGCCCGCGCGGCGGGATGATCCTGTGCGGCGGCGGGCTCGCCGAGCGGATCGACCGTGCGGTCTTCCCGTTCACCCAAGGGGGTGCGCAGATGAACGCGATCGCCGCCAAGGCCGTCGCCTTCCGGGAGGCCGCCGCGCCCGGCTTCCGCACGTACGCCCATCAGGTGACCGTCAACGCCGGGGCGCTCGCCGAGGCGCTGGCCGGGCAGGGGCTGGCGATCACCACCGGCGGTACGGACACCCACCTGATCACCGCCGACCCGGCTCCCCTCGGGCTGGACGCGCGCACCGCCCGCGGCCGGCTGGCGGCCGCCGGAATCGTGCTGGACACCTGCGCGCTGCCCGGCGCCGACGCGGCCACGGACCGGCGCACCGGCCTGCGGCTGGGCACCGCCGCGGTGACGACCCAGGGGATGGGCGAGGCGGAGATGGCGACGGTCGCCGAGCTGATGGCGGCGGCGCTGCGGGAGGACGGCACGGCCCGCGCCCGGACCGTCGCCCTGGTGCACGGATTCCCGCCGTACCCCGACCACGGGTGAGCGGCGGGACCCGGACCCGGGGGAGTGGCGGAAGCCGGCCCCGGGTGAGCGGCGGGACCGGGACCTGGACCCGGGGGAGGGGCGGAAGGCCCCCGCGGGAGTGGCGGAAACCCGACGCCGGACGACGGGCGGGAACCGTCCGCCGGCGCGGCCGCGTCTTGTCCGGTATTCGCGGTTCCGGCATTCCGCGGCTCCTGTGTTCACGGCCAGGGGCCCGACACGCATAGGGTGTGGGGCTGTGATGGCCAGCTATACCTGTGGGGCAGCCTGTGCGTGAATACCTGCTGACGCTGTGCGTCACGGCCGCGGTCACCTATCTGCTGACCGGGCCGGTGCGGAAGTTCGCGATCGCGGCCGGTGCGATGCCGGAGATCCGTGCGCGTGATGTGCACCGCGAGCCGACACCACGGCTCGGCGGGATCGCGATGTTCGGCGGGCTGTGCGCCGGTCTGCTGGTCGCCTCGCATCTGGCCAACCTCAAGAGCGTCTTCGACTCCAACGAGCCGCGGGCGCTGCTCTCCGGTGCCGCACTGATCTGGATCCTCGGCGTCCTGGACGACAAGTGGGGTGTGGACGCGCTGGTCAAGCTGGGCGGCCAGATGATCGCCGCGGGTGTGATGGTGCTCCAGGGCCTGACGATCCTGTGGATCCCGGTCCCCGGCGTCGGCACCGTCTCGCTCACTCCGATGCAGGGCACGCTGCTGACCGTCGCGCTGGTCGTGATCACGATCAACGCGGTGAACTTCGTGGACGGCCTCGACGGGCTGGCCTCCGGCATGGTGTGCATCGCCGCCGCCGCGTTCTTCATGTACGCGTACCGGATGTGGTTCGGGTACGGCATCGAGGCGGCCGCGCCCGCAACGCTGTTCTCGGTCGTCCTGATGGGGATGTGCCTGGGCTTCCTGCCGCACAACATGCACCCGGCCCGGATCTTCATGGGGGACTCGGGGTCGATGCTGATCGGTCTGGTGATGGCGGCCGGCGCGGTCTCGGTGACCGGCCAGGTCGACCCGGACGCGTTCAACCTGAAGGCGGGCGGTCTGCGCGAGGCCACGCACGCGATGGTGCCGGTCTACATCCCGCTGCTGCTGCCGCTGACGGTGATCGCGGTGCCGGTCGCGGACCTGATCCTGGCGATCGTGCGGCGGACGTGGAAGGGCCAGTCGCCGTTCGCCGCCGACCGCGGCCATCTGCACCACCGGCTGCTGGAAATCGGCCATTCGCACAGCCGGGCCGTGCTGATCATGTATTTCTGGTCGGCGCTGATCGCGTTCGGCGCGGTCGCCTACTCGGCGAACAACGCCAGCATGTGGATCGTGCTGGGCATCGTCCTGCTGAGCGCGGTGGGCCTGGTGCTGCTCCTGCTGCCGCGCTTCACGCCGCGGGCGCCGCGCTGGGCCGAGCGGATGGTGCCGCCCCGCTACCGCAGGGTCGTCCGTACGGAGGGGGCGCCGGCGACGGATGGCTCCGCCGGTGCGACGGAGGGGGAGCGGGAGCGCGAACCGGTTCCCGCGGGTGTGCACGGGGCCACCGCGATCGGCGACCGGTCACGATTCGTGGACCGGCGTAAGGCGGGAAGTCACCGCTGAGGCCCGTGTTTCGCTCGCTCGAACGAGGGGCGAAAACCGGATCGATCGACCGAATACCAGACAAAATTCCGGCCGTCAGTGCACCAACGCGCGCGTTCACGCTCAGGTGTGACAGGGTCCACACCAGGCAGGTAAAGACCTCATCAAATAGTTTGTGATACCGTTCACGAAACCCGGCGACAGAGCCGAAGGACCGTACTGCGACGGGCCCTCGGCCGCAGGCTGTGCCTCACGTCGGGTCTACGCTCGTCCCTGACGACATCCCCCACCCTTTGCCGGAGCGCCGCCATGCAGTCGAATGACGCCCGACTACTCCTTCACGCCGCTGTACCCACGCTCGCCGCCGCCGTTGTCGCGGTCGGAGTGAGCGCGGTGGTCGCGGGGGCGCACGGAGTGGTCGGCGCCGTGGTCGGCGCAGCTCTTGTGCTGCTGGTGATGGGCTCGGGCCTGGTGGTGCTGCAGCGGACCGCCAAATCGCTTCCGCAGCTGTTCCAGATGATGGGACTCATGCTGTACGCCGTGCAGATCCTGCTTGTTGTGGTCTTCATGGCGATCTTCAAGGACACCACGCTCTTCAACACCAGGGCGTTCGCTTTCACGTTGCTCGCGACGGTGCTGGTGTGGATCGCCGCACAGACGCACGGGCACATGAAGGCAAAGATTCTGTATGTGAATCCCGACTCCGCCGACACGAGCAAGGCGGAGGCAGCGGGGTCGCCGACGTGACACGTAGGGCCGGGATAAAAGCCCTAGCCAGGGCCTGCTATCGTCCGGTGCCAACTGCGGCGCAGTCGGCGCAGGTGGCTGAGCTCCCGACTTCCACGGGACGGGGCGGGCGAAGCTCCCGGCCGATACCTGTGATCCGGCCCGGCCCCGAGCCGGCCAGCCGCCCCTCAATCCGTAAGACCAGTCCAGTGCCGCTCCGTGGCTCAACGCCGCGCCGACACAACGAGGTTGCCGTACCCATGCGCCACGCTGAAGGAGCTCGCGGTGAGTGCTGAAACGATGCTCGCCTTCGACACGGAGTGCCATCTCTTTATTCCGGGGTGTGGCTTCGAGGCCCCGGGCCTTCATTCGTTCGTCTTCGAGCCCCTTTTCACCATCGGTGGCTACGAGATCAACAAGCCGATGCTGCTGGCCGCGCTCAGCACGGTCGTCGTGGTGGGGTTCTTCTGGGCCGCCTTCGGCCGCGCCAAGGTGGTGCCCGGCAAGCTGCAGATGATCGGTGAGGCGGGTTACGACTTCGTGCGCCGGGGTCTCGTCTACGACGCCCTGGGGAAGAAGGAGGGCGAGAAGTACGTCCCCTTCATGGTCTCGCTGTTCTTCTTCGTGTGGATCATGAACCTCTGGTCGATCATCCCGATCGCCCAGTTCCCGGTGACGTCGATCATCGCCTTCCCCCTCGGCCTCGCCCTGGTGGTCTACATCACCTGGCTCGGCCTGACGTTCAAGCGGCAGGGTTTCGTCGGCGGTCTGAAGAACCTGAGCGGCTACGACAAGTCGCTCGGCTGGGTTCTCCCGCTGATCATGTTCCTGGAGCTCCTCCAGCACCTGATCATCCGGCCCTTCACGCACGCGGTCCGGCTCTTCGCGAACATGTTCGCGGGCCACATGCTGATCCTGATGTTCACCGTGGCCAGCTGGTACATGCTGAACGGCATCGGAATCGCCTACGCGGGCGTCTCGTTCGTGATGACCATCGTGATGACCGCCTTCGAGGTGTTCATCCAGGCCATCCAGGCGTACATCTTCGTGCTCCTGGCCTGTAACTACATCCAGGGCGCGCTCGCCGAGCACCACTGAGCCCCCCGGTTCCGCTCCACCAGCCCGTACAGAAGTCCGGTGGCCAACCCCCACCGGTCCATGAAAGAGAAGGAAGACACGGCATGTCCGCGACTCTTGAACTCGCTGCCGGCCTCAAGGGCAACGTCGCCTCCATCGGCTACGGTCTCGCCGCCATCGGCCCCGGCGTCGGCGTCGGCATCATCTTCGGTAACGGCACCCAGGCCCTGGCCCGTCAGCCCGAGGCGGCCGGCCTGATCCGTACCAACCAGATCATGGGCTTCGCCTTCTGCGAGGCGCTGGCCCTCATCGGCATCGTCATGGGTTACGCGTACCCGTCCTAATCGCGGCACGCACTGACGACGTCCATTCAGACGGAAGGCACTGATGTGAACCCCCTGGTGCACATGGCGGCGGAGGTTCCGGAGAACCCCCTCTTCCCGCCGATTCCAGAGCTGGTCATCGGCCTGGTTGCCTTCTTCATCGTCTTCGGTTTCCTCGCCAAGAAGCTCCTCCCGAACATCAACAAGGTTCTGGACGAGCGCCGTGCGGCGATCGAGGGCGGCATGGAGAAGGCCGAGGCCGCCCAGGCCGAGGCTCAGCAGGTCCTCGAGGACTACCGGGTCCAGCTCGCCGACGCCCGCCACGAGGCCGCGCGTCTGCGCCAGGAGGCGCAGGAGCAGGGCGCGACGCTCATCGCTGAGATGCGCGCCGAGGGCCAGCGGCAGCGTGAGGAGATCATCGCTGCCGGCCACGCCCAGATCGAGGCGGACCGCAACTCGGCCGCGCAGTCGCTGCGCCAGGACGTGGGCAAGCTCGCCACCGAACTGGCCGGCAAGCTCGTCGGCGAGTCCCTCGAGGACCACGCCCGGCAGAGCCGGACCATCGACCGCTTCCTCGACGAGCTCGAGGCCAAGGCGGCGACGGACGCGACGAAGGCTGAGGCCGGCCGATGAACGGAGCGAGCCGCGAGGCACTCGCCTCCGCACGCGAGGCTCTCAACGCGCTGACGGACAACGCCTCCGTCGACGCCGCGAAGCTCGCCGAGGAGCTGGCTGCCGTCACCGCTCTGCTCGACCGCGAGGTGTCGCTGCGTCGGGTCCTCACCGACCCGGCGCAGGCCGGCGAGGCCCGCGCCGAGCTGGCCCGGCGGCTGCTCGGCAGCCAGATCGGCGGCCCGGCCGTCGACCTGGTGACCGGCCTGGTCCGCTCCCGCTGGTCGCGCTCGCGTGACCTGGCGGACGCGATCGAGGAGCAGGCGTACAGCGCCGACCTCGTCGCGGCCCAGCGGACCGGCGCGCTCGACGACGTCGAGGACGAGCTGTTCCGGTTCGGCCGGATCATCGCCTCCAACGGCGAGCTGCGTCGCGCGCTGACCGACCGGAACGCGACGGTCGCGGCCAAGACGGAGCTGCTGCGGTCCCTGCTGGGCGGCCGGGCCGACCCGGTCACCGAGCGGATCGTGACCCGTCTTGTCGCACAGCCGCGGGGCCGTAGCCTGGAGGCAGGGCTCGAAGCCCTCGCCAAGCTGGCGGCGAGCCGCCGGGACCGGATGGTCGCGGTGGTCACCACCGCGGTGCCCCTCAGCGACGGGCAGCGGCAGCGCCTGGGTGCCGCCCTGACCACGCTGTACGGGCGGCAGATCCACCTGAACCTCGACGTGGACCCCGAGGTCCTCGGCGGCGTCCAGGTCCGGATCGGCGACGAGGCCATCAACGGGACCATCGCGGAGCGCCTCGACGAGGTGTCCCAGCGGATGGCCGGCTGAACCAGCCACCAACACAAGCATGACGGCGGCCCGAGTTGGGCCGTAAGCGGAAACCCTGGGGGACCAGCCCCCAGACCCCGCACGTAACTTCGGGCCCAACAAGGAGAGCAGGGAACCCAGATGGCGGAGCTCACGATCCGGCCGGAGGAGATCCGGGACGCGCTGGAGAACTTCGTCCAGGCGTACAAGCCGGACGCGGCCTCGCGCGAGGAGGTCGGCACGGTTAGCGATGCCGGTGACGGCATCGCACACGTCGAGGGCCTCCCCTCGACGATGGCGAACGAGCTGCTGAAGTTCGAGGACGGCACGCTCGGTCTTGCGCTGAACCTGGAGGAGCGCGAGATCGGTGCGGTCATCCTCGGTGAGTTCAGCGGCATCGAGCAGGGCCAGTCGGTGCAGCGCACCGGCGAGGTGCTCTCGGTCGCCGTGGGCGAGGGCTACCTCGGCCGCGTCGTCGACCCGCTGGGCAACCCGATCGACGGCCTCGGCGAGATCGAGACCGAGGGCCGCCGCGCCCTGGAGCTGCAGGCCCCGGGCGTCATGGTCCGTAAGTCGGTGCACGAGCCGATGGAGACCGGCTACAAGGCCGTCGACTCGATGGTGCCGATCGGCCGCGGCCAGCGTCAGCTGATCATCGGTGACCGCCAGACCGGCAAGACCGCCCTGGCCGTCGACACGATCATCAACCAGCGCGACAACTGGCGCTCGGGCGACCCGAAGAAGCAGGTCCGCTGCATCTACGTCGCCATCGGCCAGAAGGGCTCCACCATCGCGTCCGTGCGCGGCGCGCTGGAGGAGGCCGGCGCCCTGGAGTACACCACCATCGTCGCCGCCCCGGCGTCCGACCCGGCGGGCTTCAAGTACCTGGCGCCCTACACCGGCTCGGCCATCGGCCAGCACTGGATGTACCAGGGCAAGCACGTCCTGATCATCTTCGACGACCTCTCGAAGCAGGCCGACGCCTACCGCGCCGTGTCCCTGCTGCTGCGCCGCCCGCCGGGCCGTGAGGCCTACCCGGGTGACGTCTTCTACCTGCACTCGCGTCTGCTGGAGCGCTGCGCCAAGCTCTCCGACGACATGGGCGCCGGTTCGATGACCGGTCTGCCGATCGTCGAGACCAAGGCGAACGACGTGTCGGCGTTCATCCCGACCAACGTCATCTCCATCACCGACGGCCAGTGCTTCCTGGAGTCGGACCTGTTCAACGCGGGCCAGCGCCCGGCGCTGAACGTCGGTATCTCCGTCTCCCGTGTCGGTGGTTCCGCCCAGCACAAGGCCATGCGCCAGGTCTCCGGCCGGCTCCGCGTGGACCTCGCCCAGTACCGCGAGCTGGAGGCGTTCGCCGCCTTCGGTTCCGACCTGGACGCGGCCTCCAAGGCGCAGCTGGAGCGCGGTAAGCGCATGACCGAGCTGCTCAAGCAGGGCCAGTACGCCCCGTTCGCGGTCGAGGACCAGGTCGTCTCCATCTGGGCCGGCACCAACGGCAAGATGGACGACGTCCCGGTCGAGGACATCCGCCGCTTCGAGCGCGAGCTCCTCGACCACCTCCACCGGGAGAAGAAGGACCTGCTGACCAGCATCCGCGAGGGCGCCAAGATGTCGGACGACACCATCGGCGCGATCTCCGAGGCCGTCGAAGGCTTCAAGCGGCAGTTCGAGACCTCGGACGGCAAGCTGCTCGGCGAGGACACCCCCGCCACCAGCAAGTGACGACGGAAGGGACCTGATCCATGGGAGCCACGCTCCGGGTCTACAAGCGTCGCATCCGCTCCGTCACCGCGACCAAGAAGATCACCAAGGCGATGGAGATGATCGCCGCCTCGCGCGTCGTCAAGGCGCAGCGCCAGGTGGCGGCGTCGACGCCGTACGCGAGTGAGCTGACCCGCGCGGTGACGGCGGTTGCCACGGGCTCGACCACCCAGCACGCCCTGACGACCGAGGCGGAGAACCCGACCCGGGCCGCGCTGCTGCTCATCACGAGCGACCGCGGTCTGGCCGGCGGCTACTCCTCCAACGTGATCAAGGCCGCGGAGCAGCTCACCGAGCGGCTCAAGGCCGAGGGCAAGGAGGTCGACGTCTACATCGTCGGCCGCAAGGGTGTGTCGTACTACGCCTTCCGTGACCGCAAGGTCACGGAGTCGTGGACCGGCTTCACCGACAGCCCGACGTACGGGGACGCCAAGGCGATCGCCGCACCGCTGATCGAGGCCGTGCAGCGGGACACCGCCGAGGGCGGGGTGGACGAACTCCACATCGTCTACACCGAGTTCGTCTCGATGATGACGCAGACCGCACTCGACGACCGCCTGCTGCCGCTCAGCCTCGCGAAGCCGGCCGCGTCGGAGGAGGGCACGTCCAAGGGCGAGCTCCTCCCGCTGTTCGACTTCGAGCCGTCGGCCGAGGACGTCCTGGACGCCCTGCTGCCGCGGTACGTCGAGTCGCGGATCTACAACGCGCTTCTGCAGGCCGCCGCCTCCAAGCACGCCGCCACCCGGCGTGCGATGAAGTCGGCGACCGACAACGCGGAAGAGCTCATCAAGTCGCTCTCGCGGCTTGCCAACGCGGCCCGCCAGGCCGAAATCACCCAGGAAATCAGCGAGATCGTCGGTGGCAGTGCCGCACTGGCCGACGCGACCGCGGGGAGTGACTGAACACTATGACCACCACTGTTGAGACGGCCGCTGCCACGGGCCGCGTCGCCCGGGTCATCGGCCCGGTCGTCGACGTGGAGTTCCCCGTCGACGCGATGCCGGACATCTACAACGCGCTGACCGTCGAGGTCGCGGACCCGGCCGAGGCCGGTGCCAAGAAGACCCTGACCCTCGAGGTCGCCCAGCACCTGGGCGAGGGCCTGGTCCGTGCGATCTCCATGCAGCCCACCGACGGCCTGGTCCGCCAGGCCCCGGTCACCGACACCGGCACCGGCATCACCGTGCCCGTCGGTGACATCACCAAGGGCAAGGTGTTCAACACCCTTGGCACGATCCTGAACAAGCCGGAGGCCGAGGCCGAGGTCACCGAGCGCTGGCCGATCCACCGCAAGGCCCCGTCCTTCGACCAGCTCGAGTCCAAGACCGAGATGTTCGAGACCGGCGTCAAGGTCATCGACCTGCTGACCCCGTACGTCAAGGGCGGCAAGATCGGTCTGTTCGGTGGTGCCGGTGTCGGCAAGACCGTTCTGATCCAGGAAATGATCTACCGCGTGGCCAACAACCACGACGGTGTGTCGGTGTTCGCCGGTGTCGGCGAGCGCACCCGTGAGGGCAACGACCTCATCGAGGAGATGACGGACTCCGGCGTCATCGACAAGACCGCGCTGGTCTTCGGTCAGATGGACGAGCCCCCGGGCACCCGTCTGCGCGTCGCGCTGGCCGGCCTCACCATGGCCGAGTACTTCCGTGACGTCCAGAAGCAGGACGTGCTGTTCTTCATCGACAACATCTTCCGCTTCACGCAGGCCGGCTCCGAGGTCTCGACCCTGCTCGGCCGGATGCCGTCCGCGGTGGGTTACCAGCCGAACCTGGCCGACGAGATGGGTCTCCTCCAGGAGCGCATCACCTCGACCCGTGGTCACTCGATCACCTCGATGCAGGCGATCTACGTCCCCGCGGACGACCTGACCGACCCGGCGCCGGCGACCACCTTCGCCCACCTGGACGCGACCACCGTTCTCTCGCGTCCGATCTCGGAGAAGGGCATCTACCCGGCGGTCGACCCGCTGGACTCGACGTCCCGGATCCTGGACCCCCGCTACATCTCGCAGGACCACTACGACTGCGCCTCGCGCGTCAAGACGATCCTGCAGAAGTACAAGGACCTCCAGGACATCATCTCCATCCTCGGTATCGACGAGCTCGGTGAGGAGGACAAGCTCACCGTCTACCGCGCCCGTCGCATCGAGCGGTTCCTGTCGCAGAACACCCACGTGGCGAAGCAGTTCACCGGTGTCGACGGCTCGGACGTGCCGCTGGACGAGTCGATCGCCGCGTTCAACGCGATCGCCGACGGTGAGTACGACCACTTCCCCGAGCAGGCCTTCTTCATGTGCGGTGGCCTCGAGGACCTGAAGAACAACGCCAAGGAGCTGGGCGTCTCCTGACCCCGGCACCGGTCCCGGGGGCGGCCCTGGCCGCCCCCGGTCCGTACGACCACTAGTATTTGACCCAACATCTGCCACGCCAGGCAGGTGGAGACCCGAGGAGCCATCGTGGCTGAGCTGCACGTCGAGTTGGTCGCCGCGGACCGTCAGGTCTGGTCCGGCGAGGCCAGCCTGGTCGTCGCGCGCACCTCGTCGGGCGACATCGGCGTCATGCCCGGACACCAGCCGCTGCTCGGCGTGCTGCAGTCGGGCCCGGTGACGATTCGTACGACCGGCGAGAGCGGTGACGGTACCGTCGTCGCCGCGGTGCACGGCGGCTTCATCTCGTTCGCCGACAACAAGCTGTCCCTGCTCGCAGAGGTGGCCGAGCTGTCGGACGAGATCGATGTCCAGCGCGCGGAGCGGGCTCTGGAGCGAGCGAAGTCGGACGCTGACGCGGCCGCCGAGCGTCGCGCCGATGTCCGGCTGCGCGCGGTGACGGGCGTTCACTGAGCCCCGTCACCGACGAGATCGATCCTCAGCCGCGGGCTGCCCGGAATTGTCCGGAGCGGCCCGCGGCTGAGGCAATGCAGGTGCTTTTCCGTCCCCGTGCCTGAACGGCGCGGGGTACCCCAACGAGGCGAGGAGGTCGGTCGGGATGGTCCTCGCTCTGCTTGTGAGCGGCGCGGTCGTGGTGCTGTTGCTGCTGGGACTGTTCGTCTTCGGGCTGAGACGGCGGCTCATCCAGCGGTCCGGCGGCACCTTCGACTGCAGCCTGCGCTGGAACGTGCCGGAGAGCGAGACCGGCGGCAAGGGCTGGATCTACGGCGTGTCGCGCTACAACGGTGACCGGATCGAGTGGTTCCGGGTGTTCTCGTACGCGCCCCGGCCCCGGCGCCTCCTGGAGCGCTCCGCCATCGAGGTCCTGGAGCGGCGCACCCCCCAGGGCGAGGAGGAGCTGGCGCTGCTCTCCGACTCCGTCGTCCTGGCCTGCCGGCACCGCGGCACCCGTCTGGAGCTGGCGATGAGCGAGGACGCGCTCACCGGCTTCCTCGCCTGGCTGGAGGCGGCCCCGCCGGGGCAGAGGGTGAACGTGGCCTGACGACGGGCCCTACGGCCCGGCCACCCCCAACTCCTGGGCCAGTACCGCCGCCTGCACTCTGCTGCGCAGCTCCAGCTTCGCCAGCAGTCGGCTGACATGGGTCTTCACGGTGGCCTCCGCCATGGCCAGCCGCAGCGCGACATCGGCGTTCGACAGGCCCCGGCCCAGACACCCCAGTACCTCCCGCTCGCGCGGGGTCAGCACGTCCAGGACCGACGGATCCGGTGCGGCACGCTCACCCGACGGCCGCGCCGCCGTAAGGGGACGGGCGAACTCCGCGATCAGCCGCCGGGTCACCGCCGGCGCGATCAGCCCCTCCCCGGACGCCACCGTACGCACCGCCGACAGCAGCGTGCCCGCGTCGCTGTCCTTGAGCAGAAAGCCCGCGGCGCCCGCCCGCAGCGCCCCGAAGACGTACTCGTCCAGATCGAAGGTGGTCAGCACCAGGACGTCCGCCAGCTGCTCGGACACCACCTGCCGGGTCGCGGTGACGCCGTCGAGCCGGGGCATCTGGATGTCCATGAGGACGAGATCGGGGCGCAGCTCGCGGGCGAGCCGTACCGCCTCCTCACCGTCCACCGCCTCCCCGACGACCTCGATGTCGGGGGCGGTGCGCAGGATCAGGACCAGCCCGGACCGTACGGCGGACTGGTCCTCGGCGACGAGAACCCGGATCGGCCGCGCCTCGGCGCCTGTCATCGTCCCTGCATCGGCGCCTGTCATCGTCCCTCTACCTCCTCGGCGGCGGGCAGCGCCGCCCGCACCAGCCAGACTCGGCCGGCCGGACCGTTCTCCGGACCGGCCCCGAACTCCCCGCCCAGCAGGGCGATCCGCTCCCGCATCCCGACCAGGCCGCTGCCGGAGCCGGGGGCGCGGGGGCCGGGCCGGTCGGCGTACGGGCTGCGGACGGTGACGGTGAGCGCGCCGCCGCGCTCCTGGGCGATCCGCACCCGTACCTCGCCCGGTGCGGCGTGTTTGAGCGCGTTGGTCAGCGATTCCTGGACGATGCGGTACGCGGCGAGCCCGGCCGGGGACGCCGGCCCCCGTCCGTGCTCCGGCCCCTGTCTGTGCTCCGGCCCCCGTCCGTCGTCCGGCCCCCGTCCGTCCGTAGGGCGCGCGTCGTCCAGGACGAAGGTCAGCCCACTGCGCGCGCCGTTCGCCCGGGCCTGGGCGACCAGCGCCGCCAGCCCGTCCAGGGACGGCACCACGGCCGGCTCCGCCGCGTACCCGCTCGCCTCCGGGTCCCTCAACAGCCCGATGAGATGCCGCATTTCGGCCAGGCCCTGCACACTGTTCTCGCGGATCACCCCGAGCGCCTCCCGGGTCGCCGCCGGATCGTCGACGGCCTGTGCGGCGGTGGCGTGGATGGCGATCGCGGACAGGTGGTTGGCGACCAGGTCGTGCAGCTCACGGGCCATCCGGGCGCGCTCCCAGGCCACCGCCTGGGCGCGGTCCATCTCGGCCAGCAGTGCGATCCGCTCGGCGCGCAGCCGGGCGGACTGCGCGGCGTCGCGGTGGTTACGGATGATCAGGCCGGTCCACGCCGGGGCGATGGTGATCAGCGCGACGGCGATGACGACCACCACCACCTGCGGGTTCGGCCAGAGCGCGGTGAGGACGACGGCCGCCACGACGGTCACCAGGACCGAGTGCACCGGGATCCGCCGGGCCGCGCTCGCCGGGCCGTAGAGCACCGCCGCGTAGATCACGTCGGTGAACATCACGACCGTGGCGACCAGCGTGCCGGTGCACATGTCGAGCACCAGCGCCGGTACGGCGACGGCCAGCGCGGCCATCGGGGCCGTACGGCGCAGCAGCTCGGCCCCGGACATCGCGGTGAGCGAGACCAGGGTGAGCCAGACGGGCAGCCCGAACCGCGGGGGACCGCCGTGCACCCCGAGCGTCCACAGGAGCAGCCCGCACAGCAGTCCGCCGCCCGCGACGAGCACGTCGAGACGATGCGGCCGGCGCACGGCGGCGGGGGATCCGGCGGCGGGGGATCGGGCGGTCACCCCTCCATGAAACACGGTGCCGGGCCCTGCCGTGGCCCCGCCCGCGTCATCCCCGCACCTCCCGCGCTACATCGAAAGATGCAGTCCCGGATCGTCACTCGTGACGACGTTCCGGCCGGAAGCCGCTGGAAACCTTGAGGTGTTCGTGCAGGGTCCTGAAAGGAGACAGCCGTGATCGTCGCGCTGATCATCGCCTGCGAGGCCGGCTTCTGGGTGCTGCTGGCGGTCGGCCTGGCGCTCCGGTACCTGGCGCGGATGCCCCGCACCGGAGCGGCGGTGCTGCTGCTGGAGCCGCTGCTGGAGCTGGTACTGCTGATCGTCACCGCGATCGACCTGAAGAACGGGGCACAGGCGGACTGGAAACACGGCCTGGCCGCCCTGTACATCGGCTTCACCGTCGCCTACGGCCACTACATGATCAAGTGGGCCGACGGGCACTTCCTGCACCGCTTCGCGGGCGGCCCGCCGCCGGTCAGGCCGCCGAAGTACGGTATGCCCCGCGCCCGGCACGAGCTGAAGCTCTGGCTGCGGACGGTCCTGGGGATGGCCGTCGCGGCCGCACTGCTGCAGATCGCCGTCTGGTACGTCGGCGAGGACGGCGACATCGCCTCGCTGCGCGGCACGCAGGGCGCCGCGGCGCGCATCCTGCTCATCCACGGTGTGATCGCCCTGTCCTATCTCCTCTGGCCGAGGAAGGACCCGGACCAGGGCCGGACCGCCACCTCCACGACGGAGACGGAGCCCGGCCCCACCCGGAAGACCCTGCGCTGAGGGGACCCCCCGAGCCCCTCAGCGCTCACCGCCGGGCACCCAGAGCACGTCCCCCACCTCCTTGTTGGCGGTCCTCGCCAGAATGAAAAGGAGGTCGGAGAGGCGGTTCAGATAGGTGGCGGTCAGCGGGTTCATGGTCTCGCCGTGTTCGTCGAACGCCGCCCAAGTGGAGCGCTCCGCGCGGCGGACGACCGTACAGGCCTGGTGGAGCAGGGCCGCGCCGGGCGTGCCTCCGGGGAGGATGAAGCTGCGCAGCTTCTCCAGGTCCGCGAGGAAGCGGTCGCAGTCGGCCTCCAGTTTGTCGATATAGCTCTGTTCGACGCGCAGCGGCGGGAACTTGGGGTTCTCCACCACCGGCGTCGACAGGTCCGCACCGACGTCGAAGAGGTCGTTCTGCACCCGCAGCAGCACCGCGGCGACCTCCTCCGGCAGCGAACCGAGCGCCAGGGCCACTCCGATCGCCGCGTTGGCCTCGTTGGCGTCCGCGTAGGCCGCGATCCGCGCATCGGTCTTGGCGGTACGGCTCATATCCCCCAGGGCCGTGGTGCCCTTGTCGCCCGTGCGGGTGTAGATACGCGTCAGATTCACCATATGAGCGAGCCTACGCCGCGCTCCGCCGAAAGGCCCGGGTGTCGAAGCCCACGCCCGGTACGGCGACAGGAAGCAGTGACGCGCATCTCTAACCCGCCCAAGTGCCGCCCGCGAGCGCTAACGTCACCCGGAGACCGACAGACCAACAGGCTTTCAAATGCACAGGGTGTGAGGGGACAGCAGTGGCAAAGAAGCTCGCCGTCATCGGGGCCGGACTGATGGGGTCCGGTATCGCGCAGGTCTCCGCCCAGGCGGGCTGGGACGTGGTCCTCCGCGATGTGACGGACGAGGCGCTGGCCCGTGGGAAGGGCGGCATCGAGGCCTCGTACGAGAAGTTCGTCTCCAAGGGGAAGCTGGCGGCGGCCGACGCCGAGCAGGCGCTGGCCCGGATCACCACCACGACCGACCTGGAGGCCGTGGCGGACGCCGATATCGTCGTCGAGGCGGTCTTCGAGCGGATCGAGATCAAGCGGGAGATCTTCCAGGCGCTGGACAAGCTGGTCAAGGACGAGGCCGTGCTGGCCTCCAACACGTCCGCCATCCCGATCACCAAGATCGCCGCGGCCACCTCCCGCCCGGAGCGGGTCGTGGGGACGCACTTCTTCTCGCCGGTGCCGATGATGCAGCTGTGCGAGCTGGTACGGGGCTACAAGACCAGCGACGAAACCCTGGCGGCGGCACGGTCGTTCGCCGAGAGCACCGGCAAGACCTGTGTCGTCGTCAACCGCGACGTGGCCGGCTTCGTCACCACCCGGCTGATCTCGGCGCTGGTCGTCGAGGCCGCCAAGCTCTACGAATCCGGTGTCGCCAGCGCCGAGGACATCGACACCGCCTGCAAGTTGGGCTTCGGCCACGCGATGGGGCCGCTGGCCACCGCCGATCTGACGGGCATTGACATCCTGCTGCACGCCACCGACAACATCTACACCGAGTCCCAGGACGAGAAGTTCGCCCCGCCGGAGATCATGCGGCGGATGGTCGACGCGGGTGACATCGGGCGCAAGAGTGGGCAGGGCTTCTACGAGCACTGACCCGGCCGCCGGGGCCGGCGCTGACGCCACGTCAGGGTGGACGGGCCCGATCGGATCACCCGGTGGGGTGAATTGCGGTACCGGTTCGCTTACAGGCGGCAACTTCGCCGCATGAGAGGCAGTCAGATCTGTAGACGTCCATGCACGAACCCATGACACAGGGGAGCGCATATGCACATCAGGGGCGACCACGCCGAGCTGGTCGTCGAGGGCCGCCTCGACGTCCGCAGCGCGGCGGACGCCCGCACGGCCCTGCACACCGCCGTCGACTCCGGCCGGGGCGATCTGGTGCTGGACCTCACCGAGCTGCATTCCTGGGACGCCACCGGCCTCGGTGTGATCATGGGGGCACACCGCCGGGCCGGCCGGGTCAACCGCAGGCTGGTGCTGCGCGGTGTGCCGCCCCAGATGCAGCGGCTGCTGGTCGCCACCCGGCTGCACCGCATCCTCGCCATCGAGGGCGGCATCGAAGCTGAATCGCTTCCTCGGGCGTGAATTCGGGTGTGACCGGTGGTGAACGCCGCGGTGAAGGTGGCGGTGAAGGTGGCGGGGGTCACCTGCCGGAGGGCAGGCCGTAACCGGAGCCGTAACCGGAGGACCTGCCGCAAACCACGTGATTGCGGCCAATCCGGGGCGTTCCGGTCAGTACCCACCCCCGGTGGTGCACCGCCCCGCTCCCGGGGCTAGGGTGCGGTTCCCGCCCGTATGCCATCATCCGCGGCGGGCACCGGACCAGACGCGACGGCTGAGGGCGCCCCAGCCGGCGGAGTGCGGACGGCCGGAGCGCATTCGGCACAGCACATCTCTGGGAGCTTGCAGCATGGACCCGAACACCCACCGGGGACCCGAGGAGTACGGCGAGCAGGGCGACCCCGCCGAGCCCCCGGTCTCCGCGTTCGGCGGCGCGCAGGGCGGCTCCGGCGGGCCCGCCCGCGTCGTCCGGCTCGTCTCCGGGAACTACCTCGTCACCGTCAACCCCGTCGACGGCAGCGAGATAGAACCCTGCCCGCCCGGAGAGCGCCCCACCCTCCCCGCCAAGCTCGGTCCGCAGGAGCGCGCCGCGGCCGCCCGCGCCGTGGCGCCCCCGCTGCCCCCGGGACCGCCCGGATCCGCCCCGTACGACGCCCCGCTCGAGGAGCGCACCGAGGACACCGAGCGCCTGGTCCGGCTGCTCTCCCGCGGCCGCTCCGTACGCCTCACCGGCCCGTCCGGCTCCGGCCGTACCCGGCTGCTGGACGCCGTCGCCACCGCCTGCGCCGACGTCGCCCCCGACGGGGTGGTCCGGCTCTCCGGCTCTCACCGCACCGCCACCGACCTGCTGTACGCGCTGTTCACCGCGGTGTACCGCGCTCCGCAGCACCGCCCGGAACGGCCCGAGCTGCTGCGCCTGGTCGCCGAGATCGGCGCGATCGTCGTCCTGGACGACCTGGAGTTCGGCGGCGCCGCGCTGGACGAGCTGCTCGACGCCACGCCCGAGTGCGCCTTCCTGATCGCCGCCACCCCCGACGTCGCGGCCCCCAGCCCCGGCTCGCACCTCGAAGAGGTCTTCCTCGGCGGTATCGGCCGGGCCGGCTGCACCCGGCTGCTGGAGCGGGCCGTGGACCGGCCGCTCACCGACGACGAGGAGGCCTGGGCCGCCGACCTCTGGTTCGAGTCCGAGGGGCTGCCGCTGCGGTTCGTGCAGGCCGCCGCCCTGCTGCGGCAGCGCGAGCGGCTGCGCGGCGGGTCCGGCGCCCTCGACGACGGCTACGGCCTGTTCCCCGAGGAGACGCGGGAGGCGGAACAGCGGACGGCGGACGGCCCGCAGGGCACCACGCCGGACGGGGACGACGAGCCGCCGCTGCCGTCCCTCGGAGAGGCCGCCGCGCCCGCCGCGCTGCTCGCCTCCCGGCTGAGCGACGCCGCCCGGGAGACCCTGCGCTTCGCCGTCGCGCTCGGCGGTGACCTGCCCCACCAGGCGCACCTGCCGGCCCTCACCCAGGACACCCACGCCGACGCCGCCCTCGGCGAGCTGCTGGCCTGCGGCCTGATCACCCCCGTGGGCGGCCATTACCGGCTCGCCGCCACCGTCCAGGACCAGCTGACCGGCGCCGGCTACGCCGAGGGCGCCGGCGCCCGGGCGCACACCGCCGCCCAGCACTACGCCTGGTGGGCCGGCCACCCCTCGGTCACCCCGGAGCGGGCCGCCGCCGAGGCCGATGTGGCGCTGGCCGCGATGGGCGTGCTGACCGGCAGCCGGGAGGGCGGGCACGCCAGCGCGGCCGTACTGCTCGCCCGTACGGCCGCTCCCGCGTTCGCCGCAGCGCTGCACTGGAGCGCCTGGGAGCGCGCCCTCCGGTACGGCCAGGAGGCCGCGCGGCTGGCCGGTGAGGTCGCCGAGGAGGCCTACTTCCACCACGAGCTGGGAGTGCTGGCGCTGTGCACCGGCAGCCTCGACCGGGCCCGGGCCGAGCTGGAGGCGTCCATCGGGCTGCGCGGAGTGCTCTCCGACCGCGACGGCGCGGTGGCCGGGCGGCGGGCGCTGGCGCTGGTCACCGACCGCGCGCGGGCCGCCTCGGCGGTCACCACGGCCGTTCCGCAGGTCAGCACGGCGGCCGCCGGCGCCCGGCAGCCGGACGTCCCCAAGGCCCTGGACGCGCTGACGGCCCCGGACACCGCCTCGCCCGACGCGGTGCCGACCACCAAGCTGCGGGCCGCGAGCGCGGCGGACACCACGGAACTGGCCGTCACCAGGGACACCGGCCGAGCCGCCGACGCCACCACGGCCGTCCCGGTCGCCGGCGGCACCGGCAAGGGCGGTCACGGCGGTCACGGCGGTCACCACAAGGCCGGAAAGCGGGCTTTCGGCGGTACCGCCCGCCGCAATCTCGTGGCCGTGGGCGCAGGCGCGCTGCTGGTGGCCGTCCTCGGCACCGTCGTCACCCTCGGCCTCACCTCCGACGGAGACGACGCCACCTCCGACAACAAGGTCACCACCGAACAGACCACGGAGGACAGCGCCACCCCGGACCCGTCGACCGGAAAGCCCGGCGACGGCACCGACCGGCCCTCCAGCCCCGGCACCACCCGCCCCGGCAGCCCGGCCCGCACCAGCGGCCCGTCCCCGTCCACCAGCGCCCCCGCGACCAGCGACGCGCCGACCGACCCGAGCACCCGGCCGACGAGCCCCACGGCCCGCCCGACCGAGCCGACCGACGAGCCCACCCGGCCCACCGACCGGCCGACCCGCCCCACCCAGTCGCCGACCGACGAGCCGACCGATCCGACGCCCACCGCGCCGACGGACAAGCCCACGGACCCGACGCCGACCGACAAGCCCACGGACAAGCCGACGACGCAGCCCCCCTCGGAGAGCGCCGTCGCGTCCTCGGCCGGCAGCCCCTCCGGCGACGGCTCCCCGGTCAGCGGCTCCCCGGACGGCACGGGAACGGCCTCGGGTACGCAGGAGAGCGCCCCGGCGGCCTGACGCCCCGGCACGGCGACACCACGGCACAGCACAGCGCGACGGCCCGGTCATGGAGAGACCGGGCCGTCGCGCTGTGTATGCCGTTGTCGCGGAGCCGCCGCGCGCCGTCCCGACAGCCGGCGGATCAGAACAACCGGAGCTTGTCGTCCTCGATGCCGCGCAGCGCGTCGTAGTCCAGGACGACACAGCCGATGCCCCGGTCGGTGGCCAGCACCCGGGCCTGCGGCTTGATCTCCTGTGCCGCGAAGACGCCCTTGACCGGGGCCAAGTGCGGGTCGCGGTTGAGGAGTTCGAGATAGCGGGTGAGCTGCTCGACCCCGTCGATCTCACCACGGCGCTTGATCTCGACCGCGACGGTCTGGCTGTCGGCGTCCCGGCACAAGATATCCACCGGGCCAATGGCAGTGGGGTATTCACGCCGAATCAGGGAGTAGCCCTCGCCGAGGGTCTCGATCCGGTCGGCGAGCAGCTCCTGAAGGTGGGCCTCCACGCCGTCCTTGATCAGCCCCGGGTCCACGCCGAGCTCGTGCGACGAGTCGTGCATGACCTCCTCCAGGGTGATGATGAGCTTCTCGCCGCCCTTGTTCTCCACCGTCCACACGCTGCCGTCGCCCTCCTTGAGGGTGCAGGGCGGGGACATCCAATTCAGGGGTTTGTAGGCCCGGTCGTCGGCGTGGACGGAGACGGAGCCATCCGCCTTCACCAGGATGAGACGGAGGGCGGACGGCAGGTGGGCGGTGAGCCGGCCGGCGTAGTCCACGGAGCAGCGGGCGATGACGAGACGCATGGTGCGCCACGCTACTCGACCGGGGGCCCGCCGCGCGATTCGGCCGGTTCCCAGGGGCCTAACGACCGAAATCGCCGCAGCCCAGGCGTTCGCCATTGGCCGGTTGTATGTGCAATCTCCTGGTGCGGGCCTCTTGCGCGGCATACCGTTGACGCGGGGGGTTGTGAGGCGAACACGCTGCGTCGCGGACTCCCCAGTCCCGTCCCTAGGCCCTGTCCGTCCCGACGGGGCCGCGAGAGGAGAACCTCATGTCGCTCGACGTCTCACCGGCCCTCCTCGAACAGGCCGAGCGAGGCGAGGTCGACGAAGCCGCTTTTGTCGACTGCGTCCGGAACTCCCTGCCCTACGCATGGGGGATGATCAGCTCTCTGGTGGCACAGCTGAAGGTGGACGGCGGAGACTTCGCCGACAATCAGACGCCGCCGCCGGACGAGCAGGCGCGCGGCCAGCTGCTGCGTGCGCTGGCGAGTAACGCGATCCGTGGTGCGCTGGAGCGTCACTTCGGTGTGCGGCTCGCCTTCCAGAACTGTCACCGGGTCGCGGTCTTCCCGCTCGACCCGGCGGTGGACGACCGCCTGGCCAAGTTCACCTCGATCCGGGGCCAGCTGCTGAACCAGTCGCCCGAACTCCGCGACTGCTGAGGGGGGTTGCTGCCGCTGCGTACGAGGAGTAGGGCGCGCTCCTCCGCGGGGCTCCCCCCGCTGCCCGAAGGTCCCAAGGGCGCGGGAAGTACCCCCAGCGGCAGCACACCGTGACACCGTGCCACCGACGCCACCCACCCACCCGGCCGGGCATCCGCCTCCGTACGGGGCGTCACCCCAGCCGCGGCAGGACCTCGGTGCCCAACCGGCGGACGTTCTCCTCCGTCGCCGCGAGATCACCGGAGCCCTCGACCAGCAGCGCGAAGCGGGTGATGCCGGTACGTTCCGCGCTGGCGGCCAGCCGGTCCGCACACAGCCGCGGCGGGCCGACGGGATGCAGCCCGCACAACAGCTCCGTGTACGCCACCGGATCACGCATGGCGCGATAGCGGCCGTCGACCGTCACATGCGCGCCCAGGCCCTGCCGCAGCCAGCCGGGCATCGCCTTCGTCAGGGTCTCCGTCGCCGCCGCGCGGTCGTCCGCGATCTGCACCACACCCGCCGAGACGTGCCCGGCGGAGGCGATCTCGTCGCCGTCCCGGCCGGCCTGCCGCGCGAGCTTCCGCCACAGCGCGACCATCTCCGCCTTCTCCTCGTCGCCGCAGTGCATGCCCAGCAGCATCGGGAGCCCGCGCTCGGCGGCCGTCCGCACGGACGAGGGGGACGTACAGGCCACCACCACCGGCGGACCCGGGGGCCTGGCGCACGGATCGTCCGGATCGCCCAGCGCCTGGTCCGGCCGTGGCACCACCGCCACCTCGCGGAACGTATAGCGCTCGCCCCGCGCGCCGACCCGCGGCTCACGCAGCCAGCGCAGCAGCAGATCCAGCGATTCGGGGAAGCCCTGCTCGTACGCGGCGAGACCGGAGCCGAAGACCTCCAGATCCACCCACGGGCCGCCGCGGCCGACGCCCAGCGTGAACCGCCCTCCGGAGGTGAGGTGCAGCAGTGCGGCCTGCTCACCGAGCGTCACCGGATGCTGGGTGGGCAGGACACTCACCGCCGTACCGACGCCGATCCGGCGGGTGCGCCCCAACAGCAGCGCGGCCAGCGTCGCCGCGTTCGGGCAGACGCCGTACGGTACGAAATGGTGCTCCGCGAGCCAGACATCGGCGAGCCCGGCCTCCTCCGCCACCTCGGCGGCGCGCACCGCGCGGTGCAGCGCCTCCCCCTGTCCCTGACCGGGGAACTGAGCGGCCAGGATGAAAGCCCCAACGCGCATCGCTCTCTGCCTCCTCGCAGCCGACGCGGTTCCCCCTCACACGCAACAACGGCCGACACGTGCCAAGGGCACGGCCTGTCGCGAAATTTCCCGATGATCGCAGGAACCCCCGGGGAAAGCAGGAACCCCCGGGCGGTGACCGCCCTCCCGCGTGCCGCGTACGCTGGTGACAGCCCGTGACCCCGTACGCATCCGAGGTGTTGTGTGTCCCCGCGTCGAAACCGCCAGCGCGGTGCGAAGCCCGTAGACAGCACGGGCATCAGCCGCTACGGACTGGAACAGACCGCTGAGTGGCGCGGCGAGGACTGGGTGGTACGGCAGGTCGGGGGCGGTGGCGCGGCCAAGCACTACCGCTGCCCCGGCTGCGACCAGGAGATCCCGCCCGGGGTCCCGCACGTCGTCGCCTGGCCGCAGCACGGCGGCGCCGACGACCGTCGGCACTGGCACAAGGCGTGCTGGAACGCACGGGACCGCCGGAGCGCGCGGCTCCAGCGGTCCCGTAACGCGCCGAGGTACTGATCCGCACCTCGTACTGATCTGTACCTCTCAGCTCTCTGCTCTCTGCGCGGCTTACACGTCGCGCTTGGCCTGGGCCGCGAAGGCGCCGCCCAGGACGACGGCGGTCAGGCCGGCCATGATCCACAGCGGGGTCCAGCCCTGCGGGCCCGACTCCGTGCCCAGGAACGGGTTGTCGTAGAGCGTCGCCAGCGAGTTGGGCACCGAGTAGCTGATCAGCGCCTTGCTGATCTCCTGGAGGCTCTCCGAGCCGATCATGAAGACCGCGAGCAGCATCGGCAGCAGCACCACGCCGAGCATGGCGCTGATGGCGCCCGCGGAGTGCCGCAGCAACGAGCCCACCGCCAGGGCGAGCAGCCCGAGCAGCGACACGTACAGACCGACGCCCACGGTGGCTCGGAGCCACTGATCGGCGGTGGGGTCCGGGCCGTTGACCATGCCGTTGAAGATCAGCGCGACCAGGGTCGTGGTGAGGGTCGTGATGACGAAGGCGAGGCCGAAGAAGACCAGCGCCTTGGCAGCGAGCACCCGCGCCCGGCTGGGGCAGGCGGTCATGGTGGTGCGGATCATCCCCGTCCCGTACTCGGAGGAGATCACCAGGACACCCAGCGGGATGAGGCACAGGGTGCCCAACAGGATGCCGAGGAACGAGAATCCGAGCTTGGGGTCCACCTCGCGGTCCGGGGTGCCGAGCGCGACGGCGGCCATCAGGCTGATGCCGAGGATCAGCACGGCCATGATGCCCAGCGTCCAGATCGTCGAGCGCACCGAGCGGATCTTCGTCCACTCGGAGGCCAGCGCATGGCCGAGGTGGGCGGGACGTACCGGGATGGGCGAGACGTAACCGACGGGGCCGGGGTACCCGGGAGCGGGCGCCTGGGCCTGCGGCTGCGGCGCCGGGGCGTGCGGCTGAGGCGCCTGCGGCTGCGGGGCCGGGGCCGGCGGCTGGGACTGAGGGGCCTGCGGGGCCTGAGGAGACTGAGGGGTCTGGAGCATCATCGTGCCCGCGTCCTTGCCCGGGCCGTGCGCCGCGAGCGGCTGTGGCTCGGGCATCGGCTGGGCCTGCAGCATCATCGTGCCGGCTTCGCGGGCCGGGGCGGGGGCCGGCGCCGCCTGGGCCTTGAGCATCATCGTGCCGGCCTGTCCGGCGGGCGCCGGCTGATCGGCTTCAGGCTGCGGCGACTGCGGCGACTGCGGCGACTGCGGCATGGGCGGGGCGGTCGGCGGCATCGGCTGGGCCTGCGCACCGGTGTCGTGCGGTCCGCGCTCAGGCTGCGGCTGGGGCTGCGGCTGCTGAGGGCTGGTCATCGGGCGTCCTCGTTCTGCGGCGTGGGAAGGTCGGCAGTGGTGCCCGCAGGTGCGGGCCGAGTTGCGGGTGCGGCGGGCGCGACCGGGGCGCCGGGCGCGGGCTGGGCGGCGGCGGGCGCGGGCGGCATCGGCGCGCCGGGCTGCTGCCCGTACGGCTGGGGCATCCCGTACGGATTCCCCTGCGGCTGCCCGGGCGGCGGACAGCCCGCCCCCGCCCCCGGAGCCACTGCGCTTCCCATACGGGCGGTTGCCTGCTGCGCATACGGATTCGGCGGTGCCTGGGCGGGCACACCGGCCGGCACCTGCCCGGGAACACCGGCCGGAACCTGCCCGGGAACACCTGGCTGCCGCGGATCGCCCGCGTACCCCTGCGCCATGCCCTGCGCCACGCCCTGCGGCACACCCTGAGGGGCGTACCCGGCCGGGGGCTGCTGCAGACCGGCCCGCTGGTCGGCCGTCGAGCGGTAGTCCACGGCCGCCTGCGTCATCCGCATATAGGCCTCTTCCAGGGAGGCCTGGTGCGGCGACAGCTCCCACAGCCGGACATCGGCCTGGTGCGCCACCTCGCTGATGCGGGGGAGCGGCAGTCCGGTCACCCGCAGCGCACCGTCCTCCTCCGGTGCCACCTGGCCGCCTGCCTCGGCGAGCGCAGCGGACAGCTTCTCCCGCCGCTCCGGCTCGGTGTCCGGCGTACGGACCCGGGCGAAGTCGGCGGAGTGGGCCGAGATGAAGTCCTTGACCGGCATGTCCGCCAGCAGCTGGCCGCGGCCGATCACGATCAAGTGCTCGGCGGTGAGCGCCATTTCACTCATCAGGTGCGACGAGACGAAGACCGTACGGCCCTCGGCCGCCAGCTGCTTCATCAGGTTGCGCACCCACAGGATGCCCTCGGGGTCGAGGCCGTTCACCGGCTCGTCGAAGAGCAGCACCTGCGGATCGCCGAGCAGCGCCGCGGCGATGCCGAGCCGCTGCCCCATGCCGAGCGAGAAGCCGTTGGAGCGCTTGCTCGCCACGTCCTGCAGGCCGACCACGCCGAGCACCTCGTCGACCCGGCGGGCCGGTATACCGGACAGCTGCGCCAGGCTCAGCAGGTGGTTGCGCGCGCTGCGCCCGCCGTGCACGGCCTTGGCGTCGAGCAGCGCACCGACCTGGCGGGGCGCGTTGGGGGTGCTGCGGAACGGCCGCCCGGCGATGGTCGCGTGCCCCGACGTCGGTGTGTCCAGGCCCAGGATCATGCGCATGGTCGTCGACTTGCCGGAGCCGTTGGGCCCCAGGAACCCCGTCACCGTCCCCGGCCGCACTTGGAACGACAGGTTGTACACGGCCGTCTTGGCGCCGTAGCGCTTCGTCAGGCCGACTGCCTCGATCATTCTCCGCCCCTCGCGAAAATGGTTCGGGGCAGAGGCGCCGCCGTCGTACCCCCGTAAGTATGAGGAGGTTAATCGTCTCTTGACGGTTCCGCCGCGTGGGGGCCGTCCCGCCCCGCCTCCCGGCCCTTTCGGCTTCCCGGAATCCGTCCCCCGGCTTCCTGGAGTCGGTTCCGCTCAGGGTGTACAAGTCGACTCGAAGGTTCACTGGAAGGTTCACTGAAAGCCGGGAGTCCATATGACTATGCGTCGCGCCACGGTGGTTGTCGGTTTTGCCAGCCTTGTGCTGACCTTGGCCGGTACCGGGACATCTGCCGAGGCCGTGGAACACACCACCGTCACGAGGAAGTTTCAGGGATACGGGGTCGCGCACGCGCACGCCAGATGCCCGGAAGGTATGCACGTCACGGGAGGCGGAGTCGCCACCGCCGAAAGACGGGACCACTGGGTGACGGCCTCCCGTCCCAGCGGTGACGGCCTCGCCTGGTTCGGTCGCATCGCGGCCCCGGCCCACTCCGATGCGACGGTGCGCGGAACCGTGTACGCGCTGTGCGAGACCTGAGGGCCGAACCCCTCGTCGGCGGGCTCGAGTTTGGCGTTGATGGTCCGGTGGTGTCGGCGGCCATCTCTTTTGGGGGAATTGCGTGTGGCTGATTCCCGCTCCGCCGCGGGACCGGGCAGCCTGGGGCACGTCTCAGATGTCCGTGATATCCGTGATGTCCGTTCCCAGGAGGTCTGTTGTGCCCATTCGAACCCTTGCCGCTGCCCTGGCAACCGCCGCGCTCCTGATGGGAGTCGGCACCGCGGCCGCCGATAGCAGCGGGCAGGGAAAGGCGACGCGCTCGCGGGGGCAGGGGTCAGCCAACACCGTGCAGCTGCCGCTGGACATCCCTTTCAATGACTGCTGCAGCACGATCAACGTCGGCGGCTTCCTCAATGCCGTCGGCCGCTCCAAAGGCACCATGTAACGCCGTCCGAGGCGGTAAGTCGGCGTCACCCGCCGGGGCCTGTCCGATGGGGGCAGGCCCCGGCGTCTAGGCGTCCTTCCGCTTCAGGCGTCCTTCCGCTTCAGGACCACGTACCCCCCGGCCAGCGCCGCCACCGTCCAGGCGATCAGGATCCCCAGTCCGCCCCACGGGCCGTACGGCACGTCGTCGGCGGTTCGGGGAATGACCTGGGTGATCTTCTGGCCGGCCTGGTCCGGGAGGTAGTGGCCGATCTTCCGCGTGGCGGACACATTGCTGAGGACGTTGGAGATCAGGAAGAAGAACGGCATCAGGATGCCCAGCGAGAGCATCGGGCCGCGCAGCATCGTGGCGACCGCCATCGAGAACAGCCCGATCAGGGCCATGTAGAGGGCACCGCCGATCACCGCACGCAGGACGCCCGGGTCGCCGAGGCGGGCGCGGAGGTCGTCACCGAGGGCCGTCTGGCCCGCGAAGAACGTCGCGAAGCTGGTCGCCAGGCCGACGGCGAAGACCAGGGCGGTGGCCACCGCCAGTTTGCAGAAGAGGAAGGTGCCGCGCTGCGGGACGGCGGCGAGCGAGGCGCGGATCATGCCGGTGCTGTACTCGTTGGAGACCACCAGCACCCCGAAGACGATCATCGCGAGCTGGCCCAGGCCCATCCCGGCGAAGCTGAGGTTCGTGGCGTCGAACGGCGGCCGGTCCCGGTCCGGCCCCACCTCGATGTCACGGCTGACGAGGGTGCAGATCAACACGCCCAGCCCGACGGTGACCACGAGGGCGGTGCCCAGGGTCCACACCGTCGACCGCACCGACCTGATCTTGGTCCACTCCGACCGGATGACCTGCCCGACCACCGCCACCGTCAGCTCCTCTCCCGCTGCCAGTCCGCGCCCCAGCCGGCCCGCTCCGCCGGTGGCGGCTCGCCGTCGTGGGCGTGGTACTCCACCGCACCCGCCGTCAGCCGCATGAACGCCTCTTCCAGGGACGCCTGCCGGGGGCTCAGCTCGTGCAGGACCAGCTGATGGCCGGCGGCCAGGTCGCCCAGGCGTTCCGCGGGCACCCCGTCGACCTCCAGCGCGCCGTCGTCGGCCGCCACCGCGTGGATGCCCTCGCGGATCAGGAGGTCCAGCAGCTTCTCCCGGTCCGGTGAGCGCATCCGGACGTACGAGCGCGAGTTCTGGCGGATGAAGTCCTTCATGGAGGTGTCCGCCAGCAGCCGGCCCTGGCCGATCACCACCAGGTGGTCGGCGGTCAGCGCCATCTCGCTCATCAGGTGGGAGGAGACGAAGACCGTACGTCCCTGGGCGGCGAGGTTCTTCATCAGGTTGCGGATCCAGTGGATGCCTTCGGGGTCGAGGCCGTTGACCGGCTCGTCGAAGAGGAGGATCCGGGGGTCGCCGAGGAGGGCGGCGGCGATACCGAGCCGCTGGCTCATACCGAGGGAGAAGCCCTTGGTGCGTTTCCCGGCGACCGAGGTGAGTCCGACGGTGTCGAGGACCTCGTCGACCCGGCTGCGCGGGATGCCGTTGCTCTGGGCCAGGCAGAGGAGGTGGTGGGCGGCGCGCCGTCCGCCGTGCGCCGCCTTCGCCTCCAGCAGCGCGCCGACGTCGGTGAGCGGGTCCCGGAGCCGGCGGTAGTGCTCGCCGTCGATCAGGACCGTGCCGGAGGTCGGGTTGTCGAGGCCGAGCATCATGCGCATCGTCGTGGACTTGCCCGCGCCGTTGGGGCCGAGGAAGCCGGTGACGATGCCGGGCCGCACCGTGAAACTGAGGTGGTCGACGGCCACCGTGGCGCCATAGTGCTTGGTCAGCCCGTCGAGCTCGATCATGTGCAGCACGCTAAGGGGGGCCCTGGGGCCCTGCCACCGGGGTGGGGCTGCCCGGCTGATCCGTCCTGCTCTCGAGGGCGGCGCCCCCCCATCACGACAGCGCCCCCGTTTCACCGCGGAGGGCGCTACGGGGGCGTGCCGTGCGAAGGAGACGTGGTCGCGGGAAGCGGAGTCCTTCAGCGGGTCTGCTGGGCCGGGACGCCGCGGGAGATGGCCTCCTCGTCGCCGGGGGCGCCGGCCGCGGCCACCGCCGCACCGGTCAGCGTCGCCAGCATCTCGCGGACGTTGGTCAGCTGGGCGTTGATGGAGTCGCGACGGTTGGTCAGGGCCGCCAGCTCGCGCTCGGATTCGCTGCGGATACGATCCGCCTTGGCGTTGGCGTCCGCCACGATGTCCTCCGCCTGGCGCTGCGCGGTCTCCACCGTCTGGCGGGCCCGCCGCTCGGCGTCCGTACGCAGCTTCTCGGCCTCCAGGCGGAGCTGCTCGGCGCGGTGCTCGATCTCCGCGAGCCGCTTCTCGGCCTTGGCCTGGCGGGAGGCGAGGTCACGCTCGGACTGCTCGCGGCGCTTGGCGAGGTTGGTCTCGAAGTCGGCAGCGGCCTGGGCGGCCTTCGCCCGGGTCTCCTCGAAGAGGGAGTCCGCCTCCTCGCGCTTGGACTGCGCGTCCTTCTGGGCCTCGGCCCGCAGCGAGGACGCCTCGCCCTTGGCCTTCTCGACGATCCGGGCGCCCTCGTCCTCCGCCTTCGCCTTCCGCTCGGCGGCGAACTGCTCGGCGTCGTTACGGACCTGCTGGGCGGCCGACTCGGCCAGCTCGCGGTGCTGTTCGGCGGCCCGGCGGGCCTCCTCGCGCAGGTCCTTGGCCTCCTCCTCGGCGAGACGGAGGATCTTCTCGACGCGCGCACCCAGGCCCGCGTAGGACGGTTCGGCGTCATTGACCTGCGCCTGGGCGTTCTGCGTCTCGAGGTGCAGTTCCTCGATCCGCTTTTCCAGCGAAGTGATGCGGGCCAGCGCGCTGTCGCGGTCGGCGACGAGCTTCGTGATGCGGTCATCCACCTGACCGCGGTCGTACCCACGCCGCACGAGCTCGAAGCCGAAGGGGGAGGAAGTGTCGCTCATGGGGTTCCTGTCGAAGAGACCGGTGAGGTGATAAGGAGAATCCTAGGGGCCACAACGGCGTGTCATCGAGCCATTCCAGGTTTGATCTGGAGAATGACCCCTCGTTCGAGTGGCTACCCCTCAGAGGACTTGCCACTCGAACGAGTTGCACCGGCTCCCGCGCCCGCTTTCACCCCGTTGGTCTTGCCTTCCGCGCCCCCACCGGGTCCCTCGAACGACTCCAAGGCCTCCAGGACGTCCTGCACGCGGGAGATCTCGGCGTTGATGTCCTCGCGCCGGCGCACCAGGACCTCCAGTTCCCGCTTGCCCTCGTCCACGATCCGGGCGGCCTCCGCCTCGGCCTCGCCGCGCATCCGCTCCGCGTCGCGCACCGCCGCGGCCTTCTTGTTCTCGGCCTCCTTGATCAGGCCCTCGGCCTTCTTGACCGCCGCGATCCGGACCTTGCTCGCCTCGCTGTTGGCGTCCGCCACCATCCGGTCGGCCTTCTCCTCGGCCTCGATCTGCTGGGCGGTGGCCTGCGCGACGAGCTTGTCGACCCGCTCACCGGCGTTCTTCATCGCCTCCGCCGACTCCCGGCGGGCCCGCTCGTGCAGCTCCTCGACCTCGGACTCGGTCCGCCGGCGCAGCTCCTCGGTGCGCTCCCGGATGGCGGTGGCGTCCCCACGGGCCTCCTCCAGCAGCGAGTTGGCGTCCGTACGGGCCTTCTCGACGTGGGCGTTGCCCTCGGCGGTGGCCTCCGCGACGATCCGTTCGGCCTCCTTGCGGGCCGCCCCGACCATCGTGTCGGCCTGCTCCTCGGCGCTGGTGGCCGCCTTGAGCGCCTCCTCCTGGGCCTTGGCGATGAGCTGGTCGGCCTGCTCCGCGGCGTCCCCGCGGCGCTTGGCGGCGTCCTTGCGGGCCTCGTCCAGCAGCCGGTCCGCCTCCTGCTGGGCGTCCGTACGGATCCGCTCGGCGGCCGCCTCGGCGTCCTCCTTGACCTTCGCGGACTCGGCACGGGTGCGGCTCGCGTGCTCCTGCGCGTCGGTGACCGTCCCGGCGGCCTCGGCCCGCAGCCGGTCCGCCTCGGCCGTGGCCTCCGAGACCAGCTCGTCGGCCTGCTGCGCGGCGTCCGCACGCGTCTTGTTGGCCGCCTCGCGTGCCTCGTCGCCGGTCCGCTCGGCGTCCTGGCGCGCGCTCTCCAGCACCCCGTCCGCCTCGGCCCGCAGCCGCTCGGCCGTCTCGGTGGCCTCCGCCACCAGCGCCCGGGCCTGCTCCTCGCCCTCCGCGCGCAGCCGCTCGGCGGCCTCCCGGCCCTCCGCGACCGCACGGTCCGCGTCGTCCTGCGCCGAAGACGTCAGCTCGGTGGCCTCGTTGACGATCCGCTCGGCCTCCTCGCGGGCCTCGGAGAGCAGCTCGTCGGTCTGCTCGGCGGCCTCCGCGCGCATCCGGTTCGCGTCGTTGCGCGCCTCGGCCCGGGCCCGCGCCGCGTCCTGCTCGGCCGACGCCAGTGCGTCCGAGGCGTCGGTACGCAGCTGCTGTGCCTTCGCCGTGGCGTCCGCGACCAGCTTCCCGGCCCGCGCGGTCGCCTCCGCCACCAGCTCCTCGGCCTGCTCGGCGGCCTCCGCCCGCGCCGTGTCGGCGTCCCGGCGCGCCTCGTCGACCACCCCGGCCGCCTCCGTGCGCAGCCGCTCGGCCTCCTCGATGGCCTCCGAAACCGTCCGCTCGGCAAGGGACTTGGCGGCGTCCGACGACTCCTGCGCCTCGCGCCGGATACGTGTCGCGTCCTCCGAGGCGCGCTCCCGCTCCTCGTAGGCGTCCGTGCGGACCCGGTCCGCCTCCTGCTGGGCCTCCGACGTCGTCCGCTCCGCGGCGTGCTCGGCCGCCGACCGGAGCCCGGCGATCTCCTCGTCGGCCTGCTCGCGCAGCCCCGCGACCGAGTCCCGCACCTGCTGAGCGGTCTGCTCGGCCGCCGACACCAGCCCATCCGCGCGCCGGTCCGCCTCCTCGACCAGCCGCTCGGCCTCCGCCTGCGCCTCGCTCACCCGCTTACGGGCCGACGCCAGCAGCTCCTCGCTCTGCTCGCGGGCCGCGGTGCGCTCCTGGTGGGCCTCCTCGCGGGCCTCGCCCAGCAGCTGCTCGGCCTCGCGGCGCCGCCGCGCCGCCTCCTCCTGGGCCTCGGCCAGCGCCTCCGCCGCCTCCGTACCCGTACGCTCCGCGGCGGCCGCCGCCTCCGCGCGCACCCGGTCGGCGGTCTCCTGCGCCTCCTCCTTCAGCCGCTCCGCCTCGGACGCCGCCTCTTCGCGCAGCCGCACGGCGACCGACTCGGCCTCCGAGCGCGCCGCCGAGGCGTCCTCCGAGGCCTCCGTACGGAGCCGTTCGGCCGCCTCCTCGGCCTCCTGCTGGAGCGACCGGCGCCGCTCGGCGGCCTCCGCCTTGAGCCGGGCCGCCTCCTCCTGGGTCTCCCGGCGCAGCCGCTCCGCCTCCGCGCGGGCGTCGCGCAGCGCCTCCTCGGCCGCGGCGACCTTGCTCTCCGCCTCGTCGCGCAGCCGGTCCAGCTCCGCCGCCGCCTCGGCCCGGCGCTCCGCCATGGCCTCCTCGGCCTCGGTGCGCAGCCGTGCGGCGGCCTTCTCGGCCTCGGTGCCGACCAGTTCGGCGGCCTCGGCGCCCTCGGTCAGCAGCTGTTCGGCTTCCTGACGGGCCCGCTCCAGCGCCTCCTCGGCCTGCCGGCGCAGCCCGGTGGCCCGCTCGATGGCCTCGGTGCGGACCCGCTCGCTCTCCGAGACCGCGCCCGAACGGGTCTCCTCGGCATCGGACTTGGCCTTGGACAGCAGCTCCTCGGCGGTCCCGGCCGCCTCCTCGATCTGCTGCACCGCCTCCCGGCGGGCCTCGGCACGGATCCGCTCGCCCTCGGCGACCGCCTCCGCCCGCAACTGCTCGGCCTCGCCGCGCAGCCGCCGCGCCTCCTCCTGGAGTTCGACGGTCTTGGCGCGGTACTCCTTGGTGTCGTCCTTCGCCGCGCCCTTCAGCTGGGCCGCGGTGTCGTGCGCCTCCTCGCGCAGCCGGTCCGCCTCGGCCTCGGCCTCCCGGCGGACCCGTTCGGCCTCCTCGGCGGCCGCCTTGGTGGTGGCCTCGGCGTCCTTCGACGCCTTGGTCAGCACCTCCTCGGCGGTACGGGCCGCCTTCGCCAGCTGCGCGGCCGAGTCCTCAGCGGCCTTCGCCCGCGCACCCTCCTGGGCCTCGGCGACCAGCCGTTCGGTCTCCTGGCGGGCGTCGTCCCGCAGCTGCTCGGCCTCCGCCTTGAGCGCCTCGGTCTCCTTGGTGGCCTCGGCGACCAGCCGGGCGACCTCCGCCTTGGCGGTACGGGTGCGCTGCTCGTTCTCCGTCTCGGCCGCGGTCAGCCGCTTGGTGGCGTTCTGCTGCGCTTCCTCGACCAGCTTCTCCGCCTCGGCACGCGCCTCGCGCAGCGCCGCGTCCGCCTCCTGGACGCGGGCCTCGGCGGTGCGGGTCAGCTCCGCCGCCTGCCGGCGCGCCTCCTCGGACTCGGCACCGGTCGCGGTACGCAGCTGTTCGGCCTGGTCGGTGGCCTCCTGGGCCTGGTCGGACGCGGCGGTCAGCAGCCGCTCGGCGTCCGTACGCGCCCGGCGCAGGATGGATTCGGCTTCGGCGCGGGCCTCTTCGGCCTCCGCGCCGAGCCGCTCACGGGCCCGCTCGGCCAGCCGCTGGGCCTCGGCCCGCGCGGACGCCAGCGCCTGCTCGGCCTCCGCCCGGGACTCCTCCATCAGCCGGCGGGCCTGCGACTCCGTACGGGCGCGCAGCTGTTCGGCCCAGGCGACGTTCTCGTTGACGTGTGATTCGACGGTCTGCCGGCGCTCGTTGAGCTCCTCGTCGAGGCGCTGGCGGCGGGCGACCGCCTCGGCGTGCAGCTCGGCTTCCAGCCGGGACTGCCGCTCGGCCTGCTCCTGGAGCAGCCGCTGGGTCTGCGCCCGCGCCTCCCGCAGCTCCCGTTCGGCGTCCGAACGCAGCTGGTCGGCCTGGATCTGCGCATTGCGCAGCAGCTGTTCGGCCTGGTGGCTGAGGTTGTCGTAGGCAGGGCGGGACGCGAGGTTGCGGCGCGCCTCGTGCAGCTTGGCGCGCAGCACCTCCACCTGGTAGCCGAGGTCGTCTGCGTGCTGGACGGCCTTGTCCCGCTCGGTCTTCAGCCGCTCCATCTCGGCTTCGAACTGCGAGAGGTGGTCGGCCTCAGCCCACTTACGCTCCTGGCGTTCGTTGCCCCGCACTGCGCGGTCCCATCCGTCCCCTGGTCATGGTGGCGGCCGGCTCCGGTGCTGCGGCGTTCGTCCCGTACACGTCGTGTCGTACCGGTCTCACACTCTCTTGGAGCCGACCCTTCCGAAGAAATGGTGTCAGATCATCGGCGGAGTCCTGGACCGAGCCCCATTCCCGTACCCCGGCCGAGGCTGCACTCTACCGGCCGGGGAAGGGTGAAGGTCAGTGCTCCGTCGCGGCGGGCGACGCGGCGGTGACGAGTTCGGTGAGTACGCCGTGGCAGTCCTTGGGGTGCAGGAAGGTGATCCGGGAGTCCATCGAACCCCTCCTGGGCTCGTCGTAGAGGACCCGGACGCCCTTGCCGCGGATGGCCTCCGCGTCCCCGTCGACGTCGGCCGTCCCGAAGGCGATGTGGTGCACCCCCTCACCGTTCTTGGCCAGCCACTTGGCCACCGTGGAGTCCTCCCGGACGGGCTCCAGGAGCTGGAGGTACGAGGCGCCGCCGTCCGAGGTCCCGTTGATCCTGAGCATGGCTTCCCGGACGCCCTGCTCCTCGTTGACCTCGGTGTGGAACACCTCGAAGCCGTACGTGGCACGGTAGAACTCGACAGTTGTGTCGAGGTCGAAACAGGCGATCCCGATGTGGTCGATGCGCGTCAGCATGGCTCCAGTGCACCGCCCGCATGGCTGGTTACGCAACGTGCGCGCGATCACACCGAAAGGCCGGTGACCCCGCGCGTACCGCTCAGTACATTGACGGGAACCCTCGTTAACTTCCCGGCAAAGGAAGGCCGCATCGCATGTCTGCAACCAACGGCACGAACGGCACGACGTCAGTGATCGTGGCGGGTGCCCGCACCCCGATGGGGCGGCTCCTGGGCTCCCTGCGGACCTTCTCCGGCGCCGACCTGGGCAGCTTCGCCATCAAGGCGGCGCTCGACCGGGCGGGCATCGGCGGCGACCAGGTGCAGTACGTGATCATGGGCCAGGTGCTCCAGGCCGGGGCGGGGCAGATCCCGGCACGCCAGGCTGCCGTCAAGGCCGGCATCCCCATGAGCGTCCCCGCGCTGACCGTCAACAAGGTCTGCCTCTCCGGCCTGGACGCCATCGCGCTGGCCGACCAGCTCATCCGCGCCGGCGAGTTCGACATCGTCGTCGCCGGCGGCCAGGAGTCCATGACCAACGCCCCGCACCTGCTCCCCAAGTCGCGGGAGGGCTACAAGTACGGCGCCGTCGAGATGCTCGACGCGATGGCCCACGACGGCCTCACCGACTCCTTCGAGGGCATCGCCATGGGCGAGTCCACCGAGAAGCACAACACCCGCCTCGGCATCGGCCGCGAGGAGCAGGACGCGGTGGCCGCCGGATCGCACCAGCGCGCCGCAGCCGCCCAGAAGAACGGGATCTTCGAGGCCGAGATCACCCCGGTGGAGATCCCGCAGCGCAAGGGCGAGCCGGTCGTCTTCAGCAAGGACGAGGGCATCCGCGCGGAGACCACGGCCGAGTCGCTGGCCAAGCTGCGCCCCGCGTTCGCCAAGGACGGCACGATCACCGCCGGCACGTCCTCGCAGATCTCCGACGGCGCGGCCGCCGTCGTCGTCATGAGCAAGGCCAAGGCCGAGGAGCTCGGCCTGGAGTGGATCGCCGAGATCGGCGCGCACGGCAACGTCGCGGGCCCGGACAACTCGCTCCAGTCCCAGCCGTCCAACGCGATCAACCACGCACTGGGCAAGGAGGGCCTGACCGTCGGCGATCTTGACCTGATCGAGATCAACGAGGCGTTCGCGGCGGTCGCCGTGCAGTCAATGAAGGATCTCGGGGTATCCCCGGAAAAGGTGAATGTCAACGGCGGCGCGATCGCGCTGGGCCACCCGATCGGCATGTCCGGCGCCCGCATCGTGCTGCACCTCGCCCTGGAGCTGCGCCGGCGCGGCGGCGGCGTGGGGGCCGCCGCGCTCTGCGGTGGCGGCGGCCAGGGCGACGCGCTGATCATTCGCGTACCGGGCAAGTAAGCGGGTCCGGCCGGGCCGGACGCGGAGCAGCGAACCGAAGGAGTCGGCGGCGATGGTGGACGTCCCCCAGCTGGTGCAGCAGGCCCGGGAGGGCCGGCCGAGGGCGGTGGCGCGGCTGATCTCCCTCGTGGAGGGGGCGGCGCCGGAGCTGCGTGAGGTGATGGCGGCGCTGGCCCCGCTCACCGGCAACGCCTACGTGGTCGGCCTGACCGGCTCGCCCGGCGTCGGGAAGTCCACCACCACCTCCGCCCTGGTGACCGCGTACCGCAGGACCGGCAAACGGGTCGGCGTCCTCGCCGTCGACCCGTCCTCGCCGTTCTCGGGCGGTGCCCTGCTCGGTGACCGCGTCCGCATGTCGGAGCACGCCTCCGACCCCGGCGTCTACATCCGCTCCATGGCCACCCGGGGCCACCTGGGCGGGCTGGCCTGGGCGGCACCGCAGGCGATCCGCGTCCTGGACGGGGCCGGCTGCGAGGTGATCCTCGTCGAGACGGTCGGTGTCGGCCAGTCCGAGGTGGAGATCGCCTCGCAGGCCGACACCAGCGTGGTGCTGCTCGCCCCCGGGATGGGCGACGGCATCCAGGCCGCCAAGGCCGGCATCCTGGAGATCGGCGACGTCTACGTCGTGAACAAGGCCGACCGGGACGGCGCCGACGCCACCGCCCGGGAGCTGAACCACATGCTCGGCCTGGGCGAGGCACGGGCCCCCGGGGACTGGCGCCCGCCGATCGTCAAAACCGTGGCGTCGCGCTGCGAGGGCGTCGACGAGGTCGTCGAGGCCCTGGAGAAGCACCGGGCCTGGATGGAGGAGCGCGGCGTGCTCGCCGAGCGGCGCCTCGCCCGCGCGGCCCACGAGATCGAGACGATCGCGGTCACCGCGCTCCGCGAGCGCATCGGAGACCTGAGCGGCGACCGCCGCCTGAGCCTGGCCGCCCTGGCCGAACGCATCGTGGCCGGCGAGACGGACCCGTACCGGGCGGCCGACGAACTCGTGGAGGGCCTGACGAACGGCAACGGGGGTCAGGGCGCTTAGCCGCTTCTGACGGGTCTCCGCGGCTGAGCCCCGGTCGTCCTGTCGCCTGTCGTCCTGTCGTCCTGTCGTCGAACTCCTGCCCGCCTCGCGACGACAGGGCGTAGGGCGCGACGACGGGGCGTAGGGCCTGTGCCGGAAGTCCCGCCTGTGCTGCAAGTCCAGCCTGTGCCGGAAGTTCTGCCTGTGCCGGAAGTTCTGCCTGTGCTGGGAGTCCCTTCGCCCGCCCGGAGGGCGAGGGCGCGCCTCGCAGGGGGTGCGTTGCCGGGCGCGCCTCGCCAGGGCCCCGCCGGGGGTGCCTCGCCGCGGGTGCCCCGCTGGGAATACCCGCCCCGCTCTTCCTCGGGAATACCCGCCCCACCCCGCCCCGTTGTGGCCCCGAGGGGGCGCTCGCGACCCTTAGGGGATCTGTTCGAACGCCCCCTAGGGGTTACCGCCAGCCGTCGCTCAGCCGTCCGTCAGTCGTCCGCGCCGTCGTTGTCGTCGCCATTCGTGTCACCGTCGGCGCGGTGCGCCGGTGCCGCGGTCAGCTTGCCGGACTGCGGGTCGACCAGCAGCTTGTGCTCCCGGCCGTCCTGGGTGATGGTCTCGACCTCCCAGACGGCCTTCGCGCGGTGGTCCCCGTCCAGCTCGATCGAGGTCACCGTGCCGTGCGCCCGGGCGGCCGTGCGGACGGCGGCCGCGGCGTCGGTCCGCGCGTCCTTGAGGGCGGCCGCGGCGCGGGCGTGATCGTCGTCGTCCCCGTGGTCGAGGCGCTGGTTCAGCACGCGGCCGGTGCGGGCGTCGAGGGTGATCTCGTGCCAGCGGCCGTCCTTGCCGAGGACATCGGCGTCCCAGACGAGCCCCGGCCGGTCCTGGTCCAGGTCGAGTCCGGCCACGGCGCCGGGTACGGCCTGCAGCGCGGCGGCCGCGGCCTCCGGTGCGGTCACCTTCGCGGCGGCGGCCTCGCGGACGTCCTCCTGGTCGTACGCGCCCCGGGCGGCCACACCCTGCGCCGTGGTCTGCACGCCGGCCCCCGCGCTGCCGTCGCCGCTGACCGCGACGGCGGTGACCGTACCGCCCACGATCAACGCGGCAGCGGCGGCGGTGGCGATGACGATGTGGCGCTTCATGATGCTCTCCCCTGATCGGCGGTGACAGCGCGGTTCGTACGCTGTGCCGCCACAGTGGCCGACCGAAGCTGAAGGGAACCTGAAGCCACCTGAAGAGCGCTTCAGCTTCGCAGTGGCACCCTTACCGCATGCGCCTGTTGATCGTGGAGGACGAGAAGCGGCTGGCCCTGTCGCTGGCCAAGGGCCTGACGGCCGAGGGGTACGCGGTCGACGTGGTGCACGACGGCCGGGAAGGGCTGCACCGGGCGACCGAGGGCGCGTACGACCTGATCGTGCTGGACATCATGCTGCCGGGCATGAACGGCTACCACGTCTGCGCCGCGCTGCGGGCGGCCGGCAGCGACGTACCGGTCCTGATGCTGACCGCCAAGGACGGCGAGTACGACGAGGCCGAGGGGCTGGACACCGGCGCCGACGACTATCTGACCAAACCGTTCTCGTACGTGGTGCTGGTGGCGCGGGTGAAGGCGCTGCTCCGGCGGCGTGGGCGGAGCGCACAGCCGGTGCTGCGGGTGGGGCCGCTGGCCGTCGACCAGGGGGCGCGGCGGGTGGAGAAGGACGGCACCGAAGTGCCGCTGACCGCCAAGGAGTTCGCCGTGCTGGAGCAGTTGGCGGTGCGGCCGGGCGAGGTGGTCTCCAAGGCGGAGATCCTGGAGCACGTCTGGGACTTCGCCTACGAGGGCGACGTCAACATCATCGAGGTCTATGTGAGC
Organism: Streptomyces sp. NPDC001339; assembly: GCF_042895955.1. Taxonomy (NCBI): domain Bacteria; kingdom Bacillati; phylum Actinomycetota; class Actinomycetes; order Kitasatosporales; family Streptomycetaceae; genus Streptomyces; species Streptomyces sp. NPDC001339. Next base: position 349,109 of record NZ_JBIAWT010000001.1, on the reverse strand, counting down.
GCGCTGCGGCGCAAGCTCGGCGCGGGCCACATCGTGACGGTGCGCGGCGCGGGATACCGGCTGGTGGCCGGTGGGTAGGGCACGCCGCGGAATGCCGGGTTCGGTACGGGCCAGGGCGGCCGCCGGGGCGACCGTGGTGGTGGCGCTGGCGCTGATCGCGGCGGGCACCGCGGTGCTGCTGGTGCTGCGCAGCAATCTCCAGGGCCAGGCCGGGCTCCAGGCGGAGGTCAGGGCCCGCGAGGTCGCCACGCAGATCGCCACGGGAACGGCGTACGACCGGCTGGATCTGCCGGACGGCGATGACCATCCGGTGGTGGTCACCGGTGAGGGCGGCCGGGTGCTGGCGGTGAGCGAGGACGTACGGGCCGTCGACGCGAAGTCGGTGCGGTCGGCGAAGCCGGCGAAGCCGACGCCGGGGGCCGTCGGGCCGACGCCGACGCCGTCGGATGACGACGAGGACGGGGACGGGAGCGGTGAGCCGCTGCCCGGCGAGGTCGACGACGACGTGCGGCACCGGGACGGGACCGCGGACGTCGACGGCAAGGTCGCCGACTACCGGTTCGCGCTGGTCGAGGCGAAGGACGGCCAGGGGGAGAAGGTCACGGTACGGGCGGGTTCGCCGCTGGCGCCGGAGCGCGCGGCCGTCGGGTCGGTCCGCGACGCGATGCTGATCGGGCTGCCGCTGCTGCTTGTGGTGGTGGCCGCGGTGACCTGGCTGGTGACCCGGCGGGCGCTGCGGCCGGTGGAGGGTATCCGGGCGGAGATGGCGGCGATCACGGCCAGTACGGACCTGTCCCGGCGGGTGCCGGAGCCACGGGCGCGGGACGAGATCGCCCGGCTGGCGCGTACCACCAACGAGACGCTGGCCGCGCTGGAGGCGAGCGTCGAGCGGCAGCGGCGGTTCGTCGCGGACGCGTCGCACGAGCTGCGCAGCCCGATCGCGAGCCTGCGCACCCAGCTGGAAGTGGGCGTGGCGCACCCGGAGTTGCTGGATGTGCCGGGCGCGGTGGCGGACACCGTACGGCTCCAGCGGCTGGCGGCGGACCTGCTGCTGCTGGCCCGGCTGGACGCGGGGGAGCGGCCGGCGGACGCCCGGGTCGATCTGGCGGCGATGGTGCGCGAGGAGGTTTCGCAGCGGGTCGGCGACCGCATCCCGGTACGGGTGGCCGAGTCGGCGGGCCTGGAAGTGCTGGGGTCCCGCGGCCAGTTGGCGCGGGTGCTGGGCAACCTGCTGGACAACGCGCAGCGGCACGCCGTCTCGTCCGTACGCGTGGCCGTGGAGCGGGCGGGGGAGTGGGCGGTGCTGCGGGTCGAGGACGACGGGCCCGGGGTACCCGAGGGGGAGCGGGAGCGGATCTTCGAGCGGTTCGTACGGCTCGATGACGCCCGGGCGCGGGACGACGGCGGGGCCGGGCTGGGGCTGGCCATCGCCCGCGACGTCGCGGAGCGGCACGGCGGCTCGCTGACCGTGGCGGCGGGCCCGGCGCGGGCGGGCGCGGTGTTCGAGCTGCGGCTGCCGCCGGCCGGCTGAACCGGGCCGGCGGGTGCCGGGGCGGAGGCCGCTGGGGGTCAGAGACCGTTGCGGTGTGCGCGGAGGTGCTCGGCCACGGGGGTGAGCGAGGTGCGGAGCGCTTCGAGGGCCTCGGGGGAGAACAGGTCGATGAAGTGCTTGCGGACCGAGGCGACATGGTGCGGGGCGACCCGGCGCATGGTGTCCCAGCCCTCTTCCGTCAGAACGGCGTAGAGGCCTCGGCGGTCCGACTCACAGCTCTCGCGGCGCACCAGGCCGGCGCTCTCCATGCGGGTGATCTGGTGGGAGAGACGGCTTTTGGATTGCAGGGTGTTGGCCGCGAGGTCGCTCATCCGGAGCCGGTGGTCCTCGGCCTCGGAGAGGTTGACCAGGATCTCGTAGTCGTTGTTGGTCAGGCCGAACGGCTGGAGATCGCGCTCGAGTTGGTGCATCAGCAGCCTGCTGACGTCCAGATGAGTGCGCCAGGCACGCTGCTCCTGGTCGGTCAGCCAGGGGGTGTCGCTGTCGGTCGTCATGGAGGAATTCTACTCGCAAATGTTGAATAGCGAATTAACTGAGCTGTGTGGGTTGTTCGGGCGGCGAGGACGGTGACCCCGGCCGGCCGGGGCCGGCGTTGGTCAGACGTTCGAGGTCACCGTCCGCAGACTACCGCTCACAGCCCGAAGCGGCGCTGGAGGCTCCCGAGGTTGCCGGGCAACTGGGGCAGTTGTGAGCCACCGGGCGAAACGTGTCCGCCGCCGCCCGGACCATGTCCGCCACCGCCCGGAACGCCCTCCTCGGCCGGTACGGCAGCCGTCGCCAGCTCCGGCATCAGCTGCTCCGTCGACTGCAGCAGGACCGTCCCGGCGCCGACGAACTCGAACTGGTGCTCCTCGCCGGACGCCCCGCCGATACCCGTGTGCGCCCGCAGTCCGCCCAGGAATCCCCGCAGGTACTGGTGGTCGTAGTGGTGGCACGGGGAGGGGCAGTCCGCCCAGCCGACCAGCGCCTGGGGATCCACCCGGACCGGCGGCTCCATGAAGACCACCGGGCCGTTGGAGGCGGCCACGAACTTGCCCGTCCCGATGAGGGTGAGGAAGCCCGGAATGATCGACTGCTTCAGCGACAGAGATGGCTGAAACGCGAGCAAGTTGCCCGAGCGAATCGTGAGGTTGCCGTCCTCGAGATCGTACGAATTCACATCGAAGGCGCGGTCCGCGAGCAGCATCTTTCCCTGGCCCTCGGCGACCACCCAGTCCGCGGCGTGCAGTGGCGAATGAAAACTTCCGGCGATCAGCCGGTCCAGCCGGCCGTGCCCGATGCCCTGGAAGTCGATCTGCCCGTAGTAGGCGATCATCTTCCCCTTCTGCAGGAACCACTGGCCGTTCAGCTCCACACTGAACGTGTACGGATTGACGTTGTCGTCGGCCGGGAGCGAAAAGACGTCGTGGACGACGGGACCGGTCACCGCTTCTTCTCCGATCACAGCTTCTCCTCCGAGGCCTGTACGTAGACGGTGCCCTGGCCCGACAGCTCCAGCTGGAAGGCCTCGCCGGAGCCCCGTCCGACCATCTCGCGCCAGCCGAGCGCGGTGGACAGCTTGTTGCGGACCTCGCCGCGGTGCGCCACATAGGCCTGCGGATCGACATGCACCGGGCGCTGGGGCGTGATCGGCAGCTCGATGACGCCGCCGTGCGCCATCACCGCGGCCGAGCCGACGCCCTTCAGTGTCGTGGTGAACAGGCCCTGGCCGGTGACCTGGCCGCGCACCATTCCCATCACCCCGCCCTGCGCACCCATGAACATCGTGCCCTGCTGCAGCGAGCCGTCGAAGGCCAGCAGCCGGTCGGCCTCGACGTACAGCGTCTCGCCCGTCAGGTCGACGACATGGACGTGATGGCCGCCGTGGCCGAACATCACCGTGCCGGTGGGGGCACCTCCCTGGTCATTAAGACCTTGGGGGACTTCCACTGTCATGAGGGGCGTGGCCTCATTGGCGATACGGCGGCCGATCATCGAACCGACCCCGCCCTGACCGCCCTGGATGTTCGGGGTGAACTGCACATCGCCGCGGTAGGCGAGCATCGCCCCGCGCTGGCTGAACATCCGCTGGCCCGGCCCGATCCTGGCCTCCACCATGTACGCGTTGATCGCCGTGAACGGCATCAGACCTCACCTCCGAACGTCTCGCGCTCGCTCGGCTGGACATACACCAGGCCCTCGCCCTCGAAGCGGATCTGGAAGGCCTCACCGGAGCCCTCCCCTATGAACGTGCGGAAGTTCACCCCGGACTGGAACTGCTGCCGGAGGTCGCCGGTATGCGCCACATACGCGCCCGGGTCGACCTGGAGCGGGCTCTGCTTGGTGACCCGCAGCGCCACCGCCGGACCGTGGGAGATGATCGCCGCCTGCCCGCTGCCCTCGACCGTCGTCGTGAACAGCCCGTTGCCCTGCGAGGCGCCGCGCAGTCCGGTGAACGTCGTGCCCGTCCGCAGCGCCGCGTCCGTGCACAGCAGGTTGCCGGCCTCCACGTAGAGCTTCTCGCCGCTCAGCCGCACGAGGTTGATCTCGCTGGCGCGGTCGGCGAAGTAGCAGGTGCCGTGCCCCTTCACCTCCATCACGGCCATCTGTTCCCCGGTCAGCCGCCGGGTCACCATGCCACGCAGACCCTCCCCGCCGCCGGTCATCTTCTTGAACGACATCTGGCCGTCGTACGCGACCATCGAGCCGTTCTTCGCCTTCACGGCGTCGCCCGTCATGTCGACGGCGAGCACCTTGCTCCCCTGGAGCCGAAACTGAGCCACGGGTCAGACGGTAGTCGGCGCAGGCCGCGCGGGGGAGATTCCGGGCCCCTGAAGGTCACCCTGAGATCTCCCTGAGGCGTTCTGAAGGTCTCCCTGAGGCGTTCCGACGATTCCCGGACGCATGTCCCGATGCATGACGAGGCCCGCGGTGACCGCTCTCACCTCCCCCCGGCGCGGTGACCGCCGGGACGGCTGCGACAATGGGCCGACGCTTGTGAACCCATGCACAAGCTTCGCCGTGCTCCTCCTCCCTCCCCGCCACCCGAACGAGGTTCCCGTGGACATCAAGACCGCCGCCGCCCTGCACCGCCTGCGCCTGGCATCCATCCCGGAGGCGCTCTCCTTCCCGGCCCTGCTGATCTTCGGCACCGGTTTCCGCCTGGCCTTCGGCTACGACAGCCTGGTGATGCCCCTCGGCCTGATCCACGGCCTGCTCTTCATCACCTACGTCGTGCTGCTGCTGGACGTGTGGAACCGCACCAAGTGGTCCTTCAAGCGCGTCGCCTTCTTCTTCGTGCTGGCGATCCTGCCGTTCGGCGGCCTCTACGGCGACCGGGTCCTCAAGCGGGAGGAAGAGGCCGGCGTGATCGCCGCCCGCGCCCGCAAGGAAGGCGTGGTCAACGCCTGACGGCCGGACCGTCGCCCGCTCCGTAACCGCCTGGGCGCCGCGGGAAGTTGCGCCGAAGCGCCGGAGGACGGGTGCGGCGCCTGGCAGGCTGCCGTCATGTCCTCGTCCACCGGGCCGGGCCGGGTCACCGGCTACCGTGCCGTCTTCGCCGTCGCCGAGTTCCGGTACGTCTTCGCCGCGCATCTGCTCTCCTCCCTCGGCGTGGTCGTCTGCGAGATCGCGCTGAGCGTCCTGGTCTTCCGGCTGACCGACTCGCCGCTGCTGAGCGCCCTCACGTTCGCGCTGGGGCTGCTGCCGTACGTCGTCGGCGGGACGCTGCTGTCCGCGGTCGCCGACCGGTATCCGGCCCGCCGGGTGCTGGTCGGATGTGACGCGCTGTGCGCGGCGGCCGCGGTCGGCATGGTCGTGCCGGGCACACCGGTCGCCGTGCTGCTCGCCCTGCGCTGTGTGATCGCCGCCGTCGCACCGGTCTTCGCCGGTACGCGGGCGGCGACGCTGGAGGACATCCTGGGGGAGGGGGAACCGTTCGTCCTGGGGCGGTCGGTGATCCGGATCGTCAACCAGAGCGCGCAGCTGGCCGGCTTCGGAGCCGGTGGTCTGCTGCTGGCGGTGGCGTCCCCCGAAGCGGTGCTCGCGGTCACCGCCGCCACCTTCACCGCCTCAGGACTGCTGCTACGGCTGGGGACCCGCGCCCGTCCGGCCCGCGACGGCGCCCACGACGACGTCGGCGAGGCGGCGCGCGGCGCGCTGCTGGGGGCCTCGCTGGGCGGCGCCCGCCGGCTGCTGGCCGACCGCCGGGTGCGGGCACTGCTCCTGCTGACCTGGCTGCCGCCGACGTTCGTCGTCATTCCGGAGGCGCTGCTGATTCCGTACGCCGACCGGCTGGGGGTGGGGCCAGCGGGCGCGGGGCTGCTGATGTGCAGCATGCCCGTCGGCGCGGTGGTGGCGGAGAGCCTGGTCGGTACGTTCCTCGGCCCGGAGGCCCGGAGCCGGCTCACCTTCCCCGTGGGGGTCTTCGCCGTCCTGCCGTCCCTCGGGTTCGCCGCGGAGCCCTCGCTCGGCTGGGCGGTGCTGCTGCTGGTGCTGACCGGCACCGGCATCTCGTACAACTTCGGCGTCGACCGGTGGTTCGTCGCCGCGGTCCCCGGGCGGCTGCTGGGCCAGGCGATGACGCTGACGCAGGCGGGCCGGATGACGGTCATGGGCCTGGCGATGGGCGCGGCCGGTGTCGCCGCGGAGTATGCGCCGCTGCGGGTGGTGATGCCGGCGGCCGGGGCGGTGGGGGCGGTGTGCGTCCTGGCGGTGATCGCCGAGGTGCGGCGTACCCGGGGCGGTGAGGCGGCGGAGGGCGTCCGGGGGACGTACGGCGGTCCGGTGCCGACCGAAAGCTGAGACGTGGCTGACCACGATGTGACCGCCGGGTAGGGTCTTAGGCGTGTCGAAGCCGCTCAGCCTTGCATTCGATCCCATCGCCCGCGCCGACGAACTCTGGCGCCGGCGGTGGGGTGCCGTGCCCTCGATGGCCGCGATCACCTCGATCATGCGCGCTCAGCAGATCCTGCTGTCCGAAGTGGACGCGGTGGTCAAGCCGTACGGACTGACCTTCGCGCGCTACGAGGCGCTGGTGCTGCTGACCTTCTCCAAGGCGGGGGAGCTGCCGATGTCGAAGATCGGCGAGCGGCTGATGGTGCACCCCACGTCGGTGACGAACACCGTCGACCGGCTGGTGAAGTCGGGGCTCGTCGCCAAGCGGCCCAACCCGAACGACGGGCGGGGCACGCTCGCCTCCATCACGGACAAGGGGCGCGAGGTGTGCGACGCCGCCACCCGGGACCTGATGGCGATGGACTTCGGGCTGGGCGCGTACGACGACGAGGAGTGCGCGGAGATCTTCGCGATGCTGCGGCCCCTGCGGGTGGCGGCGAAGGATTTCGAGGACGAGGTCTGAGGCGCGCCCCGCGTCCGGGGCCTGAGGAGCGCCCCGCGTCCGGGGGGATTTTTCGGGCGGTTAGGCTCGTCCGCATGAAATCGAGCGTGCTGACCCGCTACCGCGTGATGGCTTATGTCACTGCCGTCATGCTCCTCATCCTCTGCGCCTGCATGGTGGCCAAGTACGGCTTCGGCACGGGCAAGGACCTCACCCTCGTCGTCTCGCAGATCCACGGCGTGCTCTACATCATCTACCTCGTCTTCGCCTTCGACCTGGGCTCCAAGGCCAAGTGGCGGTTCGGGAAGCTCCTGTGGGTGCTGGTCTCGGGGACGATTCCCACGGCGGCGTTCTTCGTGGAGCGCAAGGTCGTACGGGAGACCGCGCCGCTGGTCGCCGGTGACGCTCCGGAGATGGCCAAGGCCTGACGGCGGCGCTACGGGCCGCTACCGGCTACTCACCGTGATGCCTCATTCCTCTTCTCCCTCTGCCATCGACATTTACTAGGACGTCCTAGTAAATTCGAAGGCATGGACGCTGACGCGATCGAGGAAGGCCGCCGTCGCTGGCAGGCCCGGTACGACGCGGCCCCGACGCGGGACGCGGACTTCAGCACGCTCTCCGGCGATCCCGTGGATCCGGTGTACGGGCCCCGGCCCGGGGACACGTACCAGGGCTTCGAGCGGATCGGCTGGCCGGGCGAGTTCCCCTACACCCGGGGCCTGTACGCGACCGGCTACCGGGGACGCACCTGGACGATCCGCCAGTTCGCCGGTTTCGGCAACGCCGAGCAGACCAACGAGCGCTACAAGATGATCCTGAAGGCGGGCGGCGGCGGCCTCTCCGTCGCCTTCGACATGCCGACCCTCATGGGCCGCGACTCCGACGACCCCCGCTCGCTCGGCGAGGTCGGGCACTGCGGCGTCGCCATCGACTCGGCGGCCGATATGGAGGTGCTCTTCAAGGACATCCCGCTGGGCGACGTCACGACCTCCATGACGATCTCCGGGCCCGCCGTCCCGGTCTTCTGCATGTACCTCGTCGCCGCCGAGCGCCAGGGCGTCGATCCGTCCGTCCTCAACGGCACGCTCCAGACGGACATCTTCAAGGAGTACATCGCGCAGAAGGAGTGGCTCTTCCAGCCGGAGCCGCATCTGCGCCTCATCGGCGACCTGATGGAGCACTGCGCGCACGGCATCCCCGCGTACAAACCGCTGTCGGTCTCCGGCTACCACATCCGCGAGGCGGGGGCCACCGCCGCGCAGGAGCTCGCCTACACCCTGGCGGACGGCTTCGGGTACGTGGAGCTGGGGCTCAGCCGCGGCCTGGACGTCAACGCCTTCGCGCCGGGCCTGTCCTTCTTCTTCGACGCCCATGTCGACTTCTTCGAGGAGATCGCCAAGTTCCGTGCGGCGCGCCGGATCTGGGCCCGCTGGATGCGTGAGGTGTACGGCGCGACGAGCGAGAAGGCGCAGTGGCTGCGCTTCCACACCCAGACCGCCGGTGTCTCGCTGACCGCCCAGCAGCCGTACAACAACGTCGTCCGCACCGCGGTCGAGGCGCTGGCGGCCGTGCTGGCCGGCACCAACTCCCTGCACACCAACGCCCTGGACGAGACCCTGGCCCTGCCCAGCCAGCAGGCCGCGGAGATCGCGCTGCGGACGCAGCAGGTACTGATGGAGGAGACCGGTGTCGCCAACGTCGCGGATCCGCTGGGCGGTTCGTGGTACGTCGAGCAGCTCACCGACCGTATCGAGGCGGACGCCGAGAAGATCTTCGACCGGATCAAGGAGCGCGGCGCCCGTGCCGTGCCCGACGGCCGGCACCCGATCGGCCCGGTGACCTCCGGCATCCTGCGCGGTATCGAGGACGGCTGGTTCACCGGCGAGATCGCCGAGTCCGCCTTCCGCTACCAGCAGGCCCTGGAGAAGGGCGACAAGAGGGTCGTCGGCGTCAACTGCCACGAGGGCTCGGCCACCAGCGACCTGGAGATCCTCCGGGTCAGCCATGAGGTCGAACGGGAACAGGTACGGGTCCTCGCGGCCCGTAAGGCGGCCCGTGACGATGACCGGGTGCACACCGCGCTGGGCGGCCTGCTCGCCGCGGCCCGCAACGGCGGCAACATGATCGAGCCGATGCTGGACGCGGTACGGGCCGAGGCGACGCTCGGCGAGATCTGCGGCGCGCTGCGGGACGAGTGGGGGGGCTACACGGAGCCGGCCGGGTTCTGAGACGAGCGGGGCGCACGCCACGCCGTACCGGACCTGACCCGCTTCGGCCTAGCCGCCCGCCGTACGGACCGGCCCCCACTAGCTGTCCGCCATCGGCGCGAGCGGCATCCGCAGCCGGAACAGCGCGCCGCCGCCCGGTGCCCGCTCCGCGGTGAGTTCGGCGCCGTGGGCGCGGGCGATCTGGCGGGCCATGGCCAGGCCCAGGCCCGAGCCGGGGAGGGCGCGGGCGGACTCGGCGCGGTAGAAGCGGTCGAAGACATGCGGGAGGTCTTCGGGGGCGATACCGGGGCCGTGATCGCGGATCGTCAGGTCCAGCTCCCCTGCCCCGCGACCTGCCCCGCGACCTGGCCCGTGACCCGATGCGGGGCCCGGTACGAGGGCGAGTTCGGTGTCCACGGGGCCGCCGGGCGGGGAGAACTTCGCGGCGTTGTCGAGGAGGTTGGACAGCAGCCGGCTGAGCCGGGCCGGGACGCCGGGGACGGTCAGCTCGGCGGCGGCCGGGTCGACGGCGACGGTGAAGGTGATCTCCGGCCAGTGTTCGCGGGCGGCGCCCACCGCGTGCTCCAGGAGGGCCGCCGGGCGCACCTGCTCGACCAGGGGCCGGGGCTCCTCGTCGCGGGCGAGTTCGATGAGGTCGTTGACGAGGGTGGTGACCTCGCGCAGCTGGCGGCCCAGGGCTGCCGAGGCGCGGTCGCGCTGGGCGTCGGTCAGCCGGTCGGCGCGGGCCAGGAGTTCGGCGTTGGTGCGGAGCGCGGTCAGCGGCGTGCGCAGTTCGTGGGAGGCGTCGGCCACCAGCCGGCGCTGGGCGGTGACGGACTGTTCGAGGGCGCCGAGCATGGTGTTGAAGGTGGTGGCGAGGCGGGTGAGTTCGTCCTCGCGGGACGCCGGCCCGGCGGGGAGGGTGATGCGGTGGCGGGCGTCGGAACTGGCGGCGACCCGTTCCGCGGTGGCGGTCAGCCGGGCGATCGGGGCCAGGCCCGTACGGGAGACGCCGTAGCCGAGGGCGCCGGCCAGCAGGATCCCGGCGGCGCCGACCCCGGACAGCGCCCAGGCGGCCTGCCGCACACCGCGCTCGACGGTGTCCGAGCGGAGCGCCACCTGGAGGGCCTGGGCCCGGCCGGGGTGGCGGACGGTGTACATCCGGACGGGCTGTCCGGCGACCGTGAGCTCGCTGTAGTACGCCGTGCGGTGGCCGGCGGCGACCTGGCGGGTGGCGTCGGTGACGGGGAGGGTGTGGTAGCCGCCGCGCGGGTCCTTCGCCGGGTCGGCGGAGACGATCTGGACGCAGGACGTGGCCGGGTACTGGCAGGACTCATCGCCAGGGGTCGGGCCCCAGCCGCGGGTCCGCTGGATGAGCTGGGTCGCCGTCTGGGCCAGGTTGAGGTCGAGCTGACGGGACATCTGGTAGCGGATGATGACGAACGCGGCGGCACAGACGCCGACGGCCACCACGGCCACCGCGGCGGACGCGGCCAGCGCCAGGCGGGTGCGGAGCGGACGGCGGCGCCGCCAGCGGGTGCCGAGGCCGCGGGTGCCGGTCAACGCTCCTCCGCGTGGTCCAGGCGGTAGCCGATGCCGTGCACGGTGTGGACGAGGCGGGGCTCGCCGCCCGCCTCCAGCTTGCGGCGGAGGTAACCGATGTAAACGGCCAGGGAGTTGGAGTCCGGTCCGAAGTCGCGGCCCCAGACCCGCTCCAGGATCAGCTCGCGCGGCAGCACCTGGCCCGGGTGCAGCAACAGCAGCTCCAGCAGCGCCCATTCGGTGCGGCTGAACTCCACCGCGCGGTCCGCCCGGTGGCCGCTGCGGGTCACCGGATCGACGACCAGGTCGTCGAAGACGAGCCGGGTGTCCTCAATGGCACCGGCCGCGGCGCGGCGCAGCAGGGCGCGGACCCGGGCCACCAGCTCGTCCAGGGCGAACGGCTTGACCAGGTAGTCGTCGGCACCGGCGTCCAGGCCGTCGACCCGTTCGCTGACCGAGTCCAGCGCGGTCAGGACGAGGATGGGGGTGCGGTCGTCCAGGGCGCGCAGCCGGCGGCAGACGGCGAGGCCGTCCAGCACCGGCATCATCACGTCCAGCACGATGGCGTCCGGCTGCCAGGCGGCGACCTCCGACAGGGCGGCCAGGCCGTCGGCCGCACCGCGTACGGTGTACCCCTCCACGGCGAGGCCGTCCGACACGGCGGCGCGCACCTCCGGTTCGTCGTCGACGACGAGGATCCTGGGCGACGAAGCCTCTGCGGGCTCGGAGGGCTCGGGCGGCTCGGGCGGAATGGAGAACGGCGGCATGGCTACAGGCTGCCAAACCCTCTCTTAGAACGTTCTTAGGGCGCGTCGCGAGCGTGGCGGCCATGCGCACACCACTCTCCGTCGTGATCGGTGCGGGCGGCACCGGCGGCCACATCTATCCCGGACTCGCCCTCGCCGACGCGCTCCGCCAGGCCGTGCCCGATGCGGTGATCTCCTTCGTCGGGACCGAGCGCGGTCTGGAGACGCGGCTGATCCCGCAGGCCGGATACCGGCTGCACACCGTCGACATGATCCCCTTCGATCCGTCACTGGGCGCGCGCCGGTATCTGCTGCCGGCCGCGCTGCTGAAGTCGGGCGCCCAGTGCCGGGCCATCCTCCGCGAACAGCAGGCCCAGGTCGCGGTCGGGATGGGCGGCTATCCCAGTGCCCCGGTGATCGTCGGGGCGCGGATGGCCGGACTGCCGAGCCTGATCCACGAGTCCAACGCGGTGCCCGGCCGAGCCAACCGGTTCGCGGCCCGGCTCACCCCGCACCTCGCCCTCGCCTTCGACCGCAGCCGGGAGCATCTGGCCGGCGGTGAGCGGGCCGAGACGGTGGGGATGCCGCTGGTCGGTCCGCTGGCGGAGCTGGACCGGGCGGCGCTGCGGCCCGCGGCCCGCACGGCGCTGGGCGTCCCGGACAGCGCGCGGCTGCTGCTCTTCAACGGCGGCAGCCTGGGCGCGGCCCGGCTGACCGAGGCCGCGGTGGGCCTGGCCGCCCGCTACCGGTCGCGGACGGATCTGCGGCTGCTGATCAAGACCGGCCCCGCGGCCCTGGAGGAGACCCGGGCGCGGCTCGCGGCCAACGGAGGGGCCGCCGTGGCCGAGGCCGTGCCCTATCTGGACCGGATGGATCTGGCGTACGCGGCCGCCGATCTCGTGGTGTGCCGGGCGGGTTCGGCGACCGTCGCCGAGCTCGCCACGATCGGCATGCCGGCCGTCCTGGTGCCCTATCCGCACGCACCCGGCGACCACCAGACACACAACGCGCGGGTGCTCTCCGACGCCGGGGCGGCGGAGCTGCTGCCCGACGCGGAGACCTCGGCGGAGCGCCTGGACGCGCTGATCGGGCCGCTCCTGGCGGACCCCGCCCGGCTCGCCGCGATGGGCGCCGCCGCCGACCCCGGTACCCACGCCCGGGCCGCCGACCTGCTGGCCGCCAAGACGCTGTCACTGGCCGGCCACCCGTACTCCCACCACCTGAAGAACCTTCTGAAGGAGTCAGCATGAGCAGCAGCATCACCACCGCCCAGCAGTGGACGGGCCGCACGGTCCTGGTGACCGGGGCCGAGGGGTTCATCGGCTCGACCCTGGTCGACATGCTGGTCGAGGCCGGTGCCGACGTACGCGCCTTCGTGCACTACAAGCCGTACGCCGAGAAGGGCAATCTGGCGCGCTACCTGCGGCCGGGCGGCCCCGTGGAGATGATCGCCGGAGACGTCCGGGACGCCGGGCGGGTGGCGGACGCGGTCGCGGGCTGCGACACGGTCTTCCACCTGGCCGCGCTGATCGGCATCCCGTGCAGCTACGACTCGCCCGGCGCGTATGTGCAGACGAACGTGGTGGGGACGGAGAACATCGCGGAGGCCTGCCGCCGCCATGCCGTACGGCGGCTGGTGCACACCTCCACCAGCGAGGTCTACGGGACCGCGCTGGTGGCACCGATCTCCGAGGACCATCCGCTGCAGCCGCAGTCGCCGTACTCCGCCTCGAAGATCGGCGCGGACATGATGGCGCTGTCGCACTGGCACGCGTTCGAGCTGCCGGTCACGGTCGTCCGGCCGTTCAACACCTACGGCCCCCGGCAGTCCGCGCGCGCCGTGATCCCCACCATCCTGGCCCAGCTCCACTCCGGCGCCCGCCAGATCAAACTGGGCTCGCTCACCCCGACCCGGGACTTCACCTACGTCACCGACACCGCCGCCGGATTCCTCGCCATGGCCGACTGCGACCGGGCCCTGGGCCAGGTCGTCAACCTCGGCACCGGGCGCGAGATCGCGATCGGTGCCCTCGCCGAGGCGCTGATCGCCGCCTCCGGCCGTGACGCGGAGGTCGTCGTCGACCCGGCACGGCTGCGCCCCTCGGGCAGCGAGGTGGAGCGACTGCTGTCGGACAACACCCGCGCCCGGGAGTGGGCCGCATGGCGTCCCGAGGTCTCGCTGGAGGAGGGCCTGAAGCGGACGTCGGCGTGGGTGGAGGAGAACCTCCACCTCTTCGCGCCGGGTCGCTACGCAGTGTAGCTGCGCTGGCTGGCTTCCCACGTTGTCGTCTGCGGCGCCGTACCTTCCGTTTCGCCGTTGCGCCTGCGGCGGGCGTGGGTTGGTCGGGTGCGGGTCCGCTCCTCCGGACTGGCGTCCTGCGGAGCGGCCCCTCCCGTGAGGGGGAGGAAAAACGGTGAGCGGGGGTGTACGCGAGTGGTCCACTGCGGGCACGCAAGGGGCTGCGTACACCCCCACCGGTCTTCTTCCACCCATCCACGGGAGGGGGCGGACCGCAGAACGAAGTTCGGAGGGGCGCACCCGTGACGTACAGCCCCGCGCAGCGGCAAACAGCCCGCCGCCAGGCGACACGGCGGGAAAGCCAAAAACGTGGGAGGCAAGCCAAGCGCAGCGGACGGGCGCCACGGCGAAACGGAGGTACGGCGGGAAAGCCAAGTACGTGGGAAGTCAGCCAAGTGCAACGGAAAGCCCTGACAAGAACAGCGCCGTGAAGTCGCGCCCCCACTCCGCGTTCACCGGCTCGCCGCTGACCAGGGTGCGGTGTATCACCGCGCCGGCGATCACGTCGAAGATCAGGTCCATGGTGCGGGCGGCGGCCCGTGCGCCGTCCTCGCCGGGGGCGTCCGGCGGGAGCTCCCCGCGTGCCTGGGCCCGTGCGCGCCCCAGCAGCACCAGCCGCTTCTGGCGTTCGACGATCGCCGAGCGGATCCGTTCGCGCAGCGCCTCGTCGGTGGTGGACTCGGCGACCACGGCCATCAGCGCCGTCTTGGTCTCCGGCCGGGCGAGCAGTGCGCCGAACTGCAGCACCACGCCCTCGATATCGGCCCGCAGGCAGCCCCGGTCGGGGAGTTCGAGCTCGTCGAAGAGGACCGCCACGGCGTCCACCACGAGGTCGTTCTTGTTGGCCCAGCGGCGGTAGAGGGTGGTCTTGGCGACGCCCGCCCGGGCCGCCACCTCGCCCATGGTCAGCCGGCCCCATCCCACGTCGACGAGCGCGGCCCGGGTCGCGCGGAGGATCGCCTGATCGGCCTCGACGCTGCGCGGGCGGCCCGTACGGCCCTTGCGGGGGGTGGCGGAACGGTGCATGCGGGCGACCATACCGGCGGGTACGGCCGGTGCCGCCCGTGAGGGAGATCACTTCACGGGGAGCCGGAACCGTCTTGTCGTGCGGGGGCGGCCACGAGTTACGCTACGACTCGTAGCGTAAGAGCGACGACCACAGGCCGTGGGTGGGGACCCAGGGCCGCACGCCACAGCCCCTCGGGGTCTCTTCGTACTACGTACTACCGCCGCTTTCCGGATCGCTTTCCGGAACGGACCGCCCAGGGGGGAGGATGTACTCATGCAGCCACGCAACATGTCCATGAGTGGAGTAGTCGACCTCGCCGCGGTGAAGGCGGCCGGTGAAGCGAAGCAGAAGGCGGAGCAGGCGCGCGCCGAGGCCGCCCGCACGGGCCAGGCGCCGGCGACGGGTGCCCGCCTGGTGTTCGACGTCGACGAGGCGGCGTTCCAGCAGGACATCCTGCAGCGCTCCACGGAGGTCCCGGTCGTCATCGACTTCTGGGCCGAGTGGTGCGAGCCGTGCAAGCAGCTCGGTCCGCTGCTGGAGCGCCTCGCGACCGAGTACGCCGGCAAGTTCGTGCTGGCCAAGATCGACGTCGACGCCAACCAGATGCTCTTCCAGCAGTTCGGGGTGCAGGGCATCCCGGCGGTCTTCGCGGTGGTCGCCGGGCAGCCGATCCCGCTGTTCCAGGGGGCGGCCCCGGAGGCGCAGATCCGGCAGGTGCTGGACCAGCTGGTGCAGGCCGCCGAGCAGCAGTTCGGCATCGTCGGCGCGCCGGTCGACCCGGCCGCGGCGGACGGGCAGGAGGCCGAGGCGCCGCAGCCGGCCGGCCCGTACGACGCCCTGCTGGAGGCCGCGAGCCAGGCGCTGGACTCCGGTGACCTGAGCGGCGCCGTCCAGGCGTACAAGAACGTGCTCTCCGACGACCCGGGCCACCCGGAGGCCAAGCTCGGCCTCGCGCAGGCCGAACTGCTGAACCGGGTCCAGGGCCTGGACGCCTCGGCGGTGCGCAAGGAGGCCGCGGAGAATCCGGCCGATGTGCAGGCCCAGATCCGGGCCGCGGACCTCGACCTGGTCGGCGGTCATGTCGAGGACGCGTTCGGCCGCCTGGTCGACACGGTGAAGCGGACGTTCGGCGACGACCGGGAGGCCGCGCGGCTGCGTCTGCTGGAGCTCTTCGAGGTCATCGGGGCGGAGGACCCGCGGGTGACGGCGGCCCGTACCGCCCTTGCCCGGGTGCTGTTCTGATCTGACCCGCTGTCGTCGCCGACGCTTCCGGGCGGCCGGTACGACGACTTCCTCCGGTACCACTCCATGAGGTGACCGGACAAACAGAACTGCGGCCACGCTTTACCAAAACTTGGTAAACGTGGCCGCTGTTACTTGGAGTAAGCCCAGACGGCCCCCTTGCGGCGTTCTGTCCGCAAATGCGAGGTGTCCGCTCGCTGTCAGCGACGACCCTGCGTACCCGGGCGATCCCGGTCCGTCGCGCCCCGGTGAAAGGCGCGTTACCCGTAAGTAACGAACCCCTTGTGCCGCGGCCCCGAATGGACCACGATCGGCGACGCTCGGTCCATTCCCGCAGCCCGGCATCCGGTCGGCGCCGTGGGGCACTTGGGTCCCCACCGAGTGGCCGACGGCAGTGACGCCGGCCATGGACAGGGGGGTCTCCGCCGTACCCGGCGGGGCCTGTCCAGTGAGGTTGCGCGAGAGCGTGGCCAGTGGTTGTCGCTCGGGGGTGATCGCCGGTATTCGGACACACGCTGTGCCTCCGAGAACGGGCGCTCTCCTTCCCGAGGACGTAGCACTTCTCCCATCCCCCGTACCGCTGTCCCCCAACTGAGGCCGCCGGTACCGGAGATGTACGTCCGAGAAGGAGGAAAGTCATGGAGTCCCTGGCTCGCGGCGGGACCAGATGGAAGCGGTTCGCCGTCGTCATGGTGCCCAGCGTCGCGGCGACCGCCGCGATCGGCGTCGCCCTCTCACAAGGCGCGCTCGCGGCATCGTTCAGTGTGTCCGGCCAGCAGTTCAAGGTCACGACGGACCGGCTGGACGGCACCGGCTTCGTCCAGTACGGAGCCATTGACGCCCAGAAGGGCGGCAAGCAGGTTCCGGTGGCGGTCTCGGGGTTCTCGAACGCCAAGATCAGCAACCTGTGCCAGTCGGTGGTCGTCCCGGTACCGGTCTTCGGCGATGTGTCGCTGAAGCTGGCGGCCGGTGCCAACGGCACGCCCGTGGAGGCCAAGAACCTCTACATCGACCTCGACCAGCTCGACGCGGACGCGACCTTCACCAACATCAACATCGGTGTTGCGGCGGGCTCGTCGTCCAAGGGGCCGGGCATGCACAAGGGCGACAAGGCCGACCCGGGCTCGTTCGCCCAGGAGGCCGACTCGGCCACGCTCACCCACGTCAAGCAGCAGGCATGGGCAACTTCCGCCGGAACGTTCAAGCTCAGTGGCCTGAAGATGAGTGTCGCCAAGGGCAAGCACGAGTGCTTCTGACGCACTGAGCGTACGGGCGCGGGGCGGTCCCGCGGCGGGCACTCGCCGTGCCGTGGAGTCCGCGGGGCAGCGCCGGCGGAGGTGCGGAGCACGCGGCGGCATCAGTCGTCCCCCGTGCTTGTTCCCCGTGCCCGTACGCCGGGTAGCGCCAGTGAGGACACTCCAGCGCAGAACCACCGAATCGCCAGTCCCGAGGAGCTGTACGACATGACCGCCGAGACGCGACCACGGCTGAGCGAGACCCTCGGCCGGAAGCGGATTTCGTTCCGGGAGTGGCGCGGACACCGCCCGTTCTGGGGCGGACTGCTGACTCTGCTGGCCGGCATCCCGATCATGTACATCCCCTATGCGAATCTCACGATCGGGTCCTTGACCGTCCGCATGGCGACCACCGCCGGCGCCGGCTCGCTGATCATCGGCGTCCTGCTGGTCGTCCTCGGTCTCACCATGTGGTTCCAGCCGGCCTCGCGGGTCTTCGCGGGCGTGGCGGCGATCCTGCTCGCCCTGGTCTCCCTGGTCGTCTCGAACTTCGGAGGCATCGTCGTCGGCTACCTGATGGGGATGATCGGCGGCGCACTGAGCGTGGCCTGGGCTCCGGGCAAGGCAGCCCCCGCGGCCACCCCCGCGGCCGCCGCCACCCCCGCACCCGCCGGGCCCGGACTGGACGACGGGTCAGGAACGAGCCCGACCAACGGAACGAACGGGAGGCACCGTGCCGGGTGACGAACTGCATCGGGAGAACGCACCCGCCGGGGCGAGAACCGAGCCGACGGGGGTCCCCCCGCGCCGTTCCGGCGGCGGGAACGGGCCGAGGCACGCGGCGCCGAAGAAGCCGCTGCTGACCCGGCTGCATGTGCCCGCGGGCAAGGCGATAGCCCTCGCCGCCATGCCGACCGCCGTACTCATGGGCATGGGGCTGACACCCCAGCTGGCGAACGCCAAGCCGATGCCGCCCGAGAGCCCCTTCAGGGACGGCCCGTGCGTCACCGCCCCGGACACGGCGGACGGACAGGGCGGCAAGACGGGCGGGCAGGACGGCAAGGCCAAGGACGGCAAGGCCAAGGACGGCGCGAAGGACAAGCCGGACCCGTCGCCCTCGCCTTCGGCCGGCACGGACCCGGGCAAGGACAGCGGAGACGGCAAGGAGACGGCGCCCGCGCCGTCCGGATCAGGGAAGCCCGGTGAGAAGCCCGGCGAGCCCTCGGGTACGCCGACCCCGTCGCCGCCCCCCTCTCCGTCCACCTCTCCCGGGGACGAGAAGTCTCCCGACGAGAAGAAGGAGGACGGGGGCCTGCTGGGCGGCATCCGGGACGTCCTCGGCGGGCTCCTTGGCGGCGACTCCGCCAAGGAGCCGACGGCCGACGCACCGAGTACCTCCCCGTCCCCGTCCGCGTCCTCGTCCGTGTCTCCGTCCACGTCGCCTTCTCCGTCCGCGACGCGGAACACCACCCCCGCGGGCAAGGCCCCCGGCACCGGGTCCGGCGATGCGGCCGACAAGGTCACCAAGCCGGTGGGGGATGCCGTCAAGAACCCGTCGAAGACGGTCGAGGACACCGTTCACGGCGCTGTGGGCGCGGCCGACAACGCCCTGCCCGGCGGTGGTCTGGACGGCAAGGACGCCGACGGCAAGCGGGCGTTCCCCTGTGTCGTCGAGAACAAGCAGAAGGGGAAGGACGAGCAGACGCCCGCCGCGCTGCCCGACGCCCCCTGGCACCTGGAGTCCAGCGCGCTCACTCTGCGCGGTCTGAACTACGAGGGCGTCGTCAACGTCACCACGCACAGCGGCCACACCAAGCAGGCCCTGAAGTTCACCGCCGACAGCGTCGACATCGGCGATCTGCACCAGATCATCGACGACCCGGCGTCCGGGAAGAAGTACCACGTCCGGGCGGCACAGGGGTCCACGTCCACGATCCGCGGCGGCAAGGTGACCCTGTACTCCGAGCGGCTGCAGGGCAATCTGTTCGGTCTGATCCCGATCGTCTTCGACCCGGAGCATCCGCCGCCGCTCAACGTCCCGTTCGCGTACTTCACCAAGGTGAAGCTCGATCAGGCGGGGCAGTTCGGCGGCACTCTTCACGTCCCGGGCATGCATGTGACGATCGAGAACTGAGCCACCGAGGCCTGATCATTAAAAGGCGGGTGCCGCTGAAAGGCGGGTGCCGCTGAAAGGCGGGTGCCACCGAAAAGGCGGTGGGCCGCCCCTCCACGAGTCCGTGAGGGGCGGCCCACCGCCGTTTTCGCTGTCCGGGCGCGTCAGGCGCGTCAGGCGCGCTCGCCGCCCAGGTGGTGCACCCGCACCATGTTGGTGGTGCCGGGGATGCCGGGGGGCGAACCGGCGGTGATCAGCATGGTGTCGCCCTCGTTGTAGCGCTTGAGCTTGAGCAGCTCGGCGTCCACCAGGTCGACCATGGCGTCGGTGTGGTCGACGTGCTCCACGACGAAGCTCTCCACGCCCCAGCTCAGGGTGAGCTGGTTGCGGGTGGCGGTGTCGGTGGTGAAGGCCAGGATCGGCTGGACCGTGCGGTAGCGGGAGAGGCGGCGGGCGGTGTCACCGGACTTGGTGAAGGCCACCAGCGCCTTGCCGTTGAGGAAGTCGGCCATCTCGCAGGCCGCCCGGGCCACCGCACCGCCCTGCGTGCGCGGCTTCTTGCCGGACACCAGCGGCTGCAGGCCCTTGGAGAGCAGCTCCTCCTCGGCCGCCTCGACGATCTTGGACATCGTCTTGACGGTGGTGATCGGGTACTGGCCGACCGAGGACTCCGCGGAGAGCATCACCGCGTCCGCGCCGTCGAGGATGGCGTTGGCGACGTCGGACGCCTCGGCGCGGGTCGGCCGGGAGTTGGTGATCATCGACTCCATCATCTGGGTCGCGACGATCACCGGCTTGGCGTTGCGGCGGCACAGCTCGACCAGGCGCTTCTGCACCATCGGGACCTTCTCCAGCGGGTACTCCACCGCCAGGTCACCACGGGCCACCATGACCGCGTCGAAGGCCATGACGACCTCCTCCATGTTGGCCACCGCCTGCGGCTTCTCCACCTTGGCGATGACCGGGACCCGGCGGCCCACCTCGTCCATGACGCGGTGCACGTCCTGGACGTCCTTGGCGTCGCGGACGAAGGACAGCGCGACCATGTCGCAGCCCATCTTGAGGGCGAACTTCAGGTCCTCGATGTCCTTCTCGGACAGCGCCGGGACGTTCACCGCCGCGCCGGGCAGGTTGATGCCCTTGTGGTCGGAGATCACACCGCCCTCGATGACGATGGTGCGCACCCGCGGACCCTCGACCTCGACGACCTGGAGGGCGACGTTGCCGTCGTTGATCAGGACCGGGTCGCCCTTGGAGACGTCGCCGGGCAGGCCCTTGTAGGTCGTACCGCAGATGGTCTTGTCGCCGGGCACGTCCTCGGTGGTGATGACGAACTCGTCACCGCGCACCAGCTCCACCGGGCCGTCGGCGAACGTCTCCAGGCGGATCTTGGGGCCCTGGAGGTCGGCCAGCACGCCCACCGCGCGGCCGGTCTCCTCACAGGCCTTGCGGAGGCGGTGGTACCGCTCCTCGTGCTCCGGCTGGGTCCCGTGGCTCATGTTGAAGCGGGCCACGTTCATACCGGCCTCGATCAGCGACTTCAGCTGGTCGTAGGAGTCGACGGCGGGGCCCAGGGTGCAGACGATTTTGGAACGGCGCATGGGCGGAATCCTATCGGTTTGTTTAGCAGCGGAATATTTCGGTAGGTGGAAGCACCGAGTACTACGCGTTGACCAGGGCGTATGTCTGCTGAGCGATCTCCAGTTCCTCGTCCGTGGGCACCACGGCGACCGCGACCCGGGCGTAGTCCGGGGAGATCATCCGGGGCTCGTCGGACCGTACGGCGTTGAGCGAGGCGTCCACGGCCATGCCCATCTCCTCCAGACCGGCGATGGCGGCCTCGCGCACCGGGGCGGCGTTCTCGCCGACGCCCGCGGTGAAGGCGACCGCGTCGACCCGGCCGAGCACCGCGCTGTAGGCACCGATGTACTTCTTCAGCCGGTGGATGTAGACGTCGAAGGCGAGCTGCGCCCGCTCGTCGCCCTCGTCGATCCGCCGGCGGATCTCGCGCATGTCGTTGTCGCCGCAGAGCCCGATCAGCCCGCTCTTCTTGTTGAGCAGGACGTCGACCTCGTCCTCGTCCATGCCCGCGACCCGCTTGAGGTGGAAGGTCACCGCCGGGTCGATGTCACCGGAACGGGTGCCCATGACCAGGCCCTCCAGCGGGGTCAGGCCCATGGACGTGTCCACACAGCGACCGCCCCGGACGGCGGACGCGGAGGCGCCGTTGCCCAGGTGCAGCACGATCACATTGACGTCCTCGGGCGCCTTGCCCAGCAGCTCGGCCGTCTTACGGGACACATAGGCGTGCGAGGTGCCGTGGAAGCCGTAGCGGCGGATGCGGTGCGCGTCGGCGGTCTCGGTGTCGATGGCGTAGCGGGCCGCGTACTCCGGCATGGTGGTGTGGAACGCGGTGTCGAAGACCGCGACCTGCGGCAGGTCGGGGCGGAGCGCCTGGGCGGTCCGGATACCGGTGATGTTCGCCGGGTTGTGCAGCGGGGCGACCGGCACCAGCCGCTCGATCTCCGCCAGCACCGCGTCGTCGATCACGGTCGGCGCGGTGAACTTCTGCCCGCCGTGCACCACCCGGTGCCCGATCGCGGCCAGCTCCGGGGAGTCCAGGCCGAGGCCGTCGGCGGCCAGCTCCGCGGCGACGGCCTTCAGCGCGGCCTCATGGTCGGCTATCGGGCCCTCGGTCTCCCGCTTGGCACCGTCGGTGGCCAGCGGGGTGTGGACCAGGCGCGAATTCTCCTCGCCGATCCGCTCGACCAGGCCGACGGCGAGGCGCGAACCGTCGCGCATGTCGAGCAGCTGGTACTTCACCGACGAGGAGCCGGAGTTGAGGACGAGGACGCGGGTGGCGGTGGCAGTCATAAAGGCTTTCCGAAGGGTGGGGCGGTACGGGGGCTGTGCGGGTTTCAGGGGTGCTCAGGCGGTGTGTCCGGCGCCGGGCTGGGCACCCTGCGCCTGGATGGCCGTGATGGCCACGGTGTTGACGATGTCCTGGACCAGGGCGCCGCGCGAGAGGTCGTTCACCGGCTTGCGCAGACCCTGCAGGACCGGGCCGACGGCGACCGCGCCGGCCGACCGCTGCACGGCCTTGTACGTGTTGTTGCCGGTGTTGAGGTCCGGGAAGATCAGCACGGTGGCCTTGCCGGCCACGTCGGAGCCGGGGAGCTTGGTCCGCGCGACCGCCGCGTCCACCGCCGCGTCGTACTGGATCGGGCCCTCGACCAGCAGATCGGGCCGCAGCTCGCGCACGATCTCGGTCGCCTTGCGGACCTTGTCCACATCCGCGCCGGAGCCGGAGGTGCCGGTGGAGTACGACAGCATCGCGATCCGCGGCTCGACGCCGAACTGGGCGGCGGTGGTCGCCGACTGGATGGCGATGTCCGCCAGCTGCTCGGCGTTGGGGTCGGGGTTGACCGCGCAGTCGCCGTAGACCAGGACCCGGTCTGCCAGGCACATGAAGAAGACCGACGAGACGATCTGGGCGTTCGGCTTGGTCTTGATGATCTCGAAGGCGGGCCGGATGGTGGCGGCCGTGGAGTGCACCGCGCCGGAGACCATGCCGTCGGCCAGGCCCTCCTGCACCATCAGCGTGCCGAAGTACGAGACGTCCGCGACCACGTCGAAGGCCAGCTCGTAGGTGACGCCCTTGTGGGCGCGCAGCTTCGCGTACAGCTCGGCGAACCGCTCGCGCAGCTCGGAGGTCTGCGGGTCGATGATCTGCGCGTTCGCCAGGTCGATGGCCAGGTCGGCGGCGCGCTTGCGGATCGCCTCCTCCTCACCCAGCAGGGTCAGGTCGCAGACGTCGCGGCGCAGCAGGACGTCGGCGGCGCGCAGCACCCGCTCCTCGGTGCCCTCCGGGAGGACGACGCGGCGGCGGCCGGAACGGGAGCGCTCGATCAGCTCGTGCTCGAACATCATCGGCGTGACCCGGCCGGAGCGGGCGACCGAGATCCGGTTCGTCAGCTCCGCGGTGTCCACATGGCGCTCGAAGAGGCCCAGCGCGGTCTCCGCCTTGCGCGGCGAGGCGGCGTTCAGCTTGCCCTCGATGGCGAACAGCTCGGCCGCCGTCGGGAAGGAGCCGCCCGGTACGGAGACGACCGGGGTGCCGGGGGCCAGCCGGGCCGCCAGCGCCATGATGTCGGGGCCGGGCTTCTCGTCGAGGGTGAGCAGCACACCGGCGATCGGGGGGGCGCCGGCGCTGTGCGCGGCGAGCGCGCCGATGACCAGGTCGGCCCGGTCGCCGGGGGTCACCACGAGGCAGCCGGGGGTGAGCGCCTGGAGGAAGGTCGGCAGCATGGCGCCGCCGAAGACGAAGTTGCGGGCGTCCCTGGCGAGCCCGGAGTCGTCGCCCAGCAGCACCTCCGCGCCGAGGGTGTGCACGATCTGGGCGACGGTCGGCGCGGAGAGCGAGCCGTCCTCGGGGAGCCCGTAGCAGGGCACCGGCAGACGGGCCGCGAGCCGCTCGACGACCGCCTCGCGCAGCTCGGGGGCCACCCGGTTGACGATCATGGCGACGACATCGCAGCCCAGCGACTGGAAGGCCCGGTAGGCGTTGCGGGCCTCGGCGCGTACGGACTCGGCCTCCTGGCCCTGGCCGCCGACGACGGGGATCAGCGAGGCGCCGAACTCGTTGGCGAGCCGGGCGTTGAGGCTCAGCTCGTCCGGGAGGCTGGTGTCGGCGTAGTCCGAGCCGAGGACCAGCACGTACTCGTAGTCCCTGGCCACCGCGTGGAAGCGGTCGACGAGCCGGGCGACCAGCTCGTCGGTGCCGCGCTCGGCCTGGAGCGCGGCGGCCTCGTCGTAGCTCATGCCGTAGACGGTCTCGGCGGACTGGGTGAGCCGGTAGCGGGACCGCAGCAGGTCGAACAGCCGGTCCGGTCCGTCGTGCACCAGCGGGCGGAAGACGCCCACCCGGTCGACATGGCGGGTCAGGAGCTCCATGACTCCCAGCTCGACGACCTGGCGGCCGTCGCCGCGGTCGATCCCGGTCACGTACACGCTGCGCGTCACGCGTGCTCTCCGATCCATTCCGAGTTGTTCAAGATTCCAGCGCTCACAAGATCAAATTAAGCCGATATTGTGAGCTGGCCCCTCTTGACAATACCTGCGGGGGTGGCTAAGCCGCTCTCCCAGGTTCCCGGGCGGCTCCGGGCAGCTCCGGGCAGGGACCATAGGGTGGAGCCGGTGTACGGGTCGGTGCGCGCGGTCGGCATACGCGGCCGGTGTGAGCGGTCGGCATACGCGGCTGGTGTGAGCCGGAGCCCGTCGGACCGTGAAACAATCAGACCGGCTCAGGAACCGACAGCGAGCACAGGAGACACAGCACGATGCGTATCGGAGTCCTCACCGCAGGCGGCGACTGCCCCGGCCTGAATGCTGTGATCCGGTCAGTCGTCCACCGCGCCCTCACCGGCCACGACGACGAGGTCATCGGCTTCGAGGACGGCTTCGCCGGTCTGCTCGACGGCCGCTTCCGCAAGCTCGATCTCGAAGCCGTCAGCGGCATCCTCGCCCGTGGCGGCACCATCCTCGGCTCGTCCCGGCTGGAGCGCGCCCGGCTCCGCGAGGCCTGTGAGAAGTCCCGGGACCTCTCCAAGGACTACGGCATCGACGTCCTGATCCCGATCGGCGGCGAGGGCACCCTCACCGCGGCCCGGATGCTCTCGGACGTCGGACTGCCGGTCGTCGGCGTCCCCAAGACCATCGACAACGACATCTCCTCCACGGACCGCACCTTCGGCTTCGACACCGCCGTCGGCGTCGCGACCGAGGCGATCGACCGCCTCAAGACCACCGCCGAATCGCACCAGCGCGTCATGGTCGTCGAGGTCATGGGCCGCCACGCGGGCTGGATCGCCCTGGAATCCGGCATGGCCGGCGGCGCCCACGGCATCTGCCTGCCGGAGCGCGAGTTCGACGTCAGCGACCTGGTCACGATGGTCGAGGAGCGGTTCGCCCGCGGCAAGAAGTTCGCCGTGATCTGCGTCGCCGAGGGCGCGCACCCGGCGCCCGGCACCATGGAGTACAAGAAGGGCGCCATCGACCAGTTCGGCCACGAGCGGTTCTCCGGCATCGGCACCGCGCTCGCCCACGAACTGGAGAAGCGCCTCGGCAAGGAGGCCCGCCCCGTCATCCTCGGCCACGTCCAGCGCGGCGGCACCCCCACCGCCTACGACCGGGTGCTCGCCACCCGCTTCGGCTGGCACGCCGTCGAGGCCGCCCACCGCGGCGACTACGGCAAGATGACCGCACTCCGCGGCACGGACATCACGATGGTCCCCCTCGCCGAGGCCGTCACCGAGCTGAAGACCGTCCCCGCGACGCGGATGGACGAGGCCGAGTCGGTCTTCTGAGACCCGTACGCATCTGAGGACCGTACGCATCGCTCCGTACGGGTACGCGTACCTGCGTAACGGGTACCCGTACGTGGCGACGGACCTCGGTCATGGACTCTCTGGCTCATGGACTACGACGGGTGTGCCTGTCGTAGGTGTTGCCGCAGTAGTACGTTGCAGTCCGTTTCGGCACTGTGGTCGTACTGCCGACGGGCCTGCTGCCGCTGTTCGTCGAGTTGGCGGCAGTGCGCGCAGTCCGGGCGCGGCGCGGGGTGTTCCGGCCAGAGGGCGGACGGGTGGGAGATCACGGCTGCCGCTCACGTCCGTTGGCGTCGATGCCGATCCGGGAGGCGACGGGGCGGGCCTCCCGACCGCGTGTCTCCTCGGCGCCCGCCGAGTCCATGACGTGCAGGAAACCGCCTGCCCTCTCGATCTCGCGCGCGATCTGGTCGTACTCCTGCGGAATGGGCGAGATCATCGAGCGCCAGGCCGTGAGCACCGCGCTGGCTTCGCCGCTCTTGATGCGGTCGACGGCCTGCCTCAGCCCCTCGCGGCCGTCGGGCGGCAGCAGCCCCGCGTGGTCCTCGATCACGGCCGTGACCTCCCACCCGAACATCTCCGCGTAGTCGGTGCACTCCTCGCGCGGTGCGGCAATGTTGGCGTTGGGGGCACCACACAGGTAGATGACGCAGCGGAACCGCTCGATCTTCGCAGCCTCGGCCGGTACGTCGACCTCGCTCGACGGGATGCCTGCCGCCGCGTCCGCGATTGCTTGACGCCGCCTCAGGTCTCCCCCGGTTCGACGGGCCGTGGTCGGCTCCTGCCTCTGCCTGCTCTCGTTGTTGGCCATGCGCTCATCGTGCCCATTTGATCACGCATGGTGAAGTGACGGGGTGTAGGGCTGTACGAGGTCCCCTGGCCCCAACTCGTATGCTCCGTAGGGCCTATGCGATCAGAGGTACGCCGATCAGCTCGCTGATGTTCCGCACGCGCGCCGTGGAAACCTTTGCGAGGCGCCTCCCGATGACACCGGGCAGCGCCTGATGCTTGACCCACTCCGGGGCGTCGAGCCCTACCTCGATCAGCGTGTCTCCGGCCTGGTCGTGGAGACCGGCTGCGCACTGCGCGAGGGCCACGTCGAGCTTGTAGCGGTTGCGCGCCACCTTCGACATGCTCTGGGGAAGCCTCTTCATGTCAGGCTGGTTGGCCAGCTTGAGGGCGCGCCCGTAGTCCTTCAGCGCGACATGGATTCCTACGGCTTCTGTTTTCGCTGCTGTTGGGCCGAAGCTGGTCCCGTACAGCTTCTCGTCCCGGCCGAGCCGCGCCGCCGCCGCATGAGCCTGTGAAATGTAGTCGTCGGCGGCGTCTTCGTCCTCGCGTCGCGATGCTGCCACAGCGGCGGAGATCATCAGGCGTCCATACGCGAGCAGTTCGGGCCGTGGTGCCCTGCTGAACGAGGGCTCGATCGCCAGTGCCGCGCGCTCGGCCACCGCCACGGCCCGGGGCGTCTTCGCACCTCGTAGATAGATCCACGACAGCGTGGATTCAAGCAGCGCGGTCATCACGGAGTCGTCGGCTTCCTTCGCGAGGAGTTTCGCGGACGTGAGCGCGCTCAAGGCGAGGTCGCGCTGTCCGAAGCCGTTCGCGCAGGATGCGGCGACCCTGTAGGTGCTCGCCAGGACCAACGCCAGCCGCTCACGCTCGACTCCTGTGGTGCTGTCGTAGCGAACCTGTCCTTCCATGAGGACTTTCGAGGCGAGGCTGCTCACCTTCGCCGTATCGCTTGCCCAGTAGGCGGCCCACGCGAGGTCGCGCGCAGCGGTGAGTTCGTCGAGTGTGCTCGGATCGTCGACACCGTCCCACTCTCCGAGTGCGCTCTCGTGTACGGCGTCGGACAGTTGGCGCAGCGCGGCGCGTACGTTCCGGTGCATGCCGCGTCGTGGTGCTTGCTGTCCCAGGATCACCGCAACGTCAGTTTTGAGCGCGCCGGCGAGCTTGAGCAGCGAGCCGATGGACAGCTCGCCGCGATCCTGCTCGGCTTTCTGCACCAGGGCGAGCGAGACACCTGCGGCATCGGCGAGCCCTTGCTGAGTCAGATCGGAGCCCCGCAGGTACTTGATGCGCTTACCGTTCGTCAGGTCGGCCCAGTTGCTCACGATCACCTCGGTGGGATGCTCAGATGCGGTGGCTGTGTTCCGATCGATTCCAGGCTCGTTATGTGAGCAGGGGCACGCCGATCAGTTCGCTGATGTTCCGCACACGCGCCGTGGACACCTTCGCAAGACGCTTCCCGATGACACCGGGCAGTGCATGGTGTTTGACCCACTCCGGGGCGTCGCGACCTACCTCGATCAGGGTGTCGGCGGCTTGGTCGTACAGCTTTGCCTCGCACTGGGCCATGGCGACGTCGAGTTTGTAGCGGTTACGGGCAAGTTTGGGCATCGAACGGGGCAGCTCTGTGCGCGAAGCCAGCTTCAGTGCTCGTCCGTGGTTCCCGAGCGCCACGGCGATTCCCACGGATTCGGTGTTCGTGACGGTGGGGCCGAAGTGTGTGCCGTGCGATGTCACGTCGTGCCCGATCCGAGCTGATGCGGCATGTGCCTGCGACAAGTAGTCATCTGCGGATACGGGGTCTCCGCGCCGCGAGGAAGCGACGGCCGCAGCGATCATCAGCCGTCCATACGCGAGCAGTTGAGGGTGGGGCGCCTTGCTGAAAGCCGGCTCGATCCGTGAGGCTGCACGCTCCGCCACAGCAACCGCACGGGGAACCTTGGCGCTTCGCAGGTGAATCCATGACAGCGTCGAGTCCAGGAGCGCGGGCAGTACGGGATCGCCGGAGTCCTTCGCCAGGTGATGCGCGGAGGTGAGCGCGCTCAGGGCGAGATCGCGTTGCCCGAGCTGGACTGCGGCCGATGACGCGGTCTGGTAGGTGA
This sequence comes from Streptomyces sp. NPDC001339, assembly GCF_042895955.1. Lineage (NCBI taxonomy): Bacteria > Bacillati > Actinomycetota > Actinomycetes > Kitasatosporales > Streptomycetaceae > Streptomyces > Streptomyces sp. NPDC001339. Next base: position 320,564 of record NZ_JBIAWT010000001.1, on the reverse strand, counting down.
GGGCAAGGATCGAGCTCAGCCGTTCGCGCTCGTACCCCGCCGCCTGCTCGTATCGCGCGCTTCCTTCAAGCAGTACCTTGGCGATGAGTTCGCTCATCTCTCCGAATTCGCCCCGCCAGTACGTGGCACATACGCGCTCTTGGGCAGCCGACAGCTCGGCAAGCGTGCTCGGCTCCCCCATGCCTCCCCAGTCCCCGAGGGCACTCTCGTGTACGGCGTCGGAGAGCCTCCGCAGGGCGGCCCTGGTGTCTTGGCTCATCCCGCGCCGTGGTGCCTGCTGGCCCAGGATCACTGCAACGTCAGTCTTGAGCGCGCCGGCGAACCTGAGCAGCGAACCGACCGACAGTTCGCCGCGATCCTGCTCGGCCTTCTGTACCAACGCGAGCGAGACACCCGCCGCTTCGGCGAGACCCTGTTGCGTCAGCTCAGTGCCCCGTAGGTACTTGATGCGCTTACCGTTCGTCAGGTCGGCCCAGTTGCTCACGATCACCTCGGTGGGATGCTCAGACGCGGTGGCTGTATTCCGATGGTAGGCCCCGCCACCCATGCGGACAGAGTGAACGAGCAGTCAGATACAGCAGCATGGCCGACGACGAGGAGCGCGAAGGGAAGTAGCGCATGATCCACGGCGAACAACTGGCCAAAGACCTACGTCGCGACCATGGTTTCGTACACATCGGGCGTACCAAGGACGGCAACGCCGTCGTCATGCGTAAGGGCGACCGATGGACCGTCGTGCCGCTTCGGTGGCTCACCAGTGACGCCGTGGACACCATCAAGACTCAGGCAGGGGTCAGCCTCGTCTGAATCTCAGCCCCGGGTATGGATGCATGCTGGACCCATGGCAGAACTCAACGGACGCCCCGTAAGTGTGGATCAGCTTCAGGCGCTCGCTCTCACCAACTACGGTCACTTCACCAGTCTCCGGGTCGACGAGGGGCGAGTTCGTGGTCTCTCGCTTCATTTTGAGAGGCTGGCTCGTGACTGCCGGGCGCTGTTCGGGGCGGAACTCGACATCGATCATGTCCGCGCACTGATCCGGCGGGTGGTGCCGGCCCACGGGTCCATCACGATCCGGGTGACGGTGTTCGACCCGGCCATGGACCTGGGACGCCCGGACCGCGCCACGGACCCTCAGATCCTCGTCACGCACAGGTCCGCCGCCAACCTGCCGCTCCCACCGCTTCGAGTCCAGTCATCCTTGCTCGTCCGAGATGCTCCGGAGGTGAAGAGCGTGGGGCTCTTCAGCCTCCTCCGCCACCGGCGCGCGGCGCGGCTCGACGGATTCGATGACGCGCTTTTCGTGGAGGGGAACGGCGCTGTCTCGGAAGGTGCCACATGGAACGTCGGCTTCTTCGACGGTGACCGCGTGGTCTGGCCGGCGGCTGACTGTCTCCCAGGCGTGACGATGCGGCTCATGCAGGAGGCCCACGAGCACAGTGTTTTGCCTGTGGGCCTCGGAGACCTTGCTTCCATGGAGGCGGCCTTCGCTACCAACGCTGCCATCGGCGTGCGTGCCATCACCTGCATCGATGACACGGAACTGCCCGGCGACCACCCCATCATTGGCCGCCTCCGCAAGGAGTACATGCGCGTACCGGGTGACTGCGTCTGATCGGGGAAGCTGTTGGGCGGACGGATGGACGGACGGGTGGTCTTGTGTGCTTCCGTGCTTCCGTGCCGGTCAGCCTTGTGCTGCGGCGCGTTCGATGCGGTCCAGGAGGCGGTGGCGGCGTACCGCGTGGGTGAAGTCCGGGGCGTGGTGGGTGCCGTTGGTGAGGTCGGCGTGGATCTGTGCGTAGGCGTGGGCGACGGTGTAGGACATCTCGGTGCGGCGGCCGGCCAGTTGGGGCAGGGTCTCGTAGGAGGCGGGGACCGGCAGCTCCGTCAGTGAGGTCTGCTCGCCGCGGGCGCCGTGCACGGTCACCTGGCCGAACTGGAGGTGGCCGGTGCCGCCGGTGAGGAGCAGATCGCCTTCGGTGCCGTTGATCTCCCAGTGGAAGTCGGTGGCGCGGGAGAGGCCGCCGCGGAAGTGGACGGAGGCCACCGCCCCGCCCTCCAGTACGCCGTTGAGGGCGAGTTGGTCCGGTGCGGTCATCGGCAGGGTCGCGCCGGTCGCCTCGTCGCGTACGGACGTACGGCGGGTGGCCAGGGTCGCGCCGAGGTCGGTGAACTCGCCGAGCGTCATGGTGAGCGCGTCGATGGTGTGGCCGAAGGGGATGGTCAGCAGGGTCGCACCGTTGGCCGGGTCGAGGGTGTAGGCGTTGCGGCCCGGGATGTCCCCGCCCCAGCCGCGGCCCGAGGCGATGACGCTGGTGGAGAGGACCTGGCCGACGTACCCGGAGGCGATCAGATCGCGGGCGTAGCGGACCGGGGGCGCGGAGCGGGCCTGGAGGCCCACGAAGGTGCGCAGCCCCTTGGCCCCGGCGAGGGCCGCCAGCTCCTCGGCCTCGGCGAGCCCGTTGCCCAGCGGCCACTCGCTGAGCACCATCTTCCCGGCGTGCAGCGCGGCCAGTGCCAACTCCCGGTGCTGCGGCACCTTTACGGTGATGACCACCAGGTCGACCTCGTCGCGCCGTACCAGCTCCTCGGGGGTGCCGAAGGCGAGCGGGACGCCGTACTTCTCGCCCGCCGCCTTGGCGGAGGCGTCGCTGGAGGCGGAGAGTGCGCGGACCTCGAAGCCGTCCAGCGCGCGCAGGGCGGGCAGGTGGGCGGTGGCGGCCCAGCCGCCGGCGGCGCTGAGGCCGATGATGCCGACGCCGATGGGGGGAAGGGGGGAGGCGGTGGTGGGCATGGGTGTCTCCTTGGGCTGCGGAGCTGAGTGGGGCTGAGCAGGGCTTCCGGCGGCCGGTGAGTACGACCGTAGCTCATGTTCGCGTGGATGTGAACATGAGGGTGATGGTCGTGGATAATGGGCGCATGGCCAGCCGTACCTCGTCGCCCCTGGTCCACCCCGAGGAACGGGAGCTGGACCTCTTTGTGATCATGAGCGCCCTCGCCGACCCGATCCGGCTGAGCATCGTCGTCACACTCGGCGTCCATGCCGAGGTCGCCTGCGGAACGTTCGAGCTGCCGGTCGCCAAGTCCGCGCTCAGCCGCCACTTCAAGATCCTTCGGGAGTCCGGGCTGATCCAGCAGCGGGACGCGGGCACCCGGCGGGTGAACTCCCTGCGCCGCGAGGAACTGGACCGCCGCTTCCCCGGGCTGCTCGACCTCGTGCTGAAGGAGGGCGCCGGGCGGCAGGTGGCGGTGGCCGGGGTGGGGTGAACGGCTCTGGCGTGAACGTGCCGTGGGAGCGAGCAGGTCCCCGCCCTGGTGTCAGGGGCGGGGGGGGGGGCTGCCCGCTCGGGACTTCCTTCTGGATCTCAGCCCTTGCTGCCGGCCCTGACGTAGTCGATGGCCTGCTGGACCGTGGTGATCTTCTCGGCTTCTTCGTCCGGGATGTCCATCTCGAACTCTTCCTCCAAGGCCAGGGCCAGCTCTACGGTGTCCAGCGAGTCGGCCCCCAGGTCGTTGAGGAATGAAGCTTCATTTTTGATCTCGTCTAAAGCGATTCCCAGTTGATCCGAGACAATCCTCTTCAACCGCTGTTCGATATTGTCCATACTTGATGATCTCAGGTGTAGTGCCGTCCCTGCCAGGCAGTCTCGCTGTGGCTGGCCGTCGACCGGTCAGAAGCACCTTACGGCCGTTCCGGTTGCGTAACGGCCGGACCCCCGCCCTCGGTTGAGGGGCGGGGGTCCGGGTGTGGGGGATGGGGGGAGAAGCGCGGGGTTACTGGGCGCTGATCGACTCCAGCATGTTGAGGCGGGCGGCGCGGCGGGCCGGCCAGACCGCGGCCAGTACGCCGACGACCAGGGCCAGCAGGAAGAAGAGGCCCAACTTGCCCCAGGGGAGCAGCATTTCGTACGTCGGGAGGGACTTCCCGGCCAGGGACCCGCCCGCCCAGGCGAGGAAGACACCCACGCCGATGCCGAGCACCGCGCCGAAGAGCGAGATGACGATCGACTCCAGGCGGACCATCTGCTTGATGCCGGTACGGGCCAGGCCGATGGCGCGCAGCATCCCGATCTCCCGGGTGCGTTCGAAGACCGACATCGCCAGGGTGTTGACGACGCCGAGCACCGCGATGACCACGGCCATACCGAGCAGCCCGTACATCATGTTCAGGGCGGTGTTGATGTTGCCGGCGCCCTCCTGGCGGAGCGCGTCCTTGTCCGCGACCTTCAGCAGCGGGCTGTTGCCCAGGGCTTCGCGGATCTGCTTCTCCAGGGCCGGGGAGGCGCCACCCGCGGCCTTGATCAGGATCTTTTCGTCCTTGAGGGGCTTGACGTGCGGGTCCACGAGAGCGGGCGAGCCCAGGAGGCCGTCCGCGTAGTGGTTGTCCTCGTAGAGGGCGACGATCTTGAGCTTCTGCTTCCGGTTCTTGCCGGAGTAGAACTCCACCTCGGGGGTGTCGCCCACCTTCCAGCCCGTCTTCTTGGCCATGGAGCGGGAGACCGCGACCGCGTTGCCCTGGACGGCGTCGAGAGAGCCGGAGGCGAGCCGGAGGTCGGTCACCTTGGTGAGCTGGGCCAGGTCCGTGCCGGTGATGCTGCCGAAGCCGTCACCGGCCTTGGTCTGGAAGCCCACGTGGCGCAGTGCGGCGCTCGCCTGCACGCCCGGTACCGACGCGACCTTCTGTGACACCTTCGGATCCAGGCCCTCGAAGTTGGAGGTGGTGACCTGGTAGTCGGCCTTGAGGTCCTTGGCGACGAGCTGGTCCATGGCCTGCTGGGTCGAGTGCCCGGCGACCGTCATACCGGTGATCATGGTGAGGCCGATCATCAGCGCCGAGGCGGTGGCGGCGGTACGGCGCGGATTGCGCAGCGCGTTCTCCTTGGCCAGCTTGCCGGTGACGCCGAAGAGGCGGCCGGTGACCTTGCCGGCCAGCGCGACCAGCGGGCGGGACAGCAGCGGGGCCAGGATGATCATGCCGGTGAGGGTGAGGGCCGAACCGCCCATCGCCGGGGCCATGCCCGCATCGATGTCCTCGAGCGTGGAGACGTACAGCATGATCGCCAGGCCGAGGGCGGTGACGGCCGCGCCGATGATGTTGCGGACCCGCAGGCTGCGCGGGGCGGCCGGCGCCTCGACGGTGCTCAGTGCCTCAACCGGCGCGATCTTGGCGGCCTTCCGGGACGGCAGCCAGGCGGCCAGCACGGTCACCAGCACACCGACGCCGAGCGCGGAGAGCACCGCGGAGGGGTTGACCACCAGCGGGCCGTCGGGGAAGCCGGCGCCGGTGGAGTTGAGCAGCGGGCGCAGGCCGAGCGCGACACCGGCGCCGAGGGCGAAGCCGACGGCGGAGGATGCCAGGCCCAGCAGGGCCGCCTCGACCAGGACCGAGCGCACCACCTGGCGCCGGGAGGCACCCACCGCGCGCATCAGCGCGACCTCGCGGCTGCGCTGGGCGATCAGCATGGTGAAGGTGTTGCCGATGATGAACACACCGACGAACAGCGCGATACCGGCGAAGACCAACAGCATCTTCTTGATCGACGCGGTGTTCTCGGCGATGAACTCGGCTTCCTGAGCAGCCTGCTCCGAGCCGCTGATCGCCTTGGCGCGGTCCTTGGGCAGCACCTCGTTGACCTTCGCGGTCAGCGCGCGGTCGTCGGTGCCGGGCGCGGCGCTCACCGTGAACTCGTCGTACTGACCGGGCTTGAGGAAGAGCTTCTGGGCGGTGGCGGTGTTCAGGAGCACCAGGCTGTGGCCCGCGGTCACCTGCGGGTCCTCCGTGGTGACGACGCCGACCAGCTTCTTCTTGAGCGCCGGGCCGTCGGTGGCGAAGGTGACGGTGTCACCGAGCCGGTAGCCGCCCTGCTCGGCGGACCGGGCGTCCAGCGCGAGCTCGTCCGCGCCTGCCGGAGCGCGGCCCTCCTTCAGCGAGAAGCGGCTGTCGCGGCTGTCCTTCCCCGGGGAGAAGTTGGTGGCACGGTTGCCCCACTCGGCGCCGAGCGGCTGATTGTCCTTGCCGACGACGACGGCGCTGCCGGAGACGGTGGGGCGCAGCGACGCCACGCCGGGCAGGGCGCGGATCTTGCCGGCGAGCTTGTCGTCGAGGACGGAGGAGCGCTTACGGCCGTCCCCGCCCTCGTCCTCGGAGGGCGCGGCGCCGCGGGGCTCCTCAGGGTGTACGGAAGCGGCCACGTCCTTGTAGTTCTTGGTCATGGCGTTCTCGTACGCCTGGCCCACGGAGTCGCCGAAGATCAGGGTGCCGGAGACGAAGGCGGTGCCGAGGACGACCGCGAGCGCGGTCATGATCAAACGGGCTTTATGCGCGAGGATGTTGCGCAAGGCAGTGCGGAACATGGTGGTGGTGTCAGTCCTGGGGTCTGGGTGCGGGGTCCGGGGTCCGGGGCGGGGCTCGGGGTGCGGCTCGGTAGGTCCGTCCGTCGGCTCGTACGGCTTCTGGCGTCGGCTCGTACGGCCTTCGGCGTCGGCTGGTACGGCCTTCGGCCTTTGGCGTCAGCTCGTACGGCCCTTGGCGTCGAACAGCCGCATCCGGTCCAGCACCGCGTCCGCGGTCGGCCGGTGGAGCTCCTCGACGATGCGGCCGTCCGCGAGGAAGACCACCCGGTCCGCGTAGCCGGCCGCGACCGGGTCGTGAGTGACCATCACCACCGTCTGCCCCATCGCCCGCACCGACTCGCGCAGGAAGCCCAGCACCTCGGCGCCCGAGCGGGAGTCGAGGTTGCCGGTCGGCTCGTCCGCGAAGATGATCTCCGGCTGGGCGGCCAGCGCCCGCGCCACCGCGACCCGCTGCTGCTGACCACCGGACAGCTGCGACGGCCGGTGCGCCAGCCGCCCGGACAGTCCGACCGTCTCGATCACGCGGCTGACCCACTCCCGGTCCGGCTTACGGCCCGCGATGTCCATCGGCAGCGTGATGTTCTCCAGCGCGGAGAGCGTGGGCAGCAGGTTGAACGCCTGGAAGATGAAGCCGATCTTGTCCCGGCGAAGCCGTGTCAGCTGCTTGTCGTTCAGCGACGCCAGCTCCACGTCACCTATCCGGGCCGAGCCGGACGAGATCGTGTCCAGGCCTGCCATGCAGTGCATCAGCGTGGACTTGCCGGAGCCGGACGGGCCCATGATCGCGGTGAACTGGGCCTTGCCGAACTCGACCGAGACGGAGTCCAGCGCCACGACCCGGGTCTCCCCCTGGCCGTACACCTTGCTCAGATCCGTCGCACGGGCGGCGACGGCGCGGGGGGTTGCGGGGGTACCGGGGGTACCGGGGAAGTGCTGCGGGGAACCCGGCACGGCTGCCGTGTGGGACACGGGGGACTCCTGGAGAGACGGAAGCGGAGGATCAAAATCAACGGACCCGGCGGATCCGACGGGGCCCGGCGGATCCCACATCCTCATTCTCGAACGCGCAGGTCAGCGCAGACATCAGCCAGAGGGACCGAAAGCCGCACCAACCCGAGGTGCCACCCCGGCCCCCTATGTCATCCTCTGGACGGACAACCGTCCGCCCTGGGACCGACGGGATCTCTCAGGGGCGCCCCGGAAGTACGCGGACGGCGCTCACTGGCCGGTGCGCGCCCAGAACTCCGCCAGGATGCCGTCCAGGAAGGCGCGGCCCGCCTCGCCGGACTCCTCCGTGCCGTCTCCGCCGCCCCAGTGGAGCGTGGTGGTCATGGCCGCCTGGTACTCGGCGTGCAGTTCCCGCAGGACGTCCTGGATCCGCTGCTTGGGCAGCGGTACGAGCTTGCCGACCGGCCGTACGTAGGCCTGCCAGCGGCTGGTGACGGCGCTGATCAGCAACTCGGTGAGGACCCGGTCCCGGCCGGTGAAGCGGAGCAGCGCGGGCAGCGGCAGCCCCAGCGCCTCGGCGAGCGCCGCGGCCTGGCGGTCGTTGCCGCGCCACCGCCCGCCGGCCTCCAGCCGTTCGTACGCGGCCTGGTCCATGCCGACGGCCAGTGCGAGGCCGTCCGGGGCGAGACCGGCCGCGAGGCGGTACTCGCGCAGGGTGCCCGGGGTCCCGAGCAGGTCTCCGGGCGCGCACCACAACGCACCGGCCAGCGCGGTCAGTTCGGTCTCCGTGGGGGAGGATTCCCCCGACTCCCAGGAGGTCACCGTCGTCGGCGCTATCCGTATCCCGAAAGCGGCCCATATGCCGTAAGCGACATGGGCCGGGGTCATACCGAGGGCCTCGCGGAACCGGCGGGCGGCCCCGGCGTCGAAGGGCGGCCTGCGCGGTTCCCCGGCTCGCGTGCTCATCGGCACACGGTAGGGGAGGGTCCGGCCGGCCACCTATCGTGCGGACACCCAAGCCTGAAAGTCGTAGGAAGCTCCACCGCCTCAATGGCCGGGGCCGGACCAGCGGTAGCGCAGCTCCGGGCGGCCGACCTGACCGTACTGCGGGGCACGGGCGGCCCGCCCGCCCTCCACGAGGTGTTCGAGGTAACGGCGTGCGGTGATCCGGGAGATGCCTACACCGGCGGCCGCCTCCGTCGCGGTCAGCCCGTCCTCCGCGGCCCGCAGTACATCGGTGACCGCCCGCAGGGTGGCCGCGGTCAGCCCCTTGGGCAGTGCGGCCGGGCGCGGTGCGCGGAGTGCGGCGATCGTCCGGTCCACCTCGTCCTGCCCGTCGGCCTCCCCGGTGGCGGCCCGGAACGCGGCGTAACGGGTGAGCCGGTCGCGCAAGGTGGCGAAGGTGAACGGCTTCAGCACGTACTGCACCACACCGAGTGAGACGCCCTCGCGCACCATCGTCAGATCGCGGGCCGAGGTGACCGCGACAATGTCCGCGGTGTGCCCGGCCGCGCGCAGCGTACGCACCAGCTGGAGGCCGTGGCCGTCCGGCAGGTACAGGTCGAGCAGCAGCAGATCGACGGGGTGTTGGTCGAGGTGGCGGCGGGCGGCCGCCATGGAGCGCGCGGTGCCGGACACGGTGAACCCGGGCACCCGCCCCACGTACAGGGCGTGCGCATCGGCCGCCACCGGGTCGTCCTCGACGACCAGCACCCGGATGTCCCGGCTGTCCTGGACATCGGACGGGCCCGGGCTCACCGCGCACCGCCGCTCGCGCACTCACCCGGTACGCACTCACCCAATGCGCACTCATCCAGTACGCACTCGCTCATCGCGTACCCGTCCGTCGCCTCCGCCCGCAGCGGCAGCCGTACGGTGAACCGCGCGCCGTCCGTCGGAGCCCGGTCCAGGGTGAGGGTCCCGCCGTTGCGCCGGACCGCCTGCCGGGCCAGGGCCAGGCCCAGACCCCGGGCCGCGCCCCGCTCGGGGCGTTTGGTGCTCCAGCCCCGCCGGAAGATCTCCTCGACGGCGTCCGCGGCCACCCCCGGCCCGTTGTCCGCCACCCGCAGCAACAGCTCGCCGTCGGCCGCCCGGGCGGTGACCCGCACCTGGGGAGCTTCAGGAGTGCCATGGGGAGGCGAGGTGGGGACCGAGGCCGGGGCCGGGGCCGGGGCGGCGGCATCGATGGCGTTGTCGACGAGGTTGCCCAGCACGGTCACCAGATCGCGGGCCGGCAGACCGGGCGGCAGCACCCCGTCGTCGATCCGGCTGTCCGGCGTCAGAACCAGCTCCACCCCGCGCTCATGGGCCTGCGCGGCCTTGCCGAGCAGCAGCGCGGCCAGCACCGGCTCGGCGACCGCCCCGACGACCTGGTCGGTCAGTGCCTGCGCCAACTCCAGCTCCGCCGTGGCGAACTCCACCGCCTCCTCGGCCCGTCCCAGCTCGATCAGCGACACCACGGTGTGCAGCCGGTTGGCGGCCTCATGGGCCTGTGAGCGCAGCGCCTCGGCAAAGCCGCGTACCGAGTTCAACTCTCCCGACAGTGCCTGGAGTTCGGTGTGATCCCGCAGGGTCACCACGCTGCCGCGCCGGCTGCCACCGGAAACGGGGGCGGAGTTGACGACCACCACCCGCTCACCGGTCAGATGCAACTCGTCGATCCGCGGCTCCGGCGCCAGCAGTGCCTCGGTGAGCGGCTCCGGCAGCCCCAACTCGCCCACCGGCCGGCCCACCGCCCCCTCGGACAGCCCCAGCAACTCCCGCCCGCCATCGTTGATCAGGGCCACCCTGCGCCGCCCGTCGACCAGCATCAGCCCCTCCCGCACGGAGTGCAGCGCAGCCTGGTGGTAGTCGTACATCCGGCTGAGCTCCTGGGAGTTCATCCCGTGCGTGTGCCACCGGAGCCGGGCGTTGATGACGTACGTACCCGCCCCGCCGAGCACCAGCGCCGCCGCGGCCACCCCGACCACCGCCAGGACCTGGTCGCGCAGCTGCGCGCCGATCGTCTCGACGGTGATCCCCGCACTGACCAGCGCGGTGATCCGGCCGCCGCGCTGCGGGTCGCGGACCGGCGCGACGACCCGCACCGACGGGCCGAGCACCCCCTGATGTGTCTCCGCGAACACCTCGCCATCCAGCGCCGGGCCGATGTGCCCCAGGTACTTCCCGCCGATCGCGGACCGCTGCGGATGCGTCCAGCGCGTACCGTCCGGGGCCATCACCACCACGAAGTCGACGCCGGCGTCCCGCCGCAGCCGCTCGGCGTACGGCTGGAGCACGGCGGTGGGGTCCTTGCCGCGGGCGGCGGCCACCACTGCCGGGGAGCCGGCGACCGCGGTGGCCGCCGCGGTCGCCTGCCGCCGCGCGGTCTCCTCCGCCTGCCGCCCGGCGCTGACGTACGCGAAGACGGCGCAGCCCACGACGACGGCCGTCACCAGCACCACCTGCATCGCGAAGAGCTGCCCGGCGAGGCTGCGGGGGCCGCGCAGCCGGCGCGGTGGCCGGGGTCGGGGGAGTCGCATACGGAACAGTCTGCACGGTCACATTTACGTGAACGAAATGTACGTAAGGGTGACGGGTGCCGCAACGGAGTGCATAGTCGCCGGGACTCGTTGTGCGGCCGAGCCGCAGATCACCGCACAACCGCAGACCGAGGAGGCAGCCCGTGGCCGCACAGACCCCACCGTCCGGGGGAAGCACGGAGGATTCCGCGCCCCCGAAGCGGGACCGCACGCACTTCCTCTACCTCGCCGTCATCGGCGCGGTGCTGCTGGGTATCGCCGTCGGCTTCGCCGCCCCCGGCGTCGCCGTCGAACTGAAGCCGCTCGGTACCGGGTTCGTGAACCTGATCAAGATGATGATCTCGCCGGTCATCTTCTGCACCATCGTGCTGGGCGTCGGCTCGGTCCGTAAGGCCGCCAAGGTCGGCGCGGTGGGCGGACTGGCCCTCGGCTACTTCATGGTGATGTCGACCGTCGCCCTCGCCATCGGCCTGGTCGTCGGCAACCTCCTGGAGCCCGGCTCCGGCCTCCACCTCACCGAGGCCGTACGGCACGCCGGCCAGTCCCAGACGTCCGGGAACGCCGAATCGCTGCCCCAGTTCCTGCTCGGCATGATCCCCACCACGCTGGTCTCCGCCTTCACCCAGGGCGAGGTACTGCAGACGCTGCTGGTGGCGCTGCTGGTCGGCTTCGGCCTCCAGACGCTGGGCCCGGCCGGGGAACCGGTGCTGCGCGGCATCGGGCACGTCCAGAAGCTGGTCTTCCGGGTGCTGTCCATGATCATGTGGGTGGCGCCGGTGGGCGCCTTCGGCGCGATCGCGGCGGTGGTCGGCGCGACCGGCCTGGACGCGCTGAAGTCCCTGTTCATCATCATGGTCGGCTTCTACACCACCTGCCTGCTGTTCGTGATCGTCGTCCTCGGCGCGCTGCTCCGCCTCGTCGCCGGCGTCAACATCTTCCTCCTGCTGAAGTACCTGGCCCGCGAATTCCTGCTCATCCTCTCCACCTCCTCCTCGGAATCCGCCCTGCCGCGCCTCATCGCCAAGATGGAGCACCTGGGCGTCAGCAAGCCGGTCGTCGGCATCACCGTCCCGACCGGCTACAGCTTCAACCTCGACGGCACCGCGATCTACCTCACGATGTCCGCGCTGTTCGTGGCCGAGGCGATGGGCAAACCGCTCTCCCTCAGCCAGCAGATCTCCCTCCTCGTCTTCATGATCATCGCCTCCAAGGGCGCCGCCGGAGTCACCGGCGCCGGCCTGGCGACGCTCGCCGGCGGCCTCCAGTCCCACCGCCCCGAACTCGTCGACGGCGTCGGCCTGATCGTCGGCATCGACCGCTTCATGAGCGAGGCCCGCGCCCTGACCAACTTCGCGGGCAACGCGGTCGCCACCGTCCTGGTCGGCACCTGGACCAAGGAGTTCGACCGCTCCCAGGCGGCCGAAGTACTTGCCGGCCGCCTCCCGTTCGACGAAAAGTCCCTCGCCACCGACACCGCACACGGCGGCTCCTCCGGCGCCACCGCGGCCGACCCCCCGGCCACCGGGACGCCCGCGGAACTCGCACCGCGCGCATAGTCCGTCAGGCCCCTTCATCGCATCAGTCCGGGGGCGTGTCGATGAGCAGGCGAATGCCGTCGATCAACGCCTGCGCCTGCCAGTCGGGCCAGTCCGCGATCCGGTCCGCGAGGTGCTGGGTCAGCGCGTTGCGGAGCCCAGCGACCGTGGCGTGACCCTTGGGCGTCAATGCGAGCAGGGTGGCCCGGCCGTCGCAGGGGTCGGGACTGCGCTCGAGCAGTCCCGCTCCTTCGAGCCGGTCGGCATAGCGACTTGTGCCGGATCGGTCGATACCGACCTCGTCGGCGAGCCGTGCCGCCGATTGCGGTCCGAGCCGAGCGAGCCCGCTGAGCACCGGGTAGGTCTGACGATCGACCCCCGCCGGTGCCGAGTCGAGGACCGCGTCGTAGAGCGCGCTCCGGTTGCGCCGCAGCAACAGCTGTCCCAGCGCTTGTTCCAGGTCCCGTGCCAAACCGCTATGTGCCATCCACAAATAATACGTGCGAACCGCACGGAATGAGCGTAGGGTTATTGCGTGCAAGTCGCACGCACTTACCCTGGGAGTCTCATGGTGCTCATGGCCGGGAGGCGTCGCAGCGCGCTGATCGGGCCGGTGCTGGTGCTGGCCACGCTGGTCTCCAGCATCATCAGCTCGTTCGGTGCTCCGCTGATCCCCACTGTTGCTCGCGATTTTCATGAGTCGCTGAGCACGGCGCAGTGGTCGCTGACCGTGGCGCTGCTGGTCGGCGCGGCGAGTTCCCCGGTCCTGGGCCGGCTCGGCGACGGCCCGCGGCGGCGAGTGACGTTGCTCGGCGGCTTGGCCGTGGTCACGGCGGGCGGTGTCGTGGCCGCGCTGGCCGGCGGCTTGGGGACGCTGCTCGTCGGACGCGGACTACAGGGCGTCGGGCTCGGGCTGGCGCCGCTGGCGATGGCCACCGCCCGGGACGAACTGCCGCAGGCCGAGGTGGCGCCGATGATCGCGCTGCTGTCGGTGTCGGCGGGGGCCGGCCTCGGTGCCGGTTACCCGATCAGCGGGTTGCTCGCCGAGGCATGGGGACTGGCGGGTGCGTACTGGTTCGGCACGATCGTGTCCGGCCTCGCGTTGCTCTGTGTCGCCGCAGTCGTACCGTCGAGCGCGCGGCGCAGCGCCCCTGACCGGCTCGACCGGGTCGGCGCCGTGACGCTCGCACTGGCGCTGGTCACCGCACTGGTGGCAGTGGCAGAGGGGACACAGTGGGGTTGGAGTTCGCCGGCGATCATCGGCCTGTTGGCCGCCGGGGCAGTGCTCTTCGCGGCTTGGGCCGTGCAGCAGCTGCGCGCCGAGAACCCGCTGGTTCAGCTGCGTCTGCTGCGCCGTCCGTCCGTGCTTTCCGCCGATGCCTGCGCCATGGTGCTCGGCGTCGCGATGTACATGGTGCTTTCGGGGGTGACGGAGTTCGTGCAGTCCCCGCGCTCGGGCGGATTCGGGTTCTCCGCATCGGCCGTCGTGGCCGGCCTCGTCCTCGTCCCCCTGTCCTTCTTCATGCTGATCAGCTCCCGCACTCTGCCAACCTTGGTGACACGCGTAGGAATCCGGGCGGTGCTGACGATGGGGTGCCTCGTAGCCGCGCTGGGCTGCGGATTCTTCGCCGTCTTCCACGGTGCCCTGTGGCAGGCCTTCGCCATGACGGGTGTCCTGGGAGTGGGACTGGGCACCACCTTCGCCGCGATTCCCGGATTGATCGTGCAGGCAATCCCCGCCCGGGAGACAGGCAGCGCGATGGGCTTCTACCAGGTGGTCCGCTTCACCGGCTTCTCCCTGGGCAGCGCGCTCACCGCCACCATCCTGGCCGCTCATGTCAGCGGTGACGGCCAACCAGCGGTGGGCGGCTACACCACGGTGCTGTGGATCTCCGCCGGCTTCTGTGTCCTCGCCGCGGCCCTTGCCTGGTTCCTGCCCGCCCGATCCACCCGGCTCACGCCCGCGGAGCGCCTGCCCGCCGACGAGGTCCGGCTACGGGAACGGACCGACGGCGACGACGTCTTGTCGTAGGCAGCCCCCAGGCCTGACGCCCCGCGCCGGGGTGCGACGCGGTGACCTGCCCCCTGGGTCGCGAGTGCGGAGCTCGGGTTCAGCGCGTGATCGGGGTGGCGCCGGTCGCCGCGGCGGACAGTTCCCATAGCCGTGCGGCCGCGTCGGGGGCGATGGCGTACTCACGGACGCCGCCGTCGTCCATGGGCTCGGCGGGGGCGGAGACGCGCGCGACGTCGCAGTCCTCGAGGTAGAGCCCGCCGCGACCGTCGAGGAGCGGAGACGTGGCTGCCCAGAGACCGGTGGCGGCGCCTTGGGAGGGTGTCTTGAAGTCGGCGCCGATCACGTTGCCGTGCTCGTCAACCCAGCCGCGTTCGATCTGCTCCTGGGGAGTCATCTCCCGCTGGAGGCCGGTAATGATCTTGCCCGGGTGGAGCGCGAACGCCCGGACACCGTCGTCGCGCCCGAGGGCGTCGAGCTGCACGGCGAAGAGGGAGTTGGCGGTCTTGGACTGGCCGTAGGCAAGCCACTTGTCGTAGCCGGTGCGGAAGTGCGGGTCCTGCCAGCGTATGCCGGTCAGGGTGTGTCCGGCGGAGCTGTTGACGACGACGCGCGCACCGTCAGCGGCGGCCAGGAGCGGATAGAGCTCGCAGGCGAGTGTGAAGTGCCCGAAGTGGTTGCCGGCGAGCTGGCCTTCCCAGCCGGGTCCGACGCGTCGCTCAGGGGTGGCCATGACGCCGGCGATGGCCATGAGGAGGTCGAGCCTGTCGAGGGTGTCGCCGATCTGTGCGGCGGCGGCGCGCACGCTGCCGAAGTCGGTGAGATCCATGGGGATGACTTCGCAGCCGTCCACGTCCTTGAGAGCGTCGCGGGCGACGCCGGGCCGGCGCGCCGGGACGATGACCCGGGCCCCTGCGGCCGCCAGGCCACGGGTGGTTTCCAGACCGAGTCCGGAGTAGCCCCCGGTCACGACGGCGGTGACGCCGGAAAGGCCGAGGCCGGCCATGACGTCCTCGGCGGTGCTGGTGGCGGAGAAGGGCGAGCCGAGCGGCTGCTGATCAGTGGTGGTCATGGCGGCGACGATAGGAGCTAGAGCGCGGTCCAGCTCAAGTCCGGGCAACGAGGCGAACGCCTGCGGCTCCTCGACGCCCCTCGGCAGCGCGGAGGCAGGTCACACCACTAGACAGGCCGCAGCCAGATGGTCGCCAGTGGGGGCAGGGTGACGGAGAGGGATGTGGGGCGGCCGTTCCAGGGGAGGGGCTCGGGCTTGAGGGGGCCGGGGTTGGTGATGCCGCTGCCGCCGTAGCGGGGGGCGTCGGTGTTGAGGATCTCGTGCCAGGCGGGGAGGGCGGGGTGGAGGTCCGGGACGCCGAGGCGGTAGATGTGGCGTACGACGGGGGAGAGGTTGGTGACCGAGAGGAGAGGGGCGCCTTCTCCAGGGTCTGAACGGTCCGGGCGGTGGTCCCGTGCGGAGAAGCGGAGGAAGGAGAAGACGTTGTCCTCGCTGGCGTTGCCGTCGATCCAGCTGAATCCGGATGGGTCGGTGTCGCGCTCCCAGAGGGCGGGGGTGGCGGCGTAGTGGTGGTTCAGGTCGCGGACCAGGTCGCGGACGCCGCGGTGGTCCGGCTCGGCCTCGTACGACGGGTCGAGCAGCCACCAGTCCGGGCCGTGGCTCTCCGCCCACTCCGCGCCCTGGGCGAACTCCTGGCCCATGAAGAGGAGTTGCTTGCCCGGGTGGGCCCACATGAAGCCCAGGTACGCGCGGTGGTTGGCGCGCTGCTGCCACCAGTCGCCGGGCATCTTGGAGACCAGGGACCGCTTGCCGTGGACGACTTCGTCGTGGGAGATGGGCAGGACGTAGTTCTCGCTGTGGGCGTACACCATCGAGAAGGTCATCTCGTTGTGGTGGTACTTGCGGTGCACCGGCTCCTTGGACATGTAGACGAGGGAGTCGTGCATCCAGCCCATGTTCCACTTCAGGCCGAAGCCGAGACCGCCGTGGTCGGTCGGCCGGGTGACGCCGTCCCAGGCGGTGGATTCCTCGGCGATGGTGACGATGCCGGGGCAGCGCCGGTAGACCGTCGCGTTCATCTCCTGGAGGAAGGCGACGGCGTCGAGGTTCTCCCGGCCGCCGTACGCGTTCGGGCTCCACTGGCCGTCCTCGCGTGAGTAGTCGAGGTAGAGCATGGAGGCGACGGCGTCCACGCGCAGTCCGTCGATGTGGAACTCCTCGCACCAGTACACGGCGTTGGCGACCAGGAAGTTACGGACCTCGGCGCGGCCGTAGTCGAATTCCAGGGTGCCCCAGTCGGGGTGGGCGGCCCGCGCCGGGTCCTGGGGCTCGTAGAGCGGACGGCCGTCGAACTCGGCCAGTGCCCAGTCGTCGCGCGGGAAGTGTGCCGGCACCCAGTCCATCAGTACGCCGATGCCGGCCTGGTGCAGGGCGTCGATCAGGAAGCGGAAGTCGTCGGGGGTGCCCATCCGGGCCGTGGGGGCGTAGAAGCCGGTGACCTGGTAGCCCCAGGAGCCGCCGAAGGGGTGCTCGGCGAGGGGCATGAACTCCACGTGGGTGAAGCCCAGGTCCTTGATGTAGGAGGGGAGTTGGGTTGCAAGTTGGCGGTAGGTGAGGCCGGGGCGCCAGGAGGGGAGGTGCACCTCGTAGACGGAGAACGGGGACTCGTGGACGGGGCGCTGCCCGCGGCGGGTCATCCAGTCGGCGTCCTGCCACTGGTAGTGGGACTCCGTGACGACCGAGGCGGTGGCGGGCGGGCATTCGGTCCGCCGGGCCATCGGGTCGGCGCGTACCGTCTTCGACCCGTCCGGCCGGGTGATCTCGAACTTGTACAGCTCGCCCTCGCCGATGCCGGGGAGGAAGAGTTCCCAGACTCCGGAGGAGCCGAGTGAGCGCATCGGGCAGGCGGTGCCGTCCCAGTAGTTGAAGTCGCCCAGTACCCGGACGCCTTGCGCGTTGGGGGCCCAGAGGGTGAAGCGGGTGCCGGTGACGCCCTGGTGCTCCATGGGCCGGGCGCCGAGTGCCTGCCAGAGCTGTTCGTGCCGGCCCTCGCTGAACAGGTGCAGATCCAGTTCGCCGAGCGCGGGCAGGAAACGGTAGGGGTCGTGGGTGGTCAGGAGGGTGTCGTCGCCGTGGGAGTCATGGGAGTCGTGGGAGCCGTAGGAGAGGAGGAGTTCGTAGGCGGGGACGGTGCGGAGGGGCAGTACGCCGGCGAAGAGGCCGTCGCCCTCGGAGTGCAGGGTGGCGCGCAGGCCCGGTGCGATGACGGTGACGGTCTTCGCGAAGGGGCGGAGGGCGCGGATGAGGAGCCCGCCGCGTACGGGGTGTGCGCCGAGGAGGGAGTGGGGATCGTGATGGGTGCCGGAGAGGAGTCGGCCGCGGTCCTCGGGGGAGAGTGGGGCGGCGGCTCGGACTCCGCGTCCGCCGGACGCCGGTGCCGACGCCGATGGCGGGTGTGCGCGCTCCTGGGCCGGTGACTGGGCCGGTGGCCGGGCTGCTGAGGGGGCCGCTGACTGGGCCGCTGACTGGGCCGCTGATGGAGCCGGTGGACGGGGCGGAGCCGGTGCGGTCGCGGGAGCGGGAGCGGGCCTGGATCTCATGGGTGGGGCCTCCTGTGGGAAGGGCGTGGGGCGTCGGGGCCCGGGGCGTGCCCGGCCGGCTCGCCGTCGGCCGCCAGCCGACGGATCGCGGCCATCGGGACGGACAGCCAGTCGGGCCGGTGCCGGGCCTCGTAGAGCACCTCGTAGACGGCCTTGTCGGTCTCGTAGGCACGCATCAGTTCCGGCGCCGAGCGAGGATCGAGCCCGCCGGCCTCGGCGTATCCCCGGCAGTAGGCGGCGCGGGTGCGCTGGGCCCAGTCCAGCGCCCAGGGGTCCCCGCCGGCCGGTCCGCTGCGTGCCGCGTAGTCGAAGGAGCGCAGCATCGCCGCGACATCGCGCACCGCCGGCTGGAGGCGGCGCCGCTCGGCCAGCGGGCGGGCCGGTTCGCCCTCGAAGTCGATCAGCGACCAGCGGCCCCCGTCGGCGGAGCGCAGCGTCTGGCCCAGGTGCAGATCGCCGTGGATGCGCTGGGCGGCCCAGCTCCGGCCGTCGCGCCCCACCGCAGCCAGAGCGTCGAAGGCGGTGCGCAACCGCGCCCGGTAGGGCTGGAGTACGGGCACGGCGCGGGCGGTGGCCGCCAGCCGCTGGTGCATCCGGGCGGCGATCTCCTCCAGCTGCGGGCGGCGCAGTTCGGTGGTCGGCAGGGTCTGGGCGAGGGCGGTGTGCACCTCCGCGGTGGCGTGCCCGAGTGCTCGGGCCGGGCCGGTGAAGTCGGCGCGTACCGCCAGGGCGTTGAGGGCCAGCTGCCAGCCGTCCGTCGATCCCGCCAGGAACGGCTGGAGCACACCGAGCGTCGTCGCCTCCCCGCTCCCGTCCGTGGCCGCCGACTCGAACCACGCGGCGGGTGCGGGGACCCGGGCGCACGGGGTGCCGGCCAGCGCCCGCGACAGCTCCAGGTCCGGGTTGATGCCCGGTTCGATCCTCCGGAAGACCTTCAGGATGAACGATTCGCCGTAGACGAGGGAGGAGTTGGACTGCTCGACGGCGATGGGACGGGCCGGCAGGCCGGAGGGGATGTCCGCGTCCGGCTCGCGGTGGAAGCGCAGGGCGCCGAGCCGTCCCGGCGTCCGCAGCCGTTCCAGCAGCAGGCCGCAGAGCCGGTTGTCGAGCAGTGCGTCATAGACCGTGCGGCCGCGCAGCGGGCCGCCGCCCGGCCGGCCGATCACCGCCGGCGCCAGCTGCGGGGGCGGTGCCGGGTGCACGCCGAGGAGGAGCTGGTAGCAGTCGCCGTCGGCGGCGGTGCGGCTCGGCGGGGTGCTCTGCTGGGCCCGGACGAGGAGCTGGAGCAGTCCCGGTGCGGTGCCCCCGCCGGTGCACGGCAGCAGTTCGGTCGCCGAGAGCAGGGTGAAGCCGGTGATCAGCCGCCCTTTGCCGGCGAACCAGCGCTGGCGCGGCACCCATACGGCCAGCAGGGGGACGAGCGAGGAGAGCAGGTCGGGGGCGGTGACGAGCGGGCGGCGGTCCGGGCTGTTGCGGGGGGCACGGGTCGGGGCGGTGTCCGGCATGGGTGTCGCGTCCTTTCCCCGGGCACACGACAGGTAGGGCAAAGTGTCCCGGAATGCGGGCTTCACTGTGCGGTGGCGCGGTGGCGGTACCCCCGTACGGAGGCTGGCGTCGTCCCCCCGGACGTGCTCCGGGCGTACCGGGCAGGACCGAGGGGACGGGAGGTGACGGGGGTGACGGCGCGCTGGGCGCCTGCCCCCGTCAGGGGGCCGGCCGGACAGCGTGTGTCACGGGTTCCACGCCGTCACGCGTTCGACGCCGTCACGGATTCGCCCCCGCTATGGGTGCGGCTTCGTCGCCGGTTCGGCGTTCTTCCGTAGACGGAACCAGTAGAACCCGTGGCCCGCCAGCGTCAGCAGATACGGCAGTTCCCCGATGGCCGGGAAGTGGACGCCGCCGATCAGCTCCACCGGATGGCGGCCGCTGAACGACCGCAGGTCCAGCTCCGTCGGCTGGGCGAACCGCGAGAAATTGTGGACGCACAGCACCAGGTCGTCGTCCGCGCCGGCGGTGCCCGGTGACGCCCGCAGGAAGGCCAGCACCGCCGGGTTGGTGGACGACAGCTCGGTGTAGCTGCCGAGACCGAAGGCCGGGTTCTGCTTCCGGATCTCGATCATCCGGCGCGTCCAGTGCAGCAGCGAGGACGGCGAGCTCATCGCCGCCTCGACATTGGTGACCTGGTAGCCGTAGACGGGATCCATGATGGTGGGGAGGAAGAGGCGGCCCGGGTCGCAGGAGGAGAATCCGGCGTTGCGGTCCGGGGTCCACTGCATCGGGGTGCGCACGGCGTCCCGGTCGCCGAGCCAGATGTTGTCGCCCATGCCGATCTCGTCGCCGTAATAGAGGATCGGCGAGCCGGGCAGGGAGAGCAGCAGGGCGGTGAACAGCTCGATCTGGTTGCGGTCGTTGTCGAGCAGAGGGGCCAGCCGCCGGCGGATACCGATATTGGCGCGCATCCGCGGGTCCTTGGCGTACTCCGCGTACATGTAGTCGCGCTCTTCGTCCGTGACCATTTCGAGGGTCAGCTCGTCGTGGTTGCGCAGGAAGATGCCCCACTGGCAGCCGGACGGAATCGCCGGGGTCTTGGCGAGGACCTCCGAGACCGGGTAGCGCGATTCGCGGCGCACCGCCATGAAGATGCGCGGCATCACGGGGAAGTGGAACGCCATATGGCATTCGTCGCCGCCGACCGCGTAGTCGCCGAAGTAGTCGACGACGTCCTCCGGCCACTGATTGGCCTCGGCCAGCAGCACGGTGTCCGGATAGTGCGCGTCGATCTCCGCCCGGACCCGCCGGAGGAAGGCGTGCGAGGCGGGCAGGTTCTCGCAGTTGGTGCCCTCCTCGGCGTAGAGGTACGGGACCGCGTCCAGCCGGAACCCGTCGATCCCCAGGTCGAGCCAGAACCGCAGGGCGGAGATCATCTCCTCCTGGACCACCGGGTTCTCGTAGTTGAGGTCCGGCTGGTGGGAGAAGAAACGGTGCCAGTAGTACTGCTTGCGGACCGGGTCGAAGGTCCAGTTGGAGGCCTCGGTGTCGACGAAGATGATCCGGGCGTCGGCGTACTGCTTGTCGTCGTCCGCCCAGACGTAGTAGTCGCCGTACGGCCCCTCCGGGTCGCTGCGCGACTCCTGGAACCACGGGTGCTGGTCGCTGGTGTGGTTCATCACCATGTCGATGATGACCCGCATACCGCGATGGTGCGCGGCGTCCACGAATTCCACGAAGTCCGCCAGATCGCCGAATTCGGGGAGTACCGAGGTGTAGTCCGCGACATCGTAACCGCCGTCCCGCAGCGGGGATTTGAAGAACGGCGGGACCCAGAGGCAGTCCACCCCCAGCCACTGCAGATAGTCCAGCTTGGTGGTGAGGCCTTTGAGGTCGCCGATGCCGTCGCCGTTGCTGTCCTGGAAGGAGCGCACCAGGACCTCGTAGAAGACGGCTCTTTTGAACCAGTCGGGATCGCGGTCCTTCGCCGGGGTGTCCTCGAATGTGTCGGGGACTGGCTCATTGACGATCAATTGGGTGACCCTCCGATCGGTGAGGACGGTCGCAGCGACAGCACATGAGCGGGCGCGGGCGAGCGGCCCGGCTCCAGGCGCACATAGTTGTCCCTGCCCCAGTGGTAGGTATCGCCGGTGAGCTCGTCGCGCACCGGGAAGGACTCGTGCCGGCCGAGGCCGAGTTCCGGCATGTCCAACGACACCGTCGCCTCGTGGGTGTGGTGCGGGTCGAGGTTGACCACCGTGAGTACCGTGTCGGCCCCCGCACCGTGGCTCGCGCGCTTGGAGTAGGCGAGCACGGCGTCGTTGTCGACCGGGTGGAAGCGCAGATCGCGCAGCTGTTGCAGGGCAGGGTGCCGGCGGCGGATGCGGTTGAGGGCGGTGATCAGCGGGGCGATGGTGCGCCCCTCCTTCGCCGCCGCTTCCCAGTCGCGCGGCCTGAGTTGGTACTTCTCCGAGTCGAGGTACTCCTCGCTGCCCGGGCGTACCGGCATCGACTCGCAGAGCTCGTATCCGGCGTAGACGCCCCACGTGGGGGAGAGGGTGGCGGCCAGCACGGCACGGATCTCGAAGGCGGCCCGGCCGCCCTCCTGGAGGTAGGCGTGCAGGATGTCCGGGGTGTTCACGAAGAGGTTGGGCCGCAGGTAGGCGGCGCTCTCACCGGACAGCTCGGTGAGGTACTCGGTGAGCTCCTGCTTGGTGTTGCGCCAGGTGAAGTACGTGTACGACTGGTGGAAGCCGATCTGGGCGAGGGTGTGCAGCATGGCGGGGCGGGTGAACGCCTCGGCGAGGAAGAGCACGTCCGGATCGGTGCGGCTGATGTCGCCGAGCACCTTCTCCCAGAACGCCACCGGCTTGGTGTGCGGATTGTCCACCCGGAAGATCCGTACGCCCTTGGCCATCCAGAAGCGCAGCACCCGCTCGGTCTCCCGGACCAGCCCGCGGAAGTCGGTGTCGAACGCCAGGGGGTAGATGTCCTGGTACTTCTTCGGCGGGTTCTCGGCGTAGGCGATCGAACCGTCCGCACGGTGGTGGAACCACTGCGGGTGCAGGGTGACCCAGGGATGGTCGGGGGAGCACTGCAGCGCGAAGTCCAGGGCCACCTCCATCCGCAGGTCGCGGGCCGTACGGACGAAGTACTCGAAGTCCTCGAAGGTGCCCAGGTCCGGGTGGAGGGCGTCATGGCCGCCGGCCGCCGAGCCGATGGCCCAGGGGGAGCCGACGTCGTCCGGGCCCGCGGACAGGCTGTTGTTGGGGCCCTTGCGGAAGGACGTGCCGATGGGGTGGACGGGCGGCAGGTAGACCACGTCGAAGCCCATGGCGGCGACGGCCGGCAGCCGTTCGGCGGCGGTGCGCAGGGTGCCGCTGACGGCGGTGCCGCGCGCGGTGACGACGGCGCCCTCGGACCGCGGGAAGAGCTCGTACCAGGAGCCGTACAGGGCTCGTCGGCGCTCCACGGCCAGTGGCATCGGGCGGGAGACGGTGAGCAGTTCGCGCAGCGGGTGGCGCTCCAGCGCCGCGACGACCTCGGGGGCGAGCGCCGCGGCGAGCCGGGCGGCGGGTGGCAGTCCCGGGTCGCGCAGCGCGTCCACGGCGCCGAGCACCGCCTCCCGGCCGTCGCTCTTGGGGACGTCGGTGGCCGCCCGCTCGTGCAGCTGGGCGCCCTCGGCGAGGACCAGCTCGGTGTCGAGGTCCGCCGGGATCTTGACCGCGGCGTACCGGCGCCAGGTGGCGAGCGGGTCGGACCAGGCCTCCACGGTGAAGGTCCAGCGGCCCTCGACGTCCGGGGTGACCTCGGTGCTCCAGCGGTCGGTGCCGGGCACCCGCTCCCGCATGGGGGTCCAGGGGCCGCAGCGGCCGGCCGGGTTGCGCAGCACCACGTTGGCCGCGACCGCGTCATGGCCTTCGCGGAAGACGGTGGCCGAGACCTCGAAGGCCTCGCCCACCACGGCCTTCGCCGGGCGGCGGCCGCAATCGATCTGCGGGCGGATGTCCAGAACAGGGATGCGACCGATCATGGGCTCACCTGGGCTTGTGATGCTTTGCGGGGTTTTGTCCTTTGTATCCGCTCCATGGCAGGGCGGCCGGGTGTGAACAGGGGCGCTCGGGTCCGCTTTCACTCGGCTGGCGGACGGTGCGACCGGCCGGGGTGTACGCGGTGAGCCTTCCCTCCGACGGTGGCCGGGAAATCCGCTGCCATGTGAACTACCGGTACGTAACTGCGCACCGGGCGTGGTACGGCGGATGTGCGGCCGCCGTCCTCGGGGCGGCTGCGGGGCTGCGCTGACACGGTCGGCGTCGCCTCCTCAACTCGGTCTGATCACAGCGGAGTTGCGGTGTGCGGAAGTCCGGTGCCGCGCCGGGGCCCGTCGGCGCTCTCCGCAGCCTCCCCCGAGGAGGAGGTACGGACAAGAGCGAATGAGGGGCCGGAATCGGCCATATCGGCGGACGCGCGGGTAGCCGGCCGCCCGGGGCCGCCCGTGCGGCCAACTGGCCTGCGGGGGAAGGGGCCGGGGGTGTCTCCGCGCGGTTCCCGGCACACGCAGAAGGCGGT
Organism: Streptomyces sp. NPDC001339; assembly: GCF_042895955.1. NCBI lineage: Bacteria > Bacillati > Actinomycetota > Actinomycetes > Kitasatosporales > Streptomycetaceae > Streptomyces > Streptomyces sp. NPDC001339. Next base: position 296,526 of record NZ_JBIAWT010000001.1, on the reverse strand, counting down.
GCCCGGAGAGTTCCGGACACCGCCCTGTCACCGGGGTCACGCCGCCCCGGGACATTCAGCGTGCTGTGGTGCGTGTGCTGCGGTTTCTGCTGCGTGGGCTGGTGCGTGCGCTGGTGCGTGCACCGGCGTGTGACGTCACTTGACGGCGACGCCGGTCCAGGCGGCCTCGACGCCCTTGACCTCGGCGCCGCCCGCGCCGTACAGGTCGGTGGCGGCCTTGACGGTCGCCTCGCGCGCGCCCTTGTAGTCGGTGTTGGAGGTCATGTACGTGGTCAGGGCCTTGAACCAGATCTTCTCGGCCTTGTCCCGGCCGATGCCCTCGACCTTGGAGCCGTCGGCGGTCGGGCTGTCGTACTTGACGCCACCGATCTCCTTCGGGCCGCTGCCCTCGGACAGCAGGTAGAAGAAGTGGTTGGCCACGCCCGACGAGTAGTGCGGGTCGAGGTTGGCGGTGTTGGAGTCCCAGTTGTCCTGCGACTGGCCGTCCTTGCTGGGCTTGTCCATGTAGCGCAGCGGGGTGCCGTCACCGTTGATGTCGATCTTCTCGCCGATGAGGTAGTCGCCCGGGTCCTTCTCGTTCTTGGCGAAGAACTCGACCGAGGTGCCGAAGATGTCCGAGGTGCCCTCGTTGAGGCCGCCGGACTCACCGCTGTACTCCAGGTTGGCGGTGGCAGAGGTGACACCGTGCGACATCTCGTGCGCCGCGACGTCGATGGCGGTGAGCGGGGCCTTGTTGTCCTTGCCGTCGCCGTACGTCATGCAGAAGCAGCTGTCGTCCCAGAAGGCGTTGACGTAGCTGTTGCCGTAGTGGACGCGGGAGGAGGCACCCTTGCCGTCGCCCTTGATGCCGCTGCGGCCGTGCACGTTCTTGTAGTAGTCCCAGGTCTTGGCCGCGCCGTAGTGCGCGTCGACGGCCGCGGTCTGCGGGTCGTCGGGCTTGCCGGTGCCCCAGGCGTCGTCCTCGTCCGTGAACGCCTTGCCCTCGCCGCTCTCGCTGTTCTCCAGGTTGGAGGTCTTGTGACCGCCGCGCTCGCCGTCGGTGAGGGTGAAGCCGCTGCCCTCCTTGGAGGTGGTCAGCTCGACGCTGCCGCTGTACTCGCTCTCGCCCTTGCCGGTGCGGATCTCGTCGTACTGGAACAGCTTCTTGCCGGTGTCGGCGTCGGTGATGACGTGCATCCGGCTGGGGGTGCCGTCCTTCTTGGTGCCCTTGACGATGGTGTCGTAGGCGAGGACGGGGGTGCCGGAGGCGGCCCAGACGACCTTCTTGGGGGTCTGCGCGTCGGCCTTCTTCGCGGCGAGCGACTTGGCGGCGGTGCCCTGTGCCGAGGCGGCGGCGGTTCCCGCGGCGATCTTCGGCGTGGTGGAGGCGACCTTGATGGTCTTCTCGGTGGCCTTGGTGGTCGACTTGATCGCGCCGCCCTCGGCCTGGTGCACGACCAGGTCGCCGCCGAGGACCGGAAGTCCGGCGTAGGTGCGGTCGTAGCGGGTGTGCGTGGTGCCGTCGGCGTCCTTGATGACGTCCTTGACGACCAGCTTCTCCTGTGCGCCGAGGCCGAGTGCCTGGGCGGTCTGGGCCCGTACGGTGCTCGCGTCGCGCAGCAGTTCCGCGCGGTGCGAGGCGCTGAGCTTGAGGGGAGTGGCGTCCTTGGCGGCGGTGGGGGCCGGCGAGGCGCCGGCGGTGCCGGCCGTGATCCCGGCGGCGAGCAGGGCCGCGGCGGCGAAGGCGCCTCCGGTCACACGGGTCTTACGGGATATGCGGGGGGTCACGCGTGCTCCTTCAACTTTGCCAAACGGTGGGGGTGCAAAGCGATGCGGGTGATTGCGTTCCGGGAAGGTTGCCATTCCTAACGCGTTCATGTCAGGAGGGAGTCGCAAACTTGGCCGAAAAATGTCCGCAGAGAGGAGATCGTCGTTCGTATAACGGAGTGGGGCGCCGCTCCCCGAGATCCGGGAGCGGCGCCCAAGTGCCGTGCTGCTGAGCCGAGTTGAGATGCCGGTCGGGGTTCCGGCCCGGATATGTCACACCAAGGTGACGGCCCGGTGCCGACGCCGGGTCAGAACGTCAGCTTCCAGCCATTGAGATAGCCGGTGTCCTGTGCGTAGACGTCCTGGACCCGCAACTTCCAGGTACCGCCCGCCGCCTTGGCGGAGGCGTCGACGGTGTACGTCGTCTTCACGTCGGCCGCGGAGTCGTTCGCGTCGGAGTTCTTCAGCCGGTAGGCCGTGCCGTCCGGGGCGATCAGGTCGATGACCAGGTCGCCGCGGTAGGTGTGCACGATGTCCACCCCCACCTTCAGCGCGCCCGGCGCGTTGCCGCTGCGGCTGACGGTGATCGGCGAGGTGACCGCGGTGCCCGCGTCCGGGATCCGTACGTCGTCGGTGCTCTCGAAGACACTGCCGCCGTCGCCGTCCGGGACGCGGGAGCCGACGTTGACCGCCGCCCAGGTGTTGGCGACCGTGTTGTACGTCGCGCTGCCCTCGCCGAACAGGTCGGCCGCGGCCCGGAGCGTGGCGGTGCGGGCACCCGCGTAGTCGGTGTTCGCGTTCATGTACTGGCTCAGCGCCTTGAACCACACCTTCTCGGCGTTGGCCCGGCCGATGCCCGGCACCGGCTTGTTGTCGTACGTCGGGCTGTCGTAGTGGACGCCGCCGATGTCCTTCGGCCCGCTGCCCTCGGACAGCAGGTAGAAGAAGTGGTTGGCGACCCCGGACGAGTAGTGCACGTCCAGGTCACCGACGCGGCTGGACCAGTAGTCCGCGGAGTTGCCGTCCTTGCTGGGCTTGTCCATGTAGCGCAGCGGGGCGCCGGTGCCGAAGAGGTCGATCTTCTCGCCGATGAGGTAGTCACCGGGGTCCTTCGGGTTGTTGGCGTAGAACTCCACCGCCGTACCGAAGATGTCGGAGGTCGCCTCGTTGAGGCCGCCGGACTCGTTGGCGTACTCCAGGCCCGCGGTGTTCGAGGTGACGCCGTGCGACATCTCGTGGCCGGCCACGTCGATGGCGGTGAGCGGGTGGGTGTTGTTCCGGCCGTCGCCGTACGTCATGCAGAAGCAGCCGTCGTCCCAGAAGGCGTTGGAGTAGCTGTTGCCGTAGTGGACACGGGAGTAGGCGCCCACCCCGTCGCCCTTGATGCCGCTGCGGCCGTGCACGTTCTTGTAGTAGTCCCAGGTCTCCTGCGCGCCGTACGCGGCGTCGACGCCCGCGGTCTGCGGGTTCGACGGCGTGCCGTCGCCCCAGACGTCGTCGGCGTCGGTGAAGAGCGAACCGCTGCCGGACGTACCGTGGTTGAGGTTGTTGGTCCGGTGGTTGCCCCGGGTGGTGTCGGTCATCTTGAAGTTCGGCGCCGACCCGGAGGTCCCGATGGTGACCTGGCCGCTGTACTGGCTCTTGCCGGTGCCGTTCTCGATGCCCTGGTACTGGAAGAGCTCGGCGCCGGTCCCGGCGTCCGTGATGACGTGCAGTGCGTTGGGTGTCCCGTCGTCCTGGAGCCCGCCGACCACCGTCTCGTACGCGAGCACCGGCGTGCCGTCGGCGGCCCAGACCACCTTGCGGGGCGCCTCGGCCGCCGCCGTCTGCTCCGCGCCGAGCGCCCGGGCGGCCTGGACGGCCTTCGCCTCGGCGGCGGCCGGCCGCACCTTCGGGGTGGTGCTCGCGACCTTGATCTGGGTGCGTACGGCCTTGGTGACGCCCTTGAGCGCGCCGCCCTTGAGCGTGCCACTCTTGCTCCGGTGCACCACGAGGCCGCCGCCGAGGACGGGCAGTCCGGCGTAGGTGCGTTCGTAGCGGGTGTGGACGGTGCCGTCGGCGTCCTTCGAGACGTCCTTGACGACCAGCTTCTCCTGTGCGCCGAGCCCGAGTTGGCGCGCGGTTTCGGCGGTGCCGGCCTCGGCTGCCCGTATCAGCTCCGCACGCTGGGACGGGGACAGCTCGGCCGGCAGCGCGCCGGGGCCGGGTACGGCGTGCGCGGCGCCCGGCCGCGGGGTGGCCGCCGTGCCGGTACCGGCCTGTGCGCCGACGGCCAGCATCGCCGCGACGGCGACGAGCGCGCCGGTCGCGACGGCGCGTCTATGGGGGGTGCGTCTCACGCTGACTCCTTCTGCGGTGGCCGCTCCGTGGCGGTGCAGCCGAGGGGGACCGGGCGGCGGAAGGGCCGTCCGGGCAGAGCGAGGCAGAACACTTGAAGTGCGTGGGGGGAGACTTACGTGATGCACGTGATGCACGTGACGTACGCGAAGAACAGGGCGTACGTGACGCACGTGAGGTGCGGATGGAACCGGTGATGCGTGGAACGCCTGCCGCGGGGGTGGTGCTGTGGGGGCCACGCGGCTGCGGTTGCGGGGAAGAGTCCCACCGCTCACGACTGCTTGTCAGTGGCCGTTCAACTAATTGGCCGGAAAACGTCCGTTGGGCGAAATAGGCGTCCGATAAGCGGACATCCGGTTCTCCGCGGCGGCGCACCGGCCTCGTCAGGGTTGCCCATCGCGATAACGGCTTTGCCGTCCTCCGCGCCGTCGTACTTCAGCACGTACAGCGGGCCTCAGCCGGCGGCTCGGAGCAGCAGGACCGAGCGGGCGGGCAGCGGGATGTCCGCGCCTGCGGTGTGGCGGGTGCCGGGCGGTGTCCTCTGGTCTTCCCGGGAGGTGTCGACGAGGAGTTCGTAGGAGGACGCCCACGGCGGACCGGGAAGCGTATAGGCGCCCGGTTCGGCCCCCGCGTGCAGGATGGCGAGGAAGCTGTCGTCGACGATGCGGATACCGCGGGCGTCGCGCTGCGCGATGTCGTTCCCGGAGAGGTACATGCCGAGGGTGGCCCCCGGGGTGTACCAGTCCCGTTCGGTCATCTCCGTGCCGTCCGCGGTGAACCAGGCGAGGTCGCGCAGACCGCCCTGCCCGTGCGGCCGTCCGGAGAAGAAGGCGCGGCGGCGGAGTACGGGGTGGGCGCGGCGGAGCGCGATCAGGCGGGATGTCAGGTCGGCCAGCGGGCGCCAGTCGGGATCGGCCGGCAACGACCAGTCCAGCCAGCTGACTTCGTTGTCCTGGCAGTAGGCGTTGTTGTTGCCGCGCTGGGTGCGGCCCAGCTCGTCGCCGGCCACCAGCATGGGGACGCCCGTGGAGAGCAGGAGGGTGGTCAGGAGGTTCCGCAGCTGGCGGCGGCGGAGCGCGGAGATGCCGGGGTCGTCGGTCTCGCCCTCGGCGCCGCAGTTCCAGGACCGATTGTCGTGGGCGCCGTCGCGGTTGTCCTCGCCGTTGGCCGCGTTGCGCTTGTGCTCGTAGGTGACCAGGTCGCGGAGGGTGAAGCCGTCGTGTGCGGTGAGGAAGTTGACCGAGGCGTACGGGCGGCGGCCGCCCCAGGCATAGAGGTCGCTGGAGCCGGAGAGCCGGTAGCCCAGGTCGCGTACGTCGTGCTGGGCGCCGCGCCAGAAGTCGCGGACGGTGTCGCGGTAGCGGTCGTTCCACTCCGTCCACAGCGGCGGGAAGGCGCCGACCTGGTAGCCGCCGGAGCCCACGTCCCAGGGCTCGGCGATCAGCTTGACCCGGCGCAGTACGGGATCCTGGGCGATCACGGCGAGGAACGGGGAGAGCATGTCGACGTCGTGCAGGGAGCGGGCCAGTGCCGATGCGAGGTCGAAGCGGAAGCCGTCCACTCCCATCTCGGTGACCCAGTAGCGCAGCGAATCGGTGATCAGCCGCAGCACCTGGGGCTGGACGACGTGCAGGGTGTTGCCGCAGCCGGTGTAGTCGGTGTGGTGGCGGGCGTTGGCCGCCAGGCGGTAGTAGCCGCGGTTGTCGATGCCCCGGAGGGAGAGCGTCGGGCCCCGCTCGCCGGCCTCCGCGGTGTGGTTGTAGACGACGTCGAGGATCACCTCGATACCGGCGTCGTGCAGCGCCCGCACCATCCGCTTGAACTCGCCGACCTGCTGGCCGCGGGTACCGGTCGCGGCGTAGCCGGCGTGCGGCGCGAAGTAGCCGATGGAGTTGTAGCCCCAGTAGTTGCGCAGGCCGCGGCGGATCAGATGGTCCTCGTGCGCGAACTGGTGGACCGGCAGGAGTTCGACGGCGGTGACCCCGAGCCGGACGAGGTGCTCCAGCGCGGCGGGGTGGGCCAGGCCCGCGTAGGTGCCGCGCAGCCGCTCGGGTACGCCCGGATGACGCATGGTGAAGCCGCGTACGTGCAGCTCGTAGAGGACGGTGTCCGGCCAGGGCGTCTTGGGCCGGCGGTCGTCGCGCCATTCGTCCTCGCCGCCCTCGTCCGTGGTGGCGTCGCCGACCACCACGCCCTTGGGGACGTACGGTGCCGAGTCCCGGTCGTCGCGGACGGTGTCGGCGACGTGCTGCTCCGGCCAGTCGCGGACGTGCCCGTAGAGCGGGGCGGGCAGCGCGTACCCGGCGCCGGCCGGCTCGGTGGACGTACCGAAGTCGCCGTCCACGGCCCTGGCGTACGGGTCGAGCAGCAGCTTCGCCGGGTTCCAGCGGGCGCCGGTCCAGGGGTCCCAGCGGCCGTGCACCCGGTAGCCGTAGCGCTGACCGGGCCGGATGCCGGGCAGGAAGCCGTGCCAGATCTCGTGGGTGAGCTCGGTGAGCGGATGGCGGGTCTCGTGCTCCGCCTCGTCGAAGAGACACAGCTCCACGGCCTCGGCGCCGCCCGCCCACAGGGCGAAGTTGGTGCCCGCGACGCCGTCGGGCCCGGTCCGGCAGCGGGCCCCCAGGGGCGTCGGGCTGCCGGGGCGGATGTCCGCGGGTGAGGTGAGTGGTCCGCCCTCCACCGCCTCCTGCTCGGGTGCGCTCGACACGTACCGGCCTCCTGCGGCTCATGGCTCGGTCGGGCGGGACCGCGCGGCGTCCCGGCCGCGGATGCGGCTCCGCCCTCCCCGTTGTTCTGCCCGCAACCGGGTGTCGCCTCACGCTTCGGGTGGGGCGGGGGAGGGTCCGTCACGGGCATCGACCGGATGACGTGACTGAATGACGTGGCCGAATGACGTGACCGAATGGCGTGTCCTTGACAGGCGGTACGCGGCATACCTCCTGATTCCGGCATCATCCGTCACAATCCTAAATATGACTGCCCATCAGCAGGAACGAGCAGGGGGCCGGGACCAGGGCCGGGACCGGAGCCGGGACCGGACCCGGCGCCGCGCGGGGCGCGGCCGCCTGGCCCGCGCCGCCGTGGCCGGGCTCGCCGGGGCGGCGGCGCTCACCGGCTGTGCGGGCTCGGCCGCGTTCGACGACGGGAACGTGCCGCGCACCCAGGAGCCGGTCATCCGGATCGTCCCTCACAACGGGGCGCACGGCGTACGGGCCGACGCGCGGTTCGAGATCCGGGTGCCGGACGGGCGGCTGGAGCGGGTCGTGGTGAGCCGTACCGGAAACGCCGGCCGATGGCCCGTCGCGGGCCGGATCGCACCGGACGGCCTGGTCTGGCGGCCGGCCCCCGGCCCCCTCCAGCCCGGCGCGACCTACACCGTCGACGTGGTCGCACGGGACGCCGCGGGCCACCGCTCGGCCCGGCACGCCACCTTCACCACCGCCCTGCCCGCCCGCCGGGTCACCGGCCACTTCTCGCCCCAGAGCGACACCATGGTCGGCACCGGCCTGATCTTCTCGATGGCCTTCGACCGGCCGGTCGCCGACCGCGCGGCCGTCGAACGCGCCGTCAAGGTCACGGCCCGGCCGGGCGTCGAGGTCGCCGGCCACTGGTTCGGCAGCCGACGGCTGGACTTCCGGCCCCGCGACCGGTGGCGGCCGGGCACCGAGATCACCGTGCGGCTGCGGCTGCGCGGGGTGCGGACCGGGCCGGACACCTACGGGACACAGGACCGGACCGTGCGCTACCGGGTGGCCCGGGACCAGATCAGCTTCATCGACGCCGCCCGGCACACCCTGACGGTGCGCCGGGCCGGCCGGGTGGTGGCGGTGCTGCCGGTCACCGCGGGCGACGCCGCGCACCCCACGTACAACGGACGGATGGTGATCCTGGAGCGGCAGTCGGTGACGCGGATGGACGGCCGGACCGTCGGCTTCGGCGGCGAGTACGACATCGCGGACGTCCCGCACGCCATGCGTCTGACCCGGTCCGGCACCTTTCTGCACGGCAACTACTGGGCGCGGCCCGAGGTCTTCGGGGGCGTCAACACCAGCCACGGCTGCGTGGGGCTCAGGGACGTCAAGGGCGGCGCCCCGGACACCCCGGCCGGCTGGCTCTTCGGCCGGTCGATCGTCGGCGACACCGTGGTGGTGCAGAACTCCCCGGAACGCACGGTCGCGCCGGACAACGGCCTCGGCGGCTGGAACGTGCCGTGGGACGAGTGGCGGGCCGGCTCGGCGCTGCGCTGACCGCGGGGGCGGGGCGGTGCGGGGCGGTGCGTGTCGCGCTGCGCTGACCGCGGCGGTGGGGCGGCTCCGTGCTGCGCTGCGCCGACGGGGCGCGGGCCGGGCGGGTGCCGCGTCCTGCCGGAACCCTCAGCCCCACGCACCGAAGGCAGGCCCTAACCTTCCGGCATGACTGTGAATCTCGAGGTTGTTGACGGCGTCGGAACCATCCGCCTGGACCGCCCGCCGATGAACGCCCTGGACATCGCCACCCAGGACCGGCTGCGCGAGCTGGCCGAAGAGGTCACCCGCCGCGACGAGGTGCGCGCGGTCGTCGTCTGGGGCGGCGAGAAGGTCTTCGCGGCCGGCGCGGACATCAAGGAAATGCAGGACATGGACCACGCGGCCATGGTCGTCCGCTCGCGGGCCCTCCAGGACGCGTTCACCGCCGTCGCCCGGATCCCCAAGCCGGTGGTCGCCGCGGTCACCGGCTACGCGCTCGGCGGCGGCTGCGAGTTGGCGCTCTGCGCCGACTTCCGGATCGCGGCCGACAACGCCAAGCTCGGCCAGCCGGAGATCCTGCTGGGCCTGATCCCGGGCGCCGGCGGCACCCAGCGGCTGGCACGGCTGGTGGGTCCCTCGAAGGCCAAGGACCTGATCTTCACCGGCCGTCAGGTGAAGGCCGACGAGGCGCTCGCCCTCGGCCTGGTGGACCGGGTGGTACCGGCCGCCGAGGTCTACGAGCAGGCGCACGCCTGGGCGGCCCGGCTCGCGGCCGGCCCCGCGCTGGCCCTGCGCGCCGCGAAGGAGTCCGTCGACGCGGGCCTGGAGACGGACATCGACACCGGGCTGACGGTCGAACGGAACTGGTTCGCCGGGCTGTTCGCGACCGAGGACCGGGAGACCGGGATGCGCAGCTTCGTCGAGGACGGCCCCGGTAAGGCCAGGTTCCGCTGAAGCGGCTGGGGTTTTTGGGGCGTGTGAGGTTTGGCCGGGACCCGATGCCTCGTGTGGGGGAATTGCGGGGAACTTAACCACGCCTTAAGGCCGCCTTGTTGACACCTCGCGTCGATCATTCATATGCCCGGTGTCGCCGCAGGTCAGCCAGGTTTTCCCGGAACCTTAAATGCTGTTGGCATATGACGTCGCGGGGCGCTGGAACCGGCAATTCCGGGCAAGGGATTCCGCCGGTTCCGCCCCCGCGACCGCCAAGTAGCAGCCATGATGGGGGGCATGGCGGGCCTCGAAGGAATGGAGCAGCCGCGGCCGGAGAGCGATCCGTCCGCAGCACGGTGGGGCGTCCCCGGCACGGACGGGATGCCGGTTCCGGCTCCCTGCGGCCCGGTGCCCGCGGCACTCGATCTGGTCGGCGAGCCGACCATCGGCGAGGTCCGGCTACCCTCCCGTCCCCAGTCCGCCGGGATCGCCCGCCGGCTGACCGCGGCGGTGCTCCTCAAACAGTGGTCCCTGACGCCCCAGCTCGCCGAGCACGCCGTGCTGCTCGTCTCCGAGCTGGTCGGCAACGCCGTACGCCACACCGGCGCCCGGACGTTCGGGCTGCGGATGCTCCGCCGCCGTGGCTGGATCCGTATCGAGGTGCGCGACCCCTCCCGTGGCCTGCCCTGTCTCATGCCTGTCCAGGGTATGGACGTCAGCGGCCGTGGCCTCTTCCTCGTCGACAAGCTCTCCGACCGCTGGGGTGTGGACCTGCTGCCGCGCGGCAAGACGACGTGGATCGAGATGAGGGTCCCCGACTGCTGACGCCCGTACGGGGCTGCTGACGCCCGTACGGGTCCGGCCGTACGCCGGGAGGAGCGACCCGCACCGCTGCACCGCCGGGCAGCCGGGCCGCCGGGCGTCGTCGGCCGACGGCCGGGGAGGCGGTTGCGGGGAGGCGATCCGTAAGATGGGCTGTTCGTGACTGCGGCTGATACGGAGAGGAGGACCATGTATTCCGTGCGCCGGTCGGCCGCGCTGACGCTGCTGCTCCTCCTCGCCGTCGCCCTCGGGCCGCTGCTCTGCCGCACCGGGGGCGACCAGGCCTGGACGGCGACGCCCACGGCCACGGCCACGGCGATGAGCCCGGTCCCGGTCCCGGTGCAGGACACGCCGAAGCTTTCCGGTGCCTCGAAGCCTTTCGGTGACCCGAAGCCCTTCGGAGACCCGAAGCTCTACGGCTCCCCGCAGCTCGCCGCCGCCGACAGTGGGCCTGACGCCGAGGCCCACGCGCCCAAGCGCTGCCAGGGCCGGCAGGCACCCGCGCCCGACGAGTCCGCCCCGCTGCCCACCCCGCACCGTGCCGAGCCCCTGGCCCCCGCCACCACCGGTCCCGGCCCGCTCGCCGTCGACCTGCCGGCCCAGCACGCGCTCGCCCGGCCGCCCACTGACGCGGAGCACCGCGCCGACCACCCTTCCCTCCTGCCCGTACTGCGGATCTAGGCCACCCCGAGCTACCCGGCCTGACCCTTCCCTCCGCACGTATGGAGCTTCCGCATGCCCACTTCCGCCTCTCCCACCCGCAAACTGGCCGCCATCGGCGCGGTCATCGCCCTCGTCGTGGCGGTGATCGCGGTCGCCGTCGCCGTCGGCAAGGCCGTCGAAGGCAGCCGCGACAGCGGCACCGACGCGCCCGAGGCCGCCGCCTCCGTCGAGTCGAAGGACGAATCCGCACAGCAGAAGATGTTCGACGACCTCGCCCGGCAGACCAGCCGGCGCCAGGACGGTGACCCGCTGGCCGTCGGCAAGAAGGACGCCCCGGTGGTGCTCGTCGAGTACGCCGACTACCAGTGCTCGTACTGCGGGAAGTTCACCCGCGAGACCCAGCCCGAGCTGGTCAAGAAGTATGTCGACGCGGGCACCCTGCGCATCGAGTTCCGTAACTTCCCCGTCTTCGGTGCCCCCTCCGAGCGGGCCGCCCGCGCCTCCTGGGCCGCCGGCCGACAGGGCAAGTTCTGGGAGATGCACGCCACGCTGTACGCCGAGACCCGCAAGGGTGACGCGCTGGCCGAGGACAAGCTCGTGGAGATGGCCCGGGCGAGCGGGGTTCCGGACATCGAGAAGTTCCGTACGGACCTGAAGAGCGCGGATGCCGAGCAGGCACTGAAGAAGGACCAGGAGGAGGGCTACCAGCTCGGTGTGCAGTCCACGCCGTCCTTCCTGGTCAACGGCCGCCCGGTGATGGGGGCGCAGGCCACCGGGGTCTTCACCCAGGCCATCGAGGACGCCGCGGCCAAGGCGAAGGCGAAGGGGACGGAGACGGGGGCCGGGAAGTGACGACCGACATCGGCTACCTCGCGGCGTTCCTGGGCGGTGTGCTCGCCCTGATCAGCCCGTGCAGTGCGCTGCTGCTGCCGGCGTTCTTCGCGTACTCCCTCGGCACCCCCGGCCGGCTGCTGGCCCGCACCGGAGTGTTCTATCTGGGGCTGGCCACGACGCTGGTACCGCTCGGCGCGGCCAGCACGCTGACCAGCCAGCTGTTCATCGGGCACCGCGACCTGCTGATCACGATCGGCGGCTGGGTCGTCATCGCGATGGGCCTGGCACAGATCCTCGGGCTGGGCTTCGCGTCCCGGCGCGCCCAGCAGGCGGCCGCCAGAATCACCCCGCGCTCGGCCGTCTCCACCTTCCTCCTCGGCTGTGTCTACGGGCTGGCCGGCTTCTGCGCGGGGCCGATCCTCGGCTCGGTGCTGATGGTCTCGGCGCTCAGCGGCAATGCCGTCTACGGTGCCTCGATGCTCGCCGTGTACGCGCTGGGCATGGCGCTGCCGCTGTTCGTCCTCGCGCTCCTGTGGGACCGCTTCCGGCTCGGCACCCGGGGGTGGCTCCGGGGCCGTGAACTCACCCTCGGGAAGCTGCGGCTGCACACCACCTCGCTGCTGTCCGGGGTGTTCTTCATCGGCATCGGCGTGCTCTTCCTGCGCTTCAACGGGACCAGTGCGCTGCCCGAGTTCCTCGACAGGGACAGCGAATCGCGGATCGAGGAGTGGCTGGCCCGGGTCGGGAACGCCATCCCGGACTCGGTGCTGCTCGCGGTGGCCGCACTGGCCGTCGCGGGAGTGCTGGCCAGGATCGCCCTCCGCGGGGAGAAGCGGCAGCGGGAGCAGCAGCCGGCCGAGCCGCCGGAGAAGCAGTCGGCGGAGCAGCCGACCGGGCCGCCGGCGGAGCAGCCCGCGGACCGGTCGGCCGAGCCACCGGAGAAGTAGCCGCGCGGCGGGGGCGGGCAGCTGCCCCCGCCGGCGCTCCTCTCCGGAAGTGCCTGGGCTCCGGAAGCGCCTGGCTAGGCGCTGAGCCGGCGCCGCCGGTGTGCGTGCGTACGGGCGAGTGGCCGTATGTGCGCGGGGTGGGCGTCGGCCCGGCGCCGGCGGTCGTTGCAGAGCAGGCACTTGCCGTAGCCCGGCGGAAGAGGATCCTCCGGGTCGCCGTACAGCGGGTCGACCGCGCCGTGCGGATGGAGCGCGCAGCCGGTCGGACCGGTCTCCGCGCCCAGGGCGCTGGCCGTGGTCAGCGCCTGGCGCAGTACGTCGACGAGCTCGTCCGCGCCCTGCCGGGTCGGCGCGGACTGCAGGGCGGTGGCAAGGTCGGATGCGGTGGTCAGCGCGGACTGGAGTTCGCGCAGCTGTGCGTAACCCATGTCGCCGAGCGTAGGCGGACCCACTGACAGTCGATCTTCCGATCGCACTTCGCAACTACCCATGGGCAGATGCATGCCCGTTCAGCCGCGCGATTGAGCACCGTAATGGTGACCATCCCCTTACTGGACCATGACAAGCAAGGGGACGGAGGGCAGGGCGGGGCTGAGCGGGGTAGGGCCGAGGCCACGGCCCGGCCTCGGTCACGTCCCCGCCGCCGTCACGGCGCGATCGGCAGCGCCCGCTTGTGCTCGGTGAGCCGGTAGCGGCGGGTGATCGCCCGGAACGCCTCCGGGGCGACCGGCTCGCCCTCCAGGAAGTCGTCGATCTGGTCGTACGTCACCCCGAGCGCGTCCTCGTCGGGCTTGCCCGGGTCGAGCGTCTCCAGATCGGCCGTCGGCACCTTCGTGACCAGCTCCTCCGGGGCGCCCAGCGCCGCCGCGACGGCTCGCACCCGGCGCTTGGTGAGACCGGTGAGCGGGACGACATCGGCCGCACCGTCGCCGAACTTGGTGAAGAAACCGGAGACCGCCTCGGCCGCGTGGTCGGTGCCCACGACCAGGCCGTCATGGGCCCCGGCGACCGCGTACTGCGCGATCATGCGCTGCCGTGCCTTGATGTTGCCGTGCACGAAGTCCTGGTGGTGGGCGTCGCGGAAGGAGAGTCCGCCGTCCACCGCGGCTTCGAGCGCCGCATCGCTCGCCGGGCGGATGTCGACGGTCAGCTCCCGGTCGGCCCGGATGAACTCCAGCGCCCGCTGGGCGTCCTTCTCGTCCGCCTGGACGTCGTAAGGCAGCCGCATCGCGTAGAACGTCGCCTCGTGGCCGGCGGCCCGGGCCCGCTCCACGGCGAGCTGGCAGAGCCGGCCGGTGGTCGTCGAGTCGACGCCGCCGCTGATCCCCAGGACCAGCGAGCGCAGGCCGGTGGAGGTCAGCCGTGCTGTGAGAAACGCCACCCGGCGCTCGATCTCCCGCTCGGCGTCGAAGGACGCGGTCACCTGGAGATCCCGGGCGATCTCCTGCTGCAAGGCCTTGGACGCCGGGTCGGTCACGGCTGCTCCCCTTCTTCTGTCTCTCTGTCTCTCGCCGCGTGGTTCTCGCCGCGAGTGCGGTACGGACGGCGGCTGCCGCCTGGCATGCGTCACACGCTGTCCCCGTACCGCGTACGCAGAGTGCGTATTTGCCGTACGGCCCTACAGCCCTACGGGTTTACGGCCCTACGCACGCTTCACGGTTCATGGATACGCGAAAACGCATGCCGGTGGGAAACCTTATGCCGCGTGCGCCCACTTCTTCAGCGCGGCCTTGTTGGAGAAGTTCGCCACATTCGTGTCCAGCGGCTGGTCGGTGTACTGGTGGAAGAGCCACTTCGCCTTGATCCGCGGTTTCCCGGCGGTGACGTAGTCGGCGATCCAGAGGCCGTCGGCGGCGTAGGACGTGGTGTCGTGGTGGAGCCAGAAATCCCGGTTGCAGTAGAGGACGATCCGGTGCGCCGTGGGGCGCAGCTTGCTCACCTCGACCAGGAACTGGTCCTTCTGCGCATTGGTGGCGTAGGTCCCCTCGCGGGTGCGCTCCCAGTCGCAGATCAGGACGTCGCCCTGGACCGAGGCGCACTTCTCGACGAAATACCGTGCCTGGGCGGCGATATTCCCGGGCCACAGAAAGTGGTAGAAACCCACGACGCATCCCGCTTCGCGGGCCTTCGCCGCCTGTGCGTTCTGGTACGGGTTGATGTACGAGCGGCCTTCGGTGGCCTTGACGAAAACGAAGTCCTGGTTCTTGGCGGAGTACGACGAGTTGTTGGAGCTGACATCGACACCATGCAGCATGAGCGGCCCTCCTGCCGGTCGGTCTGCGGATTCGAAGCATCAACTGCGCTAGCGGTCAATCGCGTTGCGAGGTGTTTCCCGGGGCGTCGTCCGGCGCCGTGTCCCTCGGATGTTCCGTTGTTCCGTACGGTGCCGGTGTTCCGCGCGGTACGGACGCCCCGTGTGCTGCTGTTCCGTGTGCTGTTGTCCCGTTGTCCCGTTGTCCCGCTGTCCCGTTCCGATGCGTGCCAGCGGTTCCGCATGCCCGAGTTCAGCACGCTCGCTACCGGGGACGCCAGATCGAGGGCAGGAAGTTCCGCGTACCACAGGGCTGGATCGAGAGCGGGAAGTTCCTTGTTCCACAGGTATGCTGAGAAGCAGTCAGCTGACGCTCAGATGACTGCTGCCGCCAGGCGACGGGCCGGTCCGGCCGACCGTCCCGCGAACCGGTGTGGGAGGCCGCCGACATGGCCGGAGCCCTTGCGTCTCCCTGGTTGAGGCGGTTCGCCCTGGCCGCCGTCTGTGCCGGGCTGCTGACCGCCGCGGCCGTCACCGTATCCGTACGGGACGGCACCCCGCTCGCCCCCGAACAGGCCGTCCACCACTGGGCCGTTGCCCACCGCGGGGAGCCGTTGCTGTCGATGGCCCGCGCGCTGACGGACACCGGAACCGGTGTGGTCCCGTACCTGATGGCCGTCCTCGCCGGACTGCTGGCCGGGCGCGGGACGTTCGCCCGGCGGCTCCGTACGGTGCTCGGCACGGTGGCTTTCCTCGCCGCGTGCCAGTTGCTCCGCTACGGCCTGATGCTGCTGCTCACCCGACCCCGCCCGCCGGCCGCCGACTGGGCCGTACACGCCTCCAGCTACTCCTTCCCCTCCGGCCACGCCACCACCTCGGCGCTGGCCGCCGGAATCCTCGCCTGGGGCATCACCCGGCACACCCGCGGCGCTGCCGGGACCCGCGCCGCCCAGGCGTGGCGGACAGCGCAGCCCGTCTGCCGCGCAGCGCTCGCCCTCTGGGCCGTCGGCGTCGGCCTCACCCGCGTCTACCTGGGCGTCCACTGGCCCGGCGACGTCCTGGCCGGCTGGCTGCTGGCCACCACCCTCCTCGCCCTCGCAAGCCAGGTCCCGGCCGTCCGCGGCAGACGGTAGCGCCTCAGCACTCGATGATGTTGACCGCGAGGCCGCCGCGGGCCGTCTCCTTGTACTTGACGCTCATGTCGGCGCCGGTGTCCTTCATGGTCTTGATGACCTTGTCGAGGGAGACGTGGTGGCGGCCGTCGCCGCGCAGCGCCATGCGGGCGGCGGTGACCGCCTTGACGGCGGCCATGCCGTTCCGTTCGATGCACGGGATCTGGACCAGGCCGCCGACGGGGTCGCAGGTCAGGCCCAGGTTGTGCTCCATGCCGATCTCGGCGGCGTTCTCGACCTGCTCGGGGGAGCCGCCCAGCACCTCGGCCAGACCGCCGGCGGCCATGGAGCAGGCCGAGCCGACCTCGCCCTGGCAGCCGACCTCGGCACCGGAGATGGAGGCGTTCTCCTTGAAGAGCATGCCGATGGCACTGGCGGCGAGGAGGAAGCGGACCACACCGTCCTCGTCGGCGCCGGGGACGAAGTTGACGTAGTAGTGGAGGACGGCGGGGATGATGCCGGCGGCGCCGTTGGTGGGGGCGGTGACGACCCGGCCGCCGGCCGCGTTCTCCTCGTTGACCGCCATCGCGTACAGGGTCACCCACTCCATGGCGCGGGCCGCCGGGTCGCCCTCGGAGCGCAGGGCGCGGGCGGCGTTGGCGGCGCGGCGGCGGACCTTCAGGCCGCCGGGGAGGATGCCCTCGCGGGCCATGCCGCGGGACACACACCCCTGCATGACCTGCCAGATCTCCAGCAGGCCCTCGCGGATCTCCGTCTCCGTGCGCCAGGCCTTCTCGTTCTCCAGCATCAGCGCGGAGATCGACAGGCCGGTCTCCTTCGACAGGCGCAGCAGTTCGTCGCCGGTGCGGAAGGGGTGCTTGAGGACGGTGTCGTCCAGCTTGATGCGGTCCTCGCCGACCGCGTCCTCGTCGACGACGAAGCCGCCGCCGACCGAGTAGTACGTCTTCTCCAGGAGCGGGGCACCCGCCGCGTCGTACGCGAAGAGCGTCATGCCGTTGGCGTGGTACGGCAGCGAGCGGCGGCGGTGCAGGATCAGCTGGTTCGGCTCGTCGAAGTCGATCTCGTGGGCGGTGCCTATCTCGGCGCCCAGCAGCCGCAGCCGGCCGGTCCGGCGGATGCGCTCGACCTCGTCGTCGGCCGTCTCCACGTCCACGGTGCGGGGGGAGTGGCCTTCCAGGCCGAGCAGGACCGCCTTGGGCGTGCCGTGGCCGTGGCCGGTGGCGCCCAGGGAGCCGAACAGCTCGGCGCGTACGGAGACCGTCTGAGCGAGCAGACCGTCCTTCTTGAGGCGTCCGACGAACATCCGGGCGGCGCGCATCGGGCCGACGGTGTGGGAGCTGGAGGGGCCGATGCCGATGGAGAAGAGGTCGAAGACGGAGATGGCCACGGGGGCGGACTCCTTTGTCTGCTCGTGGTGGACGGTGGAGCTGGGGGGAGCCGGCGGTGGAGGCGGAGGGGGGAAGCCGGCGGTGGAGTGAGGGGGATGGGGTGTGGAGCTATGGGGGGAAGGCGGGGGCTATGGGGCGGGAGGTGGTTTTCTGCGTCGATTGTCGAGAGTGCCGATTGTCGAGCGTAACGCGGACCCGCCGCGGAGCGTCAGACGGAAGCCATCGGGCGCCCGTCGTCGGTGGGAACAGCGGGTGCCGGAACGGCTGCCTTGTCGTCCGGTGTGCCGGTCAGGCCTGCCGCACGGGCGTTGACGCCGGCGCGTACGGCCCAGAAGTAGAAGGCCGGAGCGGTCAGCGCGACCAGGGCGATGTCCAGGCCGCCGGGGATGACGCCATGGCCGCCGAAGTCCGGGCTGCCCAGCGCCGACAGCGTCGCCATCCAGATCAGGAAGAGGACCATCCACCAGGCCGGCGCGAACTGCCGCAGCAGTCCGGCCCCCCGCGCGCCCTTGCGCCGCAGCACCAGCGCGATGGCCGGCACGGACACCAGCGTCAGCAGGGTGACCTTGCCGGTGTCCGGCCACTTCGACCAGTACAGGGCGCAGGCGGCGAAGGCGAAGGTGATCGGGCACAGGATCCCGGCGGCGGGGAGCCGGAACGGACGGGGCAGGTCCGGCGCGGTCTTCCGCAGCACACCCACCGCGATCGGGCCGATCAGGTACGAGATGACCATGGCCGCCGAGACCACCCCGGCCAGCGCCTGCCAGCTGCGGCCGACGGTGAGCAGCAGCACGACGGAGAAGCCGAGGTTGAGCCACATCGCGGGGCGCGCGGTGCCGTAGCGCGGGTGCACGGCCGCCAGCTTCTTGGGGAAGAAGCCGGTCTCGGCGAGGTTGGTGACCATGTACGCGGCCGAGGCGACATTGGCGATGTTGGAGCCGGCCGGCGAGATGAAGGCTCCGAACTGCAGCAGGGTGACCACCCAGTGCAGCATCAGCAGCTTGGCGAGGTCGGCGAACGGCGAGCTGAAGTTCACGCCCTGCCAGCCGCCGGCCCGGGCCAGCTCCTCGGGCGGTACGGCCCCCAGGAACGCGGTCTGCAGCGCCAGATAGATCAGCAGGCCCAGTGTGAGCGCGCCGACCAGGGCGATCGGGATGGCCCGGCCCGGGTTCCTGGCGGCGCCGCCGAGGTTGACCACGGCCTGGAACCCGTTGAACGCGAAGATCACGCCGGAGGTGGTGACCGCGGTGAGCACGGCCGACCAGCCGTACGGGGCGAAGCCGCCCTGCGAGGTGAAGTTCGAGGTGTGGAACCCGGAGGCGATCAGCGCGAGGACGGCGAGTACCGGGATGGCGAACTTGACCAGGGTGAGGATGGTGTTGGCGCGGGCCAGCAGCTGGACGGACCAGTAGCAGGTCAGCCAGAGGGCGACGGTCAGCAGCAGCGCCACGCCCATGCCGGACACGGTCAGCTGGTGGTCGGCGTCGACCAGGCCCTTCGCCCAGTCGAAGCTCCAGGACGTCATGTACTGGGTGGCGGCGATCGACTCGATCGGGATGAGCGAGGCGATCGCGATCCACACCGCCCAGCCGGTCAGGAAGCCGAGGGCCGGGCCGTGCGAGAGGTGGCCGTAGCGGGCCATACCGCCCGGGATCGGGTAGGCCGCGCCGACCTCCGCGTAGGACATCGCGATCATGCCGATGAAGACGGCGCCGATCACCCAGGCGACCAGCGCCGCGGGGCCCGCCACCTGCGCGGCGGAACCGGCGCCGAAGAGCCAGCCCGAGCCGAAGATCGAGCCGATGCCGATCATGATCAGGGCGAAGAGGCTGAGCCCTTTGCGGCTGCCCGCGCTCATGTCCATGAAGTCGTCCGTCCTGCCGTTGCCGCTCGCCCCCTCACTGTTGAGGGCCGCTGTGATTGCCGCCGACCAGCTTATTTCCGGCCCGGAGGTAGGTTTCGCCCGGTCGCCGGGCGACGAGGAGGGGCCCGGGGCCCCGCAGACCGTGGGCCCGGGACCAACGGCCCCGGGCCCACGGCCCGTTCGGCCTCCGGCCCGCCGATCACCGGCCGGCCGGAGGCCTCCCAACATGAGACGCGTCACAGCGACGGGCGCACCGCCGCGGAGGCGGGTGCGGCGTCACACGGACGGATCGCCTCGTCCACGACGACGGGTCGGTCGCCTTGCCGCCTACAGCGACGGGTACAGCGGGAACTTCTCCGCCAGCGCCGTGACCCGGGCCTTGAGGGCCGTGGCGTCGTACGCCGGCTTCAGGGCCTCGGCGATGATGTCCGCGACCTCGCGGAAGTCCTCCGCCTGGAAGCCGCGGGTGGCCAGGGCGGGGGTGCCGATCCGCAGGCCCGAGGTGACCATCGGGGGCCGGGGGTCGTTCGGGATGGCGTTGCGGTTGACGGTGATGCCGACCTCGTGGAGGCGGTCCTCGGCCTGCTGGCCGTCCAGCTCGCTGTTGCGGAGGTCGACCAGGACCAGGTGGACATCGGTGCCGCCGGTGAGCACGTCCACGCCCACCGCCTTGGCGTCGTCGCGCATCAGGCGCTCGGCGAGGATCCTGGCGCCCTCCAGGGTGCGCTGCTGGCGCTCCTTGAAGTCCTCGCTCGCCGCGACCTTGAAGGAGACCGCCTTGGCCGCGATCACATGCTCCAGCGGACCGCCCTGCTGACCGGGGAAGACCGCGGAGTTGATCTTCTTGGCGAGCTCCTGGGTGGACAGGATCACACCGCCGCGGGGACCGCCCAGGGTCTTGTGCGTGGTGGTGGTCACGACGTGGGCGTGCGGCACCGGGTTCGGGTGCAGGCCCGCCGCCACCAGACCGGCGAAGTGCGCCATGTCGACCATGAGGTACGCGCCGACCTCGTCGGCGATCCGGCGGAAGGCGGCGAAGTCCAGCTGGCGGGGGTAGGCGGACCAGCCGGCGACGATCAGCTTGGGCCGGCTCTCCTTGGCGAGGCGCTCGACCTCGTCCATGTCGACCAGGCCGTCCTCGCCGACGTGGTAGGGCACCACGTTGTAGAGCTTGCCGCTGAAGTTGATCTTCATGCCGTGGGTCAGGTGACCGCCGTGGGCCAGGTTCAGACCCATGATCGTGTCGCCCGGCTTGAGCAGCGCGAACATGGCGGCGGCGTTGGCCTGGGCGCCGGAGTGCGGCTGGACGTTGGCGGCCTCGGCGCCGAAGAGCGCCTTGATGCGGTCGATGGCGATCTGCTCGACGACATCGACGTGCTCGCAGCCGCCGTAGTAGCGGCGGCCGGGGTAGCCCTCGGCGTACTTGTTGGTCAGGACGGAGCCCTGGGCCTCCATGACGGCGACGGGTGCGAAGTTCTCCGACGCGATCATTTCGAGGGTGGACTGCTGGCGGTGCAGCTCGGCGTCGACGGCGGCGGCGACATCGGGGTCGAGCTCGTGCAGGGAGCTGTTGAGAATCGACATGAGTCTTCCTGGAGGAGGGGGTTCTGGCCCGGGCTCAGCCGGCGGAGAAGGCGGTGTACTCGTCGGCCGACAGCAGGTCGTCCGGCTCGCCGCTCACCTTCACCTTGAACAGCCAACCGCCCTCGAACGGGGCGGTGTTCACCAGCGAGGGGTCGTTGACGACGTCCTCATTGACCGCGGTGACCTCGCCACTGACCGGTGAGTAGAGGTCGCTGACCGACTTGGTCGACTCCAGTTCACCGCAGGACTCGCCCGCCGTGATCGTGGCGCCGACCTCAGGGAGCTGCACGAAGACGACGTCGCCGAGGGCGTTGGCCGCGTGCTCCGTGATACCGACCGTCGAGACGCCGGCCTCGGCGGCCGACAGCCACTCGTGCTCCTTGCTGTAGCGCAGCTGCTGGGGGTTGTTCATGGCTCGATTCTCCTGTACGCGAGGGTGTGGTCGTGAAAAGGGTCTTGCACAGTGAGACGCGCGGGGCCCGTCGCTCCGCGCCACTGCCGGATCCGCCGTCGGTGAACTGCCGGGGCTGCCGCCGATGAATCGTTACTTCTGCCGCTTGTAGAAGGGCAGTGCGACGACCTCGTACGGCTCATGGGTTCCACGGATGTCCACGCGGACACCCTCGGTGCCCGGTGTGGCGTAGGCCGCGTCGACGTACGCGATGGCGATCGGCTTGCCGAGGGTGGGGGAGGGCGCTCCGGAGGTGACCTCGCCGATGACCGTGCCGTCGGCGGTGGTGACCTGGTACCCGGCCCGCGGCACCCGGCGGCCCTCGGCGATCAGGCCGACCAGCTTGCGCGGCGGGTTCGCCGCCGCCCGCTCGGCGGCCGCCGCCAGCGCGGCCCGGCCCACGAAGTCGCCGTCGTTGCTGGTCTTCTCGAACTTCACGACCCGGCCCAGGCCCGCGTCGAACGGCGTGGTCGCGGTGGTCAGCTCATGCCCGTACAGCGGCATACCCGCTTCCAGACGCAGCGTGTCGCGGCAGGACAGGCCGCAGGGGACCAGGCCGGCGTCCTGGCCGGCCGCGGTGAGCGCCTCCCAGAGGGCGACCGCGTCCGCCGGCCGGACGAACAGCTCGAAACCGTCCTCACCGGTGTATCCCGTACGGGCGATCAGCGCCTCGGCGCCGGCGACCGTGCCGGGCAGGCCCGCGTAGTACTTCAGCCCGTCCAGATCGGCGTCCGTGAGCTTGGCGAGGATGCCGGGCGACTCCGGTCCCTGCACCGCGATCAGCGCGTAGGCGTCCCGGTCGTCGCGGATCGCGGCGTCGAAGCCGCCGGCCCGGGCGGTCAGCGCGTCCAGCACCACCTGGGCGTTGGAGGCGTTGGCGACGACCATGTACTCCTGGTCCGCCAGGCGGTAGACGATCAGGTCGTCGAGGATGCCGCCCTCGGCGTCGCAGATCATCGTGTAGCGGGCCCGGCCGGTAGCGACCCCGCCGATGTTGCCGACCAGCGCGTAGTCGAGGAGGTCGGCGGCCTGCGGTCCGGTGACGGTGATCTCACCCATGTGGGAGAGGTCGAAGAGGCCGGCGCGGGTGCGGACGGCGAGATGCTCCTCGCGTTCACTGCTGTACCGCAGCGGCATGTCCCAGCCGGCGAAGTCGGTCATGGTCGCGCCGAGCGCGCGATGAGTGGCGTCCAGCGCCGTCCGGCGGGGGGCATCGGTCATGGTTCTGGCTCCCAGGCATGGGTGACAAGACGTTCTCCCCATCTGTCATCGGAACCTGAGAGGTTCACCGGGATCCCGCGAACGGACCCGGTTTGCACCTTCGGTGGAGCCGCCCCAGCCAGGCAGTGGCTCGCTTTTCAGATCTGCCTCGCCCGCGCGGTATCGGGGCCTGAGAGATTCAAGGGAGAACTTGCTCCTTCGGCGCCCCGCCGTGGCGGACGGGGACTCTCCCGCGCGGATTCAAGCGGCCGGTATGCAGTTGGCGGCGCACACGTGAACTGCGCGCCGCACGTGGCGGGCACATCATTGCACGGGATCGCCCGTTCGAGGAGCCCTGGCCGAGGGTCCGTTCCCGACGTGGGCGGAACCGGACTGTTCCGGGGACCAGGACAATCACGGAGGCGAGGGCCTGCTCCGGTATCAGGACAATCACGGAGGCGAGGGCCTTCTCCGGTATCAGGGCAATCCCGGAGACAAGGATCGTCTCCAAGATCAGGGCAATCCCGGGGATCAGGACGGTCCTCTTGAAGGCCATTACCTTTTCTTGACACTGTGCGGGTAGGGGACGGACTCGGGCCGGACCGGAACCGGAGGGGTGAGGCGATCACGATGCGCAGGGACGCGGCCTTCGCGGCCACTTCAGGGGTCGTGCCTCCGGACGCCGCGGCGGTGGTCCCCGTCGTCGCCCGGCCCCGGCCCCGGCCCCGCCGCCCGGCGCGGTCCGTCGTCCGGCCGGGTCGCCGCGCACGGGTCGTGGACCTGCGCGGTGGGCGGTCCGAGGCCGGCACCGGCGAGCTGCGGTTCCCGGCGGGCGACCTGGTCGTGGTCTCCGGCCTGCCGGGCAGCGGCAAGAGCACCCTGATGCGCCGTGTGGTGCCGCCGCTGGACGGGCGCGGCGGCGTGGTGCGGCGCATCGACTCGCAGGACGTACGCGAGCGCTGGGAACGCGGCAGACTGCGCCGGCTGCCGTACGTCCTGTACCGGCCGCTGGTACGGACGGCCCACTACCTGGCGCTGGGCCGTGCATTGCGCTCCGGCGACAGTCTGGTGGTGCACGACTGCGGGACGCAGACGTGGGTCCGCCGCTGGCTCGCCCGGTCGGCCCGGCACGGCGGCCGCGGGCTGCATCTGGTGCTGCTCGACGTGCCGCCGGAGACGGCGCGCTCGGGCCAGGAGGCGCGCGGGCGCGGGGTGTCGGCGTACGCCTTCGCGCGGCACCGCGGGGCGGTGGGCCGGCTGGTCGGCGCGGCGGAGTCGGCCGGACTGCCGAAGGGGTTCGGTTCGGCGGTGCTGCTGGACCGGCGGGCGGCGAGCGCGCTGCGCGCGGTCAGCTTCCACTGAGCGGATCGCGGTCAGCGTCCACTGAGCGCATTCCGCTGAGTGCCGTCCATGGAGCGTTCCCGTGCGGGTGTCGACCACTGAGCGTTGCCGTGCGGGTGTCGTCCACTGGGCGTCGTCCATGGAGCGTTCCCGTGTGAGGGTCGTCCGCTGAACGTCGTCCACTGACCGTTCCCCTGCGCCCGGCCTCCGCGGTGTCGTGTCTCTCGTCTAGGGTCGTGGGCCGAAGAGCGCGGTTGGGAACGGGTGGGTACAGATGAACTTTCCGGAGCAGGGGATACCGCAACTGGCGTGGCCGGCGAACGAGCTGGAAGAGGTGCTGGCCGCGTCGGTCGGGCAGCCGGGCGCCGGCGGCCGGATCGTCGAGGTGCTGGGGCGCAGCCGGCTGTGGGTGCCGCTGCCCAACGGTGGCGGCCCGGACAGCGCGGGCTTCGGCGCCCGTGGCCTGGACCTGCCCACCGTCGACATCGGCGGCGCGGCCTACGTCCCCGTCTACAGCTCCGAGCAGGAGTTCCTGAGGGTCGTCGGCGCGCATATGTCCTTCACCGTCGCGCCCGCCCAGGAGTTCGCCCGCGGCCTGCCGCCGAAGATGGGCATCGCGGTCAACCCGGACGGTACGGTCGGCGTCCCGCTGCCGCCACCCGCGGTGGCCGAACTGTGCCGGGCCGGGCGCCAGGAGGCGGAGAACCTGCCGAGCGGTGGCCGGGTGCGGCTCTTCGAGCCGGACTGGCAGGACGAGCCGGTGGACTTTCTGGCCGCCGCCGGGCTGGAGTTCTCCAGTGTCGGAATTGTCCTGAGTGCCCGGCGTGCCCTGGCCAGCGTCGAGGGCGACACGCCCGCGCTGTTCGTCGGTGTGCAGCTGGCCGCGAGCCCCGCCGCGCTGCAGGACGGCACCGCCCGCGAGACGGTCCTGACAGCCCTCGGACGTGCACTCGGCGCGGTACCGGTGCCCTGGCCCGTCCAGCTGGTGCTGCTCGATATCGCCCAGGGCGACCCGGTCGCCGACTGGATGCTGGAGCGCGTGCGGCCCTTCTACTCCCGGGACCACTCGTAAGCTTGTTGGACGACGAGAGCTTGTTGGACGACGGGCGGGCGCACCCCATCACGTGCCTGCGGAGAGAAGGGACGGACCACGTGAGCGCGGGTGCGCACCAGGGGCCGGCGGCCGGACAGCTGGAGCAGCTGCTGCGGCAGGTCTCGCCCGGCCGATACGACGCCTACGAGGCGCTGCTGCACGCACTCGCCACGGGCCAGGTCTGGATGCTTCTGTGGCAGGGCCGGGCGGGGTCGGCCGACGCGCAGTACGGGAACATGGAGGTCGACGGGCTCGGCTACGCGCCCTGTGTGACCTCCGCGGCCGAGCTCGCCGCCTCCGGCTGGAACCGCGACCACGAAGTCGTCGGCGGCCTGGAGATCGCCGGCTCGCTCTTCCCCGACCGGTGGGGCCTGTGGCTGAATCCGCACGCTCCCGGCGGCGGCGTCGGCATTCCCTGGCTGGATCTCCGCCGGATCGCCGGCGGTCTGGACCGGCTGCCCGCCGGCCCGCTGCGGATCTCGGAACCGGTCATCGACATTCCGCAGTTCTACGCCCTGCTCGCCCAGAACGCCCACCGCACGCCCGCCGTACGGTCGTTGCGCCGGGCCTGGGTGCAGCCCGCGCTGGGCGCCCCGTATCTGGCGATCGGACTGGAGCTGTACGACACCGGCCAACCGGCCGTGGAATCGGCCCGGTTGATGATCCAGCAGTCCCTCGGCGCGGTGCCGGACGGCCTGCCGGTCTCCACGGTCGCGATGAACGACGAGTACGACCCGGTCGGGATGTGGATGCGGGCCTGCGCGCGGCCCTTCTTCGACCGCGACGGCTATGCCCAGCCCCAGGAGCCCCCGCAGGCCCCCGCGCCCTCGTACGGCTACGGCTACCCGCGGCCCTACTGACGGCCGGTTCTGCTCTGCCCGGCGCCCTGCGCCCGGCGCCCGGCCCGGCCTCCCGGCCGCCGAGTCCTACGCTCATGTCGGACTGATGCCCGTATGGCCGGACTGATGTCCGTATGACGGAGCACCGTGGAGCACATCACAGTTGCGCATCCTTTCCCTGCCGGGGCTGGTGACTGATCGCGCAGGGGATGAAGACTCCGGGGGCAACAGGGCCCGGCCCTTTGTACGAGCGTCATCCCGTACCGCATCCCGTATCGCGTCGCGTGCCGCATCCCGTATCGCGTCGCGTGAAGCTCCTGACGTCCGCGAGACGAACCACCCTGACGTCCAAGGGACTTGCGGGAATCGCACCAGGTAGCGTCACGCACCACATCGCGCCACATGCGCCGGCGAGCACCACACCGCACCAGCGAGCACCACTCCGCACCAGGCACCAGTAGTGAGCACCACATCGCACCAGTGATCTGAAACGGGGCCGCTATCGCGGCGGGCACAGGCCGGCGGGGACCCCCGTCCACCGTCGGCCGAGGGGGGCAAGGGCACTGTGACCGCACCGATCAACACCACCGGGGCGGCTGCCGAGGCGCAGCCGGAAGCGGTGCTGGAGGGCGTGGAGGGCAAGCGCATCGAAGGGCGCTCGCTCGGCCGGATCGCATGGCTGCGCTTCCGGCGGGACAAGGCCGCGGTGGCCGGTGCCGTCGTCGTCACCCTGCTCATCGTCGTCGCCGCGCTCTCCCGCCCCCTCCAGGCCCTGCTGGGCCTGGACCCGAACAGCCCCCACCAGTCGCTGGTCGACCCCGGCACCACGCTGCCCAAAGGGGACTTCGGCGGGATGAGCGGGGACCACCCGCTGGGCGTGGACCCGAAGTTCGGCCGCGATCTGCTCGCCCGGGTCCTGGAGGGCTCGTGGGTGTCGCTGATCGTGGCGTTCGGTGCGACGCTGCTGTCGGTCGCCATCGGCACCGTCCTCGGAGTGATCGCCGGTTTCCACCGCGGCCGGGTGGACGCCGTCATCAGCCGGATGATGGACGTCTTCCTGGCCTTCCCGCTGCTGCTGTTCGCCATCGCGATCTCCGCCTCGCTGCAGGGCGGTGCCTTCGGCCTGGACGGCCTGCCGCTGCACATCTCGGTCCTGATCTTCGTGATCGGCTTCTTCAACTGGCCGTACATGGGGCGGATCGTGCGCTCCCAGACCCTCTCGCTGCGGGAACGCGAATTCATCGACGCCGCCCGGGGAATGGGCGCGCGCGGGCCGTTCATCCTCTTCCGGGAGCTGCTGCCCAACCTGGTGGGGCCCGTCATCGTCTACTCGACGCTGCTGATCCCCTCCAACATCCTCTTCGAGGCGGCGCTGAGCTTCCTGGGCGTCGGTATCCAGCCGCCCCAGGCGTCCTGGGGCGGCATGCTCAATCAGGCGGTCAAGTACTACGAGGTCGACCCCCAGTACATGCTCGTGCCCGGCCTCGCGATCTTCGTCACCGTGCTCGCCTTCAACCTGCTCGGTGACGGTCTGAGGGACGCGCTGGACCCCCGCGGCCGCTGACCCGTACCGGCGCCGACTTCCCTGCCCCTCACCGGCATTCGACATTTCCCGAAGCTTCCCGGTCCCGAAGATTTCTGAAGCTCTCTGAAGTTCTCTCGATCCTCCCGAGGTTTTTCGACACACGAAGGGGACACCGACCACATGCGAAGGTCAGTTCCGGTCGCGGCGATAGCGGCCATCACCAGCGCGGGCCTGTTGCTGGCCGGCTGCAGTGGGGGCAAAGGCTCCTCGAACGGCTCGACCGAGGCCAACGCCGCCACCAAGGGCATCGTGAACGCCTCGGACGAGAAGGGCGGCACGGTCACCTACGCGATCAGCGACGCCCCCGAGTCCTTCGACCCGGGCAACACCTACTACGCCTTCCTCTACAACTTCAGCCGGCTCTACGCCCGCCCGCTCACCACCTTCAAGCCGGCCCCCGGCCCCAAGGGCAACGAACTGGTTCCGGACCTGGCCGAGGCGATGGGCAAGCCCAGCGACGGCGGCCGGACCTGGACGTACAAGATCCGCAAGGGGGTGAAGTTCGAGGACGGCACCCCTGTCACCGCGCGGGACGTCAAGTACGCCGTCGAGCGCTCCAACTTCGCCCGGGACGTCCTCTCGCTGGGCCCGAACTACTTCCAGCAGTTCCTCCAGGACAACGAGGGCGGCTACCAGGGCCCGTACAAGGACGAGGGCAAGGACGAGGGCAAGGGCAAGGACGAGGGCAAGAGCAGAGACGGGCTGAAGTCCATCGAGACGCCCGACGAGCGCACCATCCGCTTCCATCTGAAGCGGCCGTTCGCCGAGTTCGACTACCTGGTCAGCGCCCCGCAGACGGCCCCGGTCCCGCAGGCCAAGGACAAGGGCGCGGACTACACCCGGTCCGTGGTCTCCACCGGCTCGTACAAGTTCGAGAGCTATCAGGAGGGCAAGAAGCTCGTCCTGGTCCGCAACCCGCAGTGGTCGAACGATGAGCTGCGCAAGCAGCTGCCCGAGAAGATCGTGCTGAACATGAAGGTCGCCCAGTCGACGATCGACAAGGACCTCCGGTCCGGCAGCACCCTGGTCGACCTGGCCGGCCGCGGGGTCGAAGCCCAGACCCAGGCCGAGCTCCTGACCGACCCCACGGAGCGGGCCCACACCGACAACGCGCTCGGCCAGCGTCTCGTCTACACGGCGATCAACACCAAGGTGAAGCCGTTCGACAACATCGAGTGCCGTAAGGCCGTCCAGTACGCGATCGACAAGAAGGCCGTGCAGACCGCGCGCGGCGGCCCGCCCCGCGGCGAGGTGGCCTCCACGGTCCTGCCGAGCGATATCGCCGGCTACCAGAAGTACGACCTGTACCCGCAGAAGTACAAGGGTGACGAGCTGGACCTGACCGAGGCGAAGAAGCACTGGGCCGCGTGCGGCGCCGGCAAGGTCACCACGACCATCCTGGCCCGCAACGACAACCAGGAGGAGGTCGACGCGGCCACCTCGATCATCGACTCGCTGAAGAAGATCGGTATCACCGTCAAGCCCCAGCAGTACCCGACCGGCAAGTACTTCTCGGACTACGCCGGGGTGCCGGAGTTCAACAAGAAGAACAACGTCGGCCTGATGATGATGCAGTGGGGCGCGGACTTCCCGACCGGCTACGGCTACCTCCAGCAGATCCTGCACGGCAAGGCGATCAGCAAGTCCGGTAACGCCAACCTGTCGGAGCTGGACGACCCGAAGATCAACCAGCTGCTCGACAGCGCCATCGCCAACACCGACCAGGCGGCCCGCGAGAAGGCCTACGCCGAGATCGACAAGGAGGCGATGAAGCAGGCGGTGATCGTTCCGCTCGCCTACTTCAAGGTCCTGAACTACCGCTCGCCGAAGGCCACCAACCTGGTGTCCTCCTCGGCCTGGAGCGGTCAGTACGACTACCTCAACATCGGCGTCAAGAAGTAGAAGCCAAGAAGTAGCAGAAGCAGAAGCAGAAGCAGCGGCCCCGGAAGGCAGGTGAAGGCATTGGTGTCCGCGGGCCGGTTCCGGCCGGCCCGCGGCTCCGACGCCGCATCCCCGTGTTCTCGTACCTCATCCGCAGGCTGATCAGCGCGGTGATCCTGCTGCTGATCGTCAGCGCGGTCACCTTCGGCATCTTCTTCCTGCTGCCGAAGCTGGCCGGGCAGACCACCGACCAGCTGGCCCAGCAGTACATCGGAAAGGCCCCCACGGCCGCGGACATCGCCGCGGTGAAGAAGAACCTCGGCCTGGACAAGCCCGTATACGAGCAGTACGGGGACTTCCTCAAGGGAATTTTCGCCGGCGTCGACTACAAGTTCGGCCCCGACGCGGCCACTTGCCATGTGCCGTGCTTCGGATACTCCTTCAAGACCCATATCGAGGTCTGGCCGGAGATCCAGTCCCGACTCCCGGTGACGCTCTCGCTGGCCGCCGGCGCGGCCGTGCTGTGGATCGTCTCCGGTGTCGCCACCGGTGTGCTCTCCGCGCTGCGCCCCGGCTCGGTCTTCGACCGGATGGCGATGGGGGTGGCCCTGGCCGGTGTCTCCCTCCCGATGTTCTTCACCGGTGCCGTGGCGCTGGCCCTGTTCACCTACCAGTGGCCGGTGTTCGAGCGCAGCGACTACGTACCGCTGCTGGAGGACCCCTTCCTGTGGGCCCGCACCCTCGTCCTGCCCTGGGTCACCCTGGCCTTCCTCTACTCCGCGCTCTACGCCCGGCTCACCCGGGCCGGCATGCTGGAGACGCTGGGCGAGGACTACATCCGCACCGCCCGCGCCAAGGGCCTGCGGGAGCGGAAAGTGGTCGTACGGCACGGTCTGCGCGCCGCGCTCACCCCGCTCATCACGGTGTTCGGCATGGACCTGGGCCTGCTGCTCGGCGGGGCGATGATCACCGAAACGGTCTTCTCGCTCAAGGGCGTCGGCTCCTTCGCCATCGAGGCGATCAAGGCCAACGACCTGCCGGACATTCTCGGCGTCACCCTGCTCGCCGCGTTCTTCATCGTCCTGTGCAACTTGGTGGTGGACGTTCTGTACGCCGCCGTCGACCCGCGGGTGAGGCTCTCGTGACCGACTCCACCGGCTCCACTAGCTCCACGGACTCCACCGACTCCACGGATTCCACCGGCTCCACGGATTCCACCGACTCCACGGACTCCACCGCCTCCACGGACTCCGCTGAGGGCAGGACCACGGCCGGGGTGGCCCGGCCCGCCGCCGATACCGCCGACCGGGCGCCGTCCGCCTTCCTCGAAGTGCGGGACCTGAAGGTGCACTTCCCCACCGACGACGGCCTGGTCAGGTCCGTCGACGGGCTGACGTTCAGCCTGGAGAAGGGCCGGACGCTCGGCATTGTCGGCGAGTCCGGCTCCGGCAAGTCCGTGACCTCGCTCGCCGTGATGGGCCTGCACCGCGCCTCGCGCCGGCAGCGTGGCAAGGTGCGGATGTCCGGGGAGATCTGGCTGGACGGCAAGGAGCTGGTCGGTGCCGACCCGGACGAGGTGCGCCGCCTGCGCGGCCGGGAGATGGCGATGATCTTCCAGGACCCGCTGTCGGCACTGCACCCGTACTACTCGGTCGGCAACCAGATCGTGGAGGCCTATCGCGTCCACCACGACGTGGACCGGAAGGCCGCGCGCAAGCGGGCCGTCGAGATGCTCGGCCGGGTCGGCATCCCGCAGCCGGACAAACGGGTGGACGACTTTCCGCACCAGTTCTCCGGCGGGATGCGCCAGCGCGCGATGATCGCGATGGCGCTGGTCAACAACCCCGAGCTGCTGATCGCGGACGAGCCGACCACCGCCCTCGATGTCACCGTCCAGGCACAGATCCTGGACCTGATCCGCGACCTCCAGGAGGAGTTCGGCTCCGCGGTCATCCTCATCACCCACGACCTCGGGGTGGTCGCCGAGCTCGCCGACGACCTGCTGGTGATGTACGGCGGCCGGTGCGTCGAACGTGGCCCGGCCGAGAAGGTCTTCCACCGGCCTCAGCACCCCTACACCTGGGGCCTGCTGGGCTCCATGCCGCGCATCGACCGCCCGCAGACCGAGCGGCTGATCCCGGTCAAGGGCTCCCCGCCCAGCCTGATCAACGTCCCGTCCGGCTGCGCCTTCAACCCCCGCTGCCCGTACGCGGACATGCCCGGGGACGGCCTCACCCGTACGGTCCGCCCCGAGCTGCGCGACGCCGGCGGTAGACACTTCTCCGCCTGCCATCTGGCGCCGGAGGAGCGGGAGCGTATCTGGACCGAAGAGATCGCGCCGAAGCTGTGACCGGGACGGAAGCTGTGAGCGCCAGAGAAGCTGTGACCGGGACGGATGTTGTGACCGCGACGAACGACGTAACGACGAACGACGTAACGACGAACGACGTAACGACGAACGACGTAGCGACGAACGACGAAACGGCGCAGGACGAGCCGCTCCTCAAGGTGCGCGGCCTGGTCCGGCACTTCCCGATCACCAAAGGCCTGCTCAAGCGGCAGGTCGGGGCGGTGCAGGCGGTCGACGGCATCGACTTCGACGTACGGCCCGGGGAGACGCTCGGCGTCGTCGGCGAGTCCGGCTGCGGCAAGTCGACGATGGGTCGGCTGATCACCCGGCTCGACGAGCCGACCGGCGGCGCCATCGAGTTCCAGGGCCGGGACATCACCCATCTGTCGCCGGGCCGGCTGCGGCCGATGCGGCGCGACGTCCAGATGATCTTTCAGGACCCGTACGGTTCGCTGAACCCGCGGCACACCATCGGCGGGATCGTCTCCACCCCCTTCCGCCTCCAGGGCGTCGAGCCCGAGGGCGGGGTGAAGAAGGAGGTGCAGCGGCTGCTGGAGCTGGTGGGCCTGAGCCCGGAGCACTACAACCGCTATCCGCACGAGTTCTCCGGCGGTCAGCGGCAGCGCATCGGCATCGCCCGCGCGCTGGCGCTCAAACCCAAGCTGGTGGTCGCCGACGAGCCGGTCTCCGCGCTGGACGTGTCGATCCAGGCGCAGGTCGTCAACCTCATGGACGACCTCCAGCAGGAGCTGGGGCTGACGTATGTCATCATCGCCCACGATCTGTCGGTGATCCGGCATGTCTCGGACCGGATCGCGGTGATGTACCTCGGCAAGATCGTGGAGCTGGCCGACCGCACGGGCCTCTACGAGACGCCGATGCATCCGTACACGCGGGCGCTGCTGTCCGCGGTGCCGGTGCCCGATCCGAAGCGGCGTACCCAGCGGGACCGGATCCTGCTCAAGGGCGAGGTGCCCTCACCGGTCGACCCGCCCTCCGGCTGCCGGTTCCGCACCCGCTGCTGGAAGGCGACCGAGGTGTGCACCACGACCGAACCGCCGCTGGTGGCAGCGCACGTGGGGCATCAGGTGGCCTGCCATCACCCGGAGAACGCGCCGGTGGAGCAGGCGGAGGGGGCGGAGCAGGGCGGCCCTGCCGACTGAGCCGGGACTCAGCCGGTCCGGTCCTGGCCGCCGCCGGCCCGGTGCGGCCGCGGCAGATGGACCCCGAAGTACACCGCTCCCATCCGCAGTGCGAACACCACCCCCGCCGAGACCACCGCGGCGGGGGTGGCCCCCACGCCGAAGTGGTGCAGTGCCAGGTAGCAGCTGGCGCCCGCCAGCGCCGCGATGGCGTAGACGTCCTCGCGCAGCAGCAGAGGCGGGAACTCCCCGCACAGCACATCGCGGATCACCTCGCCGGCGACCCCGGTCAGCACCGCCAGAATGATCACGGCCAGCGGTGTGACGCCCGCCTCGATGCCCGCGCGGGCGCCGATCACGGTGACCACGGCCAGTCCGAGCGCGTCCACCACGAGCAGCGACTTGTGCGGCAGCTGCCAGAACCGCAGATAGAGCATGGTGCCGACGCCGACGCCGATGATCACCGTCAGCAGGACCCAGTCGTGCGTCCAGTACAGCGGGTGCCGGCCGAGAAGGGTGTCCCGCAGCGTGCCACCGGAGATCGACGCGGCGAAGGCGAGCACCAGGCCGCCGAACGGGTCCATATTGGCCCGGTAGGCGGCCAGCACGCCGCTCGCGGCGAAGGCCGAGATGCCGACCAGGTAGAGCACATGAAGCATGGCGTCATCATCGCAGGCCCTGGAGGGAGGCATTCCGGGTGCCGTGGTGAACATCGCGCCATCGGCAGGGAAAGGATCGCGCCACCGGCGGGACGGGCTTGTGCCACCGGTGCGTACGGGGTGTCCGACCCGTCCGGATCCACCCGGACCGGTCATTTGCCCCCAGGTGTCGTACGTGTCCCGGAGGAGGGTCCTTTTTGCAGGTGGCCCCCGGTGGGGGAGGGGGTGCGGGAGGGCGGAGTGTGACGCAAAAGTGCGCGCGACGGCGTTGTGCCTCGTGCCAGACTGATCGACATGGGGGACGTGGCACTGACATTGGAAGACGGCACCGTCGTATGGCTGAGAGCCGACGGGCCGGCAGGCGGCCGACCGGACACCGGCCGGATTCCACCCCCTGCCGTTGACAGCGAGCACGGCAGGGGTGGCGAGCACGGCAAGGGCGGTGGGCATGGCGAGGACGGCGGGGACGGTGAGTTGGAGCTGCCGGACGCATTCGGCGCCGCCCAGCCGGTCAGCGTGGACACCCGGGTGGACAGCCGGGTGGACAGCCGGATGGGCCGTGCGCTGACCCGCGGTGGGGAGGTCCTGGAGGAGGCCCTGCGCCCGCTCGGCGGAGTCCTCGGCCAGATCCACCGTTCGCTGTCGAGCGGAAGCCACCGCCCGGACGAGGTCACCGTGGAGTTCGGGGTCACGCTCGGTTCGGACCTGAGCCTGGGGGTGTTCTCCGGCAGCGGTGAGGCGAGCTTCACGGTCTCCGCCACCTGGCACCTCGGCAACGGCAGAGGAGAGCCGGGCGGGGCCGGCAGTACGGGAGAGCCGGGCGGGGCCGGCAGTACGGGAGAGTTGGGCGGGGACGCGGGCGCGGGTGAACCGGGCGGAGGGATCGGCCCGGGCGAGCCGGGCGGAGGCATCGGCCCGGGTGAGCCGGGCGGGGCCGCGCCGTGATCGCGGGCGCCGGTCCGGACGCCCCGCTCCACCTGGCCTTCGCCTCCGTACGGGACGGCGAACGGCCGGTCGGCGGAGGGGTGTTGGTCACCGATCGGTACGTACTGACCTGCGCCCATGTCGTCAACAGCGCGCTGGGAAGGGGCCGTTACGACCAGGACACCCCCGGCCGGAACGACACGGTCACCCTCCGGCTGCCCCATGTCGCGGCCGGTACGGACCTCGCGGCGCGGGTCGTACGGGAGATGTGGGTGCCGCCGCGGGCCCGGGCCGCAGGGCGTGACCCGGTCGAGCCCGGGCAGGTGCCGTACCACGGCGATCTCGCCGTACTGGAGCTGACGGCCGCGCCGCCCGAGGGCGCCGAACCGGCGCCGTTCCTCCAGCACGGCTACGCGGGCGAGACCATCGCCTTATGGGCCAGCGGCAATCCGCTGCCCACGGTCCGTGCCGTGCCCCGGGTCTCCGCGCCGCCCTGGATCGCCCTGGACGTGCTCGGCGGGGCTCAGGTGACGGAGGGCTTCAGCGGCGGGCCCTTGTGGGACCGGGACCGGCAGGCCGTGGTCGGTCTGGTCGCCGCCGTGCACCGCGCCCCCGGTGTCGCCGCTCATGGGTCGGCCGCTCCAGGACTGGCCGGTCCAAGGCCGGCCACCCCTGGTCCGGCGGCCTTCGGGGCCGCCGCCCCGGGCGGGCAGCCGGCGACGATGTACGCCATCAGCGTGCCCGCCATCGAGGCCGAACTCCCCACGCTCCCGCCCTCGGCGGTGCCCACCGCCCGGCGCGGCGTACAGCAGCTGCTCACCGCCCTGGAACGGGTCCTCAAAGGCCGTGCGGCGGTGCTGGCCTGCGAGGAACGGCTCGCGGCCCGGCTCGGCAGGCCCTCGGCCGGCCCGGCCGCCGACCTCGAACGGCTGGTCGGCCTCGCGGTCGGCGTCCGCCGCGGCATCCCCGAACTCCTCGACCTGGTACGGGAGTACGAACCGACCACCCTCGCCGACCCGTACGACCTGCATGCCCGCCCCGGCCGCTACGGCGCTCGCGAGGACTGGACACGCGACGGCTGGGAGCGCCTGCGCCGAGCCGCCCGTACGGTCCGCCCCGGCGAGTACCTGACGATGAGTCAACGACGCGATCTCGCAGGGCTGTTGGCCCACTGCACCCGTACGGACGCCCGCACCCTCCTGGAACGTGTCCTGCCGCACGCCCCCGAGCTGCCCGCTGTCGCGGGCCTGGCCGACGCGGTGGACGCGCTGGAGGGCTTCGGCGCCACGACCGGTGATGCCGCACCGGTGCCGCCGCTGCTCCAAGGGGTGGTGCGGATCAGCATCGAGGAGCGGGCGGCCGGCGAGGCGTACCCGGCCGACGACCTGGACGCCTGGGTCGAGCGGGTGGCCGCCCGCTCGGGGGTGGACGAGGCGGCGGTGAGCCAGTTCCGCGCCGATGCCGAGGCCGCCGCGGCACCGGTCCGCACCCCCGCATCCGCCGCCCCGGCCGGTGCCGCCCGCACCTCCGCCGTCGCCCCGCGTGTCCAGGTGGAGCTGCTGCCCACCCCCACCGGCCGCCGCTTCACGTACCAGATCTGGACCTTCGCCGACGACCAGGCGCACCGTCTCGCGCTGGTCCGGGACACGGAGGCGGGCAGCGAGCAAGTGGTGGACGACATCCGCCGAGTGCTGCGCACCGAGGTCCGGGAGGATCCGGAGACGGCCCTGGTGGAGTACTTCCTGCCGTGCGCCTGGCTCGGTCTCGACGTCGACGCCTGGGAATCGCCCGACAGCGACGAGGACGGGCCGTTCGCGCCGGGCATCACCCGCCGGGTGGTGGTGCGCACCACCGAACGCTCCAGGGAGAGTTACGCCGGCTGGAAACAGCGCACCGCCGCTCTGCCGCACGCCAAGCGCATCGTCCTCGACCACCGCCACACCGACCGCAAAGTGGCCCGCGCGCAGCTGGAAGTGCACCGCGACGCCAGTACGGTGATCGTGTGCTGCGCACCGGACCACCACGGCGCGCTGCTGCGCCAGTGCGTCCAGGCGGGGGTGCACACCGTGCTGTGGCACCGCGCCGACCACGGCGAGCAGCTCGTCCAGGACCTGCTCGCCCTGGTGGACGTCGCGGACCACACGGAGGTCCCCGAAGTGGTGCGCCTGGAGCGGGCCAAGGCCATGGCCGAGCCCGAGAGCACCGCCCACCACGGCCGCCGCCTGTCCCTGCTCTACGACGCGCCGGACCATCGGCCCCCGCAACTCGCCCCCGACGCCTGGGTATTGACACAACCATGAACGACCGCGACCAGCAGCAGCACCGTGATCAGCAGCAGCACCGTGACCAGCAACAACAACGCCTCCGTGCGGACGCCGCGCGGAACGAGGAGAACGCAGCGGTGACCGGACAGCGCGCAGCAGGCGCACACGACGGGTCGGAGTCGGAGCGGGAGCCGGGGCGGGGATCAGGGGCGGAGACGGTGCCGGGGCCGGTGCCGGAGGACTGGTGGGTCTTCCGCGGCCCGTCGGACCTGCCCGCCCCGCCGCCCTGGCGACGCTTTCCGGCCACCCGGGGTACGGCCACCCCGGCGCCGTACCTCCTGGAGCGCAACGAGATCTCGGTCATCAACGCCGCCCTGCATCTGCACCGCCCCCTGCTGGTCACCGGCCGCCCCGGCGCCGGCAAGAGCTCCCTGGCCCGAGCCATCGCCGAGGAGCTGGATCTCGGCGACGTCCTGCGCTGGTCGGTCAACAGCCGCTCCACGCTCCAGGACGCCCTCTACCGCTACGACGCCGTGGGCCGGCTGCGGGAGGCCTCGCTGCGCCGTGAGCGGGAGGCGTCCCGCGGCTCCGCGCGCCGCCCCCGGGTGCGCCGCGGCGGCACGGCGGGCGACATCGGCCAGTACCTCCGCCTGGGCCCACTGGGTAGCGCACTGGCCGCTGACCGCCCCCGGGTCCTCCTCGTCGACGAACTGGACAAGGCCGACATCGACCTGCCCAACGACCTGCTGGTGGTCCTGGAGGAGGGCGAGTTCGAGATCCCGGAGCTGGCCCGGCTGCCGGAACACCAGCAGGAGGTGCAGGTCCTGCTGAGCGGAAGCCGTGAACGGGTCACGGTGCACCGCGGGGTGGTGCGCTGTGCCCACTTCCCGATCGTCATCATGACCAGCAACGGCGAACGGGACTTCCCGCCCGCGTTCCTGCGCCGCTGCGTACGGCTCGACCTGCCGGAACCGACCGGGGACCGGCTCCGGAGGATCATCGAACACAACTTGGGCGAGCAGGCGGTGGCCGCCGCCGAGGACCTCATCGAGGTCTTCCAGCAGCGCGCGAAGACCCAGACCCTGGCCACCGACCAACTGCTGGCCGCCGTCCATCTGCGCATCAGCGGCGCCGACCTCACCAAGGAAGAGCTCCTCGCCGCCGTACTGCACCGCCTCGACGAACCCCTGTCGCCATGATCGACCGACTACGACAGGCGATGTCGGCCGCCGGGTACGACCTGGCAGCCACGGAACTCCTCGATGTGCTGTGGCTGGCACAGGCGATGGAGGGACGCACGGCGGCTCCCGGACTGCCGGGCGACGTGGGGGAGTCGGCGGATCCGGGGGAGTCAGCGGATCCGGAGGAGTCGGCGGATCCGGGGGAGTCGGGGAAGCCGGGGGTTCACGGGGATCCGGGGGACCCGGCGGAACTGGGGGAACAGGAGGAACTGGGGGAACAAGGGGAGTCGAGGGCTCACAGGGATCCGGCCGTTGAGCCCGCGCCGTCGTCCGGCCGGTCCGCCCGTACCGCTGACCCGGCCGGCGCCGGCACCGGTGAGCCTCCAGCCTCAGCCCCCGCCACTTCCGCTGCTTCCACCACCCCCGCCACCCCCACCACCCCCGCCGAGCTCGACGACCCCGGCGGGCCACCCCGCCGCGCCCTCTATGCCATGGGTAGCCAGGGAGGACGGCCGGGTGCCGAGCGGGCCCGCCCCGCGCGGGCGCCCGCCGGACGCGCGCTGCCCGACGCCCAGCAGCTGGGCCGCGCGCTGCGCCCGCTCCGCCGGTACCGGGACCACCCGCACCGCACCGTCACCGACATCGACGCCACCGTCCGGCTCGCCGCCGAGACCGGCTTCCTCGACGTGGTCTCCCGCCCGGACTGGGAGCGGAGCTGGTCGGCCGTGCTGCTGGTGGACTGTTCGCCGGCCATGCAGGTGTGGGGGCCGCTCGCCGCCGAGCTGCGCGCGCTGCTCGTCCGGAGTACGGCGTTCCGTTCCGTCCGGGTCCACCCGGTGGATCCCCGGGACCCGAGCGGCCCGGTGCCAGGTCAGCAGGCCACCGGCACCTCGGTGACGTTCCTGCTCACCGACGGCACGAGCCCGGGATGGCGTGACCCGCGGGCCGTGCGGGCGCTGACCGCGTGGAGTCGCGGCGGCCCCACGGCCGTACTCAATCCGCTGCCCCGGCGACTGTGGCGCGGTACCGCCATGGATGCCCGGCCCCGGCTCCTCGCCGCACCGGGCGGGTTCGACCCGGTCGGACGGCTGGTCGTGTGCGACCCGCTGAGCTGCGAGCGCGATCCCGAGGCGGAGGGCCTGCTCGCGCTGCCCGTGCTGCACCCCACCGCGTCCGCACTGGAGCAGTGGGCCGGGCTGCTCACCCGCCCCGGCGTGCCGCACCTGATCGACACGGCGCTGCTGGACGAGGAACCGTCGCCCGCCCCGCCGCCCCGGCCGAACGGCACCGCCGAGGAACTGCTGACCCACTTCCGGGGCGCGTTCTCACCCGAGGCCTACCGGCTTGCCGTCCGGCTCTCCGCGATCCGCCCGCTCACCACGCCGCTGATGCAGCTGGTGCGTACCGCCACGATGCGCGACGCGGGATCCACCCATGTCGCGGAGATCCTGCTCGGCGGCCTGCTGGAGCGCACCGACCGGATGCCGGACGCGGCAGCCGCGCGGACACTGGACCGTGCGCTGGGCACGGCGCCGGGCCGGCCGGCCGAGCCGGTCTACGACTTCCGGCCCGGCGTACGGGAGTTGCTGTTCAGCGGGCTCGGTACCGAACAGGCCGTGGACGTCGTCGAGGCGGTCGGCCGCTCCCTGGAGCCGCACATGGGGCGGCTGCCGGACTTCCCCGTCCTGATGGGCGACGAGGCGGGCGAGCTGCGACTGGACGCCTCCGCCCGGGCCTTCGCGGTGCTGGCGAGCCCGGTGCTGGAGCGGATGGGCGGTGCGGCACCGAGCGAGCTCACGGGTGGTGCGGCGCCGAGCGAACCGACAGGCGATCCGTCCGGGCCGCAGCGGGAACCGGAGGACGAGCTGGACGGTGAGCTGTTCGACCGCTTCGGCGTGTGGCTCACTCGGTCCCAGCGCCGCGACTTCTGCCTCCTCGCCGTGCCGGAGGCCGCCGACTTCGCGCTCGGCGCCGCGGCCGCCCTCCTCGACGCACCACCAGGGCAGTGCCGGGTGCGCCTGAACGAGCTGACGGAAGCGGGCCTCCTGGAATCGACGGCCCGCGACCGCTACCGCCGCCTCAACTCCCGTCCCTCCGACTCCCGCGAAGACCCCACCGCTGCACGAACCACGGGCGCCGGCTCCCGCCGCATCAACTTCCTCTCCCGCTCCACCGATCACTCCACCGATGCCGACTCCGTCAGCCTCGCCGACGACTCCTGGCCGCCCGTATCCCGGATCGCCGTACGGGAGCTGTCCGCGGTGGACCGGATCGCGGCGCTGTCCCGCCTGCTGGACTGGTACACGGCCCTGGGCAGGCGGGTGCACGAGATCCGCTACCCGGGGGAGCGGATGCTCGCCGACCTGGTACGGGTCCCATCGGCCGCCCTCCCACCCCTCAAGGACGCCGACGAGGCCCTGGCCCGCTGGGCGGACGAGACCCCGCAGGCGCTGGCGCTGGTTCGGCAGACGGCGACCATGGGCGCGATCACGGACCGGGGCTTCGTCCGACGGGCCGCCGATCTCCTCCTGCTCGCTCAGCTGACCGCGGACTCTGGTGCGCCGGCCGCCGCGTTCGAACCGGCCGCGCGGGCAGTGGCGGCGAGGGCTGCCCGGGAGGGTGACGCGCGTGCCGAGGGCCGGGCCCGGGCCGCGCTCGCCGACGCGTACCTCGCCATAGGGAGGTGCGCCGAGGCCGGCCGGGAGGCCGAGGCCGCCGCCCGGCTCGCGGAGACCGCGCGCGACCCCGTGACGCTCTTCCGCGCTCCCTTCGCCTCCGGTATCGCCGCACTTCACCAGCGCCGGTACGACGCCGCCGAGCGGTACCTCACCACCACCTGGAAGCGCTGCAAGCGCCGCGACGACAAGCTGGACGAGGCTGCCGTACTCGCCGCGCTGGCCCGGGTATGGGCACAGGCCGGCAGCGGCGAAGCCGTGCTGTTCGCCGAGCGGAGCGTACGGATATACCAGCGGTCCGGCCGCGGCACCCCGAGGCTGGCGCACGGCCTGTACGCGCTGGGCGAGGCGCTCTCCGCGGCCGACCGGTACACCGATGCGCTGCGGGAACTCTCCCAGGCGCTCACGCTCTTCGAGGCGGACCACCAACGCCTGTGGGCGGGCCGTACCCGCTGCCGGATGGCCGAGGCTATGGTCGCGCTGGTCCGGGGCCATGCCGCGGGGGCCGCCGCCAAGGACGCGGCCAAGCGGCTGCTGGTGCCGGGCGGTGAGCGCTGGTGGGCCGATGCGATGACCGCGTGCGGACGCGCCGAGTCCGCCCAGGGCCACAAGCAGAGCGCCCAGGGGCACTGGCGCGAGGCGCTCGCCGTCTACGAGGCGTTCGACGCGCCGGAGGCCGGCGACGTCCGCAAGCTGCTGAAGGAGAAGCCGTCCGGACTGTCCGCGCCGTCCGGGCCGTCGCCCGATGGCGCGCGCCGAACGCCCGTATCGCGCACCGCGGACGCGGCGAGCGCGGGCACCGCGCTGCGCGACCTGACCGCGGCCGTCCGCACCCTCGTCGACCAGCTCCGCCTCCAAGACGCCGACCGGGACCCGGCAACCGATCGGGATCCGGCAACCGATCGGGATCCGGAGATTGCCCGGGACCCGGAAGCCACACGCAAACGGGATCCGGAGGCCGATCGGGCGCCGGAAGCCGACCGGCGGGTTCCGGACACTGAACGGGCCCCCTTCCGCTCCCTCGAACCTCTCGAATCCCTCGAAGCCCTTGAAGTCATCGAGGCCGAACTCGTCCGCCGCATGGCCGACTTCGAGCACTCTGGCCGCCTCCCGCGCGCCGCCGACCTCGCCCGCCTGCGCAACGCCCTGGAATCGGTCACCTCCTCCGAGGCCCTGCCGCTACCGGCCTCCGGCGCCGCCGAAGCGGTCACCGCGGTCCGCGGACTCAGCCAGCGCCTCACCCCGTGACCCACGGCGCCTGCTGTGCGCCCCTCACCCGCCTCGTAGAATCGTGCGCACCATGGTTTACCTCGACCACGCCGCCACCACCCCGATGCTCCCGGAGGCGGTGCAGGCGATGACTGCCCAGCTGACCGTCACCGGGAACGCGTCCTCGCTGCACGCCGACGGCCGGCGGGCCCGGCGCACCGTCGAGGAGGCGCGGGAGTCCCTCGCCGCCTCGCTCGGCGCGCGTCCGAGCGAGATCGTCTTCACCTCGGGCGGGACCGAGTCCGACAACCTCGCGGTCAAGGGCCTGTACTGGGCCCGCCGGGCGGCCGACCCGGCCCGCACCAGGGTGCTCGCCAGTCCGGTCGAGCACCACGCCGTCCTCGACGCCGTGGAGTGGCTCGCCGAGCAGGAGGGCGCCCGGGTCGAGTGGCTGCCGGTCGACACCTACGGGCGGGTGCACGCCGACGCGCTGCGCGACGCCATCGCCCGCAACCCCGCGGATGTCGCGCTCGCCACCGTCATGTGGGCCAACAACGAGATCGGCACCATCCAGCCGGTCCGGGAACTCGCGGAGGTGGCCCGGGAGTTCGGGATCCCGCTGCACGCGGACGCGGTGCAGGCGTTCGGCCAGCTGGAGGTCGACTTCGCCGCCTCCGGGCTCGCCGCGATGACCGTCTCCGGCCACAAGATCGGCGGCCCGTACGGCATCGGTGCGCTGGTGCTGGGCCGCGAGTACGCCCCGGTGCCCGTGCTGCACGGTGGCGGCCAGGAGCGGCAGGTGCGTTCCGGGACCCTGGACACCCCCGCCATCGCCGCCTTCGCCGCCGCCGGCCGCTACGCCGCCGCGCACCGCGCCGACTTCGCCCGTGACATCGGTGCCCTGCGCGACGACCTGGTCAAGGCGGTACGGGCCGCCGCCCCGGACGCCGTCCTCGGCGGCGACCCGGATCCCGTCGGCCGTCTTCCCGCCAACGCGCACTTCGCCTTCCCCGGATGCGAGGGGGATTCGCTGCTCCTCCTCCTGGACGCCCAGGGCATCGCCTGCTCCACGGGCTCCGCCTGTACCGCGGGTGTCGCCCAGCCC
The DNA here is from genome assembly GCF_042895955.1 of Streptomyces sp. NPDC001339. Taxonomy (NCBI): domain Bacteria; kingdom Bacillati; phylum Actinomycetota; class Actinomycetes; order Kitasatosporales; family Streptomycetaceae; genus Streptomyces; species Streptomyces sp. NPDC001339. Next base: position 253,899 of record NZ_JBIAWT010000001.1, on the reverse strand, counting down.
AGCCATGTTCTGCTGGCGACCGGTATGTCGCCGGACCTCGCCCGCGGCACGCTGCGCTTCTCGCTGGGGCACACCTCCACCGCGGCGGATGTCGCGGCGCTGGCACAGGCCATCGGCCCGGTGGTGGAGCGGGCGCGCAGCGCGGGCCTGAGCTGAGCCGGGGCGCGCGGCGCCCTCAGGCCGACCGTCCTCAGGCCGACCGTCCTCAGGCCGACCGTCCTCAGGCCGACCGTCCTCAGGCCGACCGCCCTCGGGCTGGAGGACCCGGCCCGCGCAGCTCAGTCCATGCCTCAGTCCATGCCCGCCGGCCTGCGCAGCTCGGCGCGGACGAGCCGGAGATAGCGGTCCCAGTCCCAGTGCCGCCCGGGGTCGGTGTGGTCGGTCCCCGGCACCTCCACATGTCCCACGATGTGCTCCCGGTCGGCCGGGAAGCCGTACCGCCGGCAGATCCCGGCCGTCAGCCGGGCGGACGACGCGTACATGGCATCCGTGAACGACTCCGGCCGGCCGACATACCCCTCGTGCTCGATCCCCACGCTGCGTTCGTTGTAGCCGCGGTTCCCGGCGTGGAAGGCCACATCCAGCTCCCGCACCGTCTGGGCGACGTGCCCGTCCTTACGGACGACATAGTGGGCGGCGGCCTTGTGGAACGGGTCCTGGAACACATTCAGCGCGGTGGCGAAGCTGCCCTGGACGACATGGATCACCACCCGGTCGATGTCGTAGTCCGCCGGCCGGTCCGCGCGCCGGAAGTTCCATGAGGACGCCGGCACCCACCGCGCACCCGGATGGTCGACCGCGCCCGGCTTCCGCGGCCGGTCGTTCCCCGGCAGCCGCCACCACCATCGCCGCAGCTCGTCCCGCGCCACGAAGGCCGCGGCCCCCGTGACCAGCAGCCCGCCGACCCCGGCCCACAGCGCCCGCCGCCGCGTGACGCCTGCGGATCCCGCGCCCGCCGCGGTCAGCCCGCCCGCACCTCCCGAGCCACCCGCACCTCCCGAGTCGCCCGCACCTCCCGAGCCACCCGCACCTCCCGAGTCGCCCGCCCCGTCCGCACCGACCTCTCCGCTCTCGACTCCGCTCGCGACCCCGCTCCCGGCTCCGTTCCCCACTCCGCTCTCGACGCTCGTCTCCCCGGCCCGCTGTCCCATGCGCTGCATAACGCTTTCCGCCCTGTCAGAGGTTCCGTCTACTCTGGACTGGTTATGACTGATGACGCCCCCCGCCGCCTCCGCGTACTCGCCGCCATGTCCGGCGGCGTCGACTCCGCCGTCGCCGCGGCCCGCGCCGCCGAGGCGGGCCATGACGTGACCGGTGTGCACCTCGCGCTCTCCGAGAACCCGAAATCGTTCCGTACGGGCGCCCGCGGCTGCTGCACGATCGAGGATTCGCACGACGCCCGGCGCGCCGCGGACGTCATCGGCATCCCCTTCTACGTCTGGGACCTCGCCGAACGCTTCCGTGCCGACGTCGTCGACGACTTCATCGCCGAGTACGAGGCCGGGCGCACCCCGAACCCCTGCCTGCGCTGCAACGAGAAGATCAAGTTCGCCGCGCTCCTGGACAAGGCCCTGGCGCTGGGCTTCGACGCGGTGTGCACGGGCCATTACGCAACGGTGGTGACGAACCCGGACGGTACCCGCGAGCTCCACCGGGCCTCCGACATGGCCAAGGACCAGTCCTACGTCCTCGGCGTCCTGGACGACCGCCAGCTGGCGCACGCCCTGTTCCCGCTCGGCGACACCCGCACCACCAAGTCCGAGATCCGCGAAGAGGCCGCCCGCCGCGGCCTGTTCGTCGCCAAGAAGCCGGACAGCCACGACATCTGCTTCATCGCCGACGGCGACACCCAGGGCTTCCTGGCCAAGCGGCTCGGCACGGCCACGGGCGACATCGTCGACGAGACCGGCAACCGCCTCGGCACGCACGATGGCGCGTACGGCTTCACCATCGGCCAGCGCAAGGGCTTGCGCATCGGCCACCCGGCGCCCGACGGCAAGCCGCGCTACGTCCTCGACATCTCCCCGGTCGACAACACCGTCACCGTCGGCCCCGCCGAGTCCCTCGACGTCACGGCGCTCACCGCCATCCGTCCGCGCTGGTGCGGCCGCCCGCCGACCGCCGGACCGGGCACGTACACCGCCCAGCTCCGGGCCCACGGCGGGGAGACCGAGGTCACCGCCGAGCTGATCGACGACACCGAACTCCGGGTGGTCTTCACCGAGCCGGTCCGCGGCGTGGCCCCGGGCCAGGCGATCGTCCTCTACGACGGCACCCGTGTGGTCGGCTCGGCAACCATCGCCACCACGGAACGACGGGTGGCCGCAGGCGCCTGAGCGAGGCGGTACCGACGGCGGCGATACCGCCGTACTGACAAATGTCATGCCGAAACCAGGACAGGTGAAACTGTCGGCGGGGCGGGGCTGTAAAGGAAGCTGCTGGTGTCGTGAGAACGGCGACGCCAGCAGCTTCCTTTACAGCTCAACTCGGGGGAATTCGCCATGAGTCAGAACAGCCGGAACAGTCAGAACAGTCAGAACCAGGCCCGTGCGCTGATGCAGAGCTTTGCGCCGCTCATCGTGGACGCGGGAATTCCGATCGCCTCGTTCTACGTCCTCAGCGAAGGCTTCGGGTTGAGCACCGTGGCCGCGCTGGGCTGGAGCAGTGTGGTTCCGGCCCTGCGGACGGTGTGGGACCTGGTCAGGAGCCGGGGAGTCAACGGCCTGGCGCTGCTGATGCTGATCGTCAACGGCGTCGGCCTGGCGATGAGTGCGGTGGCCGGCGACGCGCGGCTGATGATGGCCAAGGACAGCGCCGTCAGCAGCGTCGTGGGTCTGACGATCCTGCTCTCCCTGCGCACGCGGCGTCCGCTGATGACCGCGGGGCTCAAGCCGTGGGTCACGAAGGGCAGCACGGCCGGCCATGAGGCCTGGGACCGGCTGATAGCCGGCTGTGAGCGGTTCCGCCGGGCTGAGCGGAGGTTCTCCGCGATGTGGGGGAGTGCGCTGCTGACCGAGTGCGTGCTGAAGGTCATCGGCGCCTACACCCTGCCGGTGCACACGATGGTCTGGCTGGGCCCGGTGCTGACGGCGGTGGCCGTGCTGCTGGCGATGTTCATCGCGGGGGGCAGCTGCGCCGACCCGATGGAGAAGATGGTCAAGGCGGAGATGGAGCGCGCCACCGGGGGACGGCCGCAGGGCGAGAAGGCAGGTGCGGTGGCGGCTGCGGCGGCGACCGGGGAGACGGCAGTGGTGGCGACTCGGGAGACGGCTGCGGTGGCGACTGGGGCGACGGCGGGGTGACGGCCGGGTGACCACTGGGGCCGAGGGGGTCGGTTGCCTCCTCGGCCCGTAACGTGAAGCGCATGAACATCTGCTGCTTCTGTTCCGCCGCCGACCTCGATGACCGCTATCTCACCCCGGCCCGACAGTTCGCCGAACTGATCGGCAAGGGCGGGCATGCCCTGGTCTGGGGCGGCTCGGACACCGGGCTGATGAAGGTCATGGCCGACGGGGTGCAGGAGGCGGGCGGGAAGCTGATCGGCGTCTCGGTGGAGTTCCTGGTGCACAAGGCGCGCCAGGGCGTCGACGAGATGATCGTCGCCAAGGACCTCGCCGAGCGGAAGGCGCAGATGCTGGCGCGTGCCGACGCCGTTGTGATCATGGTCGGCGGCATGGGCACGCTGGACGAGGCCACGGAGATACTGGAGCTGCGCAAGCACGGGCTGCACAGCAAGCCGGTGGTGCTGCTGAACACCGCTGGTTTCTACGACGGGCTGAAGACGCAGTTCGCGCGCATGGAGTCCGAGGGGTTCCTGCCGCTTCCGCTGGCCGAGCTGGTCTTCTTCGCCGAGGACGGCGCCGCCGCGCTCGCGTACCTGGAGGAGCGGGCCGTCTCCCGGGGCTAGCGCCGTCCGGGAGTGGAGCCGTCCAGGGCCGGCGTCGGACAGGGCCGGAGCCGTCCAGGGGTGGCTTTCTCCCGGGCCGGCCGCCCTTCAGGGCCGTTCCTGGCTCGCTCGTTAGGATCGTCCCCATGGGTACGCATTTGATCACGGGCGCAGGGTCGGGCATCGGAGCGGCGGTCGCGCGACGGCTGGCGGAACGCGGGGAGGACCTGTGGCTGCTGGCGCGCAACGCGGTCCGGGCGAAGGAGCTGGCCGAGCAGTTCCCCGGCGCCCGCATGCTGGTGGGCGACCTGGGCAACCCCGAGAAGCTGTCCTGGGCCCTCGGCCAGCAGCCGCTGCCGGAGCGGATCGACTCGCTCCAGCACATCGCGGGCGTCATCGAGCTGGGCGCGGTCGGCGATCTGCCGGCCAAGGCCTGGCAGCGGCAGCTCGCTGCCAACCTCGTCGCGCCCGCCGAGCTCACCCGGCTGCTGCTGCCGCTGGTACGGGTCGCCAAGGGGCACGTCGTCTTCGTCAACTCCGGTGCCGGGCTGAACGCGCACGCCAACTGGAGTGCGTACGCCGCGAGCAAGCACGGGCTGAAGGCCCTGGCCGACGCGCTGCGGGCGGAGGAGCACGCCAACGGTGTGCGGGTCACCTCGGTCTATCCGGGGCGCACGGCCACGCCGATGCAGCAGAGCACCCACCAGCAGGAGGGCAAGGAGTACGACCCGTCCCGGTGGATCGACCCGGAGTCGGTGGCGACGACGATCCTCACGGCCATCGATCTGCCGCGGGACGCCGAGATCAATGATGTGTCGGTGCGGCCCGGGCGCTGAGCCCCCAAGTCTTCTCTTCGCGGCGGTCCGCCGCGGCGACGTACGCTGCAGGAGTGAGCACTGAAGCGAAGCCGACCGCGGCGGCCGGATGCGGGTTCCGGGAGATCCGGGGGCTGGTGACGGAGTTGAGCCGCCGGCTGGACGCTCATCAGCGCAGCCGGATCGCCGAGCTGGATCTGACGCCGACACAGGCCAAGGCGTTGGAGGAGCTCGGTGAGCCGAAGACGGCGCGCGAACTGGCAGCGGTGCTGTGCTGCGAGCCGCCGAACGTCACCTATGTCATCTCCAAGCTGGAGAAGCAGGGCATAGTCGTACGTCAGCCGCATCCGCTGGACGGGCGCGCCAAGCAGCTCGTACTGACCGAGGCGGGGCGGGAGTTGCGGCTGGATCTGCTGCGGCGGATGGGGATCGCTTCGCCGCTCGACCACCTCTCGCACGAGGAGCGCGCCGCGTTGCGCGATGACCTCTTGAAGGCGCTGGGGCGGGGCGACTGAGCCCTGCGCGGCCGGGGGTGACGGACGCGGCCCATCCGGCCCGGTGCTCCGGGCCCGGCGCTCCCGCCCGGCGCCGCAGCCCCCGCCCGGCCGCATACCCTTCCTGCGTGAGCGAGAACAGCACGGTCAGTGAGAACAGCACGCAGAAGTGGGCCGCGGGTGCGGCGACCGGGATCGGGTCGATGCCGGGTGGTGACGCGCGCGAGGCGGCCAGGACCGTCACCGGGGCGCTGGAGGACTTTCCGTACCTGCCCGAGCTTCCGGCCCGGGGGCCCGGCGCGGACATGATCGGGCGGACGCTCGGGATGCTCGTCGAGGTCTACGGGCATGTGGAGCCCAGCGGGTGGCGGATCAGCGACCGGCCGGGCCGCGACACCCGGCGCGCGCACTCCTGGCTCGGTGAGGATCTCGACGCGCTGGAGGAGTTCACCCAGGGGTACGAGGGGCCGCTGAAGGTCTCCGCGGTCGGCCCGTGGACGCTGGCCACCGCACTGGAGCTGCGCAACGGCGAGGCCGCCCTCGGCGACCCCGGGGCCTGCCGGGACCTCGCCGCGTCGCTGGCCGAGGGGCTGCGCGGCCATCTCGCCGACGTACGGCGCCGGGTGCCGGGCGCGCGAGTGGTGCTGCAGCTCGACGAGCCGTCGCTGACCTCGGTGCTCCAGGGGCGGGTGAAGACCGCGAGCGGCTACCGGACCCATCGGGCCGTGGACCGCGCGGTCGTCGAGGACGCGCTGCGCGATCTCGTCGGAGTGACGGACGGCGGGCCGGTGATCGTCCACTCGTGTGCGCCCGAGGTGCCGTTCGGGCTGCTGCGGCGGGCCGGCGTCACGGGCGTCTCGTTCGATTTCTCCCTGCTCACCGAGCGTGAGGAGGAGGCGGTCGGAGAAGCCGTCGAGGGCGGTACCACGCTGTTCGCGGGCGTGGTGCCCGGCGTGGACGGCCGATTGTCAGACCCTGCCGGTAGCGTCATGGGTGTCAGGACGCTGTGGCGCAGGCTGGGGCTGGCACCGGGGACTCTGAGCGAGTCCGTGGTGATCACCCCGTCGTGCGGACTGGCGGGCGCTTCGCCCGCATATGCCCGCTCGGTGCTCGCCCACTGCGTCCGGGCGGCGAGATCACTCGCAGACAACCCTGAGTGACCGCACTCGAGGACCACGGGAGGACAGGACAGTGGCTGGCGAACAGCACGCAGCGGAGTCGACGGTGCCCGCGGCGGCGCGGGAGAAGCACGCGCAGCTCGCTGAGCAGATCGAGGAGCACCGCTTCCGGTATTACGTGAAGGACGCCCCGGTCATCAGCGACGCGGAGTTCGACCGGCTGCTGCGCTCCCTGGAGGCCCTTGAGGACGAGCACCCGGAGCTGCGCACTCCGGATTCCCCGACCCAGAAGGTCGCCGGCGCGTACGCCACGGAGTTCACCGAGGTCGCGCACCGCGAGCGGATGCTGTCGCTCGACAACGCCTTCGACGACGAGGAGTTGGCGGCCTGGGCCGAGCGCATTGCCGGCGAACTGGGTGGTGACGCCAAGAGCGCCGGCTACCACTTCCTGTGCGAACTGAAGGTTGACGGTCTCGCCGTCAACCTCACCTACGAGCACGGCCGGTTGACCCGCGCCGCCACCCGTGGCGACGGCCGCACGGGCGAGGACATCACCCCCAACGTCCGGACGATCGGCGAGATCCCGCACCGCCTCAAGGGCGACCGGATCCCGGACCTGGTCGAGGTGCGCGGTGAGGTCTACTTCCCGATGGAGAAGTTCCTCGAGCTGAACGAGCGCCTGGTGGCCGACGGCAAGCCCCCGTTCGCCAACCCCCGTAACGCCGCCGCCGGTTCGCTGCGCCAGAAGGACCCCAAGGTCACGGCCGGCCGGCCGCTGCACATGGTCGTCCACGGCCTGGGCGCCCGCGACGGCCTGGCGATCGACCGGCTGTCCGAGGCGTACGACCTGCTCAAGGAGTGGGGCCTGCCGACGGCCACACACAACAGGGTCGTCGCCTCCTTGCAGGAGGTGCGCGACTTCATCGCGCACTACGGCGACCCCGACACCCGCAGTACGGCCGTCGAGCACGAGATCGACGGTGTGGTCGTCAAGCTGGACGAGATCCCGCTACAGGGACGGCTGGGGTCGACGTCCCGCGCGCCGCGCTGGGCGATCGCCTGGAAGTACCCGCCGGAGGAGGTCAACACCAAGCTGGTCGACATCCGGGTCGGCGTCGGCCGTACGGGCCGGGTCACGCCGTACGCGGTGGTCGAGCCGGTGACGGTGGCCGGGTCCGAGGTGGAGTTCGCGACGCTGCACAACCAGGACGTGGTCAAGGCCAAGGGGGTGCTGATCGGGGACACCGTCGTGATCCGCAAGGCCGGCGATGTCATTCCGGAGATCCTCGGGCCGGTCGTCGACCTGCGGGACGGCGGTGAGCGGGAGTTCGTGATGCCCGCCGAGTGCCCCGAGTGCGGGACGGCGCTGCAGCCCGCCAAGGAAGGCGATATCGACCTGCGCTGCCCCAACACCCGCTCCTGCCCCGCCCAGATCCGCGAGCGGCTGTTCTACCTGGCCGGCCGCAAGTGCCTGGACATCGAGAACTTCGGCTATGTCGCGGCCACGGCGCTGAGCCAGCCGCTGGAGCCCGCGGAACCGCCGCTGAAGGACGAGGGCGACCTGTTCGGGCTCTCCGTCGAGCAGTTGCTGCCCATCAAGTCCCACGTCCTCGACCCCGACTCCGGCCTGCCCAAGCGCGATCCGAAGACCGGCCGGGAGAAGATCGTCACCTTCTTCGCCAACCAGAAGGGCGAGCCGAAGAAGAACACCCTGGCCATGCTGGAGAACATCCAGGCCGCCAAGGAGCGCCCGCTGGCCCGGATCCTGACCGGCCTGTCGATCCGGCACGTGGGCCCGGTGGCGGCCGAGGCGCTGGCGCGGGAGTTCCGCTCCATCGACCGCATCCGGGACGCGGAGGAGGCCGAGCTGGCCGCCGTGGACGGTGTCGGGCCCACCATCGCCGCCTCGTTGAAGCAGTGGTTCGCCGAGGAGTGGCATCAGGAGATCATCGAGAAGTGGCGGGCCGCCGGTGTCCGCATGGAGGAGGAGCAAACGGGTGACGAGGGGCCGCGCCCCCTGGAAGGCGTCACCGTCGTCGTAACGGGCACACTTCACTCACACACCAGAGATGGCGCGAAAGAGGCCCTCCAGAAGCTTGGAGCGAAGGTGACCGGTTCCGTTTCGAAGAAGACCGGTTTCGTAGTGGTAGGCGACAACCCTGGTTCGAAGTACGACAAAGCCATGCAGTTGAAGGTCCCGGTATTGGACGATGACGGCTTCGCGGTGCTGCTGGAACAGGGCCCCGAGGCGGCACGAGCGGTGGCCGTCACTCCGCCTGAGGAGGAGTGAGGTGTCACCCCATCGGCGCATACCAGATTGATCCCGTACGCCGGATCGCATTCGGGCAACCGTCGGCGATCGCTGCCCGCGGCAGCCTTCCGCGGCCTACTGTTGAGGAGTGCGCCTGCCGTGGCGCGGGCACAGCCGGCTGTGAGAGGGATCGGAATGAAACCGACCGACAGCGCCGCTCCGGCGTCGCGGCTCCGGCGGCTCGTCGTGCCCGCGCTGCCCGCGACCATCGTCACCGTGGCGGGCCTCGCGCTCGCCACGGGCGTGATCCGCACCCTCGGCGACGGTGACGGGCTCTTCCCCGGAGGGCCTGTCGGCTGGTCGCTGGCGATCCTCACCGGCGTGATCGTCGGCCATCTGGTCGCCCTGGGCAGGGACCGCTGGTGGGGCGGTACGGGCTCCGGTGCCGCCCTCGCCCTCGCCGTCCTGCTGCTCTACGGCTGGCTGCCGGCCACCCTCGTCAGCCTCTCCGTCGTCGTGCTGGTCGGCGCCGCCCGCCGCAACCGCTGGCGACAGGCCGTGGTGCACGGCGCCGTGGACGTCCTCGGCATCGGCGCCGCGGCGCTCGGCCTCGCCGCGTTCGGAGTGGTCCCGGGCATCCGCCACCCCTGGACCCCGCCGGCCTGGGATCTGTCCGTCCTGCCCCAGGTCCTGGTCACGGCCGCCGGCTACCTGCTCGTCAGCCGCGGCCTGCTGTGGCTCAGCCTCACCCCGCGCACCGGCGCACTCCCCGCCATCCCCCGAACAGCCGTGGTACGCCAGGCACTTGTCGGCATCGCCCTGCTCGGCATCTCCCCGCTGATCGCGGTCTGCGCCGTCCACGCCCCCCTGCTGCTCCCGCTGTTCGCGGTCCCGCTCATCGCGCTGGACTCCACCCTCTGGATAGCCCGCGCCCGCGCCGAGGAGCAACTGCGTGACCCGCTCACCGGCCTGCCCAACCGCCAGTGGCTGCTGGAACGCACCTGGACCGCACTGGACGAGGCCGAACGGGGCGGCGTCCGGGCGGCCCTGGTCCTCATCGACATGGACCGCTTCCGCTCCGTCAACGACACCCTCGGTCACCTCGCCGGCGACCGCCTGCTGCTCCAGATCGCCGACCGGCTGCGGCACGCCCTGCCGCGCGGCGCCGAAGCGGCCCGGCTCGGCGGCGACGAATTCGCCGTCCTGCTGCCCAGCACCGACTCCCTCACCAGCGCCCAGCGGGTCACCCGCAACCTCGTCGCGGCCCTCAGCTCCCCGCTCGACCTCGACGGGCTCACCCTCGTCCTCGAAGCCAGCGCCGGAGTCGCCGTCTTCCCCGACCACGCCCTGGACGCCGAAGGGCTGCTGCGCCGCGCCGATGTGGCGATGTACCAGGCCAAACGGGACCGCAGCGGTGTCGAGCTCTACGAGGCCAAGCGGGACGGCAACACCCCTGACCGGCTCGGCCTGTTGGGCGATCTGCGGCGCGCCCTCGACGCCGGCGAGGTCGAACTGCACTACCAGCCCAAGGTCGGCTTCGACGGACACGTCGCCGGACTGGAGGCCCTGGTCCGCTGGGTGCACCCGGACCGCGGCCGGGTGCCACCGGACGAGTTCATCGCCATCGCCGAGTCCTCCGGTCTGATGCCCCGGCTGACGGAGTACGTCCTCGAGACCGCGCTCGCCCAGGTGGCCCGCTGGCGTGCGATGGGCCTGGAGGTGCCGGTCGCGGTGAACGTCTCGCCGCGCGATGTGCACTCCCCGGGCTTCGCCGGCGCCGTCGCCGCCCGCCTCGCCCGACATCGCGTCCCACCCGGCGCGCTCCAACTGGAGATAACCGAGCACGTCCTGCTGGAGGACCCGCAGCGGGCCGCCGACACCCTCGCCGGGCTCACCGCCCACGGCGTGAAGATGTCCCTCGACGACTTCGGCACCGGCTACTCCTCCCTGGTGCACCTTCGGCGCCTCCCGGTCAGCGAGCTGAAGATCGACCGCTCCTTCGTCGGCCGGCTCGCGGTGGACACCGAGGACGCCGAGATCGTCCGCTGCACCCTCGACCTGGCGCACTCCCTCGGCCTCCTGGTCGTCGCGGAGGGCGTCGAGGACGACGAGACCTGGGAGCGGCTGCGCGACCTCGGCTGTGACGCCGTACAGGGCTGGCTGGTGGCAGCCGCCATGCCACCGGACGAAACCACGGCCTGGCTGAGGGCCCGCGGTGAGCAGGGATGGCACCGCGAGTCGGAGACGGCCGCCCTGGCGGCGGAGAAGGCTGCTGAGCGCCCTTCGGGACAGGTCTTGAACTGACCCGGCCACCGGCCGTCCCGTGTCCCCGCTCCGAGAACGCCCCGCACGGCAAGCACGCCCCGCACGGCAAGAACGTCGCGACCGGCGATGCCGGCGAGAGTGAAGCGTCCCACGACAGCGATCACCACCAGAGCGACGACAGCGACAACAGTGACAACAGCGACAAGATCGATCAGGGTGACCAGAAGGACGACCCCGACGAGTCCGACCTGAGCGACTAGCCCGACCAGCCCGGCGAGAGCGACGAGCCCGGCCGGACCGGCCGCACCGCCGCCAACAATGGAAATAACGACGAACGCGGCGAAAATGTTGCGCCCGGCCGGGAGCGGCTCCGATCCGTTCCGCGGGCCCTCGTCCGCCCCCAGGCCCGCCCCCCGGGCCCGCCCCAGGCCCGCCCCGGAGCGCCGCGACAGGACGTATCCGCCGGTCCCGCCGGTCGCAGCCGCCGCCGCCCGGCGAAAGGGTTTCGCGGCCGCTCACCCGTACGCCATAGGATTGGGCCGGAAAGTTCCCAGAAACACTCCGCCAAGAACGTCAAGAACACTCCGCCAAGAAGACCAGAGGATCTCTGCATGCCTGGCATCACGCGCGAGGAGGTCGCTCACCTCGCCCGGCTGGCACGTCTGGAGCTGAAGGACGAAGAGCTCGACCACTTCGCCGGACAGCTCGACGACATCATCGGCGCGGTCGCCCGCGTCTCCGAGGTCGCCGACCAAGACGTCCCGCCGACCTCCCACCCGCTGCCCCTGACCAACGTCATGCGGCCGGACGAGGTCCGTCCGTCGCTCTCCCCCGAGCAGGCGCTCTCCGGCGCCCCGGCCCAGGAGCAGCAGCGTTTCAAGGTGCCGCAGATCCTGGGGGAGGAGTGACCGACATGGCAGACCTGACCAAGCTCACCGCCGCCGAGATCGCCGAGAAGATCGCGGCCGGCGACCTCACCGCCGTGGCGGTGACCGAGGCCCACCTGGCCCGCATCGAAGCCGTCGACGAGAAGGTCAACGCCTTCCTGCACGTCGACCGCGAGGGTGCGCTCGCCCAGGCCCGCGCCGTCGACGAGAAGCGTGCCCGCGGCGAGAAGCTCGGCCCGCTGGCCGGAGTCCCGATCGCGCTCAAGGACATCTTCACGACCGAGGGCGTGCCCACCACCGTCGGCTCCAAGATCCTCGAAGGCTGGCTGCCGCCGTACGACGCGACCGTCACCAAGAAGCTCAAGGCCGCCGACGTCGTCATCCTCGGCAAGACCAACATGGACGAGTTCGCCATGGGGTCCTCCACCGAGAACAGCGCCTACGGCCCGACCGGCAACCCCTGGGACCTGACCAAGATCCCCGGCGGCTCCGGCGGCGGCTCCTCCGCCGCGCTGGCCTCCTTCCAGGCCCCGCTGGCCATGGGCACGGACACCGGCGGCTCCATCCGCCAGCCCGCCGCCGTCACCGGCACCGTCGGCGTCAAGCCCACCTACGGCGGCGTCTCCCGCTACGGCATGGTCGCCTTCTCGTCCTCCCTGGACCAGGGCGGCCCGTGCGCCCGTACGGTCCTGGACGCGGCGCTGCTCCACGAGGCGATCGCCGGACACGACCCGCTGGACTCCACCTCCATCGACGCCCCCGTCCCGCCGGTCGTCGAGGCGGCCCGCAACGGCAGCGTCGAGGGCATGCGGGTCGGCGTCGTCAAGCAGTTCCGCGGTGAGGGCTACCAGGCCGGCGTCGTCCAGCGCTTCGACGAGTCGGTGGCGCTGCTCAAGGAGCTGGGCGCGGAGATCGTCGAGCTGGACTGCCCGTCCTTCGATCTGGCGCTCGCCGCGTACTACCTGATCGCGCCGTCCGAGTGCTCGTCCAACCTGGCCCGCTTCGACGCCATGCGCTACGGCCTGCGGGTCGGCGACGACGGCACGAAGTCCGCCGAGGACGTCACCGCCCTGACCCGCGAGGCCGGCTTCGGCCCCGAGGTCAAGCGCCGCATCATGCTCGGGACGTACGCCCTGTCGTCCGGCTACTACGACGCGTACTACGGCTCCGCCCAGAAGGTGCGGACGCTGATCACCCGCGACTTCGAGAAGGCCTTCGAGCAGGTCGACGTCATCGTCTCGCCGACCACGCCGACCACCGCCTTCCCGATCGGCGAGCGCGTGGACGACCCGATGGCGATGTACCTCGCCGATGTGTGCACGCTCCCCGTCAACCTGGCGGGCAACGCCGCCATGTCGCTGCCCTGCGGCCTGGCCCCCGAGGACGGTCTGCCGGTCGGTCTGCAGATCGTCGCCCCCGCCATGAAGGACGACCGGCTCTACAAGGTCGGTGCCGCGGTCGAGGCCGCGTTCACCGAGCGCTGGGGCCACCCGCTGCTCGAGGAGGCACCGTCGCTGTGAGCACCCTGAAGAAGGCCAAGAACTTCAAGAAGTCGAAGCCCGGCCTGTACCTGTCCATCGGTGGCTCCGCCTTCGGCGCCATCAGCGCCGTCAAGCAGATCAAGGAGGCCCGCGCCGAGCAGGACAAGCTCCAGCTCGTCGACGCGCTCGTCTCCGCCGCCGCAGTCGTCACCACCGTCGCCCTGCTGGTCCGCGAGATCAAGCGGCTCGGCAACGACGACGTCCTCGCGCCCTGAGCCGACTGAGCGGACTGAGAGGTAATTTTCCGTGACCGTCACTGAACTGGTGTCGTACGAGGACGCGTTGGCCACCTACGAGCCCGTCATGGGTCTCGAGGTGCACGTCGAACTCGGCACCAAGACCAAGATGTTCTGCGGGTGCTCCACGGCGCTGGGCGCCGAGCCCAACACGCAGACCTGCCCCACCTGTCTCGGCCTGCCCGGCTCCCTCCCGGTGATGAACGCCACCGGAGTCGAGTCCGCGATCCGCATCGGCCTCGCGCTGAACTGCGAGATCGCCGAGTGGTGCCGCTTCGCCCGGAAGAACTACTTCTATCCGGACATGCCGAAGAACTTCCAGACCTCCCAGTACGACGAGCCGATCGCCTTCAACGGCTATCTGGACGTCCAGCTCGAGGATGGCGAGATCTTCCGCGTGGAGATCGAGCGCGCCCACATGGAGGAGGACACCGGCAAGTCCACCCACGTGGGCGGCGCGACGGGCCGTATCCTCGGCGCCACCCACTCCCTCCTCGACTACAACCGGGCCGGCATCCCGCTCATCGAGATCGTCACCAAGCCGATCGTCGGCGCGGGTGACAAGGCCCCCGAGGTCGCCAAGGCGTACGTCGCCGAACTGCGCGAGCTCATCAAGGCACTGGGCGTCTCCGAGGCCCGGATGGAGATGGGCCAGATGCGCTGCGACGTGAACCTGTCGCTGCGCCCGGCCGGCACCGAGAAGTTCGGCACCCGCTCCGAGACGAAGAACGTCAACTCGCTGCGGAGCGTGGAGCGGGCCACCCGCTACGAGATCATGCGGCATGCCGCCGTGCTGAACGGCGGCGGGAAGATCGTCCAGGAGACCCGCCACTTCCACGAGGAGGACGGCTCCACGACGTCCGGCCGGATCAAGGAAGAGGCGGAGGACTACCGCTACTTCCCCGAGCCGGACCTGGTCCCGGTGGCCCCGAGCCGCGAGTGGGTCGAGGAGCTCCGGGGCACCCTGCCCGAGCTGCCGCGCGTCCGCCGCAACCGGCTGCGCGAGGAGTGGGGCATCTCCGAGCACGACATGCAGTCGATCCTCAACGCGGGCGCCGTCGACCTGATCGTCGCCACGGTCGAGGCCGGAGCGGACGCCGCCGCGGCCCGTAAGTGGTGGATGGGCTCCCTGGCCCGCAGCGCCAACGAGGACGGCGTCGAGCTCTCGGCCCTCGCCATCGGCCCGGCCCAGGTCGCCCGCGTCTGCGCCCTCGTCAAGGAGGGCTCCCTCAATGACAAGCTGGCCCGCCAGGTCATCGAGGGCGTGCTGGCCGGCGAGGGCGACCCGGACACGGTCGTCGAGCAGCGCGGCCTGAAGATCGTCTCCGACGAGGGCGCCCTGGGCACCGCCGTCGACGAGGCGATCGCCGCCAACGCCGCCATCGCCGACAAGATCCGCGGTGGCAAGGTGGCCGCGGCCGGCGCCCTGGTCGGCGCCGTCATGAAGGCGACGCGCGGCCAGGCCGACGCGGCCCGGGTCCGGGAACTCATCCTGGAGAAGCTGGGCGTCGAGGGCTGACGCAGCTGTTCCACCCTGTCCGTGGTGACCGTCCCTCAGCGAGGGGCGGTCACCACGGCTTTGTGCGACGCGCCCGACCATGACTGGACTTCACCCGGCCGGACCGTGCGGCGCGCGCCCGGCACAGCGGCGGGATACCTCTGAACACGAGGACAGCACCGGCTGCCCCGTCATGAAGGAGGACACGCCATGCGAAAGCCCGTCACGCACCACGCCGCACTGAGCACCGCTGCCGCCCTGCTGACCGGCAGCGCCATCATGATGGGGGCCGGGACCGCCTCCGCCACTGACAACGACCCCCAGCCGCGACCGACATCCGCGTCGGTATCAGCGTCTGTGAGGCTCGGCCCGCCCCAGGACCGCCGCAGCGAACCCCAGGAGCAGCGCAGCGAACAGCAAAACCAGCGCAGCGAACCTCAGAGCAACCGCGACCGTCGCGACCAGAGCACCCACAACTTGGAGAGCGAAGCCGATCTCGGCCTCGTCCCCCAGCTACTGCGCGAACTCTTCTGACGGCCTGACCGCACCCCAGGAGCCACCTCGGCCTGCTCACTGGCGGGGAGACCGCGGCCACGATGCCGTCTCACGTTCTCGTCACGTTCTCGCGCCAGGGAGGGCCGGTGGTGTCTCCAGGGGGAACAGGCGGAATACCGTGCTCGCCCGCAGCGCTGTCGACGCAAGAGGATCACGGATCGACGCCCCCGGACGGACCCCCGCCGGACAGGCGCCCGTCGGACAGTGAGGAATGAGCAATGGCACGGCTGGAAACCCCCGCACAGGATCCGCGAGCGGTCGCCGCGCGGCTCGGCCGGGTCGGCGTCTGGCACGCCGGGCTGGGCCTGGCGTCGGCCGCCGTGGGACGGCAGTTCGCCGCGGAGATCGAGACGTTGGGCTACGGGGCGCTGTGGTTCGGTGAGGCCCAGCCCACCAAGGAGGCGTTCAGCCACGCCGGGCTGCTGCTGGCCGCCACCGAGCGGATGACCGTCGCTACCGGCATCGCCAACATATGGGCCCGGGACGCGACCGCGATGAACGCCGCGGCCAACACGCTCGCCGAGGCGTACCCGGGCCGCTTCGTGCTGGGCCTGGGGGCCAGCCACGCACCCCAGGTAGGCCGGCGCGGCCATACGTACGCCAAGCCGCTGGCCGCCATGCGGGCGTACCTCGACGGCATGGACGCGGCGGAGTACGGGGCGCCGTTGCCGGACGGCGGGGCGGCACCGTGGGTGCTGGCCGCCCTCGGGCCCAAGATGGTCGAGCTTGCCGGGACACGGGCGGCCGGCGCGCACACGTACTTCGTCACACCCGAACACACCGCACGCGCCCGCGAGATCCTCGGCACTGGCCCCCTGCTCGCCCCCGAACAGGCCGTCCTGCTGGAGACCGACCCGTCGGCGGCTCGCGCGCTGGCCCGCGAACACCATGTGGGCTTCTACCTCGCCCTGCCCAACTACGTGAACAGCCTGCGCCGGCTCGGCTTCGAGGAAGAGGACTTCAAGGACGGCGGCAGCGACCGGCTGGTGGACGCGATCGTCGCGTGGGGCGATGCGGAGGCGATCCGCCGGAGGATCCGGGAACACCACCAGGCGGGCGCCGACCACGTCGCCATCCAGCCCCTCGCCGCCGACCGAGGCCTGGGCCTCGGCCAACTCCGCGAGCTGGCCCCGGCGTTGCTGGCCGACTGATCGGACGGCTGGGTGACCGGCTAGGCGGTGACCTCCGCGAGGAAGGCGGCCCAGGCGCCGGCGCTGACGCTGAGCGCCGGGCCGCCGGTGTCCTTGGAGTCGCGGATGTGGATGGCGTGGGCGGCTCGCGAGGTCGGCATGATCTGGAGCCCCAGGAAGGGTAGTTCGGCACGCTTCCGCAGATGTACGAACGCGGGAAGCTTCTCGCGTTCGGGGATCGTGGATACCGCGACCGCCAACACGCCCTTGCCCCGTGGCCGTCGACGCGGCCGGAAGCCGTACATCGGATCCGTACGACATGACTCTGTGGCTCAGCGTAATCACGGGGTGTGACAGTGGCGGCATGCGCTGGGGTGTCGGTGGGCGGGTGCCCGGGAAGATCGTGTGGTGCGAGTTCCGCCCCTGAAATGGATCAGCTGGAGGGGTGTCGCTGTGTGGGGAAGTCCACAAAGGGGACAAAGGATCTTTTCTGCCTGACACCCTGCTGTCCTCGTCCTCGTACATACGCGCTCGGCACCACCCGCGACCCGGGAGATATCGACGCACAACCCGGGAAGCAGTCGATCCGTGACCGCTCTGGCTCGGTGGTGTCTCAGGCGCCGCCTCGTGGTGATCGTCCTCTGGTTCGCCGCCTTTGCGGGGGTCGCCGTCGCGGCCGGGGTGACCGGAGCCGCGTACTCCAACGACTACGCGATGCCCGGGACCGAATCCGGGCAGGCGAGCGCCCTGATGGCCAAGGCCTTTCCGGGCCGGTCCGGGGACGTCAACACCATCGTGTGGCACACGGAGCACGGAACGGTGCGCTCCGGCGCGGTCGAGACGACCATGCGGCGCACGCTGACGGAGGTCGCCGAGCTGCCCGGCGTCTCCGAGGTGCGCGGACCGTATGACCACGAGGCGCGGGGTGGCGACCATGCGCGGGGCGGCGACGGCGCGGACGGCGGGCGGCAGATCAGCGCGGACGGGCGTACCGCCTACGCCTCCCTCGTCTTCGACCGGGAGACCGACGACCTGGACGTACGGCAGGTCCGGAAGGCCGTGGACACCGCGAGGGCCGCGTCCGGTGACGGCCTCCAGGTCGAACTGGGCGGCGCCGGGATCGCGCTGACCGAGGCGCCGCGCGCCCAGCTGGCGGAGCTGATCGGGCTCGGCGCGGCGGCCGTGGTGCTCTTCCTCGCCTTCGGGTCGCTCGCCGCGACCTTCCTGCCGATCGTCACCGCGGTGGCCGCCGTCGGCACCGCCTCGGCCGGTATCACCCTGCTCAGCCACACCATCCTGGTCGCCGACTTCGCGCCGATGCTCGGCATGCTGATCGGCCTCGGCGTGGGCATCGACTATGCGCTGTTCATCGTCACCCGGCACCGCAACGGCCTCCGGGCGGGCCTGTCGGTCCAGGAGGCCGCCGAGCGCGCGGTGGCGGTATCCGGGCGCGCGGTCGTCTTCGCCGGGGCCACCGTCTGTATCGCGCTGCTCGGCATGCTGATCCTCCGGCTGAACTTCCTCAACGGGGTCGCCCTCGCCGCCTCGCTCACCGTCGTCCTGACCGTGGCGGCCTCGGTCACCCTGCTGCCGGCGCTGCTCGGGATGATCGGGACGCGGGCGCTGGGCCGCCGTGAGCGGCGCAGGCTCGCCGAGCACGGACCGCGGCCCGAGCGGCCCGCCGGTATCGCCGCCCGGTGGTCGGGCTTCGTCGAGCGGCACCCCAGACTGCTGGGCGTGACGGCAGCGGCCGTGATGCTCGTCCTCGCCCTGCCGACGTTCGGTCTGCACCTGGGCACCTCCGACCAGGGCAGCAATCCGGCCGCCTCGACCACCCGCAAGGCGTACGACCTGCTGGCCGGAGAGGGAGGCAAGGGCGGCGCGGGATCCCACTCCGGAGACGTGCAGGGGTCCGGACAGGGGTCAGGGCAGGGGGCCGGCCGGGAGTCCGGGCAGGGGTCCGGGCAGAGGTCCGGCTTCGGCCCCGGGTTCAACGGTCCGCTGACCCTGGTCGGCGCCCTCGACGGCCCGGGGGACCGGAGCGCCTTCGACGAGCTGCCGCGGCGGCTGCGGACGGTGCCCGGCGTCGCCCAGGTCAGCGGCCCCGAATTCGACGGCGGCCGCGGCACCGGGGTGATCACCGTCGTACCGGACAGCTCCCCGCAGTCCCAGCAGACCTCCGACCTCGTACAACGGCTGCGTACGGACGTCCTGCCGGCGGCCGCCGACGGGACCA
This sequence comes from Streptomyces sp. NPDC001339, assembly GCF_042895955.1. Taxonomy (NCBI): domain Bacteria; kingdom Bacillati; phylum Actinomycetota; class Actinomycetes; order Kitasatosporales; family Streptomycetaceae; genus Streptomyces; species Streptomyces sp. NPDC001339. The sequence goes on along the minus strand of NZ_JBIAWT010000001.1, from coordinate 234,987 downwards.
CGATGCGGGTGCGGGTCGGCGGTGTCACCGCGAGCTATGACGACTTCGCGGCCGTCATCGTCGGCAAGCTGCCGCTCTTCATCGGCGTGGTCATCGCGCTCGGCTCGCTCCTGCTGCTGCTCGCCTTCCGCAGCATCGGCATACCCCTCAAGGCCGCGCTGATGAACATCGCGGCCGTCGCCTCGTCCTTCGGGATCGTGGTCGCGATCTTCCAGTGGGGGTGGGGCAGCGAGCTGCTGGGCCTGGGCAGCGCCGGCCCGATAGAACCGTTCCTGCCGGTCATCATGGTGTCGGTGCTCTTCGGGCTGTCCATGGATTACCAGGTGTTCCTGGTCTCGCGGATGTACGAGGAGTGGCGGCTGACCCGGGACAACTGCCGGGCGGTACGGGTCGGGCTCGCCGAGACCAGCCGCGTCATCAACTCGGCGGCGGTCATCATGATCGCGGTGTTCGCCGCCTTCATCCTCAGCGGCGACCGGATCATCGCGATGTTCGGCATCGGCCTGGCCTCCGCCGTCGCCCTGGACGCCTTCGTCCTCCGTACGCTGCTGGTCCCGGCTCTGATGCACCTGCTGGGCGGTGCCAACTGGTGGCTGCCCTCCTGGCTGGACCGCCGGCTGCCCCGGATCAGCATCGAACCGCCGCCGGAGACGGGCGGCGCGACGCCGGGGCAGGTGCCGGGCCCGGGCCCGGGGCCGGACGATGCCGCGCCGGATGCGGGCGGGGAACGGCCGCTGGTACGCGTATAGGGCGTATGGCCTGGTACGTGTATAGGGCGTATGGGGCGTACAGGGCCTGTCCCGGGCAGGCTGTCCCCGTGCGTGCCATATGCCACATGAGTCGCCCGGGATGTCGCCGTTCTCATCTGGTTCTCAGAAGCGGCGCCTACGGTCGCGCCCATGGGTACGACCAGGACGAGCGAGAAGCGAACCGACGACGAGACCGTGCCGGCCCAGGCCGCCGCCACGGAGGAAGAGAAGAGCGCGAAGGCGGCGGACAAGGCCGCGGCGGCGACGGAGAAGGAAGCCGCAGCTGAGCAGGCTGCCGGGCAGGACGCCAAGAGCGGCACCGAGAGCGAGAGCGAGAGCGGTACCGGGAACGGTATGGAGAAGGGCGCGGAGGACGGTGACGAGAGCGGCGAGGACGCCGCCGTCTCCGAGCGCCGCTCCGGGGCCGGGATCTTCGGCGGCGCCGGTGCCGTCGTCGCCGCGGGGCTCGGCCTCGCGTCCGTCACCGGCACCTACGTCGGCCGGCTGATGGGCGAGCGGCAGACGCTCATGGGCCAGATCAAGCTCCAGTCGGGGAAGGCCACCGACCAGATCGCCGCCATGTACGGCACCCCCTGGCACACCACCGCCCTCGTCAACGGCGTCTTCGCGCTGCTCGCGGTGCTGGCCGCCGCCGTGGTGCTGGCCTGGCCGCGGGCCACCTGGGTGCGGGCCGTCGCCTGGGGCGGGCTGGTGCTCGGAGTGCTGGGCCTGCTGGTCTCCGCGGGCATGTACTTCGATCTGTTCGCGAGCATGCCGGCCATCCCTAAGGGCATCGGAGGCGGCGCCTAAGGCACATGAGGGCATCCGAGGTGCGTACGGGCGGGCGAACAGGCGGGCAAACGGGCGGATATCCGGCGGAGTAGGCGAGCACGCCGCCGTGCTTCTCCGGAACCGCCCGTGCTTCCTAAGCACCGCCTGTGCTTTCTAAGCACCGCCCGTACGTAAAGATCGGGAACTCTCCCGATGTGGCCGGCCCCCTGGGTGACGAGGCTTGAACCCGACAACAAGCCCACGTCATCGGGGCCATGAGCCCACGTCATCAGGGGAGAGCCGCTGTGTTCCACTCCGAGTTGGAGATGCTCGTCCATTACGAGGAGCTGCGCCGCGAGGCCGACGAGCAGCGCCTGGTGCGCGAGGCGACCGAGGCCCTGCGCGCCGCCGCTGTCAGCCCCTTGTGCGATGCTCGGCAGCGTGGAGACCAGGTCCGTCAGTCCCGTGTTCGTCGGCCGCGCCGCGGAGCTCGCCGCGCTGGGTGAGGCGCTCGCCGCGATCGCGGCGTCCGGTGGGCCCCAGGCCCTGCTCATCGGCGGCGAGGCCGGGGTCGGCAAGACCCGCCTCATCGAGGAGTTCGGCGAGGCCGCTCGCGCGAGGGGCGCGCTGGTCGCGCTCGGCGGCTGCATCGAGATCGGCTCCGAGGGCCTGCCCTTCGCCCCGTTCTCCGCGATCCTGCACACCCTCAACTGGCGTCTGCGCGACGAGCTCGCCGCCGCCGTCGCCGGCCAGGAGGGCGAACTCTCCCGCATCCTGCCCGAACTGGGCGAAACGCCCGTCGAAGCGCATGACGAGGAGATCGGCCGGGCCCGCCTCTTCGAGCTGACCGCCCGCCTCCTGGAGCGGCTCGCCGCCGACCGTACCCTCGTCATCGTCGTCGAGGACCTCCACTGGGCCGACCGCTCCACCCGTGAACTGCTCGCCTACCTCCTGCGCGCCCTGCACGACGCCAACGTCCTGCTCGTGGCGACGTACCGCTCCGACGACATCCACCGCCGCCACCCGCTGCGGCCCTTCCTCGCCGAGATCGACCGGATGCGCACGGTCCGGAGGATCGAGCTGGCCCGCTTCACGCGCGAAGAGGTCCGCTCCCAACTGGCCGGGATCAACGGCAGCGAGCCCGAAGAGGGCACCGTCGACCGGGTCTTCCAACGGTCCGAGGGCAACGCCTTCTTCGTCGAGGAGCTGGCCCGCGGCCTCGCCGACGGCTGTCTGCACGGCGGCCTCAGCGACCCGCTGCGCGATCTGCTGCTGGTGCGCGTCGAGGCGCTGCCCGAGGACGCTCAACGGGTGGTGCGGACGGCCTCGCAGGGCGGCTCCACCGTCGAACACGAACTCCTCTCCGCCGTCTGCGGGATGCCCGAGGACGACCTCATCGCGGCGCTGCGGGCCGCCGTCGGCAGCAACACCCTCCTGCCCACCCAGGACGGTACGGGCTACCGCTTCCGGCACGCCCTGGTGCGTGAGGCGGTCGTCGACGACCTGCTCCCCGGCGAGCGCACCCGCCTCAACCGGCGCTTCGCCGAGGCGCTGGAGGCCGATCCTTTGCTGGTCCGCGCCGACGCCTGCGCCGCCCGGCTGGCCAGCTACTGGTACAAGGCCCATGACGCGGCCAAGGCGCTGCCCGCGGTGCTCGCCGCATCGGTCCAGGCCCGTCGGCGGCATGCGTACGCCGAGCAACTGCGGCTGCTGGACCGCGCGCTGGAGGTGTGGGACGACGCGCCCCCGGAGGTCCGCCAGAGCGTGCGCCCGGCCGACTACGCGGAGAGCTACCCGGCCTGCGGCTGTGACGACGACGCCCTCCGCTTCCTCGACCTGCTCGCCGAGATCGCGGTGGCCGCCCGGCTGTCCGGCGACAGCGAGCGGGCCTTCCAGATCACCAGGCGCGCCCTGCGGTTCCTGCGCCAGGAGAACGACCCCCTGCGCACCGCCTGGTTCCTGGTCCAGCGCTCCCGGCTCTGCCAGCGCACCGGTCGCGGCGACGGCTGGGAGGACCTCGGCAGGGCCCAGGAGCTGATGCGCGGTCTGCCGCCGTCCTCCGTGCACGCCGAGGTGATGACCGCCGTCGCCACCTGGGCGGTGCGGCACGAACCGGGTCCGGACACCTACGTCACCGCCGAACGGGCCGTGGAACTGGCCAGGTTGGTGGGCGACGCGGAGGCCGAGCTGAACTCCCGGCTGACCCTCGCGGGGCTGCGGATCGACTCCGGTGCGGTCGACGAGGGCCTGGCCGACCTCCGCGAGGCCGTCGACCGGGCCGTCGAGCACGGCTACTTCGCCGTCATCGGGCGCGGGCACGTCAACCTTCCGCACTACCTGGAGGGCGTCGGCCGCTCACGTGAAGCCGTTGCCGTCACCGGGCAGGGCCTCGAACTCACCACCCATTACGGCCTCAAGAACGATGCCAGCTGGGTGATGGCCAACCGCTCCGAATCCCTCCAGTCACTCGGCCGCTGGGAGGAGGCGGGCCGGGCCGCCGCCGACTGCCGGCGGCTCGCCCAGAGCGCCCGGTCACTCGCCCTGGCGGCCAGCCGCCTCACCGACCTCGCCCTGGACACCGGCGACCTCGCCGCCGCCGAGCGCGAACTGGCCGTCGCCCGGGAGCACTACGGCACCCACGACCCCCAGCCGCAGCAGGCCCTTCCGCTCGCCCGGCACGCTCTGCGGATCGCCGCCCGCCAGGGCCGGATCCTCGACGCCCGGGCGATCCTGGGCCAGGTCCTGGACACCGGCTTCCCGCCCGGCACCCAGCGCTACGCCTGGCCGCTGCTGTGGTGGGCCACCGCTGCCGAGTCCGACGCCCGCGGGCTCCCGGCCGCCGGGCCGGGCCGGGCCGCGGTCCTCGTCCGCGTCCGGGAGGCGGCGAAGAAGCTGCCCCGGCTCTCCCCGGTGTGGGAGGCGTACGGCCGCGCGGTCGACGCGGAACTCCGCCGTGCGGAGGGGCGCGAGAGCCCCGATCGCTGGGCCGAGACGGTCGCCGCCTTCGAGTCGCTGGAGCGCCCCTACGAGCTCGCCCGGGCCTGCTACCGCTGGGCCGAATCGCTGCTCCACGGCGGCGAACGGGGTGACCGGGGCGAACGGCCCGCCGCCGGGCTGAACGGCCGCACCCCGCGCGAGGCCGCCGTACTGCTGCTCACCCGGGCGCACACCGCCGCCGCGGAGATGGGTGCCCGGCCGCTCGCCGACGAACTCACCCAGCTCGCCCAGCGGGCCCGTATTCCCCTGCCCGGCCTGATAACGGGCGGGGCCGCCGGGGGCGGTTCACCCTCAGGCACAGGCACAGGCACAGGCACAGGCACAGGCACAGGCACAGGCACAGGCACAGGCACGGGCACAGGCATCGGCGCCGGAACCGGCCCTGGCCCGGGCACCGACTACCCGGCCGTCGAATCCCTCGGCCTGACCCCGCGCGAACGGGATGTGCTGCGCCTGGTCGCCGAGGGCCGCAGCAACCGCCAGATAGCCGATGCCCTGTTCATCTCGCCGAAGACCGCCAGCGTCCACGTCTCCAACATCCTCGCCAAACTGGGCGTCTCCGGCCGTGGCGAGGCCGGTGCCCTGGCCCACCGCCTCCGCCTCTTCGACGAGCCGGCTTCCGGCCAGGGCTGATATCCGTCGGCCCGGGGCTGATATCCCTGGATCCCTGGGCCGGGGCTGATACCCGTAGGCGCTACGGCGCCCCCGGACCCTCCCGCCGGGGTGCCTTGATGACGACGGCTCCCGAGGAGAGGTCTATCGGACCCTTGGCGGGGTCGCCGTTGCCTATGTCGTCGACGACCAGCGTCATCTTCTGCCGTTCCTCGTCGGTGTGCTTACGGCCCGGCGCGAACAGCTCTTCCACGATGTTGAACACGGTGCCTTGCCCCCTCGTCGGTATGACGTGCACCCGTCCCCTGGCATACGAGTGTAGGCAGGTACGGGCAGGAGCGGCGAAAAGGGACCAGAGGGACCAGGCGGATGAGCCGGAGCAGAGGGATCAGGTCACCTGGAGGCGGAGAATCCGGTCGTCGCCCGGGTGCGGCCGGCCCCGGCCGTCCGTGTTGCCGGTGACCAGCCACAGCCCGCCGTCGTCGGTCGCCACGATGGTCCGCAGCCGTCCGTAGGTGCCCTTCAGGAAGGCCTGCGGCGCCGCCACCGGCTTCGTCCCGTTCAGCGGGATCCGCCACAGCCGCTCGCCGCGCAGCGACGCCATCCACACCGAGCCTTTGGCGTACGCGATACCGCTGGGCGAGGCGTCCGCGGTCCGCCACTGCTCGACCGGGTCGACGAATCCGGAGCGGCCCCGGCCGTCCCCGGCCTTGCCTTCGACCTCGGGCCAGCCGTAGTTCCGGCCCGGCTCGATGAGGTTGAGCTCGTCCCAGGTGTCCTGCCCGAACTCCGAGGCCCACAGCCGGTGATCGCGGTCCCAGGCCAGCCCCTGCACATTGCGGTGCCCGTAGTCGTACACCACCGAATCGGCCTCGGGGTTGCCATGTGTGGGCTCGCCGTCCGGCGTCATCCGCAGGATCTTGCCGCCCAGTGAGGACTTGTCCTGCGAGTGGCCGGGGTCCCCGGCCTCGCCGGTGCCGGCGTAGAGCATCTTGTCCGGGCCGAAGGCGATCCGGCCGCCGTTGTGGATCTGGCCCTTGGGGATGCCGCGCAGGATCGTGTGGGGCGCGCCGAGCTGGTCCCCCGGGGGCCGCTTCTCGTCGTAGTTCATCCGGGCGATGCGGTTGTCGGACGCGGTGGTGAAGTACGCGTACACCTGGTGATCCGCGCCGAAGGACGAGGAAACCGCGATCCCCAGGAGTCCGCCCTCGCCGGCCGGGGCCACACCTGGTACCGAGCCCAGCTCGGTGGTCTTCCCGCTGTCCGCCGCGACCCGGACGATCTTCCCGGTGTCACGGGAGGAAACCAGCAGATCACCGCCCGGCAGGGCCGCCACGCCCCACGGCGACTTCAGGCCGGTGGCCAGGGTCCTGACCACTTTCACCGAGCCCTTGGCGGGTGGCGCGGGGGACGGCGGCGTGGCGTTCGGCGGGCCGGCGGCGACCGGGGCGCCGGGGCTCTTCGGCGGGGCGGCGGATACCCCGTCACCCGGCTGCTGCCGCCCGCCGCCCGCCGAACAGCCCGCCGCCAGCAGCAGCGAAGCGACGACGGCCAACACGGCGGTCTGGGAACGGCGTTGCACGGCGGGATCCTCTCGTCTTCCGGGCTCGTGCGTCCCGCGTCTTCCGGGCTGGGACCAGAAGACCACATCGGGAGGCGCGGCGCCGGGAAATCGTCCTCGGCCGCGTGATGATTCGCCAGGTGACGACCTGCCGACTGACAGGCCGTCACATTCATGGTCACCAGGAGCGGCGAGGACTACCAGGACTGGCGGGCCGGCGGCAGCGACGCGATCTCGGCCAGGTCCTCGTCGGTGAGCCGCAGCCCCGCCGCCTTGGCGTTCTGGGCGGCCCAGCGCTCCTTCTTGGTGCCCGGTACGGGGACGACGTGCCGGCCCTGGGCCAGCACCCACGCCAGTGCCACTTGCCCCGGCGTCGCGCCGTGCCGGGCACCGACCCGGCGCAGCCCCGCCACCACCGGCTGGTTCGCGGCCATCATCTCGGCGGTGAAGCGCGGATGGCGGGCCCGGAGGTCCTCCGGTTCGAAGCCCTGGCCGGGGGTGAGGGTGCCGGTCAGGAAGCCGTTGCCCAGCGGCATCGCCGCCAGGAAGCCGACACCGCGGGACTCGCACCACGGGAGCAGCGCCTCCAGCGCCTCCGGCGACCACACCGACAGCTCGGCCTGCACACTGCTGACGGGGAACACCTGCTGGATACGCTCCAGTTGGGCCAGCGTCCCATCGTGGGTGCGGGGGAGCGGGCCGGCCCCGGTCCGCCGTCCCGCGGGGGCGGTGCGGGGCGCGCGTACCCGGCGGGCGGCCCGGGCGCCCACCGCGCACAGGCCCAGCGACCGCACCTTCCCGGCCGCCACCAGATCCGCCATCGCTCCCCAGGTCTCCTCGATGGGCACTTCCGGATCGGCCCGGTGGAGCTGGTAGAGGTCGATGTGGTCGGTCTGCAGGCGTCGCAGCGAGGCGTCGCAGGCCCGCTTGACGTAGCCGGGCCGCCCGTTGGCGACGATGTGCCGCTCCCGTCCCGGGCTCTGCGGGTGCGGGGGAACCCCCACCAGCAGTCCGCACTTGGTCGAGACGAACGCCTCCGCCCGCCGCTCCCTGAGCACCCGCCCCACCAGCAGCTCATTGGTGAACGGCCCGTACATGTCAGCGGTGTCCAGCAGGCTGCAGCCCCGGTCCAGCGCGGTGTGCACGGCCCGCAGCGACGCCTCCCCGCTGCGCTGTGACTCGGTGTACCCCCAGCTCATCGGCATACAGCCGAGCCCGATGGCGCCCACTTCGAGGGCCGCCGCACCGATCGTCCTGCGCTCCACCTGGTTGTGCCTCCGTCCCCTCGCCCCCGATCAAGGGCCAGGGCGCTCCTGACGGATCTCCGTGGAAGCGCCCTGCACCAAACTAACGTCTGAACAGAACACTCCTTCGCCTAGCCTCGGGGCATGACCACCACAGACCAGCGCGGCGGCGAGGCGAACCACGTGAGCGACGTGAACGACGTGAGCGAGGCGGAGGGCGTACCGGGTGACGCGGGCGATGTCTGGCTTCCGATTCCGCCCGATGAGATCGACGGGCTGCCCGGCGGCCTGCGCTACGTCCACTGGGACGCCGGCCCCGACTACCCGGCCGACCCGGCCCGGTGCGTCTTCTACGCCGTGCCGTACATGAAGGGCACGGAGGCCTCGTTGCGTCCGCTGTCCCGGATGAGCCGGGTCCGGGTGGTGCAGACCCTCACCGCCGGCGTGGACGACATGCTGCCGGGGCTGTCGCGGATGCCGTCCGGTGCCCGGCTGTGCAACGCCCGCGGGCTGCACGACGCCAGCACCGCCGAGCTCGCGCTCACCCTGATCCTGGCGTCGCTGCGGGACATCCCCGGGTTCGTACGGAGCCAGGACGCGGGGGAGTGGCGGCCCGGTGTCCGTCCGGCGCTCGCTGACAAGTCGGTGCTCATTGTGGGCTATGGTTCGATCGGCAGTGCCATCGAAGACCGGCTCACCGCCTTCGAGTGTGCGCGGGTGGTGCGCGTCGCTCGCACCGCGCGTGACGCAGTGCGCGGTCCTGTGCACCCAATCTCCGAACTGTCCGCCCTCCTGCCCGAGGCGGATGTCGTCGTCCTCGCCACTCCGCTCACCGAAGAGACCCGTGACCTGGTCGGACGCGATTTCCTGGCGCGGATGAAGGAGGGCGCACTGCTGGTGAACGTCGCGCGCGGTGCGGTGGTCGACACCGCGGCGCTACTGGCCGAACTGGAGTCGGGGCGCTTGCGCGCAGCGCTCGATGTCACCGATCCGGAACCCCTCCCCGCCGGGCATCCGCTGTGGCACGCTCCCGGCGTGCTCATCACTCCACACGTCGGTGGCCCCAGCTCTGCCTTTCTGCCTCGTGCGAAGCGGCTGCTGCGGGACCAGTTGACGCTTTTCGCGGCCGGTGAACCCCTCCGAAACGTGGTCGCCACCGCCGAACAAGCCGGTTGCGGATAGCGCTACGAGGCCGTACGACTGCGGGGGGTGTTCAAAAAACGCCCCCCATCACGCTCCGTAGAGGCCCTATATCCCTGAGTGACGGAACTGGTGTATCGTCCACGGGCGGGGCGGCGTCCAGCGAAAACGGCGCTGTGTGAACGATCCGGAACGCAAGGGGGGGCGACGGGCGATGTACTGCCGATGGATGATCCGCGAGATGCGTGATCCACGGGCGCCCGCAGGGACGCGGCTGCGGCGGGACCGCCGGGCGTACCGCTCGCGACGGAACCCGGCACGGGACACCGGGAGAGTACGGTGAGCGCCCCCGGGGCGATGCTCTCCAGCAGGCCGCCGAAGCCGGCCGGCGGTCCGTCGAGCGCGGTGCCACAGATCGCCCTCGCGGTGGTGTGCGGCGGCTATGCCGTCGGTGCCGCCCTCGGCTGGGGCTCTCAGCGGATCTCGCTGTTCATGGGGGACTTCGGCCTCAGCGTCGCGGCGTTCGTGGCGGCGGTGTCCTGCGGTCTGTACGCGCGCCGGCACCACGGCCGGTTCCGTCCGGCCTGGATGCTGTTCGCCGTCTCCTCCGGGATGGCCGGTCTCGGCAACGGCGTATGGGGCTGGTACGAGGTCATCCAGGGCGTGGCCGTGCCCAGCCCCTCGCCGGCGGACTTCTGCTTCCTGCTGTTCGCGCCGCCGGCCATCGTGGGCCTGCTGGTGCTCGCCAAGCGGCCGGTGAGCAGGGCCGGTTGGGTCTGCCTCGGCCTGGACTCCTGGCTGATCGCCGGGTCGCTGCTCACTCTCTCATGGAGCCTGGCGCTCGCGCACACCGCCCACTTCCAGGGCCGCAGCGTGGCGCAGAGCGCGCTGTCGCTGGCCTATCCGCTGCTGGACATCGTCCTGGTGAGCATGGTGCTCGCACTGCACCTGCGGCGCTCCTCCGTGCACCGCTCCGCCATCAACACCGCGGTCGCCGCACTGGCGTTGACGGTCCTGTGCGATGCCCTGTTCAGTTCGCCACTGCTGCGCGAGCACTACCGCTCCGGCCAGATCCTGGACGCGGGGTGGTTCGCCGGCTCGATACTGCTGGCGTACGCACCCTGGGTCGCCCGCCGCGCGGGCGAGGAGGAGCCGGCGGAGACCGGACCGGCCGTCCGCCGTCCGCAGCCGCACGGCAGCCGCCCCATCGCCGGTTCGCTCGCCGCGCTCACCCCGTATCTGGCCGCCGCCGTGTGCACTCTGGGCATCCTCACCAACGTCCTGGGCGGGCGGCGGATCGACCGCGTGGTGCTCTTCACCGGCTGCACGGTCGTCCTCGCACTGGTCGTCCGCCAGGGCATCATGCTGCTCGACAACATCACCCTCACCCAGGAACTGGCGCAGAAGGAGAACCACTTCCGCTCCCTGGTGCAGGGCTCCAGCGACGTCATCATGATCGCCGCGCCGTCCGGTGTGCTGCGCTACGTCAGCCCGGCCGCCGCCGGTGTCTACGGGCGGGACGCCGAGGAACTGGTCGGCTCCGAACTGGCGTCGCTGATCCACCCCGAGGACCTGGGGCGGGTCGTCCACGAGGTCCGCCGGTTCCTCGCCGCCGACCCGCAGGACGAGCCGACCACCCGTATCGAGTGCCGCTTCCGCGCCGGTGCGCGGCGCTCCGGCGGCGGGGGCACCTCCCGCTCCCGCGAAGCCGGGAGCGGGGGAGGCTGGCTGAACGTCGAATCCACCGTCAACCGCCACCACGGCGGCCTGATCTTCAACTCCCGCGACGTCACCGAGCGGGTCCGGCTGCAGGCCCAGCTCCAGCACAACGCCTCCCATGACGCGCTCACCGACCTGCCCAACCGCGCCCTGTTCACCGAACGGGTCACCAAGGCCGTCACGGGCCGCCGGGCCAGCGACCACGACACCGCCGTGCTCTATATCGACCTCGACGGGTTCAAGCAGGTCAACGACACCATCGGCCATCAGGCCGGTGACGAACTGCTGGTGCAGGCCGCCCGCAGGCTGGGCGACTCGGTGCGCTCCGGCGACATAGCGGCGCGGCTGGGCGGCGACGAGTTCGCCGCGCTGATCACCGGCGACGGCACCCGCGACCGCGCGGCCCGGGAGTTCCGCGTCTGCGAGATCGCCGACCGGCTGCGCATCAGGCTCTCCGAGCCGTACCGCATCGACGGCCGGGACGTCCGGGTGGCGGCCAGTATCGGCGTCGCCTTCGCCGAGCCCGGTGTGAGCCCCGCCGGTCTGCTGCGCAACGCCGACCTCGCGATGTACCGCGCCAAGCAGGCCGGCAAGGGCCGGGTGGAGCTGTACGCCCCGCAGATGCAGGACGAGGTGGCGCACCGCGCCGAGCTCGCCACCAAGCTGCGGACGGCCCTGAAGGACGGCGAATTCGCGCTGCTGCACCAGCCGGTCGTGGAACTGGCCAGTGGACGGGTCACCGCGGTCGCGGCGCACGCCCGCTGGCGCTCCGCCCAGGGCATACTCTTCACGCCCTCCGAGTTCCTGCGGGTGGGCGACCGCGGCCGGTTCAGCGACGCCGGGGACCGCGCCGCGGAGCTGGAGCGCTGGCAGCTGGAGGAGGCCGTGGAGCAGGCCGCCGCGCGGCACCGCGCCGGCCATCAGGTCCCGGTCGCGGTCCGGCTCTCCGCCCGTCGGCTGCTGGACCGCGCACTGTCCCCCAAGGGCATCGAATCGCTGCTCACCCGGCACGGACTGCCCTCGCGCGGACTCGTCCTGGAACTGTCCGAAAGCGACCCCCGGCTCCCGCTGGACGACCTGGAGCGCCGGCTGGCAGCGCTGCGCCGGCTCGGCGTACGGATCGCCCTGGACGGGTTCGGCAGCGGATGCGCCTCCATGGGCGCACTGCGCCGGCTGCCCATCGATGTCCTGCGGCTGGACCGCGGACTGGTCGACGGGGTGGTGGAGTCCGCACGGCTGCACAAGATCACCGCCGGGCTGCTGCGCATCGCCGGAGATCTGGGCATGCAGTCCGTCGCGGACGGGGTCGATCTGCCCGAGCAGGTGCTCGCGCTGCGTGCCATGGGCTGCACCCACGCCATGGGGACGGCGTTCTCCGGTCCGCTCGACGAACACCGGCTGCGCCGGACCCTGTCACACAGCGGCTATCCGGTCTCTGACCTGGCAGGACAGGGCCGGGCCGTGGTGCTCAGCGGCAGTGGCCTGCCCGTCCGGCACGGCGGTCTGGCGGGCCCGGACGCGCTGGTCCATCCGCCATTGCGCTCAAATAGTGAGACCTCCGTCCCACCCACTTGACACTCGGTGCACGACGGGGGGAGGGTCAGTGCCATGCGCACCCGAATTCTCGTACTTGGAAAGCGCGTCGGCTGAAGCTGGGCCCCGAAGAAACCCAGCTGACCGCACCGACGCGCTCCCCTCGCTTGCCTCCCGGCACGAGGGGTTTTTTGTTGCACAGCAACCTCACAAACCCTGCCAAAACCCTCAGCTTCGAGAAGAGATGCAGATGACCGAGCAGGCCTCCGGGGCCCACCATCCGCAGCCGCGGGCCCGTAACGCCGGCGGACCGCAGCAGTCCGCCACCGTTGAGCACGTCACGGGCGCGCAGTCCCTCATCCGTGCGCTGGAGGAGGTCGGGGCCGACACCGTGTTCGGTATCCCCGGCGGTGCGATCCTGCCCGCGTACGACCCGATGATGGACTCCTCGAAGGTCCGGCACGTCCTGGTCCGCCACGAGCAGGGCGCCGGACACGCCGCCACGGGATACGCCCAGGCCACCGGCAAGGTCGGCGTGTGCATGGCCACGTCCGGGCCGGGCGCCACCAACCTCGTCACCCCGATCGCCGACGCCCACATGGACTCCGTCCCGCTGGTCGCGATCACCGGCCAGGTCTCGTCGAAGTCGATCGGCACGGACGCCTTCCAGGAGGCGGACATCTGCGGCATCACGATGCCGATCACCAAGCACAACTTCCTGGTCACCGACCCGGCCGAGATCCCCCGGACGATCGCCGAGGCGTTCCACATCGCCGCCACCGGCCGCCCCGGCCCGGTCCTGGTCGACATCGCCAAGGACGCCCTCCAGGCGCGGACCACGTTCAGCTGGCCGCCGCACACCGAACTGCCCGGCTACCGCCCGGTCACCAAACCGCACGCCAAGCAGATCCGCGAGGCCGCCCGGCTGATCGTCGAGTCCAAGCGCCCCGTCCTCTACGTCGGCGGCGGCGTCCTCAAGGCCGGTGCCACCGCCGAGCTGAAGGTTCTCGCCGAACTGACCGGCGCGCCCGTCACCACCACCCTGATGGCACTGGGCGCCTTCCCCGACAGCCACCCCCAGCACGTCGGCATGCCCGGTATGCACGGCTCGGTCACCGCCGTCACCGCGCTGCAGAAGGCGGACCTGCTGATCACCCTCGGCGCCCGCTTCGACGACCGGGTCACCGGCAAGCTGGACTCCTTCGCCCCGTACGCCAAGGTCGTGCACGCCGACATCGACCCGGCGGAGATCGGCAAGAACCGTGCCGCCGACGTGCCGATCGTCGGTGACGCCCGCGAGGTGATCGCCGATCTGATCGTGGCCGTCCAGGCCGAGTACGACGCCGGCCACAAGGGCGACTACGGCTCCTGGTGGAAGGACCTCAACCGCTGGCGGGAGACCTACCCGCTGGGCTACGAACTCCCGGACGACGGCAGTCTCTCCCCGCAGCAGGTCATCGAGCGGATCGGCCGGCTCGCCCCCGACGGCACCATCTACGCCGCGGGCGTCGGCCAGCACCAGATGTGGGCCGCGCACTTCATCGACTACGAACAGCCCGCCACCTGGCTGAACTCCGGCGGCGCCGGCACGATGGGGTACGCGGTGCCCGCCGCGATGGGCGCCAAGGCCGGGATGCCGGACCGTACGGTCTGGGCGATCGACGGCGACGGCTGCTTCCAGATGACCAATCAGGAACTGGTCACCTGCGCCCTGAACAACATCCCGATCAAGGTCGCGATCATCAACAACGGCGCACTGGGCATGGTCCGCCAGTGGCAGACCCTCTTCTACAACCAGCGCTACTCCAACACCGTGCTGCACTCCGGCCCGGAGACGGCCGGCGCCGTGCCCGACGACGGCTCCGCCGAGGGCCCGAGCCGGGGCACCCGCGTCCCCGACTTCGTCAAACTCGCCGAGGCGATGGGCTGTGTCGCGATGCGCTGCGAGGACCCGTCCGAACTGGACAAGGTCATCGCGGAGGCCAACGCCATCAACGACCGCCCGGTCGTGGTGGACTTCATCGTCCACGAGGATCACCAGGTGTGGCCGATGGTCGCCGCCGGCACCTCCAACGACGAGGTCATGGCCGCCCGGGGCGTGCGTCCCGACTTCGGCGACGGCGAAGACGACTGAGCCCAGGACGACCCGGACGCACCGAAGAAGAGAGAAGACGACGCCCATGTCCAAGCACACGCTCTCCGTCCTGGTGGAGAACACCCCCGGCATCCTCGCCCGGATCGCCGCGCTGTTCTCCCGCCGCGGCTTCAACATCGACTCGCTCGCGGTCGGGGTCACCGAGCACCCCGAGATCTCCCGGATCACCATCGTGGTGAGCGTGGAGTCGCTGCCCCTGGAGCAGGTCACCAAGCAGCTCAACAAGCTCGTCAACGTCCTGAAGATCGTCGAGCTGGAGCCGGCCGCCACGATCCAGCGCCGACTGGTCCTGGTCAAAGTCCGCGCGGACAACGAGACCCGCTCGCAGATCGTCGAGATCGTCCAGCTCTTCCGCGCCAAGACCGTGGACGTCTCCCCGGAGGCGGTCACCATCGAGGCCACCGGATCCACCGAGAAGCTGGAGGCCATGCTCAAGATGCTGGAGCCGTTCGGCATCAAGGAGTTGGTGCAGTCCGGCAGTATCGCCATAGGGCGTGGCGCCCGGTCCATCACCGACCGCTCGCTGCGTGCCCTGGACCGTACGGCCTGACCCGCAGGGTCCGCACCGTACAAGCCGGTCCGCCGCGTTCACCGCGCCCGCCGCGACCGAACGGACCGTATGGCGAGACCCACCGACCATCCCACCCACGCCCGACGTACTGTGTGGGCACCCCGCTAGAACCAAGGAGATACCCGAAGTGGCCGAGCTGTTCTACGACGCCGACGCCGACCTGTCCATCATCCAGCACCGCAAGGTCGCGGTCATCGGTTACGGAAGCCAGGGCCACGCCCATGCGCTGTCCCTGCGCGACTCGGGCGTCGACGTGCGCGTCGGTCTGCACGAGGGCTCCAAGTCGAAGACGAAGGCCGAGGAGCAGGGCCTGCGCGTGGTGACCCCCGCCGAGGCCGCGGCCGAGGCCGACGTCATCATGATCCTGGTGCCGGACCCGATCCAGGGCAAGGTCTACGAGGAGTCCATCGCCCCGCACCTGAAGGAC
Source organism: Streptomyces sp. NPDC001339 (assembly GCF_042895955.1). Classification (NCBI taxonomy): domain Bacteria; kingdom Bacillati; phylum Actinomycetota; class Actinomycetes; order Kitasatosporales; family Streptomycetaceae; genus Streptomyces; species Streptomyces sp. NPDC001339. The sequence continues at coordinate 219,508 of NZ_JBIAWT010000001.1, read as the reverse complement.
GGCGACGCGCTGTTCTTCGGCCACGGCTTCAACATCCGCTTCGGCTTCATCAAGGCCCCGGCCGGTGTGGACGTCTGCATGGTCGCCCCCAAGGGCCCGGGCCACCTCGTGCGCCGCCAGTACGAGGAGGGCCGCGGTGTGCCGTGTATCGCCGCGGTCGAGCAGGACGCGTCCGGCAAGGCCTTCGAGCTGGCGCTCTCGTACGCCAAGGCCATCGGCGGCACCCGCGCCGGTGTCATCAAGACCACCTTCACCGAGGAGACCGAGACCGACCTGTTCGGTGAGCAGGCGGTGCTGTGCGGCGGCGCCTCGGCGCTGGTCAAGGCGGGCTTCGAGACGCTGGTCGAGGCCGGTTACCAGCCGGAGATCGCGTACTTCGAGTGCCTGCACGAGCTGAAGCTGATCGTGGACCTCATGTACGAGGGCGGCCTGGAGAAGATGCGCTGGTCGGTCTCCGAGACCGCCGAGTGGGGCGACTACGTCACCGGTCCGCGTATCGTCACCGACGCCACCAAGGCGGAGATGAAGAAGGTGCTCGCCGAGATCCAGGACGGCACCTTCGCCAAGAACTGGATGGCCGAGTACAACGCCGGTCTGCCGAAGTACAACGAGTACAAGAAGGCCGACGAGGGCCACACGCTGGAGACCACCGGCAAGAAGCTGCGCAAGCTGATGAGCTGGGTGGACGACGAGGCGTGAGCCGGGGGACGAGGGGGCCGCGGGCGACTCGCGGCCCCCTCGTCCGTACGCTTCTCCGCCCGTCCCGGCGACACGCCGCGGGCGGCGCTTTGGCCACCGCGGAGAACCCCGCACGGGTGATCCTTCCGCACCGGCACAGGACGCGGCGGCGGCCCCCACTACACTGCCCATCACAAGCGCGTTCAGGCTCACAATGTCGTGCGTCTTCCACGCGGCTTTCCCCCTTCACCGCCTTCGGCCGTCGGGACGGCCGTCCGCGAAGGACTAGTGAGGACTGAAGACCACGTGAGCTCGAAACCTGCCGTACTGATCGCCGAAGAGCTGTCGCCCGCGACCGTCGACGCCCTCGGCCCCGACTTCGACATCCGGCACTGCAACGGCGCGGACCGCACCGAGCTGCTGTCCGCCATCGTCGACGTCGACGCCATCCTCGTGCGCAGCGCGACGAAGGTGGACGCCGAGGCCATCGCCGCGGCCAAGAAGCTCAAGGTCGTCGCCCGTGCGGGAGTGGGCCTGGACAACGTCGACGTGGCCGCCGCCACCAAGGCCGGCGTGATGGTCGTCAACGCCCCGACCTCCAACATCGTCACCGCCGCCGAGCTGGCCTGCGGTCTGCTGGTCGCCACCGCCCGCAACATCCCGCAGGCCAACACCGCCCTGAAGAACGGCGAGTGGAAGCGCAGCAAGTACACCGGTGTCGAGCTCAGCGAGAAGACCCTCGGCGTGGTCGGCCTCGGCCGGATCGGCGTCCTGGTCGCCCAGCGGATGTCGGCGTTCGGGATGAAGGTCGTCGCCTACGACCCGTACGTCCAGCCGGCCCGCGCCGCGCAGATGGGCGTCAAGCTGCTGAGCCTGGACGAGCTGCTGGAGGTGTCGGACTTCATCACCGTCCACCTCCCCAAGACGCCGGAGACCGTCGGCCTGATCGGCGACGAGGCGCTGCACAAGGTGAAGCCGACCGTCCGGATCGTCAACGCCGCGCGCGGCGGCATCGTGGACGAGGGCGCGCTGGCCACCGCGCTCAAGGAGGGCCGGGTGGCCGGCGCGGGCCTGGACGTCTACGCCGTCGAACCCTGCACCGACTCCCCGCTCTTCGAGTTCGACCAGGTCGTCTGCACCCCGCACCTGGGCGCCTCGACCGGTGAGGCGCAGGAGAAGGCCGGCATCGCGGTCGCCAAGTCCGTCCGTCTCGCGCTCGCCGGTGAACTGGTGCCGGACGCGGTCAACGTCCAGGGCGGAGTGATCGCCGAGGACGTCAAGCCGGGCCTGCCGCTCGCCGAGCGCCTCGGCCGGATCTTCACCGCGCTCGCCGGCGAGGTCGCCCTCCGCCTCGATGTCGAGGTGTACGGCGAGATCACCCAGCACGATGTCAAGGTGCTCGAACTCTCCGCGCTCAAGGGCGTCTTCGAGGACGTCGTGGCCGAGACGGTCTCCTACGTCAACGCCCCGCTCTTCGCGCAGGAGCGCGGCGTCGAGGTGCGGCTGACGACCAGCAGCGAGTCGCCCGAGCACCGCAACGTGGTGACCGTACGCGGCACCCTGGCGGGCGGCGAGGAGGTGTCGATCTCCGGCACGCTCGCCGGCCACAAGAACGTCCAGAAGGTCGTGGCGGTCGGCGACCACTCCGTCGACCTCGCGCTCGCCGACCACATGGCGTTCCTCCGCTACACCGACCGGCCCGGTGTCGTCGGCACCGTCGGCCGGATCCTGGGCGAGGCGGGCATCAACATCGGCGGAATGCAGGTCTCCCGGGCCGACGTCGGCGGCGAGGCACTGGTCGTGCTGACCGTCGACGACACCATCCCGGCGAACGTCCTCAACGAGATCTCCGACGCGATCGGCGCGACCTCGGTACGCGCGGTGAACCTCGGCTGACGGCTGTCCTTCGCAGGTCAACGGGCCCGGACCCGCTTCGGCGGCGTCCGGGCCCCGCTGCGTCCGGCTGCCCGTACGCGCCCATCCGCCCGCCCCGCGCTTGCGCGCGCCCGCCCGGCGGCGCGCAATGGGAACGGGCACCACGCGCCCGCCCGGCCGGCGCGGGCGGTAAGGAGAACGGACGCCATGACCGCACCCCGGAGCGACGCCCCGCAGCGCCTGACCGGCCTGCGGGTGGTCGACGTGCACGGCGCGAAGGTGGGCACGGTCCAGCAGGTCTACCGGGACGACGCCACCAACGCCCCCGAGTGGATCACCGTGCGCACCGGGCTCTTCGGGCTGACGGAGGTCTTCGTCCCGCTCGCCGGGGCCCGCCGCACCGGCGACGCCCTGCACGTCCCGTACACCAAGCACGCCATCAGGTCCGCCCCGCCGATCGACACCCCCGACCACCTCGACCCCTCCGCGGAGACCCGCCTCTACCGCCACTACGGGATCCTCCGGCCGGGAGCCCCCGGCCCCGTCTGAAGGCCCGGGCCCGGCCGCGCTGCGACGGGTCACCTCGGGCGAGGCCCCGGGGACGGACCGACCGGCTCCGCGGCGGGGGGCAGCACATGGTCACCGGCCCGGTCGGTGCTCAGGCACAGCGAGCAGATCACCGCGTCATGGGTCCGGCAGGCGGTCAGGTCCGGGCGCTCGAAGGCCTGCCGGCAGACATGGCAGGTGTAGCCGGTCGCGCTGGGGTTGCCGTCCGCGTCCAGCAGCGGCTCCGCGATCCCGTCGTCGGTACGCCGCAGGTAGTACCGGCCCTTGGTGGCCACCGCCGTCAGCGGTGTCAGGACGAAGGCGATCAGCGCCGCCGCGACCGGTGAGTACGGCTGGAGGGCGTCGCCCAAGGCGTGGAAGTACATCGCGATGGACAGCCCGGAGGCGGCGGTGAACGCCACCACGCCCACCGGGTTGACCGCGTACAGCATCCCCCGGCGGAACTCGGGGGCGTGCGGGGACAGCTTCAGCAGGTACTTGTTGACGAGGATGTCGGTGGCGACGGTGACGATCCAGGCGATGGCGCAGTTGGAGTAGAAGCCCAGGACCGTGTTGAGGAAGCTGAACATGTCGGCCTCCATCAGCACCAGCGCGCACGCCAGGTTGGCCAGCACGAACACCATCCGGCCCGGATAGCGCTTGGTGACCCGGGTGAAGGAGTTCGTCCACGCCAGCGAACCGGAGTAGGCGTTGGTGACGTTGATCTTGATCTGGCTGATCACGACCAGCACCACGGCGAGCGGGACCACCAGCCACGACGGCAGCATCGCGGCGAACGCTCCGGTGAACTGCCGGATCGGCTCGGTGGCCGCGGCCGGCCCCGCTTCCGCCAGGACGTAGACGGCCAGGAAGAGGCCGATGGCCTGCTTCAGCGCACCCAGCACCACCCAGCCGGGCCCGGCCATCACCACCGCCGTCCACCAACTGCGCTTGTTCGCCTCGGTCTTGGGCGGCATGAAGCGCAGATAGTCGATCTGCTCCCCGATCTGCGCGATCAGCGACAGACAGACGCCCGCGCCGAGCAGCACCGACGCCGCGTTCACCCCGCCCTGGCCGTCGCCGCCCGCATACGACACAAAGCGGTGCACCGATCCCGGGTCGGTGGCGACCAGATACACCAGCGGTCCCACCATCAGCAGCAGCCACACCGGGGTCGTCCAGACCTGCAGCTTGCTGAGCGCCTTCATCCCGTGGACGACCAGCGGGATCACCATCAGCGTCGAGACCAGATAGCCCAGCCACAACGGCAGCCCGAGGCCCAGCCGCAGCCCCTGCGCCATGATCGAACCTTCGAGGGCGAAGAAGATGAAGGTGAAGCTGGCGAAGATGACGCTGGTGAGCACCGAACCGTAGTACCCGAAGCCGGAACCGCGGGTGATCAGGTCGAGGTCGATGTTGTAGCGCGCGCCGTAGTAGGCGAGGGGGAAGCCGGTGACGAAGATGACCACGGCCGCGACGAGGATCGCGGCCAGCGCGTTCCCGGTGCCGTGGGCCAGGCCGATCCCCGCGCCGATCGAGAAGTCCGCCATGTACGCGATCCCGCCGAGCGCGGTGGTCGCCACGACCATCGGTGTCCAGCGCCGGTAACTCCGCGGCGCGAACCGGAGGGTGTAGTCCTCGGTCGTCTCCCGGACCGCCTGCCCGGCGCTCCGTTCCTCCGTACCGGCCTCTGCCGCAACGGCCTCGGTCATGCACGCCTCCTCGGCGCCGGGTGCTCTCGTCACGGCCGGACGTTAGGAAGCGGGTGTTTCCGCTGGGCACTCCGCAGGTGAACCGGCTGTTTCCGGAGGCCGTGCGGCGTGCCGGACGGGCGCCGGCCGACGGAGATCTCGTGCGCCGACGGGCCCGGGCACGTGCGCCCATGGACCCAGAGAGAAGCATTTCACCCGTCCTCCGTCTCCGCCGCTTACCTTCCGGGTGTTCCGTTCCGCGCACCGCAGTTGAGGAGGCCCAGCGACAGAGCACATCCGCGCCCGGCTATGTCCCGATGACCCTGGTCACTCCGGACGGCCGCCATGCGTCGGTGGTGACCAACGCGCAGCTGGAGTCCCCGAAGCTGACCGAGGTACCCGACTCGGCGCTGTGCGAGAAGTCCGCTGAGGACACGCTCTAGCCGGTACGGGCACCCCACGGCCCTGTAGGATCCGCGATTTCGTCAGCACTGGCTCCCGCGGGCGGTGGAACTGGAGCTCCGTGAAAGACGTTCAGGTAGGCATGCGGATCTCTCTAAGACGTGTTGCGGGGGTCGTCGCCGGCATAGCGGTGGCGTGCGGCGGGGTCTCGGCGTGCGGGGCGGCCTCAGGCGGTGAGGGCGGCCGGAGCGGGGGTGCTACGGCATCCGCTTCCCCCGCGAAGAAGGGGCCGGGGGGTCCGGGAGGCAGACTGTTCGATGGGATCTGGACCTTCGACGAAAGCACGCTCACGGTGGACGGACAAGAGGTGCACGGGCCCGAGAAAGCCAGTCCGTGGATCGAGTTCCGTGACGACGGGACGGTTGCAGGGGATTACGGCTGCACGCCGTTTCGAGCGAAAGCCGAACTTGAGGCAACCACGCTGACGTTGGGTGAAGACGTTCCGGCACCGGCCCCTCCATCGGAGACGCCTGATTGGCCCGAGGAGACGACCACATGCCCGAAGCCGGCACAGCAGAAGAGCCCGGAACTGTCGGATTTCGAGGCGAAGGTCAAGAAGTTCTTCCACCGAGGCCCACTGAAGATCGGCGAGCGGAAACTGCGGCAGCAACCTGGAGGTGGGCCTCCCGGCTCGTTGCCGCAACTGCGGAACGAGCACGGTGACGTAGCCACCCTGACCATGGTCAGGTCCCCGGGCCTCTTCGACACCGAGTTCCAACTGGGCGCGTGGATGGAGTACGACCACACCGAAACGTTCCGGTCCGCCAAGGACACCTCCATTGTGTTCCATCGTGACGGCACCGTCACCGGCAAGCTCGGCTGCAACGACTTCACCGCAAGGGTCTTCTTCAACGGCTCCCACCTCTTCTTCCGCGACGCCCGACTCACCACCCACCGCACCTGCGCAGAACAGAACACGAGAGACGAGGAATTTGTCCTCGGAATGCTGAAGCGTTCATTGAACTACCGCTATGTCGGTGACAGTGGCGGGATCTACATGAGGGACGACGTCGGCGACGAGCATCGGGCGACAGGTTTTCAGTTCAGGTCCGTCACAGATCAGTAGGCCACAACCGCCCCCACACGCCGGGCCGGCTGCGCGGGAAGGGACCACGCAGCAGGGCCGCCGGTGGAGGCAGGAACTGACGACCTTCATTGCTGACGAAGTCGCGGGTCCTGGAGCGCCTGCAGCCGGGCCGCCTTGAGCGCCATATGCAGCAGCAACCGGTGCCCGCCGTCGTCCAGGTCGAGGCCCGTCAGTTTCTCCACCCGGCCCAGGCGGTAGTAGAGGGTCTGGCGATGGATGCCCAGTTCCTGGGCGGTGCGGCCGGCCTGGCCGGCGCAGTCGAGGAACACCTCGGCGGTGCGGGCGAGTTCGGCGTGAGAGGGTGCCAGCAGAGGGCCGATGGCCGGGTCCGGGCCGGTGGCGGGCAGGGCGGTCAGCAGGCGGTACGAGCCGATGGCGTCCCACTGGGCGACCGGGCCGAGCCGGGGTTCGGCGCGGGCCGCGCGGGCCGCGTCCAGGGCCTCCCGCCAGGTGTCCGGCAGATCCGTCAACTCCCTTGTGCCGATGCCGATTCCGGCCGCGGGGTGGGGCGGCCCGAGGTGGCCGGAAATGGCCGTGCGAGGCTGCGGGAGGTGGTCGTTGGCGGCCGGTGCGGCGCCCGCGCGCGGTGAGCGCAGGAGATGTTCGGCCACAGTACGGGCCGGGGTGAGCGCACCGGTCGAGCGCAGCCGTACCAGCGCCGCCAGGGCGTGCCCGGCCGCCGCGCCGCGCGGCCGGCCGGCGGTCCGCAGCGGACACGCCGCGAGCAGCCCCGGCAGGTTCGGCAGCGGCGCGGTGCCGGTGTCCGTGGGCTCCCAGGGCACCACCGCGACCAGGGTGAGCGGTACGCCCGGGGTGAAGCGCAGGGTGTCCCGCAGCGCGTCGCGCAGCGCGGTCGCCGCGGCCGGCCGTCCGGAGGGCCCGGAGGTCAGCAACTCGTGCAGCAGATCGCCGAGTTCGGAGCCGGTGCGGGCCTCGTCGGCCAGGAGGGCGCCGATCCGGGCGGCGGTCTCCATCGCCTGGGTGATCCGCGGGTCGGGCGGGGCTCCGTGGCCGCCCAGCGCCAGGTCGGACAGGCGGCCGTCGTCCAGCACCCAGACGTAGCCGTGCACGATGCTCCGATGGCGTACCGGCAGACAGATCCGGCCGCGGAAGACTCCGGCCGCCGGATCCGGCGGTATGCGCAGCGGCGTCCGGGCGCGGGCGATGCCGAACGCCTCGAACCAGGCCCGAACCGCCGCGGAGGAGCGCCGCTGGAGGATCGAACGGGTCCGTACCGGGTCCATGACCTCGTCGTCCTCACCTTCGTGCGCACCGAAGGCGATCAGCCCGAAGTCCCGGTCCTCCAGCGTCGCCGGGGCACCGAGCGCCGCCGAGATCTCGTCCACGAGTTGCTGGTAGTCGCCTCGCATCCGTCACTCCGTCCTCTCCTGCCGCAGTGGTTGCCCTCACTCACCATTCTCATACATCTGTCTGAGATCCCGACCACGAAGGCGTGACAGCTGTCGATGGCCGGGAACTGGCGAGATCCTTACATTTCAGGTGGCTCAACCTCGCCGATGTATCCGCGTCATTCGGCGTCCCCAGGCCTTTGTCACCCTGAAACGTGGAGGTGCCCCATGCTGGGTCCCGTGCTTCTCGCCGCAGCGCGCAGCGACAGCATCCGCCGCATCGTCGCGGCCGCTCCGGTCACTCGCCCGGTGGTGGACCGGTTCGTCGCCGGTGAGCGTCTGGACGAGGCCATGGCCGCCGTGCGGGCCCTGGCCGCGCGAGGCCTGGAGATCACGCTCGACCACCTCGGCGAGGACATCACCGACCCGGCGGAGGCGCTGCGCAACCGCGACGCCTACCTCCAGCTGGCCGACGCCCTCAAGGCGCAGGGACTCGGCGCCAGGGCCGAGATGTCGGTCAAACTGTCCGCCTTCGGCCAGGCGCTGTCCGGCGGTCACGAACTGGCGCTGAAGAACGTCACCCCGGTGGTCGAGGCCGCCGCCGAGGCCGGCACGACCGTGACCCTCGACATGGAGGACCACACCACGGTCGACTCCACCCTCGCGATCCTGGCCGAGCTGCGCGAGCGCTTCCCCCAGACGGGCGCGGTGCTCCAGTCCTACCTCTTCCGCACCGAGGACGACTGCCACGCGCTCGCCGGGGCAGGCTCCCGGGTGCGACTGGTGAAGGGCGCGTACAAGGAGCCCGCCGCGGTCGCGTACCAGGACAAGCAGGACGTCGACAAGGCCTATGTGCGCTGCCTGAAGATCCTGATGGCCGGGCAGGGCTACCCCATGGTCGGGTCGCACGACCCGCGGATGGTGGCCATCGCCCAGGACCTGGCCCACCGCAACGGCCGTAAGGCGGCGGACTACGAATTCCAGATGCTCTACGGCATCCGCGAGGTGGAGCAGCAGAGGCTGGTCACCGAGGGCGAGCGCATGCGGGTGTACGTGCCGTACGGCACGGACTGGTACGGATACTTCATGCGCCGCCTCGCCGAGCGCCCCGCGAACCTCGGGTTCTTCCTGCGGTCGCTCGCGACCCGAGGATGACAGTGATGAGCAAGCGGCTCCTGCCCTGAGCCCCGGGCCTCGGGCTTCGGCCCCGCCCCCAACGCCCCCTGTACGTACGAACCGACGATCGAAGGAGACGGCCACGATGGACGCCGTAACCCAGGTCCCCGTGCCGGCCAACGAGCCGGTCCACACCTACGCCCCCGGCAGCCCGGAGCGTTCCCGTCTGGAGGCCAAGCTCAAGGAGCTGGCCGGCAACCCGATCGACCTGCCGATGACCATCGGCGGGGAGCGGCGGATGGGTGGCGGCGAGCGCTTCGACGTCGTGCAGCCCCACCACCACGCGGCCCGGCTCGGCACGTACGCCAACGCGACCGTCCAGGACGCCCAGGACGCCGTGGACGCCGCGCTGGCCGCCGCCCCGGCCTGGCGCGCGCTGTCCTTCGACGACCGCGCCGCGATCATCCTCAAGGCCGCCGACCTGCTCTCCGGTCCCTGGCGGGAGACGATGGCCGCCGCGACCATGCTCGGCCAGTCCAAGACCGCCCAGCAGGCGGAGATCGACACCCCCTGCGAGCTGATCGACTTCTGGCGCTTCAACGTGCACTTCGCGCGCCAGATCCTGGCCGAGCAGCCCCCGGTGAACTCCCCGGGCGTCTGGAACCGCTCGGACCACCGCCCGCTGGAGGGCTTCGTCTACGCGATCACGCCGTTCAACTTCACCGCGATCGCCGGCAACCTGCCGACCGCCCCTGCCCTGATGGGCAACGTGGTCGTCTGGAAGCCGTCGCCGACCCAGACCTTCGCCGCGGTCCTGCTCATGCAGCTGCTGGAGGAGGCCGGGCTGCCCAAGGGCGTGATCAACCTGGTCACCGGTGACGGCAAGGACGTCTCCGAGGTGGCGCTGAACCACCCCGACCTGGCGGGCATCCACTTCACCGGTTCGACCAGGACCTTCCAGTACCTGTGGAAGACCGTCGGCAGCAACATCGAGAAGTTCAAGACCTACCCGCGGCTGGTGGGCGAGACCGGCGGCAAGGACTTCATCGTCGCCCACCCCACGGCCGACCGCGCCGTGCTGAAGACCGCCATGACCCGTGGCGCCTTCGAGTTCCAGGGCCAGAAGTGTTCCGCGGCCTCCCGCGCCTACGTCCCGGCCTCCCTCTGGAACTCCGGCTTCAAGGAGGAGTTCGCCGCCGAGGTCGAGTCGCTCACGATGGGTGACGTCACCGACCTCGCGAACTTCATGGGTGCCGTCATCGACGACCGGGCCTTCGCCAAGAACAAGGCGGCGATCGACCGCGCCAAGGCCGACCCGACCGTCGAGGTCGTGGCCGGCGGCACCTACGACGACAGCGAGGGCTACTTCGTCCGCCCGACGGTCCTGGTCTCCACCGACCCGGAGAACGAGATCTTCAAGGACGAGTACTTCGGCCCGATCCTGGGTGTGTACGTCTACGACGACGCCGACTACGACGCCATGCTCACCCAGATGGAGTCCGCCTCGGCCTACGGCCTGACCGGCTGCGTCATCGCCCAGGACCGCGCGGCGGCCGCCGTCACCTGCGAGAAGCTGCGCTTCGCGGCCGGCAACTTCTACATCAACGACAAGCCGACCGGTGCCGTCGTCGGCCAGCAGCCCTTCGGCGGCGGCCGCGCGTCCGGTACCAACGACAAGGCCGGCGCCAAGCAGAACCTGATGCGCTGGACCTCCACCCGCTCCATCAAGGAGACCCTGGTCCCGCCGACCGACTACCGCTACCCGCACATGGGCTGATACCCGCACATGGGCTGATACCCGCGGACGGGCTGACGCCCGCGCGGACGACGACGGCCCGGCACCCCGCCGTTCGGGGTGCCGGGCCGCCGCCATGGCAGGCGGCGTTGCCGGACCACGGGTAGCTTCCGTCTCAGATAGTAGGAAGGCCAAGTAATTGTGCAGACATCACGGCGCGGCTGTCCTAACTTTGTAGAAGCCGAACCCAGCGCTCCATCGAGCGAGAGCGGGTGCGGCCCGGTACACGAGGGCAGGTGACCCCTGCCGCGCCGAGGCCCCCGCCCCTTCCGGCCGCTTCTGACCGACGCTCCCCGTCTGTTCCCGTGGCTCTGGCATTGGAGACGTGCATCATGGCCGAGACCGCCGTCCGCAGAACCCGTCACTCCGTCCGTACGACCAGCGAAGCCGACCGCAGGAACGCCGCGGCGGCCCTCCAGCGAGCCCTTGACCGCCGGGACAACGGCGGCTCGACCGGTCACTGATCGCTCATCGCCGCGCATGTCCATATGGCGGACGCTGCGTGTCAATCAATGGGACGGCGAGTAGGGTCCCAGCATGTCTCGCAGCATTCGCCTCGCAGTGATCCCCGGTGACGGCATCGGCCAGGAGGTCGTCGCCCAAGGCCTCAAGGTCCTGACCGCGGTCCTCCCGCAGGACGTCAAGCTGGAAACCAAGGAGTACGACCTTGGTGCCAAGCGCTGGCACGCGACCGGCGAGACCCTCCCGGACGCCGAACTGGAGTCCCTCAAGCGGCACGACGCGATCCTGCTCGGCGCGATCGGCGACCCGTCCGTACCGTCCGGAGTGCTGGAGCGCGGGCTGCTGCTCAAGCTCCGCTTCGCCTTCGACCACTTCGTCAACCTGCGTCCGTCGAAGCTCTTCCCGAACACCGCCACCCCGCTGGCCGGGCGGCCGGACATCGACTTCGTGGTGGTCCGTGAGGGCACCGAGGGCCCGTACACGGGCAACGGCGGCTCGCTGCGCACCGGCACCCCCGCCGAGGTCGCCACCGAGGTCAGCGTGAACACCGCCTACGGTGTCGAGCGGGTCGTCCGGGACGCGTACGAGCGGGCCGACGCCCGCCCCCGCAAGAAGCTGACGCTGGTGCACAAGAACAACGTCCTGGTCTACGCGGGCCACCTGTGGAAGAACATCTTCGACCGGGTCGGTGCGGAGTACCCCGAGGTCACCACCGACTACCTGCACGTCGACGCGGCGACCATCTTCTTCGTCACCCAGCCCGAGCGGTTCGACGTGATCGTCACCGACAACCTCTTCGGCGACATCCTCACCGACCTCGCCGCGGCCGTCACCGGCGGTATCGGCCTGGCCGCCTCCGGGAACATCAACCCGACCGGCGAGTTCCCGTCGATGTTCGAGCCGGTGCACGGCTCCGCCCCGGACATCGCGGGCACCGGCAAGGCCGACCCCACGGCCACGATCCTCTCCGTCGCCCTGCTCCTGCGCCACCTCGGCTACGCACCGCAGGCCGCCCGTATCGAGGAGGCCGTCGCGGCCGACCTGGAGGCCCGCGACGGCGGCGCCCGCAGCACGGACGAGATCGGCGACGCGCTCGCCGCACGCGTAGCGGGCTGAGGCCCGCGCCAGTCGAGATCGGCGGCTGACCAGCAGCTCACGGACAGCGCCGGGCCGGGACTCCTCGTCCTCGCCCGGCGCTGTCGCGTGCGGCGACCGGATGCGACCATCGGAGCCGGACCGCGCAGACCGGTTCCAGCGGCGCACACCCACGAGCGATAATCGGACGTGGCATCGCCGTCGGTGCGGAAACTCGGACGTCCCAGTAACGACCGGTACGTTCAAGAGCCCTGGTGAGCGCGGCCGGCTGGGAGGTAACCCAGGTATCGGAACACGCAGTGAAGGACACGCATATATGACGACGCCCACGATCGAGCTCAAGCCCTCCCCGCATCCGCTCTCCGACGCGGAGCGGGAGCGGATCCTGGCGGCTCCCGGCTTCGGCCGCCACTTCACCGACCACATGGTGACGATCAAGTGGACCGAGGGCCGCGGCTGGCACGACGGACAGCTCGTGCCCTACGGGCCGCTCTCCCTCGACCCGGCGACCAATGTCCTGCACTACGCCCAGGAGATCTTCGAGGGCCTCAAGGCCTACCGCCGGCCCGACGGCTCCGTCGCCACCTTCCGCCCCGACGCCAACGCCCGCCGCTTCCAGGCCTCCGCCCGCCGGCTGGCCATGCCGGAACTGCCGGTCGAGACCTTCATCGAGGCGTGCGACGCACTCGTCCGGCAGGACAAGGACTGGGTGCCCGCGCACGGCGGCGAGGAGTCGCTCTACCTGCGCCCCTTCATGATCGCGACGGAGGTCGGCTTGGGCGTGAAGCCCGCCAACGAGTACCTCTTCGTCGTCATCGCCTCGCCCGCCGGCGCGTACTTCCCCGGCGGCGTCAAGCCGGTCTCCATCTGGATCTCCGAGGACCGGGTCCGCGCCGTCCCCGGCGGGATGGGCGACGCCAAGACCGGCGGCAACTACGCCGCGTCGCTGCTCGCCCAGGCCGAGGCCGCCCAGCGGGGCTGCGACCAGGTCGCCTACCTCGACGCCGTGGAGCACAAGTGGGTCGAGGAGCTCGGCGGGATGAACCTGTACTTCGTGTACGGCGGTGCGGACAACGAGAAGCCGGTCATCGTCACGCCGACCCTCACCGGTTCGCTGCTCGCCGGCGTCACCCGTGACTCCCTGCTGTCCGTCGCCCGCGACCTGGGGTACAAGGCGGAGGAGGCCCGGGTCTCCCTCGACCAGTGGAAGGCCGACACCGAGAACGGCACCCTCACCGAGGTCTTCGCCTGCGGTACCGCCGCGGTGATCACCCCGGTCGGTTCGGTCAAGACCGCGGGCGGCGAGTGGACCCAGTCCGACGGCGAACCCGGCACGGTCACGGTGAAGCTGCGCGAGGCGCTCCTCGACATCCAGCGGGGCGTCGCCGCGGACACCCATGGCTGGATGCACCCGCTGGGCTGACCCGGGCGCTCTCCCCCTGATGACCATGGCCGCCCCGGCCGCGAACCGGAGGCGGCCATCGTCATGAGCCGACGGCGCCCGGCAGCACCGCCCGCACGACCGCAACGCACGAAAGTACGCGCGATCGTTGCCGCCCCGGCTCTTGCCGACCGCCCGCCGGTCCGCGACCGTGATCGGCTATGGGACGAGAGCACTGGAAGAAGATCTGGGTCGGTTCCGCCGGCAACATGGTCGAGTGGTTCGACTGGTTCGTCTACGCCAGCTTCGCGGTCTACTTCGCGGACTCCTTCTTCCCCGAGGGGAACGAGACCGCGAAGCTCATGAACACCATGGGAATCTTCGCCGTCGGGTTCTTCCTGCGCCCGGTCGGCGGCTGGCTGCTCGGCCGGGTCGGCGACCGCCAGGGCCGCAAGGCCGCCCTCACCCTGACCGTCACCCTGATGTCCGCCTCGGCGGTCCTGATCGCGATCGCGCCTACGTACGACGTCGCCGGTTACGGCGGTGTCGCCGTACTGCTCCTCGCCCGGATGCTGCAAGGGCTCTCGGTCGGCGGTGAGTACGCGGCCAGCGCCACCTACCTCACCGAGGCATCCGCTCCCGGGCGGCGCGGCTTCGCCTCCAGCTTCCAGTACGTGTCGATGACGGCGGGGCAACTGCTCGGCCTCGGCCTGCAGATCGTGCTGCAGCGCACCCTCTCCGAGGACACGCTGCACAGCTGGGCCTGGCGGATTCCGTTCATCGTCGGTGCGCTGGGCGCCGGGGTGGTCTTCTACCTGCGCCGCACCATGCTGGAGACCGAGGTCTACGCCGCGGACGAGGACGCCCACGCCGACCCGGCGCGCGGCACCCTCAAGGCGCTGCTGAAGCACAAGCGCGAGGCGCTGCTGGTCATCGCGCTCACCATGGGCGGCACCGTCGCGTACTACACGTACACGACCTACCTCACCAAGTACCTCTCGGGCAGCGTGGGGATGGACAAGCCGACCGCCTCCCTGGTCAGCTTCTGCGCCCTCTTCCTCTTCATGTGCCTCCAGCCGCTGGCCGGCCGGCTCTCGGACCGGATCGGCCGCCGCCCGCTCCTGATCACGTTCGCGATCGGCTCGACCTTCCTGACCGTGCCGATCATGACGCTGCTCAAGCACGCCGGGTCCTTCTGGCCGGCTCTCGGCCTCTCCCTCCTCGCGCTGCTCGTCGTCACCGGCTACACCTCGATCAACGCCTGTGTGAAGGCCGAGCTGTTCCCCACCGGCATCCGAGCGCTCGGCGTCGCCCTGCCGTACGCCCTCGCCAACGCGATGTTCGGCGGTACCGCGGAGTACGTCGCCCTGTGGTTCAAGAACAGCGGTGCCGAGTCCGGCTACTACTGGTACGTCTCCGGGTGCGCCGCGGTCTCCCTGATCGTCTACCTCGCCATGCGGGAGACCCGGACCATCGATCTGCACCGGGTCGGCGCGGGGGAGCGCCCGGACGCCGCCCCGGCACCGGGCCGCGAGCCCGTCACCGACTGAACGCCGTCGCCGGGCCGCCGCCGGGCGTCACCGGCGGACGGCCCGACCGTATGGTGAGATCGTTGCGCCCGCCATCCAAGGTTGTGGCAGACTGCGGACCGTGCCCTTGTCCGCCATGATTATTGGCAGCAGGCGCGCCGGTCCGCAGTGACCACCCCGTACGAACCGAGTACGGCGTGGCCACCGTCGTCCCAGACCCGCGCGCAGACCTCTCGCACCCGCGAGAGGTTTTTTCGTTCCCGGCCCACACCCCGCCGGAAGCGGAGCGCGAGGGAGCATGGAGGGACGGTGGAACCGGTTTTCCGGTAGACCGAGATCCCGACAGGAGCCAGACCAGCATGACGGCCGCACCCCATACCGACCCCTCCGACGCCCGTCCGGCCGGCGCGG
Organism: Streptomyces sp. NPDC001339; assembly: GCF_042895955.1. Classification (NCBI taxonomy): domain Bacteria; kingdom Bacillati; phylum Actinomycetota; class Actinomycetes; order Kitasatosporales; family Streptomycetaceae; genus Streptomyces; species Streptomyces sp. NPDC001339. The sequence continues at coordinate 204,031 of NZ_JBIAWT010000001.1, read as the reverse complement.
TGTCCGACGACTTCCATGTCTTCGACACCACCCTCCGCGACGGCGCCCAGCGTGAGGGCATCAACCTCACCGTCGCCGACAAGCTGACCATCGCCCGGCACCTCGACGACTTCGGAGTGGGCTTCATCGAGGGCGGCTGGCCCGGTGCCAACCCGCGGGACACCGAGTTCTTCCAGCGCGCCCGCGAGGAGATCGACTTCCGGCACGCCCAGCTGGTCGCGTTCGGCGCCACCCGCAAGGCCGGTGTCCGCGTCGAGGACGACCCCCAGGTCGCCGCCCTGCTGGACTCGGGGGCCCCGGTCATCACCCTGGTCGCCAAGTCCCACACCGGCCATGTGAAGCTGGCGCTGCGCACCACCCCCGACGAGAACCTCGCGATGATCGCGGACACCATCGCCCACCTCCGCGCCCAGGGCCGCCGGGTCTTCCTCGACTGCGAGCACTTCTTCGACGGCTACGCCCTCGACCCGGACTACGCCAAGCAGGTCGTCCGCACCGCGAGCGAGGCCGGCGCGGACGTGGTCATCCTCTGCGACACCAACGGCGGGATGCTCCCCGCCCAGATCACCGCCGTCGTCCGGACCGTCCTCGCGGACACCGGCGCGCGGCTGGGCATCCACGCCCAGGACGACACCGGCTGCGCCGTCGCCAACACGCTCGCCGCCGTGGACGGCGGCGCCACCCACGTCCAGTGCACCGCCAACGGCTACGGCGAGCGGGTCGGCAACGCCAACCTCTTCCCGGTCGTCGCCGCCCTGGAGCTCAAGTACGGCCGTCCGGTCCTGCCCGAGGGCACACTCGCCGAGACCACCCGGATCTCGCACGCCATCGCCGAGGTCGTCAACCTCACCCCCTCCACCCACGAGCCCTACGTGGGCGTCTCCGCCTTCGCGCACAAGGCCGGTCTGCACGCCTCCGCGATCAAGGTCGACCCGGACCTCTACCAGCACATCGACCCGGCACTGGTCGGCAACACCATGCGGATGCTGGTCTCCGACATGGCCGGGCGGGCCTCCATCGAACTCAAGGGCAAGGAGCTGGGCTTCGACCTGAGCGGCGACCGCGAACTGGTCGGCCGGGTCGTCGACCGCGTCAAGGAACGCGAACTCGCGGGCTACACCTACGAAGCCGCCGACGCCTCCTTCGAACTCCTGCTGCGCGAGGAGGTCCAGGGCGAGCCGCTGCGCTACTTCACCGTCGAGTCCTGGCGGGCGATCGTCGAGGACCGCCCCGACGGCACCCACGCCAACGAGGCGACGGTGAAGCTGTGGGCGAAGGGCGAACGGATCGTCACCACCGCCGAGGGCAACGGCCCGGTCAACGCACTGGACCGGGCGCTGCGCAGCGCCCTGGAGCGGATCTACCCGCAGCTGGCCACCATGGAGCTGGTCGACTACAAGGTCCGCATCCTCGAAGGCGCCCTGGGCACCGGCTCGATCACCCGCGTCCTGGTCTCCACCAGCGACGGCCGCAGCGAATGGTCCACGGTCGGCGTCGCCGAGAACGTCATCGCGGCGAGCTGGCAGGCGCTGGACGACGCCTATGCGTATGGCCTCTTGCGGGCCGGAGTCACGCCCCAGGGGTGACCACCCACGTTCCGCTGCGCTTGGCTGGCTTCCCACGTTGTCGGCTGCGGCGCCGTACCTCCGTTTCGCCGTTGCGCCTGCGGCGGGCGTGGGTTTGTCGGGTGCGGGTCCGCTCCTCCGGACTTCGTCCTGCGGAGCGGCCCCTCCCGTGAGGGGGAGGGGAACAGGCCGGTGGGGGCGGATGCGAGTGGTTGTCCTCCGGCCGGGTGCCGGTCCTTTTCTGCCGCAATGGTGCCTGGCCACGGCGGTGCGGGTCCGGCAGCATGGACGGCGGCAGGAGCGACGGAATCACCCACCATCCACGGGAGGGGCCGGACCGCAGGACGCCAGTCCGGAGGGCCGGACCCGTGACGTACAGCCCCGCGCAGCGGCACTCAGCTCGCCGCCAGGCGTCGCGGCGGGAAGGCCGGAAACGTGGGAGGGCAGCCATACACGCGCAGGGGGTTTCTCGCGGCCTCCGCCGGAGGCGTTCTGCGCCTCGCCGACCGCCGGGCCGACGGGGCGGACCCGTACCGGACCCTCCGAGCCCGCTGGTGCGCGTCAGCGCTCGGTACCGGCTTCGACCCGGAGACGCCCCCGTACGCCGCCGTCCTCCGGGAGACGGGTGACCTCGCGGGCCGTCACCAGGCGGGCATGCGGCCGGAGGACCGTTCGCTGTGGCCGGACTGTCCGTACGATCCGCCGTCCGGCATCACCCAGAGCTACGGCCGGCTGTGGACCATGGCCCAGGCCTACGCCCAGCCGGGCACCGGGCACACCGGCGATCCCGGGCTCGCCGAGGCGCTCCGCGCGGGGCTCGGCCATCTGGAGGCCACCGTCTACCACGCCGGCGCCACCCGCTACGGCAACTGGTGGGAGTGGCAGATCGGCAGCCCCAGACTCCTGCTCGACACCATGGCGGTCCTCGACGAGCTGCTGCCGGGCGGCGGTCTGCCCGAGGACCTCCGGGAGCGCTGCCTCGCCGCCGTGGACCACTTCGTCCCGGAGGCGATGCTCGGCGACTACACCGGGACCAGTACCGGTGCCAACCGCGTCGACCTGTGCCGTGTACTCGCCCTGCGCGGCATCCTCGGCCGGGCGCCGGGAAAGATCGCGCTCGCCCGGGACGCCCTCTCGCCGGTGTTCCCGTACGTCGCCCAGGGGGACGGGCTCTACGCCGACGGGTCGTTCGTCCAGCACACCCGGGTCGCCTACTCCGGCACCTACGGCTTCGTCCTGCTGGACGGCCTGGGGCGGCTGTTCACCCTGCTCGGCGGATCGGCGTGGGAGGTGACCGATCCGGCGCGGCAGATCATCTTCGACAGCGTGGAGCGGGCGTACGCCCCGCTGCTCTACAACGGGCTGATGATGGACAGCGTCAACGGGCGTGCCATCAGCCGCGGTTACCTCCGTCACGACGACCGCCGGATCCTGCGCAGCGACCACTACCACGGGCACGCGCTGATCGCCGCCGTCGCCCTGCTGGCCGAGGCCGCCGCCCCCGCCGAGCGGAGGCGCTGGCACGGCATGATCAAGGGTTGGACGGCCCGGGACCGTACGCTGCCGGTGCTCACCGACCGGCAGTACGGCGTGGCCGACCTCGTCCGGCTGCGGAAGATCGCCGACGGCCCGGTGCCCGCCGCGCCCGAGTCCGTCGGCCACCGGCTCTTCCCGGCCATGGACCGGGCCGTGCACCGGCGCCCCGGCTGGGCCGCCGGGCTCGCCATGGCCTCCGACCGGATCACGTACTACGAGAACGGCAACGGCGAGAACCCGCGCGGCTGGCACACCGGGGCCGGAATGCTCTACTGGTGGGGCGCGGACTTCGGCGGCGACCAGTACACGGATGCCTTCTGGCCGACCGTCGACCCCTACCGGCTGCCCGGCACGACCGTCTCCACCCAACGGCTCGCGGACAACGAGGGCGGCGGCTGGGGCGAGCCCCGGCCCGCCGTGCGCTGGGTCGGCGGCACCACGGACGGCGAGTTCGCCGCGATCGGGCAGCACCTGCGCGGTCTCGCCTCCACCCTCACCGCCCGGAAGTCCTGGTTCGCGCTCGCCGACTGCGTCGTCTGCCTGGGCGCCGGCATCACCGCCCGCGACGGGGTGCCGGCCGAGACCGTCGTCGACAACCGCTGCCTGGGGGAGTACGGCACCCCCGCGCTCACCGTCGACGGCGTACGGCAGCCCGGCACGCTCGGCCTCACCACCTGCTTCCCGTGCGCCCGCTGGGCCCACCTCGCCGGGCACGGCGGCTGGGTCTTCCCCGGATGCCCCGGCGGAGCCGCCCTGAAGGTGCGGCGCGAGGCCCGTACCGGTTCCTGGCACGACATCAACTCCAGCTCTTCCCCGGAGGAGTTCACCCGCCGCTACCTCACCCTGTGGCACGATCACGGCACCGACCCGGACGGTGCCCGCTACGCCTACCTCCTGATGCCGGGCGCCACCGCCGGCGCCCTCGCCGAGCGCGCCGCCGACCGGCACTGGCTGACCGTGCTCGCCAACGACGCCGGCCGGCAGGCGATCGCGGTTCACCCGCTCGGCGTAACGGCCGCCAACTTCTGGCGGGCGGGCCGTGCGGGCGAGCTGTGCAGCAGCGGCCCGGCGAGCGTGCTGGTGCGCGAACGGCAGGACGGCCGTCCGGGCGCGGCACATGGCCGGACCGTACAACTGTGCGTCGCCGCCCCGGACCGGTCCGGGGATATGGTGGAGATCACGTGGTCGCGTCCGGTGCGCGCGGTGCTCGGCCACGATCCCGCGATCGAGGTGCTGGCCGCCGGCCGGGGGCTGCGGCTCCGGATCCGCCCCGGCACCACCTGTGCCACTCACCGCTGTACGATCCGGCCGCTCTGACCTGGACCGATGCCGCCCCCGGGGGCAGGTCGGGCATGATCGGCGGCACCCCGGCGATTGTCGTCCCCCTACAGATCGGGCATGGCCCCGTCACCCGAACGGACGCCGTGGCGGGCGCTCCGTCCAGGTGGTTCTGTACTGCCTGCCCACGAAATGGCTTGGGACGTTGTACGAAACCGACATCGGTGCACGGCGCCCCGCACACGTACCGTCGATACATGACCACTGTCGAAGATCTGCCCGCCGGCGCCAACGACGCCCGCGGGCGCGTCGCCGAGCTGCACGCCATCCGCGAGCAGGTCCGGCGCGGACCCAGCGAGCGGGCGACCGAAGCGCAGCGTGCCAAGGGCAAGCTGACGGCGCGCGAGCGGATCGAGCTGCTGCTGGACGAGGATTCGTTCAACGAGGTCGAGCCGCTGCGGCGGCACCGGGCGACGGGCTTCGGCCTGGAGGCCAAGAAGCCCTACACCGATGGAGTGATCACCGGCTGGGGCACCGTCCACGGCCGGACGGTCTTCGTCTACGCACACGACTTCCGGATCTTCGGCGGTGCGCTCGGCGAGGCGCACGCCACCAAGATCCACAAGATCATGGACATGGCCATCCAGGCCGGTGCCCCGCTGGTCTCGCTCAACGACGGCGCCGGTGCCCGTATCCAGGAGGGCGTCTCCGCGCTGGCCGGCTACGGCGGGATCTTCCAGCGCAACACCAAGGCGAGCGGGGTCATCCCGCAGATCTCGGTCATGCTCGGCCCGTGCGCGGGCGGCGCGGCCTACAGCCCCGCCCTGACCGACTTCGTCTTCATGGTCCGCGAGACCTCGCAGATGTTCATCACCGGCCCGGACGTGGTCCGCGCGGTCACCGGCGAGGAGATCACCCAGAACGGCCTGGGCGGCGCCGATGTGCACGCCGAGACCTCCGGGGTGTGCCACTTCGCCTACGACGACGAGGCGACCTGCCTCGAAGAGGTCCGCTACCTGCTGTCGCTGCTGCCGGCCAACAACCGGGAGAACCCGCCGGTGGTGGCCTGCGAGGACCCCGCGGACCGCTCCGGTGACGTGCTGCTGGACCTGGTCCCGGCCGACGGCAACCGCCCGTACGACATGCGCAAGGTCATCGAGGAGATCGTCGACGACGGCGAGTACCTGGAGGTCCACGAGCGCTGGGCGACCAACATCATCTGCGCGCTGACCCGCCTCGACGGCAAGGTGGTCGGCATCATCGCCAACCAGCCGCAGTCCCTGGCCGGCGTCCTGGACATCGAGGCCTCGGAGAAGGCCGCCCGCTTCGTCCAGATGTGCGACGCCTTCAACATCCCCCTCGTCACCCTCCTCGACGTCCCCGGCTTCCTGCCCGGCGTGGACCAGGAGCACGGCGGCATCATCCGCCACGGCGCCAAGCTGCTCTACGCCTACTGCAACGCCACCGTGCCGCGGATCTCCATCGTGCTGCGCAAGGCCTACGGCGGCGCCTACATCGTCATGGACTCGCAGTCCATCGGCGCCGACCTGACCTACGCCTGGCCGACCAACGAGATCGCGGTGATGGGTGCCGAGGGCGCCGCCAACGTCATCTTCCGCAAGCAGATCGCCGAGGCGGACGACTCCGAGGCCATGCGCACCCGCATGGTCAAGGAGTACAAGTCCGAGCTGATGCACCCGTACTACGCGGCCGAGCGCGGCCTGGTCGACGACGTCATCGACCCCGCCGAAACCCGTCACACGCTCATCCGCGCCCTCGACATGCTGCGCACCAAGCACGCGGACCTGCCGGCCCGCAAGCACGGCAACCCGCCCCAGTAGCCCCATCCCGCACCCGCACCAGGCACCGACGCCACCGCGAAGACGGAGACAAGAGACCGTGACCGTGAACACCGCCCTGCGCAACACCTCCATCCGCGTGGAGAAGGGCCAGGCCAGCGAGGAAGAGCTGGCCGCCCTGACCGCCGTCCTCCTGGCCCGCGCCGCCCACGGCCCGGCCACCGCCACCTCTGCCCACCCGCGCACGACCGCCGCCCGCTGGCGGCGCCTGGAGCGCCAGACGGGCTTCCACGGGGCGACCAGCTGGCAGACCGCCAGCTGACCTCCCCACGGCCCTCGGTGGGGGTGTACGTCAGGGGTCCGCGCGTGCGCGTGGTCCCTTGCGTACACCCCCACCGGTCGTTTTTCCAGGAATGCCAAAAACGTGGGAAAACGGCCAATGCGACGGAGTTCGGCCAAAGCGCGGCGGAAGGACTGTTCAAGCCAAGATCCACGTGCTGACATGCGCTCGTCATCCCACTCCTGGCGTGCCCGCGCCGCGGGTCCAGGACGACCGGAAGGAAGAGCCCATGCTCAGCACGCTCGGTGCTGGTGCCGCAGCGGCATCCCTGCTCCTCGGATCGGCAGCCCCCACCACACCCGTGCGGTTCGGTGACGACCCGCCCACCGGCAAGATCACCATAACCGTCGCCACGGTCAACGGATCGGGCTGCAGACCCGGCAGTGCCGCCGTGGCCGTCGCCCCCGACAACACCGCCTTCACCGTCACGTACAGCGAGTACCTCGCCCAGGCGGGCGGCGGCAGCAAGCCGACCGACTCCCGCAAGAACTGTCAGATCGCCCTGAGCGTCCACGTCCCGCAGGGTTTCACCTACGCCATCGCCCGGGCCGACTACCGCGGTTACGGCTCGCTGGCCCCGGGCGCCAAGGGCCTGGAACAGGCGAACTACTACTTCCAGGGCCAGCCGGAGACGGCCCGCAAGAGCCACACGTTCACCGGTCCCTACGACAGCAACTGGCAGACCTCGGACGAGACCGACCTCGACGCGCTGGTCTACGCACCCTGCGGCGAGGAGCGCTACTTCAACATCAACACCGAACTGAGGGTGGACCGCGGCTCGTCGGACCCCAAGGCCACCAGCTACATGGCCATGGACTCCACCGACGGCAGCATCAACACCCTCTACCACTTCGCGTGGAAGGAGTGCCCGGCCCGTAAGTAGCCGGCCCTGTACGCGCCCTCCTGCCGTCCGCTCGGCGGCAGGAGGGCGCAAGTCGTCAGGCGGCCACTTCGTGGACGGCTGAGACGGCCGGGCACAGAGCTCCGCACGCCGAAGGCCCCCACACCTGGCAGGTGTGTGGGGGCCTTCGCCGCTGTCGGGGAACCGTGCCGTCAGGCGCTACCGCAGGCGGGCCATCAGTGCGTGCTCGACCAGCGTGATGAGCGCGCTCTTGGCCTCGCTGCGGTGCCGTGCGTCGGTGGTGATGATCGGCGCGTCGGGGCCGATCTGCAGCGCTTCCCGCACCTCGTCGGGGGTGTAGGGCTGGTGTCCGTCGAAGCCGTTGAGGGCGATGACGAACGGGAGGCCGGAGTTCTCGAAGTAGTCGACCGCCGGGAAACAGTCGGCCAGGCGGCGGGTGTCGACCAGGACGACGGCGCCGATGGCACCGCGGACCAGGTCGTCCCACATGAACCAGAAGCGGTCCTGGCCGGGCGTACCGAAGAGGTAGAGGATCAGGTCCTGGTCCAGGGTGATCCGGCCGAAGTCCATGGCCACGGTGGTCGTGGTCTTGTCCGGCGCGTGGGTGAGGTCGTCGATGCCCGCCGACGCGGAGGTCATCACGGCTTCGGTACGCAGCGGATTGATCTCTGAGACGGCCCCGACGAACGTGGTCTTGCCCACGCCGAAGCCGCCCGCCACCACGATCTTCGCGGAGGTGGTGGAGCGGGCTGCACCGCTAGAGCTTGCGAAGTCCACTGAGCACCCTTTCGAGCAGTGTCACATCTGGCTGTCCACCGGCGGTCTCGTCCCCGCCGGGCTGATGGATGGCGACGAGTCCGGCCTCCGCCAGGTCGGCGACGAGGATCCGGGCGACGCCGAGGGGGATGGAGAGTAGCGCGGAGATCTCGGCAACGGACTTGATCTCGCGGCAGAGGTGGCAGATGCGCTGGTGCTCCGGCAGCTGGCCGTGCAGCTTCATCGGGTCGGCGGTCGTGCTGACCAGCGCCTCGATGGCGAGCTGGTAGCGCGGCCGGGTCCGGCCCCCGGTCATGGCGTACGGGCGGACGAGCGGGTTGTGCGCGGCGGGTGCGGGCTCGGGGGCCTTCCGCTGCGGCTGCACCGGCTGGATGCGCGGCGCCTGCGGCTCGTCGTACACCGACGGCTCGTACGGCTGGGAGCCGTACGGCCGGGGTTGCTGCCGCCGGGGCTGTGGCTGCGGCGGCAGGTGCCGCTGCGGCCGGTGGCTCGGCGCAGACGGGAAGTTGAAGCGGTTGTGATGGGTCTCGCCCACAGGTCCGGGCTCCTGCCCGGAACCGTACGGGTATCCGCTCGGGGGCGTTGCCACGTCTCCTCCTCCAACTTGCCTGTCTGACGCCGGTCGCGCCACCGAACCCTAAGGCCAGGTGGCGGGAAACGCACTGCCTGTACGTTAGTTGAGAAGGCTGCCCTGCAGTTCGGCGCGCAGGTCGGGGGTGAGTACCGTGCCCGCGCGGTCGACCAGCAGGGCCATCTCGTAACCGACGAGGCCGATGTCGCACTCCGGGTGCGCGAGCACGGCCAGTGACGATCCGTCCGAGACGGACATGATGAAGAGGAAGCCGCGCTCCATCTCCACCACGGTCTGGTTGACGCTCCCGCCCTCGAAGATGCGGGAGGCGCCGGAGGTCAGCGAGGTCAGCCCGGAGGCCACCGCCGCCAACTGGTCCGCTCTGTCCCGGGGGAAACCCTCGGACATGGCGAGGAGGAGACCGTCCGCGGAGACCACGACCGTGTGGGACACCCCGGGGGTGTTGTCCACGAAGTTGGTGATCAACCAGTTCAGATTCTGCGCCGCCTGGCTCATCGGGCTCACACTAACGCTCCTGATCGTAGGTGCTGCCGGGGCCGAAGCCCTGTTGGTCATTCTGGGGGACCCCGGAGGGGTCCGTGCCGACACTGCGTCCCTGCTGGACGCCGCGGCGCAAGTTGCTCAGCCTGCCGCGGACGTCCTCCGGGGCGCGGGAGACCTGGGGGCCGCCCTGCGGGGTCTGCTCCGCGGTGCCCTCGACCAGGTTGGCCTTGGGCACCCGCCGGGGGAGGCCGGAAGAGGTGACCCCGCCCGCCGACGGCCGGCGCACCCGCTCCGCCCGCTCCCAGCGCTCATCGTTGGAGCTGCGCCATTCGGAGCCGTCCTGGCCGGTCTCCGGCGTGCCCCGCTGCTGAACCTGAGGTGCCTGCTGGTCGCGGCCTCCGCGGCGCGGAAGGCCGGCGTCCGTCAGCGAGGGAGCGTCGCTCGGTGTGGGGCCCGGACGCTCGAATGGTACGCGCTCGGACGCTTCCGTGGGAGCGGGAGGTGCATTCCGGTCAGATTCCGCTTCTGTGCCGAAGTAGCCCTCGAATGCGGGGTGTTCGGCCCATTCGCCCGTCTGTGCCGGTTCGTGCGGGGCGAAGGGCTGCCGGCCGGTGGTCTCCGCGGGGTGCGGTTCTCCGAATGCCCGGCCGCCGTGCGACCGGTCGTCGTAGAGCGGCTGTTCGCCTTCCGGATACGCCTGGGCGTGGCTTCCGGGAAAGCCCTGGGCGGCACTGTCCGGGTACCCCGGGGCGGGGAAGTCCTGCGCGGGGAAGCCCTGTGCTGGGAAGTCCTGGGCGGGGAAGTCCTGGTGCTCGTCGGTGGCCGGAATCTGCTCCCGGAAGAGCGGATTCGCGAGGTGCTGACCGGTGTTCTCGTGCTGAGCGGTGCTGCCGTGGTGACCCGCGCCGTGCTGACCCGCGCCGTGCTGATCCATGCCGTGCGGTCCGGTGCCGGGCTGACCGGCGGCCGCCGCCTGGGCCTCCAGGGCGGCCCGGCGCTCCCCGCGCATCAGCGAGCGGCCCATCATGTCCAGGTCCGCGCCGTCCGTACGGCCGTAGCGGCTGTCGTCGAAGCCCAGCTCCGCGGCGGTGTGCCGACCGTCCTCGTGCCCGCCCTGCTGATGCTCGGGGACGATCCGCGACACCGTGAAGGCGTCGTCGAACTGCTCGTCGTCGCCGCCACCGCCGTGGGTGATCGCCTCGGGCAGCATGACCAGCGACGTGGTGCCCGCCTGCTCGCCGGAGGGGCGCAGCTGCACCCGGATCCCGTGCCGGTCGGCCAGCCGGCCGACCACGAACAGGCCCATGCGCTGGGAGATCGCGGCGTCCACACTCGGCGGATTGGCCAGCTTGTGGTTGATGTCCGCGAAGTCCTCGGGGGTCAGCCCGATGCCCTTGTCGTGGATCTCGGTCATCACCCGGCCGTCGGGCAGCCGGGTCGCCGTCACCCGCACCTTGGTCTGCGGGGAGGAGAACGTGGTGGCGTTCTCCAGCAGCTCGGACAGCAGGTGCACGAGGTCGGTCACGGCGTTGCCGTGGATCTCGCTCTCGGGGACACCGGAGAGGTCTATTCGCTCGTACGACTCGACCTCGCTGATCGCCGCGCGCAGGACGTCGACCAGCGGCACCGGCTGGTTCCAGCGGCGACCCGGCTCCTCGCCCGCGAGGATGAGGAGGTTCTCGCCGTTACGGCGCATACGCGTGGCGAGGTGGTCGAGCCGGAAGAGGCTCTCCAGCTGGTCCGGGTCCGCCTCGTTGTTCTCCAGGTCGGTGATCAGCTCCAGCTGACGCTCGATCAGACCCTGGTTGCGGCTGGAGAGGTTGGTGAAGATCGCGTTGACGTTGCCCCGCAGCAGTGCCTGCTCGGCGGCGAGCCGGACGGCTTCGCGGTGCACCTGGTCGAAGGCGCGGGCGACCTCGCCGATCTCGTCGGTGGTGCCGATCGGGATGGGCGTCACCCGGGTGTCGACCCGGCCCGGGTCGGTCCGCGAGAGCTGGTCGACCAGCATCGGCAGCCGCTGCTCGGCCACGTCGAAGGCGGCGTTGCGCAGCTGGCGCATGTTGCGGCTCATCCGGCGGGCCATCAGGCCGGCCACCACGAACGCGATGATCAGCGCGGCGACCACGATGCCGGAGTCGACGTAGACGGACCGCTGGGCGTCGTCGGAGATCTGCGCGGCCTCGTTCACGGCCTTGTCCGCCAGGTCCTTCTCGATGGACCGGTACATGTCGAACACGGCGGTCGCGGCCGTGAAGAAGCTGTCGGAGGTGACGCCCTTCGGGCTCAGCGTCTCCGGAGCCGCGCCACTGGCGATCAGGGCGATCATCTGGTCCATGGACGGCGGGGCGCGGAACGTCCGGCCGGCGGCCTCCGCCTGCTGCTTCGCCTGCGCGATCCGCTCCTCGGCGGCCCGCTTGAGTCCGTCGGTGTCCTTCCGCAGCCGCTCGACGTCCTCGGGGGTGCCGCCGGAGGTGTACTCGTTGGCGGCGATGCTCTCCAGGTAGCGGTACGAGGCGAAGGCGGTCAGCTGCTTCTTGTGCTCCTTGCCGCCCTGCGGGGACGCCGGGTCGATCAGGAGGTGGGTGCCGATGGACCGCTCCAGCGACTCGGCGGCCTTGGCCAGCGCGATCGCGTAGACGGTGCGGCCGTAGGAGGTGATGTTGCCGGTGCCCAGGCCGAGTTCGTTGGCGAACTCCATCAGCGGGTGCTGGACCTCGACATAGCCTTCTTCGGTCTTCACCCCGGGCAGCTTGGCGGTGTAGGCGGCCTGGCGCAGCTCCTGGAGCTTGGGCTCGGACTTCTCGAACGCGGCGAGCCGGCGCTTGAGGCCCGGGGTGTCCGGGACGGCCTTGGCGGCCTCGTGGAACTTCTCGGCGGCGGCGTCGGTGGCGTCCCGTGACTGCTGGACGACCGGGTCGTCCTTCTTGCCCTGGAGCAGCGGTGCGGTGGTGCGGTCCCGCTCGTCGATCAGGGCGTTGCTGTAGGAGAGCGCGGCGCGCACCAGCTTGGCGGTGCTCTCCGCGTCCCGCGCCTCCTGCCAGGTGTCCAGCGAGCTGTTCACCCGCAGGCCGCCGAAGACCAGGGCGATCAGTACGGGGATCAGCAGAATGGCGTTCAGGCGGGTGGCCACCCGCCAGTTGCGCGGCGAGAACTTGCCACCGCTGACCGGAGGCTTCGCGACCGGGTTCTCGGACGTGTCGGAAGCCGGAACGCCACCTTTGGGTGGCGGGGTGAAGTTGCCCCGCCGCGGTGGTTCCTGCGGCTCGGGGCTCGACGTGCTTCGCCTCACTCGACCAACAACCTCTCGGCGCCGGCACTGTGCGCTGTGCCGTTTCTTCTGGGCGTTCCTACTCCGGAGTTCAGCGAATTTCAGCACGTCAGGGCGGTGCGTTCCAAACACTGGAGAAAGCGGGAGGAGGCTTGAAAACGCCTCAGATAAAAGGGGCGTTAAGGGCGAGAGGCGTCAAAAGACGGGCGCATCGTGCGCACAGCGAAACCGGGCATGCGCACGGCGTGGTGAAACTCAGCTGATTCAACGTCGAAACGTTATGAAGCCTATTCGTGGTCGTGTCGAAGGACACAGATCGACTTGTGCATGACGGGAACCGGGCCCGGGCAGGAGCAGGGGCGTGGAAGACACCTTCCGCACGGCCGCGCCAACTTCCGTACGGCCCATGCCAGATGACCCGGCGGGGCCGCCGGTCGTACTGGGCCGTGTCTGCTCCGATCTGCGGGGACCGGAGCAGACACGGTCTAGCGCAGGCGGGCCATCAGTGCGTGCTCGACCAGCGTGATGAGTGCGCTCTTGGCCTCGTTGCGGTGCCGTGCGTCGGTGGTGATGATCGGCGTGCCGGGGCCGATCTGGAGCGCCTCCCGGACCTCGTCCGGGGTGTAGGGCTGCTGCCCTTCGAAGCCGTTGAGGGCGACGACGAACGGCAGACCGCTGTTCTCGAAGTAGTCCACGGCCGGGAAACAGTCGGCCAGGCGGCGGGTGTCGACCAGGACGACGGCGCCGATGGCACCGCGGACCAGGTCGTCCCACATGAACCAGAAGCGGTCCTGGCCGGGCGTACCGAAGAGGTAGAGGATCAGGTCCTGGTCCAGGGTGATCCGGCCGAAGTCCATCGCCACGGTGGTCGTGGTCTTGTCCTGGACGTGGCTGAGGTCGTCGATCCCCGCCGACGCGGAGGTCATCACGGCCTCCGTACGCAGCGGATTGATCTCCGAAACGGCGCCGACGAACGTGGTCTTGCCCACGCCGAAGCCGCCCGCCACCACGATCTTCGCGGACGTCGTGGCGCGGGCTCCGGCCTCGTCGAGGCCGCTGTCAGAGCTTGCGAAGTCCACTGAGCACCCTCTCCAGCAAGGTCACATCCGGCGTGCCGCCGGCCTCGCCACCGCCGCCGGGCTGGTGGATCGCCACCATTCCGGCTTCCGCCAGGTCCGCGACGAGGATCCGCGCCACACCCAGCGGGATGTGCAGCAGGGCCGAGACCTCGGCGACCGACTTCACCTCACGGCACAGGTGGCAGATCCGCTGGTGCTCGGGCAGCAGCCCGGGCAGCTGGGCGGGGTCGGCGGTCGTGCTGACCAGCGCCTCGATGGCGAGCTGGTAGCGCGGCCGGGTCCGGCCTCCGGTCATGGCGTACGGGCGCACCAGCGGCTGGTCACCTTCGTCCCCGTACGGCGCCTGGTCGTAGGCGGCACCGTACGGGCCGGAAGTGGCAGGTGGCGGGGTCATGGGTCCTCCGGACGGGACAGGAAGCACTGTCGTCGGGTTGTGCCGGTGGGGGTGGCGGCGGACGGATGGATGGACGGGAGCGGAGCCGTACGGCGCTGCGGGCGCCTGGGTTCCGCCGTTGCTCGTGCTGCGGCGCTACGGGCGCCTCAGTTCAGCAGGCTGCCCTGCAGTTCGGCGCGCAGGTCGGGGGTGAGTACCGTGCCCGCGCGGTCGACCAGCAGGGCCATCTCGTAACCGACGAGGCCGATGTCGCACTCCGGGTGCGCGAGCACGGCCAGTGACGATCCGTCCGAGACGGACATGATGAAGAGGAAGCCGCGCTCCATCTCCACCACGGTCTGGTTGACGCTCCCGCCCTCGAAGATGCGGGAGGCGCCGGAGGTCAGCGAGGTCAGCCCGGAGGCCACCGCCGCCAACTGGTCGGCACGGTCGCGGGGGAAGCCCTCGGACATGGCGAGGAGGAGACCGTCCGCGGAGACCACCACCGTGTGTGACACCCCGGGGGTGTTGTCCACGAAGTTGGTGATCAACCAGTTCAGATTCTGCGCCGCCTGGCTCATCGGACTCAACTAACGCTCCTGCTGGTGAGTGGGATCGACAATGCCGTGGTTGCCGGTGTTCGACGAACCGGCCTGCCGGCCCTGCTGGATACCCCGACGGAGATTGGTCAGCCGCCCGCGCACATCGCTGGGCGCACGCGAGACCTGTGGACCGCTCTGGGTGGACTGCTGCTGTTGCGCCGTGCCCGCCACGAGATTCGCACGCGGGACCCGGCGGGGCAGCCCGGAGGTGGTGACCCCGCCCGAGGCCGGCTGGCGGACCTGCTCCGCCTGCCGCCACGTCTCGTCGTTGGGCGAGGTGCGCCACTGCCCGGTCGTCTCGGCCGGCGTGCCGCCCTCGGGCGCACCGCCGGCCGGGGCCTCGGCGCGTGCGGCGCTGTTCTGCCCGGCGCCGGTCTGCGCGGCGCTGTTCTGCCCGGCACCGGTCTGCCCGGCACCGGTCTGCGCGGCGCCGTTCTGCGCGGCGTTCTGCGCGGATCCGCGGCGCGGCAGCCGCGGCGGTGCCGAGGCCTGGTCGGTGCCGTCCTGCGGCGGCACACCGGCCGCGGCGGCCGCCGGGGTGTTGAACCAGGTGGATTCGACGGTGTCGAAGATCGGCGTACGGCCGTCCCCGGGACCCGCGTCGCCGCCGCCGAGCACATCGGCCTCCGGCGCGCGGTGTTCCTGCGGCTGCTGCGGCTGCTGGGTGTGCTGCTGCGAGTGCGGCGCCGGGAACTGGCCGGTGCTCTGGGAGTCCTCGGCGTACGGGGCGCGCTCGGCGTCCGGCTGCCGCAGCTGGCGGGCGTCGTGCTGGCCGGTCGCGTACGGGTCGGCCTGCCCGGTCTGAGCCTGCTGGGTGTCGAACTGCCCCGTCTCGAACTGCCCGGTCTCGAACTGCCCGGTCTGGTACGGGTCGGCCGCGGGCCGCGGGAAGCGGTCCGTCTCGAACTGCCCGGTGTCGCGGTCCGGACGGGCGAACCGGCCGGTGTCCTCGGCCGTGCCCCCCGCGGAACCGTCCGCGCCCGGGGGCGGGCCGTTGAAGTCGGGACGGGCGAACGCCGCGGTGTCACCGGGGCCGCCGCCCGGCAAGGGGCGCTCGAAGCTGCCGGTGCTGCTGTTGCTCGGCGCGGGGCGCTCGAAGCTGCCCGTGCTGCTGCTCTCCGGCTCCTCGTGGCCACGCGGCTGGTCCTGCGCCTCGTGCGGCGTCAGCGGCCAGTCGTCGGAGCCGCCGCGCTCACGGCGCGCGCCCCAGCTCGTACCGCCCTGCGGACGACCGCCACGGGGGCCGTCCTGGCCACCGGCCGACGGGCCACCGGCCGCCGGGCCGCCGGGCAGCTCGCCCGCGGCACCGCGCTTCGGCAGCTGCGCGGGCTCGTCACGCCGCGGCGCGCCGGTGGGCGGAGCCACCGTGCCCGCCGGGCCGTTGTCCGCACCGCGGACGGGCAGCGAGGGACGTCCGGACGAGGGAGCGGGCGCCGCCGGGGAGCCCGCACCGGGAGCGTTCGCGCCGGGAGGCGCGGTACGCCCGCCCTGCGGCGCGGAGCCGAACGCACCGGCTGCGCCACCGTCGGGACCGCCGCGGCCGGGCAGCGCGGGACGCGCGCCGGTCCCCGGGCCCGAGCCGACCTGGCCGCGCGGCTGGAGCCCCGCGAGCCGGCTGGTCGGTGCGCCGCCGCGGTCGCCGGCACCGCCCTTGGCGTTGGCGGGCGCCGGCTTCTTGCCGCCCTGGGCGAGGTCGACCGGCAGCATGACGAGTGCGGTGGTGCCGCCGGAGTCGGAGGGCCGCAGCTGGATCCGGATGCCGTGCCGCAGGGACAGCCGGCCGACCACGAACAGACCCATCCGGCGGGACACCGAGACATCCACGGTCGGCGGGCTGGCCAGCCGCTCGTTGATCGCCGCCAGGTCCTCGGGGGACAGGCCGATACCGGTGTCGTGGATCTCGACCAGGACCCGGCCGTCGGGCAGGGCGTGGCCGGTGACCTTGACCTTGGTCTGCGGCGAGGAGAACGAGGTGGCGTTCTCCAGCAGCTCGGCGAGCAGGTGCACCAGGTCGTTGACGACCCGGCCCGCGACCTCGGTCTGCGGCACCGCGTTGAGCTCGATGCGCTCGTACTGCTCCACCTCGGAGGCGGCGGCACGGAGCACGTCGACCAGCGGGACCGGCCGGGTCCACCGGCGTCCGGGCTCCTCGCCCGCGAGGACGAGGAGGTTCTCGCCGTTCCGGCGCATACGGGTGGCGAGGTGGTCGAGCTTGAAGAGCGAGGACAGCTGGTCCGGGTCGGCCTCGCGGGACTCCAGTTCGGAGATCAGCGAGAGCTGACGCTGGATCAGGCCCTGGCTGCGGCGCGAGAGGTTGGTGAACATCGCGTTGACGTTGCCCCGCAGCAGCGCCTGCTCGGAGGCGAGCCGGACCGCCTCGCGGTGCACGTCGTCGAAGGCCGCGGCCACCCGGCCGATCTCGTCCCGGCTGTGCACACCGACCGACTCCACGGAGGTGTCCACGTCCTGCGGGTCGGACTCGGAGAGCTGCTTGACCAGCTCGGGCAGCCGGTCCTGGGCGACCTTCTGCGCGGTGTCCTGCAGCCGGCGCAGCGAGCGGACCATGGACCGTGCCACGACGAACGCGCCGACCAGCGAGACGCCGAGGACGAGCAGGATCACCGCACCGTTGATGATCGCGCCCTGGGTGGCGTCGTTGCGCAGCTCGCGGGAGGCCTGCTCCATCTCGTCGAGCAGCGCGGCCTCGATGCGCGACATCTCGACGATCTTGACGGTGTCCGCGTCGTACCAGTCGAGGTAGCGGTAGTCCTGGCTGCGGATGCCGGTGTCGCTGGCGAAGGCGCGGTGCGCGAAGGCGACCGCGGCCTTGATCTCGTCGTTGTTGCCGTCCAGGCCCTTGGTGAGCTTGTTGGCGTCGCCGGCGTAGATCTGCTGGAAGCGGGCGCGGGCCGCCTTCTCGCTGTCCTCGGAGTTACGGCCGGCCTGCCGGTCGTTGGGGGACAGCGCGGGGCCGCCGTTGTGGGCGAGGCCGGCGCTGACGAGGGCACGCTGGATCGACGCGTACTCCTTGGCCGACGAGAACGCCGCCAGCGCACGCGTCGAGCGGATCATGTCCGGGTTGCTGGTCGCCTGGGCCATGTCCTGGGAGAGCGACAGCAGGGAGTTGATCAGCTGGTCGTAGGCCGAGATCGTCCGCGCGGCGTTGTTGTCGTCCTTGTAGGCGTTGGCGCGGATCTCGTTGAGGGTGTTGAGCTGGCGGGTGATCTCCAGGATGGTCGCCCGGACACCTGACATGGTGGTGTCCTGGCCCCGGATGTCGTCCGTGGCCTGGTTGAACTTCAGCTTGGCGTTGTCGGTCGCCTCACGCGGCGCGACGACGTTGGCGTCGTCCTTGGTGTTGCCGCTGCCCGCCAGCGGACCGGCCGACTTGTCCCGCTCCTCCTGGAGCGCGTCGGCCAGTTCGGTGGCCTTCCGCGTCATGTCGGTGAGCAGCTGCATCTTGTCCAGCTGGTCGATGTTCTCCAGCTCGTACCCGATACGCAGACCGCCCAGCGCCGTCGCGGCGATGACGGGGAGCGCGAGCAGGGAGACCAGGCGGGTGCTGATGCGCCAGTTGCGCAGCGCTATTCGCGAGCCGGGGCCGGTGGCACCGTCGCTCGCCGCCTTGGCACCGCCGTCCGCGGCATCACCGGCCGGGGCCTGGCTGCCGCCGTCGGCGGGCAGCGCACCCGCGGCGGAACCCTTGCTCCGGTCGCGCTGGGTCGAGGCGGCGCGGTCGGTCCCGTCGCGCAGCTCCGGGTCCGCCGCAGCGGTGCCTTCCCTCTTGAAACGTCCCTGCACTAGCGTCGCAACCTCTGGACCAGGCGTCCCACCTCGGCGGGACGGTGTCGAGTTCGTATGGGGACCGCGAACTCCCCCCATGGCGGTCGTTAGGTGACCGGCGGGCCGCCCCCTCTGGCCGAGAGAGCCGCACCACCGCGCGCGGCGCCACTTTGCGCCCTGCGCGCCGGCTGAAACGTGCGGCGGTCCGTGGAATTCCAGCACAGTGCCGGATCTCCAACAAGAGCGGATCCCCCTGCTGTGACATGGGTGACTCCATGTGTGGACGACATTACGACTTGTACAAACTGCTACGGCAGATAACGGACTTTTGCCTTCGAAACCCTCACTGCCGAGGGCTGTCCCAGCTGCGGTGATCGGGAGCGGAACGTGCGGTTCAATCCGCCATTGTCCGATTCGCCCAGGGGGGGCGATCATGAGAAATGCGGCATTTGTCACACACCTCGTGAGGAAACTCACAAGCAGATCGTTGACATTCCTTGGAGTTCGCAGGGAATAGCGCGCATAGCCTGACGCTTTACACAGTTGCCGGTGACGACAAGGCGTCGTACCGGCAACGCCTTTTGCCGTCCGCGGCTTCCGACAGCTTTCGACACCTGACCATGCGAGGCATGCAGCAGTGAAGACGACGATGATGTTCCGCAACATAGCCAACCCGCGGCGCACCACCCTGGCGCACCTGACCGACGCCGACGAGCTCGGCGCCCAGGCCCCCGAGACGCCGGAGCACACCGTCGAACTGCCCACCCGGACGGCCAACCCCCGCCGCACCGTCCTGATGGAGAAGCCGGCGGAGAAGCCGCAGCAGAACGTCTCCGCCTGAGACGGCGGACGTCACCGCCTCAAGGGTCGGCAGGGCGGCCGGGCCCCCGCGATAGCCTGGAGTGTCAACTCCCGGCCAGTGATCAATGAGGGGCAGCGGCAACCCGTGCGCATCGCCAGATTCTCCATCGACGGCAACGTCGGCTTCGGCGTCCTCGACGGCGACGAACTCGACGTCATCAAGGGACATCCCTTCGCGGAATTCGAGCGCTCGGGCCAGAAGGTCCCCCTCGGCAAGGTCCGGCTCCTGCCGCCCGTCCTGCCCAACAAGGTGGTGGCGATCGGCCGCAACTACGCCGAGCACGCCGCCGAGCTGGGCAACGCCGTCCCGGACGTGCCGGTCACCTTCTTCAAGCCGTCCACCTCGGTGATCGGCCCCGGCGACCCCATCGCGTACCCCTCCTTCTCCCAGGAGGTGCACCACGAGGCGGAGCTCGCCGTCGTCATCGGCCGGATGTGCCGTGAGGTGCCGCGCGAGCGCGCCAAGGACGTCATCCTCGGCTACACCTGCGCCAACGACATCACCGCGCGCGACGTCCAGCAGCGCGAGAAGCAGTGGGCCCGGGCCAAGGGCTTCGACAGCTCCTGCCCGCTCGGTCCCTGGGTCGAGACCGGCCTGAGCACCGAGGACATCGCCGCGGGCCTCGCCGTCCAGTGCACCGTCAACGGCGAACAGCGCCAGCTCGGCCGCACGAGTGACATGGTCCGCCCCGTCGAGGACCTGATCGTCCACATCACCGAGGCGATGACCCTGCTCCCCGGCGACGTCATCCTCACGGGCACCCCGGCCGGGGTCGGCCCCCTCAACGTCGGCGACGAGGTCGCCGTCACCATCGAAGGCATCGGCACTCTCACCAACAAGGTGATCAAGCGTGGCTAACGCGACCCCCGTCCGCGTACGGTTCTGTCCCTCCCCGACCGGTAACCCCCATGTCGGCCTGATCCGTACCGCCCTGTTCAACTGGGCGTACGCCCGGCACAACAAGGGCACCCTGGTCTTCCGCATCGAGGACACCGACGCGGCCCGAGACTCCGAGGAGTCCTACCAGCAGCTGCTGGACTCGTTCCACTGGCTCGGCTTCGACTGGGACGAGGGCCCCGAGGTCGGCGGCCCGCACGCGCCCTACCGTCAGTCCCAGCGGATGGACCTCTACAAGGACATCGCGGACAAGCTCCTCGCCGCCGGGTACGCGTACCACTGCTACTGCACCACCGAAGAGCTCGACGAGCGCCGCGACGCCGCCCGCAAGGCCGGCAAGCCCTCCGGCTACGACGGCACGTGCCGCACCGTGACGCCCGAGCAGGCCGCGGCGTACGAGGCCGAGGGCCGCAGCTCCATCGTCCGCTTCCGGATGCCCGACGAGCCGATCACCTTCACCGACCTCGTCCGCGGCGAGCTGACCTTCACCCCGGAGAACGTCCCCGACTACGGCATCGTCCGCGCCAGCGGGGCACCCCTCTACACCCTGGTCAACCCGGTCGACGACGCCCTGATGGGCATCACCCACGTCCTGCGCGGCGAGGACCTGCTCTCCTCCACCCCCCGCCAGATCGCGCTCTACCGGGCCCTGATCGAGCTCGGCGTCACCTCCTCGATCCCCGAGTTCGGCCACCTCCCCTACGTCATGGGCGAGGGCAACAAGAAGCTCTCCAAGCGCGACCCGCAGGCCTCCCTCAACCTCTACCGCGACCGCGGCTTCCTCCCCGAGGGCCTGCTCAACTACCTGGCCCTGCTCGGCTGGTCCTTCTCCGCCGACCAGGACATCTTCTCCGTCGCCGAACTGATCGAGAAGTTCGACATCGCGGACGTCAACGCCAACCCGGCCCGCTTCGACCTGAAGAAGGCCGAGGCGATCAACGCCGACCACATCCGGCAGCTGGACGTGGACGCCTTCATCCGGGCCTGTGAGCCCTGGCTGAAGGCCCCGCACGCCAACTGGGCCCCCGAGGACTTCGACGAGGCCGCCTGGCGGGCCATCGCCCCGCACGCGCAGACCCGCCTCACCGTCCTCTCCGACATCACCGCCAATGTCGACTTCCTCTTCCTCAAGGAGCCGGTCGAGGACGAGGCCTCCTGGACCAAGGCCATGGGCAAGGGCGACCCGGTGGCCCTCCTCACCACCGCCCGCGCCAAGCTGGACGCCGCCGACTGGTCCGCCGGCCCCGAGCCCCTCAAGGCCGCCGTCCTCGCCGCCGGCGAGGAGCACGGCCTCAAGCTCGGCAAGGCCCAGGCCCCGGTCCGGGTGGCCGTCACCGGCCGCACGGTCGGCCTCCCCCTCTTCGAGTCCCTGGAGGTCCTGGGCAAGGACCGCACCCTGGCGCGCATCGACGCGGCGCTGGCGAAGCTGGCGGTCTGATTCTCGTACGAGTGACCCGGGCCCGGAAGCCGATACGGCTTCCGGGCCCGCGGTGTATCCAGGACCGGACTACGACCTGGAAGGTGGGGACAATGACCGTGATAGAGGCAGAGACACGAGCAGAGGCAAGAGGGGTGCTGACCATGGCTGCGCTCGCCGACCGGCCGCAGATGCTGCTGAGCGAATTCGAGGAACTGGCTCGTATCGCTGCCCGCACCGCCGAGGGGCTGCGTCTGGAATTCATCAATGGAAGGCTTGGGGTAAAGGCAGTGCCGGACGGGGACCACGGCAGGATCATCCAGTGGCTGACGCGCATCTGTATGCAGGTAAGGCCTGAGCTCTGGCTCCATCCGGACCAGGGACTGGAGATCAAGACGTACCGCGACGGTCGTGCGCGGTCCGATGGCGCCCTCGCTTCCAGCGATGCCTTTGTCGGTGTGGGGGAGTGGGCCGCCCCCGAGGCCGTCCTGATGGTTGTCGAGGTCACCTCGTACGACTCCGACACGGATCGGCGTGATCGGCGGGAGAAGCCCCGCGCCTACGCTCAGACCGGCATCCCGGTCTATCTGCTGATCGACCGGGACACCTGCGAGGTCACCGTCTATTCCGAGCCTGAAGGCGAGAGGTACGGGAAGACCTTGACCGTGTCCTTCGGCAAGCCGGTGACCCTCCCCGACCCGGTCGGCATCGAACTCGACACCGAGCCCCTCAAGGACTGGGTGCGCTGATCCTCATGCCCCTCCACGCCGTCCTCTGGGACATCGACGACACCCTCTTCGACTACACCGGGTCGGACCGGGCCGGGGTGCTGCGGCACCTCGACGCGGAAGGGCTGATGGCGGTGTACGGCGGGGAGGAGGTGGCCCTGGCGCGGTGGCAGGAGGCCATGGAGGATGCGTTCGCCCGCTTCCTCGCCGGTGAGCTGGGGTTTCACGAGCACCGCCGGGAGCGGGTCCGGACGTTTCTGGGGGCCGCGCTGAGCGATGACGAGGCGGACGCCTGGTTCGGGCGGTACGTAGCGCATTACGAAGCGGCCTGGGCGCTCTTCCCGGACTCCGAGCCGGCCCTGGAGGCGCTGGCGCCGCTGGTGCGGCAGGCGGTGCTGTCCAATTCCGGGACCGCCAATCAGGAGCGCAAGCTGAGCGCCCTGGGGATCCGTGACTACTTCGAGGCGGTGCTGTGCTCCGACGAGGTGGGGCATGCCAAGCCCGCCCCGGAGGCGTTCGAGGCGGCCTGTGGGGCGCTGGGGCTTCCGCCGGCGGAGGTGGTCTACGTCGGCGACCGGCTGGACATCGACGGGCTGGGCGCCCGGGACGCGGGTCTGACGGCCGTATGGCTGGATCGTGCGGGCGCCCGGGCGGACGCCAGGGACGGGCTGCCGGCGGGGGTGCGGCGGATCGGGAGCCTGGTGGAGCTCCCCGGGCTGTTGCACGGAGTTATCGGTTTTGGAGCCCCGACCACGATCGGGTAATGTTCTTCCTGCGCCGCCCGAGAGGGCCGAAAGGCCCGGCCGGGAAGCGTAGATCAAAGAGAGACCCCCACACCAGGGGGTTGCGATTTGATGGCCTATGGTGTAATTGGCAGCACGACTGATTCTGGTTCAGTTAGTCTTGGTTCGAGTCCAGGTAGGCCAGCTCGCAGAGCTCATCTGCAAAGCCCCCGTTGTGTAGCGGCCTAGCACGCTGCCCTCTCAAGGCAGTAGCGCCGGTTCGAATCCGGTCGGGGGTACAGATCCTTCCCGGGGAGACAGCCGGGTCGCACCCACTGTCTCTCACGCAGGATCGCTAGGGCCCCCGTTGTGTAGCGGCCTAGCACGCCGCCCTCTCAAGGCGGTAGCGCCGGTTCGAATCCGGTCGGGGGTACTGGTCTAAACCACCATGGGCTATGGTGTAATTGGCAGCACGAGTGATTCTGGTTCATTTAGTCTAGGTTCGAGTCCTGGTAGCCCAGCGCAGTGTGTCCCTGGTGGCATACTGAACTGCAAGAAAACTTGCCCCCGTTGTGTAGCGGCCTAGCACGCCGCCCTCTCAAGGCGGTAGCGCCGGTTCGAATCCGGTCGGGGGTACGGAAGAGAAGGCCCTCCGCGAGTGCGCGGGGGGCCTTCTCTGTAGTTGACGGTCTGTGACGATCGCCTTCGGTGATGTTCCGTGCCGGATCTCTTCCCGGGGTGTGCCCGGCCTTTTTGGGCTTGTTCCAGTCCTCTTCCGGCCTGCGCCCGGCCTGTTTCCGGAGCGGGTCAACTCCCTGTTCCGAAGCGCTTGTTGGACTCCTCCGCCTCCGCCAGCCGGCGCAGGCTCAGCAGCACCGGCTCGTAGAGCACGGTCAGGGCCACCGCCGCCTCCACCCGCTCCGCCGGCGTCCCGTACTCCTCGATGAGATCCAGGTCGGCGACGGCCAGCTCGGACGCCTGGCGGGCGTACCGGAGCAGATGTGCGGGTTCGCACGCGTAGCCGAGGCGGTGCAGCGCGGCGATGGCGGCGACGAGCATGTCGAAGGCCCGGGGGGAGTCCGTGCGCTCCAGGCTGAAGCGCCAGTCCATACGCTCCAGCAGCTCGGTGGCGGTGCGCCGGGCGACGTCCACCGACGGGTCGTGCGCGTCGGGCTCCGGGCCGTACGGCAGCGCCTCGACGGCCGTTCCGAGGCGGGTGAGCTGGTCGCGGGCGTCGTCCTCGACGGCGGTCACCACTTCGCGGGCGGTACTCACGGGTACCCGGCCGATCTGGATCAGGGCGCGCACCAGCCGGAGCCGCCGCAGGTGCTCCTCCCCGTACTCGGACCGGGTGGCGGTGATCCGCCGGCCCGGCGGCAGCAGCTGTTCGCGCAGGTAGTACTTGATCGTGGCGGTGGAGACCCCGCTGCGTTCGCTGAGCTCTGCCAGTCGCATATCGGCTTGCACCCTTCGTTGGAGAGTGACACTATCCAATCATGGATAGCGGTGCTATCCAATGTGCGTACGTGAGGAAGGGGGCTGTCATGAAGGGCAAGCCGGTGCAGGGGCGGATGACCGCGGACGGTGCGGGGGAGGTGGTGGTCTTCCTCGTCGGGATGCGGATCAACAACTGGTGGGCGGTGCGCAGTTGGCTGCCGACGCTCCGGGCGATGGTCCCGATGATGAAGGAGCTGGGGCGGAACCGGGAGTGGGGGATGCTCGGCTACCGGAGCCTGGCGGGGGTGCGGAACTTCGGGGTCCTGCAGTACTGGGAGTCCAAGGAGAAGCTGCTGGCCTACGCCAGTGACCAGGGCGGCGCGCACCGGCCGGCCTGGGCCGCCTTCAACCGGCGGGCCCGGGAGGGGCGCGGCGGCGTCGGGATCTGGCACGAGACGTTCGTGGTGCGGGAGGGCGCGTACGAGAACGTCTATGTCGACATGCCGCCGAGCGGACTGGGGGCGGCCCGGGGAGTGGTACCGGTCGGCCGGCGCGGAGAGCGGGCGGCGGAGCGGCTGGCCGCCTAGGGCCCTTCTGACGGATCTCCGCGGCGTCACGACGCCCGGCACGCACTCTCGCCGCACCGCGCGAAAGCCCACGTAGCGCCGCTACGCGGACTTCCGCGCGGCACGCCGAGAGCACGCACCAGACGCCGCTCCTTCTCCCACGGAGATCCGTCAGAAGGGCCCTAGCCCGCTGGCCTGCGGGAGCGCTCATGGCGGCGCCCGGCCCGTACGGAGGGGTCCGTGCGGGCCGGGCGCTGTCGTGTTCGGTGTCCGAGGGCCGTGTCAGCTGTTGCGGCGCAGGCCCTCGGAGAGGCGGGCTGCCGCGTCGACGACCGCCTGGGCGTGCATCCGGCCCGGGTGGCGGGTCAGCCGTTCGATCGGCCCGGAGACCGAGACGGCGGCCACTACGCGGTTGGAGGGGCCGCGTACGGGGGCGGAGACCGATGCCACGCCCGGCTCCCGCTCGCCGATCGACTGGGCCCAGCCGCGGCGCCGTACGCCGGACAGCGCGGTGGCCGTGAAGCGCGCGCCCTGGAGGCCGCGGTGCAGCCGCTCGGGCTCCTCCCAGGCCATCAGGATCTGGGCGGCCGAGCCGGCCTTCATGGGGAGCGTGGAGCCGACCGGGACCGTGTCCCGGAGTCCGGACAGCCGTTCCGCCGCCGCCACGCAGATCCGCATATCGCCCTGGCGGCGATAGAGCTGGGCGCTTTCGCCCGTCACATCGCGCAGGTGGGTGAGCACCGGTCCCGCCGTGGCCAGCAGGCGGTCCTCGCCGGCCGCCGCGGCCAGCTCGGCGAGCCGCGGGCCCAGGATGAACCGGCCCTGCATGTCCCTCGCCACCATCCGGTGGTGTTCCAGGGCCACGGCCAGCCGGTGGGCCGTGGGCCGTGCGAGCCCGGTCGCCGCGACCAGTCCGGCGAGGGTGGCCGGACCGGACTCCAGGGCGCTCAGAACCAGAGCCGCCTTGTCGAGAACGCCGACACCGCTAGAGTTGTCCATGCAACGATACTCGCGTCTCACAGTATGAAACGCAAGTTCAATTTTCCGGGGAAGTCGTCAGTCTGTAGACGGGGCTCTCGACCGGGGCCCGGCGCACGGCCCGGCAGGGGCACGACTGCAGGCGACCGCGCATGGACGAGCAAGGCCGGCAAGCGGCCGGCCGGAGGGAAAGCGATGGGACGGACACTCGCGGAGAAGGTCTGGGACGACCATGTCGTCCGGCGCGCGGAAGGCGAGCCCGACCTGCTCTTCATCGATCTGCATCTGCTGCACGAGGTCACCAGCCCGCAGGCGTTCGACGGGCTGCGCAAGGCCGGCCGCCGGGTGCGCCGTACGGATCTCACCATCGCCACCGAGGACCACAACACCCCGACCCTCGACATCGACAAGCCGATCGCCGACCCGGTCTCGCGCACCCAGCTGGAGACGCTGCGCAAGAACTGCGCCGAGTTCGGGGTCCGGCTGCACCCGCTGGGCGATGTCGAGCAGGGCGTTGTCCATGTGGTGGGACCGCAGTTGGGACTGACCCAGCCCGGCACCACCGTGGTCTGCGGCGACAGCCACACCTCCACCCACGGGGCTTTCGGTGCCCTGGCGTTCGGCATCGGCACCAGCCAGGTCGAGCACGTTCTGGCCACCCAGACGCTGCCGCTGGCCCCGTTCAAGACCATGGCCATCACCGTGGACGGTGAACTGCCGGAGGGCGTCACCGCCAAGGACCTGATCCTGGCGATCATCGCCAGGATCGGCACCGGCGGCGGCCAGGGCTACGTCATCGAGTACCGCGGCCCGGCCATCGAGAAGCTGTCGATGGAAGCCCGGATGACCATCTGCAACATGTCCATCGAGGCGGGCGCCCGAGCCGGCATGATCGCCCCCGACCGGACCACCTTCGACTACCTCCGCGGCCGCGACCACGCGCCCCGGGGCGAGGACTGGGACGCCGCGGTCGCCTACTGGCAGACGCTGCGCACCGACGACGACGCGGTCTTCGACGCCGAGGTGCACATCGACGCCGCCGCGCTGTCGCCGTTCGTCACCTGGGGCACCAACCCCGGCCAGGGCGCGCCGCTTTCGGCGCACGTCCCCGACCCGGCTTCGTACGAGGACGCCTCGGAGCGCCTGGCCGCCGAAAAGGCCCTGGAGTACATGGGGTTGACGGCGGGCCGGCCGCTGCGCGAGATCGCCGTGGACACCGTCTTCGTAGGTTCGTGCACCAACGGCCGGATCGAGGACCTGCGGGCGGCGGCGTCGGTCCTTCAGGGCCGTCAGGTCGCCGACGGCGTACGGATGCTGATCGTCCCCGGCTCGGTGCGGGTCTCGCTGCAGGCGGTGGCCGAGGGTCTGGACAAGGTCTTCACCGCGGCGGGTGCCGAATGGCGGCACGCGGGCTGCTCGATGTGCCTGGGCATGAACCCTGACCAGCTGGCGCCCGGTGAGCGCTCCGCGTCCACCTCCAACCGCAACTTCGAGGGCCGCCAGGGCAAGGGCGGTCGCACCCACCTGGTCTCGCCGCAGGTCGCCGCCGCAACGGCGGTTCTCGGCCATCTGGCCTCACCCGCCGACCTGGCCGCAACGGCCGGCCAGTCCGACGTCACCACGCCCGCGGGAGTCTGAAACATGGAAGCTTTCACCACCCACACCGGCCGGGCCGTTCCACTGCGCCGCAGCAACGTCGACACCGACCAGATCATCCCGGCGCACTGGCTGAAGAAGGTCACCCGGGACGGTTTCGAGGACGGGCTGTTCGAGGCCTGGCGCAAGGACCCGGAGTTCGTGCTCAACCAGGAGCGGTACCAGGGCGCCACGGTGCTGGTCGCCGGGCCCGACTTCGGTACCGGCTCCTCGCGTGAGCACGCCGTCTGGGCGCTGCAGAACTACGGCTTCCAGGCCGTCATCTCCTCGCGGTTCGCGGACATCTTCCGCGGCAACTCCCTCAAGAACGGGTTGCTGACGGTGGTCCTGCCGCAGGAGACCGTGGACCGGCTGCAGAAGCTGGTGGAGGCCGACCCCACCGCAGAGGTGACCGTCGACCTGGTCGGCCGGCGGGTCCGGGCCGAGGGACCCGACGGAACGGAGGTGGCCGCGGACTTCGAACTGGACGAGAACGCCCGTTGGCGCCTGATGGAGGGACTGGACGACATCAGCCTCACCCTTCGGGAGGAGTCGGCCATCGCCGCGTACGAGGCGAACAGGCCTTCGTTCAAACCGCGTACCATCGAGGTCTGACCTCGGGTTTTATGGCTCAAAGCCTTATTGCGTACGATGCGCCCCCTGTGCAGTTGGCAGGGGGCGCATCCGTGTCTGGGGGCGCTGGTTGAGGCCCCGTGAAGCGACAACTCGCCGCAGATGGCACAATTAGCGCATGGAACGCGACGACCAACTCGAGCTCTACGGTTTCGTCGCCGACCGACTCAAGGCCGCACACGCAAGAGTGCGGACACTGCAAGTCCCGGAGGGCGTACGGATGGCGCTGACCCGGAAGCTGCTCGTCATCACGGCCGCGGCTAAACACGATCTTGCAGACGCGGCAAGGCGTCTGGAGGGCTTCATGGAAGACCTCGACGAAGGTCGATACCCCGAAGATGTGCACGCCGACGGAACTCCGTGAAGGTCGAGTCCGTTGCGGCACAAGGGTGATTAGCCCGTTTCGTGTTTGATTTGCGGTATATATCTGCCTAACGTGCGAAAAAGCTTGGAAACTTTCGTTCCAGCAATGTCTCCGAAGGGGAAGACGTGAACAAGGCGCAGCTCGTAGAAGCCATTGCCGACAAGGTCGGCGGCCGCCAGAACGCAGCGGACGCGGTGGACGCCGTACTGGACGCAATCGTCCGTGCAGTTGTCGCCGGCGACCGCGTTTCGGTCACCGGATTCGGCTCGTTCGAGAAAGTCGACCGCCCGGCCCGCTACGCCCGGAACCCGCAGACGGGTGAGCGGGTGCGGGTCAAGAAGACCTCGGTGCCGCGCTTCCGCGCCGGCCAGGGCTTCAAGGACCTGGTGAGCGGCTCGAAGAAGCTCCCCAAGGGCGGCGAGGTCGCCGTGAAGAAGGCCCCGAAGGGCAGCCTGACCGGCGGCAAGGCCACCGTGAAGAAGGCCGCCGCCAAGAAGGCCGCGGCGAAGAAGGCGGCGGCGAAGAAGGCGGCACCCGCGAAGAAGGCCGCCGCGGCGAAGAAGGTGACCGCCAAGAAGGTCACCGCGAAGAAGACCACCGCCAAGAAGGCGGCGGCGAAGAAGGCGGCGCCCGCCAAGAAGGCCGCCGCGGCGAAGAAGGTCACCGCCAAGAAGGCCGCCCCCGCGAAGAAGGCGACGGCGAAGAAGACCGCGCCCGCGAAGAAGGCGACGGCGAAGAAGGCCCCCGCCAAGAAGGCCACCGCGCGCAAGACCACCGCGAAGAAGACGACCGCCCGCAAGCGGTAATCCAGCAGCGGCGACGCCATGCGTCGGGCCGGTCTCCCTCCGGGGAGCCCGGCCCGCGGTGCGTCCGGCAGGCCCCGGAGCCCCGGACGTCCTCGTCCAGGCTCCCTCCCTTGCAGGGGCCAGGCGCTCTCCCTTGCAGGGTCTAGGCTCTCTGCCATGCAGGCCACCGCGTACACGTACGACCCCGAGACCCGCTCCGGCAGCGTGCTGCTGGACGACGGCACCCCGCTGCCCTTCGACGCGGCGGCCTTCGACGCCGGCGGGCTCCTCCTGCTGCGGCCCGGCCAGCGGGTGCGCATCGAGGTGACCGGGCAGGACGACGCCCGGCATATCGAATTGATCACACTCCAGACGCTCTGACTCCGGATGCCCTGACTCCGGACGCTCTGACTCCGGATGCTCTGACCTGCGGCGGGAGGGCCGGTGCCGCCAGGGCGGTATGCGGTCCCACCCCCAGCGCCAGCGCGGCCCGCAGATCCTCGCCGGTGTCCACGTCACGGCGTACCGAGGGCACGTCCGGCGCGGTGATCTCCCGCGCGCCCGATGCCAGATGGCGGGCCCGCGAAGGCCCGCCGAATGCCGGTGCCAATTCCGTGCCGGAAGTCGCGGTCAGAAGTGTTGTCCCGATATCCGCCGCATCGGCGAGAAATGCACGGGGAAATAGCGCCGCGGAATGGAGGGCCCGGGCCAGCTCGGCCGGACGGAGCGCGGGAAGGTCGGCGTTCAGCGCGGCGACCGCGGCGCCCGGGCGGCGCGCCCGGACCGTTTCCGCGCCATGGGCCAGTGCCGCGTTCAGCCCCCGGGCCGGTGTGTCGGGGACGATCCGCGCGCCCAGCGCCGCCAGACGCCCGCCGGCCGGCCGGTCGTCCGTGACAACCACCACATCCCGCACGTCCGCGCAGGCCAGCGCAGCTGTCACGGTATCCAGGGCGAAGGCCAGGGCCAGCCGCGGCCGGAACTCCTCACCGGTGGCCGCCGAGAGCCTGCTCTTGGCCCGTACCAGCGGTTTCAGCGGCACCACCAGGGTCCAGCCCACACCCGCCCCCTTTTCGTCGTATCGGCGCCATTCTCACCTGCCGCCGCCGCTCCCCGGGAGCGCCGGGGTTACGGTGTCCTCGACATAGCGGGTACCTGGGGCGACACTTGTGCGGCTGCCGGCCCGCAGCAGCTTCGCAGCCCCTACAAGGAGGGTGTCCCAGTGTCCCGCCGCAGAATCGGCTTCTGGTACCGCTTCGCCGCGGTCCTCTGCAAACCGCCGCTCCTGGTTCTGTTCAAGCGGGACTGGCAGGGAATGGAGCACATTCCGGCCGACGGCGGATTTATCACCGCCGTCAACCACAACTCGTATCTCGACCCGCTGTCCTATGCGCACTATCAGTACAACACCGGGCGGGTCCCCCGATTCCTCGCCAAGGCCGGGCTCTTCAAGAGCGGCTTTGTCGGGATGGTGATGCGCGGCACCGGACAGATCCCCGTCTACCGGGAAACGACCGACGCCGCGAACGCGTTCCGGGCCGCCGTCGACGCCATCCACAAGGGCGAATGCGTCGCCTTCTACCCCGAGGGCACCCTCACCCGCGACCCCGAGCTGTGGCCCATGCAGGGCAAGACCGGTGCCGCACGGGTCGCGTTGCTGACCAAGGCGCCGGTCATCCCGGTCGCGCAGTGGGGCGCCAACGACGCGATGCCGCCGTACGCCAAGGAGAAGAAGCTCCGGCTCTTCCCCCGCAAGACGCTGCGGGTCAAGGCCGGGCCGCCGGTCGATCTCAGCGCGTACTACGACCAGGAGCCGACCGCCGACGTGCTGCGCGCGGTCACCGAAGTCATCATGCGCGCCATCACCGAGCAGCTCGCCCAGCTCCGCGACGAGCCCGCGCCGGCCGAACCGTACGACTGGCGCAAGGCGGTCGCCCAGGAGCGCCGTGCCGCCCGGGCCGCGGCCAAGGCCGCCCGGGCCGCCGGTCCGGCCGCCGACGGTCCGGCCGCCGCCACCGACGGCGCCGTCGCCCCGCAGCAGGTCCGAAGCACCCAGCAGGCACAGGAGGATGAAGGCAAGTGACGCGCTGCGCCGTCTACGGCACGGGGTCCTGGGGCACCGCATTCGCGATGGTGCTCGCCGACGCGGGATGCGAGGTGACCCTGTGGGGGCGCCGTGCGGCCCTCGTCGACGCCATCAACATGGGCCGGACCAACCCCGACTACCTGCCCGGGGTCCAGCTCCCGGCGTCGGTACGCGCCACCACCGACCCCGCGGAGGCCGCCCGGGACGCGGAGTTCACGGTCCTGGCCGTCCCCTCCCAGACGCTGCGCGCCAACCTCGCCGAATGGGCGCCCCTGCTGCCCGCCGACACCGTCCTGGTCTCCCTGATGAAGGGCGTGGAACTCGGCACGGCCAAGCGCATGAGCGAGGTCATCGAGGAGGTCGCCAAGGTGCCCGCGGAGCGCGTCGCGGTGCTGACCGGCCCCAACCTCGCCAAGGAGGTCGCCGCGCGGCAGCCCGCCGCCGCGGTCATCGCCTGCACCGACGAGGAGGTCGCCCGCCGGCTGCAGACCGCCTGCCACACCGCGTACTTCCGCCCGTACACCAACACCGACGTGGTGGGCTGCGAACTGGGCGGCGCGGTCAAGAACGTCATCGCGCTCGCCGTCGGCATCGCCACCGGCATGGGCCTGGGCGACAACGCCAAGGCGTCCCTGATCACCCGCGGTCTCGCCGAGACCACCCGGCTCGGCCTCGCCATGGGCGCCGACGCGCACACCTTCGCCGGCCTGGCCGGTATGGGCGACCTCGTCGCCACCTGCTCCTCGCCGCTGTCCCGCAACAACACCTTCGGCACCAACCTCGGCCGCGGTATGACCCTGCAGGAGACCATCGCGGTCACCAAGCAGACCGCCGAGGGCGTCAAGTCCTGCGAATCCGTGCTGGATCTGGCCCGCCGGTACGGCGTCGACATGCCGCTCACCGAGACGGTCGTGAGCATCGTCCACGACGGCAAGCCGCCGATGGTCGCCCTCAAGGAGCTGATGGCGCGCAGCGCGAAGTCCGAACGGCACTGACCGCCACCGGACGCCGCCCGGACGCCGGCCCGGACGAGGGCCTGGGCGGCGCCACGCCGCCGACGGCCGCCGCGGCACCGACGCACCCACTACCAGCAGGTACCCTCAACCCGATATGAGCAGCCAGACCCCCTCCCACAAGCCCCGCGTCGCCGTCGTGTTCGGCGGGCGCAGCTCCGAGCACGCCATCTCCGTGGTCACCGCCGGAGCCGTACTGCGCGCCATCGACCGCGAGAAGTACGACGTGCTGCCCATCGGCATCACCACCGACGGCCGCTGGGTGCTGACCGCCGACGACCCCGCCCGGATGGCCATCGCGGACCGGAAGCTGCCCAGCGTGGCCGAGCTCGCCGAGTCCGTGGACGGCGGCGTGGTGCTCCCCGTCGACCCCACCAGCCGCGAGGTCGTCTACAGCGAACCCGGTGCGGTCCCCAAGGCGCTCGGTGAGGTCGACGTCGTCTTCCCCGTCCTGCACGGCCCCTACGGCGAGGACGGCACCCTGCAGGGCCTGCTGGAGCTTTCCGGCGTGCCCTACGTCGGCTCGGGCGTCCTCGCCTCGGCCGTCGGCCAGGACAAGGACTACATGAAGCGGGTGTTCACCTCCTTCGGGCTGCCGGTCGGCCCGTACGAGGTCATCCGCCCCCGGGAGTGGGACAAGGACCCCGCGGCGGCCCATAAGAAGATCGTGGACTTCGCCGGCGAGCACGGCTGGCCGCTCTTCGTGAAGCCCGCCCGGGCCGGTTCGTCCATGGGCATCAGCAAGGTCGACGACCTGGGCGGTCTGGACGAGGCGATCGAGGAGGCCCGCGCGCACGACCCCAAGATCATCGTGGAGTCGCTGCTGAGCGGGCGCGAGATCGAGTGCGGGGTGCTGGAGTTCGAGGACGGCCCGCGGGCCAGTGTGCCGGCCGAGATCCCGCCGGTCACCGCGCACGACTTCTACGACTTCGAGGCCAAGTACATCGA
Source organism: Streptomyces sp. NPDC001339 (assembly GCF_042895955.1). Lineage (NCBI taxonomy): Bacteria > Bacillati > Actinomycetota > Actinomycetes > Kitasatosporales > Streptomycetaceae > Streptomyces > Streptomyces sp. NPDC001339. The sequence continues at coordinate 170,626 of NZ_JBIAWT010000001.1, read as the reverse complement.
CTCGGCCAGCGGGATCGTGCCGGCGCCGCTGACCGACGCGCAGACCGCCGAGGTGCGGGAGCTGGCCGTCGCGGCGTTCGAGGCGGCGTCCTGCGAGGGCCTGGTGCGCGCGGACTTCTTCCTCCAGGACGACGGGGAGTTCGTGATCAACGAGATCAACACGCTCCCCGGATTCACGCCCATCTCGATGTACCCGCGGATGTGGCAGGAGAGCGGAGTGAGCTACCCGGAGCTCATCGACCGGCTCCTCCAGGCCGCGCTGCGGCGCTCCACGGGGCTGCGCTAGCGCACTCCACGGGCCGCCGCGTCCAGGCGCGTTGCCCGCCGGGGCACTGCCGGGCGCTAGACGCCCTTCGGCACGGTCTTCCGTACGGCGTCCGCGAGGTCGGTGAGCACATCGACCTCGGGGGCGTACTCCCCGGGGACCGTCACTTCGACATGGGCCTTGCGCAGCACGGTCGTGAAGCGATAGCCGTCGTCCCGCTTCTCGAAGAGCCACCCGACGCCGTTGACTTCCGCCGCGTCGGGATTCGGGTTGTAATGTTCACTCCCGTGCCTCAGGACGTCGGGCTTCGGCACCCCGCAGCGCAGTTTCACGGCAGGATCGCCCCACATGGCAGTGAAGTCGGAGACGGGCTCGGGAGTACCCCGCGTCAGCCCGTCCACGGTCCGCGGCAATTCCTGGTGGAGCGCCCGGCAGTACCGTGCCGTCTCGCCCGTCGGGGCGGGCGCCGCCACGTCCCCGGACGCGGCACAGCCGGCCGCGGCGAACGCCACGGTCAGCAGGGGCGGGGTCAGGTACCGGCGGCGTGCGGAGGTCACCCGGCCGAGCATACGGGGGAGCTACAGATGAACCACCGGGCAGGTAAGGGTGCGGGTGATCCCCTCCACCTGCTGGACCTTGGCGACCACCATGCGGCCCAGCTCATCGACGGTGTCGGCCTGTGCGCGCACGATGACGTCGTAGGGACCGGTGACATCCTCGGCCTGCAGCACGCCGTGGATCTTCGAGATCACCTCCGCCACCGCCGAGGCCTTGCCGACCTCGGTCTGGATCAGGATATAGGCCTGTACCACGGGACCTCCAGGGCGGCTACGAGGATCATGGGGGAAGAAGGGACGCCACGGTACCGCGTCACCGTGCGGAGCGGGGAGACCCGCGCGGTGAACTCGGCAAGTGCGGCGCAGTCGTCAGCCACGTACGGACCGTCCGTACACATGGGAAGGGCAACAGCATGAAGGGCACCGTGGGCGAGCTGGGGGAGTTCGGGCTGATCAGGGAGCTCACCTCCCGGCTCACCTCCACTCCGGCCGTACGCATCGGGCCGGGGGACGACGCCGCGGTGGTCACCGCGCCGGACCGCAGGGTGGTCGCCAGCACCGACATCCTCCTGGAGGGCCGGCACTTCCGGCGCGACTGGTCCACCGCCTACGACGTCGGCCGCAAGGCCGCCGCGCAGAACCTCGCCGACATCGCGGCGATGGGCGCGGTGCCCACCGCCATCCTGCTGGGCCTGGTCGTCCCAGCGGAGCTGCCCGCGACCTGGCCGACCGAGCTGATGGACGGGCTGCGCGACGAGTGCCAGGTGGCCGGCGCCGCGGTCGTCGGCGGGGATGTCGTACGCGGCGACACCATCACCGTCGCGATCACCGCGCTCGGCGATCTGCGCAACCAGGAGCCGGTGACCCGGGCCGGTGCCCAGCCCGGCGACGTGGTCGCGGTGACCGGCTGGCTCGGCTGGTCCGCCGCCGGACACGCGGTGCTCTCCCGCGGCTTCCGCTCGCCGCGCGCCTTCGTGGAGGCGCACCGCCGCCCCGAGCCGCCGTACCACGCGGGCCCGGCGGCCGCCGGCCTCGGCGCCACCGCGATGACCGACGTCAGCGACGGCCTCGTCGCCGACCTCGGGCACATCGCCGACGCCAGCAAGGTCCGGATCGATCTGCGGTCCGCCGCGATCGACATTCCCACGCAGATGTCCGACATCGGCACGGCGGTCGGCGTGGACCCGATGCAGTGGGTGCTCAACGGCGGTGAGGACCACGCGATCGTGGCCACCTTCCCGCCGGATGTGAAGCTGCCCGCCCGGTGGAAGGTCATCGGCGAGGTGCTCCACCCGTCCGCGCTGCCGCAGGTGACGGTGGACGGCGCCCCCTGGCTGAAGGCCGGCTGGGACCACTTCGGGGACACCGGGGACGCCGAGTAGCCGCCCGGCGGACGCCGATGGGACGCCGAGGGGCTACGGAGTAGATTCGGCGGCATGCAGACACCGCCCCGCGTGCTGACCGTCGCCGGCTCCGACTCCGGCGGCGGCGCCGGTGTTCAGGCCGACCTGAAGACGATGCTGGCGCTCGGCACGCACGGGATGAGTGTGCTGACCGCGGTCACCGCCCAGAACTCGCTGGGCGTGCAGGGGGCGTGGGAGCTGCCCGCCGAGGCCGTACGGGCCCAGTTCCGCAGCGTCGTCGACGACATCGGCGTCCAGGCGGTCAAGACCGGGATGCTCTCCTCGGCCGAGCTCGCCGGGACCGTCGCGGAGCTCCTCGCGGAACTGGTGGAACGGGCCGTCCCCGTCGTCATCGACCCCGTGGGGGTCTCCAAGCACGGCGATCCGCTGCTCGCCGCCACCGCACTGGACACGGTGCGCACCAAGCTGCTGCCGACGGCCACCGTCGCGACCCCCAACCTGGACGAGGTCGCCCAGCTCACCGGCGTACGCGTCCGGGAGGAGGCGGACATGCGCGGGGCCGCCGCCGCCCTGCTGGACTTCGGGCCGCGCTGGGCGCTCATCAAGGGCGGCCATCTGACGGACGGGGACGGCGGCGCCGCGGACGGCGCGGTCGACGCCGTCGATCTGCTCACCGACGGCACCGAGGAGCACTGGCTACGTGCCACCCGGCACGACAACCGGCACACCCACGGCACCGGCTGCACCCTCGCCAGCGCGATCGCGGCCCGGCTCGCCAAGGGGGACACCGTGCCCCGGGCCGTCGCGGCGGCCAAGGACTACGTCACCGGCGCCATCGCGGCCGGCTTCCGGCTGGGCGCGGGCATCGGCCCCGTCGACCACGGCTGGCGGCTGCGTACCGGGCGCTGATACGGCGGGCGCGCTCCCGGAAGCCGGGGAAGGCCGAGCCCGGACGCCCGGAAGCCGGGCCCGGAGGCAACGGCAGAAGCCGGCCCACCCGAGGGTGGACCGGCTTCACAAGCAACCGGGCGGGCTGCGCTACGGCTAAGGCGTCAGCGCGAGACCTTGCCGGCCTTGATGCACGAGGTGCAGGCGTTCAGCTTCTTCGGCGTGCGCCCGACCACTGCACGCACCGTCTGGATGTTGGGGTTCCAACGACGGTTGGTACGGCGGTGCGAGTGCGAGACACTCTTGCCGAAGCCCGGCCCCTTGCCGCAGACGTCGCAGTTGGCAGCCACGGGTCACTCCAAAGACTTCAGATGCACTTACGGTGAAAACCCGACGAGCCGAGTGCATTACCCGACCGGCTTCGCCGGGAGAGGAAATGGCCCGATTCTCATCGGGCAACCGGAGCAGCATACAACGACCGCTCCCGCAGAACGAAACTATCACGCACCCAGGACCCCCGCTCCGGCCTCCCTGTCGCAGCGCGGCTACTGTGCGGTGCGTCCCGCGACCCCAGGAGGATGATGTGCCGTACCCGCTCGACGCCGCCGCCGTCCGCTCCTGGTGCGGGCTGGCCCTGGAGGCGCTCGGCCGGGAACGCGAGCGGATCGACGCGATCAACGTCTACCCGGTGGCGGACGGGGACACCGGGACCAACCTCTATCTGACGCTGGAGTCGGCCGCCCGCGCGGTCGAGGCCGCCTTCGACGGGCACGCCTCCGCCGGCACCGTGCCCCGCCTCGCGGATGCCCTCCATGCCATGGCGCACGGTGCCCTGGTGGGGGCGCGCGGCAACTCCGGCACGATCGTGGCCCAGCTGCTGCGCGGGATGACCGAGGTACTGGCGGCCGCGGAGAGCGCGGAGAGCACCGCCGACGGCGCCGGTGACAGCGTTGGTGACGGCGTGGGTGACGGCTCGGCCGACGCGCTGCGGCGGGCGCTGCGCCGGGCCGCTTCCGCGACGTACGAGGCGGTCGCGCACCCGGTGGAGGGGACCGTCCTCACGGTGGCCACCGCGGCCGCCGACGCCGCCGAGCGGGCCCGCCGCGGGGCCGGGGGCCCCGCCGGTGCCGCCGATGCCGCCGAGGTCGCCCGGGCCGCCCACGAAGGCGCCCGCAGCGCCCTGCGGGCGACCCCCGGGCAGCTCGCGGTCCTCGGCCGGGCGGGCGTGGTGGACGCCGGCGGCTGCGGCCTCGTCGCCCTGCTGGGCGCGCTCGCCGACGCGCTGTCCGGGGAGGTCCCGGTGACCCCGGTCGCCGTACGGGTCGATGCCCCGCTCCCGGTGGCGGCCGGCTGCGAGGCCGCCGCCCGGGTGGCCGCGGACGGCTGCGGGGACCCGGACGGGCCCGCCTTCGAGGTGATCTACCTGCTGGAGGCCGAGGACGCCGCCGTGGCGAAACTGCGGGCCCGGCTCGACGCGCTCGGCGACTCCCTGGTGGTGGTGGGCGGGGACGGCCTGTGGAACGTCCACGTCCATGTCGACGACGCGGGCGCCGCCGTGGAGGCCGGTATCGAGGCGGGCCGCCCGTACCGGATCGGCATCACCCACTTCGGCGGCGCGGGCCGGGTCAAGGAGCCGGCGCTGGCGGACCGGGCCGTGGTCGCGGTGGTCCCGGGGCCCGGGCTCGCCGGACTGTGCGCCGAAGCGGGCGCCACCGTCGTGTCCGTACGCCCCGGGGAGCCGCCCGCCAGCGGTGAGCTGGTGCAGGCGGTCCGGCAGGCGCGCGCCCGTGAGGTGATGCTGTTGCCCAACGACCCCGAGCTGCGGCATACCGCGGCAGCCGCCGCCGAACAGGCCCGTACCGAGGGTGTACGGGTCGCCCTGATCCCCACCCGGTCCGCGGTCCAGGGCATCGCGGCGCTGGCCGTGCACGAGCCGGGCCGCAGCTTCGACGAGGACGTGGTCGCGATGACCTCGGCGGCGGGCGCCACCCGCTACGCCGAGCTGGCCGTGGCCGAGCGGCAGTCCTGGACGATGGCCGGGGTCTGCCAGGCCGGTGACGTCCTCGGTCTGATCGACGGCGATGTCGCGGTGATCGGCCCGGATCTCGTGCGCACCGCGGCGACCGTCCTCGACCGGATGCTCTCCGCGGGCGGCGAGATGGTGACCCTGGTCCTCGGCGCGGAGGCCCCCGACTCCCTGGGCGAGCGGCTGGAACGGCACGTCCGCGAACGGCACCTGGCCGTCGACACGGTCGTCTACGACGGCGGTCAGTACGCCGCGCCGCTGCTCATCGGCGTGGAGTAGCCACCGCTCATCGGCGTGGAGCAGCGGCACCGGAACGGCACCGGCGGCGCCGCCGAACGGCATCGACGGTGACACCGAACGGCACCGGGCAGCGGCGCCCGCGGCCGGGATCGGCGCGATTGTCACAGGCGTGGTGTGCAATAGACGCGTGGCAGCGCTCGACGAACCTCTGAAGAAAATCCTCGGCGGCACCACCGCGAAGGTGCTGGCCGAACACCTCGGCCTGCACACGGTCGGTGACCTGTTGCACCACTACCCGCGGCGCTACGCCGAGCGCGGTGAGCTGACCCGCCTCGCCGACCTCCCGCTGGACGAACACGTCACCGTCGTCGCGCAGGTCGCCGATTCCCGGGCGCTGACCTTCAACGCCGGCCGGGGGCAGCGCCTCGAGGTGACGCTGACCGACGGCAGCGGCCGCCTCCAGCTGGTCTTCTTCGGCAAGGGCATCCACAAGCCGCAGAAGGAGCTGCTCCCGGGGCGCCGCGCGATGTTCGCCGGCAAGGTGTCGGTCTTCAACCGCAAGCTCCAGCTCGCCCACCCCGAGTACCAGCTCCTCGACGGCACCGCCGACAGCGAGGCCGTGGACGCCTTCGCCCATCAGCTGATGCCGATCTACCCGGCCTGCCAGCAGATGGCGTCCTGGAAGATCGCCAAGGCGGTGGACGCGGTGCTGCCCAGCGCGCAGGACGCCGTCGATCCGCTGCCGCCGGCGCTGCGCGAGAGCCGTGGGCTGCTCCCGCTCACCGAGGCGCTGCTCAAGATCCACCGGCCGGCGAACAAGGCCGATGTCGCCGGTGCCCGCGCCCGGCTCAAGTGGGACGAGGCGTTCGTGATGCAGGCCGCGCTCGCCCGCCGCCGCCTCGCCGACACCCAACTCCCGGCCGTCGCACGGAAAGCGGTGAAGGGCGGCATCCTCGACGCGTTCGACGCCAAGCTCCCCTTCACGCTCACCGACGGCCAGCAGAAGGTCAGCCGGGAGATCTTCGACGACCTGGCGACCGCACACCCGATGCACCGCCTCCTCCAGGGCGAGGTGGGCTCCGGCAAGGCGCAGCCGCTGGACGCCCTGGTGCTCACCCCGCGCGGCTTCCGTCCCATGGGGGAGATGACCGTCGGCACGGAAGTGGTGGTACCGAGCGGCGAGCTCGCCGTGGTGGACGGCGTCTTCCCGCAGGGGGAGCGGGAGGTGTGGCGGCTGGTGCTGTCGGACGGCAGCGCCGTCGAGTGCGATGACGAGCACCTGTGGATCGTCGGGGACGGCGTCGCGGCGGAACGGGTGCTGACGACCCGTGAGCTGCGCGCCGATCCACGCACCGCCGACGGCCGGCCCAAGTGGTCCATCGCACCGGCCGTACCGGTCGACCTCGACGGGGGCGAGGACCGGCCGCTCGATCCGTACGAGGTGGGCCGGTCGCTGGCGAACGAGCTGGGCCGGTTGCCGGCCGAGCGGCGGGGCCGCGTCCCGGACGCCTACCGCAACGCGCCCCTCAAGGACCGGCTGGCCGTGGTGCGGGGCCTGATGGACGCCGGGGGAGAGGGGGCGGCGGACGGCGCGGAGTTCCGCGCGGTGCCCGCACCGCTGGCCGCCGACCTCGCCTGGCTGGTGCGCTCCCTGGGCGGCCGGGCGCAGCTGAGCCCCCTACGGGACGGCGCATACGGTTACGACGTCTCCGTGGCGCTGCCGGACGAAGGGGCCCTCGGCACCGGCGGCTTCCGGCGCGCCATCGAGGCCATCGAGTACGTCGGCCGCAAGCCCGTCCAGTGCATCAGCGTGGCGCACCCCGAACGCGCCTATGTGACCGACCACTTCACGGTCACCCACAACACCATGGTCGCGCTGCGCGCCATGCTCGGCGTGGTCGACAGCGGAGGCCAGGCCGTGATGCTGGCGCCCACCGAGGTGCTCGCCCAGCAGCACCACCGCTCGATCACCGAGATGATGGGGGAGCTGGCGGAGGGAGGGATGCTGGGCGGGGCCGAGCAGGGGACCAAAGTGGTGCTGCTCACGGGGTCCATGGGGGCCGCGGCCCGTCGCCAGGCGCTGCTCGATCTGGTCACCGGCGAGGCCGGGATCGTCGTCGGCACCCATGCGCTGATCGAGGAGAAGGTGCAGTTCCACGACCTGGGGCTGGTCGTCGTCGACGAACAGCACCGCTTCGGTGTGGAGCAGCGGGACGCGCTGCGCGGCAAGGGGCACACCCAGCGGGAGAAGCAGACGCCGCACCTCCTGGTGATGACCGCGACGCCCATCCCGCGCACGGTCGCCATGACCGTCTTCGGCGATCTGGAGACCTCGGTCCTCGACCAGCTCCCGGCCGGGCGCTCCCCGATCGCCAGCCATGTGGTGCCCGCCAAGGACAAACCGCACTTCCTCGCCCGTGCCTGGGAGCGGATCCGTGAAGAGGTGGCAGCCGGGCACCAGGTCTATGTGGTGTGCCCGCGGATCGGCGACGACGAGGAGGACGCGCCCAAGGGGGCGAAGAAGGGCGCGGCCGGCGCCAAGGGGGCTGCGGCGAAGGCGAGTTCACCGGAGGACGAGGCCGAGAAGCGTCCGCCGCTCGCGGTCCTCGACATCGCCGGACAGCTCGCCGAGGGACCGCTGGCCGGCCTGCGGGTGGCGGTGCTGCACGGCCGGATGGCGCCGGACGACAAGGACGACGTGATGCGCCGGTTCGCCGCCGGCGCGCTGGACGTCCTGGTCGCGACGACGGTCATCGAGGTCGGGGTGAACGTCCCCAACGCCACGGTGATGGTGATCATGGATGCCGACCGCTTCGGCGTCTCCCAGCTGCACCAGCTCCGCGGCCGGGTCGGCCGGGGTGCCGCGCCCGGCCTGTGCCTGCTGGTCAGCGAGATGCCCGAGGGCAGCCCGGCCCGCGCCCGGCTCGCCGCGGTGGCCGGCACCCTCGACGGCTTCGAGCTCTCCCGCGTCGACCTGGAACAGCGGCGTGAGGGCGATGTACTGGGTCAGGCGCAGTCCGGCGTCCGCTCCTCGCTGCGGATGCTCACGGTCATCGACGACGAGGAGATCATCGCCGCCGCCCGCGAGGAGGCCACGGCGCTGGTCGGCGACGACCCCGAGCTGACCGGCTGCCCGGAGCTGCGGACCGCCCTGTCCGCCCTGCTGGACGAGGAACGGGAGCAGTATCTGGACAAGGGCTGACACGGGAGCGGTAGGTATCCGGAGAGGGGCTGACACGGGAGCCGTAGGTATCCGGAGAAGGGCTGACGCACCGGGGCGACGGGCGACGGAATATCGTGGAGGAGCGGAGGCCGGCCGGCCCCCGTCAGCGCTCCACCCACCGACCACGCACCACGTAAGGACGGGCCCATGACCCGCGTGATCGCCGGTACGGCCGGCGGCCGCCGCCTCGCCGTACCGCCGGGAAACGGCACCCGCCCGACCTCCGACCGGGCCCGCGAGGGCATGTTCTCCACCTGGGAGTCGCTCGACGGGCCGCTGGCCGGCGCCCGGGTGCTCGACCTCTACGGCGGTTCCGGCGCGGTCGGTCTGGAGGCCCTCTCCCGTGGCGCCGGGCATGTGCTGCTGGTCGAGGCCGACGCCCGCGCGGTGCGCACCATCCGGGACAACGTCCGCACGGTCGGCCTGCCCGGCGTCGAGGTACGGCCCGGCAAGGCCGAGCAGATCGCCGCCGCACCGGCCGCGGGCGGACCGTACGACATCGTCTTCCTGGACCCGCCGTACGCGGTGACCGACCAGGACCTGTGCGAGATCCTGATCACACTCCGTGCCCAGGGGTGGCTGGCCGAGCAGGCACTCGTCACCGTGGAGCGGAGCACTCGAGGCGGCGCGTTCCCCTGGCCGGACGCTTTTGAAGCGATCAAGGCCCGTCGCTACGGCGAGGGGACGCTTTGGTACGGTCGCGCCGCTTCGACGTCCGCCGAAACGACGTCAGCAAGCGTGTCATGACCGGACCGGAGAGCGAGGAACCGAAGTTGCGCCGCGCCGTCTGCCCGGGGTCGTTCGACCCCGTCACCAACGGGCACCTGGACATCATCGCCCGTGCCTCCAAGCTGTACGACGTCGTCCATGTGGCCGTGATGATCAACCAGTCCAAGAAGGGCCTGTTCACGGTCGAGGAGCGCATGGACCTGATCCGCCGCGCCACCGCCGGGTACGGCAATGTCGAGGTCGAGTCCTTCCACGGGTTGCTGGTGGATTTCTGCAAGGAGCGCGACATCCCCGCGATCGTCAAGGGCCTGCGGGCCGTCAGCGACTTCGACTATGAGTTGCAGATGGCCCAGATGAACAACGGCCTCTCCGGCGTGGAGACCCTCTTCGTCCCCACCAACCCCACCTACAGCTTCCTCTCCTCCAGCCTGGTGAAGGAGGTCGCCGCCTGGGGCGGAGACGTCTCCCACCTGGTCCCGCCGTGCGTCCTCGAAGCCCTCACCGCGCGCCTGCGCGAGAAGGGCTGACCGCACGCCCGGCACACCGGCTCCACGGACCTCGCCTGACGCCACGTCAGTTGGTGTCGGACGGAGGGTCCGTGGACGTACAGTCGTCCCGTTCCGTCGTTCCAACACCCAGAGAGTGGCGAGTCCAAGGTGGACGTGCAGAAGAAGCTCGACGACATCGTCGCGACCGTCGCCGGCGCCCGGTCCATGCCCATGTCGGCCTCGTGCGTGATCAACCGCACCGAGCTGCTCGCCCTGCTGGAGGAGGTCCGCGAGGCGCTGCCCGGCTCCCTCGCGCAGGCACGGGAGCTGCTCGGCGGGCGGGAGCAGATGGTCGAGGAGGCGCGGGCCGAGGCGGAGCGGATCATCGAGTCCGCGCACGCCCAGCGCGGTTCGCTGATCTCCGACACCGAGGTCGCCCGTCAGTCCCAGGACGAGGCGGACCGGATCCTCGCCGAGGCCCGCCGGGAGGCGGAGGAGATCCGCGCCGAGGCCGACGACTACGTCGACAGCAAGCTCGCCAACTTCGAGGTCGTCCTCACCAAGACCATCGGATCCGTCGACCGCGGCCGCGAGAAGCTGCTCGGCCGCGACCCCGGGCCCGACGAGGCGGGGCACGGCGGGGACGAGGACGCCGAGGTCCCCGAGCGCAGCGCCGACCCGGAGGTCCTCAGGCAGCGTGCCGACGCCTATGTGGACGCCAAGTTCGGCGCCTTCCACGCCGTGCTGGCCAAGACGCTGGAGGCGGTCGGCCGGGGCCGGGACAAGCTCCAGGGCGCCCGGGCGATCGACGACCTCGCGGCGCATATGGCGACGGCGGGTGAGCCGCAGTCCGGGCACCGGCCGCAGGCGGACGCCGACTACCTCGCCGAGCTGGCGGGCATCGGCGCCGACCAGGACCCCCCGGCGCCCGCCGCGCCGGACCGGCACCGGCAGGCCGAGCCCCAGGCGCACCAGCAGCCGCTCCAGGCCCCGCAGCAGGGCTACTACGTGGACCCGGGCGGCTACCCGCAGCAGGACGTCTACGGCTACCAGCAGGACCCGTACGCCCAGCAGCACCAGGACCCGTACGGCTACGACTGGCAGCAGCAGGCCCACCAGCAGGCTCATCAGCAGGGCTACGACCCGAACGCCTACCCCCAGCAGCAAGTGCCGCAGCAGGGCGGGCACGCCCACACCGCGCAGCCCGGCGCGCTGGACGAGACCAGCCTCTTCGACACCAGCATGATCAACCTGGATCAGCTGCGGCAGTACGAGGAGGGCCGCCGCCCGTAGGCGGTCCGGTGCCCGTGGACGGCCCGCCGCGCGGTACCGCGGTGCGGCCGGGTACGTCCGGTGCGGATTGGGCCTATCGGGGCCGGTCCAGTATCCTGGCTCTTCGGTCGCGCGTATTCTCGCGATCCCTGCTGCCCGAATCCCGACGGTGTCCTCACCGGCGGTGTACGGGCGGCGCGACGACCCCGTAGAAAGCAGGAAGCCATCAACGCCCGCCTCGACCACCGTTCCCCTCTCGTGTTCGACACACGTGAGCTGGGCCGGCGGCCCGGTGCGCTCAAGCGGCTCTCCCGCTCCGCCGAGGCCCCCCGGGACCTCGGCAACGAGGTCATCGGAGTGCCCGAGGGCGCCCCGATCGAGCTCGACCTCCGCCTGGAATCGGTCATGGACGGGGTGCTTGTCACAGGCACCGTCCGTGCAACGGTCAAGGGGGAGTGCGTAAGGTGTCTGGAGCCGCTGGAGCGAGAGCTCGACAGCGACTTCCAGGAGTTGTTCGCCTACCCCGACGCCGACACCCGCGTTCACGACAAGGACGCCGGTGACGACGCCGAGGACGAGGAGGACACCCTCTTCCTCGAGGACGACCTGTTCGACCTCGAACCCGTGCTGCGTGACGCGGTAGTGCTCGCACTGCCCATGCAGCCGGTGTGCCAGGACGACTGCCCGGGCCTGTGCTCCGATTGCGGAGTGCGGCTGGCGGACGACCCGGACCACCACCACGACGCCGTCGACATCCGTTGGGCGGCACTGCAGGGACTCGCCGGGACCGTCAAGGACGGCGAGAAGGACAACATGGGCGGCGCCGAAGCGGGCGTCGACGAGAAGCAGGAGAAGTAGCCGTGGCTGTTCCGAAGCGGAAGATGTCGCGCAGCAACACGCGCCACCGCCGGTCGCAGTGGAAGGCTGCGGTCCCCACCCTGGTGGCGTGCGAGCGCTGCCACGAGCCGAAGCAGCAGCACATCGCGTGCCCCGCTTGCGGCACCTACAACAAGCGCCAGGTCCTCGAGGTCTGAGCGGCTGGTGACAGGCTCTATGTCAGACGCCACATCGACTTCCCGCACCTGCGGGGATGACCCGACTCCGGCGGACACGGCCTCGTCTCTCACGCTTCTGGAAGGGCGGCTCGGGTACAAGCTCGAGTCCGCCCTTCTGGTGCGTGCGCTGACGCACCGCTCGTACGCGTACGAGAACGGCGGTCTGCCCACCAACGAGCGGCTGGAATTCCTCGGGGATTCGGTGCTCGGCCTGGTGGTCACGGACACGCTGTACCGCACCCACCCCGACCTGCCGGAAGGCCAGCTGGCCAAACTGCGGGCCGCGGTGGTCAACTCGCGCGCGCTCGCCGAGGTGGGGCGCGGCCTCGACCTCGGTGCCTTCATCCGCCTCGGCCGGGGCGAAGAGGGCACGGGAGGCCGGGACAAGGCCTCCATCCTCGCCGACACCCTTGAAGCGGTGATCGGCGCGGTCTACCTCGATCAGGGCCTCGACGCGGCCGCAGAGCTGGTACACCGGCTCTTCGACCCGCTCATCGAGAAGTCCGCGGGTCTGGGCGCCGGCCTGGACTGGAAGACCAGCCTCCAGGAACTCACCGCGACCGAAGGTCTCGGCGTCCCGGAGTACCTGGTCAGCGAGACCGGCCCGGACCACGAGAAGACCTTCACTGCTGCCGCCCGCGTCGGTGGTGTCTCGTACGGCACCGGCACCGGCCGCAGCAAGAAGGAAGCCGAGCAGCAGGCGGCCGAGTCCGCGTGGCGCGCCATCCGCGCCGCGGCGGACGAGGCGGCCAAGGCGGCAGCTTCCGGCGACGGTGCGTCGCCCGGCGGCAAGGACTCGGCTCCTGCTCCCGGCGGCACCCCGCCGTCGAGCTGAAACACCGCTTCTGACCCCGTACGGGGCGGCCGCACGCCGCGTCGTACGGGGTCAGAAGTCTTTCCGGCCGCCCCTGTCGTCCCCGTCCCCGCCGCCGTTCCCTCCCGTAACCCGTAACCCGTAACCCGTAACCCGTAACCCGTAACCCGTAACCCGTAACCCCGCTGATCCGCTGTCCCGAGGAGCGTCCGTGCCCGAGCTGCCCGAGGTCGAGGTTGTCCGCCGCGGACTGGAGCGCTGGGTCAGCGGCCGGACGATCGCCGAAGTCGAGGTGCTCCACCCGCGCGCGATCCGCCGGCACCCGGCCGGTGCCGCCGACTTCGCGGCCCGGCTCCAGGGCCTGCGCATGGGCGCGGCCCACCGGCGCGGCAAGTACCTCTGGCTTCCGGTGACCGGCGGCGGCCCGGCCGCGCAGACCGCCGCCGAGGGCATCGCCCCGATCGTCACGCCCTCGGTCACCCACGGCCTGGCGGTCCTCGCCCACCTCGGCATGAGCGGCCAGTTGCTGGTCCAGCCGGAGGACGCCCCCGTCGAGAAGCATCTGCGCATCCGTATCCGGTTCGCCGACACGGTGACACCGGCCCCTGCCGGGGCGGAGGGCACCGAGCTCCGCTTCGTCGACCAGCGGACCTTCGGCGGCCTCTCGCTGCACGACACCGTTCCCGGCGACCCCGACCAGTTGCCCGACGCCATCGCGCACATCGCCCGCGACCCGCTCGACCCGGCCTTCGACGACGCCGCCTTCCACACCGCGCTGCGCCGCCGCCGGACCACCGTCAAGCGGGCGCTGCTCGACCAGACGCTGATCAGCGGCGTCGGCAACATCTACGCCGACGAGGCGCTGTGGCGCAGCAGACTGCACTACGACCGGCCGACCGCCACCCTCACCCGCCCGCGCACCGCCGAGCTGCTCGGCCACGTACGGGACGTGATGAACGCCGCGCTCGCCGTCGGCGGCACCAGCTTCGACAGCCTCTACGTCAACGTCAACGGCGAGTCCGGCTACTTCGACCGCTCGCTGGACGCCTACGGGCGCGAGGACGAACCCTGCCGCCGCTGCGGTGCCCCCATCCGCCGCCGCCCCTGGATGAACCGCTCCAGCTACTTCTGCCCCCGCTGCCAGCGGCCGCCCCGCGCCTGATCGCGGCGGCGCCGGGGCTCCGGGGCGGGTACGGCCGGCTCAGAAGCCGAATTCCTCGGTCCACCAGGGGCCGCCCGGACCGAAGTGGGCGCCGACCCCGAGGGCCTGGTACTCGCAGTTGAGGATGTTGGCGCGATGGCCGGGGCTGTCCATCCACGTCTCCATGACGGCTTCGGCGTCGGCCTGGCCGCGGGCGATGTTCTCCCCGCCGAGGTTGCCGATGCCCAGGTCGCGGGCGCGGTCCCAGGGGGTGTCGCCGTCCGGGTCGGTGTGACCGAAGAAGTCGCGCCGCGCCATGTCGTCACTGAACCGCTGGGCGAGCGCGCCCAATTCCCGGTCCGCGGCCACCGGGGAGCAGCCGGCCCGGGCGCGCTCCTGATTGACCAGGTCCAGCACCCGGTCCGCGGCGGGTGGCGGGGTGTCCGGGGCGTCCGGGGTCTCCGGCGGGGACGCGGTGGGGCTCGGGGCGGCGGAGGACGGGCGCCCGGTGGGCTCGGCGGTGTGCTGCGAACCGGGCCCCGCGGTGGGGGATTTGGCGGTCCGCCCGGGCGAGGGGGACGTCGAGGGCGTCATGGGGGTGGTGGGGCGGCCGGAGTCCGGGGCGGTGGCGCGGCCTGTGCCATGGCCCGGCTCTTCGGAGGCGCGGTCGGCGGGCGTGGCGGAGCGGCCGCTCAGCGGCGCGGTGGTCCCCGGCAGGGCGCCGGTGCGGACGCGCTCGTGGTCGTCGCCCGTCCCGCCGTCGAACCGGCCGTCGCCCGGGATCAGTCCGGACGCCACCGCCACGGCCCCCATCGCCACCGCCGCGGACGCGCCGAGCAGCCCGGTGCGCAGCGGTGCCGCGCCGTGGCCGCGCGCCGCGCGGTGGGAGCGGGGCCGGGCCGCGGCGGCCGGCGCACCGGTCCGCGTTCCCGTCGGAGCGTCAGAAAGCCGCGCGCCAGGGGCTTCGGGCCCCTGCGGGGCAGAGCGTCGATGGCGGCCCATCCGCGGTCGTCCTTCCCCCGGCGCACGCACCGGCTCCCCTGGAGCGGCTACCGCCGCACAGTCTTCCTCGGCGTCAACACAGCTCACCCGAAAGGGTGAAGCGCTGTCGCGGGACTGTACGCCATGACGCAAGGGGGCGAAGTGCCCACTGAGCAATTGGCCGGTTAACGTGCACACATGAACGAAGATGTCCGTGTGACCGCATGGGTGCGGGGCCGGGTCCAAGGTGTCGGCTTCCGCTGGTTCACCCGCGCCAACGCCCTGCGCATCGGTGAACTCGCAGGCTTCGCGGTCAATCTCGGCGACGGCCGCGTCCAGGTGGTCGCCGAGGGCCCCAAGGACCGATGCGATCAGTTGCTGGAGTGGCTGCGGACCGGAGACACGCCCGGGCGGGTCGACGGAGTCACTGAGATCTGGGACACGCCCCGGGGCGGCTACGACGGCTTCGAGATCCGCTGATACGGGCCTCGGAAACCCTCCGCGCGCCGGTTACCGGCGGTCTCGGCGGTGCGACTTCGTCAGCTGCTTACGGGAGATAAGGCCTGGTGGTTGCCAACTCGGCCGACCCGTGCAAGGCTGCCGCTGTACGGATGATCTCTACGCCCCCGCGGGACCTTTCTGGGGAGTCGGCGCCGCGCCCTCGCGGCCGCGCACTCTCAGGTGCCCGAGGATACGGGGCGTGATCGTGTTGACCGTCAAACCGTTTGGTGAGACTCTGGAATCCCCGCGCACCTTAGCTGTTTGGCATTGAGTACACCACAGAGAATGACAAGCCGCGGGTGCGAATCCCTCACGACCCACACCGCATCGGTCGGTCACTCATTGTGGAGGACCATCCATCATGGCAAAGGCGCTTCTCGGTTACGTCGGCGGCTCCGACCCCCGAGTCCTCTCCGAGATGCGGCGGCTCCAGCAGCGCGTTCAAGACCTTGAATCCGAACTTATCCGGATGCAGGCCGAGAACGACATGCTGTCCGCTGCCGCACGTCGCGACGAGTCGGTGCTCGACATCGACGTACCCCAGGCGGAGCCCGCGCTCACCTGACCCCTCGCTCCAGGGCCGGTAGGGCTGCTCGTCAGCCGCTTGAGGCACCGCTCTCTTCAAGATCTCAAGGGACGCTCCGGCGTCCCTTCGTCGTATCCGGGGCGCCGTATCCGGCTCTTCGATTCCGGCACGTCTTCCGATCCCGAATGCCATGTCAGCCGGGCCGTCCGTTCCTTACCGGATGGTGTGCCCTGCCCTTTCCCCGGCGAAACCGAAAACGAACGGCCCCGTATACCCGGGGCCCGTACCCGGCCGGGGGCCGGACCGGCGGCGGACCGGAATGTGGGGATCGTCCTCCCGGGAGCGGCCGGTAGAGTCCCACGGCGTGCACCTCAAGAGTCTGACCCTGCGAGGCTTCAAGTCCTTCGCCTCCGCCACGACGCTGCGCTTCGAACCGGGCATCACCTGCGTCGTGGGCCCCAACGGTTCCGGCAAGTCCAATGTCGTGGACGCGCTGTCCTGGGTCATGGGCGAGCAGGGCGCCAAGTCGCTGCGCGGCGGCAAGATGGAGGACGTCATCTTCGCCGGGACGACCGGGCGGCCGCCGCTCGGCCGCGCCGAGGTCTCGCTCACCATCGACAACTCCGACGGCGCGCTGCCCATCGAGTACGCCGAAGTCACCCTCACCCGGATCATGTTCCGCAACGGCGGCAGCGAGTACCAGATCAACGGGGACACCTGCCGGCTGCTCGATATCCAGGAACTGCTCTCCGATTCCGGAATCGGCCGGGAGATGCATGTCATCGTCGGCCAGGGCCAGCTCGACTCCGTGCTGCACGCCGACCCGATGGGCCGCCGCGCCTTCATCGAGGAGGCGGCCGGCGTCCTCAAGCACCGTAAGCGCAAGGAGAAGGCGCTGCGGAAACTGGACGCGATGAAGGCGAACCTCGCCCGCGTCCAGGACCTCACCGACGAGCTGCGGCGCCAGCTCAAACCGCTGGGCCGGCAGGCCGCGGTGGCCCGGCGCGCCGCCGTCATCCAGGCCGATCTGCGCGACGCCCGGCTGCGGCTGCTCGCCGACGACCTGGTCACCCTGCGCGAGGCGCTGCGGGCCGAAATCGCCGACGAGGCGGCGCTCAAGGAACGCAAGCAGGCCGCCGAGGAGCGGTTGCGCACCGCCCAGCGGCGGGAGGCCGCGCTGGAGGAGGAGGTGCGCACGCTCACCCCGCGGGTGGAGCGCGCCCAGCAGACCTGGTACGAGCTGTCGCAGCTGGCCGAGCGGGTGCGCGGCACGATCTCGCTGGCCGAGGCCCGGGTCAGGAGCGCCACGGCGGCCCCGCCGGACGAGCGGCAGGGGCGGGACCCCGGCGACATGGAGCGGGAGGCGGCCCGCATCCGTCAGCAGGAGGCGGAGTTGACGGCCGCGCTGGAGGCGGCGCACCGGGCGCTGGAGGACACCGTCGAGCACCGGGCCGGACTGGAGCGGCAGTTGGCCGAGGAGGAGCACCGGCTCCGGGACGCCGCCCGGGCCCTCGCCGACCGGCGCGAGGGCCTGGCCCGGCTCGGCGGACAGGTCACCGCCGCCCATGGACGAGCCGCCTCCGCCCGGGCGGAGATCGGCCGGCTCGCCGAGGCCAGGGACGGCGCCCGGAGCCGGGCGGCCGCCGCCCAGGAGGCGTACGAGCAGCTCAGGGCCGAGGTCGACGGGCTGGACGCGGACGACGCGGAAGCCGCGGAGCGGCATACCGCGGCCCGCCGGGACCTGGCCGAGGCGGAGGCCGCGCTGACCGCCGCACGGGAGGCGCTGACCACGGCCGAGCGCCGACGCGCCGCGACCGCCGCCCGGCACGACGCACTGGCGCTCGGGCTGCGCCGCAAGGACGGCACGGGAGCCCTGCTGGCCGCGGCCGACCGGCTCAGCGGGCTGCTCGGGCCGGCCGCCGAACTGCTGACCGTCACCCCCGGCTTCGAGATCCCGGTGGCCGCCGCCCTCGGCGCGGCGGCGGACGCGGTCGCCGTCACCGACCCGGCGACCGCCGCCGACGCCATCCGGCTGCTGCGCAAGCAGGACGCCGGGCGGGCCGCGATGGTGCTGGGCGCCGGGTCGCACCTGGCCTCCGTCGACCCGGAGGCGGACGGGGCGGGACGTACGGGCCCGGTGCCCGGCGGTGCCGCGCGGATCCCCGGCCCCCGCTCCGCGCCCGTACCGGCCGCCGAACTCGTCCAGGGGCCGCCGGAGTTGACTGCCTCGGTGGCCCGGCTGCTGCGCGACATCGTGGTGGTCGGGACGTTGGAGGACGCCGAGGACCTGGTGGCCGCGCGGCCCGGGCTGACCGCCGTGACCGGCGAGGGCGATCTGCTCGGGACGCACTTCGCCCAGGGCGGTTCGGCCGGCGCGCCGAGCCTGCTGGAGGTCCAGGCGTCGGTCGACGAGGCGGCGGCCGAGCTGGAAGAGCTGGCGGCGGAGTGCGACCGGCTGGCCGAGGCGCAGCGGACCGCGGCCGGGCGGCGTACGGAGTGTGCCGCACTGGTCGAGGAGTTGGCCGAGCGGTGCCGGGCGGCGGACCGCGCGAAGTCGAAGGTCGCAGGGGACCTGGGACGGCTCGCCGGGCAGGCGCGGGCGGCCGCGGACGAGGCGGAGCGTTCCGCCGCGGCGGCCGCCAGGGCCGAGGAGGCGCTGGAACGGGCCACCGAGGAGGCCGAGGAGCTGGCCGAGCGGCTGGCGGTGGCCCAGGAGGACACCGGCGCCGCCGAGGAGGAGCCCGACACCTCGGTACGGGACCGGCTGGCGGCCGACGGGGCCAATGCCCGGCAGACCGAGATGGAGGCCCGGCTCCAGGCGCGTACCCACGAGGAGCGGGTGAAGGCGCTGGCCGGACGGGCGGACGCACTGGACCGGGGGGCGCGCAACGAGCGGGAGGCGCGGGCGCGGGCCGAGCAGCGGCGCGCCCGGCTGCGGCACGAGGCGGAGGTGGCCGGCGCGGTCGCCTCCGGCGCCCGGCAGCTGCTGGCGCACATCGAGGAGTCGGTGGTCAGGGCCGAGGAGGAGCGCGCCGCCGCGGAGCGGGCCAAGGCCGGACGGGAGCAGGCGCTGGCGGCCGAGCGCACCGCGGCCCGGGAGCTGAAGTCCGAGCTGGACAAGCTGACGGACTCGGTGCACCGGGGCGAGGTGCTCGGTGCGGAGAAGCGGCTGCGGATCGAGCAGTTGGAGAACCGGGCGCTGGAGGAGCTGGGGGTGGAGCCGGCCGCGCTGGTGGCCGAGTACGGCCCCGATCAGCCCGTACCCCCGTCGTCGCCGGCGGAGGACGGGACGCCGTCCGGCACGGCGGGGGAGACGCCACCCGGCACCGCGGGGGAGGACGGCTCTGTCGCGGGCGAGCCGGTGCCCTTCGTACGGGCCGAGCAGGAGAAGCGGCTCCAGGCCGCCGAGCGGGCGTATCAGCGACTCGGGAAGGTGAACCCGCTGGCGCTGGAGGAGTTCGCGGCGCTGGAGGAGCGGCACCAGTTCCTCAGCGAGCAGCTTGAGGACTTGAAGAAGACCCGGGCGGATCTCCTGCGGGTGGTCAAGGAGGTCGACGAGCGGGTCGAGCAGGTCTTCACCGAGGCGTACCACGACACCGCGCGGGAGTTCGAGGGCGTCTTCGCGCGGCTCTTCCCGGGCGGCGAGGGGCGGCTGGTCCTGACCGACCCGGACGACATGCTGGCGACCGGGGTCGATGTGGAGGCGCGCCCGCCGGGCAAGAAGGTCAAGCGTCTCTCCCTGCTCTCGGGCGGGGAGCGCTCGCTGACCGCGGTGGCCCTGCTGGTCTCCATCTTCAAGGCGCGGCCCAGCCCCTTCTATGTGATGGACGAGGTCGAGGCGGCGCTGGACGACACCAATCTGCAGCGGCTGATCCGGATCATGGAGGAGCTGCAGGAGGCCTCCCAGCTGATCGTGATCACGCACCAGAAGCGCACGATGGAGGTCGCCGACGCGCTCTACGGGGTGTCGATGCAGGGCGACGGCGTCTCGAAGGTGATCAGTCAGCGGCTGCGCTGACTCTGTCCGGCCCGCTCCTCAGGCCTCTCCTCAGCCGTCCCTCTTTCCCACCTCTCTCCCGCCTCTCTCCCGCATTCCCGCTCTTCCGTAGCGGTGCGGTCGCACGGAGTACCCGACAGATCGTCAGTTCCGTATCGCTTCATAACTTGAAAGAACGTCCCCTGAACTCGGGGGAAAACGAATCCGTCACACCCTATTGACTTCGAAACTTGAAGGAATAGTCTCTGCAACGTTGCTTTTACCTTCAAGTGGTCCCCACCCCCCACCTGTGCACCACTGGAAGGGCCAGCCCCCGACGCCCGGCAGCGCAGCCGGGCCACTGGAGTTCACGTTGACCAGCACCGCGCAGCCGACGGTTCCGGAAGGCCGCAAGGCCCATCCCGACCACCTCGGCCACGTCATCTTCATCACCGCGGCTGCCGCGATGGGCGGCTTTCTCTTTGGATACGACAGCTCCGTCATCAACGGTGCCGTCGAGGCGATCCGCAGCCGTTACGACGTCGGATCCGCCGTACTCGCCCAGGTCATCGCCGTCGCGCTGATCGGCTGCGCCATCGGCGCCGCCACCGCCGGCCGGATCGCCGACCGGATCGGCCGGATCCGTGTGATGCAGATCGCGGCGGTGCTCTTCACCATCAGCGCGGTCGGCTCGGCCGTGCCGTTCGCCCTGTGGGACCTGGCCTTCTGGCGGATCATCGGCGGCTTCGCGATCGGTATGGCCTCGGTCATCGGCCCGGCCTACATCGCCGAGGTCTCCCCGCCCGCCTACCGCGGCCGGCTCGGCTCCTTCCAGCAGGCCGCGATCGTCATCGGCATCGCCGTCTCCCAGCTCGTCAACTGGGGCATCCTCAACCTCGCCGACGGCGACCAGCGCGGCACTGTCGCCGGGCTGGAGGCCTGGCAGTGGATGCTCGGCGTGATGGTCGTCCCGGCCGTGCTCTACGGTCTGCTCTCCTTCGCGATCCCCGAGTCGCCGCGCTACCTCATCTCCGTCGGCAAGGTGTCCCGTGCCAAGGAGGTGCTCGCCGAGGTCGAGGGCCACACCGTCAACCTCGACACCCGGGTCACCGAGATCCAGGACGCGATGCGCCGCGAGCACAAGTCGACGTTCAAGGACCTCCTCGGCAGCAAGATGGGCTTCCTGCCGATCGTCTGGGTCGGTATCGGACTGTCGGTCTTCCAGCAGCTGGTCGGCATCAACGTCGCCTTCTACTACTCGTCCACGCTGTGGCAGTCCGTCGGGATCAACCCCGCGAGCTCGTTCTTCTACAGCTTCACCACGTCGATCATCAACATCATCGGCACCGTGATCGCCATGATCTTCGTGGACCGGATCGGCCGCCGCCCGCTGGCCCTGATCGGCTCTGTCGGTATGGCCGTCGCGCTCGGCCTGGAGGCCTGGGCCTTCTCCGCCAAGACCGCGGCCGGCACTCTGCCGTCCCTCGAAGGCACCGTGGCCCTGATCGCCGCCCATGGCTTCGTCCTCTTCTTCGCCCTCTCCTGGGGCGTCGTGGTCTGGGTCTTCCTCGGCGAGATGTTCCCGAACAAGATCCGCGCCGCCGCGCTGGGCGTCGCCGCCTCCGCGCAGTGGATCGCCAACTGGGCCATCACGGCCACCTTCCCGAGCCTGGCCGAATGGAACCTCTCGGGTACCTACGTGATCTACATGATCTTCGCCCTGCTCTCGGTCCCCTTCGTGCTCAAGTACGTGAAGGAGACCAAGGGCAAGGCGTTGGAGGAGATGGGCTAACACCCCCCGCCAGCCCTTCTCCTCAGTACTGGTACTGCCCCGGCTCGACGAGCGAGCCGGGGCAGTAGCTTTTTTGCGGGCTTCTCGCGCCGCTCAGGGACGGCCGCCCGCCGTACGGAACGTCCTGCGGTAGCCCCCCGGGGTCGTGCCCAGTGCCTGCTGGAAGCGGCGCCGCAGGTTCGTCGCCGAGGACAGGCCGACGCGCAGGGCGATCGCCTCGACGGGCAGATCGGTCTCCTCCAGCAGAGTCCGGGCCACGTTGATCCGCCGTCCCAGCAGCCACTGGCCGGGACTGGTACCGAGCTGGTCGGCGAAGCGGCGGGCCAGGGTGCGCTCGGAGACCCGCAGACGTCCGGCCATGGTCTCGACGGAGACCGGCTCGGACAGCCGGCCCGACACCCACTCCAGCAGCGGGGCCAGCGACTCGTCCATGGCCCGCGCGGGGTTCACCGGGTCCGCCGGGGGCGGTGCCGCGTACTGGGCCTGGCCGCCCTCGCGGTGTGGCGGCATGACCATGTGACGGGCGATCCTGGCCGCGTGAGCCGCGCCGTGGTCGGTGCGTACGAGGTGCAGACACAGGTCGACCCCGGCTGCCGCCCCCGCGCTCGTGGCCACGTCGCCGTGGTCGATGTAGAGCGCCCCCGGGTCGACCCGCACCCGGGGGAAACGCGCCGCCAGCCCGGCCGCCCGCGCCCAGTGGGTGGTCGCCCGGCGGCCGTCGAGCAGGCCGGTCTGAGCCAGGGCGAAGACGCCGGAGCAGAGGGTGATCAGGCGGGCGCCGTTGCCGTGCGCGCCGAGCAGGGCCTCGCGCACGGCGGGGGGCAGCGGCTCGTCCGGCGGGATCCAGCCCGGGATGACGACCGTGTCCGCCGACGCCAGCGCGGACAGCCCCTCGGCGACCAGCATGTCGTAACCGGCTGTCGTCCGTACCGGGCCCGGCACCTCCGTACACACCGTGAAGTCGTAGGCGGTGGACAGGCCGGTGCGGCGGGTGCCGAAGACCTCGGCGGCACAGCCGAGTTCGAAGGGCCCCTGGGGCGGGTGGACCAGGGCCACCACGCGGTGCGGCGGTCCGCCGCCGTCCTCACCGGGGCGCTCCGCGCCCCTGGCATCAGCTGAATCCCCGGCATCCACGGCAACCATGGCAGGAAAGTACCCCAGCACGTCTTTTCTGACGCTGGAGGGGCGGGCGGCCGCACGGCGAGGGTGGGGACATGACCCAGCACAGCACACAGCAGCAGCGCGACAACCAGCGGAACCTGCCGCACCGCACCCCGGTCAGCGGTCAGGAGATGGCCGGCTACGTGTGGTCGGACGTGGCCGGCGCACCGGTGAAGGAGCTCTTCCCCGGCGTCCGGATCCGTCCCTTGTGGACGGGGGACAACGGGGCGAAGGCCCAGGTACTGGAGATCGACCCGGGTGGCGCCTGGGAGCGGATCGATGTGCACGAGCCGGGGCCGGAGGAGGTTTTCGTCGTCTCGGGCACGTTCAACGACGGCTTCGGCGATCATCCGGCGGGTTCGTTCCTGCACGCGCCCGCGGGCTCCTGGCACATTCCGCGCTCGGAGACCGGCTGCACGCTCTTCGTGTTCTACCCCGAGGGCTGACGAGCACCTCGTCCGGCGGGAGCGGCCGGCATAGCCCACGTCCCCTTCGCCAGGCAGGCGGCGAAGGGGACGTGGGCTGATGTGGCGCTGGATCGCGGGGGGCGATCCGGCGCCGCGTCGGTCGGGGCCGGGGGCTGCGGGGGTCAGTCGACCTCGACCGGCCGGCGGTCGGACCGCGGCTCGGCCGCGGGCGCCGGCTCCGACTCCTTGGGCGTCGGCAGTACGGCGAAGATCACCGCGGAGAGGGCGATCGTGGCCGCCCAGCCCAGGCCGTGCTCACCGATCCAGGTGGTGGCCAGCGGGCCGGTGAACCACTGGACCTTGGTGAAGCACAGGCCCGCGATCAGCGCCACGGACCAGGCGGTCATGGCCTGCCAGCAGAAGCCGCCGTGGTACCAGTAGCGGCTGGTGCGGCCGGTGTTCATCAGGCTCTCGGCGTCGTACCGGACCGCCAGCTTGCGGCGGCGGGCCATGTCGATGCCGTAGACGCCGATCCAGGCGGAGAAGGACACCGCGAGCAGCGTCAGGAAGGTGATGAACTGGCCGATGAAGTCCTTGGCCACCAGCATCATGAACAGGCCGCCCACCAGGCTGATGACCGCGTTGATGCTGACCGCCAGGGCGCGCGGCAGCTTGACGCCCATGGTCTGGGCGGTGAAGCCCGCGGAGTACATCGACAGGCTGTTGATCAGCATCATGCCGATCAGCGCGGTGATCAGGTACGGGATGGCGATCGCGCGCGGCAGGGCCTGGCCGAGGAACGACATCGGGTCGGTGTTCTGGTTGGCCAGCTCCGGGTTGGAGACGGCCATCACACCGCCCATGAGCACCATCGGGACCAGCACCAGGGCCGCGCCGGAGATGGTGGTCCCGACGATCTTCTTGCCGGAGGCGGCGTGCGGGAGGTAGCGCGCGAAGTCCGGACCGGTGGGGACCCAGCTGATACCGCCGGCGGCGATGGTGCCGATGCCCGCGATCATCAGGGCCGCGCTGCCCGGCGACTTGTGGAGGATGTCACTCCACGGCATCTCGACGATCAGATAGCCGAGCACCACCACGCTGATCGCGCTGAAGAGGTACGTGGAGTACTTGTTGCACAGGTTCAGCGCCTTGCGGCCCATGCCGCTCACCAGGAACGTGCAGGCGACGAAGGCCAGCAGGGTGACGACGATCAGGACGTTGTTGGCCTTGATGCCGAAGACCAGGTCCAGCACGGTCAGGATGGCGTACGCGCCGGTGACCGCGTTGATCGTCTCCCAGCCGAAGCGGGCCACCCACAGGATCGCGCCGGGGAAGTAGTTGCCGCGCACGCCGAAGGCCGCGCGGGAGAGCATCGCGCCCGGAGCGCCGCCCCACTTACCGGAGACCGACAGCACGCCGACCATGCCGAAGGAGACGGTGGACGCGATGGCCGCCACCACCAGCACCTGCCAGAGGTTCAGGCCGTTGTTGATCACCAGCGAGGCGCCCATGGTGAGCAACAACACGCTGATGTTGGCGGCGACCCAGGTGGGGAAGAGCTCGCGGACGCGGCCCCGGCGCTCGTGATCGGGAACGGGCTCGATGCCGCGGGTCTCGACGGCGCCTTCGGATACGGGAGTGGACGCGGACGTGGTGCTGGTGCCCATGGGTGCAGGTGTCTCCGTGCGGGGATCTGGGGGCACCCCCGGGGAGGAGGTGCAGGCAGCGGCTCTGGTGCCTGGCCAGAAATCGACTGCCAGGACTCTACGCGCGTTGCGAGGCCGTAGACCATCGTACTTTGATCCAACTTCTTCCGGTGTGGGCCGTTGGGTTTTCTTCCCATCGTTCCGCTGCGCTTGGCTTGCCTCCCACGTTTTTGGCTGCGGCGCCGTACCTCCGTTTCGCCGTTGCGCCCGTCGCGGCGCACTGCTCGTTTTTGGCTGTCCCGCCGTTTCGCTTGGCGGCGGGCCGTTACCGCTGCGCGGGGCTGTACGTCACGGGTGCGCCCCTCCGAACTTCGTTCTGCGGTCCGCCCCCTCCCGTGGATTGTGGGAAGAGACAAATGGGGGTGTACGTCATCCCTTACGTGCGGGCAATGGACCACCACGCACGCCCCCACTCACCGTTTTTCCTCCCACTCCCGGGAGGGGCCGCTCCGCAGGACGAAGTCCGGAGGAGCGGACCCGCGCCCGACAAACCCACGCCCGCCGCAGGCGCAACGGCGAGCAACGAGCACGGCGGGACGGCCGACAACGTGGGAAGCCGGCCAAGCGCAGCGGACAGGCGCAGCGGACAGGCGCAGCGGTTGGTCGATACTGGAGGGGTTATGGAATTCGTCATCCTTGCCGTAGTCATCGCCGTGCTCGCGCTCGGCGCGATCACCGGGCTCGTCGTCAGCGGCCGCAAGAAGAAGCAGCTGCCGCCGTCTCCGCCGGCCGCCCCCAAGCCCTCCGTTACCGCGCCCCCCGCCGAACCGCATGTCGGCGAGGAGGCCGAGACCCCCCGCGACGAGGAACGTCGCACCATCGAAGAAGTCGCGCTGCCCACCGCCGAGGCCCCCGAGGCCCCCGTGGCGGAGGCACCGGCCGCCGAGCCCGAGGCGCCCGCCGCGCCCGAGATCGAGGTTCCCGAGCCCGCCGCCGGGCGGCTGGTCCGGCTGCGCGCCCGGCTCTCCCGCTCCCAGAACACCCTGGGCAAGGGCCTGCTCAACCTGCTCTCCCGCGAACACCTCGACGAGGAGACGTGGGAGGAGATCGAGGACATCCTGCTCACCGCCGACGTCGGCGTCACGCCCACCCAGGAGCTGGTCGACCGGCTGCGCGAGCGGGTCAAGGTCCTCGGCACCCGCACCCCCGATGACCTGCGCGAACTGCTCCGCGAGGAGCTGCTCGCCCTGATCGGCCCGGACTTCGACCGCACCGTGCACACCGCCAACGGCATCGGCAACGGCGGCGACGAGATCCCCGGCGTCGTCATGGTCGTCGGCGTCAACGGCACCGGCAAGACCACCACCACCGGCAAGCTCGCCCGGGTCCTGGTCGCCGACGGCAAGTCCGTGGTCCTCGGTGCCGCCGACACCTTCCGTGCCGCGGCCGCGGACCAGCTGCAGACCTGGGGCGAGCGCGTCGGCGCCCGTACCGTCCGTGGGCCCGAGGGCGGCGACCCGGCGTCGATCGCCTTCGACGCGGTGAAGGAAGGTATCGCCGAGTCCGCCGATGTCGTGCTGATCGACACCGCGGGCCGGCTGCACACCAAGACCGGTCTGATGGACGAGCTCGGCAAGGTCAAGCGGGTCGTCGAGAAGCACGGTCCGGTCGGCGAGGTGCTGCTCGTCCTCGACGCCACCACCGGTCAGAACGGTCTGGTGCAGGCCCGGGTGTTCGCCGAGGTCGTGGACATCACCGGTGTGGTGCTCACCAAGCTCGACGGCACCGCCAAGGGCGGCATCATCATCGCCGTCCAGCGTGAACTGGGCGTCCCGGTCAAGCTGGTCGGCCTGGGCGAGGGCGCGGACGACCTGGCCCCGTTCGAGCCGAAGGCGTTCATTGACGCCCTTATCGACTGAGCCCGGTCCCGCTCGGCCACCCTCGGCCCCCGGTCCCGCCCGCACGCGGGTACCAGGGGCCGATGTCGTACGCGGAGGGGGACGGGCGGGGGAGGCGCCCGTCACCCGGGACGGGCCCCCGGTCGAGACGGGAGGCCTCGGAACAGCGGCATGTCGACACAGCGGCATGTCGACCCAGGGCATGCCGACGACAGCGGCAGAGCACACGGAGCCGCGGCGCACGTCATCAGGCGCACAGCCACGGCGTACGTGGTCAGGCGCACAGCCGCGCGCACACATAGGCGAGGGTGCCGACGACCAGCCGTGCCTGCGGCGGGCGGCCCGCCGTGTCCAGGGTGGGCGGGCGCAGCCAGCGCATCGGGCCCCTGCCGCCGTGGTCGGACGGGGGCGCGGTGAGGTGGTCGCCCGGGCCCAGCGGGCGCAGGTCGAGCGTGGCGTCGTCCCAGCCCGTCCGGTAGAGCAGTGCGGGGAGCTCGGCGGCCGCGCCCGGCGCGACGAAGAAGAGCGCGCGCCCGGTCGGGGCGGCGGCCACCGGGCCGAGCGGCAGGCCCATCCGTTCCAGGCGCGCCAGCGCGTTGCGGCCCGCGGCCTCCGGTACGTCGAGGACGTCGAAGGACCGGCCCACCGGGAGGAGGACCGCGGCGCCCGGGGTCTCCGCCCAGACCGCGGCGGCCTTCTCCAGCGTGGCGCCGGCCGGCAGCTCCGTGGCGAAGGCCAGCGGGTGGGCGCCGGGGGACGCGCAGCCGGCGGCGCCGCAGGAACACTCCGTACGGCCGCTGCCGGCGCGCACCGCGCGTGCGCCGGGGACGACGTCCCAGCCCCACAGTCCGGTGTACTCCGCCACCGCCGTGATCTCGGTCGAGCGGCCGCGCCGCCGGGAGGCGGATCGCATCTCCCGGATGCCGCCGATCGTGAAGCCCATGCCCCCTCCAACGGGTGGTGTGTGCCGGTGGTTACGAGTCGGCGGGTTGACGACGGGCGCCGTTCACGCTCCGTCGACGGCCCGCGGTGGCGGTGGTGCGACGTGGTGTGCCGGGGTGGTGCGGTGCACGTCATGAGCCCCCGAGTGCTCTGTTCCGCCCGGCCGTGCTCGACCTGTGTCAAGTCAATCGCGAGTCCCGGCCCGGGAGTTCATTCGAAGGGGTGGCGAATGGTGGCGTTTCCGTAATCGCCCTCGCGGGGGGCGTGATCGTAGGATTACTTTCGGTGCACGAACTCTGAAGAGGCATCATTCGCACGGTTATGCCGATGGCAACGCACCGGTCGAGCGCAGGCCAAAAGGTGTGCCCGGAATCCGTGATCGGGTAGATGTACCCCGGGCAGGCGTGGCAACGGGCGCCGGTCCGCGGGGGGTTCACGGCGAGCGGTGCCGAGCGGGCACCGGGCATCACACCGAGGCAGCGACCGGGAGGGGCTTCCAGTGGGCGGGAACGGCGGCGGCACCGACGGCACGGACGCCGTCAAGCAGCCCAACGCGCAGTTGGGTTCGTGGTTCATGCGCAGCGGCTGGTCCAAGGGCGAGCTGGCGCGACAGGTCAACCGCCGGGCGCGCCAGATGGGCGCCCATCACATCAGCACCGACACCTCGCGGGTGCGCCGCTGGCTCGACGGCGAGCAGCCCCGCGAACCCATCCCCCGGATCCTGTCCGAGCTGTTCTCCGAGCGCTTCGGCTGCGTGGTCGGCATCGAGGAGCTGGGGCTGCGCCCCGCACGCCAGTCGCCCTCCGTCTCCGGCGTCGACCTGCCCTGGGCCGGCTCCCAAACCGTCAGTCTCATCAGCGAGTTCTCCCGCAGCGACCTGATGCTGGCGCGCCGCGGCTTCCTCGGTACCTCCCTCGCGCTGGCCGCCGGGCCCAGCCTCATCGAGCCGATGCAGCGCTGGCTGGTGCCGGTCCCCGCGGGCCGGGGCGGTCCGGAGGAGCCCGACCGTGTCCGGCGGCACACCCGGCTCTCCAAGCCCGAGCTGGACCTCCTGGAGTCGACGACCGCGATGTTCCGCCAGTGGGACGCCCAGTGCGGCGGCGGGCTGCGGCGCAAGGCGGTCGTCGGCCAGCTCCACGAGGTCACCGACCTCCTCCAGGAGTCGCACCCCTCGGAGGTCTCCCGGCGGCTCTTCAAGGTCGCCGCCGAACTCGCCCAGCTCGCCGGCTGGATGAGCTACGACATCGGGCTCCAGCCGACCGCGCAGAAGTACTTCGTGCTGGCGCTGCACGCCTCCAAGGAGGCCGGCGACCGCCCCCTGGGCTCGTACATCCTCTCCAGCATGAGCCGGCAGATGATCCACCTCGGCCGGCCGGACGACGCGCTGGAGCTGATCCACCTCGCCCAGTACGGCGGCCGGGAGACCGCCACCGCCCGTACCCAGGCGATGTTGTATGCGATGGAGGCCCGCGCCTACGCCGGGATGGGCCAGCCGAGCAAGGTCAAGCGGGCCGTCCGGATGGCCGAGGACACCTTCTCCGACGTCGCGCCCGGCGAGCCCGAGCCGGACTGGATCCGCTTCTTCTCCGAGGCCGAGCTGAACGCCGAGAACGCCCACTCCTACCGCGATCTCGCCTACGTCGCGGGCCGCAGCCCCACCTACGCCTCGCTCGCCGAGCCGGTCATGGCGCGGGCCGTGGAACTGTTCGGCAAGGACCCCGAGCACCAGCGGTCGTATGCGCTCAACCTGATCGGGATGGCCACCGTACGGCTGCTCCAGAAGGAGCCGGAGGCCTGCGCGGAGATGGCGCAGAAGGCCATCCCGTTCGCCCGGCAGGTGCGTTCGGAGCGGGTCAACACCCGGCTGCGCAAGACCGTGGACACCGCCGCCCGGGAGTTCGGCGGTGTCGCCGAGGTCGGCCGGCTCACCGAGGCACTCGCCCGTCAGATGCCGGAGACCGCGGAGGCCGTCTGACCGCACCCCGTACCCCCGGGCACCCGTATCCCCACGTACCCCAGGCCCCGACGCTCGCCGCCCGACGGCCCCAAGACCCCCGGCCGCGGCCGCCGCCCCGTACAGCCCGACTCGGCTCCCCCCCTGCCAGGTCGCACGGGCGGGCAGCCGCGGCCGGGCTGTCTTTTGCGCCTGAACCGGCGCCGCTCTCGCGGAGGTGGCCGGCCGCCGTGGGGGGCTCGATTGACGGTTGCTGTGGGGTGGGCGAATGGAGGGGTTTCCGTGGGGTGTCCGGGTGGTGTGGCGGCGAGCGGGGAATTCACCGCGGCGTAACACCGGCGGCGGGTTCGTCACTGCGCTGAAACACCGGCAAGGTTTGGCCGAAACCACCCTGCGACAACCTCTTCGCGAAGTCGGCCCACCAGAATCACGCCCGCACGGGCCGCATCGACGACGAGGAGACGCCGATGCCCCCAGGCATCCTGATGCTCGCAGCAGACAAGGCGGAGCTGAGTCCGGCCAACACCGGGTTCATGCTGATCGCCTCCGCACTGGTGATGGTCATGACCCCCGGGCTCGCCTTCTTCTACGGCGGTATGGTCCGGGTCAAGAGCGTGCTCAACATGCTGATGATGAGCTTCATCAGCCTGGGCATCGTCACCGTCCTGTGGATCCTGTACGGCTTCGGTCTCGCCTTCGGGACCGACAAGGGCGGCTTCATCGGCTGGGACGGGGACTTCGCCGGCCTCAGCGGCATCGGCCTGACCCAGCTGTGGGGCACCAGCACCATCCCCGTCTACGTCTTCGCGGCCTTCCAGCTGATGTTCGCGATCATCACCCCCGCACTGATCAGCGGCGCCCTCGCGGACCGGGTGAAGTTCACCGCCTGGGCGCTGTTCATCGCCCTGTGGGTCACCGTCGTCTACTTCCCCGTCGCCCACTGGGTGTGGGGCGAGGGCGGCTGGCTCTTCAAGCTGGAGGTCATCGACTTCGCCGGCGGGACGGCCGTCCACATCAACGCCGGCGCGGCGGCCCTCGGCGTGCTCCTCGTCGTCGGCAAGCGCATCGGCTTCAAGCGGGACCCGATGCGGCCGCACAGCCTGCCCCTGGTGATGCTCGGCGCCGGACTGCTGTGGTTCGGCTGGTTCGGCTTCAACGCCGGCTCCTGGCTCGGCAACGACGACGGCGTCGGCGCGGTCGCCTTCGTCAACACCCAGGCCGCCACCGCCGCCGCGATGCTCGGCTGGCTGGCGTACGAGAAGCTCCGGCACGGCTCCTTCACCACGCTCGGCGCGGCTTCCGGCGCGGTCGCCGGACTGGTCGCCATCACCCCGGCCTGCGGCTCGGTCAGCCCCCTGGGCGCCCTCGCGATCGGGGTGATCGCCGGTGTGCTCTGCGCGATGGCCGTCAACCTGAAGTACCGGCTCGGCTACGACGACTCCCTCGACGTGATCGGAGTCCACCTCGTCGGCGGGGTCGCCGGATCGCTGCTGATCGGCCTGTTCGCCACCGGCGGGGTGCAGAGCGAGGCCAAGGGCCTGTTCTACGGGGGCGGGTTCGCCCAGCTCGGCAAGCAGAGCGTCGGTGTGGTCTGCGTGCTGCTGTACTCCCTGGTCGTCTCGTATGTCCTTGCCAAGGCCATCGACCTGGTGATGGGCTTCCGGGTCAGCGAGGACGACGAGATCTCCGGTATCGACCAGGCCGCGCACGCGGAGACCGCGTACGACTTCACCGGTGCCGGCGGCGGCAGCGCCGCCCGCAAGGGACCGGCACTCGGCGAGGCCCTGACGAAGAAGGTGGACGCGTGAAGCTCATCACGGCGGTAATCAAGCCGCACCGGCTGGACGAGGTGAAGAACGCCCTGCAGGGCTTCGGGGTGCACGGTCTGACCGTCACCGAGGCCAGTGGCTACGGCCGGCAGCACGGGCACACGGAGGTGTACCGCGGCGCCGAGTACACCGTCGACCTGGTGCCCAAGATCCGCATCGAGGTCCTGGCCGAGGACGCGGACGCCGAGCAGCTGGTGGACCTCATCGTCGAGACGGCCCGCACCGGCAAGATCGGCGACGGGAAGGTGTGGACCCTGCCCGTCGAGAACGCGGTACGCGTGCGGACCGGCGAGCGCGGGCCGGACGCCCTGTAGCCGAAGCGAGGCTCCGGTCCCGTGGCGGCAGCCCCGGAGGCCGGAGCCCTGGCAGCGGGGGAACGACCCAACGACGCGGGGGACAACACGACCAAGGAGCACCGGAGTTGACGGAGAGCGTCGAGGAAACGGCAGAACCGGCCGGAGCGCCGCGCCCGGAGGACGAGCCCGCCCCGGAAGGCGGCTACCCCGCGGCCCGGCTGCGGCTCCTCCAGGATCCGGCGCCCACCGGACCCGAGCGCCGCGCCGCCCTCGCCCGGCTGACCGACGACTGGCTGGCCGGCCTGCTGACCCGGCATGCCACCGCGCCCGGGCTGTCCGGCACCGCCCTGGTCGCCGTCGGCGGCTACGGGCGCGGCGAACTCTCCCCGCGCAGCGACCTCGACCTGGTGCTGCTGCACGACGGACACGCCGACCCGCGCGCCCTCGCCGCGCTCGCCGATCACCTCTGGTACCCCGTCTGGGACCTCGGCCTCGCCCTCGACCACTCCGTACGCACCGTCGCCGAGGCCCGCAAGGCCGCCCGCGACGACCTGAAGGTCCAGCTGGGCCTGCTCGACGCCCGCCACCTGGCCGGCGACCCCGGGCTCAGCGCCGGACTGCGCGCCGCGGCGTACGCCGACTGGCGCGCGAGCGCCCCCAAGCGGCTGCCGGAGCTGCACGCCCTGTGCCAGGAGCGCGCCGAGCGGCAGGGCGAACTCCCGTACCTTCTCGAACCGGACCTCAAGGAGGCCAGGGGAGGCCTGCGCGACGCCACCGCGCTCCGCGCCGTCGCCGCGTCCTGGCTCGCCGACGCCCCCCGCGAAGGCCTGGAAGCCGCCCGTACCCGCCTGCTCGACACCCGCGACGCCCTGCACCTGGCCACCGGACGCGCCACGGACCGGCTCGCCCTCCAGGAACAGGCCCAGGTCGCCGAGGCCCTCGGCCTGCCGGACGCGGACGCCCTGCTGCGGCAGGTCTACGAAGCCGCCCGCACGATCTCCTACGCGGCCGACGTCACCTGGCGCGAGGTCGGCCGGGTACTGCGCGCCCGCTCCGTCCGGCCCGTACTGCGCGGCCTGCTCACCCGCCGCGCCACCGGTACCTCCGGCATGGCCGGGGGAGAGCGCTCACCGCTCGCCGACGGCGTCGTCGAGCTCGACGGCGAGGCGGTGCTGGCCCGCACCGCGCGGCCCGAGCGGGACCCGGTGCTGGTGCTGCGCGCCGCGGCCGCCGCCGCCCAGGCCGGGCTGCCGCTGGCCACCCACGCCATCCGCCGCTGCGCCACCGCGTACGCCGCCCGTCCGCTGCCCGTACCGTGGCCCGCCGAGGCCCGGGAACAACTGGTGACCCTCCTGGGCGCCGGCCCGTGCACCGTGCCCGTATGGGAGGCCCTGGAGGCCGAGGGGATCGTCACCCGGCTGCTGCCCGAATGGGAGCGGGTCCGCTGCCGCCCGCAGCGCAACCCCGTCCACACCTGGACCGTCGACCGCCACCTCGTCGAGACGGCGGTACGCGCCGCCGCCCTCACCCGCCGGGTGCACCGCCCCGACCTGCTGCTGATCGCCGCCCTGCTGCACGACATCGGCAAGGGCCGGCCCGGCGACCACTCGGTGGCCGGCGAGACCCTCGCCCGCGATATGGCGGCCCGGCTCGGTTTCGGCACCCATGACACTGAGGTGATCGCCACCCTCGTACGGCACCACCTGCTGCTCGTCGAGACCGCCACCCGGCGCGACCTGGACGACCCGGAGAGCGTCGGCGCGGTCGCCGAGGCGGTCGGCAACACCGGAACCCTGGAGCTCCTGCACGCCCTGACCGAAGCCGACGCGCTGGCCACCGGGCCCGCCGCCTGGAGCGCCTGGCGCGCCGGGCTCGTCGCCGACCTGGTCAAACGGGTCGGCGCCCGGCTCGCGGGGGAACCGGAGCCGGCGGCGCGCGCCGCCGGGCCGACCGCCGAGCAGGAACGGCTGGCGGTCGAGGCCGGCCGCACCGGAGGCCCGGTCCTGGCCCTGCACACCGGCGTCCTGGCGCCGCACACCGGCGCCGAGCCGCCCGCCGGGGCCCGGAGCGGGGCAGCGGGGAGCGGGGCGGCCGGGGACGGCGCACCCGACCAGGAGCCGGTCGGTGTCGAGCTGGTGATGGCCGTACCGGACCGGCCCGGTGTGCTGCCCGCCGCGGCCGGTGTGCTGGCCCTGCACCGCCTGACCGTACGCGCCGCCGACCTGCTCTTCCTCGACCCCCTCGGTGCGGGCCCGGTACTGCTGCTGAGCTGGCGGGTGGCCGCCGAGTACGGATCGCTGCCCGAGGCCGGCCGGCTCCGCGCCGACCTGGTCCGCGCCCTCGACGGCTCCCTGGACGTCCCGGCCCGCCTCGCCGAACGCGAACGCGCCTACGCCCGCCGCTCCCGCGCCGCCCTCGCCCCGCCGCCCCAGGTCACCGTCGCCACCGGCAGCTCCCGCACCGCCACCGTCATCGAGGTCCGCGCCCAGGACGCGCACGGCCTGCTGCACCGCATCGGCCGCGCCCTGGAGACGGCCGGTGTCATGGTCCGCAGCGCGCACATCAGCACGCTGGGGGCGAACGCGGTGGACGCCTTCTACGTCACGTCGCCCGACGGGAAGCCTCTGACGGAGGCGGCAGCGCACGAGGTGGCGTCAGCGGTGGAGGCCGCGCTGACCTAGCAGCGGGAATGCTGCGGGAATGCCGCGGGAATGCCGCGGGAATGCTGACGTAGCAGTGGGAATACTTCCCGTCATCCTCACCTTGTGGCCTGCAAGGGGCCCCCGCTCCCCCTAGGGGATCTGTTCGACCACCCCCTAGGGGCACGCCTCCCCCAGCCGGCTCGCCGGCCCGCCCGCCGCCGGCCCGGCCGCCCCGGACCGGTTCGCTTGCCCGGCCGGATACCCTAGAACCCGACTGCACCTGCCCCCGACCCCGAGGATCGACGACCGCCGTGTTCGATACGCTTTCCGACCG
The DNA here is from genome assembly GCF_042895955.1 of Streptomyces sp. NPDC001339. NCBI lineage: Bacteria > Bacillati > Actinomycetota > Actinomycetes > Kitasatosporales > Streptomycetaceae > Streptomyces > Streptomyces sp. NPDC001339. Next base: position 135,679 of record NZ_JBIAWT010000001.1, on the reverse strand, counting down.
CTTGGCGAGTACTTTCAAAAACCTCCGGGGCAAGGGCCGCCTGAGCGAGGCGGACATCGACGCCACGGCGCGCGAGATCCGCATCGCGCTGCTGGAGGCGGATGTCGCCCTCCCCGTCGTCCGGGCCTTCATCAAGCAGGTCAAGACGCGCGCCATGGGCGCCGAGGTCTCCCAGGCGCTGAACCCCGCCCAGCAGGTCATCAAGATCGTCAACGAGGAGCTCATCGGCATCCTCGGCGGCGAGACCCGCCGGCTCCGCTTCGCCAAGCAGGCGCCGACGGTGATCATGCTCGCGGGTCTCCAGGGTGCCGGTAAGACCACCCTGGCCGGAAAGCTCGGCCGCTGGCTCAAGAGCCAGGGCCACAGCCCGCTGCTGGTCGCCTGCGACCTCCAGCGCCCGAACGCCGTCAACCAGCTCCAGGTCGTCTCCGAGCGCGCCGACGTCGCCTTCTACGGGCCCCAGCCGGGCAACGGCGTCGGCGACCCGGTCCAGGTCGCCAAGGACTCGATCGAGTACGCGCGCACCAAGCAGTACGACATCGTCATCGTCGACACCGCCGGCCGCCTCGGTATCGACGCCGAGATGATGCAGCAGGCCGCGGACATCCGCGACGCCGTCGGCCCCGACGAGGTCCTGTTCGTCGTCGACGCGATGATCGGTCAGGACGCGGTCAACACCGCCGAGGCGTTCCGCGACGGCGTCGGCTTCGACGGTGTGGTCCTCTCCAAGCTCGACGGCGACGCCCGCGGTGGTGCCGCGCTCTCCATCGCGCACGTCACCGGCAAGCAGATCATGTTCGCCTCCAACGGCGAGAAGCTGGACGACTTCGACGCGTTCCACCCGGACCGCATGGCGTCCCGCATCCTCGGCATGGGCGACATGCTCAGCCTCATCGAGAAGGCCGAGCAGACCTTCAGCCAGCAAGAGGCCGAGAAGATGGCGGCCAAGCTGGCGAAGGGCCCCAAGGAGTTCACCCTCGACGACTTCCTGGCCCAGATGGAGCAGGTCCGCAAGATGGGCTCCATCTCCAAGCTGCTCGGCATGCTGCCCGGCATGGGCCAGATGAAGGAGCAGATCAACAACCTCGATGAGCGCGAGGTGGACCGCACCGCCGCCATCATCAAGTCGATGACGCCGGGCGAGCGCCAGGACCCGACGATCATCAACGGCTCGCGGCGGGCTCGTATCGCCCGGGGTTCCGGTGTCGACGTCAGCATGGTCAAGAACCTCGTCGAGCGGTTCTTCGACGCCCGCAAGATGATGTCGAAGATGGCCCAGGGCGGCGGCATCCCCGGGATGCCCGGCATGCCGGGCATGGGAGGCGGTTCCCGCAAGAAGAAGCAGGTCAAGCAGGCCAAGGGCAAGCGCAAGAGCGGCAACCCGATGAAGCGCAAGGCCGAGGAGGAGGCCGCGGCCGCCCGCCGCGAGGCCGCTCAGTCCGGCAACCCGCTGGGTCTGCCGCAGGGCGGCGAGCAGAGCCCGCAGAACTTCGAACTTCCCGATGAATTCAAGAAGTTCATGAACTGAGCCGGCTGCGACACCCGGCTTCCCGAGCCCCTGGCCACCACCATGGCCGGGGGCTCGGGCGCGCCCGGGGCCGTCGGCCCGCCGCTACCGGGGTCCGCTGTTCCGCCGCCACCGGGTCCGGGCGTCCGTTCCGCCGCTACCGGGTCCGCGCGCCGTCACCGGGTCCGCGCGATCACGTACCGGAACACATTCGGCATCCACACCGCGCCATCCGCCCGCTGATACGGATGCAGTGCCTCCGCGAGTTCCTTCTCCACCTGGCGCTGCCCGGCGGCCTCCAGCGCCGCGTCGAACAGCCCCGTCGACATCAGCCCGCGCACCGCGCTCGCCAGATCCGCGTACCCGAACGGGCAGGCCACCCGTCCCGAGCCGTCCGGCCGCAGCCCGGCCCGGTCCGCCAGTTCCTCCAGGTCGTCCCGTCCGGCCGGGCGCCAGCTGGAGGGGACGTGCTCCGGGCCCTCTCCGGATGCCGCCAGCCGCTGCGCCACCCGTAGCGCCCCGGCCGTGGCGCACCGCTCCACCGGGCCCCAGCCGCCCAGCACCACCGCGCTGCCGCGCTCCGCCAGCTCCACCGCCGCGGTGAGCGACGCTGCCAGTCCCTCGACGGTGCTCACGCACCCCACCGGGTGGAAGGCGGTGATCACGTTGAACGCCGTGCCCCCGGACGCCGCGGCCTCCGGGCCGCCGCTGACCACCCGGGTGTGCTCCGGCACCTCGTCCGGCGTGAGCCGCTCGCGTGCCAGCTCCAGCCGGCACTCGTCCGCGTCCACCCCGCTCACCTGCGCCCCGCGGGCCGCCGCGAGCAGCAGCGCCAGACCGGTGCCGCAGCCCAGCCCGAGCAGCCGGGTGCCGGGTCCGACGCCCAGGCGGTCGTACGCGGCCTCGTAGAGCGGTACGAGCATCCGCTCCTGGATCTCGGCCCAGTCCCGGGTGCGGGAGCGCGAACCGGCGTGCGCGGGCGGACCGGTGCGGTGCGGGGAAGCGGAGTCCGGAAGCTGGTGCCGCACGAGCGTGGGTGACATCGAAAGTGCCCCTATTCGCCGAGAACCCGAAGCTGTTCCGTACCGATCGCCCCCGTGTCCGCGCGTGGTGCGCCCCCGGAATCCAGACAACTGCGCAACCGTCCGGGCGTCCAGGGGGTGCGCCGGGGATGCCTCCCGAGCGCCCCGTATGCGCCGGGCCCGCTCCCCGGAGCGCCGTTCCAGCGTGCCCCGGCCCGCGCCGTGGCGCCATGGCAACACCCGCCACGTGGATGCTCCGCGCGCCCCCTGGTCCCCGCTCGGCCGCCCTGTCCGCGAGCCCCTACGGTGGGGTACGGGCCGGTGCGGCCGGGCACAGGTTTCCGCCATACCATCGCCGCGGTGATCGTTCCGTGGCGTACGGGCGCATACGGTGCACTACGCCATGCGGCGTACGGGCGCGGCCATGCGGAGCGCGGATCATGCGGTGTGCGCCGGGGGCCGTGCGGCGTACGCGGGGATACGTACCGGCTTGCGGTGCACTGGGCGTCTTCTGTGCAGATCAGCGCACCCGCCCCGGGCGCGGCCCATGACCGGAAACTGACCGGTACGTGCAAATTATTTGGGATGCCCCGGAATCGGAACACTGGACGGCCCCTGCTCGTTGTCACGACGTGAGCACGACACCGCCTGTTCTCGCCGCCGAGCTGGCACTCGCGTGGGCCGACATTCAACGGCACCACCCCGAGCTGCCCGACCTGGCCGCGCCCGAGTCCCTGATCGGAGAGTCCTCGTCCGCCTGTGGCGCCGAGCTCTCCTTCGAACGGCTGCTCCATGAGGCAGTCCACGGCATCGCCGCCGCCCGCGGCATCCGCGACACCTCCAGGGCTGGCCGCTACCACAACCGCCGGTTCCTGGCGATCGCCGAGGAGCTGGGCCTGGACCACTCCGACGAGCCGCACCCCAGCAGCGGCTTCTCGCTGGTCACCCTCAGTCCGGAAGCCAGGAGGCGCTACCGCCCGACCATCGAACGCCTCGCCAGAGCGCTCAAGGCGCATACCGCCGCCACGGCCACCGACACCGCCCGCAGCTTCCGGGGACCGGCCGCTCGGCACGGCTCCTCGGGTGGAGGCGTCCGCGTCAAGGCCGTCTGCGACTGCGGGCGCAATGTCCGGGTCGTACCGTCCGTGCTCGCCCAGGCGCCGATCGTCTGCGGCGGCTGCGGCAAGCCGTTCCGGATCCCCGAGGTGGCCGCGGTCGGCTGACCGCAGGGCGTGTGGCACAATGGCTAGCTGTACTCGACAGTCGCACAGGACCCCTCTCTCCTCCGGCTGACGCGTCCATCGGGGCCCCGAGTACCGCAACCCCACGTGGCATCTCGTTGTGCCCCACCACGTCAAGACCAGGAGACACCACTCCCGTGGCAGTCAAGATCAAGCTGAAGCGTCTGGGCAAGATCCGTGCGCCTCACTACCGCATCGTCGTCGCCGACTCCCGTACCCGCCGTGACGGCCGGGCCATCGAGGAGATCGGTCTGTACCACCCGGTGCAGAACCCCTCGCGCATGGAGGTCAACGCCGAGCGCGTGGCCTACTGGCTGAGCGTCGGCGCACAGCCGACCGAGCCGGTTCTCGCCATCCTGAAGAAGACCGGCGACTGGCAGAAGTTCAAGGGCGAGCCCGCCCCGGCGCCGCTGCTGGTCGCCGAGCCGAAGGCCGACAAGCGCGCCCTCTTCGAGGCCGCCGCCAAGGACTCCGGCAACGAGCCGAAGGGTGAGGCCATCACCCCGAAGGCGAAGAAGGCCGACAAGAAGGCGGACGAGGCCGCGGCTGAGTCCACCTCCGAGTCGACCGAGGCCTGAGCATGCTCGAGGAAGCCCTCGAGCACCTCGTCAAGGGCATCGTCGACAACCCCGATGACGTGCAGGTGGCCTCGCGCAACCTGCGCCGTGGACGGGTGCTGGAGGTCCGGGTCCACCCCGAAGACCTCGGCAAGGTGATCGGCCGCAACGGCCGCACCGCCCGTGCCCTGCGGACCGTCGTCGGCGCCATCGGCGGCCGGGGGATCCGCGTCGACCTCGTCGACGTGGACCAGGTCCGCTGACACGTTGAACACCGGCTCGGGCCGGGGAGGGCTTTCGAGCCGTCCCCGGCCCGTTGCCGTGGACCGTACAGAAGGAATCGCGCAGTGCAGCTGGTAGTTGCCCGAATCGGGCGCGCCCACGGCATCAAGGGCGAGGTCACCGTCGAGGTACGCACCGACGAGCCCGAACTCCGGCTCGCCCCGGGCGCCGTCCTCGCCACCGACCCGTCGTCCGTCGGGCCGCTGACCATCGCCACCGGCCGGGTGCACAGCGGCCGTCTGCTGCTGCGCTTCGAGGGCGTCGCGGACCGCAACGCCGCCGAGGCGCTGCGCAACACCCTCCTGATCGCCGAGGTCGACCCCGACGAGGTCCCCGAGGATCCCGAGGAGTTCTACGACCACCAGCTGATCGACCTCGACGTCGTCACCCGTGACGGCACCGCCGTCGGCCGGATCTCCGAGGTCTCCCACCTGCCCTACCACGACCTGCTGGTGGTCGAGCGGCCCGACGGGAGCGAGGTCATGATCCCGTTCGTCGCCGAGATCGTCCCGGAGATCGACCTGGAGGAGCAGCGCGCGGTCATCGACCCGCCGCCGGGCCTCCTCGACGACAGCCAGGCAGAGATCGACTCGAGCCGCGAGGACAGCTGATGCGGCTCGACGTCGTCACGATCTTCCCCGAGTACCTGGAACCGCTGAACGTCTCCCTCGTCGGCAAGGCCCGGGCCGGCGGCCTGCTCGACGTACGCGTGCACGACCTGCGGCAGTGGGCCCACGACAAGCACCACACCGTCGACGACACCCCCTACGGCGGCGGCCCCGGCATGGTCATGAAGCCCGAGCCGTGGGGCGAGGCGCTCGACGCGGTCCTGGCCTCCGGCGAGGGCGAGCCGGTCGTCGTCGTGCCCACGCCGAGCGGTGTGCCGTTCACCCAGCAGCTCGCCGTCGAGCTCTCCGCCAAGCCCTGGCTGGTGTTCACCCCGGCCCGGTACGAGGGCATCGACCGCCGGGTCATCGAGGAGTACGGCGACCGGCTGGACGTCCGCGAGGTCTCCATCGGCGACTACGTCCTGGCCGGCGGCGAGGCCCCGGTGCTGGTCATGGTCGAGGCGGTGGCCCGGCTGCTGCCCGGAGTCCTCGGCAACGCCGCCTCCCACCAGGACGACTCCTTCGCCCCCGGAGCGATGGCCGACCTCCTGGAGGGGCCCGTCTACACCAAGCCTCCCGAGTGGCGCGGCCGGACGATCCCCGAGGTGCTGGTCAGCGGCCACCACGGCAAGATCGCCCGCTGGCGCCGCGACGAGGCCTTCCGCCGCACCGACCGCAACCGCCCCGATCTGATCGAGCGAGCCGACCCCGCCGCGTTCGACAAGAAGGACCGGGCGATCCTCGCCGCCCTGGGCTGGTCGCAGGGTGAGGACGGCCGATTTGGGCGTACGAGCGAGGCCGTGGAAGAATAGGCCGCTGCTGTGTGCGTCCGGCGTGCGCCCCTGCCACAGGGGGAACGACGCCCGCCCGACGGAACGGCAACCGAACGATCCTCTTCCGATATCCCGTTGATGACCTGTGGCATCAGCGAAGAAAGCAGACGAAATGTCTCACCTGCTCGACACCGTCGACTCCGCGTCGCTGCGCAGCGACGTCCCGGCCTTCCGCCCGGGTGACACCGTCAACGTCCACGTCCGCGTCATCGAGGGCAACCGCTCCCGTGTGCAGCAGTTCAAGGGCGTCGTCATCCGCCGTCAGGGCTCCGGCGTGCGCGAGACCTTCACGGTCCGCAAGGTCAGCTTCTCCGTCGGCGTCGAGCGCACCTTCCCGGTGCACACCCCGATCGTCGAGAAGATCGAGGTCGTGACCCGCGGTGACGTCCGTCGCGCCAAGCTGTACTACCTCCGCGACCTGCGCGGCAAGGCCGCCAAGATCAAGGAGAAGCGCGAGAGCTGAGCGGTTCCGCCGGGCGCGGTTTCTTGCGCCCGCGCAACGCAACGCGCCTCTCGCGGCCGGTGTCCGGACGCGTCCGGATAGGCTCAGGGCCCCATGGACACCGACGCACACCACACGGAGCGCGACCGCTCTCCCACCCCCGTCACGGGGCCGGAGCAGGGGTCGCGCTCCGCGCGTTTCCGCGCCCGTGCGGCCCGCCTGCGCCGCCGTCCGGTCGCCCTGCTCGCGCTGTGCCTGGCGTTCCTCCTGCTGCTCAGCGCGTTCGTCGCACAGCCCTTTCTGATCCCCAGCTCCTCCATGGAGAACACCCTGCAGATCGGGGACCGGGTGCTGGTCAACAAACTGGCGTACCGTTTCGGCACCGAGCCGGCGCGCGGTGATGTGGTGGTGTTCGACGGCACCGGCTCCTTCGTTCACAGGGAACAGGGGGAGAATCCCGTCACCGGGCTGCTGCGCGGAGCCGGCGCGGCGCTGGGACTGGCCCGGCCCGCCGGCACCGACTACGTCAAGCGCGTGATCGGCATCGGTGGTGACCATGTGGCCTGCTGCGACAAACGGGGGCGGATCGAAGTGAACGGTGAGCCGGTGGACGAGGGCTACCTCCACCCAGGGGACGCGCCGTCCTCGGCGGACTTCGACATCGTGGTGCCGGAGGGGAAGCTGTGGGTCATGGGAGATCACCGCAGCAGGTCACGAGACTCCCGCGACCACCTCGGCGACCCGGGTGGCGGCACGGTCCCCGTCGACAAGGTCATCGGCCGCGCGGACCTGATCACCTGGCCGGTGAGCCGCTGGCGCACGATCGGCGCACCCGGGTCCTTCGACCGGATACCCGCCGCGGCAGGCTCCCGTGGGTAGCCGCGGACGTCCGCGGCATGGCGGTACGCGGGAGTCCGGCGGCGGTGCGCCAAGCCCCCGTCGGCCGGCGACCGGCGGACGCGCCGAGCGGCGGCGCCAGGCCAAGCGCATCAAGCGGCGCAGGCGCCGCTCCTACCTCAAGGAAATCCCGATCCTCATCGGCGTGGCGCTGGCCATCGCCCTCGTCCTGAAGACCTTCCTGGTCCAGGCGTTCGTCATTCCGTCCGGCTCCATGGAGCAGACGATCAAGATCGGCGACCGGGTGCTGGTCGACAAGCTGACGCCGTGGTTCGGCTCGAAGCCGGAGCGCGGCGACGTCGTCGTCTTCAAGGACCCGGGCAACTGGCTCAGAGGGGAACAGCACCGGCCCGCCGACGACGGGGGCGCCCTGCAGCCCGTCAAGGACGCCATGGCTGCCATAGGGCTGCTCCCGTCGGCCGATGAACAGGACCTGATCAAGCGGGTCATCGCGGTTGGCGGCGACACCGTCGCGTGCTGCGACAAGCAGGGGCGGGTCACGGTCAACGGAACCCCGCTGACCGAACCGTACGTCCGTCCGGGCAACCCGCCGTCCCTGATGAAGTTCACCGTGAACGTCCCCACCGGGCGGATCTTCGTGATGGGCGACCACCGCTCGAACTCCGCCGATTCGCGCTTCCACCTGAACGGGCCGTACCGTGGCACGATCTCGGAGGACGACGTCGTGGGCCGGGCCGTGGTGATCGCCTGGCCGTTCGGCCACTGGCGTCGTCTCGGGGAGCCGGACACGTTCGCGGCCGTTCGCGACGCGCCGGGCGCCAAGGCGTCCGCAGCGGCTGTGCCGCATAGGGTGTCACCCGACAGTTTGACCGTACTCCCGACCCCTGCGGAACTCCCGCTCGTTATGGGAGTGGTGGGCCTGCACCGGTTGACGGGTGGGCGAGTGCGTGGAGTGAGGAGCAGATGTGGGGGACTTGGCGGTCGGCGCGCGGTCCGGAACCGAAGAGCCCGAAGAGCCGGCACATAGCGGTGACACCCCGCAGCCGGCGGCGAGCTCCGCGCATCAGTCACAGCCACAGTCACGATCACGGACACCGGCTGAGCCACGGGCGGAGGCACAGCGCTCCGTGTCGCTGGACAAGCCCGGGAGCCCCGGCGAGCCCGGTACGCCGGACGCGGCAGCGGGGGAAGGGACGAGCGGCGTGAAGAAGGGCAAGAAGCCGCGCGCCTTCTGGAAGGAGCTGCCGATCCTGATCGGCATCGCCCTGCTCCTCGCCCTGCTGATCAAGACGTTCCTGGTGCAGGCGTTCTCCATCCCGTCCGACTCGATGCAGGACACCCTGCAGCGCGGCGACCGGGTACTGGTCGACAAGCTGACGCCGTGGTTCGGCTCCAAGCCGCAGCGCGGCGAGGTCGTCGTCTTCCACGACCCGGGCGGCTGGCTGAACGAGACCCCGACGCCGGAGCCCAACCCCGTCCAGAAGGTGCTCAGCTTCATCGGCCTGATGCCGTCGGCCGAGGAGAAGGACCTGATCAAGCGGGTCATCGCGGTCGGCGGCGACACCGTCGAGTGCCACGGCAGCGGCCCGGTCATGGTCAACGGCAAGGCGCTCAAAGAGGACTCGTACATCTTCCCCGGTGCCACTCCCTGCGGTGACCGCGCCTTCGGCCCGATCCACGTCCCCGAAGGCCGGATCTGGGTGATGGGCGACCACCGTGACGACTCCCTCGACTCCCGCTACCACCAGAACCTCGAGGGCAACGGCACGGTCTCGGAGGACGAGGTCGTCGGCCGGGCGTTCACCATCGCCTGGCCCGTCAACCGCTGGTCGACCCTGCCCGTGCCGGACACCTTCGACCAGCCCGGGATCGACAAGGCGATGGCGGCGGCCCCGGCAGCCCTCGGACTGGCCGGCGCGGTGCCGATCGTGCTGTGGCGTCGCCGGAGGCTGACCGGATCGCGCAACCCCGGGTAAGGTGCCGTCCCGGATCTTCGACGCGGGCCGGTCCGCGGGGCGGGAGCTGGGATGAGCGGCAGTACGGAAGGCGGGACCGACGGCCACGGCCGGACGACGGGCAGAGTGCTGTCCGGTCTGACCGTGGCCGTCGGCTGTGTGCTGTTCCTGGGCGGCTTCCTCTGGGCGGCGCTGGTCTACCGCCCGTACACGGTGCCGACCGATTCGATGACGCCGACGATCGAGGCCGGGGCCCGGGTCCTCGCCCAGCAGGTCGACGGCTCCGAGATACGCCGCGGCGACATCGTCGTCTTCCAGGACTCCGCGTGGGGCGACCTGCCGATGGTCAAGCGCGTGGTCGGCGTCGGCGGCGACAAGATCTCCTGTTGTACCCGGGACGGGCGGCTGACGGTCAACGGCACCCCCGTCGAGGAGCCCTACCTCCAGGGCAGCGGGCCCGCCTCGCCCGTCGGTTTCACCGCCGCCGTTCCGGCCGGCCGGCTCTTCCTGCTCGGTGACCACCGCGGCGACTCCCTCGACTCCCGCGGCCACCTCACCGACGGCGGCCGCGGGGCGGTACCCCGCAGCGCCGTCAGCGCCCGGGTCGACGCCCGCGCCTGGCCGCTCGGCAGCATCGGCATCGTGGAGCGCCCCGCCGCCTTCTCCGCCCTCCCCGGCGGCATCTCCGAGCCCGGCCCGCTGCGGCTCCTCACCCTCTGCGTGATCACCGGTGCGGTCCTCGTCCTGGGCGGCGCGGCCTACGGACCGATCGCCCGGCGGAAGGGGCGTACCCATGGCTGAGCGGCATGGGCGGGGCTCGGGGAAGGGCTCCTGGCAGGGCGGTTCCGGGGCGGATCCGGCGGAGGTACGCCAGGTCTCCCGCATCGTGCTGCTCGACCCCGACGACCGGATCCTGCTGCTGCACGGCTTCGAGCCGGACAACCCCGCGGACACCTGGTGGTTCACCCCCGGTGGCGGCCTGGAAGGCGGCGAGACCCACGAAGAGGCCGCCCGCCGCGAACTCGCCGAGGAGACCGGGATCACCGACGCCGTCCTCGGCCCCGTCCTGTGGAAACGCCGCTGTGCCTTCCCCTTCGACGGGCGGCGCTGGGAGCAGGACGAGTGGTACTACCTGGGCAGGACCGACCGGACGGACACCCACCTGGCCGGGCACACCGACCTGGAGCGACGCAGCGTCTCGGGGCTGAGGTGGTGGACTTCGGAGGAACTCTCCGCCTCACATGAGACGGTGTATCCAACCAGACTCGCCGAGCTGCTGCGCACACTGCTCGACGAAGGGCCCCCCAACGCGCCGGTGCGCCTGGAGACCGAGCGGGTCTGACGCACAATGGGGGGACGCACGGCTGAAGGGGATCTGCCATGAGCGCCGAGGACCTCGAGAAGTACGAGACCGAGATGGAGCTGAAGCTCTACCGGGAGTACCGCGACGTCGTCGGGCTGTTCAAATACGTGATCGAGACCGAGCGTCGCTTCTACCTCACCAACGATTACGAAATGCAGGTGCACTCGGTCCAGGGCGAGGTCTTCTTCGAGGTCTCGATGGCCGACGCCTGGGTCTGGGACATGTACCGGCCGGCCCGTTTCGTCAAACAGGTGCGCGTGCTCACGTTCAAGGACGTGAACATCGAGGAGCTCAACAAGAGCGATCTGGAGGTTCCGGGGAGCTGAGCCGGGGCGGCTGCCGCAGTCGGCCGGTCACCTGCGGCGGTCGTCACCCCGGGCGTTCAGGGCCTTTGCCATCGAGGGCCTTTGTCACTCGTGTGGGTGACCAAGTTATCCACACCCGGCTCCTTATCCACCAAGATCCAACAGGTGCGTGCGGGGGCGTCACAGTCGGTGCCGGAGGTGGTACCGCATGAACGCCACGAGCAGCACGAATACCCCTGGCACTACGAATATCCCCGGCGCTACGAATACCCCCGGCGCCACGAGTCGCCGGAGCGCTACCCATCGTCGGGGTGCCACGCACAGTCAGAGCCCGACGCGCAGCCGGAGCGCCAGGCCTGCCCCGAGCACCACGAACGCCGCACACACGGCGAAGACCGCCGACGTACGAGCCGGAGGCCGAGCCCGGACCGGCCGCGGGGCACGGATCAAGGACGTCCGGCGACGCGCCCTCGGCCGCTACGGCGAAGATCTGGCCGCCCGACGCCTCGCCGACACCGGCATGCGGATCCTGGACCGCAACTGGCGGTGCCAGGAGGGTGAGGTCGACATCGTCGCCGCCGACGGTGACGCCGTGGTGATGTGCGAGGTCAAAACCCGCCGCGCCGGCCGCTACGAACACCCCATGGCCGCCGTACGCCCCGAAAAAGCCGCCCGGCTGCGGCGACTCGCGGAACGCTGGCTGGAACGCCACGGCGGCCCACCACCCGGCGGCGTACGGATCGACGTCATCGGTGTCCTCCTGCCGGCCCGCGGCGCCCCCGTCGTGCAGCACGTACGGGGGGTGGCCTGATGGGATTCGCCCGCACCTGCTCCGTCGCCCTGGTCGGTGTCGAAGGCGTCGTCGTCGAGGTCCAGGCCGACCTCGAACCCGGCGTCGCGGCCTTCACCCTCGTCGGCCTCCCCGACAAGAGCCTGATCGAATCCAGGGACAGGGTCCGCGCCGCCGTGGTGAACTCCGGTGCCGAGTGGCCGCAGAAGAAGCTCACGGTGGGTCTCAGCCCCGCCTCCGTACCCAAGAGCGGCAGCGGATTCGACCTGGCCGTCGCCTGCGCCGTACTCGGCGCCGCCGAGCGCCTCGACCCCCGCGAGCTCACCGACCTGATGATGATCGGCGAACTGGGCCTGGACGGCCGCGTCCGCCCCGTACGCGGAGTGCTGCCGGCCGTCCTGGCCGCCGCCGATGCCGGATACCGCCAGGTCGTCGTCCCGGAACGCACCGCCGCCGAGGCCTCACTCGTCCCCGGCATCTCCGTCCTCGGCGTCCGCAGTCTGCGCCAGCTGATCGCTGTCCTCGCCGACGAACCGGTGCCCGACGAGGAGGAGCCGACGGAGGAAGGCCGCCCCGACCCCCTCCTGGCCGGTCTGGTCGTGCCCGGAACCGGCATCAGCGCCGGCCTGCCACGCGGCGACCACGCGCCCGACCTCGCCGATGTCGCCGGCCAGCACACCGCCCGCCGCGCCCTGGAAGTGGCCGCCGCGGGACGCCACCACATCTTTTTCAAAGGCCCGCCCGGAGCCGGCAAGACCTTGCTCGCCGAGCGCCTCCCGGGCCTGCTGCCGCCGCTGTCCCCCAAGGAATCCCTGGAGGTCACCGCCGTCCACTCGGTCGCCGGGACCCTCCCGCCGGGACAGCCCCTGGTGCACCGCCCGCCCTACTGCGCCCCGCACCACTCCGCGACCATGGCCTCCCTCGTAGGAGGCGGGCCCGGACTGCCCCGCCCCGGGGCCGTATCCCTCGCCCACCACGGCGTGCTCTTCCTGGACGAGGCCGCCGAATGCAGCCCCACCGTCCTGGACGCGTTACGCCAGCCACTGGAATCAGGCCATGTCATCGTCGCCCGGGCCGCCGGCATGCTGCGGATGCCCGCCCGCTTCCTCCTCGCCCTCGCCGCAAACCCGTGCCCGTGCGGAAGACACGGCACCACCATCGGCGGCTGCGAATGCCGGCCGTCCACGATCCGCCGCTACCGCTCCCGCCTCTCCGGGCCGCTGATGGACCGCGTGGACCTGCGGATCGCCGTCGAACCGGTCGCCCGCTCCGAACTGATCGCCCTCGGCGGCGGCGAAACCACCGCCACCGTCGCCGCACGGGTTCGGGCCGCCCGGGAACGCGCCGAGGCCCGCCTCGCCGGCACTCCCTGGCACACCAACAGCGAGGTGCCGGGCCACGAACTCAGAACCCGGTGGCAGGTCCACCCCGGCGCACTGGCCCAGGCCGAAAGCGACCTGGAATGCGGCCTCCTGACGGCCCGTGGCCTTGACCGCGTCCTCCGCGTCGCCTGGACGGCCGCCGACCTGGCCGGCCGCGACCGGCCCACCAAAGAGGACGTCAACTGGGCGCTGGAACTGCGCACCGGCGTACGGCGCGGAGCGGTGCCGCCGATCGGCCCGGGCACAGCCGACAACGCGCGCGAGACCGCTACCACGCGGCCGCCCGGCAAGGGGAGGTGAGCCATGAACGGAGTCGACGAGTGGGGCTTCGCCGCCAGCGAGCCGGCCGAGGCCCCGGACCACCGCAACGGCCACCACCAGCGCGGCCGCCCGCCCGGGCCCACCGACGAACCCGCCGGCCCCGAACGGGCCGAGGCCGGACCGCACCCCGGAACGCACACCCCACCCGGCCGGCCGACGGCGCCGTCCCGCCGGACGTACGAACCGCAGCGTACGGCCCGCGCCGCCCTCACCCGGATCCTCGAACCGGGCGACGAAACGGCCGGCCGCTGGCTGCGCGAGATGGGCCCGGTGGCCCTGTGGCACGCACTCTCCGACGAGGCGGCGGACCCGCCCGTGGGGGCCACCCCCGCCAAGCTGGCGGGCCTGAGGCTGCGCGCCGCCCGGGCCCGCCCCGCCGAGGACCTCGCCGCCGTCAGCGCGCTCGGCGGCCGGTTCGTCTGCCCCGGCGACGGCGAATGGCCGCGCCAGCTCGACGACCTCGGCGACGCCCGGCCCATCGGACTCTGGGTGCGCGGGAAAGCCGACCTCCGGCTCTGGGCACTGCGTTCGGTCGCCGTCGTGGGCGCCCGGGCCTGCACCGAGTACGGCGCCCATCTCGCCACCACCCTCAGCGCCGGACTCACCGACCGCGGCTGGACCGTCATCTCCGGAGCCGCCTACGGAGTTGACGGCGCGGCCCACCGCGGCGCACTGGCCGCGGACGGCGCCACCGTCGCCGTCCTCGCCTCCGGCGTCGACCGCGTCTACCCCAGCGGTCACACCGAGTTGATCGGACGCATCGCCGAACAAGGTCTGGTGGTAGCCGAGTTACCGCCCGGCGACCACCCCACCCGCAGCCGCTTCATCCAACGCAACCGCGTGATCGCCGCGCTCACCAGAGGCACCGTTGTCGTGGAGGCCGAACTCCGCAGCGGCTCCCTGGTCACCGCGCGGAGGGCGCTCTCCCTCGGACGCTTCACGATGGGCGTGCCCGGACCCGTCACCAGCGGCCTGTCCGCCGGCGTCCACCAACTCCTGCGTGGGGAGGCCGCGCTGGTCACCGACGCCGACGAGGTCATCGAACTCGTCGGCAGCATCGGCGAGCTGGCCCCGCAGCACCGCGGGCCGACCCTCGTCCGCGACCTCCTGGACCCCGTCGCGACCCGCGTGCTGGAAGCGCTGCCCGCACGCGGCAGCGCGGACACCACCCACCTGGCGCGCGAAGCGGGCACACCCCGCGATGCCACGCACGTCAAACTCCTCGAGCTGCAGTCCCTCGGATTCGTTCAAAGGTGCGGCGACCGCTGGGAGTTGGCGCGACGCGCCGCGTCGGCCGACGGTTCCCGGCGAGGCGGTACTTGACCTGGAGCGAACGGGTGAAAGGGTGAGGGGAATGACCGCAGAATCCAGGTTTGCCGTGCTTTGGCGCGGGAGTCCTGACCGTGAGGAGACGGCGATGTGGCGCAGCGGAGACACGGGCGCCCGTCCGCCGCGCCACCGCGTCCATCCGCACGGCCCGCCCCGCACCCGGTACCGCTTGCGGGTGTCGACACGCCGTGCGAGGTAACCCTGGGGTGCGGGCAGCGGAACGTATCTGCGCACGCCCGAACCTGTCTCCTCGCGCACCGCGACACTCCGGTCACGCTACGCTCACAGCCACATTCAACCCCCATACATCCATCCACCCATGTCTCGGCAGAACGGCTCAAGGCGACGAATGCCCCAGCACACCTCCGGGTCTGACCGTGCGGCAGTACCACCCGCCGCGCGCGGCAGCGTGCGCCCCGCCCCGCCCAGCTCGCTCGATGAACTGTGGCGCTCCTACAAGGCATCGGGCGACGGGCGGCTGCGGGAGCAGCTGATCCTGCACTACTCCCCGCTGGTCAAGTACGTCGCCGGCCGCGTCAGCGTCGGCCTGCCGCCGAATGTCGAGCAGGCCGACTTCGTCTCGTCCGGAGTCTTCGGACTCATCGACGCAATCGAGAAGTTCGACCCCGAACGCTCCATCAAGTTCGAAACCTACGCCATCACCCGTATTCGCGGCGCGATGATCGACGAGCTCCGCGCGCTGGACTGGATCCCGCGATCCGTACGGCAGAAGGCCCGCGCCGTAGAACGCGCCTACGCCACGCTCGAAGCCCAGCTGCGGCGCACCCCGTCCGAGGCGGAGGTCGCCGCGGAGATGGGCATCGCGCTCGAGGAGCTGCACGGAGTGTTCAGCCAGCTGTCCCTGGCGAATGTGGTGGCACTGGAGGAACTGCTGCACGTCGGCGGCGAGGGCGGCGAACGGCTGAGCCTGATGGACACCCTTGAGGACACCGCCGCCGACAACCCCGTAGAGATCGCCGAGGACCGCGAACTGCGCCGGCTGCTCGCCCGCGCCATCAACACCCTCCCCGACCGCGAGAAGACCGTGGTCACGCTCTACTACTACGAGGGCCTCACGCTCGCCGAGATCGGCAATGTGCTCGGCGTCACAGAGAGCAGGGTCAGTCAGATCCACACCAAGTCCGTACTGCAGCTCAGGGCGAAGCTCGCCGACGTCGGCCGCTGATCCACCGCCCGGAGGCCCTGCCGATCCACGTCGTGTCGCATGCGGAGTGCCGCGACCGGTACGCCATCCGTAGAGTGGTGCCGTGCCCAGGATTCGAGCGGCCTCTGTGGCCGAGCACCGGACGATGCAGCGCGGCGCCCTGTTGGACGCCGCCCGCACCCTGCTGTCCGAGGGCGGAACGGAAGCGCTGACCTTCCCCGCCCTCGCCGAGCGCACGGGTCTCGCGCGTTCATCCGTCTACGAGTACTTCCGCTCGCGCGCGGCCGTCGTCGAAGAGCTGTGCGCGGTCGACTTCCCCGTATGGGCCGCCGAGGTCGAGGCGGCGATGGAACGCGTCGACACGCCCGAGCAGAAGGTCGAGGCGTACGTACGCCGGCAGCTGGCGCTGGTCGGCGACCGGCGCCACCGCGCCGTCGTCGCCATCTCGGCCGGCGAGCTGGACGCCGGTGCCCGCGAGAAGATCCGCGCCGCGCACGGCGGACTCATCGCCATGATCGTCGAAGCGCTCGCCGCCCTCGGCCACGAACAGCCCCGGCTCGCGGCGATGCTCCTTCAGGGTGTCGTCGATGCCGCGGTCCGGCGGATCGAGCTGGGTGCCGCGGAAGACCCGAGCGAGATCACGGAGGCGGCGGTCGCGATGGCCCTCCACGGCGTCACCCACCCCTGACCCGGGGGGCCTCCCCCCCCGCCCTCCCACCTCCACCCCCACCCCTCGTTAGCGCCGCAGCCCGCAGCCCGCAGCCCGCAGCCCGCAGCCCGCAGCCCGCAGCCCGCAGCCCGCAGCCCGCAGCCCGCAGCCCGCAGCCCGCAGCCCGCAGCCCGCAG
>NZ_JBIAWT010000001.1:0-118776 GCF_042895955.1 Streptomyces sp. NPDC001339 | reverse complement strand
CAGCGCCGTCGGGATATGTGCGGGTGCCGATCGGGTCGACGGTGCCCGGGCGTACCACTGCTATTGCTATGGCTGTTGGCGGCCTTGCGGCTCGGCCCTACCTTTCCTTTGTTGCCGGTGATGGTCTGCGATTCCATGAACGGCTGTTCTCTGATCGGCCATGCTGCGGTTCACGATGCCGTGATCTCCTGGCCCGGCTCGGCCGCTACCCGGTCCCGGCATGCCGCGCCGTGCCCGTATCTCCTTTCTCCCCAGGTTTCTCCCCGGGGAGCTTTTCCCGGCCCCTGACGACCGTGGTCACCACCGTTTCGTGAACTCTGGCTGCCCCTCGGGTGCCGCATCTCCGTTGCCCCTGCCCGCGTCGCAGCCACCTCACCGCGGGGCCGGTACTGCTCTCCGGCCGGCCAGGTGAGAGCCGCCCGACTGCCCAGAGCGCAGCGGCTGAGAGCGCGACCGCTCCTGCGAGGGCGGCTCCCGTCGGCGCTGCCCGGGACCCCTGGGCTGCTGCTTGTGCGTGTCCGTGCCCGGGATCCGTGCGGCGTCCCGGATCTTGGCGGCCGCCCGTCGGTACGGGGATACCGAAGACCGGCAGCAGCCTTGAGTGGCCGCCCCCTCGCATGCGCTGCGGGAGCAGCGTCAGCGGATCCAGGTAGGTCCTGCCGCGGAGTAGGCCCCAGTGGAGGCACGGTGCGCGGCAGTGGAACGGGCCGCGCTGCAAGGTGGCGACCTGCTGCCCCGCCGTGACGCGTTGGCCCTTGCGGACCGTGGCATCTACGGGTTCGTACGTGGTGCGGAGGGGAGGCCGGCCCGAGCGGGACACCTCAAGGGTCAGGACCCCGCGGCCCGCGACGGTCCCGGCATAGGCCACCCGGCCGGGCGCGGCGGCCCATACCGGCGCGCCGGCGGACGAGGCCAGGTCCACTCCGCGGTGCCCGGCCGCCCACGGT
The DNA here is from genome assembly GCF_042895955.1 of Streptomyces sp. NPDC001339. Classification (NCBI taxonomy): domain Bacteria; kingdom Bacillati; phylum Actinomycetota; class Actinomycetes; order Kitasatosporales; family Streptomycetaceae; genus Streptomyces; species Streptomyces sp. NPDC001339. The sequence goes on along the minus strand of NZ_JBIAWT010000001.1, from coordinate 117,829 downwards.
GCCGGCGGCGGCTGCCAGCCCCGTAGCACCGTGGGACGTGCTCCTGCGGGCCCGGTTACCGGCCAGGCGCGGTCCTCGGGTGGTGGGTCGGTGCGTGCCGCGGTGTGTGTGCGTCCGGCCGACGCGGGCCGAGCAGCTCCCTGAACCTGATGTCCGCCTGCGGGTCGTTCGCGATCCGTCACGCCCGGGGCTCCAGGTCCCGTCATGTGATCGCCGCCAGCCGCAGGGCGCCCGCTGCCCACGAGGTACGTACCACCGCCCGCAAGATGCTCCCTGTCGCCCGTGAGGCGAGCTCTGTCACCCGCGAGGCGGCCGCTGCCGTCCCTCTCGTGAGCGCTGCCGCCTCTGGCGTGAGCCGCCGGCGGCTCTGTCCCCTGGGCTGCCGCGGCGGGGCTCATGGCCGGGCGAACGAGAGCCGTCGCCGACAAGGTGAGCAGGGCGGCCAGGGCCGGGGCCAGGAGGGGGCCCAGCGCGTCGGCCGGGAAGAAGGGGAAGAAGCAGCTCGGTCCGTAGGTGCTCGGCTCGGTACGCGGCGGTGGCGGTGGTAAGGGCGCGGGTGGCCGCCGGCGCCAGGGGCGGCGGTGGGGTCGGCGATGTTGCCCCTGGCCCTGATCCCCAGCTGCGCGCTGATCTCTGCCTGTGCCCTGATCTCTGCCTGCGCCCTGATCCTTACCTGCCGGTGGCCTGTCGTGGAGGCCGGACGCGATCGCGATCTCGTGTGGCGCTCCACGCCGTGCGTCCTGCTGCGGCCCACGTCGCGCGTCCTGCTGACGCATGCCGTGCCGCATGCCGTGCCGCAGGTCGTACCCGGTGTGCTGCCCCATGCCGTGCCGCACGTCGCGTCCCCTGCGGGGTTCCACCGCATGCCGGGTCGTGTGCCGTGCCGCATGCCGCGCCGCGGGCCGCGCCGTGTGTCCTGTGTCGTTTCGCATGGCTCGACAGTGACGGAATGCTCGGCGGCGCGGGGATCTTGGTCCGAAGCTGTGGACAAGCGGGCGGTTGTGGACAACGGCGTCACCCGGCCGGGGGCCCGGGCTCACTCTCCCGGGGCTCGAAATGGTGCGTGTCGCCCGGCGCGTCGGCAGTCCCGTACACTTCTGATGGCGATCCGGGTCACCGGGTCGACTTCGCACGCCCCGCCGTCAGTGCAGCAGTCCCGTTCGGGCAGCACGACGGCCGCGCCCCTCGGTCCTCGGACGGCTCCGCAAGGTGTCATCCCCGGCAGGCGCGTCGGGGCGTCAGGCACCGCGGCCGGCCGGCCGCAGTGGAACCGAGAACAACGAGGAGTACGGCCATGGCCGTCGTCACGATGCGGGAGCTGCTGGAGAGCGGCGTCCACTTCGGGCACCAGACCCGCCGCTGGAACCCGAAGATGAAGCGCTTCATCTTCACCGAGCGCAACGGCATCTACATCATCGACCTGCTCCAGTCGCTGTCGTACATCGACCGCGCCTACGAGTTCGTCAAGGAGACCGTCGCCCACGGCGGCTCCGTCATGTTCGTCGGCACGAAGAAGCAGGCCCAGGAGGCCATCGCCGAGCAGGCCACCCGCGTGGGCATGCCCTACGTGAACCAGCGCTGGCTCGGCGGCATGCTGACCAACTTCTCGACCGTCTACAAGCGCCTGCAGCGCCTGAAGGAGCTCGAGCAGATCGACTTCGAGGATGTGGCCGCCTCCGGCCTCACCAAGAAGGAGCTCCTGGTCCTCTCCCGCGAGAAGGCCAAGCTGGAGAAGACCCTGGGCGGTATCCGCGAGATGCAGAAGGTGCCCAGCGCCGTCTGGATCGTGGACACCAAGAAGGAGCACATTGCCGTCGGTGAGGCGCGCAAGCTCAACATCCCGGTCGTCGCGATCCTCGACACCAACTGCGACCCGGACGAGGTCGACTACAAGATCCCGGGCAACGACGACGCGATCCGCTCCGTCACCCTGCTCACCCGCGTGATCGCCGACGCCGTCGCCGAGGGCCTCATCGCCCGCTCCGGCGCCGCCACCGGCGACCAGAAGCCCGGCGACAAGGCTGCCGCCGAGCCGCTGGCCGAGTGGGAGCGCGACCTGCTCGAGGGCGAGAAGAAGGCCGACGCCGAGGCCCCCAAGGCCGAGGAGAAGCCCGCTGAGGCCGAGGCCGAGGCCGAGGCCGAGAAGCCGGCTGACGCCGAGCAGGCCTGACCTCAGGACCGGTTGACGACGGCGGGGGAGGGCGCGACGAGCGCCACCCCCGCCGTCCACCCGTAGATCTTTCGACTTCGAGAATTCGGGAAGAGAAGCACAGAACATGGCGAACTACACCGCCGCTGACGTCAAGAAGCTCCGCGAGCTCACCGGCGCCGGCATGCTGGACTGCAAGAAGGCGCTGGACGAGGCCGAGGGCAACGTCGAGAAGGCCGTCGAGCTGCTGCGCATCAAGGGCCAGAAGGGCGTCGCCAAGCGCGAGAGCCGCACCGCCGAGAACGGTGCCGTCGTCTCCGTCATCGCCGACGACAACTCCGCCGGCGTGCTCGTCGAGCTGAAGTGCGAGACGGACTTCGTCGCCAAGGGCGAGAAGTTCCAGGCCGTCGCCAACGCGCTGGCCGCGCACACCGCCGCGACCCGTCCCGCCGACCTGGAGGCGCTGCTCGCCTCCGAGATCGAGGCCGGCAAGACCGTCCAGGCGTACGTGGACGAGGCCAACGCCACCCTCGGCGAGAAGATCGTCCTGAACCGCTTCGCGCAGTTCGCCGACGGTTTCGTCGCGGCGTACATGCACCGCACCATGCCCGACCTTCCGCCGCAGGTCGGCGTCCTGGTCGAGCTGGACAAGGAGAACGCCGAGGTCGCGAAGGACATCGCGCAGCACATCGCCGCGTTCGGTCCGAAGTTCCTGTCCGAGGACGAGGTCCCGGCCGACGTCCTCGAGAACGAGCGCCGGGTCGCCGAGGCCACCGCGAAGGAGGAGGGCAAGCCCGAGGCTGCCCTTCCGAAGATCATCGAGGGCCGGGTCAAGGGCTTCCTCAAGGAGAACACGCTGCTGGCGCAGCCGTTCGCCAAGGACAACAAGAAGACCGTCCAGAAGGTTCTGGACGAAGCCGGTGTCACGCTGAAGCGCTTCTCGCGCATCCGCGTCGGCGCCTGAGCCTGCCGCGAAGGCAGCGAATGACCTACGACCCCGCTAGGGTCGTACGCAGTCGGCCGCTCAACGGCCGGCCGCAGATGTGACGAGGAGGCCATTGCCGCACAGGGATCTGGACCAGACCCACGGCAATGGCCTTCTTCGTATGTGCACGAGGAGAGCTCAATGAATCACGGTGACGACGCGCACACGGACCACGCCGGTACCGGCGGCGGTCGGCGCTTCCTGCTGAAGCTGTCGGGCGAGGCGTTCGCCGGCGGCGGCGGACTGGGCGTCGACCCCGACGTCGTGCACGCGATGGCGCGGGAGATCGCCGCCGTGGTGCGCGACGGCTACCAGATCGCCATCGTGATCGGCGGCGGCAACTTCTTCCGCGGCGCCGAGCTCCAGCAGCGCGGCATGGACCGTGCCCGGTCCGACTACATGGGCATGCTCGGTACGGTCATGAACTGTCTGGCCCTCCAGGACTTCCTGGAGAAGGAGGGCATCGACTCCCGCGTCCAGACGGCGATCACCATGGGACAGGTCGCGGAGCCGTACATTCCGCTGCGCGCGGTGCGCCACCTGGAGAAGGGCCGGGTCGTCATCTTCGGGGCCGGTATGGGCATGCCGTACTTCTCCACCGACACCACCGCCGCCCAGCGCGCCCTGGAGATCGACGCCGAGGCCATGCTGATGGGCAAGAACGGCGTGGACGGGGTCTACGACTCCGACCCCAAGAAGAACCCGGACGCGGTCAAGTTCGACGCTCTCGAATACGGCGAGGTCATCACCCGCGACCTGAAGGTCGCCGATGCCACCGCCATCACCCTGTGCCGGGACAACAAGCTCCCGATCCTCGTCTTCGAACTGCTCGCCGAGGGCAACATCGCGCGTGCGGTGAAGGGTGAGAAGATCGGCACGCTCGTCAGCGATCAGAGCACCCGGGCCTGACGGCCCCAACTGCCGTGATTCCGTACGGGCATCGGCCCGTACGGGCGGCAGCCCCGGCCGGGGGATGACCTCGGCAGGGGATGGACAACGGCCTGCCGGTCGGACACCGTGCAGGTACACGCGCGGCAGGGGCGAGGCTCTGCTTCTTACCGAAAAGACCAGGAGCAAGTGGTGATCGAAGAGATCCTCCTCGAGGCCGAGGAGAAGATGGAGAAGGCCGTCGTGGTCGCCAAGGAGGACTTCGCCGCGATTCGCACCGGACGTGCGCACCCGGCGATGTTCAACAAGATCGTGGCGGACTACTACGGCGCGATGACGCCGATCAACCAGCTGGCATCGTTCTCGGTTCCGGAACCGCGGATGGCCGTGGTGACGCCGTTCGACAAGAGCGCGCTGCGCAACATCGAGCAGGCGATCCGCGACTCCGACCTCGGCGTCAACCCGAGCAACGACGGCAGCATCATCCGCGTGAACTTCCCCGAGCTCACCGAGGAGCGCCGCCGGGAGTTCATCAAGGTGGCCAAGAACAAGGCCGAGGACTCGAAGGTCTCGATCCGCAGCATCCGCCGCAAGGCCAAGGACGCCCTCGACAAGCTCGTCAAGGACAAGGAGTCCGGCGAGGACGAGGTCCGCCGGGCCGAGAAGGAGCTCGACGACACCACCGCGAAGTACGTCGCGCAGGTCGACGAGCTGCTCAAGCACAAGGAATCCGAGCTCCTCGAGGTCTGATGAACAAGTCATCCTGGGGGGCCTCGGCCGGTGCCGGTCGATGGGGACCGCCCGACCATGGACCGGCCTCCTCGCTTCGCGGGGTGGCGCCGCCCGCCTCGGCGGGTCCCGTGCACGACTGGGGCGGTGCGGCGCAGACTCGGCCCATGCCCATCGTGCCCGAGCCAGGCGGACACCAGGACGACGACCGGGAACATCGGGACATCCGGGATGACCGGGACCGCCCGGACGACCGGGGGGCTGCTCGACGGAGCGGCCCCCTGTTCCGCGATGAAGAGCCGCAGGAGCCCATGCCCACCTCTTTCCCCGGGTCCGACCGTCCGGCGGACGCAGCGAAGCCCCAGAAGAAGAGCGCGGGCCGCAATCTGCGGGCCGCGATAGGGGTCGGTGTCGGGCTCGGCGTGGTCATCCTCGCCTCGCTCTTCGTCTACAAGCCCGTCTTCATCGGCGTGATCGCGATCGCCGTCGTCGTCGGGCTGTGGGAGCTGACCTCGCGGCTGGCGGAGCGCAAGGACATCCGGGTTCCGCTGGTGCCGCTCGCGGTCGGCGGCACCGCCATGGTGATCGCCGGATATGTACGCGGCGCCGAGGGCGCCTGGGTGGCGATGGCGCTCACCGCACTCGCCGTCCTGGTGTGGCGGATGACCGAGGCCCCGGAGAACTATCTGCGGGACGTCACCGCCGGCGTCTTCTCGGCGTTCTACGTGCCGTTCCTGGCGACCTTCGTGGCGATGATGCTGGCCGCCGACGACGGGCCGTGGCGGGTGTTCATGTTCCTGCTGCTGACGGTCGTCAGCGACACCGGCGCGTACGCGGTCGGCTGGCGGTTCGGCAAGCACAAGCTCGCGCCGCGGATCAGCCCCGGCAAGACCCGCGAGGGGCTCGTCGGCGCGGTGCTCTTCGCGATGGCCGTCGGCGCGCCGTGCATGGAGTTCCTGATCACCGATGGCGCGTGGTGGCAGGGTCTGCTGCTCGGCCTCGCGGTCGCGACCAGCGCCACCCTCGGCGATCTCGGCGAATCCATGATCAAGCGCGATCTGGGCATCAAGGACATGGGCACCCTGCTGCCCGGCCATGGCGGGATCATGGACAGGCTGGATTCCCTGCTGCCGACGGCCCCGGTGGTGTGGCTGTTGTTTGTGATCTTCGTGGGGGCGGGCTGAACGGCCCCAGGTACCCTGGAAGGGCCCGTCGCCGTCGGCAGCGGGCCCTTTTCCGGCCCCGCCACCGCGCGGACGGCCCTGACCTGCGAGATCTCCGGGTTCCGGCATCGCCCTGCCCCCGGCTCCGCGACAGCGGAGATCATCCGCCCCCGTCGCAACGAGGAGTTCCGCCCATGGCACCGCCCGAACCCGGTGTGCTGACGTTCGTCGCCCCGCGCGGCGCCAAGAAGCCCCCTCGGCACCTCGCCGACCTCAGCCCCGCCGAACGCCGCGAGGCGGTGGCCGCGATCGGCGAGAAGCCGTTCCGCGCCAAGCAGCTCTCGCAGCACTACTTCGCCCGTTACGCACACGACCCGGCGCAGTGGACCGACATCCCGGCGGCGGCGCGCGAAAAGCTGGCGAGCGAACTGCTGCCGGACCTGATGAGCGTCGTACGCCACATCTCGTGCGACGACGACACCACCCGCAAGACCCTGTGGAAGCTGCACGACGGCACGCTCGTCGAGTCGGTGCTGATGCGCTACCCGGACCGGGTCACCATGTGCATCTCCTCGCAGGCCGGCTGCGGTATGAACTGCCCGTTCTGCGCCACAGGGCAGGCGGGGCTGGACCGCAACCTGTCCACCGCGGAGATCGTCCACCAGATCGTCGACGGGATGCGAGCGCTGCGCGACGGCGAGGTGCCGGGCGGTCCGGCGCGGCTGTCCAACATCGTCTTCATGGGGATGGGCGAGCCGCTCGCCAACTACAACAGGGTCGTCGGCGCGATCCGGCGGCTCACCGACCCCGAACCGGACGGACTGGGACTGTCCCAGCGGGGCATCACGGTCTCCACGGTCGGCCTCGTCCCGGCGATGCGACGGTTCGCGGACGAGGGCTTCAAGTGCCGGCTCGCGGTCTCGCTGCACGCACCGGACGACGAACTGCGCGACACCCTCGTGCCCGTCAACACGCGCTGGAAAGTGCGCGAGGTACTGGACGCGGCCTGGGAGTACGCCGAGAAGTCCGGGCGGCGCATCTCGGTCGAGTACGCCCTGATCCGGGACATCAACGACCAGGCGTGGCGCGGTGACCTGCTGGGACGGCTGCTCAAGGGCAACCGCGTCCATGTGAACCTCATTCCGCTGAACCCCACCCCGGGGTCGAAGTGGACCGCCTCGCGCCCCGAGGACGAGCGGGCGTTCGTGCGGGCCATCGAGGCGCACGGGGTGCCGGTGACCGTCCGTGACACCCGTGGTCAGGAGATCGACGGCGCCTGCGGGCAGCTGGCCGCCTCGGAGCGCTGACCACCCGCTGGTACGGTGTGGTCGAACACACGCACATTCCGAAACGCACATTCCGACAGGGGAGCGCCACAGCGCTGAGAGTGCGGAAGCGTCGTAGAGTCGTCGTAGCCCTACGGTGCCCGCAGACCCTTGAACCTCGCCCGGGTCATTCCGGGTAGGAAGTTCGGTCGTCAACTCATGCTGTTGCGCCCTGCCCGGAGTCCCCTCCGTATCCGTACGTCCCCGGGCGTACGGATGCCGTGAGCCGCGGACACCAGGCGGGGCCGCGTCTCTTCCTGGCCAGCCAGGAGGACATCAGTGAGCACCACCAGCAGGATCACCGCGACAGCCGTCGCCGCCGCGGTCGGTATGACCGCGCTCGCCGGATGCGGCGGCACGGGCGGGGAGAGCACGAACGCCAAGACCGTCACCCTCGTCAGCCATGACTCGTTCAATGCCTCCAAGTCCGTCCTCGCCGCCTTCGAGAAGGAGAGCGGCTACAAGGTGAAGGTCCTCAAGGGCGGCGACGCCGGCAAGGCCGTCAACCAGGCGATCCTGACCAAGGGGAACCCGCAGGGCGACGTCCTCTTCGGTATCGACAACACCCTCCTCTCCCGTGGTCTGAGCGCCGGCCTGTTCACCCCCTACAAAGCCAAGGGGCTGGACGACGTCCCCGAAGCGCTGCGGCTCGACCAGGACCAGAACCGCGTCACCCCCCTCGACTACGGCGACATCTGCGTCAACTACGACCGCGAGTACTTCACCCGGCACGGCATCGCGCCGCCGAAGAGCTTCGACGATCTCCTCAAGCCGCAGTACAAGGGGCTGCTCGTCACCGAGAACGCCGCGACCTCCTCACCGGGTCTCGCCTTCCAGCTCGCCACCGTCGCCGCCTATGGCAACGACGGCTGGCCGGACTACTGGAAGAAGCTCAGGGCCAACGGCGTCGAGGTCGTCGACGGCTGGGAGCAGGCCTACAACGAGCGGTTCTCGGGCTCCGCCGCCGGCAAGGGCAAGGGCGACAAGCCCCTGGTCGTCTCCTACGCCTCCAGCCCGCCCGTCGAGGTCCTCGGCAAGAAGCCCGCACCCAAGGAGTCCCCCGTCGGCGTCGCGACCGGCACCTGCTTCCGGCAGATCGAGTTCGGCGGGCTCCTGCGGGGCGCGAAGAACGAGAAGGGCGGCAAGGCGCTGCTGGACTTCCTCCTGAGCCGGCGGTTCCAGGAGGACGTGCCGCTCCAGATGTTCGTCAACCCGGCACGCCGGGACGCCAAGGTGCCGGAGCTGTTCACCAGGTACGGCGCGACGATCGACAAGCCGATGACCCTGGCCCCCGAGACGATCACCAAGAACCGTGAACGGTGGATCAAGCAGTGGTCCTCGCTCGTACTGAAGTGACGGAAACAACGGAAGCAACGGAAGCAACGGACGTAGCCGCCCCCCGGCGCCGGGGGGCCCTGCGGACCACGGCGGTGCGGCTCGGCCTGATGGCGGTGCCGCTCGCGTTCTTCGCGCTGTTCTTCGGCTATCCGGTCGGCGCGATCGTCGGACGGGGGCTCAAGGACGGCGGGCAGTGGCAGCTCGGCCGGTTCGGGGCGGTGCTCGGCGACCCGGACATCGCGCATGTGCTGTGGTTCACCTTCTGGCAGGCCGCCGCCTCGACCGCGCTGACCCTGCTGATCGCCCTGCCCGGCGCGTATGTCTTCGCCCGCTTCGACTTCCCCGGCAAACAGCTGCTGCGGGCGGTCGTGGCGGTCCCGTTCGTGCTGCCGACCGTCGTCGTCGGTTCCGCCTTCCTGGCGCTGGCCGGGCGGGGCGGACTCCTCGACGACCTGTGGGGCGTGCGCCTGGACACCTCGGTATGGGCGATCCTGCTGGCGCACGTCTTCTTCAACTACGCGGTGGTGGTACGCACCGTCGGCGGGCTGTGGGCGCAGCTCGACCCACGGCAGGAAGAGGCCGCGCGGGTGCTGGGCGCCGGATGGTTCACGGCCTGGCGGCGGGTGACCCTGCCCGCCCTGGGACCGGCCGTCGCCGCCGCCGCCCTGATGGTCTTCCTCTTCACCTTCACCTCCTTCGGGGTGGTGCAGATCCTCGGCGGCCCCGCCTTCTCCACACTCGAGGTGGAGATCTACCGGCAGACCGCGGACTTCCTGGACCTGCCGGCCGCCGCGGTCCTCACCCTGATCCAGTTCGCGGCGGTACTGGGCGTACTGGCGCTGCACGCCTGGACCGTGCGCCGCAGGGAATCCGCGCTGCGGCTGGTCGACGCCGCACGGACCGCGCACCGGCCGCGCGGCCGCGGCCAGTGGGCGCTGCTGTGGGGGACGCTCCTGGTCATCGCCCTGCTGCTGATCGCGCCGCTGGCCGTGCTCGTGGAACGGTCGTTCGCCGGCCCGGACGGCCACAGCGCGGTCTTCTACACCTCACTCGGCTCCGCCGCGAACTCCGACAGCACCTTCGCCGTCGCCCCCCTGGACGCCGTCGGGAACTCCCTCGCCTACGGGGCGGCCGCCACCGCGATCGCGCTGGTGGTGGGCGGACTGGCCGCCGCCGCGCTGACCGTCCGCACCCGCCCGGACGGGGGAGCGGCCGGCCGGCTCGTCCGCGGCTTCGACGCCCTGCTGATGCTGCCCCTCGGCGTCTCCGCGGTCACCGTCGGCTTCGGCTTCCTGATCACCCTCGACGAGCCGCCGCTGGACCTGCGCGCCTCGTGGTGGCTGGTCCCGCTCGCCCAGGCGCTGGTGGGGGTGCCCTTCGTGGTCCGGACGATGCTGCCGGTCCTGCGGGCCGTCGACGGGCGGCTGCGCGAGGCCGCCGCCGTACTCGGCGCCTCGCCGTGGCGGGTGTGGCGCGAGGTGGATCTGCCGATCGTGCGCCGGGCCGTGCTGATCGCGGCCGGTTTCGCCTTCGCCGTCTCGCTCGGCGAGTTCGGCGCGACGGTCTTCCTCGCCCGGCCCGACCGTCCGACACTCCCCGTGGCCGTGGCACGGCTGCTCGGGCGGGCCGGCGAGCTCAACTACGGCCAGGCGATGGCCCTTTCGACCCTCTTGATGGTGGTGTGCGCCGGCGCCCTGCTGGCTCTGGAGCGCGCCCGTACTCACCACTCCGGGGAGTTCTAGATGACGGCACAGAACGGCACCACGGCACGAGACGGCACCGCCGCGCAGGCCGGCACCGCGGCACAGGCCGGCACCACGCCGCAGGACGGCACCACCGCGCGGGAGCTGCTGCGGCTGGGCGGGGTGACCGTCCGCTTCGGCACGTCCGGGCGTCCCGCGCTGGACGCGGTGGACCTGGACGTCGCCGCACAGGAGATCGTGTGCGTCCTGGGGCCGTCCGGCAGCGGCAAGTCCACCCTGCTGAGAGTGGTGGCCGGTCTCCAGCAGGCCGATGCCGGACGGGTGTTGCTGGCGGGCCGGGACCAGTCGGCGGTGCCCGCGCACCGGCGCGGCGTCGGCCTGATGTTCCAGGACCACCAGCTCTTCCCGCAGCACGACGTCGCGGGCAATGTCGCCTTCGGGCTGCGGATGCGGCGCTCCTCGCGCGCCGAACGGGCGCGTACGGTCGCCGAGCTGCTGGACCTCGTCGGGCTGCCGGGTGCCCAACGCCGCGCCGTGGCCTCCCTGTCCGGCGGCGAACAGCAGCGGGTCGCCCTGGCCCGCGCCCTCGCCCCCCGCCCCCGTCTGCTGATGCTGGACGAACCGCTCGGCCAGCTCGACCGCGGCCTGCGGGAACGGCTCGTCGTCGAACTCCGGCGGCTCTTCCGGGAGTTGGGTACGACCGTGCTCGCCGTCACCCACGACCAGGGCGAGGCCTTCGCGCTCGCCGACCGGGTCGTGGTGATGAAGGACGGCCGGATCGCCCAGACCGGCACCCCGCTGGAGGTCTGGCAACGGCCGGCCACCGAGTTCGTCGCCCGCTTCCTCGGCTTCGACAATGTCGTCGAGGCGACGGTACGGGGCGAGGCCGCCGCCACTCCCTGGGGCACGGTACCGGTCCCGGGCGGCACCCCGGACGGGTCGTGCCGCCTGCTCGTCCGGCCGGCCGGGGTGCGTCTCACGCCCCCCGCCGAGGGCCTGCCCGGTACGGTCACGGCCCGCACCTTCCGTGGCACGCACGTCACCCTGCTGCTCCAGCCGGACAGCGGGCCGCAGCTGGAAGCGGCCTGCGCTTTGCGGGACGCCCCGGAGGTGGGGGAGCGGACGGGCATCGCCTTCACCGCCGAGGACGTCGTGGTGCTGGAGGCCTAGGGCCCTAGCGTCCCGTGTGCAGGGGCTGGGCGGCCGTCGCCTGCGCCCCGCCGGACTCGGGCGCTTCGGACTCCGGCGCTTCGGGTGATGCGTCCGCCTCCGGCCCCGGCTCCGGTTCGCCGAACCAGGCGACCGCGACCGCCCCGGCCACCGCCACCACGAAGCCCAGGACCGCGACCCAGGCGAAGCCCGGCCGGGACGCGTCACCGAGCCACAGCACCCCGAGCATGCCGGGGACCACGGTCTCGCCCACCACCAGCGCCGCCGTGGCGCCGTTCACCGAACCGATCTGCAGGGCGACGGTGTGCAGGTACATGCCCCCGATGCCCGCGACCAGAATCGCGTAGAGGGCGGGATCGCGGAGCAGCGTGCCCAGGTCGAACGGGGAGATGCCGTTGAGCACCCGGACTCCGACGCCGAGCGCGCCGAAGCCCAGACCGGAGAGCAGACCGGCCAGGATCGCGGCCCGTGCCCCCATGAGGCGCACGATCAGCGTGCCGCCTCCCATGAGCACGACGGCCGCGACGAGCAGCCACCAGTGCGTTTCGATCGGGGTGTGGCCGCTGCCCTCCGGACCGGCGGCCGTGGCGAGCAGCACCAGCGCCGAGCAGACCACGGCGATGGAGCCCCACTCGGCCCGGCTGAGCCGGATCCCGAGCAGCTTGATGCTGAGGACGGCGGTGATCACGAGGTTGGCACTGATCACGGTCTGGGAAAGGAACAGCGGCAGCAGCCGGGCCGCCCACGCGCCCAGCCCGAAGCCTATGAAGTCCAGCACCGTGCCCACCATGAACTCCCAGGTCACGGCGGCTTTCGCGGTGGAGGAGAGGCTGGGGCCGCCGTGCTGGGTGACACCGGTGGTGGAAGCCTTGGCCGCCTCCCGGCGGGCGGACTTGCGCGACCCCACCGCCTGCAGGACCGAACCTGTGCCGTAGCAGGCCGAGGCCGCCACAGCTGTCAGAAGGCCGATGATCACCAAGAGCTCCGTTCGCCCGTCGCCAGCATTACCTGTTCATTACCTGGCCTGGCAGACGCTCATTTCGGGACGGGAGTTGCCTCAGACGGGCAAACAACTCGTACAGCCGTGAGCGGAGTCTCCTCCGACTGTGAGCGGAGTCTCCTCCGGCCGTGAAACGGGGGCTCCTCCGGCCGTGAACGGGGGCTCCTCGCGGCGCCGGCTCAACGCGTCAGCGGAAGCGTCGCCATCTCGGCCACGGTCCAGGTCAGAGGAGCCATCACGATCACCAGGGACAGCACCCGCAGGGCCGCGGCTCCGCGGAGCACCGAGGCGGAGGCGCCCAGGCGGCGCAGGGCGGCGGTGGTGCGGGCGCGGGCCGCGCGGGACTCGACGGCCGCGGTGAGGGCGCTGGCAGTGACACAGGCGAGGACGACCGCCGCGCCGATGACGGTGAGCGGCCCGAACGGACGGGCGGGCGAGGCGTCGTAGATCTTCGCGGCGGCGTAGCCGGCGGCGGCGACCGCGCACAGCACGCCCAGCGGACGGCCCAGGCGGTGCGACTCCTCCTGGAGGACCCGCCCGGACAGCAGGCGCAGCGCACCGGGGCGTCCGGTGCACAGGAGGCGGCCGCACAGGTGCACCAGACCGGAACCGGCCAGGACGAGGCCGAAGACGGACAGGGCCCAGCCGGCCAGCACGCCCGGGGGGCTGCCGACCAGCCGGCCCGGCAGGGGCAGCAGCCCGCCGTGGGGCGCGGTGGCCGGACCGGCGTAGGCCTCGATCGCCAGGCCTGCCGCGGCCACCGCGATGCCCCACGGCAGGCCGGAGGGCGGGGCGGTCCGGGGGAGGGGCTCGGTTTCCGGGGCGCCGGTCTCGTCGTGGGGGCGGAGGGCGACGGCGGTCGCGGCGGCGGCGGTCAGCGGGACGAGCGCGAGCAGCATCAGGGCGCCGGCGAGCGGCAGCGGATGGCCGGCGCCGAGCTGATCGGAGCCGATACCGAAGGAACCGAAGGAAGCGCCGGCGGAGCCGCCGAGGTCGCCGCGGAGGCGGAAGAAGACGACCAGGGCGAGGACGGCGCCGAAGAGGCAGGTCAGCGCGGTGGAGGCGGTGGCCAGCAGCGTGAGCCGGAGGGGGCCCAGGCCGGCGGCGGTCATTCCGCGCTGCGGCCGGGCGGCGGGGTCCGTACGGGCCGTGGACACCGCGAACTGCGCAGTGGCGGCGAGCGGGGCGGCGCACCACAGGAGGCGCACCAGCGATTCATCGGCCGCGGCCGGGTGGCCGGCGGCGTGCCCGACGGTGGACAGCAGGAGGAAGCCGGTGCCGGCCGCCGCCGCGGCGACGCAGAGCCGGCGCAGCAGGACGACGGGGTGGGAGCCGCGGGCTAGACGGAGAGCGAGCACTCTGCCCTGCTTTCCTCATCGGAGGAGCCGGCGGCGGAGGTGACGGCCGACGGACGGCCGTCGAGGAGCGCGGCGGACCGGTCCGCGAGCGCGGCGGCCTCTGGGTCGTGCGTCGCCAGGACCACGGTGATCTGGTGCGAGCGGGCCGCGGTGGTGAGCGTCCGCAGTACCTGGGTGCCGTCGGTGCGGTGCAGCGGGGCGGTCGGCTCGTCCGCGAAGAGCACCTGCGGGGTGGTGGCGAGCGCGCGGGCGATGGCGACGCGCTGGCGCTGGGACTGGTCGAGCTGCCCGGGGCGGCGGCGGGCGCAGGTGCCGACGTCGAGGCGGTCCAGCCATTCCAGGGCGGTGTGTTTCGCGGTGCGGCTGCCGGTGCCGCGCAGCAGCAGCGGGAGCGCGGCGTTCTCCCAGACGGTGAGTTCGGGCACGAGGTGGGGTTCGGTGTCGATCCAGCCGAACCGGTCGAGGCGCAGCCGTTCTCGGCTGGGGGAGGAGAGCGTGTGCACGGGCGCGCTGTTGAACCACACCTCGCCCTCGGTGGCGACGAGCTGACCGGACAGGCACTTCAGCAGCGTGGTCTTGCCGCTGCCGCGCGGGCCCGTGACGGCGAGGATCTCGCCTTCGCGGACGCCGAGGGAGACCCCCGCGAGGGCGGTGGTACCGCCATACGTGTGGTGCAGGCCGCGGGCCCAGAGGACGTCGTTGTCGGGCGGGGCCACCATCTGCGCACCTCGTGATCGTTCGCATCGATTCGTTCCCCCAGGCGGGTGAACGACCATGGACGGTATCGGTCACTAGCACGGTAATTACTGGTGACCCCCGGTATTCGCCGCTTGGCAGCACAACGGCCCAGATTCACTCGTATGGCTTGAAGTGAGCGAACCCGGGCCGCCGGGGGACGAGTTGTACGTCAGCCGTGCACCGGCGAGGCGAAGACGAGGCGGACCGGCGCCGGAAGACGGCGTGGCCGTCAGAGCTCAGAACTCAGGGCTGAGAACTCAGAGCTCAGAGCTGAGAACTCAGGACTCAGAACTCAGAGCTCAGAACTCAGAACTCAGGACTCAGGACTCAGAACTCAGGACTCAGAGCTTGGCCCAGGCCTCGGTGAGGACCGTCCGCAGAATCTGCTCGATCTCGTCGAAGACCGACTGGTCGGCGATGAGCGGCGGGGCGAGCTGGACGACCGGGTCGCCGCGGTCGTCGGCGCGGCAGTAGAGACCGTTGTCGAACAGCGCCTTGGAGAGGAAGCCGTAGAGGACGCGCTCGGTCTCCTCCTCGTTGAAGGACTCCTTGGTGGCCTTGTCCTTGACGAGCTCGATGCCGTAGAAGAAGCCGGTGCCGCGGACGTCGCCGACGATCGGCAGGTCGTGCAGCTTCCGCAGGGCGCTCAGGAAGTTGCCCTCGTTGTCGAGGACGTGCTGGTTGAGGCCCTCCCGCTCGAAGATGTCGAGGTTGGCCAGGCCGACGGCGGCGGAGACCGGGTGGCCGCCGAAGGTGTAGCCGTGCAGGAAGGTGTTGTCGCCCCGGTAGAACGGCTCGGCGACGCGGTCGGAGACGATGCAGGCGCCGATCGGGGAGTAGCCCGAGGTCATGCCCTTGGCGCAGGTGATCATGTCCGGCACGTAGCCGAACTTGTCGCAGCCGAACATCGTGCCCAGCCGGCCGAAGGCGCAGATGACCTCGTCGGAGACGAGCAGCACGTCGTAGCGGTCGCAGATCTCGCGGACCCGCTGGAAGTAGCCGGGCGGCGGCGGGAAACAGCCGCCGGCGTTCTGCACCGGCTCCAGGAAGACCGCGGCCACGGTGTCCGGGCCCTCGAAGAGGATCTGCTGCTCGATCTGGTCGGCCGCCCAGCGGCCGAAGGCCTCGGGGTCGTCGCCGTGGATCGGGGCGCGGTAGATGTTGGTGTTGGGGACCTTGTGCGCGCCGGGGACCAGCGGCTCGAAGGGGGCCTTCAGGGCGGGCAGGCCGGTGATCGACAGGGCGCCCTGCGGGGTGCCGTGGTACGCCACCGCGCGGGATATCACCTTGTGCTTGGTGGGCTTGCCGGTGAGCTTGAAGTACTGCTTGGCGAGCTTCCAGGCGGTCTCGACTGCCTCACCGCCGCCGGTGGTGAAGAAGACCTTGTTGAGGTCGCCGGGGGCGTGGTGGGCCAGCCGCTCGGCCAGCTCCACGGCCCTGGGGTGGGCGTAGGACCACACGGGGAAGAAGGCGAGCTCCTGCGCCTGCTTGTAGGCGGTCTCGGCGAGTTCGGCCCGGCCGTGGCCGGCATTGACCACGAAGAGGCCGGCGAGGCCGTCGATGTAGCGCTTGCCCCTGTCGTCGTAGATGTGGGTGCCCTCACCGCGCACGATCGTGGGCACGGGGGCGTTCTCGTACGACGACATGCGGGTGAAGTGCATCCACAGGTGGTCGTAGGCCGTCTTCGAGAGGTCGCGACTCATTGCTATCTCGTTCCCCAGGTATAGGTCTGCTTCCGGAGCTTGAGGTAGACGAAGCTCTCGGTGGACCGCACGCCGGGAAGCGTGCGGATCCGTTTGTTGATCATTTCCAGCAGGTGGTCGTCGTCCTCGCAGACGATCTCGATGAGGAGGTCGAAGGAGCCGGCCGTCATGACGACGTACTCGACCTCCTCCATGGCCGTCAGGGCATCGGCCACGGGATCGAGGTCGCCCTCGACGTTGATGCCGACCATTGCCTGCCGGCGGAAACCGACCGTGAGGGGGTCGGTGACCGCGACGATCTGCATGACGCCCTGGTCGAGCAGTTTCTGTACGCGCTGCCGCACCGCCGCCTCGGACAGGCCGACGGCCTTGCCGATCGCGGCGTACGGACGGCGCCCGTCCTCCTGGAGCTGCTCGATGATCGCCAAGGAGACGGAATCGATCGACGGGGTGCCGTTTCTGTCACGTGTGGCCACGTCCTTCACTCTGCACGAGCCTCGTCGGTCCCGCAACCCCGAATCGATGAAATCAGTTGCGCTGGGCTCGAATATCCACTGATTCCGTTGTTCCTGAGTGGCGGGTATGTCGAAAACGTGGTGCTCCTGGCTAGGGTGGACTCACACACCACCGGACATCTGAATGAAGGGGGCGCACAGTGACCACCGCACTGCGTCGTCTGCGCAACTACATCGACGGGGAGTTCCGGGACGCCGCCGACGGACGGACCACGGAGGTGGTCAACCCCGCGACGGGCGAGCCGTACGCCACCGCCCCGCTCTCCGGCGCCGCCGACGTGGACGCGGCGATGGCCGCCGCCGAGGCCGCCTTCCCCGTCTGGCGTGACGTCATCCCCGCCGAGCGCCAGAAGGTCCTGCTCAAGATCGCCGACCGCTTCGAGGAGCGCGCCGAGGAACTGATCGCCGCCGAGTCCGAGAACTGCGGCAAGCCGATCGCCCTCGTACGCTCCGAGGAGATCCCGCCGATGGTGGACCAGATCCGCTTCTTCGCGGGTGCCGCCCGGATGCTGGAGGGCCGCTCGGCCGGCGAGTACATGGAGGGCTTCACCTCCCTCATCCGCCGCGAGCCGGTCGGCGTCTGCGCCCAGGTCGCGCCGTGGAACTACCCGATGATGATGGCCGTCTGGAAGTTCGCCCCGGCGCTGGCCGCGGGCAACACCGTCGTCCTCAAGCCGTCCGACACCACCCCGGCCTCGACGGTCCTGATCGCCGACATCATCGGCGGCGTCCTGGACGAGTTCGGCCACCCCCGCGGCGTGTTCAACGTCATCTGCGGTGACCGGGACACCGGCCGCCTGATGGTCGAGCACAAGGTCCCCGCGATGGCCTCGATCACCGGCTCGGTGCGCGCCGGTATGCAGGTCGCCGAGTCCGCGTCCAAGGACCTCAAGCGGGTTCACCTGGAGCTGGGCGGCAAGGCCCCGGTCGTCGTCTTCGAGGACACCGACATCGCCAAGGCCGTCGAGGACATCTCCGTCGCCGGGTACTTCAACGCCGGCCAGGACTGTACGGCCGCGACCCGGGTGCTCGTCCAGGAGTCCATCCACGACGAGTTCGTCGCCGCGCTGGCCAAGGCCGCCTCCGAGACCAAGACCGGTGCGATCGACGACGAGGACGTGCTCTACGGCCCGCTGAACAACGCCAACCAGCTCAAGCAGGTCAAGGGCTTCATCGAGCGCCTCCCCGCCCACGCAAAGATCGAGGCGGGCGGCGAACAGGTCGGCGAGAAGGGCTACTTCTTCGCCCCCACCGTCATCTCCGGCCTCAAGCAGGACGACGAGATCGTCCAGCACGAGGTCTTCGGCCCGGTCATCACCGTCCAGTCCTTCCGCGACGAGAAGCAGGCGGTGGAGTGGGCCAACGGTGTCGAGTACGCGCTCGCGTCCTCGGTGTGGACCAAGGACCACGCCCGCGCGATGCGGATGTCCAAGAGCCTCGACTTCGGCTGTGTGTGGATCAACACCCACATCCCGCTGGTCGCCGAGATGCCGCACGGCGGCTTCAAGAAGTCCGGCTACGGCAAGGACCTCTCCTCCTACGGCTTCGACGACTACACCCGCATCAAGCACGTGATGACCTCACTGGACGCCTGAGCCGACCGGGCTGATGGCCTCACTGGAGGGCTGAGCCGGCCGGGCTGATGTCTCACTGGAGGGCTGAGCCGACAGGCCAGGACAGGTCAGGACAGGCCAGGTGGGGTCAGGACAGGACAGGCCAGGTCAGGACAGGTCGGGACGGGGGCGGGACAGGTCGGGATGGGGGCGGGCCGTCGCCGCCCCGTTGCCGCCCGTTGATCTCCTCGCCCGATCTCCTCACCGTCCCGCTCGACACACCGTCGCGGGCGGAGGCCCGGCAGCTGACGCTCTGTCGCTTGCCGCCTCCGCCCGCGCCACGTCAGAGTGCTCGCCATGGCTGATCTTTCGCGGCGGGCGCTGCTCCGGGGTACGAGCGGAATCGGGGCGGCCGCGGCACTGGCCGCCCTGGCGGGATGCGGGGTGCCGCCCGCCTACATCAAGGCGGCGGACCGCGCCGGCACCGACCACTCGGCGCGGGACCGGAAGATCGTCTTCGCCAACTGGCCGCTCTACATCGACGTCGACGACCACGACAAGCACCGCCGCCCCACCCTGCAGGCCTTCGAGCGGCGAACCGGGATCTCGGTCACGTACTCCGAGGAGATCAACGACAACGACGAGTTCTTCGGCAGGATAGGCCCCGCCCTGATGAACCGTCAGGGCACCGGCCGCGACCTCATCGTCATCAGTGACTGGATGTGCGCCCGGTTCGTCCGGCTGGGCTGGGTCCAGACGATGGACCGCGCCGCCCAGCCGAACGTCGCCCGGCACCTCGATCCGCTGCTGCGCACCCCGCACTTCGACCCCGGCCGGAACCACTCGGTGCCCTGGCAGTCCGGGATCACCGGAATCGCCTACAACCGCCGCAAGCTCGGCCGGGAGATCCAGCACACCTCCGACCTGTGGCATGACGATCTGCGCGGCCGGGTCACCCTGCTCGCCGGGCTCGACGAGGCGTTCGCCATGCTGATGCAGGGCAACGGGGCCGACATCACCCGCTGGACGGCCGACGACTTCCACCGCATGACCGACCAGGTCCGCGGCCTCGTCGGCAAGGGCCACATCCGGCGGTTCACCGGCAACGACTACATCAAGGACCTGGACTCCGGTGACGTCCTCGCCGCGCAGGCCTACTCGGGTGACGTGGTCCAGCTCCGGGCGGACAACCCGGACATCGAGTTCGTGGTGCCGCAGGAGGGTGCCGAGCTGTGGGCGGAGAGCCTGATGATCCCCAACCGCGCCGACCACAAGCGCAATGCCGAGCGGCTGATCGACTACTACTACGCGCCGGAGGTCGCCGCGGAGCTGGCCGCCTGGGTCAACTACGTCTGCCCCGTGCCGGCCGCGCGCGACGTTCTGGCCTCCGCCAAGGACAAGGAGCGGGCGGCGCTCGCCGAGGACTCGCTGATCTTCCCCGACGACGCGATGCGCGAGCGGCTGGCGATCGCCCGGGACATCACCGCCGAGGAGCGGGCGGTGTTCGCCAAGGAGTGGAACGCGATCGTGGGTCTGTGAGCATCGTGGGCGGGTGAGCGCGGCGGATCGTGGGTTTGGTTTGTGAGGGGGCGTGTGTGTGGTGAGGTGTCCTGTGCTCGGCGAGCGCCGCCCGCTCCTTGTCCTTGTTCGCCGTGTGGTGCGGTGTCCGGCCCTTGCCGTGTGGTGCCTCCTTCCTTCTTTTCCGGCAACGATTACGGAGAGTTATTTGTTCCTGCTCTTTGTCATCGTCGTCATCGTCATCTTCGTCGTGACTTCTCGTCAGGAGGTTGGCCAGGAGGCCGTGTAGGTGTCTATTTCGGCTGTCAGCCGGGACTTGGCGGGGGTGTCCATGAAGGAGGCCTCGACGGCGTTCTTGGCGAGGGCGGCCACGCCGTGTGTGTCGAGGCCCAGGAGGCGGGCGGCGATGCTGTATTCGGTGTTGAGGTCCGTGCCGAACATCGGCGGGTCGTCGCTGTTGATCGTGATCAGTACGCCCGCGTCGACCATCGCCTTGACCGGGTGCTCCTCCAGGGTGCGCACCGCGCGGGTGGCGATGTTGGAGGTCGGGCAGACCTCCAGCGGGATGCGGTGCTCGGCGAGGTGTGCCAGCAGTTTCGGGTCCTGGGCGGCGCTGGTGCCATGGCCGATGCGCTCGGCGCGCAGGTCGTTGAGGGCGTCCCAGACGGTGCCGGGGCCCGTGGTCTCACCGGCGTGCGGTACCGAGTGCAGGCCGGCGGCGATCGCACGGTCGAAGTACGGCTTGAACTGCGGGCGGGGGACGCCGATTTCGGGGCCGCCGAGGCCGAACGAGACCAGGCCCTCGGGCTGCAGGTCGCAGGCGATCCGGGTGGTCTCCTCCGCGGACTCCAGGCCGGCTTCGCCCGGGATGTCGAAGCACCAGCGGAGCACGACACCCAGCTCGGCCTCCGCGGCCTTGCGGGCGTCCTCGATGGCCTCGACGAACGCCGCGTCGGGGATGCCGCGGCGGGTCGAGCTGAAGGGCGTGACGGTCAGCTCGGCGTAGCGGATCTGCTGCCGGGCCATGTCCCGGGCGACCTCGTACGTCAGCAGCCGGATGTCCTCGGCGTCGCGGATCAGGTCCACGACGGAGAGGTAGACCTCGATGAAGTGCGCGAAGTCGCGGAAGGTGAAGTAGTCGGCCAGCGCCTCGGGGTCGGTGGGGACGGTCGAGTCCGGGTGCCGGGCGGCGAGCTCGGCGACGATGCGGGGTGAGGCCGATCCGACGTGGTGGACGTGCAGCTCCGCCTTGGGCAGGCCCGCGATGAAGGCATCGAGATCGGACAACGGATCCTCCTGGTCGGTCGGTGGTGCGTGGCGTCGGTCCGGTGTTGCGCGGTCGGTTGTCCGCCGGGGCGCGCAAGGCGGCTCGGTGCACGCGGGACGGCATGGCCCGGTCATGCTATGCGGGCCCGGGGCGGCGGAGGCGGCCAGGTGGGTGGTGGTCAGGGGGCGGCCGGGCGGAGGACGGAGGCACCGGGCGAGGTCCTGCCGTCCCGTCGGGAAGGCCGCGTCGGCGCTACTGCCCCGGGCTCGCCGGTGCGCGCAGCCGCCGGCGCGCCTCCATCAGCGCGAAGCCCAGCAGGTTGAGCCCCCGCCAGCGCTCCGGGTCGGTGGCGCGTACGTCATCGGCGGCGAGGCCGATGCCCCATATCCGGTCCAGCGGGCTCGCCTCGACCAGTACCCGGGAGCCCGTGCCCAGCAGGAACTCCCGCAGCTCGGGGTGTCCGCCGAATTTGTGGACGCTGCCCTCGACGACCAGGCCGAAGCGGTGCCGCCGCCAGGTCTCCTCGTCGAAGCCGCGGACCATGCGCCCGGCGTTCTTCGCCTGCTGGGGGTGGCCCGCCGCTATCGCCCGCTGTTCCGCCTCCGTGTCGTCGAAGAGCCGGGCCTTGCCGGCCATCATCCAGTGCTCGGCGGTGGCGTAGGTGACCCCGTCGACCGTGAACGGGGCGGGCCACCACTGGCTGAAGCAGCTCGGGCCCAGGCTCCCGTCGCGCCGTGGGCTGTGCCCCCAGAAATGGACGTACTTCCAGCGTGTGCCGGCGGCGGACCCGCGGCGCAGGTCCTCGACCGAGCGGGGTCCGTCCGCGGCCTGTCCGTCCGCGGGCCGTTCGTTCGCGGCCTGTCCGTCCGTGATCCCCATGATCGCCCCCGTACTGTCGTGCATCATGCCGGGATTCTGTCAGCGGGTACTGACAACGTGTCGGGGCTGTCAGGGGCAGGCATTGCGGAGAACCGCAGAATTCGTCGCGTAACCAAAAGGCAACAACGGAATCACTTGTTGGGGCCGCTTTGCTCTGTCAAGATCGGCCATCACTTCCGGAAGCAGCTACGCCAGGCAGTGCCGCGGAGCGGTCCTGGCGCCCGGCGGAGGAGAGCACCATGGAGCACCGATTCGACGTCACCGAGCGCTTCGGCCGGGGCGCGCAGTTCATCGCGGGCAGTCTTCGCGGCGGCACCTCCGGCCGGACCCAGGCGGTCGTGGACCCGGCGACCGGCGAGACGGTGTACTCGTACGCTCTCGCCGGTCCGGCGGACGTGGACGCGGCGGTCGAGGCGGCCGCCCGGGCCTTTCCGGAGTGGGGCGGGGCCACGCCGGGGGAACGCTCCGACGTCCTGCACCGCTTCGCCGCCGCGCTCGCCGAGGACGCCGCCGACCTCGCCTTCGCCGAATCGCTGAACTGCGGAAAGCCGATCAGGCTCAGCAGCGAGTTCGATGTGCCGGGCTCGGTCGACAACGCCGCGTTCTTCGCCGGTGCCGCCCGCCATCTGGAGGGCAGGGCGGCCGGCGAGTACAGCGCCGACCACACCTCCGTCATCCGCCGGGAACCCATCGGCGTCGTCGGCTCCATCGCACCGTGGAACTATCCGCTGCAGATGGCCGCCTGGAAAGTGCTGCCGGCCATCGCCGCGGGCAACACCATCGTCCTCAAGCCCGCCGAGATCACCCCGCTGACCTCGCTGCTGTTCGCGCAGGCCGCCCGGCGCGCCGGGCTCCCGGACGGTGTGCTCAACATCGTCTCCGGGGCCGGCCGGGACGCCGGTGAGCACCTGGTGGGCCACCGCTCCGTCGCCATGACCTCCTTCACCGGGTCGACCGCGGTCGGCAAGCGCGTCGCCGAGATCGCCACCGGCACCGTCAAACGGCTGCATCTGGAGCTGGGCGGCAAGGCGCCGTTCGTGGTCTTCGACGACGCGGACCTGGAGGCCGCCGTCCACGGGGCGGTGGCCGGGGCGCTGATCAATACCGGACAGGACTGCACCGCGGCCACCCGTGCCTACGTCCAGCGCCCGCTCCACGACGCGTTCGTCAGCGGTGTCGCCGACCTGATGGCGACGGTACGGGTCGGCGACCCCTTCGACCCGTCCACCGACCTGGGCCCGCTGATCTCGCACACCCAGCGCGACCGGGTGGCCGGTTTCGTCGACCGGGCGCGCGGATACGCCACCGTCGTCACCGGCGGTGAGGCGCCGCAGGGGGAGCTGGCCAAGGGCGCGTACTACCGGCCGACCCTGATCGCCGGGGCCGCGCAGGAGAGCGAGATCGTCCAGTCCGAGGTCTTCGGACCCGTGCTGGCCGTACTGCCCTTCGACAGCGACGACGAGGGCATCGCGCTGGCCAACGACACCCCGTACGGGCTGGCCGCCTCCGCCTGGAGCCGCGACGTCTACCGCACCGGCCGTGCCACCCGCGAGATCAACGCCGGCTGTGTGTGGGTCAACGACCACATCCCGATCATCAGCGAGATGCCGCACGGCGGAGCCAAGGCGTCCGGCTTCGGCAAGGACATGTCGGCCTACTCCTTCGAGGAGTACACCCAGGTCAAGCACGTCATGTACGACAACACCGCGGTGGCCAGGAAGGGCTGGCACCGCACCGTCTTCGGAGACCGTGGGTGAGGTCCTGTGGACCTGAGACGTCCCATCGATCCGATACGCCCCATCGACCTGGGACGTCCCATAGACCCGAGAAGTCGAGAAGTCCGGAAGGGGCAGCGCGCATGGAGTACGACCGGCAGCCCGGACCCCTGTCACCGGCCGAACTCCTCGCCCTGCGCCGGAGCGCCGTCAACGGCCGGCTGGCCATGACCCGCCGCTCGCTGCTGCGCGCCGGCGGTGCCGCGGCGGCCGCGGCCGGCGGCCTCGGTGCCCTGGCGTCCTGCGGAATCCCGCCCGCGGGCCGTACCGACGCCGGCCGGACCGAGGACCACTCCCGGGCGGAGAAGCGCATCAGCTTCTCCAACTGGGCGGAGTACATGGACGTCAGCGACGACGGCAAGCGCCACCCCACACTGGACGGTTTCACCCGGCGCACCGGCATCACCGTCAAGTACACCGAGGACATCAACGACAACGACGAGTTCTTCGGCAAGGTCCAGCCCCAGCTGGCGGCCGGCCAGGACACCGGCCGCGATCTGATGGTGCTCACCGACTGGATGTGCGCACGGATGATCTCCCTGGGCTGGATCCAGCGGCTGGACCCCGCCCACCTGCCGCACGCCCACGCCAACCTCTCGGCGCAGTACCGTGACCCCACCTGGGATCCGGGCCGGGCGTACTCCTACGTCTGGCAGGGCATCCCCGCGATCATCGCGTACAACGTGCGGGCCACCGGCGGGAGGAAGGTCGACTCGGTCGGCCAGCTGCTGGAGGATCCGCGGCTCAAGGGCCGGGTGGCCTTCCTCTCCGAGATGCGGGACTCGGTCGGCCTGACCCTCCTGGACATGGGCAGGCGCCCCGAGGACGTCACCGAGGACGACTTCGACGCGGCGGTCGCCCGGCTGCAGAAGGGCGTGGACGGCAAGCAGATCCGCCGCTTCACCGGCAACGACTACACGTCCGACCTGACCAAGGGCGACCTCGCCGCCTGCGTGGCCTGGGCCGGCGACATCGTCCAACTCCAGCAGGACGACCCGGACATCCGGTACGCCATCCCGAAGGCCGGATACATGACGTCCACCGACAACCTCATGGTGCCCGACAAGGCCCGGCACAAGCGGAACGCCGAGCGGCTCATCGACTATTTCTACGAGCCGAAGGTGGCGGCCCGGCTCGCCGCGTACATCCACTACTCCTGCCCGGTCGACGGCGTACGGGAGGAGCTGGCCAGAATCGACAAGGCGGCGGCCGGCAACCCGCTGATCCTGCCGGACAAGGAGATGGCCGGGAAGTCGCACACCTTCCGCACGCTGACCACCGAGGAGAACCAGCGATTCAGCGAGAAGTTCGCCGCCCTCACCGGGGCATGAGCCGCGCTCACGGGGGCCTGAACCGCCGTCACCCGGGCTGACACCCCGGCGGTGGCCGCGCCCCCTGCCGGCGCCCCGTGCCTGAGCCGCCACCCCCCCCACCTCACGCCCGCCCGAGCCGTACTGCCCTCCGACCCACGGGACGACCGACATGACCCACACCGCGACCCCCCGGCGCAGCGGCGGCGACGTCCGCCTCCGGGGGATAAGCAAGGCCTACGGCTCCTTCACCGCCGTCCACCCCCTCGACCTGGCCGTCCCCGCGGGCTCCTTCTTCGCGCTGCTGGGCGCCTCGGGCTGCGGCAAGACCACCACCCTGCGGATGATCGCCGGACTGGAGGAGCCCACCACCGGGACGCTCACCCTGGACGGCCGGGACGTCACCGCCCTGCCGCCCTACAAGCGCCCGGTCAACACCGTCTTCCAGAACTACGCGCTCTTCCCGCACCTGGACATCTACGAGAACGTCGCCTTCGGCCTGCGCCGCCGGGGCATCAGGTCCGTCAGGAAGCAGGTCGAGGAGATGCTGGACCTCGTCGAGCTCGGCCCCCTGGCGCGCCGCAGGCCGCAGCAGCTCTCCGGCGGCCAGCAGCAGCGGGTCGCGGTCGCCCGGGCGCTGATCAACCACCCCCAGGTGCTGCTGCTCGACGAGCCGCTGGGCGCCCTCGACCTCAAGCTGCGCCGCCAGATGCAGCTGGAGCTCAAACGCATCCAGACCGAGGTCGGCATCACGTTCGTGCATGTCACCCACGACCAGGAGGAGGCCATGACCATGGCCGACACCGTGGCCGTGATGAACGGCGGCCGGGTCGAACAGCTCGGCGCGCCCGCCGACCTCTACGAGAACCCCGCCACGACCTTCGTCGCCAACTTCCTGGGCAGCTCCAACCTCATCGAGGCCGAAGTCGTCGACACGGGTGGCGACGACCTCCTCGTCAGGGCGGGCGAGGCCAGGCTGCGGCTGCCCGCCGGGCGGTGCGCCGCGACCGTGCGCACCGGCGGCAAGGTCCTGGCGGGGGTACGGCCCGAGAAGATGGCGCTGGCGCACGCCGACGACGCCGGTGCCGTCGCCGAGGGCCGCAACCGCGTCCCCGGCACCATCACCGACGCCGGCTTCATCGGGGTGAGCACGCAGTACGTGGTACGCACCCGGGGCGCGGGCAGCCTCGCCGTCTACGAGCAGAACATCGAGCGGGACGGGCGGCTGGTCCCCGGCGCCGAGGTCGTCGTGCACTGGAGCCCCGCGCACACCTTCGGGCTCGACGCCGCCCAGGACATCGGCGCGGGAGCGGACCGCGACGAGGAGGCGGCGTGACCGCCACCCGGCCGGCTCCCGGCACCCCCGAGGACACGCTCACCGTCCGCACACCGCCCGTCCGCAGACGGCTCGTCCCCTACTGGCTGCTGCTGCCCGGCATCCTGTGGCTGATCGTCTTCTTCGCCGCCCCGCTCGTCTACCAGGCGTCGACCTCGGTCCAGACCGGTTCCCTCGAAGAGGGCTTCAAGGTCACCTGGCACTTCGCCACCTACTGGGACGCGATCGGCGAGTACTGGCCCCAGTTCCTCCGCTCGGTGGGCTACGCGGCCGTCGCCACCGCGCTCTGCCTGCTGCTGGGCTACCCGCTGGCCTACCTCATCGCCTTCAAGGCCGGCCGCTGGCGCAACGTGGTGATGATCCTGGTCATCGCCCCGTTCTTCACCAGCTTTCTGATCCGTACGCTGGCCTGGAAGACGATCCTGGCCGACGGCGGGCCGGTCGTCGGTGTGCTGAACACGCTGCACGTCCTGGACGTCACCAGCGCCCTGGGCCTCACCGAAGGGCACCGGGTGCTGGCCACTCCGCTCGCGGTGGTCTGCGGTCTCACCTACAACTTCCTGCCGTTCATGGTCCTGCCGCTGTACACCTCACTGGAGCGCATCGACCCCCGGCTGCACGAGGCGGCCGGTGACCTCTACGCCCGCCCGGCCACCACCTTCCGCCGGGTGACCTTCCCGCTGTCCATGCCCGGTGTCGTCGCCGGCACCCTGCTCACCTTCATCCCGGCCGCCGGTGACTACATCAACGCCGAGCTGCTGGGCTCCACCGACCAGAAGATGATCGGCAACGTCATCCAGTCGCAGTTCCTGCGGGTCCTGGACTACCCGACCGCCGCCGCGCTCTCCTTCATCCTGATGGCGGCCATCCTCGCCATGGTCACCCTCTACATCCGCAAGTCAGGGACGGAGGAACTGGTCTGATGCGCCGGCTACGACGGAACCTGGTGGTCATCGCGGGCCTGCTGACGCTGGCGTACCTGGTCCTGCCCAACGTCATCGTGCTGGTCTTCTCCTTCAACAAGCCCAACGGCCGCTTCAACTACCAGTGGCAGCGCTTCTCCACGGACGCCTGGACCGATCCGTGCGGCGTCGCCGACCTGTGCGGCTCGGTGGGCCTGAGCCTGCGGATCGCCGTCGGGGCCACCCTCGGCGCGACTGTCCTCGGCACCATGATCGCGTTCGCGCTGGCCCGGTACCGCTTCCGCGCCCGGGCCGGCGTCAACACCCTGATCTTCCTGCCGATGGCGATGCCCGAGGTCGTGATGGCCGCCTCGCTGGCCACCCTCTTCCTCAACATGGCCATCCCGTTCGGCTTCTGGACGATCCTCATCGCGCACATCATGTTCTGCCTGAGCTTCGTCGTCACCGCCGTCAAGGCGCGGGTGATGAGCATGGACCCGCGGCTGGAGCAGGCCGCCCAGGACCTCTACGCCACACCGCTGCAGACCTTCCTGCGGGTGACGCTGCCGATCGCCGCCCCCGGTATCGCCGCCGGCGCGCTGCTCTCCTTCGCGCTCTCCTTCGACGATTTCATCATCACCAACTTCAACGCCGGCTCCACCGTGACCTTTCCCATGTTCGTCTGGGGATCGGCGCAGCGGGGCACACCCGTTCAGATCAATGTCATCGGTACGGCGATGTTCCTCGTCGCCGTGCTCTGCGTACTCGTCGGCCAACTGGCCGGAAACCGCCGCAAAAGGAGCCAGAGGAGCTGAGAACCATGGCACGAGCTGCCATGTCGCACCCTTCCGGAGCGTCCCCCGTCCACGCGCTCGCGGACGCCGCCCCCACCCCCTTCTGGCTGGACGATCCGCTCCGCCCCGAAGCGCTGCCCGCCCTGGTCGGCGACGAGACCTGCGATCTGCTGGTCGTCGGCGGCGGGTACTCCGGACTCTGGACCGCGCTGATCGCCAAGGAGCGCGACCCGCAGCGCGATGTCGTCCTCATCGAGGGCGCCGAGGTGGGCTGGGCCGCCTCCGGGCGCAACGGCGGATTCTGCGCCGCCTCCCTCACCCACGGCCTCGGCAACGGCCTGGCCCGCTGGCCCGGCGAACTCCCCAGGCTCGAAGAGCTCGGTATGCGCAACCTCGACGCCATCGAGGACACCCTCGCCCGCTACGGCATCGACTGCGCCTTCGAGCGCACCGGCGAGATCGACATCGCCACCGAGCCCCACCAGATCGCCGAACTCCAGGAGACCGCCGAGGCCGCTGCCCGGCTCGGCCTGGACCGGCACCTCTTCCTCGACCAGGACCAGCTGCGCGCCGAGGTCGACTCACCGATCTTCCGCGCCGGCCTGTGGGACCGCGACGGCGTCGCCATGCTCCACCCCGCCCGGCTCGTCTGGGGGCTGAAGGAGGCCTGCCTCGGCCTGGGCGTCCGGATCTACGAGCGCACCCGCGCCACCGCGCTGGCCTCCGAAGGCCTGGGCATGGCCGTCCGTACCCCCTACGGCCGGGTCTTCGCCCGCCATGTCGCGCTCGGCACCAACGCCTTCCCCTCACTGGTCCGCCGGGTACGCCCGTACGTCGTCCCGGTCTACGACCACGCCCTGATGACCGAGCCGCTCTCCGCCGAGCAGCTCGCCGCTCTCGGCTGGAAGAACCGCCAGGGCCTCTCCGACAGCAACAACCACTTCCACTACTTCCGCCTCACCGCCGACCACCGCATCCTGTGGGGCGGCTACGACATCGTCTACCGCTACGGCGGCGGCGTACGGGCCGAGTACGACCACCACCCGGCGACCTACGAGAAGCTCGCCCGGCACTTCTTCCACTGCTTCCCGCAGCTGGACGGCGTGCGCTTCACCCACGCGTGGGGCGGCGCCATCGACACCTGCGCGCGGTTCTCGGCGTTCTTCGGCACCGCCCACGCCGGCCGGGTCGCCTACGCGGTGGGCTATACGGGGCTGGGCGTGGGGGCGACCCGGTTCGGCGCCGAGGTGATGCTCGACCTGCTCGCCGGTGAGCACACCGAGCGCACGGAACTGGAGATGGTGCGGAGCAAGCCGCTCCCCTTCCCGCCCGAACCGCTGCGCTGGGCCGGAATCGGCCTCACCCAGTGGTCGATGACCCGCGCGGACACCCACGGCGGCCGGCGCAACCTGTGGCTGAGGGCGATGGACCGGCTGGGGCTGGGGTTCGACAGCTGACGGAAGGTCAGTGAGGGGGCGCGCGGGTCTCAGAGGGGGCCGGAGCGCGAGCCTTGGCGCCCGCGCCCCGGCCCCCACCGGTCGCACACCGCGCACCACACCGCGAGCAGCACCCCCGCCAGGCACCAGCTGCCCAGTACGTCCAGCGGCCAGTGGTAGCCGCTGCGGACCAGGCCCACACCGACCCCGGCGTTGACCGGCACGACGACCCCGGCGACGCTCACGGGCACCACCAGGCGCCGCGCCCACCTCCGTCCCGGCCCGGGTCCCCGTCCCGGTCGCGGGCCCGGCTCCCGTCCCCGGACCAGCAGCATCGCGGCCAGGCCGTACGCGACCGCCGCCGTGGCGCCGTGCCCCGACGGATAGAAGCCGTCCTGCATGCCGCCCGCCATACGTGGCGGCCCCGGCCGGGCGAGCCACAGTTTGAGCGGGACCACCAGCGCGGGTACGGCGGCGAACGCGAGCCCGGCGGCGAGCGGCGGCAGCCACCAGCGCGCGTGGTGCCCCTGCCCCTCAGGCCTCCCCCTGCCTCGCCGCCGCTCCCGCCACCCGCGCCGGGCGGCCCAGGCCATCGCCGCCACCAGCACCGGCAGTGCGACGACCGCATTGCCGAGATCGGCGAGGAACTCGGCGACGGAGGACGGGAGTCCGCTGCCCGCGACGGCGCGGCCCAGCCGCTCGTCGAGCGCACGCAGCGGTCCGTGGACCGCCACCTGCCAGGTGAGCACCGCGAAGAGCAGCCCGCTGAGGAGAACCACGGGCAGGACACCGGAGTGCGGGGAACGCGCGCCGCGGAAAGACCGCCGAGAAGCCGACCGCCTCGGAACAGGGGGGGTGGTTCCGAGGCGGCCGCGGTGACCGGTGTCCCGCGCGCCCCGGGGGGTATGGGGCGGGCGGACATCCGATCCGTGAGGATTCCCGGAGCCGCCTGTGCCAGGGGTCCCGGAGTCGTGCGCGAGGGCACGGCCTGACCGGAGCCGGGGTGGCGCCGACCGGGCGTCGCCCGCAGTCCCCTGCGAGCGGGGTGTTTCTCTCATCTGCAGAAACCGTACGGCACGGGGAGCGCACCCGACAGCCGCATTACCCGGCCGCCATCGGCCCCGCACATCTTCTTCACGCTGAGCCTTCGGCCAGGGGCGTCCGGCACAGGCCCTGCACACGTCCGCCGCCCGGCCCGGCGGAGCTCAGATCTTGGCGAAGGCCGCCTCGAGGATGTCCAGACCCTCGTTGAGCAGGTCCTCCCCGATGACCAGCGGCGGCAGGAAGCGCAGCACGTTGCCGAACGTACCGGTCGTCAGCACCAGCAGGCCCTCCTGGTGGCAGGCCTTCGCCAGTGCGCCGGTGACCTCCGGATTCGGCTCCTTGGAACCGGACTTGACCAGCTCGATCGCGATCATCGCGCCACGGCCGCGGACCTCGCCGACGATGTCGTACTTCTCGGCGATCGCGGTCAGCCGGGCCTTCATGATCTCGCCGATCCGCCGCGCCTTGGCGTTGAGGTCCAGCTCGCGCATGGTCTCCAGGGAGCCGAGCGCCGCGGCGCAGGCCACCGGGTTACCGCCGTAGGTGCCGCCGAGACCGCCCGCGTGCGCCGCGTCCATGATCTCCGCACGGCCGGTGACGGCCGCCAGCGGCAGACCGCCCGCGATGCCCTTGGCGGTCGTGATCAGGTCCGGGACGATGTCCTCGTCCTCGCACGCGAACCACTGGCCCGTGCGGCAGAAGCCGGACTGGATCTCGTCGGCGACGAAGACGATCCCGTTCTCCTTCGCGAATTCCGCGACGGCCGGGAGGAAGCCCTTGGCCGGCTCGATGAAGCCGCCCTCGCCGAGCACCGGCTCGATGATGATCGCGGCGACGTTCTCCGCGCCGATCTGCTTGGTGATCTGCGTGATGACCTGGTCGGCGGCCTCCTGCGCGCAGTTCTCCGGGCCGGTCAGCCAGCGGAACGGGTAGGCCAGCGGTACCCGGTAGACCTCGGGCGCGAACGGGCCGAAGCCGTGCTTGTACGGCATGTTCTTGGCGGTCAGCGCCATCGTCAGGTTCGTCCGGCCGTGGTAGCCGTGGTCGAACACGACGACCGCCTGGCGCTTGGTGTACGCCCGCGCGATCTTGACGGCGTTCTCCACCGCCTCCGCGCCCGAGTTGAACAGCGCCGACTTCTTCGCGTGGTCGCCCGGGGTCAGCTCGGCCAGCTGCTCACAGACCTCGATGTACGGCTCGTACGGCGTCACCATCGCACAGGTGTGGGTGAAGTCGGCGAGCTGGGCGGTGGCTCGGCGGACGACTGCCTCGGCGCTGTTGCCGACCGAGGTCACCGCGATGCCCGAGCCGAAGTCGATCAGGGAGTTCCCGTCCACGTCCTCCAGGACGCCGCCGCCCGCGCGCTTCACGAAGACGGGCAGCACGGCACCGACACCGCCGGCGACCGTGGCCTGCTTACGGGCCCACAGCTCCTGCGACTTCGGGCCGGGGATCGGGGTGACGACGCGACGCTCCTGGGGGAGGCCGGGGCCTCCGGACAGTTCGGTCATGGCAGTCTCCTGGGGTGCGGCGAGGAACGTACCGAGGTCTGGTGCGGTGCTCGTGTTCGTTGCTCTTGTTCGGTCTTGTTCTCGCAGGTTAGGGGCGGCCCGGCGGGCGGGGCATGTTCCGTTCGGGAGAAGTGGGCGTGTTGCGTTGTCCGCACCGGACATAGCGACGCCCTGCGGCCAGTAGATTGAGCGGCGGCGTGCCCGGAACCGGCGGGCGCGAGCACGGGAAGACACGGGACGACAAGGGACGACGAGGGCCGGGGCGCCCGGCCGGCCGGGCCGCCGCCCGACCACACCACAGGCCACGGCTCAAGGGGGACGAGGGGCACCGGATGGACACCGAGGGCACGCACGACGCACAGCACCCCGCTTCCCGGCCGCCCGGCGGAGCGCACCGGTCCGAACCCACCGTGCCGCGCCCCGCGGCCCCGCCGGTCCCCCCGGCCGCGGCGCCCGGCACTCCGGCCCCGCCCCGTACTCCGCCCGTCCCGGTGGTGGCCGGGCCCGCCGCGCCGCCCGGTGGCGCCGCCGCCCCCGAGCCGCCGGTGCTCCGCTGGCTGCGCACCCCGCGGCCGGCGGCGGCGCCCGGCATCTGGACGTACGGGCACCGGCCGAAGCCGCCGGAGGAACCGGACCGGGTACCGGGGCGCCAGCTGGTGGCCGGGGCGCTGATCTCGTTCCTGTGCGGGTGGCTGGTGTGGTCGCTGCTGTCGAACGAGTACCTCGGCGACTACTGGCTCTGGCCGCTGCTCGTCCTCACCCCGGACTCCTGGCGGGAGGCGGGCGGCCAGATGGCCTTCGTCTGGGCGACGTATGTCTACTACGGGCTGGTCGTGGCCCTCCTCGCGGTCGTCTTCGGCCGTATCGGCCGCTGGCCCGAGCTCGCCCGCCGGGTGCTGGGGCCGGTCGTCCGCCGCCTCCGCGACACCGCGCCCGCCGCCGTGCCCGAGCCCGCCGCCGACCCCGCGCAGTGGCCCGAACTGCGGGCCCACGGTGCCCCGGACGCGGCCGACAGGCTCGCCGCCGAAGCCCGCGCCGGCCGGATGAACGACGTGGACGTGGCGAGGATCCAGCGCGCCTGGCGCTCGGTCCGGTCGGGCCGGAACTCCCTCGCCTCGTTCACCGACACCGTCCTCCGGTACGGCGCGGCGGCCTGTGCGCACCCCTCGGGGCTGCGGGACCTGCCCCGCCGGGCCGCCCACCACGACCTGCTGGCCCACCAGGTCCGCATCGGCACGGCCGTGGACCACCCCCGCAACCCGTACCAGCACCGCGGCGTCGGCTGCGCCCTGGGGCCGGGGGTCCTGGGCACGTCGCTGCTCGCCGTCGGGCCCGCCGGCTGCGGCAAGACGACCCGGGTCGTCAAACCGGTCGTGGAGT
Source organism: Streptomyces sp. NPDC001339 (assembly GCF_042895955.1). NCBI lineage: Bacteria > Bacillati > Actinomycetota > Actinomycetes > Kitasatosporales > Streptomycetaceae > Streptomyces > Streptomyces sp. NPDC001339. Next base: position 84,360 of record NZ_JBIAWT010000001.1, on the reverse strand, counting down.
CGATGTGCCTGCAGGCGCTGGCCGGGCAGTGCGCGGTGATCGCCGTCGGGCCGGCCGGGTCCGACCTCGGTCCCGACGAGGCGTTCGACGTGGTCGTCCGGGTCGGCCGCCCCGACCCGGAGTGCGACCTCGACCTCTACGGGGGCACCACCGATCCCGACGAGGCGGCGGGCGTGCTCGCCGAGGCGCTGGTGGGCGACCTCGCCGAGCAGCTACCCGGTGGCGACAGCCGCCGGGCGGCGATCGTACTGGCCCAGCTGCTCGGCCCCTTCCGGGCCGCCCACGACCGCTTCCCCGCCGTGCCCGAGCTCCGCGAACTGCTGGACGGCGGGCCCGAGGCGATCGCCGCGCTGCGCACCGCCCTGGAGCACGCCGGAGCCCACACGCTGCTGCGCGAACTGGACGCCCGGGCCCGTCAGGCGGAGCGCCCCGGCGACCTCGCCGTCCTCCTGGCCGACCGCATCGCCCTCCTGGACCGGCCCGCCTTCGCCGCCTTCTTCGACCCGACGGGCCGCACCCGGCAGGTCTCGCTGCGCGCCCTCGACCACCCCCTCCGGGTCCGGATCGAGCTTCCCGAGCGCGGCCACGCGGAGGCCTCCCGGATCCTCGCCCGACTGGTCCTCGCGCAGTTCACCGAGTGCGCCGTCGCCCGTACCGACCGTTCGCTGTTCGCCTGTCTGGTGCTGGACGAGGCCGCCCGCACCCTCACCGCGGAGGCGCTCCGCGGGCTGCAGCGGCTGCGCTCGGCGAACGCCGGAGCGGTGCTCACCCTGCGTTCCCTGGACGACGTCCCCGACGCGTTGCGCGGCACGCTGCTGGGTGCGGTCGGCTGCCGGATGGCGTTCGCGGGCGTCACGACCTGGGACGGTGCGCGGTTCGCCGAGGTCTGGGGCAAGGAGTGGGTGGAGACCCGCGATGTGACGGACCGTCAGATCATTGCCGAGGGCGCCGCGATGAAGGTGTTCCACGCCTTCCGCCACCTGGTCACGGGGAAGGCGGCCACGGCCAAGGCGATCACCGTCCGCACCGTGGAGCGGGAGCGCTGGTCCGCCTCCGACCTCGCCAACTCCGTCCCGGCCGGGCACGCGGTGCTGTCGGTGACCGCGGTGAGCGGGGAGTCGGCTCCGCCGGTGCTCGTGGACCTGCGGCCCTGAGAGCGGGGCCAGGGAGTGGCCGAGGCTCCTGGGTCTCCCCGGGATTCATCCGCTGAGGCAGAATCGACAGGGGTTGTTCGTACGGGTCGGCGCATTTCCCCGGCGCAGCCGCCAGTCACCAGCCAGCAGTCATCGGAATCATCGGAGCCATCGAAGGTCTTATGCCGCACACCCTCGCCTCCCTGGTCAACCACACCGCGCTCAAGCTGACCGTGCTCGCGGGTGAGGAGCGGCTGGACGTCCCGGTGCGCTGGGCGCACGCCAGCGAGCTGATCGATCCGGTGCCGTACATGGAGGGCGGCGAGCTGCTGCTGATCACCGCGCTCAAGCTCGACGCGGAGAACCCCGAGGCGACCCGCAGCTATGTCCGGCGGGTCGCGGACGCCGGGGTGGTCGGCCTGGGCTTCGCGGTCGGCGTGAACTACGAGGACGTTCCGGAGGCGCTGGTCGCGGCGGCGCGGGAACGGGAGCTGCCCCTGCTGGCGGTGCCCCGCCGGACCCCGTTCATCGCGATCAGCAAGGCGGTGTCGGCCGCCGTGGCCGCCGACCAGTACCGGGCGGTGACCGCCGGTTTCGAGGCGCAGCGGGAGCTGACCCGCGCCGCGCTGAGCGCGGACGGCCCGGAGGGGCTGCTGGCCCGGCTCGCGGCGCACCTGGACGGCTGGACGGCGCTCTACGACGCGTCGGGGGCCGTGGTGGCGGTCGCTCCCGACTGGGCCGCGCGCCGGGCGGCCCGGCTCGCGCGGGACGTGGCACGGCTGCGGGAACGGCCCGCGCCCGCCACGGCCGTGGTCAGCGATGCGGAGGGCGACGACCGGGTGGAGCTCCAGTCGCTGGGTACGGGGCGGCGGTCGCGCGGGGTGCTCGCGGTGGGGACCGGGGCGCCGCTCGGGACGGCCGGGCGGTACGCCGTGCACTCCGCGGTCGCGCTGCTCACGCTGACCACCGAACGGTCCCGGGCGCTGCAGGACGCCGAGCAGCGGCTGGGTGCCGCGGTGCTCAAGATGCTGCTCGCGGGCGAGCCGGACCACGCACGCGCGGTGGCGGGGCGGCTCTACGGAGACCTGCTGGACACTCCGTTCCGGATGCTGGTCGCCGAGCCGGTGGCGGCGGAGGAACGGCCGGTGCCGTCCGGTGCGGCCGCCGCCGCGGAGACCTCCTCGTCCTCCGGCGCGTCCGCACCACCAGTGCCGTCGTCCCCGTCGTCGGCAACGCCCACGTCCGCGCCCACCTCTGCGTCCGCGTCCGGGCCCTCGGGCGCGGGATCCGGGGCGCTGGACGGACTGGCCGACGCGATGGAGTCCGCCGCGGCGCGGACCGGCGAGGCGGTGCTCACGGTCCCCGACGGGGGCCGGCTGATCGCGCTGGTCACGGACGGCGGCGCGGCAGCGGACGGCTGTGCCGCGTACGCCGCCCAGGCGGAGGCCCAGGCGGAGGCCCGGGCGAGCGCCCAGGCGCGTCCGCACGGCCGGCCGGGACGAGCCGACGCGGGCCGCGGCGGGCCGTGGGTGGCCGTCGGACTGTCCGCTCCGACCGGGCCGACGGCCGCCGCGAACGCCTTCCGGCAGGCCGAGCAGGCGCTGTCGGTGGCCCGTCGACGCGGTCGGGCGCTGGTCGAGCACGAGGACGTGGCGGCGGGGTCCGTACTGCCGCTGCTCGCCGACGACGCGGTACGGGCCTTCGCGGACGGGCTGCTGCGGGCGCTGCGGGAGCACGACGCGACCGGGCGCGGTGACCTGGTGGCGTCGCTGCGCGCCTGGCTCGCCCGGCACGGCCAGTGGGACGCGGCCGCCGCCGACCTGGGCGTTCACCGTCATACGCTGCGCTACCGCATGCGGCGCGTGGAGGAGATCCTGGGCCGGTCGCTGGACGACGCGGACGTACGGATGGAGCTGTGGCTGGCGCTCAAGGCGATGTCGGCCATGGAGGGGGAGTGACGACAGGTCCCCTGTGGCCGCGGTACAGGGGCGCCCCCTCCACCGCGGAGAGACACACCCCCTGATTACGCCGCTTCGGACAAACGCCGTGGCGGTCCCGCGCCCCTACCGTGGAGCCAGGTTCATCAGCGCAGTGCCGTGTCGTGCCCTGGCTCCACGCCCTGGCTCGCGGTGCCGTGCCGTACCGGGCACTGCGTTTCCTGAGCCGACCGCACCACTCACCACTCCTGAAGGGCCGGGTTCCACTGTGCCGATCCCCACTGATGCAGCCCCCACCGCCTTCTGGCTGGCCGGCCGCCAGGCCACCGGCGAGGCCACCTTCGACGTCACCTCCCCCTGGGACGGACGTCTCGTCGGCACGGTGAGCGTGCCCACCGAGGCCCAGGTCGAGGAGGCCATCACCGCCTCCGTCGCGGTCCAGGACGAGCTCGCCGCGACCCCGGCGCATGTGCGCGCCGCGGCGCTGGACCATGTGCAGCGCCGGCTGGTGGAGCGTACGGAGGAGATCGCCCGGCTGATCTCCGCGGAGAACGGCAAGCCCATCAAGTGGGCGCGCGGTGAGGTCGGCCGCGCGGTGTCCGTCTTCCGCTTCGCGGCCGAGGAGGCCCGCCGCTTCAACGGCGGCGAGGCGCAGCGCCTGGACACCGACGCGGGCGGCGCCGGCCGGCTCGCCCTGACCCGCCGCTTCCCGCGCGGCACCGTCCTGGGCATCGCACCGTTCAACTTCCCGCTGAACCTCTGCGCCCACAAGATCGCCCCGGCCATCGCCGCCGGCGTCCCGATCATCCTCAAGCCGGCCCCGGCCACCCCGCTCTCCGGCCTGCTCATCGGTGAGCTGCTGGCCGAGACCGACCTGCCGGCCGGCTCCTGGTCGATCCTCCCGGTGCCCAACGACCGGATGCCCGCGCTCGTCCAGGACGAGCGGCTGCCGGTGGTCTCCTTCACCGGTTCCGAGAAGGTCGGCTACGCCATCCTCGACTCGGTGCCGCGCAAGCACTGCACGCTGGAGCTCGGCGGCAACGGCGCGGCCGTCGTCCTGCCCGACTGGTCCTCCGAGGAGGACCTGGACCGGGCGGCGCAGCGCATCGCGATCTTCTCCAACTATCAGGGCGGGCAGTCCTGCATCTCCGTCCAGCGGGTCATCGCGGACGCGTCCGTATACGACCGGCTGGTGCCGAAGATCGTGGCGGCCGTCGAGGCGCAGGTCACCGGCGACCCCTCGGACGACGCGACCGAGGTCGGCCCGCTGGTGGACGAGGCCGCGGCCCGGCGCGTCGAGGCCTGGGTCGACGAGGCCGTCGAGCGCGGCGCCCGGCTGCTGGCCGGCGGCAAGCGCGACGGCGCCTCGTACGCGCCGACCGTGCTGGCGGACGTGCCGGCCGGCGCCACCCTCGCCTGCGAGGAGGTCTTCGGCCCGGTGCTCACGCTCACCAAGGTGGACGGTGTGGAAGCGGCGTTCGCGGCCGTCAACGACTCGAAGTACGGGCTTCAGGCGGGCGTGTTCACGCACGACACGCAGACCGCGTTCCGCGCCCACCGCGCGCTGGAGGTGGGCGGTGTGGTGATCGGCGATGTGCCGTCCTACCGCGCCGACCAGATGCCGTACGGCGGTGTCAAGCAGTCCGGCGTGGGCCGTGAGGGCGTGCGCTTCGCGATGGAGGACTACACCTACGAGCGCGTCATGGTGCTGACCGGCCTCGCGCTGTGAGGACGCGCCGGCACGCATGAGGCGCCCGCACGCCTGACGCGAGCCCTGACACGGCGCGCTCCGGACCCTGCTCCCGGAGCGCGCCGCGTCCCCTTTTCCGTTTTCCGTTTTTCCGTGACGTTCCCCTCGACGTCTCCCCTCGACGTTTCCCCTCGGGGTTTCCCCCGAAGTTCCCCCCGAAGGGCCGAGGGCACCGGCCCGGTCCGGGGCCGGGCCCGGTCCCTGGTCCCGCATGGCCAGGAGGCACCGCCTCGCCCCGCTCTTCCCTGTACCCCCAGTGGTGCAACCCGCGCGGATCGGGTAACTCTCACAAGGAGCGCTGTTCCAGCGGCCCGACCGGCCCGCCGGCGCAGAACTACCGAATCCGCGGCGAGGTGAGCTCCTGATGACCGCTCCATCCATCCGCAACGTTTCCGAGCGCGAAGCACGCCAGGTCGCCGAGGCGGCCCGTGAGCAGGACTGGCGCAAGCCCAGCTTCGCCAAGGAACTGTTCCTGGGGCGGTTCCGGCTCGACCTCATCCATCCGCACCCCACTCCTACGGTCGACGACGTACGCCGCGGTGAGAAGTTTCTCGCCACCCTGCGGGAGTTCTGCGAGACGGAGATCGACGGCGCCCGGATCGAGCGCGAGGGGCAGATCCCGGACGAGACCATCAACGGGCTCCGGGAGCTCGGCGCGCTGGGCATGAAGATCGACCCGAAGTACGGCGGCCTCGGCCTCACCCAGGTCTACTACAACCGGGCGCTGTCCCTGGTCGGCTCGGCCAGCCCGGCCATCGGCGCACTGCTCTCCGCGCACCAGTCGATCGGCGTCCCGCAGCCGCTGAAGCTCTTCGGCACCCAGCAGCAGAAGGAAACCTTCCTGCCGCGGCTGGCGCGGACGGACATCTCGGCGTTCCTGCTGACCGAGCCCGATGTCGGCTCGGACCCGGCGCGGCTGGCCACCACGGCCGTCCCGGTGGGCGGGGGCACGTCCCGGTCGAGCGATTTCGACAGCGGGGGAGAGTACGTCCTCGACGGGGTGAAGCTGTGGACCACCAACGGTGTGGTCGCCGACCTGCTGGTGGTCATGGCGCGTGTACCGGCCTCCCCAGGCCACAAGGGCGGTATCACCGCCTTCGTCGTCGAGGCCGACTCGCCGGGCATCACGGTCGAGAACCGCAACGCCTTCATGGGCCTGCGGGGTCTGGAGAACGGCGTCACCCGCTTCCACCAGGTACGGGTCCCGGCCGCGAACCGCATCGGCCCCGAGGGCGCCGGCCTGAAGATCGCCCTGACCACGCTCAACACCGGGCGGCTCTCCCTGCCGGCGATGTGCGTCGGCTCCGGCAAGTGGTGCCTGAAGGTCGCGCGGGAGTGGTCCGCGGCCCGTGAGCAGTGGGGCCGGCCGATCGCGAAACACGAGGCCGTCGGCGCCAAGATCTCCTTCATCGCGGCGACCACCTTCGCCCTGGAAGCGGTGGTCGACCTCTCCTCCCAGATGGCCGACGAGAACCGCAACGACATCCGTATCGAGGCCGCCCTCGCCAAGCTCTACGGTTCCGAGATGGGCTGGCTGATGGCCGACGAACTGGTCCAGATCCGCGGCGGACGCGGCTTCGAGACCGCGCCCTCGCTCGCCGCCCGGGGCGAACGCGCGGTACCGGCCGAGCAAATGCTCCGCGACATGCGGATCAACCGGATCTTCGAGGGATCGACCGAGATCATGCACCTGCTGATCGCCCGGGAGGCGGTGGACGCCCACCTGTCCGTCGCCGGCGACCTCATCGACCCCGACAAGAGCCTCGCCGACAAGGGGCGGGCGGCCGCCAAGGCGGGCGGTTTCTACGCCCGCTGGCTGCCCAGGCTGGTCGCCGGGCCCGGTCAACTCCCGCGTACCTACCAGGAGTTCGGAATCCTCGCCGGGCATCTGCGGTACGTCGAACGGGCCTCCCGCAAGCTCGCCCGCTCCACCTTCTACGCGATGTCGCGCTGGCAGGGCCGAATGGAGACCAAACAGGGCTTCCTCGGCCGGATCGTCGACATCGGTGCCGAGCTCTTCGCCATGAGCGCGGCCTGCGTACGGGCGGAGTACCTGCGCGAGACCGGCGAGCACGGCCGCGAGGCGCAGCGGCTGGCCGACGTCTTCTGCCGCCAGGCCAGGATCCGCGTCGAGGAACTGTTCGGGCGGCTGTGGACCAACACCGACGAACTCGACCGCAAGGTCGTCTCCGCCGTCCTCGACGGCCGCTACACCTGGCTGGAGGAGGGCATCATCGACCCGAGCGGCGAGGGCCCGTGGATCGCCGACGCCACCCCGGGAGAGAGCCGGAAGGACAACGTCCACCGCCCCATCCGCCGCCCACGGCCGTAAGATCCGCCGCCCACGGTCGTCAGCCCACGACGGGAGGCCCACGACAGTACGCCCGGAGCCCATCCCACCGGGCCCCGTCCGGCCAGGATCCACCGGACGGGCCCCGGTGCCCGCCTCCGTGCCCACGGCACCCCGGCGACCGGCCACAATGGACCCCATGACGGACTCCCTCGCCCATCCGCACCTGCGCTTCGAGCCGGCCCCCGGCGGCACCGGCGGACCCGACGGCCCGCGCCGGATCGTGATCCTCGGCTCGACCGGGTCGGTCGGCACCCAGGCGATCGACCTGGTGCTGCGCAACCCCGACCGGTTCCATGTGACCGGGCTCTCCGCGGCCGGCAGCCGGACCGAGCTGCTCGCCGAGCAGGCGCACCGGCTCCGGGTGGCCACCGTCGCGGTGGCGCGCGAGGACGCGGTGCCCGCACTGCGCGCGGCGCTCGCCGAGCGGTACGGCGCCGGCGAGCCGCTGCCGGAGATCCTGGCCGGCCCGGAGGCGGCCACCGAACTGGCCGCCTCCCCCTGCCACACCGTCCTCAACGGCATCACCGGCTCCATCGGCCTGGCCCCGACCCTGGCTGCCCTGAAGGCCGGCCGGGTCCTGGCCCTGGCCAACAAGGAGTCGCTGATCGTCGGCGGCCCGCTGGTCAAGGCCGTCGCCCGGCCCGGCCAGATCATCCCGGTGGACTCCGAGCACGCGGCGCTCTTCCAGGCGCTGGCGGCCGGCGCCCGCGCCGACGTCCGCAAGCTCGTCGTCACCGCCTCCGGCGGCCCCTTCCGCGGCCGTACGAAGGAGGAGCTGGCCGGCGTCACCGTCGAGGACGCGCTCGCCCACCCCACCTGGGCGATGGGCCCGGTGATCACGGTCAACTCCGCGACCCTCGTCAACAAGGGCCTGGAGGTCATCGAGGCGCACCTGCTCTACGACATCCCCTTCGACCGCATCGAGGTCGTCGTCCATCCGCAGTCCTACGTCCACTCGATGGTGGAGTTCACGGACGGTTCGACGCTGGCCCAGGCGACGCCCCCGGACATGGGCGGGCCCATCGCCATCGGCCTCGGCTGGCCCGAGCGCGTCCCCGACGCGGCACCCGCCTTCGACTGGAGCAAGGCGTCCTCGTGGGAGTTCTTCCCGCTCGACGACGTGGCCTTCCCGTCGGTCCGCCTCGCGCGGCACGTCGGCGAGCTCGGGGGCACCGCCCCGGCCGTCTTCAACGCGGCCAACGAGGAATGTGTGGACGCGTTCCTCAAGGGCGGGCTGCCGTTCAACGGAATTGTGGATACCGTCGCCGAGGTGGTCGCCGAACAGGGCACGCCGGCCCGGGGAACCCCGCTCTCCGTCGCGGACGTCCTGGAGGCGGAGACCTGGGCGCGCGCCCGCGCCCGCGAACTGGCCGCCCGTGCGGCACGGACCCCCTCGGAGGCTCGCGTATGACGACCTGGATGACCATCCTCGGCATAGTCGTCTTCGTCGTCGGCCTGCTGTTCTCCATCGCCTGGCACGAACTCGGCCACCTCTCCACGGCCAAGATGTTCGGTATCCGCGTGCCGCAGTACATGGTGGGCTTCGGGCCGACACTCTTCTCCCGTAAGAAGGGCGAAACCGAGTACGGCATCAAGGCGATCCCGCTCGGCGGCTATATCCGCATGATCGGGATGTTCCCGCCCGGGGACGACGGGAAGCTGCAGGCCCGCTCCACCTCACCGTTCCGCGGCATGATCGAGGACGCCCGCTCGGCGGCCTTCGAGGAGCTCCAGCCCGGCGACGAGAAGCGGCTCTTCTACACCCGCAAGCCCTGGAAGCGCGTCATCGTGATGTTCGCCGGGCCGTTCATGAACCTGATCCTGGCGGTCGTGATCTTCATGAGCGTGCTGATGGGCTTCGGCATCAACACCCAGACCACCCAGGTCGGCTCGGTCTCGGACTGTGTGATCTCGGCCGCCGCCAAGACCGACAAGTGCCCGGCCGGCGCCAAGGACTCCCCGGCCAAGGCCGCGGGCCTGCAGCCGGGCGACAAGATCGTCTCCTTCAACGGGCAGGACGTCCCGAACTGGGGCGCCCTCCAGCAGCGGATCCGCGACACCACGGGCCCGGCCACGCTGGTCGTCGAGCGGGACGGCGCCCGCCGGACGCTGCACGCCGACCTGATAGAGAACAAGGTCGCCAAGACGGACGGGCGCGGCGGCTATGTCCGCGGCGAGTACGTCACCGCCGGCTTCCTCGGCTTCACCCCGGCCAGCGGCGTCGTCAAGCAGTCCTTCAGCCAGTCCGTCGACCGCATGGGCGGCATGGTCGAGCAGGGCGTCGCCTCGCTGGTCCGCCTGCCCGCCAAGGTCCCGGACCTGTGGGAGGCGGCCTTCAACGGCGGCGAGCGCAAGCAGGACTCCCCGATGGGCGTGGTCGGCGCGGCGCGGGTCGGCGGGGAGGTCTTCTCTCTGAACATCCCGCCGGAGCAGCGGGTGGCGACCATGCTCTTCCTCGTCGCCGGGTTCAACCTCTCGCTGTTCCTGTTCAACATGCTGCCGCTGCTCCCGCTGGACGGCGGGCATATCGCCGGCGCGCTGTGGGAGTCGGTCCGGCGGGCCTTTGCCAAGATCGTCCGGCGGCCCGACCCCGGTCCGTTCGACGTGGCCAAGCTGATGCCGGCCGCGTACGTCGTCGCCGGGATCTTCATCTGCTTCACCCTGCTGGTGTTCGTCGCCGACGTGGTGAATCCGGTGAAGCTGACCTGATGCCCGCTGCGGCACCCTCCCCGGTGGCACCGGACGGGGCGGCGGCCGGGCACCTCCGCGGCGTTCGGAGGTGCCCGGCCGCCTCTTTCGTGCTCTTCGGGGCGGCCTCCGGGGAGCGATGTGCTGAGGGCGTTCCGTGTGTCGTAGGCTCGAAGACCGGAGCCCGCCGATACGGGGCCTTGATCCATACCTTGGGGTTGCTCGCCAGATGACTGCCATTTCGCTGGGAATGCCGGCCGTACCGACCAAGCTCGCCGACCGCCGGGTCAGCCGCAAGATCCAGGTCGGTCCGGTGGCCGTGGGCGGAGACGCACCGGTCTCGGTGCAGTCGATGACGACGACGCGGACCTCCGACATCGGCGCCACGCTCCAGCAGATCGCCGAGCTGACCGCCTCCGGCTGCCAGATCGTCCGGGTCGCCTGCCCCACCCAGGACGACGCCGACGCGCTGCCGGTGATCGCCCGGAAGTCCCAGATCCCGGTCATCGCGGACATCCACTTCCAGCCGAAGTACGTCTTCGCCGCCATCGACGCCGGCTGCGCCGCGGTCCGCGTCAACCCCGGCAACATCAAGCAGTTCGACGACAAGGTCAAGGAGATCGCCAAGGCGGCCTCGGAGGCCGGCACCCCGATCCGGATCGGCGTCAACGCCGGCTCGCTGGACCGGCGCCTGCTGCAGAAGTACGGCAAGGCCACCCCCGAGGCGCTGGTCGAGTCCGCGCTCTGGGAGGCCTCCCTCTTCGAGGAGCACGGCTTCCGCGACATCAAGATCTCGGTCAAGCACAACGACCCGGTCGTGATGGTCAACGCCTACCGCCAGCTCGCCGCCCAGTGCGACTACCCCCTCCACCTCGGCGTCACCGAGGCCGGCCCCGCCTTCCAGGGCACCATCAAGTCCGCGGTCGCCTTCGGCGCGCTGCTCAGCGAGGGCATCGGCGACACCATCCGGGTCTCGCTCTCCGCTCCGCCCGCCGAAGAGGTCAAGGTCGGCATCTCCATCCTGGAGTCGCTCAACCTCCGCCAGCGCCGCCTGGAGATCGTCTCCTGCCCGTCCTGCGGCCGCGCCCAGGTCGACGTCTACAAGCTCGCCGACGAGGTCACCGCGGGCCTGGAGGGCATGGAGGTGCCGCTCCGCGTCGCCGTCATGGGCTGCGTCGTCAACGGCCCCGGCGAGGCCCGCGAGGCCGACCTCGGCGTCGCCTCCGGCAACGGCAAGGGCCAGATCTTCGTCAAGGGCGAGGTCATCAAGACCGTCCCGGAGTCGAAGATCGTCGAGACGCTGATCGAAGAGGCGCTGAAGATCGCCGCGCAGATGGAGGCCGACGGCGTCGCCTCCGGTGAGCCGGTCGTCACCGCCGCCGGCTGATCCCCGGCACCTCTCACCCGTCCCGCCCCGGCGGGCGGTCCACCACTCCGCCGAGCCCCGCCGCCCCGCCCGGGCCGCGGGGCTCACGGCCGTCCGGGCCCGTCCCGGCCCGCGGGCCGGGAACTCCCGCGCGGGTGGAGGTACAGTGCCAGGACCTGCTCCCGCCTGGCCTCCCAGGCCCGTCATGGTGAGGCATTGCGACACGTGCTGACGACGACCACCGCCCTCAAGGTCCTCGAGCCCGGGGAGCTCGACGACGCGCTCGCGGTCCTCGACCGCGACCCGGTCGCCAACGCCTTCGTCGCCGCCCGCGTCCAGATCGCCGGACTCGACCCCTGGCGGCTGGGCGGAGAGATGTGGGGCTGGTACGTCGGCGGCCGGCTGGAGTCGCTCTGCTACGCCGGCGCCAACCTCGTCCCGGTCTGCGCCACCTCCGAAGCCGTCCACGGCTTCGCCGAGCGGGCCCGCCGGCAGGGCCGCCGCTGCTCCTCCATCGTCGGGCCCGCCGAGCCCACCGCGGAACTGTGGTCGCTCCTGGAGCCGTCCTGGGGTCCCGCCCGCGAGATCCGCGCCCACCAGCCCCTGATGGTCACCAGCTCGCCGTCCGCCGAGATCGCCCCCGACCCGTACGTCCGGCGGATCCGCAAGAACGAGATCGACCTGATCATGCCCGCGTGCGTGGCCATGTTCACCGAAGAGGTGGGCATCTCCCCGATGGCCGGCGACGGCGGGCTGCTCTACCAGGCCCGGGTCGCCGAACTCGTCGGAGCCGGCCGCTCCTTCGCCCGGGTCGAGGACGGCAAGGTCATCTTCAAGGCCGAGATCGGCGCCGCCACCCCGCGCGCCTGCCAGATCCAGGGCGTCTGGGTCGACCCCGCCCACCGCGGCAAGGGCCTGTCGGAGACCGGCATGGCGGCCGTGCTGCGCTACGCGCTCGACGAGGTCGCCCCCGTCGTCAGCCTCTACGTCAACGACTTCAACACCGCCGCCCGCGCCTCCTACCGGCGGGTGGGCTTCCAGGAAGTCGGCGCGTTCATGAGCGTCCTGTTCTGACCGTGCGTGTGCGGTCCCGCTCCGGTTCCGTTCTCACGGCCGCGTACTGTTCCGGTCCGTGGACTTGTACGCTCCGAGCATGGATCACGTCGCGGTCGGCCCCCTCGACCTCGCTGCCCGCGTGGATGACGCGCTCGCCGTCCAGGCGCTCGCCTTCGGACTGAGCGACGAGGAGGTCGCCGTCCGCCGCCACATCGTGCTGCGCCACCTCCGCTGCCCCGGCGCGCGTGCCCTCGGTGCCACCACCCCCGCCGGCCGGCTCGTCGGCTTCGTCTACGGCATGCCCAACGACCGCACCCACTGGTGGTCCACCGTCGTCGAGCCCTATCTGCGCAGTGAGGGCCTCGACCACTGGCTGGACGACTCCTTCACCATCACCGAACTGCACGTCCACCCCGCCTACCAGGGCCGGGGTATCGGACGCTCGCTGATCACCCGCATCACCGACGAGGCGGCCGAACCGCGCTCCATCCTCTCCGCCATCGACATCGAAAGCCCGGCCCGCGGCCTCTACCGCTCCCTCGGCTACCGGGACATCGCCCGCCGGGTGCTCTTTCCGAGCGCACCGACGCCCTATGCGGTGATGGGCGCGGTGCTGCCGTTGAGGCGGCGCTGACCGTCGGCCGGGGGTCCGGGGGTTGTCCCCGGAGAGATGCGGCCCGAGCGCACCGACGCCGTATGCGGTGATGGGCGCGGTGCTGCCGTTGCGGCGGCGCTGAGCACCCCTGCCGGCTCGTCCGGTCCCTGCGCGGCCCCCGGTCCGCGGCGGAACGCATTTCCTTGTGCCGCGCCCGGGCGGCTAACCTCCAGGGAGTCACTTTTCTTACGCAGGAGAAACTCCCATGGCCAACGCCGCACAGGTCCAGCGCATGTCCCGCTTGATGATCAAGACACTGCGCGACGACCCGGCCGACGCCGAGACCGCCAGCCACAAGCTGCTCGTCCGCGCCGGGTACGTCCGCCGCTCCTCCGCCGGCATCTGGACGTGGCTGCCGCTGGGCATGAAGGTCCTGGAGAACGTCTCCCGCATCGTCCGCGAGGAGATGGACGCCATCGGCGGCCAGGAGGTCCTGCTGCCGGCCCTGCTGCCCAAGGAGCCCTACGAGATCAGCGGCCGCTGGGACGAGTACGGCGACCTGCTCTTCCGGCTCAAGGACCGCAAGGGCGCCGACTACCTCCTCGGCCCCACCCACGAGGAGATCTTCACCCTCACGGTCAAGGACCAGTGCACGTCCTACAAGGACCTGCCGGTGATCCTCTACCAGATCCAGACCAAGTACCGCGACGAGGCCCGCCCCCGCTCCGGCGTGCTGCGCGGCCGCGAGTTCCACATGAAGGACTCGTACAGCTTCGACACCTCCGACGAGGGCCTGGCCCAGTCCTACGCGCTGCACCGCGCGGCCTACCAGCGGATCTTCGAGCGCCTCGGCCTGGACTACCGCATCGTCTCCGCCGTCTCCGGCGCGATGGGCGGCTCCGCCTCCGAGGAGTTCCTGGCGCCCGCCGCGGCCGGCGAGGACACCTTCGTCGACTGCCCGCAGTGCGACTACGCCGCCAACACCGAGGCCGTCACCTTCGCGCTCCAGCCCGCCGAGGGCGCCGGGCACGGCCCCGTCGAGGAGCTGGACACCCCCGACACCCCGACCATCGAGACGCTCGCCGAGCACCTCGGCGTACCGGCCTCCGCGACCCTGAAGAACCTGCTGGTCAAGGTCGACGGTGAGATCGTCGCGGTGGGCGTGCCCGGCGACCGCGAGGTCGACCTCGGCAAGCTCGGCGAGCACCTCGCGCCGGCCACCGTCGAGCTGGTCACCGCCGACGACTTCACCGACCGCCCGGAGCTGGTCCGCGGCTACGTCGGCCCGCAGGGCCTGGCCGGCAAGGCGTTCAAGTACCTCGCCGACCCCCGCGTGGCCCCCGGCACGGCCTGGATCACCGGCGCCAACAAGGAGGGCAAGCACGCCCGCAACGTCGTCGCCGGCCGTGACTTCGAGGTCGACGAGTACCTCGACGTGGTCGTCGTCGAGCCCGGCGACCCCTGCCCGAAGTGCGGCGCCGGCCTGCGGATCGACCGCGCCATCGAGATCGGCCACATCTTCCAGCTCGGCCGCAAGTACGCGGACGCCTTCGAGCTCGACGTCCTCGGCCAGAACGGCAAGCCGGTCCGGGTCACGATGGGTTCGTACGGCATCGGCGTCTCCCGCGCGGTGGCCGCGCTCGCCGAGCAGACCCACGACGACAAGGGCCTGTGCTGGCCGCGCGAGGTCGCCCCGGCGGACGTCCACGTCGTCGCGGCCGGCAAGGCCAAGCAGACCGAGCTGGCCCTGGAGGTCGGTGAGCGGCTCGGCGCCGCGGGCCTGCGGGTGCTGGTCGACGACCGGGCCGGGGTCTCCCCGGGCGTGAAGTTCACCGACGCCGAGCTGCTGGGCGTGCCGACCATCGTGGTCGCCGGGCGGCGCGCCGGCGAGGGCATCGTCGAGGTCAAGGACCGCCGCACCGGTGAGCGCGAGGAGCTGACGGTCGACGAGGCCGTTGCCAAGCTCGGTCTGTGACGGATATGGCCCGTTAGCCGACCACTCACGCAAACCCCCACCGGCCTCGTCCCACCCACTCACGGGAGGGGACGGGCCGGAGGGGGAGGGTGTCCGGACGTAAAGCGAAGCAGTCCGGACACCCTCCCCCGGAGGGCCGTCACCGCAGCCGACAACCCACGCCCGCCGCAGGCGCAACGGCGGAAAACCCCCGCGGCGGGAAAGACGACAACGTGCGGGGCACCGCAAGGTCGGGGCGGCTAGAACCGCACCGCAAGGTCGCGGCTAAAGCCAAGCCGCGAACTCCAACAGCAGCTCACCCCGCTGACGCTCGCCGACGGCGACTTCGCGGACGCCGGTGTCGACCGCCCGGTACAGCGTCCAGGCGCGCAGCCGGTCCCGGTCCATGTCCAGGGAGTCGGCCAGTTTGGTCACCCGGCGGCGGGCCGCGGCGGCCGCGCCGGAGCCGGCCAGCACGTCCTCGAACCGGTCCAGCACCAGCGCCGCCAGGTCGTACGCCCGCTCGCCGACCACCGGTGACGGGCCGACGGCCAGCCAGGGCGCCCGTTCCCCGGCCAGCACCTTGCCCTGCCGGAAGGCGCCGTGCAGCAGGAACTCCTCACCGGACTCCGCGGGCAGGGTGCGCCGCAGCTCCAGCGCCTCGTCCACCAGGGGCCCGGCCGCCCGGGTGAGCGCCCCGGCGAGGCGGAGCGACTCCACCGCCTCCTCCGTACGCGCGGCCAGTGTCGCGAAGGGGTGGCCGGCGGGCGGCGGTACCCACAGCCGGCGCACCGTACCGGCGGCCTCCAGCAGCGCCTTGGCCTCCGGCAGCGACCGCAGGGAGACCGCGCTCCGCAGACGCTCCAGCAGCAGCGCGCCGCTGGTGTCGTCGGACCGCAGCAGCCGTACCGCGCCCCGCCCGTCCCAGGCCGCCAGCGCGGCCCCCTCGTGCGCGGGCAGCCGGGCGGGCACCGGGAGCTTCAGCGCCGCGGGGGTTCCGTCCCGCTCCCGTACGAGGGCCAGCAGGCTGCCGCGGCCACCGGGGGCGTGCACCCGCTCCAGGGTCAGCTCCCAGGTGTCCAGCAGCTGCTGAACCAGCGTCGGAAGTCCGCGCAGCCACCGCTGGGCGGGGCTGTCCGGATCGCCGCTGAGGGAACTCACCAACCGCTGCGGCGGTTCGATGGGTGCCGTTGCCATGCTTGAGCTGTCCCTTCAGCCGGGCGCGTGCGGGATACCGCGACCGCCCGGCGCGTCTTTCTGCTCGTCTGTCCAGGGCCCGTCTGTCTCGGGCTCGTCTGTCTCGGGGCGCGGGGCCGTCGGCCGGTCAGAGCGCGCCCGTGGAGGCGCTCGCGGAGCCGGGCGGAGTGGCGGCCGCGGACCGCTCCGTGAGGCCGGGGAAGGCCGCGCCGCTGCCGCGCCAGCGCACCGCCCGCACCGCCGCCTCGCGGAGCGCGGCGGCCGCCTCCGCGCGCCGGGTCCGGCCGCCGGCGCGTACCAGGTCCGCGTACACGGCGGCCAGCCGGTCCTCCAGCTCCCCCGCCAGGCGTGCCGCGGCGGCCGCGTCCGGGACCGGGAAGGGCAGCTTGTACGCGGCGGCCGCGGCCGGCGGTGTGCCGCCCAGCGCGCGCACCTCGCGGTGCAGCGCGTCGCGGCGGGCGCGATGGGCGTCGTACGCCGCCCTCGCCTCCGCGCGCCGGTCGTCGGCGATCCGGCCGCCGACCACGCCGTAGCCGTAGACCGCGGCGTGCTCGGCGGCCAGTGCCGCCTGTACCGCCGTCAGCTCGTCCCGGCCGTCCGCCTCGTCCCGCCGCGTGACCTCCGCACCGTGTTCGTTCATGGCTGCGCCCCTTCGCTGGTCGGTGCCGTCCGTCGTGCCGTGTTCCGTCGTCCGGTGTCCGTCACCCGGCCGGCTCCGTGAGCAGATACGCGTGGGCTGCGCCGGAGGCGGCCACCGAGGCGAGCAGCCGGGCCAGCTCGGGGGGCGCGGTGAGCAGCTCCCGGGTGCGGGTGCCGGAGAGCCGGCGTTCCGCGTCGGCCAGCGCGCTCCGGGCGGCCTGCTCCTCCCCGGGTACCGAGGGCGTGCCCGCCTTGTGCACCGGCTCGCCGGACGGGGCGCCACCGGCGGAGGGCGTGGCGCCGTCATCGGTGAACGCCCGGGCGTGCGCGGCCACTTCGGAGCGCAGCGGGCGCAGCCGCTCCGCCAGGGCGGGGTGGGCGGCCAGTGTCGCGTCGTAGCGCGCCAGCAGGGCCGTACTGTCACGGGCGGCGCGCTCGCGCAGCCGGTCGGCCGCCGCGGAGGACTCGTCCCGGCCGGGGCGGTCCTCCGCGGAGCAGCCGGTGAGCAGCGCCCCGCTTCCGAGGGCGGCGCCGGCCAGCAGGGTCCTTCTGCGCATGAACGCCGCGTTCGGCACGTTGCACTTCCCGGGGTCTTCCGTCGTGATCACCGCAGGCGAGACTATCCGTGACCACCCACCGAATCGTCAGTACCCCGCCGGAACAGATAGGCTTTGACCCGACACGCGACCTACCCACAACAGCACACGCGGCCGAGGAGTCACCCGGATGAGCACCACCCAGAGCGAGAGGCTGCGCGGACTGCTTGAACCGCTCGTCGCCTCGCGAGACCTGGATCTGGAAGAGATCGAGGTGACACCGGCGGGAAAGCGGCGGGTGCTGAGGATCGTGGTCGACTCCGACGAGGGCGTCCAGCTGGACGAGTGTGCCGAGCTGAGCCGCGAGGTCTCCCAGGTCCTGGACGACTCCGATGTGATGGGCGGCGCCCCGTACACCCTTGAGGTCACCTCACCGGGCGCCGACCGGCCGCTGACCGAGCCGCGGCACTACCGCCGCGCCGCCGGCCGCCTCATCAAGGCCCAACTCCACGAGGGCGGGGAGCTGGTGGCCCGGATCACCGCCGTGGACGAGGACGGACTCGACCTCGAGGTGCCGGGTGTCAAGGGCCGCAAGCCGACCGCCCGCCGGCTCCCCTTCGGGGAGATCGCCAAGGCGCGCGTCGAGCTGGAATTCAGCCGCAAGTCCGATAAGGCCGATACGTCCGATGCGTCCGATGCGTCCGGCGCGCGGGACGCGGGGCGCGGCGGCAGGATCGACGAGAACAAGACCGACGAGAACAAGGAGGAGGCGTAGCCGTGGACATCGACATGAGTGCCCTGCGGGGACTGGTGCGGGAGAAGGAGATCTCGTTCGACCTGCTGGTCGAGGCGATCGAGTCGGCCCTCCTCATCGCGTACCACCGCACCGAGGGCAGCCGCCGGCGGGCGCGGGTGGAGCTGAACCGCAACACCGGCCATGTGACGGTGTGGGCGAAGGAGGACCCCGAGGACCTGGAGGAGGGCGCCGAGCCGCGCGAGTTCGACGACACCCCCTCCGGCTTCGGGCGGATCGCGGCGACCACCGCCAAGCAGGTCATCCTGCAGCGGCTGCGGGACGCCGAGGAGGAGATCACCTTCGGCGAGTACGCCGGACGGGAGGGCGATGTCGTCACCGGCGTCGTCCAGCAGGGCAAGGACCCCAAGAACGTCCTGGTCGACATCGGCAAGCTGGAGGCCATCCTGCCGGTGCAGGAGCAGGTCCCCGGTGAGGACTACACGCACGGGACGCGGCTGCGGTCGTACGTCGTCCGGGTCGTCAAGGGTGTCCGCGGGCCGTCCGTGACACTGTCGCGCACCCACCCCAATCTGGTGAAGAAGCTCTTCGCCATGGAGGTGCCGGAGATCGCCGACGGGTCGGTGGAGATCGCCGCCATCGCGCGCGAGGCCGGGCACCGTACGAAGATCGCCGTGCGGTCCACCCGCTCGGGGCTGAACGCCAAGGGTGCGTGCATCGGGCCTATGGGCGGCCGGGTCCGGGCCGTGATGGCCGAGCTGCACGGCGAGAAGATCGACATCGTCGACTGGTCGGACGACCCGGCCGAGCTGGTCGCCAACGCGCTGTCGCCGGCCCGGGTCAGCAAGGTCGAGGTCGTGGACCTGGCGGCGCGCTCCGCCCGGGTGACCGTCCCCGACTACCAGCTGTCGCTGGCCATCGGCAAGGAAGGGCAGAACGCCCGGCTCGCGGCGCGGCTCACCGGCTGGCGGATCGACATCCGGCCGGACACCGTGGCAGCGCCCGCCGGGCAGTGAGGTCCGGGAGGCGGCACGCACCGTAGAACGGGGTGCAACCCGAGGTAGTCGGAGGGGGTCGCGGCGCGCACCGGAAATTCGGTGGCGCCGCGGCGGTCCGCCGGGAATTCTGAGCAGCGCTCCGGCCTTTTACCCCATAGGGGCCGGGTCGGCGCGGGGAGGTAGACTTAAGCAGTGTCTGGCCGGACGCATGCCCGCGCATGCCCTGAGCGCACATGTCTGGGATGCCGGGAGCGGACGGCCAAGGGCGATTTGCTGCGCATCGTGGTGATCGAGGGTGAGTGCACTCCTGATCCTCGCGGTACGCTGCCCGGCCGGGGTGCATACGTGCACCCGACACTGGTCTGCCTCGACCTGGCGGTTCGCCGCCGGGCGTTCCCCCGGGCCTTCCGGGGCCGGGGACCGTTCGATACGACGGACTTGCGCCGGTACCTCGAGCGGGGCGCTGGTTGAAGCCGCCATTGCAACAGAGCACAGCAAGAAACGCACAGCGCACGGAGAACCGTGCGGTCAGGTACCTCGCGAGTCGGAAGTAGGTCGAGATTGCGATGAGCACTCGATGAGTACGCGATGAGTACGCCCATGAAGTAGCGACGGTCCGGTGGACACCCCGGACCAGAAGGAGCGAAGTGGCTAAGGTCCGGGTATACGAACTCGCCAAGGAGTTCGGCGTTGAGAGCAAGGTCGTCATGGCCAAGCTCCAAGAACTTGGTGAATTCGTCCGTTCGGCGTCCTCGACGATCGAGGCGCCGGTTGTTCGCAAGCTGACCGACGCTTTCCAGGCAGGCAGCGGCGGCGGCCGCGCCGCCGGGAAGCCCGCGGCGCCGCGCAAGTCGGCCCCCGCGAAGCCGTCGGCGCCCTCTCCGGCGCAGGCGGCCCGTCCGGCTGCCCCGAAGCCGGGCGCCCCCAAGCCGGGCCCCGCGGCTCCGGCGACCCCCGAGGCCCCGGTGACCCCGGTGGCCCCCAAGAGCACTCCCGCCGCCGGTCCCACCCCGGGCCCGCGCCCCGCCCCGGCGCGCCCCGCGGCCCCCAAGCCCGCTCCGGCCGCCCCCGCGCAGCCCGAGTTCCAGGCCCCGCCGTCCGCGCCCGCGGCTCCGTCGGCTCCCCGCCCCGGCGCCGAGCGTCCGGCTCCGCGCCCCGGCGCCCGTCCCGGCGGCCCCGCCCAGGGCGGTCAGGGCCGTGGCGGTGCCCCGCGTTCCGGCGGCGAGCGTCCGGGCCCGCGTCCTGGTGCGCGGCCGTCCGGTCCGCGTCCGGGCAACAACCCCTTCACCTCCAGCGGCTCCACGGGCATGGCCCGTCCGCAGGCCCCCCGGCCCGGTGGCGCTCCGCGCCCCGGCGGCCAGGGCGGTCCCGGTGCGCCGCGTCCGCAGGGCGGCGGCCAGGGCGGCCCCCGTCCGCAGGGCCAGGGCCCGCGTCCGACCCCCGGCGGCATGCCCCGTCCGCAGGGTGCGGCTCCCGGTGGCGGCGGCCCGCGTCCCGGCGGCGGTAACCGTCCGAACCCGGGCATGATGCCGCAGCGTCCGGCTGCCGGCCCGCGTCCGGGCCCCGGTGGCGGCGGTCGTGGTCCCGGCGGTGCCGGTCGTCCCGGTGGCGGCGGCGGTCGTCCGGGTGGCGGCGGTGGCTTCGCCGGTCGTCCCGGTGGCGGCGGCGGTCGTCCGGGTGGCGGCGGCGGTTTCGCCGGTCGTCCCGGTGGCGGCGGCGCCCCCGGTGGTGGCGGTGGCTTCGGCGGCGGCCGTCCCGGCTTCGGTGGCCGTCCCGGCGGCCCCGGTGCCCGTGGTGGCACGCAGGGTGCGTTCGGCCGTCCCGGCGGTCCGGCGCGTCGTGGCCGCAAGTCGAAGCGGCAGCGCCGTCAGGAGTACGAGGCCATGCAGGCCCCGTCGGTCGGCGGCATCATGCTGCCGCGCGGCAACGGTGCGACGGTTCGCCTGTCGCGCGGTGCCTCGCTGACGGACTTCGCGGAGAAGATCAACGCCAACCCGGCGTCGCTGGTCCAGGTCATGCTGAACCTGGGCGAGATGGTCACTGCGACCCAGTCGGTCTCCGACGAGACGCTGCAGCTGCTCGCCGACGAGATGAACTACGTCGTCGAGATCGTCAGCCCGGAGGAGGAGGACCGCGAGCTGCTCGAGTCCTTCGACATCGAGTTCGGCGAGAACGAGGGCGGCGAGGAGATGCTCGTCTCCCGTCCGCCGGTGGTGACCGTCATGGGTCACGTCGACCACGGTAAGACCCGACTGCTGGACGCCATCCGCAAGACCAACGTGGTCGCGGGCGAGGCCGGCGGTATCACGCAGCACATCGGTGCGTACCAGGTCACGACCAACGTCAACGACGAAGACCGTGCGATCACCTTCATCGACACCCCGGGTCACGAGGCGTTCACCGCCATGCGTGCCCGTGGTGCCAAGTCGACCGACATCGCGATCCTCGTGGTGGCGGCCAACGACGGTGTCATGCCGCAGACGATCGAGGCTCTGAACCACGCCAAGGCGGCCGATGTGCCGATCGTGGTCGCGGTCAACAAGATCGACGTCGAGGGCGCCGACCCGACCAAGGTGCGCGGTCAGCTGACCGAGTACGGCCTGGTGGCCGAGGAGTACGGCGGCGACACCATGTTCGTCGACATCTCCGCCCGCCAGGGCACCAACATCGAGCAGCTGCTCGAGGCCGTCGTCCTCACCGCGGACGCCGCGCTCGACCTGCGCGCCAACGCGGAGCAGGACGCGCAGGGCATCGCGATCGAGGCCCACCTCGACCGCGGCCGCGGTGCCGTGGCCACCGTCCTCGTCCAGCGCGGTACCCTCCGCGTCGGCGAGACGATGGTCGTCGGCGACGCCTACGGCCGGGTCCGCGCGATGCTCGACGACAAGGGCAACCCCGTCGAGGAAGCGGGTCCGTCGACCCCGGTCCTGGTGCTGGGTCTGACCAACGTCCCGGGCGCCGGCGACAACTTCCTGGTGGTCGACGAGGACCGTACGGCCCGCCAGATCGCCGAGAAGCGCGCGGCGCGCGAGCGCAACGCCGCCTTCGCCAAGCGCACCCGCCGGGTCTCCCTGGAGGACCTGGACAAGGTGCTCAAGGCCGGCGAGGTCCAGCAGCTCAACCTCATCATCAAGGGTGACGCTTCTGGTTCCGTCGAGGCCCTGGAGTCCTCGCTGCTCCAGCTCGACGTCGGCGAAGAGGTCGACATCCGCGTGCTGCACCGCGGCGTCGGTGCGGTCACGGAGTCCGACATCAACCTGGCGTCCGGCTCCGACGCGATCGTCATCGGCTTCAACGTGCGGGCCGAGGGCCGCGCCACGCAGATGGCCGAGCGCGAGGGCGTCGACGTCCGCTACTACTCGGTCATCTACCAGGCGATCGAGGAGATCGAGGCGGCCCTCAAGGGCATGCTCAAGCCGGAGTACGAGGAGGTCGAGCTCGGTACGGCGGAGATCCGCGAGGTCTTCAAGTCGTCCAAGCTGGGCAACATCGCGGGTGTCATCATCCGCTCCGGCGAGGTCAAGCGGAACACCAAGGCCCGCCTCATCCGCGACGGCAAGGTGGTCGCGGAGAACCTCAACATCGAGGGCCTGCGCCGCTTCAAGGACGACGTCACCGAGATCCGCGAAGGGTTCGAGGGCGGTATCAACCTCGGCAACTTCAACGACATCAAGGTCGACGACGTCATCGCGACGTACGAGATGCGGGAGAAGCCGCGCGGCTGATCACGCACCTCTGGTCGGGGCCGGTCGGCGGGGTGAAAAACTCCGTCGATCGGCCCCGGCCGTTGCGTGTACGGTTCGAAATGACACGTACACCTAAGGCCCCACAGGTGGCTTGACCTGTTTTTGCATGTACGTAGGGACACTGTCCTTCGACCTGCTCCTCGGCGACGTACGGTCGCTGAAGGAGAAGCGCTCCGTCGTCCGCCCGCTCGTCGCCGAGCTGCACCGCAAGTTCGCGGTGAGCGTCGCGGAGGTCGGGGACCAGGACCTCTACCGCAGGGCCAGGATCGGCCTGGCGGTGGTGTCCGGGGACACGGGACACCTCACCGAAGTCATGGACCGCTGCGAGCGCCTGGTCGCCGCACGGCCCGAAGTGGAGCTGCTGTCGGTACACCGGCGGCTGCACGGCGACGACGACTGACCTGATGACGGGGCACGTCACCGCCGGTGGAAGCACAATCGTGAAAGACAAGAAGGAGAAGGACCAGTGGCCGACAATGCGCGGGCGAAGAAGCTGGCGGACCTCATCCGGGAGGTGGTCGCCCAGAAGCTGCAGCGCGGAATCAAGGACCCGCGGCTCGGTTCGCATGTGACCATCACGGACACCCGGGTCACCGGCGACCTGCGGGAGGCTACGGTCTTCTACACGGTCTACGGCGACGACGAGGACCGCGCCAGCGCCGCCGCCGGCCTGGAGAGCGCCAAGGGCATCCTGCGCTCCGCGGTCGGCGCCGCGGCCGGCACCAAGTTCACGCCGACGCTGGCGTTCGTCGCGGACGCCCTGCCGGAGAACGCCAAGACGATCGAGGACCTGCTCGACAAGGCGCGGGCCTCGGACGCCAAGGTGCGCGAGGTCTCCTCGGGCGCCCAGTACGCCGGCGACGCCGACCCGTACCGCAAGCCGGGCGAAGACGCCGACGAGGCAGAGGACGAGGGCCGAGCGGGAGCATGAAGCGGCAGCAAAGCAACAAGCCGGGCGGTCTTGTCATCGTCGACAAGCCGTCCGGCTTCACTTCGCACGACGTGGTGGCGAAGATGCGCGGGATGGCCCGTACCCGCCGGGTCGGGCATGCCGGCACCCTCGACCCGATGGCCACCGGCGTGCTCGTCCTGGGCCTGGAGCGGGCCACCAAACTCCTCGGCCACCTGGCGCTGACGGAGAAGGAGTACGTCGGCACGATCCGGCTCGGCCAGACGACGATCACCGACGACGCCGAGGGCGAGATCACCGAGGCCAAGGCGGCGCACGGCCTCGCCCGCGAGGACATCGACGCCGGCGTCGCACAGCTGACCGGCGCGATCATGCAGGTCCCGTCCAAGGTCAGCGCCATCAAGATCGACGGCAAGCGGTCCTACGCGCGGGTCCGCAAGGGCGAGGACGTGGAGATCCCGGCCCGCCCGGTGACCGTCTCCTCGTTCGCGGTGCACTCCGTCCAGGAGACCGAGGCCGAGGACGGCACCCCGGTGACCGACCTGCTCGTCTCCGTCGAATGCTCCTCCGGTACGTACATCCGCGCCCTCGCCCGCGACCTGGGCGCCGGGCTCGGCGTCGGCGGGCACCTCACCGCGCTGCGCCGTACCCGCGTCGGCCCGTACAAGCTGGACCGGGCGCGCACCCTGGAGCAGCTGCAGGCCGCGGTGGACGACCCCGAGGGCGGCGGGCTGCCCGTCATGCCCGTCGGGGAGGCCGCCGACGCGGCGTTCACCCGCTGGGACGTCACCGAGGCACAGGCCCGGCTGCTGCTGAACGGCGCGCGGATCGCCATACCGCGCTTCGAGGGCGACGGCCCCGTCGCGGCCTTCGGGCCGGACGGCGCGTTCCTGGCGCTGGTGGAGAACCAGGGCGGCAAGGCCAAGAGCCTGGCGGTCTTCGCCGTCTGAGGCCCCGGGGAGACACCCCCTGGGCCCTCGTCTGAGGGTGGTGGAACGCGGGCCGCCCGGCGCGAGCGGAGCGGCGGTCCGCGCTCCACCATCCCCCTCCGCTGGATCTCTATCCAGCGGGCCTGGAGCTTTCACTCATTCGGTGAGGCGCTCGGAGTGAATCAAGGCGCGGACGGGGGCGCGTTACCAGGGTCCTCTCCCGTAACGATCACCACCTGCCTACCGTCGGAGGACGGCACAGGCGGGGAGGATCGGCAATGGCGTTGCTGGACGCCGATGCGGACGCGGCGCTGGTGCGCATCCGCGATCTGGCAGGTCGCACGCGCGGCACGGGGTTCCTCGCGGACCACGACGGCACGATCGTCACCAGTCACGAGGCGGTGGACGGAGCGGAGCGGCTGATGCTGCAGCCGATGGCCGCGAGCGGAAGCGTCTCCGGGGCCGCCGGGTGGGGCCGACCGGCGGAGCCCACCGCGATCACGCCCCTTCCGGAGACCGGGCTCGCCCTCGTACGGACCGACGACCACCGGCTGCGCCGGCTGGTACCGCTGCCCGTCGCCACCGGCCGCCCCGCCCCGGGCACCGCCGCCCGGATCTGGGCCGGCGGCTGGCTGGACGGCACGGTCACCGGACCCGCCTCCGGCGTGACGTACACGGCCACCGACCGCGTCCACCTCCTCGACGAGACACTGGAGCTGGGCCTCTGCGCCGGCGGCCGGGAGGCGCTGCGGCTGGGCGGCCCGGCGGTCGGCGGCCCGGTACTGGACGCCCGCACCGGCACCGTCCTCGGCGTCCTGGGCACCGCACTGCACTCCGGGCGCCGGGCGGGCGGCTTCGCCGTCCCGCTGCGCGCGGTCGCCGAGGCCGCGCCCGGGGGCGCGCTCGCCGCGCTGCTGGAGCACAACGCCCGGACCGTCCCCGCGTACGGCGGCGAGCTGAATCCGGCCGGAGCGCTACGGCTCACCGCGGTCTTCGCCGGCCCGGCCGAGCGGTCCCCCCGAGGCCCCGAAGCGGTCGAACGGCCCGATGTGGCAGCGGAGTTCACCTCTTTCACGGACGGCCATGGGCCCGGCGTGCTGGCTCTGGTGGGGGAGCCGGGCACCGGACGCAGCACCGAACTGGCCCGGCTCACGGCCCGGCGCGCCACGGGCCCGGACGCGGGGCCCGCCGTCCGGCTGCGCGGCGCGGAGCTGCGGGCCGACGACGACGGGGTACGCGCCGCCGTCGGGCGCGCACTGCGCTCCGCGGGCCGCACCCTCGCCGCGGCCGGCCGGACCGCCGGCGACCCGGCGGACCTCACCCCCGACGCCGTGGCCCGGCTGGCGACCGCGACCGGCCGTCCGCTGCTCGTCCTCCTCGACGCGCCCGAGGAGATGCCGGCGGACCTGGCGCGGCGCGAACGGCTGGCCGCCTGGACCGCCGCCACCGCCGACTGGCTGCGCACCGCCGGCGTACGGCTGGTCCTCGCCTGCCGCCCCTCGTACTGGGAGCAGGCCGGCCCGCTCTTCCCGCCCGGGCTGCTGCACCAGCCGCACCGCCCGCTGCCCGGCCTGCCCGCCTGCGCCGGCATCGGAGAGCTGCCCGAGGCGGCGGCGGAGCTCGCCCGCCGCCGCTACGGGCTGCCGTCCGGTGCGCCGGCCGCGCCGGACGCCCGCCATCCTCTGGCCCTGCGGCTGCTCGCGGAGGTCCGGGCGGCGCTCATGGAGGACGACGGAGGGGATGACGGAGGGAATGACAGAGGGGATTACGGAGGGGATGACGGAGGAGGCGACGGGGACGGGCGGGCCGCCGAGGGGCCGCCGGTCCTCGGCAGTCCGGACCGCCACGAGATCTTCGACGCCTACCTCGGCCTGATGTGCCTGCGCGTCGCCCGGCGGATCGCGGCCGCCCACCGCCCCGGGCCCCGCGGGACCGCGGTACGCCGGCTCGCCGCCCAGGTCGCCGGCCAGGTCCACGAGGCCGCCCGCCGCTGCCTGGGCTCCGGCGCCGGCGCGCTGGACCGTACCGCCTTCGAGGAGGTCTTCCCGGCCGGCTCCGGCTGGGCCGCCGCGGTACTCGCCGAGGGGCTGCTGGTCGCCGCCGGCCCCGGATACCGCTTCGCGCACGAGGAGTTCGCCGAGTGGCTGCAGGGCGCCCACGCGGACCCCGATCTGCTCCCCGTCCCCGGCGGGCGCCGCTTCGGGCCCGCCGTCCACGGACTGCTGCTGCTCGCCCGGCGCCAGGGGACGGTACAACTGACCTTCCGGCTCGCGGAGTTGGTGCGGATCGCGACCGCTGCCGACGATGAGGACGGGGACGGGGACGGGGACGGGGGAGGGGACGCGGGCGGCCAGGACGCGGAGGGCCGCCGGTGGTCCGCCCAGGTGCTGGCCGGGGTGCTGCTCCGGGTCCCCGACGCCCGGCCGTACGCGGGCGTACTGCGGCTGCTCGCCGACCGGATCACCGAACGCTCGCTACGGGCCGGAGGCTTCGCACGGACCGGTCTGGCGGCGTTCGGGCCGTGGTTCTGGGAGCGGCTGGCCCTGCCCGACGGGGACCGGATGGACCTGCTGCGCCGCCTGCTGCCCGCCGACGGGCCGCCGGCCGGCCCGGAACGCCGCCGCGCCGACCGCCTCCCCTTCGCCCGGCCGCCCCGCGTCCGCGTCCACCCCGCCCCCCAGCGGTCCGCCCCCGGGGAGTCCGCCCCGGCGGCCCCCGGCGAGCCGCCCACCGCCCGCCCGACGCGCTTCCTCGACGCGGCCGCCGCACTGCTGAGCGCCGACCCCGGCCGGATCCAGCCGCTGCTCTGCGCCTGGTTCGACGACCCCCGCCCCCTGCAACAGCGCCGGGGCACCGCCGACCGGACCCGCCCCGCGCCCGGCGCCCCGTGCGAGATCACCGTCGCGGGTGCCGCCCAGGCCCTGCTGCACACCCACCGCCGGCCGGCCCTGGACGCCCTCACGGAGGCACTGGTGGCGGCCGCGCATCCCAAGGGCGACGAACTTCTCGACGCCCTCGCCGAGGACGAACCCTCCGCGATGTGCCGGGCCGTCCACCGCTGGGCGCACGACGAGCACCCCCGGCGCCGCCTCGCCGCCGTGACCTACGGCCTGCGGGCCGCCCCGTACGCCACCGGCGACACCGACCGCGCACTGCTGCGCCGGGCCGCCCTCCGCCTGCTCTCCCGGCCCGACGGCGAGGCGCACCATGGCTCCGCGCTCGCCCTCCTGGTCGGCGACCCGGCCAGCCGGCCCCGCTTCCTGGAACGGGCGCTGGCCCGCTTCGTGGCCGGGGACCCCCAGCTGCCGCCGACGGCCTTCACGGACGCCCTCACGGACTGCCCCGACGCCGTGCTCACCGCCTTCCGGACCCGGCTGACCAGCGGCGAGGGACCGCCGGTGGCGGCCGCGGTGCTGCGGTTGCTGGCCCGCCTGGACACACCGGACCTCGCCGCCCGTGCCGCCGCCCTGGTCCGCTGCTACGCCGGGCAGTGCCCGGACCGCGCCGCGCGCCCGGTCGCGGAGTTCCTCGCGCACCGCCTGGAACGCGGACCGGCCGCCCGCGCCACGCTCCGCCCGCTCGCCGTGGAGCTCCTCACCGCCTACCCCGCACCGGTCCGGTGCGCGCTCGCCGCCGTACTGGCCGAGACCGGATCCGGTGACTCGGCCCCGCTCCGCCGGGAGCTGCTGGAGGTGCTGCTGGCCTACGAGGCGTCGTACGCGGACGCGGTCTCGCACAGCGCCTACGGGGACGGCATCCAGGACACCCGCGTACTGGAGGCGCTGCTGAGGGCGGCCGCCGAGGGCGCGGACCGGCGGCCGGAGGACCGCACCCGGGAGCTGGTGCACCGCACCGGCATGCTGCTGATCCGTACCCCGGAGGGCGCGGCCTGCTTCGACCGGGAGGTGGTGGAGCTGGGACGCAGAGTGCCGGGTTTCGCACGCCGGGTACAGGACTGGCTGGTGGCCGAGCCGGGGGAGTGGACGGCAGTGGTGGGGCCCCACGCCCGGGCCACGCTCGCCGGCTGCCCGCGCGTCTGAGACCGCGTCGGCGGCGAGGTCCCGGGCTCCTGGTCTGGTGGCGGTGCCCGGGCGCGGCCTGCGAAGATCCACTGCGCGGGCCCCTGGGGCGACCCTCCCGCGAGGCACCTCGCACGGCATGGCAGTCTTAGAGCTGCGCCATGCCGACATGGCGCGGAGGAACTGACCGAAGTTCGGGCGAGGAGCGGGCACAGTGCAGCGCTGGCGTGGCTTGGAGGACATCCCCGAGGGCTGGGGACGCAGCGTCGTCACCATCGGCTCGTACGACGGAGTGCACCGCGGTCACCAATTGATCATCGGGAAGGCCGTCGAGCGCGCCCGGGAGCTGGGCATCCCGGCGGTGGTCGTCACCTTCGACCCGCACCCGAGCGAGGTCGTACGGCCCGGCACCCACCCGCCGCTGCTGGCGCCGCACCACCGGCGGGCCGAGCTGATGACCGAGCTGGGCGTGGACGCGGTGCTGGTCCTCCCGTTCACCAAGGAGTTCTCGAAGCTGGCGCCGGCCGACTTCGTGGTCAAGGTGCTGGTCGACAAGCTGCACGCGCAGCTCGTCGTCGAAGGCCCCAACTTCCGCTTCGGGCACAAGGCGGCCGGCACGGTCGCCACCCTCGCCGAGCTCGGCACCACCTACGACTACACCGTGGAGGTCATCGACCTCTACGAGCGCGGCACCGCCGGCGGCGGCGAGCCGTTCTCCTCCACACTCGCCCGTCGGCTGGTCGCCGAGGGCGATGTGGCCGGTGCGATGGAGGTACTGGGGCGGCCGCACCGCGTCGAGGGCGTCGTCGTCCGCGGCGCCCAGCGCGGCCGTGAACTCGGCTTCCCGACGGCCAACGTGGAGACCCTGCCGCACACCGCGATCCCCGCCGACGGCGTCTACGCGGGCTACCTCCAGATCGAGGGCGAGGCGATGCCGGCCGCGATCTCGGTCGGTACGAACCCGCAGTTCGACGGCAAGGTGCGCACGGTCGAGGCGTATGCGATCGACCGCGTCGGCCTGGACCTCTACGGCCTGCACGCCGGGGTGGACTTCGTCGCCTACCTCCGCGGCCAGGA
This sequence comes from Streptomyces sp. NPDC001339, assembly GCF_042895955.1. NCBI lineage: Bacteria > Bacillati > Actinomycetota > Actinomycetes > Kitasatosporales > Streptomycetaceae > Streptomyces > Streptomyces sp. NPDC001339. The sequence continues at coordinate 54,723 of NZ_JBIAWT010000001.1, read as the reverse complement.
GAGGTTCGCCACCCTGGACGCGCTGCTGGAGCGGATGGCGGTCGATGTGAAGCTGGCACGCGAGCTGATCACGGAGGCGGGCCGGGGGCCGGTGGCCCAGGGTCCCTCAGTGTCCTAGGGCCCCTCACGACGAGGGCATGAGACGGGGCGGGGCCCGGCACTGTACGAGTGCCGGGCCCCGCCCCGTCTGACTGGCCCCGTGTGGCTGTGGCGCTATGGCCACGGCCACGCCGGTCTCACTGCGGAGGCGGCTGCTGCTGCCAGCCCGGAGCCAGGCCGGGCTGCTGTTCCGGCTGCGGGGCGTCCGGGGCCGGCTGTTGCTGCTGCCAGTGCGTCGGCGGCTGAGCGGGCGGTTGCTGCTGCCAGCCCCCCTGCTGTTGCGGGTAGCCGGCCGGCGGCTGGGCGGGCTGCTGCCCCTGCTGCTGCGGATAACCCTGCGGCGCCTGCTGGCCCTGCTGCTGTCCCTGCTGCGGGTACTGCTGCTGGGCGTACGGGTCCCCGGCCATCTGCTGCTGGGCGTAGGGATCGCCGCCCATCTGCTGCTGCGCGTACATCCCCTGTGCCTGCTGCTGCCGTGCGAAGTCCTCGGCCACCAGGGCGGAGAGGTGGAAGTACGCCTCGCGGGTCTTCGGCCGCATCATGTCGAGGTCGACCTCGGCGCCGGCGGCGAGGTGCTCGTCGAACGGCACGACGACCACTCCGCGGCAGCGGGTCTCGAAGTGCGACACGATGTCCTCGATCTTGATCATCTTGCCGGTCTCGCGGACACCGGAGATGACCGTGATCCCCCGCTGCACCAGGTCGGCGTAGCCGTGTGCGGACAGCCAGTCCAGGGTGGTGCTGGCGCTGCTCGCACCGTCCACGGACGGGGTGGAGATGATGATCAACTGGTCGGCGAGGTCCAGCACTCCGCGCATCGCGCTGTAGAGCAGACCGGTGCCCGAGTCGGTGAGGATGATCGGGTACTGCCTGCCGAGGACGTCGATCGCCCGCCGGTAGTCGTCGTCGTTGAAGGTCGTCGAGACGGCCGGGTCGACGTCGTTGGCGAGGATCTCCAGACCCGAGGGGGCCTGCGAGGTGAACCGGCGGATGTCCATGTAGCTGTGCAGCTGCGGGATCGCCTGCACCAGGTCACGGATGGTCGCACCGGTCTCGCGGCGCACCCGGCGGCCGAGCGTGCCGGCGTCCGGGTTGGCGTCGATCGCCAGGATCTTGTCCTGCCGTTCGGAGGCCAGGGTGGCGCCCAGCGCGGTCGTGGTCGTGGTCTTGCCGACGCCGCCCTTGAGGCTGATGACGGCGATGCGGTAGCAGGACATCACCGGCGTACGGATCAGCTCCAGCTTGCGCTGCCGCTCCTCCATCTCCTTCTTCGCGCCCAGCTTGAACTTGGACGGCTGGGCGTTGGCACCCGGCTTGCGCTTCTTGGGCTGGTTGCGCAGCAGCCGGTCGGAGCTCAGCTCGACGGCGGCGCTGTAACCGAGCGGCGCGCCCGGAGCGGCCCGCTGCTGCGGCTGCTGCTGACCGGGCTGGGAGTACGACGCGTAGTTCGCCGCCGCGTTGGGATCGCCGAACTGCTGGCCGGGGAGCGGCTGGTACGGCTGTGCTTGCTGCGGCTGCTGTGCCTGCTGGGCTTGGTGAGCCTGTGCCGCCTGCTGCGCCTGCTGCGCCTGCTGCGCCTGCTGAGCCTGCTGGGCTTGTTGGGCCTGTGCTGCCTGCTGCTGGTCGTGGCCGGGCTGGGCCTGCTGACCCTGCTGCGGGTAGCCCTGCGGCGCGGTCTGCGGGTAGCCGTAAGCGGGCTGCTGCGCGGGCGCGTTGGGGTTCTGCGGCGGCTGCTGGGCCTGCTGCGGCGGGTAGCCGTACCCGGGCTGCGGATAGCCGTAGCCGTACGCGGACTGCTGCCCGGGCACGCCGTGCTGCTGCTGTTGCGGGTAGCCGGCCTGCTGCTGCGGCTGGCCGTGCGGATATCCGGCCTGCGGCTGCTGCGGGACGGTCGGCTGCTGCCCCTGCTGCCCCTGCTGCCCCTGCTGGCCCGCCTGGTGCTGCTGTTCTGCCGGCGGCTGCGCCTGGGCCATCCGCGGGTCCGCGGGCTGGAACCCGGGTGGCAGCGGCGGCAGCGCGCCCTGTCCCGGCACGCCCTGCCCGGGCACGCCCTGCGGCTGGCCTTCCGCCGCGGCACCCCAAGGAGCGCCCTGTTGGGGCACACCCTGCGGGGGCACGCCCTGCTGAGGAGCCGCCTGCTGCGGTGGCACACCCTGGGAAGCGGCCTGCTGCTGCGGCACCCCCTGCTGCGGGACGGCCTGCTGGGGCATGCCCGGCTGCGGCTGCGGCTGGCTCAGAGGCGGCTGTACGGGCGGTGCGCCTTGTGCAGCGGCCTCGGGCGCGGGCTGCTGGACCGGGGGAGCAGCCTCCGGCTGCGGGGCCGGTGCGACAGGTGCGGCCTCCGGCTCGGCGGCCTGCGCCTCCGGCTCCGGCTCCGTGGCGTCCTCGTCATCGTCGTCCCAGAGCGACGCCGACGGATCGACGCCCGTACCGGAACGCTTGTTGCCGTCCTCGGACGTGTCGTCGCCCGAAACGTCGCTACCGGAAGCCTCGTTCACGGCCGGTGCGGTCGGCGCGGCCTGCGCCTCCGCTCCCGACGCTCCCGACGAGGGCTGTGCCTCCGGCGTGGCCGACGGAGCCGTAGCGGACGGTGCGGCGTCACCCGTCTCCCCCGGGCGCAGCGTCGGGAACCCGGGCGGCGCGGCGTCCACGGGCGCCGGGCCCGTCGGCGCACCCTGCTCCGGAACTCCCGACACCGGAACTCCCGACACCGGAACTCCCGACACCGGAACTCCCGGCACCGGTGCGCCCGGCACAGGCGCGCCCGGTGCGGGACCGGTCAGCGGCTGGCCCGTGGGCGGCCCAGGCGGCTGCGGCACGGTCGGCGGTGCGGTGGACGAAGGCGCAGGAGAAGCCGCGGGGGAGGCGGCAGCGCTCGCGCCGCCGCCACTGGTGTCGTTGCTCGCATACCAGGCCGGCGCCGCGAAGTCGACTTTGAACTCGCCGGTCAGGTCGAACTCGGACTGGTCGTCGTCAGGATCGTTTCCGTCCGGACGGAAAGCCTCCTGGTCCTTCACTGTGCCTCCTGGTGTACTGCAACGCACCTGAACGGCAGGACCGGATACAGGCGGATCGTTCGGATATAGCGGAAGTCGGAACACACCACCCGGGGTTGCGCCAACACTTGACTCTCTCCATCCCCGTATCGGCTGCCGTCGTGCCGTGCTCCTGCGGCTCTGTCACACAGCCTAATCAAGAGTCGCCCCGTATCGGCAGTCGTGTCATCTTGTCTTCAAGCCCTTCGGCCCGCCGTCGGCCCCCATCGGCCTTCGTCGGGCTCCTTCGGCACGCTGACGGGCGCACCCGAGGATGCGCCCGTATGCATGCGGGGGTGGGACGGCCGTCAGTCCATCCGGCGCGGCCCGCCGAGGAGGTTGGTCTCCGCCTCCGTCGGCTGGGTCATGACGAACTGGTGCCCGCCGTCCCGCCGGCACCACAGCATCGCGTTGTCGCTGAGAGTCGGCAGTACCGCGCCGACCTGCTCCGGCAGCCGCATGATGCGCGTCACCACCTCCGCCTCCTCGGGCGAGAGCCGCTGCAGGCCGACCAGATCGGCCCGGCCGAGCATCTGCGGCGAGCGCGGCCCGAGGAACGGCAGCACGGTCAGCACCGACTGCCAGGGGCTCGGAGCGAGCTGATTGCGCGGCGGCCGCGCTCCCATGTCCCGTACGACCAGCACGGGGCTGGAAACCGACGGTCCCTGGGGCGCGATCTGGCGCACATCGTGCACCGTCACACACTGCTGGCCGCCGCCCGCGCTCTGCGCCATCTGGCCCCAGGCCGGCGGACGAGCGGTCTCGACCGCGACCCGGGCGCCGGTGGCGACCGTACGCAGCGCCAGCACCTGTGCCATCCACACGCTGCCGACCAGCACGACCTCCAACGGCGTGGGGCGCAGCAGGCTCAGCACGGCGGGCTGGTTCTCCGGGTCGATCCCGATGATCACGCCGTCGTCGCCGACCGGCAGGGTCAGCGCGGCGAGCGACTCGGCCGTCAGCACATGCGGGCTGCGCCGCGGGCCGCGCAGGCCGAAGCCGGGCCGGGGCTTCGGCCCGGTCGGCCCGGACAGCTCCTCGTCCGGGCGCGGCTGGTGCGAGGGCCGCTGGTCGCTGCCGGGACGGGCCAAGGGGGGATTGCGCCACCCCTCGCCGCTCGTGTTGACGCGGGGCTGATAGGTGGGAGAGGCCATCAGCGGGTACCTCCGAGGGGGAGCGTGGCCAGTAGGCCGGGCAGCTGTTCGCGGTCGAGACGTACGAGGCCGACCTTCACGGAACCGGAACGGTGCTCCAACTCGCCCTGTGCGGCGGAGAGTTCGTTCTCGCTGCGGGTGGACAGGCGGACGTAGCCCGAGATGGCCGGGGCGCGCCCGCTGCCGTGCGTGGCCGTCAGCGCGAAGGTGCTGGCCATCGCCCGGGTGCTGGTGAGCAGCTGGGTGACGGCCGCCAGCGGCGCGCCGCCCGGGCCCAGCTGGGGCCAGCGCCCGATCCAGTACGTGGAGTGCCAGCGGTCGTCGCAGCGCATCGCCCGGGCCGTCTCCTGGGTGCGCCGGGCCGCCCGGCCGTCCCGCCCCATGGCGCCGCTCGCGGCGCGCGGGCTGACGCACACCGCGGTGCCGATGGCGGCCACGACCTCACGCTCGTCGAGCACCCTGGCGCGTACACCGTGCGCGGTCAGCCGGCTGACGAGCTGGTCGGCGGCGCGCAGCAGAGAGCGCTTGGCGCCTTCCATCCCGCCGCCGCGGGCCTCGATCGCCTCCGAGCACAGCTCCGGGTCGAGCTTCAGCGCGATCCAGGTCAGCTGGAGGGCCGGGGTCTGGGACTGCGCCTGCAGCGGGGCGTACGAGCGGGCCGCGACGGCCTGTTCGGGCAGGTGCGGCGCCGGGGCGGGCTGGGTGTACTGCACGAACTGCACCGACTCGAGGTGGATGTCCTCGATGTCCAGGGCGGTGTGCAGCACCTCCAGCGGCAGCATGTGGCTGCCGCGCTGCGGCCGCAGCGGCTCGTCCCGGGCGTCCACCTGCACGATGGCCGTCAGGAACGTCCCGTCGCCGACGAATCCGATGGCACGCTGGTCCGATTCCGTCGTGTACTCGAAGGTGCGCAGCGCCGGTTCGCACTCCACGACGGGTGCCAGCGCCGGGTCGACGCCCTGCGTGGCGGTGAGCGCGGAGCCGCTCTCCTTGCCGCGGCGCTTCATCGCCTGGACGGTCGTGATCCACTCCGGCAGCGGCACCCTGCGCCGCCGGCCCAGCGCGAAGACGACCAGCAGTGCGGCCACGACGACGGCCACGGTCAGCGCGACCGCGTTGTGCATCGCCAGGCCCACCAGCACCAGTGCGGCGGCGAATTCGATGATGGCCAGCTGCTGTACGCGGACACCGCCGATCGTTCCGGCCTGCTGGCGCAGCCGCGGTGCCACCGGACCGGCCGGGCGGGCCGCGGAATCTCCGCCCCCATTTCCTCTGTTGCCCGGAGCTGTACCGTTTTGGCCGTCATTTCCTGCATTCTGCGGTGCGGCGGACGGTTGTTGCTGCTGATGCCGCCCATTGCGGCGTCGAGCCCTGGTGGCGCTGGACATCCCCCGGCCTGCTCCTCTACTGGTGATGTGGGTCTACTGGTGATGCGGGCCTCTGGGCGTATCGGACGCCGCCGAGACTGATGCACCGATGCTTGGACTGGTGCGTGGGAAGGTGGCACCCGTACCGTACGGGTCGATCGACACACGGCATAGTAGAGGGCGCTACGGCGTGAGTGCCGGGGGCGGTTCGATGTGGATCCAACAGGCGGGGAGAGAAAGCGACAATGGCATCACGTCGGGACGAGCTGAATGCGTATTCGTTCGCTCGAAAGCGCACGAATGCGGCATTTTTGAAGCCGCTGCCGAACGGATCGATCGAGAGCGCCCCCCGGCCGCTCAAAGCGGTGGTACCGAGCATCGTGATGGGTGTCCTCATCCTCGCGGGATTCGGCGCCTGTGGCATTATCAAGCCGGTTGCGCCCAAGGGGTGGGACACGGTCGGGGCGAATGTGATTGTCGGGGACGAATCCACCACGCGATATGTTGTCCTCAACAACACGGACGCCAATGGCAATAAGCAGAAACTCCTGCACCCCATCCTGAACCTGGCGTCCGCGAAGCTCCTTCTCGACCCCGACAAGTTCCAGGTCGTCAAGGTCAAGGAGTCCGAGCTGGACGGCAAGCTGCCGCACGGCCCGGCGGTCGGCATCCCGTACGCGCCCGACCGGCTCCCGACCCAGCAGGAAGTGGACAAGCCGAAGGTCTGGGCGATCTGCACCCGCCCCGGCAGCGGCGAGAACAGCAAGCCGCAGCAGGCCGTCTTCGTCCTCGGGGGCAAGGACCGGCAAGCCATCGACGACCCCAAGAAGGGCAAGCTCGACCTGCATCAGGCGCTCTACGTCGAGGACCCCAAGGGGCAGCGCTGGCTGGTCGACAAGGACGGTATGGCCTTCAGGTTCGACTCCTCCGTGGGCGGGACGGTCAGGCCGCCGCAGGGGGTGGAGAAGACCGACAGCGACCTGCAGCGCATCATCTTCGGGGACTCCGCGGAGCCGCAGAAGGTCAGCACGGACTTCATGGACACCCTTGTCCCGAGCCCCGTCCCGATCGCCATGCCGCGCATCCAGCACGCCGGTCAGAAGACCCCCGTCCTGGGCGTTCCCGACAAGTACCGCACGATCGGCACGGTGCTGCAGGCCAATGACTCGCAGCAGAAGTACGTCGTGGTCGGGGACGGCGTCGAGAAGGTGTCGAACTTCGTCGCCAAGCTTCTGCTCGAAGGGCAGAACGCCTACGACCTGCACCAGGACGGCACGGCGCTGAAGCCGATGGACGTCTCCACCACCAGCGTCCCGCTGAAGAAGGACGACGCGGGCCGTGGCGTGACCTTCATGGGGAAGATCCCGGGGTCCGATATCGACATGCCGTGGCCCACCGAGGTCGTGTCCGCCGCGAACAACTTCAAGGCGGGCTCGCAGGCCGGCGGCCTGGCCGGCCCGACGGACAAGGGCGTGTCCTGCAGCGTCTACAAGGGCACCAACACCCAGCTGCCCGGCGAGGCGAACAAGAAGCTCGGCTTCCCGAACGGGGTGCCGGACATGCAGACCTGGGTGGGCAAGGACTACCCGGCCAAGATCGCCCCGGGCGCCAGCTCGTACGTGACCCCCGGCAACGGCCTGCTGTACCGGGAGGCCGCCACGGCCTCCGCGACATCCGGCAGCATGTTCCTCGTCACGGACACCGGACTGCGCTATTCCATCCCGGCGAACAACGACGGTGGCGACAAGGCGGGCAAGGCCGACCAGGAGCAGGGCAAGTCGCAGCTCCACCTCGGCTACAAGTCGGCCCATCCGCCGCTGATCCTCAAGACGTGGTCCCAGCTGCTCCCTGCGGGCCCGTCGCTGGACGTCCAGAGCGCGCGGAAGCCGCAGAGCTCGTAACGGGCGGCCGCGGGAGGCCGCGCTCGTCACGACGACCGCGGGAGGCCGTACCGGTTGTACCGAAATCCGTTCGCGGGTTCGCGGATATCGGTACGGCTTCCGCGGTGCCCGAGTTCAGATCCGCCGACGGGCCTTTTACTGGTATGCGACTCACTGGTATGCGACTTTCCCTCTCTGGCTCTGACCGATAGCGCCGCATCTGCCCGAATTCCATGAACGGCTTTCCCCCGAGGGGCAGTTGCTGTGTCGTGATCCCGTCACAAGAGGTGCCCCGCTGTTGGGAACGGCGGTGTGGAGTGGTTAAAGTGGGTGAAGGCGTCAGCAGGAGATGCCCACCACGCAAGCCGGCTCGCCGGTGTTGGCGCGGTACGACGTACGAGCCTCATGGGGGACGTTGACTATGGCTGGTCAGCAGTACACAACCACCGAGGAGGAGATGGTCGCGTTCAGCGGCAAGATCTCCTCGGTCAACCAGTCGATCCAGGGCGAGATCAAGCGCCTGCAGACGGTTGTCGACACCATCACGTCCGGCTGGAAGGGTGCTGCGGCCAACCAGTACAACCAGCTGCAGTCGCAGGTGAACGAGGACGGCAACCGGATCAACCAGCTGCTGGCTGAGATCAAGGAAGCCATCGACGAGACCACGAAGAACTACTCCGCCTCCGAAGAAGAGCAGGCGCAGTCGATCTCGCACATCTCCGCCTCGGCTCCCTCGCCGTTCGGATGATGAGGCCGTGTCGCTGACGGCGGCGCGTGCCCGGCAGCCGCAGTGCGGGCCGGCCGGCGGACCTCCGCCGGGCAGCCCGCCGAGGCATGTGAATCGACCAGCTTTTCAACTCCTGAGGAGACACCATGTCAGGCCAGATCCTCGTTAACTTCGAGACGATCTCGCAGGCCAGCTCCGACGTGCGTCAGACGGCCAACAACATCCGCCAGCAGCTCGACGACCTCGAGGCGGGCGTCAAGAAGATCGCCGCCAGCTGGGAAGGTGCGGCGCAGGAGGGCTACCAGGCCCGCCAGCGCGAGTGGGACCAGCGCGCCGACCACCTGCACGCCACGCTGGAGGCCATCGCCAAGGCTCTGGACACCGCTGCCCAGAACTACCAGGCCACCGAGTCCAAGAACGCCGGTATCTGGGGCGGCTGACCTCGCGTCGGCAAGCTACGGAGGGCGATCGGCTGAGCAGCCCCCGCGGCTCGCACAGTGGTCAATGAGGGCGAGCGCGCTGCACCAGTGCGCTCGCCCTTCTGCCGTCCACACCATCCCGCCCCACGCCTGCCACCCGAACCACCCCCTACCCAGCCACCCCACCCAGCACGGCTGAACTTCCCCTCCCCTCCCCTCGTTCCGTTCCCGCCCTTTACACCACACATGGAGAGCAGACAACCCGTGGGATCTCGCGCCATTGGTCACCGAGCCGGGCACCGTCGACGAGCGGCGGGCGTACTGGCCACAGCGGTGTGCATAGTCGGCCTGTCGGCCGTCACTGCCGCGCCGGCGGTCGCGGACGAGAACGTGCCGCTCAACAGCGGTGAATGCAAGTTCGGCACGGACTACATCAAAGAAACCCCCTGGTCACTTCAGCGCCTCCTGACGGCGCAGATGTGGGCGCACGGCCAGGGCAAGGGCATCCGGGTCGCCGTCATCGACACGGGTATCGACGCGCAGAACAAGCAGCTCGACGGCGCGATCGGCGCAGGCGGAGCAACGCTGGTCAAGGGGAAGCCGACCGACGACAAGGTCGGCCATGGCACCAAGGTGGCCGGAATCATCGCGGCCCGGCCCATCCCCGGCTCCGGATTCTTCGGCATCGCCCCCGAGGCAACGGTCATTCCGTTCCAGCAGACTTCGCAGGAGAAGGCCGGCACCGCCGACAGCCTCGCCAAGGCCATCCGGCAGGCCGTCGACGCAGGCGTCGACATCATCAACATCTCGCAGGGAACCGGCGCCGACCGACGTCTCCTGCCCGCACTCGAACAAGCCGTCGCCTACGCCGAGCAGAAGAAGATCCTGATCGTCGCTTCTGCGGGCAATGGCGGCGCCGACGGCGGCGAAAAGAGCATGTACCCCGCCGCCTATTCGAATGACCACTCCAACGTGCTGGCGGTGGCGGCCTCGGACCGCAACAACGAACGAGCCCCCTTCTCCCAGGCGGGCAAATTCGTCAACATCGCCGCCCCGGGCGTCGACATGGTCTCCACCGTCCCCGACGGCGGCAACTGCGTGGACCAGGGCACCAGTTTCGCCGCCCCGTACGTCACGGGCGCCGCTGCCCTGCTCAAGGCACAGCACAAGGACTGGACCCCGACACAGCTCATCTGGCATCTCGAGCAGACCGCCGAGCGCGTGAAGCGGGACCGGGACGACTTCATCGGCTGGGGCGTCGTCGACCCGGTGGCCGCCCTCAAGGACGACACCGCCCCCACCGCCGCGCCCAAGCCGGACCAGCCCTCCAGCACGGCCGACGGCTCCAACATCCAGCCGGCCGCCGTCACCCTGGGCGAAAGCCCCGAGGACCGGCGCGCCCGCATCTCCATCTACATCGTCGGCGCCGGACTCCTGGCCGTCGCCGCGGTCGCCGGCTCCTCGGTCGCCATCCGCGACTGGCGCCGCAAGACCGGTTTCACCACACACGGGGAGTCAAACCATGGCTGATCAATATCGGGTAGATCTGAGCGCTCTCGAAGACACCATCAGGAAGCTCAACGGCATCCTGAAGGACCTCGGAAACGCCAACGCCGACACCCGGTACAAGACCTCACTGTCGCGGAACGCTCTCGGAGCCGACGCTCCGGGCGCCACGTTTCTCGAGGCGCGAAAGCTGACCGATGCCCACGAGAAGATGAAGCAGCACATCGAGGAGATCGTTCAGCATCTCCATGACGTCATGAATGAGTTCGGCACCAAGACGCGAAAGGTACACGGCAACTACCAGAACCAGGAAGCCGAGACCGCCGCGAACATGTCCGGTAGCTGACATGGAGTCTGGTACCGGAAAGCTTGAGGTCAGCATGGAGAGCAGTAGAGGGGGAAGCAAATCATGAGCGGTAGCGTCGAGTACGAGTACATTCCGGCGACGATGTGCTACGCCGCGGAGCACGAGACGAACTTCGCCGAGATGGACATGGACACCATGAAGGCCATGGTGAAGGCGTCCAACCCGACCGAGGTCCACAATGTGTCGCGCGGTTGGTCAGATGTGCACAATCAGCTGGTCGGCGGGAGCGGCGGAGGCGTCAAGGGTGCTTTCGACGCCGCGGTGAAAGAGGTGCTGCAGAGCTGGCACGGTGCCTCTGCGGAGAAGTTCAAGGCCCAGGCACAGAAGATCAGCAAGAAGATCGCCGACGGTGCCTCGTATGCGGACTACACCTCCAGGGCGATGAAGAATGCCGCGAACGTCCTCGAACAGCTCAAGCCTGACATCGAGTCGATGGAGAAGCCGAGCGGCGGCAACAGCTTCGTCAACTGGGTCCAGGACGGCGGCAGCCGCGACGACGCCGGCCTGAAGCGCGACCTGGCCAACCCCAACAAGACTACGCAGCAAGCTCTGGACAACAACACGGACAGTTTGTCCGCGGGTAAAGAGCAGCAGCTGCGCATGGCTGTGAAGATGGAGCAGCTGGGGGCGGCTTATGTGTCGCAGGCTAAGGCTATGGGGACGTGGAAGGGCAAGACCCGCGTCGACGACAGCGAAAACTACCCCGGTCCGCCAAGTGGTGACCCTGCGCCTGCCATCCCGATGCCGATGCCGACCGGTTCATCGGGAACCCACAAGGTAGGTAGCCCGTCGATTTCAGGGATGGGCAAGGGGCCTGGTTGCTCCCCCGGGGGAATCAAGGCACCTAAGATGCCAGCACCTCACACGCCCGGCATCAGCGGCGGCATCGGATCGCCTCAGCCTGGCAAGGGGGCGTTCACTCCCCACGTGAACACGGGGCTTGATGGCTTCACACCTCCGAGTGGAGGCGCTGGTGGTACCGGCGCTGGCGGTATCGGTGGCGGTCTGAACGCTGGTGGCACCGGTGGAGGATCTCTGGGCGGCGGCCCCGGTACCAGCGGTATCGGCGGTGGCGGTGCTGGTTTGATCGGCGGCGGAGCCGCCGGCGCAGGTGGCGCGGGTGCGGGTGCCCGCGGCGGAGCCGCCGGCGCAAGTGGTGCGGGTGCCCGCGGCGGGCGTTCTGGCATGCCCGGCATGGCCGGTGCCGCAGGAGGAGGCAAGGGCGCTGGCGGCAAGGGCGTCGGCGGTGCTGGGCGCGGTGGAGTCATGGCCCGTCAAAAGGGTGGGGTAATTGGCGCAGGCAGCGGCAAGTCCGGCGCGGCCGGGCAGGGTGGCTCAGGCCTGCACCGTAGCCGTGGTGGAGCACAAGCCGGTGCCGGTGGCGAAGGCCGTCGTCCTGCTGGTATGCCAGGAGCGCACGGCATGCACGGCGCCAAGGGCAAGGACAGCAAGGGGCAGAAGGGCGAGCGCCCTGACTACCTGGTGGAGGACGAGGAGACTTGGGCGTCGGAGCGTAACGTTGCCCCGAAGGTCATCGAGTAGGAACCTGTCGTCGGCAATTCGGCAGTAACAAGGCGGGGCCCGACGTTGAGCACTGAGGGCCCCGTCCTGTTAGGAGAGGTGTACAGCATGAGCTTCACGCGGACGCTGCGTGCGGTCGGCGGCGCGGTTGTGGCGGGAGCGTTGCTCTTCGGCACCGCGCCGATTGCTTCGGCCGACCAAATCCGAGATGCACAATGGCCTCTGAAGGCATTTGATGCCGAGGAGATCTGGAAGATCTCTACCGGGAAAGGAGTGACGGTTGCTGTCATCGACGACGGGGTCAACTCCCAGCACCCTGATCTGAAGGGCAACGTTCTCCAGGGAAAGGACTTCATCAACGGAGGTTCAACTGAGCCGGAGGGGGGCGACACCCACGGCACCCAGATGGCTGCGGAGATTGCTGGGCACGGGCATGGGCCGGGAGGTTCGGACGGCGTCATGGGCCTGGCTCCGGATGCCAAGATCTTGCCAATTCGCGATCTAGGAATGAAAGCGGGCGGGTTTTCTAACTCCATCCGCTATGCAGTGGATAGAGGCGCCTCAGTCATCAACATCTCCCAGACCGGAACATCGGATGAGGGAGAGGCTGATGCCATTGCCTATGCTTTGAAGCGCGACGTGTTGATTTTTGCGGGAGCTGGAAATGAGGGTAAAGGAGGTCCTGATGCTATTCAGTACCCTGCCCGCTACCCCGGTGTAGTGGCAGTTGGCGGAGTCCAAAAAACCGGCGAGACTTGGCCTGGATCCAACTACGGCCCGCAAGTGATGCTGACGGCGCCAGCTGTTGGCATCGTCTCCGCTGGAGACAAGGGACCCTCCCTTTACCGCAAGGGCACAGGGACATCGGACGCAACCGCCTACACGTCGGCTGCCGCAGTCCTTCTCCGAGCAAAGTTCCCCGACCTGACCGCTGGCCAGATCGTCAACCGCCTGACCAAAACCGCAGGCCTTCCCACCTCCGCCAAGGGCACCTCCCTCCCCGACCAGAAGTACGGCTACGGATTCATCCAGCCGCTCGCGGCGCTCAAGCGTGACATCCCCGATGGCCCGAAGAACGGGCCGCTGAAGATGCCGCAGGAGCAGACGTCGCCGTCCTCGGGCGACCAGGCAGCCTCTGCGGGCAGCAACGGAAACGACAGTGCGTCGCAACCGGTGAAGAAGCCCGGCTGGAGCCCGCTCTTCATCGCGATGCTCGTCGGAGCTGTGGTTGTCGTCGTTGGTGTCATCGTCGGTATCGTGATGCTCGTACGGCGCAAGAGCCGGCGTAATGGCCCGCCCCCGGGTGGCTTCGGTGGTCCGAGCGGCGGTACCGGATTTCCGCCTCAGAATCAGTACGGCTCCTATCAGCAGCCGGGAGGCCCGGGCGCTTACCCGCCAGCGCCGCCCACCCAGCCACCCGGCCAGTAGGCGGGGCTAGGGACAGACACAGGCACCCACGGGCGCAATTACTGTGCAGAGACACACGATTCGGGGTCCGCAACGTACGAGCTGCGGACCCCGAATGTGTTCGCCACTACCACGGGAGCCGTGCCCAGTTCTCGGGCGTACAGGCTTACGACTCCGTGGCTGCGCTGGCCATGGAGATCGCCTGTGCTAGGAGCATCGGCAGCTGCTGGAGTGCCAGTGCACCTCGCCCGGCGCAGAGAGCACCTCCCGTGCCGTGGCCCTGACGTTCTCGCAAAACCACAGGCGCACGTCGGCCAGCTGCGCACGCTGCTGGCCGAGTCGCGGCCCACCAACCGTCTAGGGCGCAGCTCCGCTGCTTGCGCTGAGCGGCCACAAGTCGCGTCCCACTGCTCTGCGGATGTTGGTTCTGAAGACCATGTGGATCTCGATGGGGGCGACGGCTGCGACACCGGCGCCGAGCTCCAGGCGGATGGGGCCAGGAGGTACGGTCGGTCTGATACGCGACGACATGGCAGACTACCGCTCTTGCGCCCGTGCTACAGCGGTCTTGGTCAGGGAAACCATCGGCGGATTCCAGCCGGGATTCGCCACCTGTAACCAACACGTCGACCTTGCTGTCATGATCGTACGACTAAGTCGTCAACATGTTCGATCAACAGGGGGGATGCGGGACCATGTCCAACGGCAGCATCTCGGTCACACCCGAGGAACTGCGAGCGGCGGCAGGCGCCGCCGACGCCATCAGCCAGGATCTACAGCAGCCCATAGCGACGGCCAAGCGCGATATCGAAGCGGCCGGTACGGCACTGAAGACGTGGAACATCGGTTCGGACATGGAGCGGGTGGCCCACGACTGGGGCATGGCGCTGGACGAGCTGAGCAAGCGGATCGGCGGCGGTGACCCCAAGAGCGCGGCGTCCCGGCTGCGGCGCACCGCCGACGGCCACGAGTACAACGAAGACGTCACCGCCCAGTCGTTCCAGGTGCGGTGACCCGTGCCCGAGAACTTCAAAGAGCTCCTCAAGCAGGATTTCTCCGATCTGGAAGCCGCCGTCAGGTCCTGGCAGAAGCTGGCCAAGGCACTGGAGGAGACCCAGGTCCGGCACCGGCACAAGGTGACCGGACCGCTGCACGCCAGCGAATGGCAGGGGACGGACTCTCACTACGCCTTCATGCAGATGGAGACGAGCGAGACCCAGCTCGGGACCGCACAGTCCGATGTCACCTCCATCGCCACCATCCTGGATACCGTTTACACCAAGATGAAGAGCGCCCAGGACGACTTGCGCCGGTGTGTGCGCACAGCGGAACTCGACGGGTACGCCGTCGACGACCATGGCAACGTGACGGACAGCAGGTCCCCTGGCCCCACCGGCAACGCCGACGCTGACGCACAGGAAGAGCATCAGCTGCGTGTCACCAAGCTGGAGGGCTACAAGAACGACATTGGGTACTCCATTGAGGAGGCCAGTAAGGCTTCCTGGGAAGGGACGCAGCTCCTTCAGCAGATCGACGCCTTCAACCTCGACAAGGACTACGGCGCGCAGAAGGCCGAAGAAGGCGCCCGCAAAGTCGCCGAGTTCGCCCACCTCGATGAGGATTCCATTCCCTCGAAGAAGGACCCAAAGGAGAACGCCAAGTGGTGGTCGGGCCTCACCGAGCAGGAGCGGCAGTCATACCTGGACGCCTACCCCGAGAAGATCGGATGGCTCGACGGCATCCCCAGCGCTGACCGTGACGAGGCGAACCGCAAGGTGGTGGATGTCCAGCTTGCGGAGTACGACATGAAGAAGCAGAATGGCGAGTTGGGCATCCGCGACCAGCGGCACTACGAGGGCCTGCAGAAACTGCAGAACGCGCTCGACAAAGCCGATGGCAGTAGGGACGAGAGTAGGCAGCTGTACGTGCTGGGAATCGACACGAAGGCCCGCGACGG
The DNA here is from genome assembly GCF_042895955.1 of Streptomyces sp. NPDC001339. NCBI lineage: Bacteria > Bacillati > Actinomycetota > Actinomycetes > Kitasatosporales > Streptomycetaceae > Streptomyces > Streptomyces sp. NPDC001339. Next base: position 39,284 of record NZ_JBIAWT010000001.1, on the reverse strand, counting down.
GCGGGCCGTGGTATCCCAGGGAAATCCGGACACCGCCCGCAATGTTGCCGTACAGGTTCCAGGCACCGACAACGACTTGACGAACGTCGATGAGCAGATCGACCGTGTGGACCGGCTCCAACAGGCTGCCCACGACACGGGAGGCGAGAGCACTGCGGTGGTGTCGTGGCTCGGATACGACGCCCCCGAGGTCGATGGCAGCATGACCACGACCGGGCGCGCCGACGCCGCCGCCGGCGATCTGAGGAGCTTCACACACGGCTTGCGCGAGTCGCACACCGGCGAGCGTGCCCACATGACAGTGCTCGGGCACAGCTACGGCTCGACGGTGGTGGGCGACGCGGCAGCTCACAGCAATGGCATCGACGCCGACGATGTCGTCGTGGTCGGCAGCCCCGGAATGACCGTGGACCACGCCAAGGATCTGCAGATGGCCCCGGACCATGTCTGGGCCGGCTGGGCACCGGACGACATGGTCTCCACCATCGCGTCGGGCAAGACCCTGGGCGAGAATCCGGCGGAAAGGGAGTTCGGGGGCAAGGTCTTCGACGTGGACACCTCGGGGCACGGCGGCTATTGGGACCAGGGCAGTGACAGCCTGGCCAATCAGGGGCGCATCATCGCGGGAATACCTCCTCGACCGGGGGAGTACCGCGTGCCTCCGCAGCCCAACCCGCCCGGGACCACGGGGCCGAAGTGGTGACCGGCCGGAGCTGGCGCCCCAGCCGTATCAGCGTTCTCACACTCGTCGCCCTGCTCGCATCTGGAGGATGCATGACCGACTCCGGAAAGAACGATCCGCTGCCCGTCAAGAGCAAGGACGGAGCCGAACGCTCCGCCCGCGAACTGATCGACTCACTGGCCGGTCAGTATCGGCTGCAGGTCGACGGCAAATCCGTGAACAAGCGGTTTCGCGACTGCTTCGGCGCGAACCACGAACGTGCCAACGATGGACGCTTCGACCTGACCTATTCCGTGCGTGCTCAGCTTTCCGGGGCCGAGCACGGAAAGGCTCTGCGCCCCATGCGCGAAAAGCTCGAAGCCGAGGGCTACAAGATCCTCGGTTACCGTGAGGAGCCCTCGCAGGCACTCATGGATGCGAAGGGCGGAAGCGACAACTTCTTTATCTCTGTGGACTCTTACGGGCGAGGCAACGCACTCGTCTTCTCGGTGAGCACCCCCTGCTTCCTGCCGCCCGGAGTGAAGCAGCAACAGGTATCGGCTCCTTCACCGAACACCACCCCGACGGCTCCCGCTTTCGCCAGTGAGCCGAGTGCATTTACGAGCCGCTTCCCCGACAACCCCTTCGGCTGATCGCTCCGGGCTGGCCTGACTCGCGCTTCAGCCCGATTCTCGGGGAAGTCTTCCTGGAGTCCAAGAAGTTCCTGGACATGTTCAGCGTGTCGGCCATGTACTGAGCCACGGCCGACACGCTGAACCCTGGCCACGCGGACGCGGTGAAGCTCGGAGAGAACGGCAGGACGTTCATCGATCCCACCGCATGGGTCTCGCGAGGCGCCACCGAAGCCGCGTACCGCGGATACAAGTTTGTGGAGTCGGCGGAGAGGGCGATCTCGGATGAGGTACATCGGCAAGTACGAGACGTACAAGCCTCTGATCCATGGAGCGTTCGGATGAGCACCATGGCCACCGGTTCCGTGCGAGCCTGGGCCCCCAGACCGCCGAAGTCCCCGCTGCTCATCTGGACGCGCTATTGCCTCCAGTGGGTGTGGGGGCCGGCGCTCTGGGTGCTCGCCTGTATCCCGTTGTTGCTGCTGACTCTGCTCGAGGTGGAGGTGCAGCAGTCCGGCAGGGGGAGGCTGAGGAAACCACGCTGGCGGCGACGGATCTGGGTCGACCGGGAGCGGTTCCGGCTGGACCGGATCACTGATCCACAGCAGCAGGAGCGGGAGCTTCGGCAGCTGCTCGCGGACCACCGCCTCAACTGTGTCCCCGCGCGCCCGGGGGCGGTTGTGCCCCTGCCGTGCTCGGGAGGCAAGCATCGTCTCGGCATCGATGACAGCTACTACCGTCTCCTGGGGGAGGGACGCGCCTTGGAGATCGCTCATAACGAGTTCGGCTGGGTGCCGGTCGACAGGGTGAAGGAGAAACTGCCGGGTTGGTTGCAGCTGCGCTGCCCGTAGCAGACGACCGACGTTGGGTGTCCGTCGGGTGAGGCGCCCAGGGGCTGGCACACTGCCCGTTCGGTGCTCTGGCTCTCGTGCGTCAGAGAGGCAGAGCACCACCGTGTCCGTCAGGACGGTCACGCTATGACGAAGCTGACGAATGCGGCCCAGGTAGTGGGGGACACGGTCAGTTCGGACCGTGTGATGTACTTTGAGTCGCGGATGTGCACGGCGGCGGCACCTGTTGAGACTTCGACGCATTCGCCGCCCGAACCAGTGCTATAGCTGCTCTTGACTCAGGCCAACTTGGGCATTGCCTGCACGGTCTCCTCCATGTTCATGCTTCTCCCAGCAACTTTTCGACAAAGGCCAGCGATTCGCGCGGTGTAAGCGCTTGCGCTCTGCGAATCCCGTACTGTTCCACGATCTCACGGACGGATTCCCGCTCCGTGTGCAGGCGGCTGTCCTTGTAAGCCTCAACGTAGGCGATCCTCCGCCCGTCGTGTGTTTCGATCAAGGTGAAGGGACCGTCCAGCCCTGCGTGCTCCTCTTGCTCGGTCGGCATCACCTGAATCTCGACGTTGCGGCGCTGGCCGTGCAGCAGAATCTGTTCCAACTGGCCCCGCATGACTGCCCATCCGCCCAGGGGGCGGCGGAGCACCGACTCTTCGATGACGAAGCTGATCGTGGGGAGCGGCCTTCGGGCGAAGATGTTCTGGCGATCCAGCCGTGCCGCGGTTCGCTGCGTGACTGTCTCTTCGTCCAGCAGGGGACGCCACATGATGAACACTGCGCGGGCGTAATCCTTCGTCTGCAGCAGTCCGGGAGCTGCGCCTGAACGCACCCTGCGCCCGCCCGTGTTCGCAGCAGTTCTCGGCCGCGTCACCATTCCGCGTTGGTCGTCACCCTGGTCGACTTCAGGCCGGGCTCACACGCCAGTCTGACCTCAGCTTCGAAGGTTGCGTCTCATAGGAGACTTGAGGAATCGTTTCCTCGAATGGAATTATCAACTTCTTGACCAACAATCAACGGGGTGGGGTCACGTGGGTGTTGTGCTGCCTGGATGGGCGGACGAGATTCTCGACATCATCGGTGTGTCGTGGCCGAACGTGGACGAGGACGACTACCGGCAGATGGCCGATGCGATGAGGGAGTTTGCCGACGACATCGATGACGGCGCCGGCGAAGCTCACGAGGCCATCCAGGGATTGGTCGGTTCAGCGGGTGGTTCGCTGGCCGTGGAAGCGCTGAACGCTCACTGGAGCAAGATCAATGGCACGCACCTGCGAAATCTCGCTGAGTGCGGACGTATGGCAGGCACGGCTTTGGACGGCGTTGCCCTACTCATCGAGGGCGCCAAGTTGGGAGCGATCGTTCAACTAGGCGTCCTCGCCGCCGAGGTGATTGCTGCACAGGTCGCAGCTCCCTTTACTCTCGGCTTGTCCGAGGTCGGGGCGTTGGCAGCGACGCAGGCGACGCGAATGATCGTCAAGCGGCTCTTCAAGGAGGTCTGCGAGCAGGTCGCCGAACAGGTCATCAGTATTGCTCTGACCCCTGTCGAGGAAGCCCTCGGGGCGATGGTGGGGGATTTGGTCGTCCAGCTCGGGGCGAACGCGCTTGGGGTTCAGAACGGCGTCGACTTGGGGCGCACCGCCCAGGCAGGCAAGGATGGATTCGGTCAGGGGGTGCAGGATGCCAAGGACTCTGCCAAATCGGCCGCCAGCAGTCCGATGGAGCTCCTCAGCGCCGGCGGGCGTAGCGGGAGCGGGCTGGGCGGATCGGGGAGCGGCGGAAGCGGTGGCAGTGGTGGGTTCACCTTCGACGAGGGCGAGCACGATCGGGTAATCACGGGCCTGCAGAGCGCGGGTGGCACCTTTCGTAACAAGGCCGGGGGGAAGATCGGCCGGGCCAAGAGTCACCACGGCCGCACCCGCGGCAAGGACGCCATTGCCAATGCCGCCAACGCCATGCTCGACAAGGTCATCGAGGGAATCGAGGGCGGTCTGAAGAAGGCTGCCAAACATCTCGACGACAGCATGACCCGCGGTGTCAAGCAGATGGCCAAGAATCACCGTGACAACGACGACAAGCTCGCCGAGCACTTCAAGGGCCTCGGCAAGGGCGGCAAGAAAGACCCCAAGGCCCCCAACGGCAGCGGAGGTGCTGGTGGCCGTGGCGGCAAGAGCCGCAAGGGGAAAGGACGTGACCAGCTCGACAAGGAACACCCCGACAACAACTCACGGCACGACAAGGACATTGACGGCTGTGGAGACCCCGTCGATGTAGCAACCGGCAGGGTCTTTTTGAAGGCCACCGACATCGCTTTGCCCGGCGCGCTGCCCCTGCTCTTCGTGCGCAAGTACGAATCGTCCTACCGGGTCGGCCAGCAGATCGGACCGTCGTGGTCCTCGACCGCGGACCAGCGCCTGGAGATCGACGAGCACGGGGTCGTGTTCGTCACCGAGGGCGGCATGCTCCTCTCCTACGACATACCCGAACCGGGTCAGCGCTCCCTGCCCGCTCGAGGCCCCCGCTGGCCCCTGACCCGGACCCTTGAAGGTGACTGGGCCATCCACGACCCAGACAGCGGGCATACACGGCACTTCTCCGACGCCGCCCACACCTCCGGCATGGCCCTGCTGGATGAGATATCAGATGGTAAAGGCCACTACCTCACCTTCGACTACGACGACCGGACCGGCGCTCTGGTCTCCGTCCGTCACTCTGCGGGCTACCGCCTCAACGCTCACAGTGACGAACACGGCCGGCTCACCGCACTGTCCCTGGCTCCCACGGACGAGACGACTGGCGACATCCAGCTCGTGGGGTACGGACACGACCAGGACGGGAACCTCACCACCGTCACCGACGCATCCGGCCGGTCGACATGCTTCGAATACGACGCCCAGCACCGCATGACAGCGTGGGTCGACTCCAACGGCTCCCGCTACGAGTACATCTATGACCAGGCCAGCCGCTGCATATCCCAAGGTGGCGCTGACGGGCACCTGCACTACCGGTACGACTACGATCAGCCGGCCCCGCTGCCCGGCCACCGTGTCACCGCTGTTACGAACTCCCTCGGCCACACCACCTGCTACGTGGTCAATGGCCGGCTTAAGGTCACCTCCCAGACCGACCCCCTGGGTCGTACGACCCGCAGCGACTACGACGCAGACGACCGACTCGTCGCCACTACAGACGCGCTCGGCCGCACCACACGCTTCACTTACGACGCCTCAGGCCGCCTGACCAGCATCACCCGACCGGACAACTCCCAGTCCACCCTCAGCTACAACGACCGCGACCAGCTCACCGACCTCACCGGCCCTGACGGCGGCCGCTGGCAGCACACCTACGACAGCCAGGGGAACCGCACCGCCCTCACCGACCCGGTCGGCGCTACTACCACCTACACCTACGACCAACGAGGCCACCTCACCTCCACCACCGACGCACTCGGCAACACCACCACCATCACCACCAACGACGCCGGGCTCCCCCTCACCTTCACCAACCCCCTCGGCGCAGTCACCCAATACCGCTACGACGCCCTCGGCCGCCTGACCGCCATCACCAATCCCCTCGGTGACACCACCCAACTCACCTGGACCCTCGAAGGCCGACTCGCAGCCCGTAGCAACCCGGACGGGACAACCGAACGCTGGGCCTACGACGGCGAAGGAAACTGCACCACTCACACCGACGCGCTCGGCAAAACCACCCGCTACACGTACACACACTTCGACCAGTTCGCACAACGCATCACAGCCGACGGCACACGCCACACCTTCACCCACGACACCGAACTACGCCTCACCCAGGTGACCAACCCACAAGGGCTGACCTGGAACTATAGCTACGATGCCGCCGGACAACTGGTCTCCGAAACTGACTTCGACGGCCACACCCTCACCTACACCTACGACGCCGCCGGCCAACTGGCCACCCGCATCAACGCCCTCGGGCAGACCACCACCTACACCCACGACGCCCTCGGCAATCTCACCGAAAAGACCGCCGACGACCGCACCACCGTCTACGCATACGACCCTGTCGGCAGGCTGCAGTGTGCCACCAACTCTGACGCAGTCCTCAGCTACACCTACGACCCGCTCGGCCGCGTCATCGCAGAGACCGTCAACGGCCAGACTGTCGCCACCGCCTGCGACGCACTCGGACGGCGCACCCACCGCACCACACCCGTCGGCGCCACCACCACCTACACCTATGACGCCGCCGGCAACCGCACCACCCTCACCGCCTCCGGCCGCACCCTCACTTCCGACTACGACCTCCTCGGCAGCGAAACCACACGCCGCCTGAACAACGCCTTTGCCCTCCACCACACCGTGGACGCGATGGGCCGCCGGACCCAACAGACCCTCGCCACGCCTCACATCGGCGGCGACTCCCTCCTCCAGCGCACCTACAGCTACCGCCCGGACGGCCACCTCACTGGCATCAACGACCTGCACCTCGGAAACCGTCACTTCGACCTCGACACCGAGGGGCACGTCACAGCAGTCCGCGCCGAGAACTGGACAGAGGCCTACGCCTACGACGAATCCGGAAACCAGACCCACGCCACCTGGCCCGACCGGCACCCCAACGCCGAAGCGCGCGGCGAACGCACCTATACCGGCACCCGCATCACCCGAGCGGGCAACATCCGCTACGAATACGACGCGCAAGGCCGCGTCATCCTGCGCCAAAAGATCCGCCTCTCCCGTAAGCCGGACACCTGGCGTTACACCTGGGATGCGGAGGATCACCTCACCACTGTCATTACACCCGACGGAACACAGTGGCGTTACCTCTACGACCCGCTCGGCCGACGCATAGCCAAGCAACGCCTCGCCACGGACCAGGAAACGGTCCTCGAAGAAACCCGATTCGCCTGGGACGGCAGCACCCTCACCGAACAGAGCACTCGTACCCGGAACTCCGAGGAACTCACCCTCACCTGGGACCACGACGGCATCACCCCCATCGCCCAGACCGAACGCAAAACCCGCCTCAACACACCGCAGCACCTCATCGACGAACGCTTCTTCGCCGTCGTCACCGACCTCATCGGAACCCCCACCGAACTCGTCGATGAAAGCGGAAACGTCGCCTGGCAGGCCAGATCCACCCTGTGGGGCACCACAAGCTGGAACCACTCGGCAACCGCATACACCCCACTGCGCTTCCCAGGCCAATACTTCGACCCCGAGACACAACTTCACTTCAACTACTTCCGCACCTACGACCCGGAATCCGGCCGCTATCTCACCCTCGATCCCCTCGGCCTCGCTCCAGCTCCCAATCCCGCCACCTACGTACCCAACCCCCTCACCTGGTTCGACCCCCTCGGTCTTGCCCCCTGTAACGAACCCGCAGATCCCACCTGGGGTGGACGAGTCCGCTACGGAGAGCCTGACGAGCACGGCCGCCCCACAGCCATGCACGCAACGCTGGGCCGCGACATGATGGGAGCCAACCCCACCGACCCGCACGGTGACCCTCCTGGCTGGGAAAAGGACAAGGGATACAATCGCGCCCACCTGCTCGGAGCGCAGCTAGGTGGCTCCAACAGAGACTCGCGAAATTTCGTGACAATGCACGCATACGCCAACTCGCCCGTCATGCGGCACATCGAGAATCAAGTCAGAAAAGCGGTTGAGGCAGGCGAAACAATCCAATACAGCGTCACACCTGTATACGAGGGAAGTGAGAAAATACCCAAGGGTGTAACCATCGAGGCGCATGGCTCAAACGGCTTCTCATTCACGCAGCATAAGAGCGCCGGAATCAGCGGCCAACATAACGTCGCATTCATACCTAACAAGAAGAGAGGGGGTTGAGTGATGCGCAGCAGCTCCCGATAGAGTTTCGCAAAGAACCTAGCGCACGTGAGGAAATCTAATGACTGCTCTTGATCAGCTTATGCACATCATCCCGCCACCCTCGGAACCTCGAGAAAGGGACTGGAGTAGCGCAGAGCAAGTGCTCGGCGTTCAGCTTCCTGTCGACTACAAGGAACTTATCCACGTCTACGGAGGTAGTAACTGGGACGACTACCTCTACGTTCTGGAACCTGGCTGCCCCAATGACAACTACGACCTCATCGAATGGGAAGACCAGCAGACAGAGGCACTGGACGGACTTTGGGAGTTCGAGAAGAAGCCGACCGAACTCGAAGAAGAGGGAGCCAGGGTCATCCCTTGGGCCACCACCGACAACGGAGAGTGCCTCTACTGGCTCATCCGCCCCGGCCAGCAACCAGGTGGGTGGACCGTCATGGTCAACGAGGCACGCGGCGACCGCTGGGAGCATTTCCCGCACACGTGCACGCAGTTCCTCGCCGCCATCCTCACAGGGGACCTGCGTTCCACCATCCTCTCCTCCCGCTTCCCTCTCGCCACCCACGAGTTCCGCCAACTCCAGGCGGTGTAGATGGTGCTGTGACCAGGACCGTGCACCTGGTTGTGGCAGCAGTGGGAGACCGCGTCGGTCGCCGCTGCGTCCATGCCGCACTGGCGTGACCAGCCGCCTCGCGGTCTGTTTTGATTTCCCGGCACTGTTCGTCCAGGTACCGGGAGCTTTCGCGTCGCGCCCTGGGGCGTATGCAAGGTTGGTGCTCATCTGGCCGCCCAGCCGTCGGGGCAGTGAGAGTGCGGCGCGGCTCGCGTCCGACGTGGCCATGAGGCAAGAGCTCAGAAAGACGACTTGGGGTCCGTTGCGTTTTGCTGTGGGCCCCAAGTCGTCAGGCCCTGCCCTCGACGGGTGGACGGCCTATGCTGTTTTCGGAGGACATGAGACTACTGCTGGCGCTGAACGCCAAGGGGCCTGGTTGGTTTTCCTCGCAGATCAGTTTGCCTACCGCAAGTGACTCGCCCAGGCGTCCGGGCCGAGACCGGCGAGCGTGATGACCGTATGGAGCTCGTGCGATGGCAGGACCTGGCAGCTTGCTCCCCGACGTCAAATTGCTTGATGTTGTGAGCGATTGGCCTACCGCAGGTCGGGTGGCAGACGCTACCTCTGGTTGACCGGTACTTCGTAGACGATTTCGCAGAAGGCGGCGGGGAGCACGATATCCGCAGTCTCGGCCGGCTGTCCGTCGTCGCAAAACTGGCCGCCCCGGACGCGGAAGCCCGGCTGATCCGTTTCGCCTTGCAGCGGGCGACGGAGTCCCTGGACGACGCTCTGCGGATCGCCCGGAGCCGGGGTGCACACGCTTCGTCCGCCGACGATGAGATGTCGGTGGCGGACGAGGGTGAGGGCCCGCGGCTACCAGCGTGGCCCTTCGGGTGACGACCGCAGCGCAACGCCGGCAGAAGCGCCGGGGGGGCACGAGAAGCATCCCTGGCGTGACCTACCGCGGCTGCTGCGTCGGTCACCGCCAGATCTGGTGCCCGGTCTGCTGCGGCTTCGAGGGGGGTGCTACACCTGCCAGGGGATGTGCCGCGTTGCGTGTCCCGTATGTGCTGGTGGCGCGCTGGATCCCATCGTGTGGTCGTAGCTCCGTGGACTTCGGCTTGCGAGAACAGCCACCAAGGGCACCAAGAGTGCAGCCATCAGGGGCCTACGGCTTACCTCCGGAGGCCCTGTAGCTATCCCGGTGTCGGCGTACGAGCTGAAGTGCAGAGCTGCGTACGTTTGAACGTGCAGTCCTAGAGGGTGCCGAAATCGGGAAGGGTAATCGAGCCGTCCTCGGCGAGGGGGATTCCGGGGTTGTGCGCGATCTCCCAGGCGTGGCCGTCCGGATCGACGAAGGCACTGTAGTAGAACCCAATGGCGTTGATGGCCGCGGGCTTGGTGATGGTTCCGCCGGCCCGCTCCACTGCCGCGAGCAGAGCATCAACCTCCGCCGCAGACCGGACGTTGTGTGCCAGGGCGATCCCGCCGAAACCGACCGCTGGCCCAGGCTCCAGGCCGCAGTCCTTGGCAAGTTTGTCGCGATCCCATAGGACGAGTCCCAGGCCGCCGGCCTGGAAGAAGACGGTCTCCTCGACTTCTTGCCCATGCCAGCCCAGGGCCTCGTAGAAACCCTTGGCGCGAGCGAGATCGGAGACCCCTAGAGTGACCAGAGTGATGCGTTGTTCCATGCGATCACGGTACTTCGCTTCAGTGGTGGTCAACCATGTCCCTCACAGCCATATCTCAAGTACGAGCTAGGCGACTTCGGTCTCTCGCTCGATGGCCTTGAGGCGGTTCTTCGGCCGGTAGCTGGGGTCGTTGATGGCGATCACCTCGCAGTGATGCAGGAGGCGGTCGAGGATGGCGGTGGCGAGAACCTCGTCACCGAACACCTGTCCCCACTCGCTGAAAGCTTTGTTCGAGGTCAGGATGATTGAGCCCTTCTCGTAACGCTTCGAGATCACCTGGAGGGCCAGGTTCGCCTCGGCTCGTTCCAGGGGCTGGTATCCGACCTCATCAACGACGAGGACGCTGGGCCACAGGTAGGTGGTGAGCTTGGTCGTCAGGCGGCCTGCGGTCTCGGCGGCTTTGAGGTTGCGGACCATGTCGTCGAGGCTGGTGAAGTAGATCGAGTAGCCGGCCCGGCAGGCCGCGACCGCCAGAGCGACGGCGATATGCGTCTTGCCCACCCCGGGCGGCCCGAGCAGAGCCGCGTTGGCTTTGGCCTCCACGCACGGCAGGTGGCCAGGTCCTCGACCTTGCGCGGATCGAGGTCGGGGTGGAAGGAGAAGTCGTACTCGTCCAGTGTCTTGTGGTGCGGCAGTTTCGACAGGCGCAACCCGTTGCGGAAGCGGAGGTCGAGCTGGGTTACACGCTCAGCGTCGAGGAACTGTATAGGCGTGGGCAGCGAGGGGCTGTTCTCGGACCTCGCAATCGTGGTCATCGTCGTCGCTGTAATACGAACGAGGGGCTGCAATGGGCTGCCGCCGCCTCCGCCTCCAGGCGGCTTCGGGGGCAGCGGTCCCCAGGAATTCGCGCCCTATGCTCAGCAATCGCCCCTGCCGCTCGGTACCTACTCGCCAGGGGACCCGATACAGCGTCTGGGCCAGTCGAACGGTCGGCCGCGGAACGGGAGGTTGGCATCGGACAGCTGGGCTCAACCGAAGACATCTTGGACGGGGAGTGTCTGATGGTGGTCGGCCGGAGTCTTGCCATGTTGCAGACCTGTGACGGGTTCCTGGTGCCTCTCAGGAGAGCTGAGTTCCACCGTATCTACGAGCTCCGAGAGTTTGGCGATATACCAGGGGAGTTCGGCGAAAGAGGGGGTGCTGAGGCTGAAGACCAGTAGGCGTTCGACCTCGGGGAGCGGACAGTAGGCGTCTATCTGGGCGAGAGATATCGGAGGGGCTGGTGCGGACGGCTCCTGTTCCGCGGGGAGATTTGCTGATCCTGATGCTCTGAAGATGACTTGTGTGCCGGAGATGGAGATGACTGCCGGGCCACAGTTTGTCTCGACTCGGTGTACTTCCAGTGATGCATCGCTGGACAGGGCTTCGAGGAGGGCATCTGCTGTTTGGCTCGCGGCAGTGGAGTCGAGTGGTTCGCAGCGTATGGTCAGCGATGCGGTACTGACCCTGTCGTCGTCGGTTGCGAGAATGCAGAACCCTGCATAGGCAGCGCCGGCCTGTGTGGCCGTTGCGGCCACTTCGCTGTACCACATGGTGATGAGGTCGCGTTGTTGATCGGATCCTCCAGGCCATACTCGAGCGGCGAGCAATTCGAGATACTTCTCGTGCTGTTCGTCGACGTACTCAAGGCCGAGCGAGTGGAACTCTTCTGGTACTTCCCAGTGGATCTCGGGCGCATCTGGCGTGATCCAGTCGGAGAGCGACGCCAGCATTTCACCGTCCGAGACGCCGGGGGAGTTTCCTTTGGCGTGTGCCGTGTGCTCTTCGGGCACGGTCTGGTCCATTCTTGCGATCAGCGAGTTGCGTTCAGGATGGCCTGCGCGTAGGCGATCCGATGGTCGATGAGTGCGGTGTCTGCGCAGTATTTTCCGCGTCGGCAGTCCAGTGCAGGGGAGGCGAAGGGAGTGCCTGGCCCGCGCCACATAGTGCGCTGAGGAAAGTCCCAGGTCAGTTCGTCCCAGGTGCCTGATTCAAAGATTCCGACGACCAGGCTCACCAGGGTCAGTGGAATCCACAGGGGAAGGAAGACAGCGAAGATGAGCCAGCCGGGGATGGTGCCTCGATAGCCTACGAAGCGTTCCTGTGTAACTGGCAGGGTGATTTTCCAAGCCCGGCGCAGGACCAGTGGTGACCTGCCTTTGGAGATACTGCACAGGACTTCGCCTTCAGCGTCCCGTACCGAGTATTCCTCCGGTGCCTGCTTGTTCTGATTGCCGGGGCGGATGACCAGCAAAGGATGCAGAGGATTATCGACGGCGTAGACGGTGAAGGTCGGCCGTTTGCCGTCAATGCGGTCGCGATGGGCCCTTGCTACCTGGGCGAGGAGCGAGTGAGGGGGGTTCTCTGCGTCTGCGCCGGTAGAGGTTCTGCGCTGGGAGAGCTGCTCGATCTGTGCGGCCGTGAGCGGATCGCCGTGGGTTACCCATGCGGCGAGTTCGTCGGATTTACCTCCCTGCCCATGAAACACACCTTGCCAGACGCTGTACGGCAGCTCTTTGGTGGACTCGTCGTTGTTGAGGAGAGCGAGGCGAAAGTATGTGGGGGCCACTGGCCGTACCTCTCGGGTAGAGGGGGTGTCCAACAGGCTGGCGGTCACATGGTTCCCGCTGCAGGGGCTGGCTGGTTCGCTGCGCGGTTGGCCTTCATCCCCAACCCGACGGAATCGCCGATGAGTTGTGGTCCTCGGGACCACCAGGAGAGGGGATCGAGTGTGCCGTCGACCCTCATTGCGGCCTGAGCGCCAGGCAGGTTACGCAGCGGCGTTTTCGTTATGGTCATTCCGTACAGGCTTCCCTTGAGGCTGGTCTCGCCCGTCTCGGCCACGTGCTTGGTCCATGCCAACTTTGCCTTGTTGCCGAGCCCCTCGGGGTTGAAGTGGGCGATGTCGTCTGAGAGGCCGAGTTTGCTGAGCTTCCCTGCTTGCAAAGTCGGCTTGAGCCCACCCGCAGCTTCGCTCACCTTGTTGAAGGTGTTCGCGCCTTTGAGCATCAGATCGCCGTGCTCACCGAGTTTGAGCCCGACCTTGGCGCCCTTGAACGCGCCTGTGGCGAACTTGCCGAATGGCAGTACTCCGAGTCCGTCGCCGATCAAGGTGGCGGCGCTGACGTCTGCTCCGCCGAGTTTCGCCATGCCATGTGTTGCCATGGCGCCGAGGGAAGTGACGCCGCCAGCGAGAGCCAGCGCGCCAGAGAGCGGTGGGCACCACATGGTCAACAGTGAGAGAACGCCGAGTGCTGCTGACACTGTGCTGAGAATGTCGCCTATCTGCTTCAGCAGGTCGGCATGCTTGACACACCACTCCTTGATGCTATGGCCGACGCGCTGCAAGGCATCGCCGAGCATTTCGAGCAGGCTGGTGTCCGGGGCGTTTTTGTTGGCCTTGCGGAGTTTGTCGGCGATGGTGCGGGCATCGGACTGGTGGTGTTCCAGGAGTTCCTTGGCCCTTTTGATGATCCCGTCGAGCTCATCCTTGGCGTGATCGAGGCGCTTGCCGACGGCGTCAAGTTCGTGGCCAGCAGTCTTCAGGCGGGACTGGGCCGCGTCGAGCTTGCTCTGAGCGTTGTTCAGCGCCGTCTGGTCGGTGAAGGTCTGGCCGGCGAGGCGGAAGGCCGGGTCGGCTGCCGCCTGGTTATAGGCGTGGGTCGCGCGGTCCTGAGCGGCTTCCTGTTGCTGGATATGGGTCTTGGCGGCCTTGGCGTCGGCTTCGTACTGGCGGGCCTTGTGCTGATAGTCGGCGAGTTTGGAGCGCCAGCCGCCGAGCTGGGTGGACGCCTGTTTGAGGGCGTCGACGCTGTCGGAGAGAGAGCGGGGGAGATCTCCGACGTTTTGGGTAAAGGCGTTTGCGGCCTCGCCTTGCCAGGTCTTGCCGCCCTTGGTGATGTCCATGAGCGTGCGGTGCGCGCTTTCCAGGCCGCCGGCCGCGTGGCCAATCTTGCGGGTGAGGTCGTCGACGCTCGTCAGCTTTCCCGGGGCGGGGTCGAAGCCCAGGCTGGGGTAGTCGTTACTCACCGGGAACCCGCCCTCGTAGCCTGCGGGGGAGCGTACGGACCCATGGGGTTGGTGCCGGGGCGGGCGCCACCCTTGGACATGGCGTCGCGGATGGCTTTTTCGGTTTCCTCGTAGTTGTTCTTGGTGGCCTTGAGCTTCTTCTCTATTTGCTCCGTGCCCTTGGCGATCTTCTTGATCGCATCGTCCCAGCTGTCGTGAAACTCGTCGCAGGCGTGGTCGAGGGCCACGCTGCCCGTGCTTTTCGGGCCGACGTCGTGGAGAGCGTTCAACGCCTTCTCCATGGACTCCCGGCCATCACTCAACTTGCGGAGGAGCTGGTCTAGTTCGTGTGTCTCTACTTGTAACTTTCCGCCCACAGCGCGTCCCCGTTCAGTGATCGACGAACGTTCCTTCGGGGACCGTATTTTAGTAAGTGAACCGTGAGCGAGTTGGTGTGGGGCGATATCCGGCCATGTCGCTGGTCAGGGGTGGCTGGATGATGGCGGCGCAGTTGATTACGCCCGCCCGGACACCTCCTGGCGCTGCCACCGACCCCGCCGTTGCCCTGTTGGCTCAGCCGAAGACCGAGCGGACCTGTTCTTCGGCGGCGGAGCGGGCGCTGTCTGTGACGTTCTGGTGGCGGGAGGCGGCGCCGCCGGTGCGCTGGTCGACCTGTTTCTGGGCGTGGTCCAGGCCGCGCTTGGTGAGGTCGTCCCTGGCGTGATCGACGTAGGTTTTGGGGTCGGTGAGACTTTGGGCGCCTTCCTTGACGCCGTCGACGTATTCGCCGGCCTTCTTCTTGCCGATGTCAGCGGTTTCGCCCCAGTCGATGCCGTCGCGTGCGCCGAAGTGGCTTTCGATGCCTTGCTGCGCGACGTTCTGGCTCATTTCCGTGGCGGCTTCGGTGGCCTTCTCCTTGGCTCCGTCGACGATCGCGCTCTTGGCGGTCTCCTTGACCGTGTCCTTGACCGTCTTCTTGGCGTAGTCCGCGACGACCTTCCGGGCTTCCTTGGACACCGCTTTCTTGGCGAGGTTCTTGATGGCGTCCTTGGTGGCGTGCTCCATCGCCTTTGTGGCCGCCTCCATGACCTCGCGCTTGATCTTTTCGAGGATCTCGCGGATCAGCACGCGGGTTGCCTGGGTGGCGCCGGCCGCGCCGAGTTCCGACAGGCCCAGGGTGAAGGGCGCGGCGGCCTGGGCCGCGATGAGCTCGGCTGCCAGGATGACGAGTTGGGTGATGACCGCGACCTTGCCGGCCAGTACGGCGATGGCGGCCGCGTCGAAGGCGAGGGCGATGGCCTCGGCGGCCATGGCCGCGTCACGGAGGTAGTTGTCGCCGCCGTCACCGCCGCCGGTGAAGGTGCCCCACTCCTTGCTGAAACCCTCGATCGCTTCGCCGGTGTTGACGGCGACGACTTCATTGGACGCCGAAGTGCCGGACGATGCCGCCTGGTTGACGGACTCGGCGAAGTTGCGCCAGGCCTGGGCGCATTCGTGGAGCTTTTCCTCGTCGGCGTTCGGCCAGTTGTATCCGAGGAGATCCAGCACCCAGACGAGCTCGCCTGGCAGCATCAGTGACACAGTGGTCGTCCCCCGTGCGGTTGTGGCGGGATGGTGGTGAGTGAGTGAGTGGAGCGGAGTGGGGCTCGGCTCGTGGGGGAGGCGGTGCCTCAGATGGCTGGGCGGCCTACGGCGCTGATGGTGTGGATGCCCTGTTCGTCGGAGTCGGCGTACTTCCGGCTCATGTGCTGGAGCTTGTCGCCGATCTCTTCGATGCGCTCCCCCAGGGAGTCCATCGACGTGAACATACCGTCCCGGATGGGCGTGTAGATCGTGTCGAAGATCGTGCCGAAGTCGCAGTCGTTCCAGGGGTCCCCGAGGGACTTGAGGTCGTCCTGCAGTTTCTTCGAGGCCTTGGAGAAATCGTTGCCGATGTGGACGAACGCATTGCCTTGCGTCCGCAGCACATCTGGATCGACATCAAATGCCTTGCCTGGCATCAAGACCCCCGATATTTCTGCCTGTCATGTAGCGCATTTGTCACGTCTACCCCCCTTAGTTTAGGCGCTCTGCGCGCGGCAGTGTCAAGGCGAGGGTGTGGGGCTGGAGAAGGTGCAGAGGGCGTGTAGTGGTATGGGGAAAACGTGGAGTTGATCCGGCGGGGCATTGTGGACTTTGTTGAATAATTGGGGCATTGGGTGGGGGGGTGGGGACGCGCGAGCTGATTCGTAATGATCATTAAGTGGTGCAGGGGTGGTGTGCTCTCGCGATTGTGTTCGGGGTTCCTGCTGGTGCTCGGTGTGCTGCGTCCCGTATCCGGTGTCCGAGCTGTTGGCTAAGATCGACTTTTACCTGCATGCTCACAACAAAATGAGGGAGGGGAGTCGCGCCGCATGAAGCCGGAGTACCGAGACTGTTTCCTGCCGTTTCTCCATCCAGGGGAAAGGCTGGTCATCGCCTGTGACTACTGGGGTAATTCGGCGCTGCCGGCTGTCCCGGCCGAGCTGCGCACTCCGCGTACCCCGGCTCCTCCGTCGCAGCTCGAGGAGCGGGTGCGCGGCGTGCTGGGCAGCGCGCTCGGCGCGGTGGCGCGTCCGGTGGAGGCGGTGACCGGCAGCCGCTTGGTCAACAACCCGTTCACCCGGGCCGCGGGGCGCGTCGGCGACCGGATCGAGCGCACCACGGATGCCTTGGACCATGCCGCCGACCGTGCCGTCGAGAAGGTGCTCTGGGGTAATGTGATGGACGGCGGCTGGCACAGCATGGCCGGGCGTTTCCTCGTCAATCTCACGAACGCCGGTGGCACTCCGCGACGTCAGGCACTGACCGACCGGCGGTTGATCGTGCTCGTGGACCACGGCACTAGCCGGCGGGGCCTCAATCAGGGGTTCGAGGTGGGGGCGGCGGCGCCTCGACCGAACATCGCGCGGATTGACCCACATCCCAAGGCCCTGACCGGCCGGGGGCGGTTCGATGTCGCCTTCGTCGACGGTTCTTGGATCGCCCTGGGCAGCGCGGTACGTCGGCACATGGAGGCATTCGTCGCCGCCTGGAACCGAGGGGAATGACGTGTCATGGGTGAACCCGGTGGCGAAGAGCCTCAAGAGCCGCAAGGGCGTCAAGAGTCGCAAGGGCATCAAGAGACGCGAGAGCTCCGGGAGATCCGAGGGTCCCAATCGACCCGAGAGTCCCAAGAGTTCCAAGGGGCCCGAGAGTCCCAAGGGGACCAAGAGGTCGAAGAGAGCCTTGAAGGGCCCGTCTCTGGGCAACGGGTGGGGCTGACGCCCCGTCAGGCGCGCCGCATACGTATCGTCCTGGCCTCGGTGCTGATGGCCGCGATGGCGGTGGTGCTCGTGCTGCGCCTGGCGTCGCGTACGTCGGTACTGGTCGTGGGGGTGTACGGGGCCGCGCTGGTGCTCTGTGGTGTGGTGATCGAGCTCAGTCGGCACGGACGTACCCGGCTGGGCACGTGGCTGTTGGGCATCGGGCTGGTGGCCGCCCTGGCTGCGGACTGGCTCCTGTTGCCCTGAAGTGGCGATCAGCGTCTCGCCTTGAGGAGATGTGATCGTCCCTCAGGGCGATGGGCATGGTCCCTCAGGCGACGGGCGACGGGCGACGGGCGACGGTACGGCTCAGGTAGCGGCTGCGGGGGCAGGCGTGATGACGGGCGTGAGGATCTGGCGGGCGGTCACGCCGCGTTCGGTGGCGATGACGAGTACACCGTCCGGCGAGAGGGCGGCGCCGGTGATCGGAGTGTCGGAGACCAGGGTGGTCACCACCTGCTCGGTTGCGCGGGACCGGACCCGGACCCGCAGAGAGTCGGCATCACGACTGAGGCCGTAGGGTGCCGCGGCCCGGGCTTTCTCCGAGGGCTGTACGACCTGTGACGGGTCGGCGTCGAGGTACTCCGGGGTGAGCAGGTTGTGGTGGAGGAGTGCCAGGCCGACTTCCCCGGATGCGGTGAGGTCGGTGCTATTCGCGCGGTCGCTGCGGCTCTCCGGGGTGCCGTCCGTGCCGCTGGGCAGCGTACGGGCGCCCGGGGTGCCCTCGGGGACGAGGAAGGCGGCGACGGGGTGGTGTACGGAGCCTGTCGAGGCCGGTGCGGGCGCCTCGGCGCCGGCCTCCGCTGCCTGGGGTGGTGAGTCCTGACGCAGGACGCCGATCGTCACCGCGCGTACGCCGGTCAGGGGCGCGCTCCACAGTGTGCGCCACGGCAGGTCGAAGCCCAGCTTGTGCAGCGCCTCCGCGTAGGGCGCCAGCCCGTCCTCGACGAAGGCGGATTCCAGGAACGCGGCCCGCATACCGGCCGGGGCCTGCGTACGAGTGAGCAGCGGAGCAGTGCGCAGATACGTACGGGCCGGAGCGCCCAGCTGTTCCAGGGGTACGGCCTCGATGGCCGCCCGCAGCGTCACGGGGTTGGCATGGGCGAACAGGCCCGGATCGGTGAGGAGTTGGGGGAGCAGGCCGGCTTCGAGGGTGTGTGCCGCGAGGTGGTCGCGGATGTACGGGTCGGCGCGGGACCAGTCCTGCTGGGGTACCGCCTCCAGCAACGCCGTCGCGATCTTGGTCTGGGCGTCCCGGACGTCCGGCAGGCCGGAGCGGATCTCCTCGGCGATGCCGGGGTGCATCAGGCGCAGCAGGGGGCGACGACCGCCCACGCTCGGTGCCTCATCCGGCGTCCCGTCCGCGTCCTGGGGCGCCTCGACCGTCTGGATGAACGGCGCCGCCAGCGGCATGCCGTCGGCGACGTCCTGGCTCATGTCGCGGCCCGCGACGGCGGTCGCGAGCGGCGCCAGCAGCTGGACCGGCAGCCCTTCGCCCTCCGCGAAGGCGAGCGGCGCGAGCACCAGCCGCAGGGTCTGCGGATCGGCGCCGAGGCGGCGGGCGTGCAGGTCGAGTGCCTCGCCGATGCTGCCCGGCAGCAGGGCGGCGGCGTCCGTCGGTTCCGGCGGACCGAAGCCATGGGGCGGCATGAGGAGTGACCGCACGGCCAGCTGGAGGGTCAGCCGATTGCCGGCCGCTCGCTCGGCCAGCGCCTCGGCGAGCGCCCGGCGGGCCACCGGGTCGGTGGTGGCGTGGGGGAGTGCGCGGGAGCGTTCCGGCGCGCCGCTTGCGCGGTCGAGTGCGGTCTCGGCGTGCAGTACCAGGCCCTCGGGGTCGGCCCACTCGGGCGCGTCCAGATCGATGAGCTGCACTTGCCCGTGCGGCAGCGCCCCGGCCAGCTCCGCGGCGAGTTCGCGGGGTACATCGGCGAGCAGCTGAACCGTTTCGGTGGCGGCGAGTGGCGTGAGCACGTCCCGTACCAGGCGGGCCGGTTCGTTCGCGGCGCGTACCGGACCGGCCTGATCGACGTCAGGGACCACGATGCTCACCGGCTCCGCACGAGTGGCGAGTTCGGTGAATTCGGTGAAGATGTCTTCACTGTCGCCTTCAGCGTGGCCCGCACTGCGGTCCGTGCTCAGGCCGAAGTGTTCGGCGAGGAGCCGGCGCACGTGTGCCGCGGTGCGCCCCGCGGGGTTCGGTACGGCGGGTGCCGGGAGGTCCGGGGGCACGGTGGCCGGGTCCAGGTCGTCCAGCGGCAGCTGCTTGCGGTACTCGGGATCGCACAGCATCAGGAAGCCGTTGAGCAGGCGTGAACGTCCGCTGCCCGGGTTTCCGGTGAGGACGATGACGCGCGGTGCGCCGGGCCGGCGCGTACGCCAGGCCGCGAGCGCGCGGAGTGCGGCGGTGCGGCCTGCCGTACGGGTGTGATGCGTACCCGGCCGGTGCGGCGACGCTTCTTTCGCCTGAGGTGCTCACGGCTTCCTCGTCCCCCATCGATCCCCAACGATCCCCATCGATCCGCCGCGTGGGGCGAATGCCGATCCGCCGCGTGGGGAGAATGCGGTGTGTGTTGTCCCTGTTGTCCGTTGCGGCGGTTGTGGAGAATTCGGGATTGGTGTGCCCGGAAAGGGCGCAAACCTGCTCGAATTCTCCACGTCAACAGGTGAATTCGCCGCCTGGGTGCGCTCAGGTGATCTTTGCCCAGGTGATTTTGTTGCGGTGCTCAGCCCCGGTGGCTGCGGCCGCCGCGCCGCGCGCCGGTGACGATGTTGAGCGAAGGGCCGTCGCGCTCGGCGCGCTCCTCGGCCTCCTTCGTCTCCTGTTCCTGCTGCCAGGTGGCGAACTTCGTCCGCGACTCCTCGCGCTCGGCCATCGTCTGGTTCTCCGCGGCCCGTCGCATCTCGCCGAGCCGGTCCCCGATGGCGTCCATGTAGCCGGGTGTCTCGATGGCGTCCTTCATGCCGATACGGCCGGCGAGCACCTCCTGGGCCATCTCCTGCAGCTTGCCGCCCACCTTGGGGTTGTCCGCCAGGACCTTCAGGGCCTTGTGCAGCCGGTGTGCCTGCTCCGGATCCTGGGCGACGTCCATCAGGTCCTCGTCCCGGATCTCTCGCTCGTTACTCATCTCGGTCCCCCTAGGGCGTCGTGCGCGGCAACCGCGTGTGCCGTACCGGCGTCCTGAGTGTAATGACGGGTGTGAACGGGTCGTCAAGGCGGGGTTGTCGGTATTGCCGGGTATTGCGCCATAGCCGGGTATTCCTCCTTATGTATTTCGTGGTCCGGCCGCGGTCCGATCGGCGGTGGGCTTCCGGGTTATTGCGGGTGTGCTAGACCTGAGGCGTGTTGGCAGGTAGCTGTCATTCAATTCGGGGAGAAATGATGTCCGACGAAGTCCGGCTCAGTACGGATGAGTTGCACACACTCGGTGCGACCTTCGGGGTACGTGCGGAAGAACTGAGCCGGCAGCTGGCCGCATTCAGACGACGGGCGGATGCCGAGGCGCTGCGGGACGGGTTCGGCAGCGAGGAGGCGGCCCGGCCGTTCCGTGAGCTGTACGAGCAGGCCGAGCAGGCCCTCGTCCAGCTGCAGCGGCGGCTCGCCGACGTCGGCAGCGACATCAGGGAGACGGTCGCCAACGCGCAGGCGGCAGAGGACGAGCTGGTCGAGATCATGCGGAGCGTCAAGTGAGCGAGCGACGCAACCCCGAGGCGCTGCACGAAGCGGCGGCCGGCTGGCGGGAGATGGGCAAGCACCTCGACGGCATGATCCGCGACCTGGACCGGCATGTCGGCACCGCCGCGGCGGCCGACTGGCACGGTCCGGCGGGCGAGGCGTTCGCCGCGGAGTGGCACCGCCTCAAGGGGGCCGTGGACGAGTCGCTGCCGGTCTTCGAGCTGGCCGCGGCGGACCTGGAGACCGCCGCCGCACAGCCGGACGGCGGCAAGGACGGTCACGACGGCCAGGCCGGCCAGGACAGCGGCCAGGGCCAGGGTGCGCCGCCGGTGCGGGACTCCGGCGGTGCCTCGTCGTCCGGCGGCAGCGCCGCCTACGGCTTCATGGCGCTCGGCCAGCTCGCCAACGGTCTGGGCGCCGCACTGGGCCGGAACGGCGGCGGCAAGGGCGGCGGCCAGAGCCAGGCTCCGCTCGTACGGCACCGCTGGGACACCTCGACGGCCGCGCAGGGGCCCGACCCCTTCGGACCGGTCCAGGCCGGCGAGGCCCGGACGCGCGGCGGTGAGGGTATTGCCAAGGGCGTACGGACCCAGCCGGCCGGCCCGGAGCCGGCCGCGGTGGGCGACGGGGCGGCCCCGAAGGACCGGCCGGCCACACCGGAGACGCCCGGCAAGCCGGAGGGCTCCGGGAAGCCGGCTACTCCCGAGGCTCCCGAGACGCCTGGGAATCCAGAGAAGTCGGAGAAGGACGCAGACCCCGCCGCCCCCGACACCCCCGCGGCCCCCGCCGCCCCCGACACCACCCGTCACGGCGCCTTCGGCTGACCGGAGTCCCGCGGCCGGCGATGCGCGGACCGCGAAAAGACGGCGGTGGGGCGCCCCTCCCGAGAGGAGCGCCCCACCGCCGTCGTACATGCGGCCCTCAGCCGCACTGGCTGTACCGGTTCTGGCTGTACCGGTTACCGACTACTGCCCCTGCCCCGGCAGCCACCCCGTCTGGACCAGCTGTGCACCCCGCTTGCGCGTGATGAACGTGGCCCGTCCCGGCGTCAGTGACTGGCCCTTGATGTTGCCCATCAGCGGGCCCTCGGCCGGGTCGGCGGAGAGGATCAGGCCCTGCGCGCCGAGCTCCTTGGTGCGCTGCATCACCGGCTCGAACGAGGACCGTCCGGCGCCCGAGGAGCTGCGCGCGATGATCAGGCGCAGACCCACGTCACGTGCGAACGGCAGGTACTCGACCAGCGGCTGGAGCGGGTTGCCGCTGCTGGTCGCCACCAGGTCGTAGTCGTCGACGATGACGAACGCGTCCGGCAGGTCGTACCAGCTGCGGTTGCGCAGCTGCTCCGGCGTGACGTCCGGCCCGGGCATCCGGCGGCCGAGCGAACCGGCCAGGCCGCTGATGACCTCCTGGAGCTGCGGGCCCGCGGCGCAGTACTTGTACACATGGCTGTCGGGGAGCTCGCCGAGCATGGCGCGGCGGTAGTCGCCGACCACCATGAGCGCCTTGTCGGACGCGTACCGGTCGGCGATCTGCCGGGCCAGCAGACGCAGCAGGGACGACTTCCCGGACTCGCTCTCGCCGTAGATGACCAGCAGCGGGTCGGTCTCGAAGTCGATGAACGCCGGCGACAGCGTGGTCTCGTCGACACCGATCGCGATGCCGTGCTCCGGGTAGTCGCTGCCCTTGGGCAGCTCGTTGACGTGCAGCAGCGTCGGCAGCATCCGCACCTTGGGGGCGGGCTCGCCCTGCCAGTGCTCGTTGACCGTCGCCACCAGGTTCGCGATGCCGTCGCTGATCGTCTCCGGGTCGCTCATCCCGTCCAGGCGCGGCAGCGCCGAGAGGAAGTCGAGCTTCTCCGGGGACAGACCGCGGCCGGGCCGGCCCATCGGGACGTTCTCCGCGCGCTTGCGGTCGAACTCCGACTCCATCGGGTCGCCCAGGCGCAGCTCCACACGGTTGAGGAGCTGGTCGCGCAGCGCCGGCCGAACCTCGGTGTAGCGGGAGGCACCGAGGATGAGGTGGACACCGAAACCGAGACCGCGGGCGGCGATGTCCAGGATCACCGGATCCAGCTGCTCGTAGTCGGTCTTGAACGTCGCCCAGCCATCGATGATCAGGAAGACGTCGCCCCACTTCTCGTCGGGGAAGGCGCCCGCGGCCCGCCGCTGGCGGTACGTCGAGATCGAATCGATGTTGTTGGCCCGGAAGAACTCCTCGCGCTGGTTGAGGATGCCGACGACCTCGGCGACCGTACGGCGGACCTTCTCCGCGTCCAGACGCGAGGCGACACCGCCGACGTGCGGCAGGTCCTCCATCGTCAGCATGCCGCCGCCGCCGAAGTCGAGGCAGTAGAACTGCACTTCGGACGGGGTGTGGGTGAGCGCGAACGCCGCGATGGCGGACCGGATCAGGGTCGACTTGCCGGACTGCGGACCACCCACGACCAGGCCGTGACCGGCACCGGCGGAGAAGTCCAGGTACATCACGTCGCGCCGCTGCTCGAACGGCTTGTCCACCAGCGCGACCGGCACCACGAGCTTGCCGAGCGCGGTGTACTCCGGCGCGTGCACACCCCGCTCGGGCGTGACCGCGAGGGCCGGCAGCAGCTGGTTGACGGTCGGCGACTCGTCCAGCGGCGGCAGCCACACCTGGTGCGCCGGCGGGCCCTGGCCCTGCATCCGCTGGACCATGACGTCCAGCACGGTGTCGGCGAGCGCGTCGTCGATCTCGGGCTCGGCCGCCTCGACGACCGGCTCCTCGATGATCTGCTCGACGACCGGGGCCGCGGTGAACGGCACCGGCATCCGCATCGACCGGCCGCCGTTGCCGCCACGGCCGTTGCCGCCACCCGGACCGCGATAGGTACCGGAGACGTACGCGGCCTTGAACTGGACCATCGTCTCGGTGTCGTACTTCAGGATGCCGGAGCCGGGGACGTTCGGCAGGTGGTAGGCGTCCGGGACACCGATCGCGGTACGGGACTCGGCCGCGGAGAAGGTCCGCAGCCCCAGCCGGTACGAGAGGAACGTGTCCAGACCGCGCAGCTTGCCCTCCTCCAGGCGCTGCGAGGCGAGCAGCATGTGCACACCCATCGAACGGCCGATCCGGCCGATCTGGATGAACATCTCAATGAAGTCGGGCTTGGCGGCGAGCAGCTCGGAGAACTCGTCGATGATCATCACCAGCGACGGCAGCGGGTCCAGCGGGGCACCCGCCGCACGCGCCTTCTCGTAGTCGGTGATGTTGGCGTAGTTGCCCGCGGAGCGCAGCAGCTCCTGACGGCGCTGGAGCTCACCGGTGATCGAGTCGCGCATGCGGTCGATCAGCGTGACGTCCTCGCCGAGGTTGGTGATGACCGCCGCGACGTGCGGCATCTCCGACATACCGGTGAAGGTGGCGCCGCCCTTGAAGTCCGCGAGGATGAAGTTCAGCGTCTCCGAGGAGTGCGTCACCGCGAGCGCGAGCACCAGGGTGCGCAGCACCTCGGACTTACCGGAACCGGTCGCACCGACACACAGGCCGTGCGGGCCCATGCCCTGCTGCGAGGCTTCCTTGATGTCCAGCATGACCGGCTGGCCGTCGCGGTCGACACCGATGGGGACGCGCAGCCGCTCGGCCAGCGTCCGGGGACGCCAGGTGCGCGACACGTCCAGAGCGCCGGCGTCGCCGATGTTGAGCAGGTCGGTGAAGTCCAGGGCGGAGAGCAGCGGCTCCTCGCCGTCCGCGCCCGCACCCGCCCGCAGCGGGGCCAGCTGACGCGCCAGCGCCTCCGACTCGGCGATCGACAGGGTGTCGCAGACACCGTGGTAGACCGCGCCGCCGGCCGACTCCAGCACCAGCTTGCCCGGCGACACCTGGATCGCGAGACCGCCGCGGATCTCGTCCAGATCGCCCGGTACGACCTCCAGGATGGTGACGCCCTGCAGGCCCTCGGCCCCGGCGATCACCGAGTCCATCGGCACCTCGCCGCCGTCGAGCACGATCACCACATGCGGGGTGTCGCTGACCGGCGTGCCCTGCGGGTTGAACCGCCCGCGGCCGTCCAGCTCGTCCGCCAGCAGCTCCTCGATCTCACCGAGGTCGCCGACGACCAGCCGGCGGCTGCCCGCGCCGTCCGTGGTCTTGTCCTGTACGTGCGGCAGCCACTTCGTCCACTCCCACTCCGCCGCCGCGCCGGGCGCCGTGACGACCGCCACGACCAGGTCCTCGGGGGAGTGCAGCGTGCACAGCTGGGCGATGACGGCCCGGGACGTGCCGTAGACCGTGTCCGCGTCACCGGAGACGGTGAGGTGGTAGAAGGCGCGCAGCGAGATGGCGAGCGGCAGGTCGTCCAGGTGCCCGTGCTTGTCGAGGAACTCCTTCATCGCATGCGCGGTGAGCGGTTCCAGCTCGTCGACCGGGGCGGTCTCCGGAGCCCGCAGCGGGGTGGCCAGCTGCTGCGGCCCGAGCCCGAGGCGTACCTGCCCGAAGTCGGGGTCGCTCGCCCGGCGCTCCCACACCCGCTTGCGCTCGGCGACGACGGACCACAGCTGGCTCGGATCGGGATGGGTGAAAAGCTGCGCGTCCCGCTGTTTACGGGCGGTGCGCCGGACTTCCTTTCGCTTCTGCGCAAGGTACTTGAGGTAATCCTGGCGCTCCTGAAGCATTTGTCCGGAAGGACCTTGCCGCGCCTTGACGATCTGCAAGATCGCCATTGCCAGAGTGGACGCCACCATAAAGCCGCCCATGATTTTCATGAACGGCTGGTTGCCCATGAAGAGGAAACCGGCGGAACCGGCCATACCCATCATGGGCATAAAGGTCATGAAGAGGTTGTCCGGCTCGCCCTCACGGGGCAGCTCGGGCGGCGCCTCAAGTGTCACCTCCTCCGAGGGGACTTCGGGTGGCAGCGCGCGGGGCGGGCGCTTGACGATGACAACGCTCACCGAGGCATCAGTCCTTCATGCATCTCGCAGTCTCGGACCGCCCCCGTTGGATTCGACGGTCCCCCCGGGCCAAGTACTTGGCCCGAACCAGGCGTTGATCCTACTGTCAACCGTCAAGTCTCGGGGTGGGTGGGGCGGTCGCCTAATTGGACGGTACGCTGACGCCTCGCAAGCGTGCCGCAGTCCTGAAGTGACGGCTCTATATATACGGCGCGCGAAGCGACAAAACGCCCAACGGATAGGGGGAACCGCCAGGTGAGCACGAGCACGGGCACCGGCTTTTGCCGGGTCACAGTCGCCGCGCCCGACGCACGGATCGACGTGGCTCTGCCGGAGGATGTCGCACTCGTCGACATTTATCCGGAGATCCTGCGGCTTTCCGGGCAGTCCCAGGCGGAAGGCGCACCCACCGGCTACCACCTCGTACGCCGCGACGGCACGGTCCTCGACGCCGGGCAGTCACTCGCCCAGCAGCAGATCCTCGACGGAGACCTGCTGCTGCTGAAGCCCTTCGCCGAGTCGCTGCCGCTCCCGGTCTTCGACGACGTCTCCGACGCCGTCGCCTCCGCGGTCAAGCGCAACCGCAGCCGCTGGAGCGACGACCTCATGCACCTCGTCGGCCTCACCGCCGGTGTGCTGCTGCTCGTCATGATGGCGTTCGCACTGTGGTTCTCGAATCCGGTCGACCGCGATATGCACCGCCTGCCCGGCATCATCGCCGGCGTCGTCGGCATCGTCCTGGTCGCGCTGGCCGGCATCCGCGCCCGGGTCTACGACGACCACGGCTCGTCCATCGCACTCGGCCTGTCCGCACTGCCGCACCTGCTGATCGCCGGCTCCGGCATCTTCCCCGTCGAGGCCGGCTCCGGCCCCGGCCGGCTGCACCTCCTGGTCGGCTGTGTGACCGTACTGATCGCCTCGGTCCTCCTGGTCGTCCTGCTGCCGCGCGGGGACGCCCCCTTCGTCGCCGCCGCGTTCCTCTCCGCCATCGGCACCCTCGCGGTCTTCGCCGCGATCCTCACCGAGGCCGAGCCCCGCGAGGTCGCCGCCGTCACCGCCGTCGTCTCCATCGCCCTGGTCGCCTGGCTGCCCGGCCTCTCCGCCCGCTTCGCCCGGCTGCCCATCGGCTACCGGTCGCCCGACCAGATCGCCAAGGGCTCCCTGGAGAGCGGCGGCGAGACCGAGTCCGTCGACTTCATCAAGATCGGCAACCAGGCCAAGCGCGGCCACGAGCTGCTCCTCGGCCTCGTCGCGGGCTGCTCCGCCCTGGTCGTGGGCTCCGCCGGTGTCGTCCTCGGCTTCTCCGACAACATGTGGGCCCAGCTGCTGGCGATGGCCGCCGGCATCACGATCATGCTGCGCGCCCGGCTCTTCGACTACACCGCGCAGGTCGCCTGCCTGACCATCGCCGGCATCCTCACCATCGTCCTGCTGATCCTGGGCATCACCCTGCACCCGCCGCAGGACATCTTCGTCCAGCTGCTCCAGTACCAGGACGCCGGCCCGCTGAACATCCGCACCGTCTGGTTCTCCAGCAGCATCGCCCTGGGCGCCGCCCTCCTGGTCGGCGTCGGCCTGATCGTCCCGCGCAAGGGCGTCACCCCCTTCTGGGGCCGGATCTTCGACCTCTTCGACGGTGTGGTCCTGCTGTCCCTGGTGCCGCTCTGCCTGGCAGTCCTGGACGTCTACGCCACGGTGCGCGGCCTCACCGCCTAGAGCTCCGCCCCTTACGCTCTGCGGCCCTCCGACCACCTGGTCGGGGGGCCGTTTCCAGCTGGTACGCTGTGTGACGGCCCGGCCGAGTCATCCAAGAACTCCCTGTGAAGCAGACCAGGGGCGCTCGACGGTCCGTAACCCCGAGGAGTACCGCGTGTCGCTCGACGCCGCTACCAAGAAGCAGATCATGGCCGAGTTCGCCACCAAGGAGGGTGACACCGGCTCCCCCGAGGTGCAGGTCGCGCTGCTCTCCCGCCGCATCTCGGACCTGACCGAGCACCTCAAGACCCACAAGCACGACCACCACTCCCGCCGTGGTCTGCTGCTGCTCGTCGGCCAGCGCCGCCGCCTGCTGCAGTACCTGGCGAAGAAGGACATCACGCGCTTCCGTGCGCTGGTCGAGCGCCTGGGCATCCGCCGCGGCGCGGCGGGCGCCAAGTAACCCGTAAAAAGCGCCGCAGAGGGAGCGGTTCCCACCGGGGGCCGCTCCCTTTGCCGTACGCACTGGACTCCTTCGCCCTCTCACGGTGGACGGAAGCTTTGTAGTCTGGTGCCATATCGCAAAAGTGAACGCGGTAGGAGCGCCTCCTGGCCGCCGGTCCTCGGTAGTGGCCCCCGGACGATCCCTGTGACCCAGGCGTCATCACTCCGGGTGCTTCGATCGAAGACCGGCCCGCACCGGCGCTCCACCGAAGACGGTCCGCCGCCATACGGGCAGCGGACGCAGACGAGGAGATATTCCTGGTGGAGAACGAGACCCACTACGCCGAAGCCGTGATCGACAACGGCGCTTTCGGCACCCGCACCATCCGCTTCGAGACGGGCCGCCTGGCCAAGCAGGCCGCGGGTTCCGCCGTCGCGTACCTGGACGACGACACCATGGTGCTGTCGGCCACCACCGCCTCCAAGAACCCGAAGGACCAGCTGGACTTCTTCCCGCTGACCGTCGACGTCGAGGAGCGGATGTACGCAGCCGGGAAGATCCCCGGCTCCTTCTTCCGTCGTGAGGGCCGCCCCTCCGAGGACGCCATCCTCACCTGCCGCCTGATCGACCGACCGCTGCGCCCGTCCTTCAAGAAGGGCCTGCGCAACGAGATCCAGATCGTCGAGACGATCATGGCGCTCAACCCCGACCACCTCTACGACGTGGTCGCCATCAACGCCGCCTCCTGCTCCACGCAGCTGGCCGGCCTGCCCTTCTCCGGCCCGATCGGCGGCACCCGCGTCGCCCTGATCAAGGGCCAGTGGGTCGCCTTCCCGACCCACACCGAGCTGGAGGACGCCGTCTTCGACATGGTCGTGGCCGGCCGTGTCCTGCCGGACGGCGACGTCGCGATCATGATGGTCGAGGCCGAGGCCACCGAGAAGACCATCCAGCTCGTCAAGGACGGCGCCGAGGCCCCCACCGAGGAGGTCGTCGCCGCCGGTCTCGAGGCCGCGAAGCCGTTCATCAAGGTCCTCTGCAAGGCGCAGTCGGACCTCGCCGCCAAGGCCGCCAAGCCGGTCGGCGAGTTCCCGATCTTCCTCGACTACCAGGACGACGTCCTGGAGGCCCTCACCAAGGCCGTCAAGGACGAGCTCGCCCAGGCGCTGACCATCGCCGGCAAGCAGGAGCGCGAGACCGAGCTGGACCGCGTCAAGGGCCTGGCCGCCGAGAAGCTGCTGCCGGAGTTCGAGGGCCGCGAGAAGGAGATCTCCGCCGCGTACCGCTCCCTGACCAAGACCCTGGTCCGCGAGCGCGTCATCAAGGAGAAGAAGCGCATCGACGGCCGTGGCGTGACGGACATCCGTACGCTCGCCGCCGAGGTCGAGGCGATCCCGCGGGTGCACGGCTCCGCCCTGTTCGAGCGTGGCGAGACCCAGATCCTGGGCGTCACCACCCTCAACATGCTCCGCATGGAGCAGCAGCTGGACACCCTCTCCCCGGTGACCCGCAAGCGCTACATGCACAACTACAACTTCCCGCCCTACTCCACCGGCGAGACCGGCCGCGTCGGCTCCCCCAAGCGGCGCGAGATCGGCCACGGTGCCCTCGCCGAGCGCGCGCTGACGCCGGTGCTGCCCACCCGCGAGGAGTTCCCCTACGCGATCCGTCAGGTCTCCGAGGCCCTCGGGTCCAACGGCTCGACGTCCATGGGCTCGGTCTGCGCCTCCACCATGTCGATGCTGAACGCCGGTGTGCCGCTCAAGGCCGCCGTCGCCGGTATCGCCATGGGCCTGATCTCCCAGGAGATCGACGGCGAGACCCACTACGTCACCCTCACCGACATCCTCGGTGCGGAGGACGCCTTCGGTGACATGGACTTCAAGGTCGCCGGTACCAAGCAGTTCGTCACCGCGCTGCAGCTCGACACCAAGCTGGACGGCATCCCGGCCTCCGTCCTGGCCGCCGCCCTGAAGCAGGCCCGCGACGCCCGCCTGCACATCCTGGACGTGATGAACGAGGCGATCGACGTTCCGGACGAGATGTCCCCGAACGCGCCGCGGATCATCACCGTCAAGATCCCGGTGGACAAGATCGGCGAGGTCATCGGCCCCAAGGGCAAGATGATCAACCAGATCCAGGAGGACACCGGCGCCGACATCACGATCGAGGACGACGGCACCATCTACATCGGTGCCGCCGACGGCCCGGCCGCCGAGGCCGCCCGCGCCACGATCAACGGCATCGCCAACCCGACCATGCCCGAGGTCGGCGAGCGCTACCTGGGCACGGTCGTCAAGACCACCACCTTCGGTGCATTCGTCTCCCTGCTTCCGGGCAAGGACGGCCTGCTGCACATCTCGCAGATCCGCAAGCTGGCCGGCGGCAAGCGCGTGGAGAACGTCGAGGACGTGCTCGCGGTGGGCGCCAAGGTCCAGGTCGAGATCGCCGAGATCGACCAGCGCGGCAAGCTCTCCCTGATCCCCGTGATCGAGGGCGAGGACGCCGCGGACAGCAAGGACGACAAGAAGGACGACGCCGACAAGTGACGTCCCGTACGCACAGGACGACGGCCCGCCCCTCCCAGGAGGGGCGGGCCGTCGCCCGTACCCAAACGCTTCTCAAGGGCACCGCCGGTGCCGGCACGGTCCGCCGCACCACCCTCCCCGGCGGTCTGCGCGTCGTCACCGAGACCCTGCCGTCGGTCCGCTCGGTCACCTTCGGGATCTGGGCGCACGTCGGCTCCCGCGACGAGACCCCGTCGCTCAACGGTGCCACGCACTACCTGGAGCACCTGCTCTTCAAGGGCACCGAGCGGCGCAGCGCGCTGGACATCTCCGCCGCCATCGACGCGGTCGGCGGCGAGATGAACGCCTTCACGGCCAAGGAGTACACCTGCTACTACGCACGGGTACTCGACACCGACCTCCCGCTCGCCATCGACGTCGTCTGCGACATGCTCACCGGCTCGCTGATCGAGGCCGAGGACGTGGACGCCGAGCGCGGCGTCATCCTCGAAGAGATCGCGATGACCGAGGACGACCCGGGCGACTGCGTGCACGATCTCTTCGCGCACACCATGCTCGGCGACACCCCGCTCGGCCGCCCCGTACTGGGCACCGTCGACACCGTCAACGCCCTCACGCCCGAACGCATCCGGCGCTTCTACAAGAGGCACTACGACCCCACCCACCTCGTCGTCACGGCCGCCGGCAACGTCGACCACGCCAAGGTCGTCCGCCAGGTCCGCCGCGCCTTCGAGCAGGCCGGGGCCCTGCACCGGACGGACGCCACCCCGATCGCCCCGCGCTCGGGCACCCGCGCCCTCCGCACCGCCGGCCGGGTCGGGCTGCTCAACCGCCGGACCGAGCAGGCCCACGTCATCCTCGGCATGCCCGGTATCGCGCGTACCGACGACCGCCGCTGGGCCATGGGCGTCCTGAACACCGCCCTGGGCGGGGGCATGTCCTCCCGCCTCTTCCAGGAGGTCCGCGAGAAGCGCGGCCTGGCCTACAGCGTGTACTCGTACACCTCCGGCTTCGCCGACTGCGGGCTCTTCGGCGTCTACGCGGGCTGCCGCCCCAGCCAGGTGTCCGACGTCCTCAAGATCTGCCGGGACGAACTGGACCACGTGGCGGCGCACGGCCTCAGCGACGACGAGATCCACCGGGCGATCGGCCAGCTGCGCGGATCCACCGTTCTCGGCCTGGAGGACACCGGCGCGCTGATGCACCGCATCGGCAAGAGCGAACTGTGCTGGGGCGAGCAGATGTCGGTCGACGAGATGCTCACCCGGATAGCGGCCGTCACCCCCGACGAGGTGCGTGAGGTGGCCCGCGACATCCTGGGCCGTCGCCCCTCGCTCTCCGTCATCGGCCCCCTCAAGGACCGGCAGACGGCCCGCCTGGACGACATCGTCGCCTAGCCGAGGCTCTCCAGGGCCGTTCCACCCCGCCCCCGTCCGTACCACCGAACGAAGGACTGGAAACGATGAGCAAGCTGCGCGTGGCCGTACTCGGAGCCCAGGGGCGCATCGGCTCCGAGGCCGTACGGGCCGTCGAGGCCGCCGAGGACATGGAGCTGGTGGCAGCCCTCGGCCGCGGCGACAAGCTGGAGACGCTGGTCGAGGCCGGCGCCCAGGTCGCCGTCGAGCTGACCACCCCCGCCTCGGTCATGGGCAACCTCGACTTCTGCGTGCGCCACGGCATCCACGCGGTGGTCGGCACCACCGGCTGGACCGACGAACGCCTCGCGCAGCTGCGCACCTCGCTCGCCGCCGCACCGGAGACCGGCGTGCTGATCGCCCCGAACTTCTCCATC
This sequence comes from Streptomyces sp. NPDC001339, assembly GCF_042895955.1. Taxonomy (NCBI): domain Bacteria; kingdom Bacillati; phylum Actinomycetota; class Actinomycetes; order Kitasatosporales; family Streptomycetaceae; genus Streptomyces; species Streptomyces sp. NPDC001339. Next base: position 6,697 of record NZ_JBIAWT010000001.1, on the reverse strand, counting down.
GGCGCGGTCCTCACCATGCGGTTCGCCCAGCAGGCGGCGCGCTTCTTCGAGTCGGTCGAGGTCATCGAGCTGCACCACCCGAAGAAGGCGGACGCCCCGTCCGGCACCGCCGCCCGCACCGCCCAGCTGATCGCCAAGGCCCGTCAGGACGCCGGCTGCGCCCCGCAGCCGGATGCCACGGTGACGGCCCTGGACGGCGCGCGCGGCGCGGACGTGGACGGCGTCCCGGTCCACTCCGTACGCCTCCGCGGCCTCCTCGCCCACCAGGAGGTCCTGCTCGGCGGCGAGGGCGAGACCCTCACCCTCCGCCACGACTCCCTCCACCACAGCAGCTTCATGCCGGGCATCCTGCTCGGTGTGCGCCGTGTGGTGACCGCTCCGGGCCTGACCGTGGGCCTGGAAAACTTCCTCGATCTGGACTGAGGCCGACGGCAGTCATGGGCGGAAAGATCACGTACTTCTTCCTCGCCACCGTGCTGGTGATCGTCTTCGGCGTGGTGGCGCTGGAGGGCGTACTGCTGCTCCTCACCGGCGAGCCGGCCGCCATGGGCATGGGCGCGGTGGCCTTCGTCCTGCCCTTCATCGGGGCGTGGTTCCTGTGGCGCAACACCCGCTTCGCGCGGGACGCCCACCGGCTGGCACACGAGCTGGAGGCCGAGGGCGGCCTGCCGGCCGACGACCTGACGCGGACGCCCGGCGGCCGCATCGACCGGGACGCCGCCGACGAGGTCTTCGCCCGGCGCCAGGCCGAAACCGAAGCGTCCCCGGCCGACTGGCGCACCTGGTTCCGCCTCGCCGTCGCCTACCACGACGCCCGCGACACCCCCCGCGCCCGCAAGGCCATGCAACGAGCCATCACCCTCCACGACACCGGAGCCCGGTAGCCACCGGGATTCCCGCCCCCTCACCGGGCCCTTGATCACGGGGACCGGGTCCCTGACCACGGGGATTCCCGTCCGACCACGGAGATTTCGGCCCGACCACGGGGATTCTCGTCTGGTCACGGGATTGCCATCCGAGCCACGAGGATTCCCCCCTCACCGGGCCCCCTGACCACGGGGATTCCCGCCCGACCGGGCCTCCCCGTCCACCCGGAACACCTCCCGTGGGGTTTCCCGGGAATACCTCCCGCCCCCGCCCGGTTGTGGCCTCGCAGGGGGGCTCCGAACCCTTAGGGGATCTGTTCGACCGTCCCCTAGGGGCGATACTCCGCTGCCCAGGCCTCCAGAACGTCCGCCGCCTGTTCGAATGCCGCCGGGCGGGCGAGGAAGTCGGCGCTGTGGTCGGTCACCAGGGCCCGCAGTGGGGCGCCGTGCCGGCGCTCGACGATCAGTGCCTGACCCTGTACGGTCCGCGGCAGCCCCAGCCAGCGCACCGGCTGCTGGCGCGTCCGCACCGATGCGAGGGCGTGCCAGGGCTCGGTCGTCGTCCGCAGCAGGTTCACCTGCCGCAGGCCCTGCGCGCTGACCCAGACGCCCACCCGCAGCAGGCGCAGTGCGAAGGCGATCGCCAGGGCTCCCCCCGCGGCGGCGGCCAGCGCTCCGGGCAGCGAACCGGCCATCGCGATGATCATCGCGGAGAGCAGGACGAACGACGCGAGCAGCAGAAACATTGCCGCCGTCCCTACACGCCATGGTCCGGGGCGGTAGGGACGGCGCCAGTGGTCGGGCTCGTCGTGCGGTAGCGCGGCCGATTCCGCGGCACGGTCGGCGAGCTCGCGGTCGGCCGTCAGAAAGGGCAGGGGCACGGCTGATCCTCACTCGGGGCTGCGCAGCACACAGGGGGAGGTGCTGACGGAAGCTGTGACCGGTGAGGTTATCGGTACGGGAGAGACGGAACCACTCCGCTCGCACCGCCCCGCGTGCCCCGGCCGCTCAGCGACGGGCGGCCTCGGAGTGATGCACCCGATTCGACGTGGAGCTGTCCTGCTGCAGCGCGGGAACGCCGAACAGCAGGGCGCCGGCGAGGCCGCCCACGACGGTCAGGGTGATCAGTGACTGGCCGACGAGCTGCACGCGGGACATGCGCTGGCGCGGCGGGGGAGTGATATTGCTGCGGAACCGGTCTGCCTCGGCAAGGAAGGCGAACGGGACGGGTTCTCGCCGGCGGAACATGAGGGGCTCTCCTAGGAACCTCGAAGTGGGCACTGTCACAGGGATAGACGTCTGTGGCGCCCGATTGGTGCCCGTTTTCCGAGACCTCTGTGAAAAATGTCAACTCCCGCTCCGCAGCCCTGCCGTGGAGCGCCCGATATGCGGTCAACGTGGCATTACGCCGCATTTACTGGACTGTCAGTGGCGGGCCGTAGGCTGGTCGCGCACGAGGATCGAACGGAAGGAACCGCCGGTGTCCCCTACCCCCGCCGACAGCCCCGAGAGCGCTGAGTCCGCCGAGGACACAACCGTCCGCTTCCGGAGCGAGGTGACGGTCGAGCTGGTCAAACACAGCGCCGCGGACAGCGACGTGCTGTGGGCGGCCCGGGTCTCCACGGCCGGCGAACAGTCCCTGGAGGAGCTCCAGAAGGATCCGGAGCGCTCCAAGGGCCTGATCAACTACCTGATGCGGGACCGGCACGGCAGCCCGTTCGAGCACAACTCCATGACCTTCTTCATCAGCGCGCCGATCTTCGTCTTCCGCGAGTTCATGCGGCACCGCGTCGGCTGGTCGTACAACGAGGAGTCCGGCCGCTACCGCCAGCTGGAGCCGGTCTTCTACGTCCCCGGGGAGTCCCGCAAGCTCGTCCAGCAGGGCCGCCCCGGCAAGTACGAGTTCGTCGAGGGCACCCAGGCGCAGCATGAGCTGACCGGCCGTGCGATGCAGGATTCCTACCGCCAGGCGTACGACGCGTACCAGGAGATGCTGACCGCCGGCGTCGCCCGCGAGGTCGCCCGCGCGGTGCTCCCCGTCGGTCTCTACTCCTCCATGTACGCGACCTGCAACGCCCGCTCGCTGATGCACTTCCTCGGCCTGCGGACGCAGCACGAGCAGGCGAAGGTGCCGTCGTTCCCGCAGCGCGAGATCGAAATGGTCGGCGAGCAGATGGAGGCCCACTGGGCCACGCTCATGCCGCTCACGTACGGCGCATTCAACGCGAACGGCCGGATCGCTCCGTAAGGACCGGGCCGTCCTCCAGCTGCGCCGCGCGCGGGATGACCGTGAGAAGTGTCCGGATTGCGGCACTTTAAGAAGTTCATCTAGGCTGAACAAACGGACCCGGCACTGCTTGAACCCCCGAGCAGGCAGTGCCGGAGTCCACATCCCTGCTCCCCGGAGGCGCATCCCGTGGTGAGCTACGAGTAGCGTGGGACCCATGGCTCCGACTTCCACACCGCAGACCCCCTTCGGGCGGGTGCTCACCGCCATGGTTACGCCCTTCACGGCGGACGGCGCCCTCGATCTGGACGGCGCGCAGCGGCTCGCCACCCAACTGGTTGACGCCGGCAACGACGGCCTCGTCCTCAACGGCACCACCGGAGAGTCCCCGACCACCACCGACGCGGAGAAAGCACAGCTGGTCCGCGCCGTGGTCGATGCGGTCGGCGACCGTGCCTTCATCCTGGCCGGAGCCAGCACCAATGACACCCGGCACAGCCTTGAGCTGGCCCGCGCCGCCCAGGACGCCGGCGCCCACGGCCTGCTCGCGGTGACGCCGTACTACAGCAAGCCCCCGCAGGAGGGCCTGTTCCGCCACTTCACGGCCATCGCGGACGCCACCGACCTGCCGGTCATGCTCTACGACATCCCCGGCCGCAGCGGCGTCCCGATCAACACCGAGACCCTCGTCCGCCTGGCCGAACACCCCCGGATCGTCGCCAACAAGGACGCCAAGGGCGACCTCGGCCGCGCCAGCTGGGCCATCGCCCGCTCCGGCCTGGCCTGGTACAGCGGCGATGACATGCTCAACCTCCCGCTGCTCTCGGTCGGCGCGGTGGGCTTCGTCTCCGTCGTCGGCCATGTCGTGGCCCCCGAGCTGCGCGCGCTCCTGGACGCCCACCTCAACGGCGACGTCACCAAGGCCACCGAGATCCACCAGAAGCTGCTGCCCGTCTTCACCGGTATGTTCCGCACCCAGGGCGTGATCACCACCAAGGCCGCCCTCGCCCTCCAGGGCCGGCCCGCCGGTCCGCTGCGGCTGCCGCTCGTCGAGCTCTCGGCCGAGGAGACCGAGCAGCTCAAGCGCGATCTCGCCGCCGGCGGGGTACAGCTCTGAACACAGACTTCACAACTGAATACGGACCAACAACCGCCATATAGCAAGTGCACGAATGTCATGCGCGCCACGTGCCCCGACGGCAGCGTGGCGCGTGTGGTGAGGAGAGTCTTTTGAGTCATCCGCATCCTGAGCTCGGTGCCCCGCCGAAGCTTCCCAAGGGCGGCCTGCGCGTCACCCCGCTCGGCGGCCTCGGCGAGATCGGCCGCAACATGACGGTCTTCGAGTACGGCGGCCGGCTGCTGATCGTCGACTGCGGAGTGCTCTTCCCCGAAGAGGAGCAGCCCGGAATCGACCTGATCCTGCCGGACTTCTCGTCCATCAGGGACCGCCTCGACGACATCGACGGCATCGTGCTCACGCACGGCCACGAGGACCACATCGGCGGCGTCCCCTACCTCCTGCGTGAGAAGCCGGACATCCCCCTCATCGGCTCCAAGCTGACCCTCGCCCTGATCGAGGCCAAGCTCCAGGAGCACCGCATCCGGCCGTACACGCTGGAGGTCGCCGAGGGCGAGCGCGAGCGCCTCGGCCCCTTCGACTGCGAGTTCATCGCGGTCAACCACTCCATCCCGGACGCCCTGGCCGTCGCCATCCGCACTCCCGCGGGCATGGTCGTGCACACCGGCGACTTCAAGATGGACCAGCTCCCGCTGGACCGCCGCCTCACCGACCTCCCGGCCTTCGCGAAGCTCGGCGAGGAAGGCATCGACCTCCTCCTCAGCGACTCCACGAACGCCGAGGTCCCGGGCTTCGTCCCGCCGGAGCGCGACATCTCCAATGTCCTCCGCCAGGTCTTCGCGAATGCCCAGAAGCGGATCATCGTCGCCAGCTTCGCCAGCCATGTGCACCGGATCCAGCAGATCCTCGATGCGGCCCACGAGTACGGCCGCCGGGTCGCCTTCGTCGGCCGCTCGATGGTCCGCAACATGGGCATCGCCCGTGAGCTGGGCTATCTGACCGTCCCGCCCGGTCTGGTCGTCGACGTCAAGACCCTCGACGACCTCCCCGACGACGAGGTCGTACTGGTCTGCACGGGCTCCCAGGGGGAGCCGATGGCCGCCCTCTCCCGGATGGCCAATCGCGACCACCAGATCCGCATCGTCCAGGGCGACACGGTGATCCTGGCGTCGTCCCTCATCCCGGGCAACGAGAACGCGGTCTACCGCGTGATCAACGGCCTCACCCGTTGGGGCGCCAACGTCGTCCACAAGGGCAATGCCAGGGTCCATGTCTCGGGCCACGCCTCGGCCGGCGAGCTGCTGTACTTCTACAACATCTGCAAGCCGAAGAACCTGATGCCGGTGCACGGCGAATGGCGCCATCTGCGCGCCAACGCGGAACTGGGCGCCCTGACCGGCGTGCCCAAGGACCGGATCGTCATCGCCGAGGACGGCGTGGTGGTCGACATGGTCGACGGCATCGCCAAGATCACCGGCAAGATCCAGGCCGGCTACGTCTATGTCGACGGCCTCTCGGTCGGCGATGTCACCGAGACGCACCTCAAGGACCGCCGCATCCTCGGCGAGGAGGGCATCATCTCGATCTACGTGGTCGTGGACAGCGGCACCGGCAAGATCGTCGGTGGCCCGGACATCCACGCCCGTGGCTCCGGCATCGACGACGCAGCCTTCTCCGCCGTCGTCCCCAAGATCGAAGAAGCCCTGAGCAAGTCGGCCCAGGACGGCATCACCGAACCGCATCAGCTCCAGCAGCTGATCCGCCGCTCGGTCGGCCGGTGGGTGTCGGACAACTACCGGCGTCGGCCGATGATCCTCCCCGTGGTCGTCGAGGTCTGACGCACAGGGTCATACGACCGTACTCAAGTCGGAGCGGGGCGCCTGGATTTGCATCCGGGCGCCCCGCTCCAGTACGTTTACGGCTCCGCCTGAACGGGAAGCACCGGACGCCTGTGTGCCCGAAGCCCCTCCCGCCAGCGGGCGGAATTCTGACCCAGAGAAATCTGATAAAGTCGGATCAGCCGAAAGGCAAACCCCCTCCGACGGAAATCGGAGCCGGATCCGAAGAGGATCCGGATCTGCTAAAGTCGGAATCGCGAAGAGGCCGGAAGGCCGAATCGCACCGGCGAAAATCGGAGCCGCGAGGGTCTGATAGAGTCGGAAACGCAAGACCGAAGGGAAGCGCCCGGAGGAAGCCCGAGAGGGTGGCCGAAGGAAGCGTCCGTTCCTTGAGAACTCAACAGCGTGCCAAAAGTCAACGCCAGATATGTTGATACCCCGTCGACCGGAAACTTCCGGGAGATGAGGTTCCTTTGAAAGTCCTGCCGACACGATGTGCCGGTAGGCAATACACAGCGAGGACGCTGTGAACGACCGGGACTATTCCTCCTGGTCGTTCCGCTCAACGCGAGTGTCACCCGATTACGGGTAAACATTCACGGAGAGTTTGATCCTGGCTCAGGACGAACGCTGGCGGCGTGCTTAACACATGCAAGTCGAACGATGAAGCCGCTTCGGTGGTGGATTA